>CAZNOY010000043.1:0-2401 GCA_964574905.1 uncultured Citromicrobium sp. | reverse complement strand
TTCATGCGCACGCTCGAACACACGGTGGGGCGCGATCGGTTCGACGCGTGGCTGCGCCAGTGGTTCGATAATCACGCCTTCCAGCCCGCGACCAGCCAGATGATCTACGACGATCTGCGCACGAAGCTCGCGCGTTCGCCGGAGGAGGCCAAGCAGCTCAAGCTGCACGAGTGGATCTTCGAACCCGGCCTGCCGAGCAATGTCGCCAAGCCCGATCCGCAGGCTTTCGCGCAGGTCGACGCGGCGGTTGACGCCTACGCCACCGGCGGCAAGATCCCCGGCGCATATTCGGGATGGAGCGCCGCCGAGCAGATGCGCTTCCTCGACAATATCCCCAAGCAGCAGACCGCAGAGCAGCTCGCCGCGCTCGACGATGCGCTGGGCCTGTCGGACACGGGCAACAACGAAGTGCTGTTCCTGTGGCTCGAGCTGGCGCTGGCCAACCGTTACGATCCTGCAGTCCCGCAGGCGGAAAAGTTCCTGTCCGAGATCGGCCGTGCCAAGTTCGTCCGCCCGCTGTTCGCGGTGCTGATGGAACAGGGCGACTGGGGTCAGCCGATCGCGAAACGCATCTATGCCAAGACGCGCGACAGCTATCACGCGGTCACCCGCGCGGGCGTCGACCGGCTGATGGAAGACGCCAGCTGATCAAACCGAGCGGGCGCGCTTGCGCCCTCGCGGGACCGGGCTAGACACGATTTTCCTGAGGGGGAAATCGTGTCGTGAATCGCAACCTGCTGATCCTGGCGATGATCGTGTTCATCGATATGGCGGGCATTGGTCTCGTCATGCCGGTGATGCCCTCGCTCATCCAGGGATTGACGGGCGAAGCCATCGACCGGGCGGCAGAGATCGGCGGCTGGCTGCTGTTCGCCTATGCCGCGATGCAATTCGTGTTCTCGCCGGTAATCGGTGGGCTCAGCGACCGGTTCGGCAGGCGACCCGTGCTGCTCGCCACGCTTGCGCTGCTCGGCGTCGACTACTGCGTGATGGCTTGGGCGCCGAGCATCGGCTGGCTGTTCGTGGGGCGGCTGATCTCGGGCATCATGGGAGCAAGCTGGGCCGCGTCGAACAGCTGCATCGCGGATTCGATTCCCGCAGACCGGCGCGGCGGCGCCTTCGGCATGCTCGGCGCGGCAGGGGCGTCGGGCTTCGTGCTCGGCCCGGCGATCGGCGGCCTGATCGGCCAGTTCGGCGACCGGCTGCCGTTCCTGGTCGCGGCGCTGATGTGTGCGATCGGTGTCGGCCTGGGCCTGCTGTTCTTTCGCGAGACCCTGCCTGTCGAGCGGCGGCGCAAGTTCGATCCGTTCCGCGCCAATCCCTTCGGCAGCATCGTGCGCATGGCAAAGATGCCGCTGGTGCTGGGCCTGCTCGCGACGATCTTCTTCATGCAGTTCGCGTCGCAATCGCAAATTGCGGTGTGGTCTTACTATGGCACCGCCAAGCTCGGCTGGACTCCGCTGGTGATCGGCGGGACAATCGCCTTCTACGGCGTGCTGCTGGCGCTGGTGCAAGGAATCGTCTCGGGGCGCGCCATCGCGCGGTTCGGCCCGGTGCGTACCGCACGGATCAGCTTATGTTTCGCGATCCCGTCGTTCCTGATCATCGCCTTTGCACCCAACACCGCGACGATCATCGTCGCGATGGTGATCGGGGCGGTCACCGGGCTGTGCTTCCCCGCGATGCAGCAGATGATGAGCGAGCGCACGCCCGAGGATTCGCAGGGCGAGCTGCAAGGCTCGATCGCGAGCATTGTCAGCCTGACCGCGATCCTCGGCCCACCGGTGATGACCGGCGTGTTCGGGGCGTTTGCCGACAGCACCGGGCTTTACTTCCCCGGCGCCCCTTTCGTTCTGGCGACGGCACTGATGGCTGTCGCGGTGTTCGTGCTGTTCACCACGCTTTCGCGATACGCGCGCACCTGACCCGCCTTTTTGCGTTGCAATAGGGCACGCCAAACCGCACATCGCACGAATGCTGCGGCAATATGAACTGGTTGAGCGGGTCAAGGCCTACGACCCTGACGCCGACGAGGCGATGCTGAATCACGCCTATGTCTACACCGTGCAGAAACACGGGACGCAAAAACGCGCCAGCGGCGACCCCTATTTCAGCCACCCGGTCGAAGTCGCCGGGCTGATGACCGACCTGCATCTCGACCAGGAAACCATCGTCACCGCGCTGCTGCACGACACGGTCGAGGACACGCTGGCCACGATCGAGGATATCGAGGCCAATTTCGGCCCCGAGATCGCGCGGCTGGTCGACGGGGTGACCAAGCTTTCCAAGATCGAGCAGATGCCCGAGGACGAGCGCGCGGCGGAAAACCTGCGCAAGTTCCTGCTCGCCATGAGCGAGGATATCCGCGTGCTGCTGGTCAAGCTGGGCGACCGGCTGCACA
>CAZNOY010000042.1:0-2529 GCA_964574905.1 uncultured Citromicrobium sp. | reverse complement strand
TGTCCCACACGATGAACACGCCCGCGTAGTTGCGGTCGAGGTAGCGCGGGTTGGTGGCGTGGTGCACGCGGTGGTGGCTCGGCGTGTTCATCACCGCTTCGAACCAGCGCGGCATCCTGTCGATCGCCTCGGTATGGATCCAGAACTGGTAGATCAGGTTGAACCCGCCGCAGATGGCGATCATCACCGGATGGAAGCCCAGCAGCACCAGCGGTAGCGCGAAGACGAAGCCGAGCGTGAATGCGCCGGTCCAGGTCTGCCTGAGAGCGGTGCTGAGGTTGTAGTGCTGGCTCGAATGGTGGTTCACATGGCTCGCCCAGAACCACCGGCTGCGGTGGCCGAAGCGGTGGACCCAGTAATATTTGAGATCGTCGAGCACGAAGCACAGCGGCCATGCCCACCATTCCCAGCCGATGGTGAAGAAGCGGACTTTGTAGGCGGCAAGGAACACCGCCAGCGCGAATCCGCCCAGCAGCAGCCCGGCAACCGTGCTGCCGAGCCCGAAGGCGAGGCTGACCAGCGTGTCCTTGGGCTCGTAAGCCTGCGGACGCTGCCAGCGCGCCCACACCATCTCGATCAGCACGAGCACAACGAAGGCCGGAACGGCGTAATCGACGGGCGAGAAGTCAGGCATGGCGATCCCCATGTAGCGCGTCGACGCGCGCGGCCCAAGCCTGTGCTGCGTCGCCCAGATCGAGGCGGACGGTCCCGAACCGCCGATCGGTCGTCGCAATGGCGAGCACGCCTGCTTCGTTCGTGACACGCGCCCCCGGCTCCAGCACGCGCGCGGCGAACTGCGCGCCGTGGCTGCGCAGGACCATGATCCGCCCCGCCGAATCGGCAAGGATCGCGGCATTGCCATCCTGCGCGACCGCTGCGTCTGTCGGTTCGAAGCCGGTATCCGCCTCGCGCGCCAGTGCGAATGCCCGATCGGTATCGGTGATCGTGTCAGGCTGGCCGAGTTTCAGCCACCAGGCGATCCCTGCGAGCACCAGAATCGCCACGAGCGAGCCGACCAGCTGGACAAGCTGCGAATCCATGGCGGTTCAAGGCTCCCTTTCGTCCACGCCAGACGACGGCACGGCGATGTTTCTCCCTCAATGGTGATGGCGCTTCGCCCGCGCGCGCGCAAGCGCAAGCCCGCAGGTGGCCTTCGAAACTGTCATAATTGGGCGGAATCAAGGGGCCGTTGCGATTTGGTTCGCGCTCGCGTCCGTTCTGCGGTAAGGGTCGCACTAGCTTGGCGGGGGATTACCGACGAAAGGTCGACCGTTTGCCTGAAGAGCTGTGCCGGTGCGTGGTCGTCCGCACCACCGGCATATCGATGTGAGGACGGGCAGAAGAAGCAAGGTTTTTGGCGAGTTATGGGTTACGATAAAGGACGCCGGCGGGGTCGCGACAAGCGCGACAATATCGGTGAAGATGGTTTCGAGCCGTTCCCCGGTGGCGATTTCGGCGGTGGCTTCCAGGACCGCGGCGGATTCGATGATCGCGGTGGCGGTTTTCAGGATCGCGGCGGTTTTCAGGACCGTGGCGGCGGCGGTGGTGGCCGTGGCGGCTTCGGCGGCGGCGGTGCCCCGCGCGGTGGCGGCGGTGCTGGCGGCGGCGGCGGTTTCAACCGTATGCCCGCGCAGGTCGTCGGCACGGGCAAGGGCCAGGTCAAGTTTTTCAACGGCCAGAAGGGTTTCGGCTTCATCCAGCAGGAAGGTGGCGGTGAGGATGTGTTCGTGCACATCAGCGCAGTCGAACGTGCCGGGCTGGAAGGGCTTGCCGAAGGGCAGGAGCTGGAATTCAACCTGGTCGATCGTGGGGGCAAGATTTCCGCGCAGGATCTGCAGGTGGTCGGCGATGTCATCCCCGTCACCGGCGGTGGCGGCGCACCCCGCGACGGTGCGGGCGGTGCAGCCGGTGGCCCGCCGCGGCGCGAGCTGACGGGCGAGAAGGCGACCGGTACGGTCAAGTTCTTCAACGCGATGAAGGGCTTCGGCTTCCTCGTCCGCGATGACGGGCAGCCCGATGCCTTCGTGCACATCAGCGCGGTCGAACGGTCGGGCCTGTCGCAGATCAACGAGGGCGAACGCTACGAGTTCGACCTCGAGGTCGATCGACGAGGCAAGTATTCGGCAGTCAACCTCGTTCCGGTTCAGGAATGAGTGGCTCGCCGGCGAGGGGTTTGACCCACCGCTGGTGACGCAATAGATTGCCGGTCATTCGCAAATGGCGGTTCCTAGCGGGGCCGCCATTTGTCGTTCCCCCGTTCAAGATTTCCCGGAGTTGCCATGTCTATCCCCGCACTGATGCCCGTCTATCCCCGTTGCGATGTTCGCCCGGTCAAGGGTGAACACTGCCACCTGATCGACGAGGATGGCACGCGCTACCTCGATTTCGCGAGCGGCATCGCGGTCAACCTGCTCGGCCACAGCCACGAAGGACTGATCGGCGCGATCCAGAAGCAGGCGGAAACGCTGATGCATGTCTCCAACCTCTACGGCAGCCCGCAGGGCGAACGCCTCGCGCAGATGCTGGTCG
>CAZNOY010000041.1:0-2697 GCA_964574905.1 uncultured Citromicrobium sp. | reverse complement strand
TTGAAGCTGGCGATGTTGTCGTAGGTCGGCTCGACCCCGTTCATCGGCAGGCCCTGCACGCGGCCTGCGTTTTCCTCGAGATAGGAATAGCCGAAGATGCCGACCGCGTTCTTGTTGCCCTGGATCTTCTGCACGATCAGGTTGTCCTGCTCGCCCTGGTCGACATATTTCTGGTCGCTGCGGATTTCGGTGCAGGTCCGCTCGAACGCTTCCTTGTCGGATTCCTTGAGCGCCTTCATCGCGGGGTCGGTTTCGCACCCGACGGTGAGCACCAGTTCCTTGAGCGCGTCGCGCGTCCCGCTGGTCGAAGGCGGGCCGTAGACGAGGATCGGGGTGTCGGGCAGCGAGGGGTCGACATCGGACCAGGTCTGGGCGGCCTGTTCCTTGCCGAAGGGCTTGGCGGCGAGCGCCTTGTACACAATCTCAGGCGTCAGGTTCATCATGATGCCGCCCTTGGTGCTCGCGAAAGCGATCCCGTCCAGGCCGACCTGGATTTCGGTGATGGCATCCACGCCGTTGGCCTGGCAGGTTTCGAACTCGCTCACCTTCATCCGGCGCGAAGCGTTGGCCATGTCCGCCTTATCACTGCCCACGCCCTTGCAGAATTCGGCAATGCCCGCGCCCGAGCCGATCGATTCGATCACCGGCGGCTGGATATCGCTGTTGGACCGCGCAACTTCTTCCGAAACCACCTTGGCAAAGGGGAACACGGTGGATGAGCCGACTGCGCGGGCGCGATCGCGCGTGCCGCCGCTGTTGTCGCACCCGGTGAGCGTCAGCGCGGCGGTGGCCGCCAGCGCGAGGACGTGCGTGAATTTCATGTGTCGCCTTTCCCTTGAATCGAGGCCTGCGTCTTAAAGCTTCGCGCGCCTAAGCACCACCCTGTGACAGGCGCGTGACCGCCTGCAATCCTTGCGCAATATTATGGTCGGTCTTGCCCGCCGCCCTCCCCCCACCTAACGAGCGCGACGTAACGTAAAAAAGGCTTTGAATCCCATGCGCATTGGCTGCCCCAAGGAAATCAAGAACCACGAATATCGCGTCGGCCTGACGCCCGAAAGCGCGCGCGAACTGGCCCGCCACGGGCACGAGGTGTGGATCGAGAGCGGTGCCGGGCTCGGCATCGATGCGACCGATGCCGAGTACGAAGCGGCCGGCGCGCGGATCGTCGAAGGGCCCGACCCGATCTTCGCCGAGTGCGAGATGGTGGTGAAGGTGAAGGAACCGCAGGCGGGCGAACGCAGCAAGCTGCGCGAGGGCCAGATCCTCTACACCTACCTGCACCTCGCCCCCGACCGCGAGCAGACCGTCGATCTGGTCAATTCGGGCGTCACCGCGATCGCCTACGAAACCGTCACCGGCCCGCACGGCCAGCTGCCGCTCCTGAAGCCGATGAGCCAGGTGGCCGGTCGCATGAGCGTGCAGGCGGGCGCGACCGCGCTCGAAAAGGCGCACGGCGGGCGCGGCGTGCTGCTGGGCGGCGTGCCGGGCGTGATGCCGGGCAAGGTCGTGGTGATCGGTGGCGGCGTGGTCGGCTTCAACGCCGCGCAGATGGCGGCGGGCGTGGGCGCGGACGTGACCATTCTCGACCGCGATCCCGAAGTGCTCGAACGCGTCGGCACGCATTTCGAAACGCGCGCCAAGACGCGCTTCTCCAACGCGGCCAACCTGCACGATGCGGTGTGCCAGGCGGACCTGGTGATCGGCGCGGTGCTGATCCCCGGTGCCGCCGCGCCCAAGCTGGTTACGCGCGACATGCTGGGCGACATGCAGACCGGCGCGGTGCTGGTCGATGTCGCGATCGACCAGGGCGGCTGCTTCGAAACCTCCAAGCCGACCACGCACGACAACCCGACCTACGTGGTTGACGGGATCGTGCACTACTGCGTCGCCAACATGCCCGGCGCGGTCGCGCGCACGAGCACCTACGCGCTCAACAACGTCACCCTGCCCCACGCGCTCGAAATCGCGGACCACGGCTGGAAGGCCGCGATGCGCGCCAATCCGCACCTCGCCGAAGGGCTGAACGTGTGGGACGGTAAGGTCACCTACAAGGCGGTCGCCGAAGACCTCGGTTACGAGTATGTTCCGGTCGAGAAGGCGCTTGCCTGAGCGACGATAAAACACAGCGGGAGAGACGATGATGGCGAAGCAGCAACCGACAGGGTCCGGCTTCGGCCATTCGAGCGAACCGCAGGATGTGCTCGCCGGGATCGACCTGGCCGGCAAGGTCGCCATCGTCACCGGCGGCTACTCGGGCATCGGGGTGGAGACCGTGCGCGGCCTCGCCGCGGTCGGGGCGAAGGTGGTCGTACCTGCGCGCAACCACGCGAAGGCGACCGGCAACCTCGCCGATGTGGCGGGCGACGTCGCGATCATGGAAATGGACCTCGCCGACATCGCCTCGGTCCGCAAATTTGCTGCGGACTTTGCTGCGCAGCATGACCGCCTCGACCTGCTGATCAACAATGCCGGTATCATGGCCTGCCCGCTCACCCGCGTGGGGCCGGGTTGGGAACAGCAGTTCGGCGTCAATCACCTCGGCCATTTCGCCTTGGCGCAGGCGCTGATGCCGCTGCTGGAGAAGACCGCCGCGCTGCCCGGCAGCGATGTGCGCGTGGTCGCGCTGTCCTCCACCGGGCACAAGCTGAGCGACATCCGCTGGGACGATCCGCACTGGGAAAGCGGCGAATACGA
>CAZNOY010000040.1:0-2703 GCA_964574905.1 uncultured Citromicrobium sp. | reverse complement strand
ACCAACCCGCGCTACCTCGACCGCAACTACGCGGGCGTGTTCATCGTGTGGGACAGGATGTTCGGCACTTTCGAGGCAGAGCGCCCCCGCGACGAAGAACCGATCCGCTACGGCATCGTCAAGCAGCTGGGCAGCTTCAACCTGCTGTGGGCGGTGTTCCACGAATGGATCGGCATGCTGTCCGACATCTGGCGCGCGCCCTGGAAGCACAAGCTTTCCTACCTGCTGCGCGAACCGGGCTGGAGCCATGACGGCAGCCGCGAGACCTCCGACATGATTCGCGCGCGGTGGGAGGCGCGGCAGGCGGACAATCGACCGCAGGCGGAGCCTGTCGCCCGCACCCCCGAAAAGCCGATTGCGGGGCCCCGCCGCGCCGCCTAACCTTTCCGTAAACGGAGAGGAAATCTCCAGGGAGAGGATCGGCATGAATCAGTACGACTATATCGTGATTGGCGGCGGCAGCGCGGGCAGCGCGGTGACCGGGCGGCTCGCGGTCGGCGGCGAGCGCAGCATTTGCCTGGTCGAAGCGGGCGGTCGCAACAACACCACGGCGGTCAAGACCCCCGGGATGCTCCCTTTCATCGGCGCACGCGCGAACTACCGTTACGAAACCGTCCCCCAGAAGGGCCTGAACGGACGCATCGGGTTTCAGCCGCGCGGCAAGGGGCTCGGCGGATCCTCCGCGATCAACGCGATGATCTACATTCGCGGCAACGCGTGGGATTACGACAACTGGGCGGCGATGGGCTGCACCGGCTGGGCCTACGAAGACGTGCTGCCGTGGTTCAAGAAGTGCGAGGCGAACGAGCGCGGGGCGGACGATTATCACGGCGCAGGCGGCCCGCTGTTCGTTTCCGACCAGCACTGGACCAACGACGCGAGCCGCGCCTTCGTGGGCAGTGCCGCCGCGCTGCAACTGCCCGAGACGCAGGATTTCAACGGCGAGCGGCAGGCAGGCTTCGGCATCTACCAGGTGACCCAGCGCAAGGGGGAGCGGTGGTCCGCTGCCCGCGCCTATGTCGAACCGATCCGCAACCAGGCCAATCTCGACATTCGCACCAACACGCTGGTCGAGCGGCTGGTGATCGAGGGTGGCCGGGTGACCGGGGTGGCGATCCGCAAGGGCCGCAGCCGCGAGACGATCTACGCGCGGCGCGGCGTGATCCTGTCGGCGGGCGCGTTCAATTCGCCGCAAATCCTGATGCTGTCGGGCATCGGGCCGGGCCGTCATCTCAACGCGCTCGATATCCCGGTGGTGTTCGACCGCCCGGCGGTGGGCAGCAACCTGCAGGACCATATCGACTACGTTTCGAGCTGGGAGAGCGAGAGCCGCGTGCCGATCGGCAACAGCGCCGAAGGCACGCTGCGCATGCTCGGCGCGATTCTCGAGCACCGGCGCAAGCGCACCGGCGCGATGACCACCCCCTATGCCGAGGCAGGCGGGTTTTGGACGGTCGGCGACGACGCGCCGTGCCCCGATGTGCAGTGGCATTTCGTGCCCGCCATGCTGGAGGATCACGGGCGCGAGAAGGTGAACGGCCACGGCGTATCGCTGCACGCCTGCGTGCTGCGGCCTGAGAGCCGGGGCACGGTACGCCTCGCCGGCCCGGATGCCGCCGACGCGCCCGTGATCGATCCCAACTTCCTCGACGATGATCGCGACATGGCAGTGCTGCGCGCGGGCGTGCGCCTGTCGCACCGCATTGCCGAGGCCCCGCCGCTGGCGGATTACAAGCTCACCGACCGCCACCCGGTCGACATTACCGACGATGCCGCGCTCGACGCGATGATCCGTTCCCGCGCGGACACGGTCTATCACCCGGTGGGTACCTGCCGGATGGGGTCGGACGAGGATGCGGTGGTCGACCCGACGCTGAAGGCGCGCGGGCTCGACGGGCTATGGATCGCCGATGCCTCGGTCATGCCCAAGATCGTATCGGGCAACACCAACGCCCCCTCGATCATGATCGGGGAGCGGTGCGCCGATTTCGTGATGCAGGCGGAAAAGGCGGGTTAGCGCCGCCCTCTCCTCGCCGGATTGCGTCAGCCCCCCTGCGGCGACATCGTCACGCCAAGCGTAACGAAGATATCCTCCGCCGGATCGACCTCGGGCGGGTTGGGGGCAATCGTCTGGCAGTACCCCGGCTCGACCGAGGTCTCGAGGCACACGAAGCGGTCGTATTCGAACTGCGCACGCGCCCACGCGCCTGCGCCGTCCACCCGGGTGTATTCGCCATAGACCGAGTAGAACGGGCTGTTCTTCTTCTCGCTCTCGCGCTTGACGTTGCGCAGCGTGCCGCGGCGATAGCCCTGGCCCCGATCGACGAAGTAGCTGTTCAGTTCGAGGATCGGTTCGAGCCGCGATTCGCCTGAGCCCTTGCCGAAAACGATACCGGCATAGCGTTCGTAGGCGCGCACCAGCTCCAGCTGATGCTCGCGCTGGTAGTAATCGACGGTGTTCACGCCGACCGTTTCGAACGCCAGCTCGATCTGCTCGGGCGCGTTGGGGACGCTGCGCACGGTGCCGATAAAGGCCTCGCGGTCGCACCGTCCGCTCCACACCGAACCATCGGCGGTGTCGAACAGGCGGCAATTGGCGCCGTCGCGCCGCCCGATCAGGGTCGAGGGGCGCATCCCTCCGGTGCCGCGATACTTGCCCTTCACGATGTCGCCGTCGAATTCGAGTTCGGCCTGGAAGCTGCC
>CAZNOY010000039.1:0-4698 GCA_964574905.1 uncultured Citromicrobium sp. | reverse complement strand
ACAAGCTGAGCGACATCCGCTGGGACGATCCGCACTGGGAAAGCGGCGAATACGATAAGTGGAAGGCCTATGGTCAGGCCAAGACCGCCGACGCGCTGTTCGCGGTGGGCATGAACGCGCGGCTGGCAAAACACGGCGGGCGCGCCTTCGCGGTCCACCCCGGCGGGATCGCCACGCCGCTGCAGCGCCACCTGCCGAACGAGGAGATGGTCGCGCTCGGCTGGACCAAGCCCGATGGCACGCTGAGCGACGAGGCGGCGAAGAGCTTCAAGAGCGTCACCCAGGGCGCCTCGACCACGCTATGGGCCGCGACCAGCCCGGCGCTCGCCGACACGGGCGGCGTTTATTGCGAGGACTGCGACATCGCCGCACTGGCGGACCCGGACAGCCCGAGCCGCTACAACAAGGTGCAACCCTACGCGGTCGACGAAGACAGCGCGCAGCGCCTGTGGGCGATGAGCGAGGAGATGGTGGCGGGGGTCTAGGCTCGGGCGCGACTATCCCCCGAACGCCCGGTCGATTGCGGCCAGCGCTTCGTCGGGGGTCGAGAGACCCCAGTCTATCGCAACGTCGGGCTGCAATCCCTCCACCTCGTTAAGGCCTGCCCGCGTGTAGCGGCTGCAATTGGGCACCATCAGGTGGACCGGCGCGGCCTCCAGCGCAATGGCGTTCCCCCCGTCGACATAGCCGCAACCCGCGCCGAAGGTGCGCTCTCCAACGGCCTGTGCCCGGTCGTTGTCGCGCAGCCAGGTAACGAATTCCTCCGCAGCCGAAGCGGTGTGGCGATCGGTGATCACCACCAGGGGTCCGGGCCAGTGGCCGTCACCGATCAGTGTTTCGATGGAAGCCGGTGCGTAAGAACTGCAAACTTCCTCTCCGCGCCACACTCCGCTGCGGTCGCAAGCGGGAGCGACCATGCGCGGGGCAACACGTTCGAGGGTGCCTCCCGCCAGCAGTCCGGCAAGATCGGTGCTCCATTCGCTGCCGCCACCATTGCCGCTGAGATCGATTACCAGCCGCTCCATGCCGAGCGCCCGGAGCGCGGCGATCCGATCGAGCAGAAGCCGATCGAGCGCCGAACGCATAGCAAGCCGCCGCGCGTAGGCATCGTCCTCGTCGCTCTGCGTGCAGGCGGGCGCGTATCGCTCCTCGTCGAAAGAAGGGATGCGCACAAACCCGGTGGTGCCGACGATTCCGCTCGGAAAGGGGGCCCCGGCCACCTCTTTCCAGTCGTCGGCCCGTGGATAGGGCATTCTCGTAGCCGTGCGCGGTTCGTCGATATCGCCGCAGCTCACCGAGCCATTCTCGACGCTGCTCATGCTCGGCAGCAGGCGTGCCGATGCTGGCGGCGGACCGGGACGAAACTGCAGATGGGGATCATGGAAGGCGTCGATCAGCATTGTCAGGGCGAGCATCGCTTCGGCATCGCTGGTTGCCGCCTCCAGCATTGCGCTGATCTGCGCATCGGCCCGCTTGAGGCTGAGACCTTGCCGTTCGACCTGCCAATCAAGATTGGCATAGCCCTCGGCAAGACCGATCTTGATCCTTTCGTAATCGGCCATCCAGGCCTGGCGATCAAAGGCAGGTTGAGCCGCAGCGGGCGTCGCGAACGCCGCCAGCGCGAGCCCCGCCATGAAGAGATTCCGAAGCATGTCCGATCAGTCCCTTCCCATGCGAACCAGCTTGCTGGATCGCTGTTAGCGCGGAACAGGGGAGACGCTCTGCTGCTTCGACGAACCGCTGGGACCAGGCGATCAATGAACGCCGCCACCCACCCGAAACGGCGCCGCAATCTCTGCCGTAACGCGCGCCGGGCGCAAGGTCTTCGCGTCGAGCATCGCCCAGCGGGTGAGCGCGGAGACCAGCACGCGGCCCTGCCCGTCCCTGAACTCGACCTCGCGATGGAACTGCGCGCCCTTGGGCTCTCCATGCGCACGCGTGCGACCGTGGGCGACATCGCCCAGCGCGATATTGCCGCGATAGTCGATCTCGTGCCGGGTCACGACCCAGATGTAGGCGTCGAGATATTCGGGCGCGGCGATGGCGCGCCAGTGGCCGACCGCGATGTCCTGAATCCAGCTGACCCATACCGCGTTGTTGACGTGGCCCAGCTCGTCGATGTGCTCGGCACTCGCGGTGTAGTCGCGCGCGAAAGCCCAGTTGTCGCTGTCTTCGCTCACGCCAGCCTCCTCACGCTGCCTCCAGCTTGCGGTCGGGATCGACGCCGATGCTCTTCAGATCCTCGATCGCCTGCGCGGTGGTGGTGAAGACGAAGCTTTCCATCCCGACCGCCTTCGCGCCTGCGACGTTCCTGGGCAGGTCGTCGAAGAACACGCATTCGGCGGGGTTCAGGCCATAGGTTTCGGTCAGCCAGGTGTACATGCGCGGGTCGGGCTTGAGCGTGCCGTGATCGGCAGACACGCTCGCCCCGTCGAACAGCGGCCAGAAGTCGTAGCGCCCGCGCAGGTAGGCGACGATCTCGTGCACATTGTCGGTGATCGCATAGATGCCGTAACCCGCCGCCTTGAGCTTGCGCATCAATGGCGGGGTTTCCTCGATCAGGTGCAGGCTCTCGAACAACGCCTCGACGAGCCTGTCGCAGGTTGTGCGGTCGAAGCCGTGGCGTTCGCCGAACATGCGCTGCGTCTCGGTCAGGCTCATCGCGCCGCGATTGAGCGCGCGGAAGATGTCCCCGCCGAACAGGTCCTTGCTGGTGATCCCTGCGGGCAAATCCTTGCCGAAAGCCAGCTCGACGATCGCTTCCGGCTCCCACCGGACGATGACGTTGCCGACGTCGAAGACGATGTTACGAATGGTCATTGCGCGGCGGCTCCCTCGTCGGCACTGTCTACCACGCCCAGCTGGGTCAGGATGAAGGCGAACTCCTCCGCCGTTTCGTAGAGCGAGGCGAAGCGTCCGGACTTGCCGCCGTGGCCCGCACCCATATTGGTCTTGAGGATCAACGCGTTGTCGTCGGTCTTGGTCGCGCGCAGCCTGGCGACCCACTTGGCGGGCTCCCAATAGGTGACGCGCGGATCGTTGAGGCCGGCGGTGACCATCAGCGGCGGGTAATCCTGCGCGACGACCTGATCGTATGGGCTGTAACTGAGCATGTAGGCAAACGCCTGCTTGCTTTCGATCGGATTGCCCCACTCGGGCCATTCGCCCGGGGTCAGCGGCAGATCCTTGTCGAGCATGGTGTTGAGCACATCGACGAAGGGCACATCGGCGACCACCGCGCCCCACAGGTCGGGATCGGTGTTGACCACCACGCCCATCAGCTCGCCCCCGGCGCTGCCGCCGCTGGCGCTGATCCGGCCCTTGGCGGTGTAGCCCTGGTCGATCAGCCCCTTGGCGACGTCGACGAAATCCTCGAACGTGTTGGTCCGCTCGTTCAGCTTGCCTTGCAGATACCAGCGGCGGCCGAGATCGTCGCCGCCACGGATATGCGCGATCGCGTAGGCCATGCCGCGATCGACCAGGCTGAGGCGGCTGGTCGAGAAGCCCGGCGGCACCGCATAACCATAGGCCCCGTATGCGTAGAGGTGCAGCGGACCGCCCCCATTTGGGTATTTTTGGGCGCGATCCTTGCGCATCACCACGCTGACCGGCACCTGCGTGCCGTCGCGCGCGGTGATCGTCAGCCGCTCGGTCTTGTACTGCGTCGCGTCGTAGCCGCTCGGGATTTCCTGCTGCTTGAGCAGTTCGAGCGCACCCGTCTTCACGTCGTAATCGTAGACCGATCCGGGCGTGACCATGCTCTGGTACGACAGGCGCAGCTTCTGCACGTCGTATTCGGGATTGTTCGAGAGACCCGCGACGAAGCTCGCTTCGGGGAAGGAGATCGGGGTGAGGTCGCTCGCATCGTCGTATGCTCGCAGCTGCACCTGATCGAGCCCGGCGAGCCGCCCTTCTGTGACGTAGAAGTCCTTGAACAGCTCGAAATCGGTCAGGTAGAAATCGTCCGACCCGGCGATCAGCGTGGTCCATTCGCTCGGGGCTGCGAGCGGGGCGGTCGCGAGGCGGAAATTGATGTGATCGTCGTTGGTGTGGATGAAGAGTGTGTCATCACGCACGTCGACATCGTACTCGACGCCCTTCTGGCGCGCCTTGACCAGGATCTGCTCGCCGGTCGGGTTATCGGCGGAGACCAGCCGCACCTCGCTCGTCTCGTTGTCGCCGGTGGCGATGATCAGCCAGTCTTCCTGCGCCGAAAGGCCCGCGCCCACGCGGAAACCTTCGTCGGGTTCGCGGAAAATCTCGACATCCTCGGCCACGTCGGTGCCGAGCTTGTGCAGGCGGACATTGTCGACCCGCCAGTTCTCGTTCGCCTTGCCGTAGGCGATCATCGTGTCGCCCGCGAGCCAGGTGAGGCCGGAGAGCGTCTCGGGGATCACGTCTGGCAGCAGTTCGCCGGTTGCGAGATCCTTGACCCGCGCGGTGAAGCGTTCGGACCCGTTGTCGTCCGCCGAGTAGGCGAGAAGGCGGCCATTTTTGCTGACCGAGAAAGACCCGAGGCGGAAGTAATCCTTGCCCTGCGCCAGCTCATTCTCGTCGAGCAGCAGCTGCGGCTCGCCACCGGCGACAGGCTTGCGGTAGTGCAGGCGGTATTCCTTGCCCTGCTCGAATTCGGACCAGTAGAACCAGTCGCCATCCTTCTGCGGGACCGTGGAATCGTCTTCCTTGATGCGGCCCTTC
>CAZNOY010000038.1:0-5195 GCA_964574905.1 uncultured Citromicrobium sp. | reverse complement strand
ATATTCCGCACCTCCTCTCCCCCGTCGTCACCGAGCCGGAGAAGACCATCCGCGCATTGAAGTGGACGATCGAGGAAATGGAGCAGCGTTATCGCAAGATGAGCGAGGTCGGCGCGCGCAACATCACCGGGTTCAACGAACGCGTGCGCACCGCCAAGGCCAAGGGCGAACCGCTCGGCCGGCGCATCCAGACCGGCTACGACCCCGAAACGGGCGAGGAGATCGTCGAGGAGAAGGAGCTCGACTACGAAGAGCTGCCGCTGATCGTGGTGATCGTCGACGAGCTCGCTGACCTGATGGCGGTGGTGGGCAAGGACATCGAGATCCTGATCCGCCGCCTGACGCAGAAGAGCCGCGCGGCGGGCATCCATCTGATCATGGCGACGCAGCGCCCCTCGGTCGACGTCATCACCGGCGTCATCAAGGCCAACCTGCCCACGCGGATCAGCTTCAAGGTGACCAGCCGGATCGACAGCCGCACCATTCTGGGCGAGCAGGGCGCGGAAACGCTGCTCGGCAAGGGCGACATGCTGTTCAAGCCCAACATCGGCAACCTCGCCCGCGTCCACGGACCCTTCGTCAGCGACGAGGAGGTCGAGAAGGTGGCCGAGCATTGGCGCAAGCAAGGCTCGCCCGCCTATGTCGACGCGGTCACCGAAGAACCGATGGACGGCGGCGGCGGCTTTGCGTTCGAGGACGAGTTCACCGCAAGCGACAACCCGGACGAGCGCAAGTACCGGCAGGCGTGCCAGGTGGTGTTCGAGAACCAGAAGGCATCGGGTTCATGGCTCCAGCGCCAGATGGGCGTGGGCTACAACACCGCCGCCAAGTGGATCGAGCGGATGGAGAGTGAAGGCCTGGTCGGCCCCGCCAACCACGTCGGCCGCCGCGACGTGTACCGCGACAAGGACGGCAACCCGCTCTAGCGCGCCAGCGATTCGCAGGCGTCCAACCCGCTCGCCTGTAGGGTCCTGACACACTTGGCACACTGTCCAGGGGGTGAAAAACCGACCCTGTTCGAAGGCGGGTCTCCCGGCAGGATCGACGGTGTGAAAGAGCGGTGCGGAGGGTGACGCTGCGGGGGCGTGTAGGACAGCGCCGACCCTATGCGGATCGGGCGAGTTCCCGCGCCAGATCGACGAACAGGCGAAAGGCCGCGGGCGGATTGCGGCGGCTCGGGTAGTACAGGCACAGCGGCGACAGCGGCGGCGTCCAATCCTCGAGCACGCGCACCAGTCGGCCCGCCGCGATATCCTCGGCAACGTCGGCTTCCATGAAAAAGCCGATCCCCACCGACTGCAGCACGGCCATGCGCGCCAGGCTTGCCTCGTCCAGGGTGAGCGGGCCGTCGACGTCGATGTCGAGCGGACTGCCCTCCGTCTCGAAGTGCCAGCGAAAGATCGCGCCATTGGGCAGCCGGGTACGAATACAGGAATGCCGCAGCAAGTCGGTCGGTGTTCGGGGCGGTCTGCGTTCTTCGAAATAGGCGGGCGCACCGACCACGGCGTAGCGTCGCGGGGGGCCGAGCGGGATCGCGATCATGTCGGAGGGGACGAGGTTCTCGCTCCGGATGCCGAAATCGAACCCCTGCCCCACGATGTCGACCAGATTGCCTTCGGTCACCAGGTCGATGCCGACATGCGGATAGCGACGGAGAAATTCGAGGATCAGCGGATCGAGAATTTCGCGGCCCGCCGTCGCGAAAGTGTTGATGCGAAGCGTGCCCGATGGGCTCGCCTGCTGCGACCGAACCGCGTCCAGCGCCTCGTCGATGTCGCGCAGCGCGGGCGCCAGCTCATCGACGAACCTTCGCCCCGCCTCGGTCAGCGCCACGCTGCGCGTCGTGCGATTGAACAGTCGCACGCCCAGCTGACCCTCCAGCTTGGCGACCGCATTGCTGAGCGCGCTGGTCGACATCCCCAGGTCGAGCGCCGCAGCACGAAACGAGCCATGCCGGCTGACCGCCAGAACGGCGTCGAAATGATTGAGATTGTAGCCGCGCATTATCCCATTTTTCGAAATAGCTCGTTTCGAATTATCCCGATTATCGAGATCACGGCAAGGCCCTACATCGCGATCCCCCCTTCAAGAGGAGTTAGGCCATGACCATCGAACTGCCCCCAGCGATCGGCAGCTATTTCGCCACCGACAAGGCGCGCGATCCCGGCAGGCTGTCGGATTGCTTCACCCCCGGCGCGACCGTGATCGACGAAGGAAACACCTATCAGGGTCGGGATGCGATCCGTGACTGGGTTGCAAACGCGTCCACGCAATATAGCTACAGCGTCGAACCCTTTGCGTTGACGCAAGAGAGCGACCGGATCGTGGTGACCGCCCATCTGGTCGGGAATTTCCCCGGCAGCCCGGCCGATCTGCGCTACCGCTTCGTGCTGGATGGCGACCGGATCGCCGAGTTGGAGATCGTGCCGTGATCCCGTTCCTGACTCTGGCGGGCAAGCGCGCGCTGGTCACCTCGGGCACGCGCGGCGCGGGCAAGGCGACTGTGGAACTGTTCCGGCAACTTGGCGCAGAAGTCCTCACCACCGCCCGAACCATGCCACCGGGAACGGCACCGGAGGGCTTCATCGCCGCCGATCTTACGAGCGCCGAGGGGTGCGACGCTGTCGCCAGAGCAGCACGAGAGCGGCTGGGCGGGGTCAATATCATCGTCCACATGCTGGGGGGATCCTCCGCCCCCGGCGGTGGCTTCGAAGCGCTCGACGATGCGCTATGGGCGACGGAAATCGATCTCAACCTGATGCCCGCAGTGCGTCTCGACCGCGCGCTCGTCCCGGAGATGGTAGCACGCGGTGCGGGCGTCGTGATCCACGTCACTTCGATCCAGCGCGAGTTGCCCCTACCCGAGGCGACAACTGCCTATGCTGCGGCGAAGGCCGCGCTTTCGACCTATAGCAAGAGCCTGTCCAAGCAGGTCGCACCCGGCGGCGTCAGGGTGGTTCGCGTATCGCCGGGCTGGATCGACACCGAAGCCTCGGTTGCGCTGGCAGAGCGTCTCGCAGCCGAGCACGGAGCGGACGTCGCGGCAGGCAAGGCGATGATCATGCAATCGCTCGGTGGCGTGCCGATCGGGCGGCCTTCGCAGCCGGACGAGATTGCCAGCCTGATTGCCTTCCTCGCATCCGATCGCGCGGGGACGATCACGGGGTCCGAGCATGTGATCGACGGAGGCACGGTCCCGACGGTGTAGGTTGGCTCGCAGCGAAAGCGCGCCGAGGTCCGTTCCCCCGCTCTTTTCGCTCCGGCGTCCCGCACATGCGCGCGCAGATGTGCGCGACGCAAGCCGCGTGACGGTCATCGCAATTGCGCTTTGCGCGCCAAACCTGCATCGCCTGCCGTCAAAGCACGGTCCGCTATAAAAAGGACGATGATCGGGCAGTGCCCGAAAGGCGAGAGATGAAGATCGACATCAACGAACATGCCGCCTGGGTTTTCAAGTCCGGGTGGAAAGGGCTCTGCCCCCGCTGCGGCAAGGGCAAGATGTTCAAGTCCTGGCTCAAGGTGAGCGATCGCTGCGATGTGTGCGGGCTCGATTACCGCTTCGCCTCGCCCGACGATGGCCCGGCCTTCTTCTCGCTGTGCTTCGTGGCGTTCCCGCTGCTGTTCCTGATGGTGTGGGTGCAGGTGGCCTTGCAGCCGCCGCTGTGGTTGCTGCTGGTTCTCGCGGTGCCGGTGATGACGATCGGCTGCCTGCTGCCACTGCGCCCGATCAAGGGCTGGCTGGTCGCCTCGCAATACGTCAATCGCTCGGTCGAGGCGGGGACCGAGAAACTGTGGGCGGAAATGCACGCGCGCGAGGACGAGAAGCGGCGGAGCCAAGGCGGCGAATAGCGGCGAGCGGGCGCCCCGCGCTCACGCGCCCGCAGGCGCTCCGCCGAACCAGCGCCGCACGCCGGCCGATCTCAGGCCGATCAGCGTGCCGACGATCACCAGCCCCGCCGCGACGACCGTGGCGATGGCGACCAGATCCGCACGCTGGCCACCGGCGGCGTAGATCGCCGCGAGCGCCCACAGGAACACGATCGCGTAGATCGGATTGCCGCCTCCGCGGGTCAGCACCAGCGCCGCGATGGCCCCGCCAGTCAGCACGACCAGCGCGGAAATCAGCGGCGCGGCCTGCCCCGCGTCCACGCCGTAGAACAGCAGCGTCGCGGCGATGTTGACGATCGTTGCCGCCGTCAGCCACGCCGCCAGCGCGCTCAGCGGCAGGACCGCGAGCCATCTCTGCCCGGTCGAGAACATCGGCTGCCAGCCCGCGAACACGCGATAGATCGCGATGAGGCACGACAGGCTGAAGACGATGATCACCACCGAGAACACGGCCAGCCCGAAGAACTGGGTGTGGATCGCCCACGCCGCATTGCCGAGGAAAGCCCCGGCAGCGGGCAGCCGGATACGTGGCAACAGCCTGCTCTGCCGCTGCGCGGGCAAGGCCTGATAGATCGCGAAGGCGACCGATCCGGCGTAAAGGGGCCCCCAGATCGCGAACGCCCAGCCTGCCGGGGTGATCAGCGTGCGCACCGCATCCGACTGCGATCCGATCGGGTCGCCGATCCCGAACGCGGGAAGCGAACTCGCGACGATCTGGAGAATGGCCGCGATAATCACCGCCCAGACCGGAGCGCGATTGCCCTTTTTCCGGATATTTCTCGGTCCCATAATCTCGGAAACCCCTGCCATGGGACTTCGTTTCCTCGCGCCTTCAAAATGCTGAGGGGCGCCTGTCCAATGGACGTGCCGCCACCTTGCGACCGAGCCCGAGCACAAGAAAAGGCCGCCACGCTCATGCGAGAGCGGGCGGCCTTTCGTTAGCCTGAGCTGACTACAGCCCTACCCTGCGGGCGCGGCGCTCTTGTCCGCCGCGCCGCTTTCCGCTTCCGAGCGCTCGGCTTCGAGCACGGTGTCGCTCGAAAGATCGGCGGCGGTCAGCTTGGGATGCGTCTTGATGCGTTCGGCCATGACCTGCATCGTTCCTGTGGGCAGCGCGACGAGGCCGATCTTGGCGAGCGGGCCGTCCTTGCTCCACATCTTGGGCCACTGGTCGAGATAGGCCTGGATTCCGGGGATCACGTTGAGGTGTTCCTGCTTCACATAGATGTAAAGCGGGCGCGCGCCGGGATATTTGAAGCTGGCGATGTTGTCGTAGGTCGGCTCGACCCCGTTCATCGGCAGGCCCT
>CAZNOY010000037.1:0-6835 GCA_964574905.1 uncultured Citromicrobium sp. | reverse complement strand
GGCCTGCTCGACGCGGTGCGCCGCCTGAACACGATCAACCGCCGTCTGCGCAATCTGATCGCCTCCAACGTCCAGACGCGGCTCGATTCGATGGCGGGCGCGGGCGGCACCTATCAGGGCGCGCACGGCGGCCTGTTACCGCAAGGTATCTGACCGCGAGCCCGGCAACGGGCCAACTTGGCACAAAGCTTGCTTGAACGGACCGGACGTTAAATTCCGGGAGGTTCAGTGCCCACCGCCAGCCCAGTACCCGGCACTCCGGTCGCGAGTGCGCCCCAGGCCAACGGAAACGTGCGCGACGCGATCGCTCGCGCCTCCCAGAGCACGGGTGTCGATTTCGACTACCTGCTGGCGCAGGCGCGCCTCGAGTCGGGGCTCGACCCCGATGCCAAGGCGCGCACGTCCAGCGCGACCGGGCTGTATCAGTTCATCGATTCGACCTGGCTGCGCACGATGGACCAGCATGGCTCCAAGTACGGCTATGCCTGGGCGAGCGATGCGATCGGGCCCGGCGGCGGCGTTGCCAATGCGGGTACGCGCCAGCAGCTGCTCTCGCTGCGCTACGACGCCAACGTTTCGGCGCTGATGGCGGCGGAGCTGGCGCGCGAGAATTCCAACGGACTGCGCGGCTTCCTGGGGCGTGAGCCCGAGCCCGCCGAACTCTACCTCGCCCATTTCCTCGGCCTTGGCGGGGCGCAGACATTTCTTGGTGCCTATCGCAGCGACGCCGGCCAGTCGGCTGCCGCGCTGATGCCCAAGGCAGCCTCCGCCAACCGCGGTATCTTCTACGATCACGGTCGCGCGCGTTCTGTCGCCGAGGTGATGAGCCTGATGCAGACCAAGGTCGCCAACGCGATGGCGCAGGATGGCGGTGCGCCGTTCCAGCCCGGCGCCGTGCCCGGCATGGGCGGGATCACGCAGGAATTCGCGCAGGCACGCTATGCCAGCACCGCGATGATGCCTCGCCAGACCTCGCGCATGGCGGCGGTGGCCGCCCCCGCGGGACCGCAGGCGCGCCCGTCGATGGCGGAAACGCTGCGCGCGACCTTCGGTGCGAGCGGCACCGACAACGATATCGGAACCCGCGCCCGCGCGCGGATCGACCAAGCCTATAGCAAGTTCGAGGTATTCGGCCTGTGAAGCTGCCCGGATTCATTACCCCCGCGCTCGCGCTGCCCGCCGGGATTCTCGCCATCATCGTGCTGATGGTGGTCCCGATCCCGTCGCTGATGCTCGACCTGTTCTTCGTCCTCAATATCGCGCTGTCGGTGTCGATCCTGATGGCGGCGATGAATGCGCAAAAGCCGCTCGACTTCTCGTCCTTCCCATCGGTGCTGCTGTTCGCCACGCTGATGCGGCTGGCGCTCAACGTCGCCTCGACCCGCATCGTGCTGATGAACGGGCACGAGGGCGGCGATGCCGCGGGCAAGGTGATCGAGGCTTTCGGCGAATTCCTGATCGGCGGAAATTTCGCGGTCGGGCTGATCGTGTTCATCATCCTGACGATCATCAACATGGTGGTGGTGACCAAGGGCGCGGGCCGCGTCTCCGAAGTGACCGCGCGCTTCACGCTCGACGCCTTGCCGGGCAAGCAGATGGCAATCGATTCCGATCTCGCCGCCGGGCTGATGACCGCCGAGGAAGCCAAGGCGCGCCGCCGCGAGATCGCGACCGAGGCCGATTTCTACGGTTCGATGGACGGTGCCAGCAAGTTCGTGAAGGGCGATGCGATCGCCGCGCTGCTGATCCTGATGGTCAACGTGCTGGCGGGGCTGGTGCTGGGCATGAGCATGCACGGCCTCTCAGCCTCGGAAGCGGGCTCGATGTACGTCACGCTGGCGGTGGGCGATGCGCTGGTCGCCTCGATCCCCGCGCTGCTGCTGTCGATTGCCGCCGCCGTGATCGTCACCCGGGTTTCCGACACACGCGACCTGACCGGCCAGATCGGCGGGCAGCTGGCGGATCCGAAGATCTGGCTTCCCGTGGGCTGCATCCTCGGCGCGATCGGTTGCATCCCGGCGATGCCGCAGATGATCTTCCTGCCGCTGGCAGGAGGCGCGCTGCTGCTGTGGCGCGGGCTCAAGAAACGCGAGGATGCAGCCGCGATCTTCGTGCCCGAGCCCGAGGAGGCGCCCGACCCGTCGCGCATTTCGATCTCCGAAGTTTCGGACCAGACGCTGGTCACCGTCCAGCTCGGCTACGGGCTCGTCCAGCTGGCCGACGACCGGCAGGGCGCGCCGCTGGTCGCCCGCCTGACCGGGCTGCGCAAGCAGATGTGCCAGGCGTTCGGCTTCGTCGTGCCGCAATTCCGCATTGCCGACAGCTTCGACATCGCGCCCGATCAGTACCGCATCATGCTGGGCGGGGCGCCGGTCGGCTCGGGCATGCTGCGCGCGGGCAAGCTGCTCGCGATCGATACGGGTGAAGTGCTCGACGGGCAGGTGCTCGCGGGCGAAGCCACCAAAGATCCCAGCTTCGGCTGCGATGCCAAGTGGATCGATGCCGGATCGCGCGACCTCGCGGTGGCCGAAGGCTATCTGGTGGTCGACCCGGAAAGCGTCATCGCGACGCAGGTCCACCAATTGCTCGCGAACCGTGCGGCCGAACTGCTCGGCCCCGATCAGGTGCGCGAACTGCTCGATCTGCTGCGCGAACGCCATAGCCAGCTGGTCGATACGATCACCCCGCAACCGCTTTCGCTCGCCGCGATCACCTCGGTGCTCAAGGCGCTGCTGGCGGACGGCATTTCGCTCACCCATTCGGTCCGCGTGTTCTCCAGCCTGTCGCAGGCGGCGCAGCGGACCAACGATCCGTTGCAGATCGTCGAGCTGATGCGGGCCGACCTGGGCACGCTGCTGGTCGGCAGCATTTGCGGGCCCGACCAGCGCCTGCCGGTCTTCACGCTGGCGGCGCGGCTCGAGGAAATGGTCGTCGGCGGGATGCAGGATCCCACGACGGGCGAGATCGTGATCGAGCCCGAATTGGCGCGCTCGATCGGCGAACGGATCGTTGCGCTGCTGCGCGAACGCCCGGCGGGTGCGCTGACGCCCGCGCTGGTGGTGCAGCCGCGCGCCCGCCGCGCGCTGGCAGGGCTGCTCAAGCTGCGCGCACCCAACGTGCTGGTGCTGTCGATCAACGAATTGCCCGCTGCGCAACCGATCGAGGTCGTCGCGGTCATCGGGGACGAGGCCGAACAGCTGGCGCATGAGCAGACGCCGCAACTGCCGCCGCCCGAATACCAGGCGCAACGCACAGAGGCGCTGGCCGCATGAAGCACGACCAGACCCTTTTCAAAGCCCGTCAGGCCTACGGCTCCAGCGTCCAGGAGAAGGTGACGCAGTTCCTCCCGCTCGTGCGCAAGCTCGCGTGGTATTACGAGGGGAGCGGCAGCGCGACCATCGATGTCGAGGATCTGATGCAGGTCGGGATGCTGGCGCTGACCGAAGCGGCGCAGCGCCACGACCGGCCGAGCGACGATGGTTTTGCCGCCTACGCCAAGATGCGCGTGCGCGGCGCGATGATCGACCTGCTGCGCGGCCAGTCGCACCGTCCGCGCAGCGCGGCTGCATGGGCGCGCAAGCGCGATGCGGCAGAGCAGCATTTGCGAACCGAACTGGGCCGCGCGCCTTCCGCCGCCGAGATGGCGCAGATGATGGAACTCCCGCTCGATCGGTACGAAGCGATGCGCTTTGCCGCCTCGACCAGCTCCACCTCGATCGAGGAATGCTATTCCGACAGCGACGCCGCCTTCGGCGACGACCGCCCCGATGCCGAAGCGAACCTGCTGGCAAGCGAGGATTCCGATGTGCTCGCGCAGGCGATCGGCGCGCTGCCGGAGCGGTTGCAACTGGTCCTGAAGCTCTATTTCATCGAGGAGCTGAACCTCAACGAGATTGCCGCCGTGCTCGGCGTCAGCGTGCCGCGCGTGCACCAGCTGAAGGCCGATGCGCTCAAGAAGGCGCGGCTCGCGATGGTTTCGCAGACCGACTAGCGCCCGCGCCGGGGTAGCGTTGCGTTGCACCGCAACATGCGCCTATGTGTGAGGCGTATGGCCGACCTCGACCCGCCGCCGAGCCTCCGTGACCTCGCCCACGCGGCGCTGTTTCTCGATTTCGACGGCACGCTGGTGGAACTGGCGGCCACCCCCGACGCGATCACGGTTCCCGACCATCTGCCCGCCGCGATCGAGCGCAAGGCCGGGGCGATGGATGGTCGGCTCGCGATCGTCAGCGGGCGCTTCATCGCCGATATCCGCCACCACTTGCCGCAATGCGCGGTCGTGATCTGTGGGTCGCACGGGGCGGAGATCACCAGCCCCGACGGCTCGCCTGTTGCCGAGCGGCAGGTGGCGGGCGTCCCCGCCGCTGCGCTGGCAGCGGCGCGCGACTTCGCGGGGCGGACGCCGGGCGTGACGCTGGAGGAAAAGACCCTCGGCATCGGGCTGCACTACCGCGATAGCGCGGACCGCGAGGCAGAGGTGCGCGCGTTTGCGCAGGGCCTCGTGCAAGACCACGGCCTGTTCCTGCGCGACGGCAAGATGGTCCTCGAACTCGCGACAACCGACGCGGACAAGGGCGACGGCGTGCGCGCGATCATGGCGCAACCGCCCTTCGCGGGCGCCACTCCCGTCTTCGTCGGCGACGACGTTACCGACGAAGACGGCTTTGTCGCCGTGAACGAATTGGGCGGTTTCGGCGTTATCGTGGGCGAACGGCAGAAAACCCACGCACGCTATCGCCTCGCCGACGTCGCGGCGGTCCATCAATGGCTGGAGCTTGAATGACACAGATACCGCAAAGCTCGCTCGAACTATGGCCTGTCGGCAATTGCCAGGTCACCGGGCTGATCGACGAGACCGGCGGGCTGGTGTGGGGTTGCGTGCCCAGGGTCGATGGCGATCCGGTGTTCTGCGCGCTGCTCAACGGTGACAAGCAGGACGAAGGCGTCTGGCGGATCGAGCTGGAGGATTTCGCCAGCGCCCACCAGGAATACCAGCGCAACACCCCGATCCTGAAAACCCGGCTCGAAGCGAAGGACGGCAGCGCGATCGAAATCATCGATTTCGCGCCGCGTTTCAGCCGCGCTGGGCGCATGTATCGCCCGGTCGCCTTCGTCCGCATCGTGCGCTGCGTTGCGGGTACGCCGCGCATCAGGGTGCGCCTCGCGCCGATGAAAAACTATGGCGAGGCTCTGGCGCCGACGACCAACGGCACCAATCACATCCGCTACCTCGTCGGCCCGCAGGCGCTGCGCCTGACCACCGACGCGCCGGTCGGCTACGTGCTTGAAAACCGCACCTTTCGCGTCGAAGGCGACCTGCATTTCTTCCTCGGCCCGGACGAGCCGTTCGGCGGCAATGTCGGTCACGAGCTGGAGACGATGCTCGAGCTGACCGACCATTATTGGCGGCACTGGGTGCGCGGGCTGGCCACGGTCATGGAATGGCAGGAGGCGGTCATCCGCGCCGCGATCACGCTGAAGATCTGCCAGCACGAGGAAACCGGCGCGATCGTCGCGGCGCTGACCACCTCGATCCCCGAAGCGCCAGGGAGCGAGCGCAACTGGGATTATCGCTACTGCTGGATTCGCGACGCCTACTACACGGTGCAGGCATTGAACCGGCTGGGTGCGCTCGACGTGCTGGAAAAGTACCTCGCCTACCTGCGCAACATCGTCGACAATGCGAAGGGCGGGGCGGTCCAGCCGCTCTATTCGGTGATGGGGGAGGCGCAGCTCGACGAGAGTTTCGCCGATAATCTGGCCGGCTATCGCGGGATGGGCCCGGTCAGGAAGGGCAACGCGGCTTATCATCAGGTGCAGCACGACGCCTATGGCCAGATCGTGCTGCCCACGGTGCAGGCCTTCTTCGACCAGCGGCTCTATCGCATCGCAGGCGAATCCGATTTCGAAAGCCTTGAAAAGGTTGGCGAAATGGCGTGGAAGATGCACGACCAGCCCGACGCGGGCCTGTGGGAATTCCGCACCCGGCAGGAAGTGCACACCTATTCCGTGCTGATGAGCTGGGCCGCCTGCGGGCGCATCGCGACCGTCGCCGACCGGCTCGGCATGGTCGACAAGGCCGAGTTCTGGCGCGAGCGTGCGGCGATCATCCGCGGCAAGATCGAAGATCAGGCGTGGAACGAGGAAGGGCAGCACTATGCCTCGGCGCTTGGCGGAAGCCATCTCGACGCCAGCCTGCTGCAGATGATCGACCTCGGCTTCCTCCAGCCCGAGGACAAGCGCTTTCAACAGACCTTCGCGGCGATCGAGAAGGGGTTGAGGCGCGGCGAGCACATGCTCCGCTACGATGCGGAGGACGATTTCGGCCTGCCCGAGACCGCGTTCAACATCTGCACCTTCTGGCTGATGGAAGCGCTGCACCTTGCCGGGCGCAAGGACGAGGCGCGCGCGCTGTTCGAAACGATGCTGTCGCACCGCACCAAGTCCGGCCTGCTGTCGGAGGACCTCGACTTTAACAATGGCGAACTCTGGGGCAACTTCCCCCAGACGTACTCTTTGGTGGGTATCATCAACTGCGCCACGCTGTTGTCCAAACCATGGAGCGTCATCCGATGAGCCGCCTGATCGTCGTATCGAATAGAGTCTCCGTCCCCAAGGCGCGGGGTGCGGCTGGCTCTCAGGGCGGGCTGGCGGTGGCGCTGGGTTCCGCGCTGCGCGAGCGACGCGGAATCTGGTTCGGCTGGTCGGGGGAGGAGACCGCGCAGTTCTCCGGCCATCTCGACATGCAGAAGAACCACGGAGTGACCACGGCGACGATCGATCTCGAGCCGCAGGACGTCGAGGAATACTACAACGGCTACGCCAACCGCACGCT
>CAZNOY010000036.1:0-6942 GCA_964574905.1 uncultured Citromicrobium sp. | reverse complement strand
AGCACCGAACACGAAGCACAAGTTACCGAGACGCTGGAGCGGCTGCATGCCGCGGACGATCTCGACACTCTCGAGGCGATCCGGGTGGAGGCGCTGGGCAAGCAGGGCTGGCTCAACGCGCTGATGAAGACGCTGGGCAAGATGAGCCCCGAGGAGCGCCAGACCGAAGGGCCGCGCCTGCAGGGCATGCGCGCGCGCGTCTCCGAAGCGATCGAGGATCGCAAGGCGGTGCTCGAAGCCGCCGCGCTCGAAGCGAAGCTGGCGACCGAGGTTCTCGACCTGACGCTGCCCGCGCCGCAGATGCCGCAAGGCAGCGTCCACCCGGTCAGCCAGGTGATGGACGAGCTGGCGGAAATCTTCGCCGACCTCGGCTTCGCGGTCGCCACCGGGCCGGAGATCGAGGACGAGTGGCACAATTTCACCGCGCTCAACATGGCGGAAACGCACCCCGCGCGGGCCGAACACGACACGTTCTATTTCCCCGACCATGATGCCGACGGGCACCGCATGCTGCTGCGCACGCACACCTCGCCGGTGCAGATTCGTACGATGAAAGCCGCGTCTGCAAACGGCGGCGAGCCGGTGCGGATCATCGCGCCGGGCCGCGTCTATCGCAGCGACAGCGATGCGACCCACACGCCGATGTTCCACCAGGTCGAAGGCCTCGCAATCGACCGCGACATTCACCTCGGCCATCTCAAGTGGACGCTGGAAACCTTCTTCAAGGCGCTGTTCGAGCGGGACGACATCGTGCTGCGCCTGCGCCCGTCCTACTTCCCCTTCACCGAACCTTCGGTCGAGTTCGACGTCGGCTATTCGAATGAAGGCGGCCGCCGCGTCGTCGGCGGGCACGGCGATGCCGAGGGGCACGACTGGATGGAACTGGGCGGCAGCGGGATGGTCAATCCGCGCGTCCTCGAATTCGCGGGCTATGATCCCAGCGAGTGGCAGGGCTTCGCCTTCGGCCTCGGGATCGACCGCCTCGCCATGCTCAAATACGGAATGAACGACTTGCGTGCCTTCTTCGACGGCGACGCCCGCTGGCTGTCGCACTACGGCTTCTCGCCCTTCGACCAACCGACGCTTTCGGGCGGTGTGGGAGCGCGCGCATGAAGTTCTCGCTCGCCTTCCTGAAGCAGTATCTCGAAACCGATGCCGATATCGGCGCAATCGCCGATGCGCTCAACGCGATCGGGCACGAGGTCGAAGGGATCGAAGACCCCGCGCAGAAGCTCGCCGGGTTCACGATTGCCGAAGTGCTCACCGCAGGTCCGCACCCCGATGCGGACAAGCTGCAGGTGCTCAGCGTTTCGACCGGGGCGGGCGAACCGCTGCAGGTCGTGTGCGGTGCGCCCAATGCGCGCGCCGGGATGAAGGGCGTGCTCGGCCAGCCGGGTGCGGTCGTGCCTGCCAACGGCATGGAACTGCGCAAGTCGAAGATTCGCGGCGTCGAATCGAACGGCATGATGTGTTCGGTGCGCGAGCTGGAGCTGGGCGAGGAGCATGACGGGATCATCGAATTGCCCGCCGATGCGCCGGTCGGTGCCGATTTCGCCGATTATCACTCCGTCTCGCCGATCATCGACGTCGCGATCACCCCCAACCGGCCCGATTGCATGGGCGTGTACGGCATTGCGCGCGATCTCGCGGCAGCAGGGCTGGGCATGCTCAAGCCGCTGCGGATCGATTCGGTCGAGGGCAGCTATCCCTGCCCGGTCGAGATTCGTACCGATGACGCCGAAGGGTGCCCGGCCTTCTACGGTCGCGTGATCCGGGGTGTGAAAAACGGTACGTCGCCCAAGTGGCTGGCCGACGCGCTCAAGAGCACGGGCCAGCGCCCGATTTCGGCTCTGGTCGACATCACCAATTTCCTGATGCTGGCTTTTGGCCGCCCGGCGCATGTCTACGACCTCGCCAAGCTCTCGGGCGCGGTGGTCGCGCGGCGCGCGCAGCAGGGCGAGCAGGTGCTCGCGCTCAACGAAAAGACCTACACGCTCGACGACAGCATGACGGTGATCGCCGACGATACCGGCGTTCACGACATTGCCGGGATCATGGGCGGTGAGGATTCGGGCGTTTCCGATAGCACCACCGACGTGCTGCTCGAAATCGCCTATTTCGACCCGCCGCGCATCGGCGTGACCGGGCGGGCGCTGGGCCTGACATCCGACGCGCGCACCCGGTTCGAGCGGGGGGTGGACCCCGAATTTCTCGATGATGGCCTCGCGCTGCTGACCTCGCTGATCGTCGAAACCTGCGGTGGAGAGGCGAGCGAAATCGTGCGCGCAGGGTCGCCGCCGGCAGAGCCGAAGGTGGTCCGGTTCGATCCGGCGATGACCGCGAAGCTGGGCGGGGTCGAAGTCGCCGAAGATCGCCAGCGCGCGATCCTGAGCGCGCTCGATTTCAAGGTGGCCGATGACTGGACAGTCACCTGCCCGCCGCGCCGCCACGATATCGAAGGGCCCGCCGATCTGGTCGAGGAAGTCGTCCGGATCGAGGGGCTCGACAAGGTTGAAAGCGTGCCGCTCACCCGCGCGCCGGGTGTCGCCAAGCCGACTGCCACGCCCCAGCAGAAGCTGGAACGCAGGGTCCGCCGTGCCGCTGCGGGGCGTGGATTGCACGAGGCGGTGACGTGGAGCTTCCTCCCCGTGCCCGAAGCTGAACATTTCGCCGATGGCGCGCAGCTATGGGTGCTCGACAACCCGATCAGCGAAGACCTGAAGGCGATGCGCCCCTCGCTCCTGCCGGGCCTGCTGACCGCCGCCAAGCGCGCGGCGGATCGCGGCGCCGCGGGTGCGCGGCTGTTCGAGATCGGGCGGCGCTACTTGCGGGGTCAGGGTGGCCATAGCGACGAGCATGCGACGCTCGGCCTCGTGCTGGCGGGCGAGAAGACGCCGCGCGGCTGGGCGAATGGCAAGGCGCAGGGCTTCGATGCCTACGACGCCAAGGCCGAAGCGCTCGCGCTGCTCGAAGCTGCTGGTGCGCCGGTCGACAACCTGATGGTGATGGGCGAGGCAGGGCCGCAGTTCCACCCCGGCCAATCGGCCACGCTGCGGCTCGGCCCAAAGAAGGTGCTCGCCCGCTTCGGCGCGCTGCACCCGAACACGCTCAAGGCGTTCGACATCGACGGGCCTGTCGTGGCGGCGGAGATTTTCCTCGACGCGATCCCCGCGAAGAAGAACGCCGAGTTCGCCCGCGCGCCCTACAGCCCGCCTGCCTTGCAGCCGGTGACACGCGACTTCGCCTTCCTGGTCGACAGCGCGCTGCCTGCCGGCGATCTGGTCAAGGCGGTGCGCGGGGCGGACAAGCAGGCCATCGTCGGTGCACGCATCTTCGACCGGTTCGACGGGCAGGGCGTGCCCGAGGGCAAGACCTCGCTCGCGCTCGAAGTCACGCTCCAGCCGGGTGAGAAGAGCTTCACCGACGAAGAGCTCAAGGCGATTTCCGACGCGATCGTGAAGGCGGCGGCGAAGCTCGGAGCGGAGTTGAGAGCATGAAGCCTGTCGTGAGCACAGTCGAACGAACCGCGCTGATCACCGGAGCGACCGCAGGGATCGGGCAAGCGACCACGCGGCTGCTCGTCGAGAACGGCTGGCGCGTCATCGGCACCGGGCGGCGGCAGGAGCGGCTCGATGCTTTGGCGCAAGAGCTGGGCGCGGGTAGATTCCTCGGCCTCGCGTTCGACATCACCGACGATGCCGCGCGCGATGCGGCGATCGACGGGCTGCCGGAAGACTGGCGCGGGATCGACCTGCTGGTGAACAATGCCGGCCTCGCCAAGGGGCTGAACCCCGCGCAGGACGCCGATCTCGACGACTGGCAGGTGATGATCGACACCAATGTGACCGCGATGGTCCGGCTGACGCGCAAAATGCTGCCCGGTCTGATCGAGCGCAAGGGTGCGCTGGTCAATATCGGCTCGGTCGCGGGCAATTACGTCTATCCCGGCGGCAATGTCTATGCCGGGTCCAAGGCCTTCGTGAACCACTTCACGCTGGCGATCCGCGCCGACCTGCACGGCACCGGCGTGCGCGTGACCAGCATCGAGCCGGGCATGGTCGAAACCGAATTCACCACCGTGCGCACCGGCAGCCAGGACAAGTCCGACGAATTCTATTCGGGCGCACACCCGATGACGGGCGAGGATATTGCCGAAACGATCCGCTGGGTCGCCGAACTGCCGCCGCACCTCAACGTCAACCGGCTCGAGATCATGCCGGTGACGCAGGACTTCGCCGGCTTCCGCGTGGCGCGGGACGAACACTAACCGTCACCCCCGCGAAGGCGGGGGTCCAGCCGACCTTTCCGTCATTCGATGGGTTATCTGGATTTCCGCCTTCGCGGGAGTGACAAGGAAAAAGCATGACCTCCGAACGCCGTACCTTCGCGATCATTTCGCACCCCGACGCGGGTAAGACCACGCTGACCGAGAAGCTGCTGCTTCGCGGCGGCGCGATCCATCTTGCGGGCGAGGTGAAGGCGCGCGGCGCGGCGCGGCGGGCTCGGTCCGACTGGATGAGCATCGAGCAGCAGCGCGGCATCTCGGTCACGTCCTCGGTGATGACGTTCGAGCGGAACGGGATCACCTTCAACCTGCTCGACACGCCGGGGCACGAGGATTTCTCCGAAGACACCTACCGCACGCTGACCGCGGTCGATTCGGCGATCATGGTGCTCGACGCGGCAGCGGGTATCGAGGCGCAGACATTGAAGCTGTTCGAGGTCTGCCGCCTGCGCAGCGTCCCGATCATCACCTTCATCAACAAGATCGACCGCGAGGGGCGCGAGCCGTTCGAGCTGCTCGACGAGATTGCCGAAAAGCTCGCACTCGACACCGCGCCGATGAGCTGGCCGGTCGGCATGGGCGGGCTGTTCGAAGGCGTCTACGACTTCGAGGAGAACGAGCTTTACCTGCCCGAGGGCGACAGCAAGGAATTCAAGGGGAAGACGGTAAAGGTCGATGGGCCCGAGGACGAAGAGCTCGCCGAATACCTCTCCGCCGATGGCGTCGCGCGGGTGGCCGAGGAAGGGTTGCTGGCGCGCGAAGGCTATGCGCCGTTCGATTTCGAGGCCTACCGCAATGGCGACCTGACGCCGGTTTATTTCGGCTCCGCGCTCAAGGAATTCGGCGTCACCGCGATCATCGACGCGATTGCGAAATATGCGCCCGCACCGCGCCCGCAGCCGACCGACGAGGGCGAGATTGCGCCGGATCGCGACGAGGTGACCGGCTTCATCTTCAAGGTGCAGGCCAATATGGACCCCAACCACCGCGACCGTATTGCGTTCATGCGGCAGGTTTCGGGCACCTTCAAACGCGGCATGAAGCTGACGCCGAGCGGTCTGGGCAAACCCATCGCGGTGCACAGCCCGATCCTATTCTTCGCGCAGGACCGCGAGATCGCCGACAATGCCTACCCCGGCGATATCATCGGCATCCCCAACCACGGCACCTTACGCGTGGGCGATACCCTGTCCGAAAGGAACGAGGTCCGCTTCACCGGCCTGCCCAACTTCGCGCCCGAAATCCTGCGCCGCGTGCAGCTGAAGGACCCGACCAAGACCAAGCAGCTGAGGAAGGCGCTCGATGACCTCTCCGAAGAAGGCGTGATCCAGGTGTTCTACCCGGAGCTGGGCGCGCAGCACATCGTCGGCGTTGTGGGCCAGCTACAGCTCGAAGTGCTGATTTCGCGACTGCAAGCCGAGTACAAGGTCGACGCCGCGCTCGAGCCTGCACCCTTCGCCACCGCACGCTGGGTCAAGGGCGACGACAAGGCTTTGGCCGAGTTCGAGAGCTTCAACCGCGCAAACCTGGCAAAGGATCGCGACGGGGACATGGTGTTCCTCGCCAAGAGCCCGTGGGACGTGAACTACCAGCAGGAAAAGCACGCCGAGCTGACGTTCTCCGCCACCAAGGAGCGGTAGCCTTTCCGCCGTCATCCCCGCGAAGGCGGGGATCCAGATAGGTCGAGTGGCGCGGTCCGGAGGCTCGGTTGCCCCCTGCCTTCGCAGGGGTGACGGATCAATCGGGGTGGGGTAAATCTGCCGCCATGGCCGACTTCTTCGACACGCTCACCGAAAAGCACATCGCGATGATCGAGGGGCAGCCGATGTTCTTCGTCGCCACCGCAGCCGCCCATGGAAGGATCAACCTGAGCCCCAAGGGCTATGATGCCTTCCGCGTGCTCTCGCCGGGCCGCGTGGCTTATCTCGATCTCGCAGGGTCGGGCAACGAAACCCACGCGCACCTGATGGCTGACGGTCGCATCACGCTGATGTTCTGCAATTTCGACCGGCCCGCGCTGATCCTGCGTATCTACGGCAGGGGCAAACCGGTGCTGCCGCAGGATGACGGCTGGGAGGCGCTGGCGAGCCATTTCACGCTGTTCCCCGGCACCCGGCAAATCTTCGATATCGCGGTCGAGAGCGTGCAGACCTCTTGCGGCTGGGGCGTACCTTTCATGGAATACCTCGACGAACGCGCGACCCTGAAGAAGGCGCACGCGCAGGCCGATCCTGCGCAGTGGGAGGTCAAGCATGCCGAGCGCACGACCAGCATCGACGGCTTGCCCACGCGCGCGACCGATCGCTACATCGGGGGCACCAGCGAAGCCTGATGTCACACAGCCCCGCGTAAATCTCCCCTTCATCAAAGCAGTGCTTCTGCCCCGTGGTGGGACATGATATGGTTAACGCCACAAGCAATGATGGGGAGTGAACCTCTATGCGTTCGCTGTTTCTTGCACTTTCGCTTGCCGTTTTGGGCGTTTCGCCCGCTGCGGCGCAGGTAATCACTCCGCCTTCAAGCGGCGGCCTGCCCGATGATTTCCACGGCAAGGTCCAGTATTTCGGCAATCACAGCGGTGAAGTGACCGCGACCAAGCCCGATACGCCGCGCCGCACCAGCACCAAGTGCCCCAAGCGCGAAGGCGGCTGCCCCGA
>CAZNOY010000035.1:0-7775 GCA_964574905.1 uncultured Citromicrobium sp. | reverse complement strand
CCGCAAGGGACCACCCGGATTACTTTGACGGCTGCCCAGCCCAACCCGATACGGGAAAAACGAAAAGGCCATCGCGTACGCGACAGCCCCGGGACAAAACCGGCAATGTTCAGCTCTATAAGCCTCGGCGAGAGCTAGGCCCTGCCTCGGTTGGAGGTGCGCTTAGTAGGATTTGGGGTGGGGGTCAAGGGTGTGAAATCCGATGAAGCCGGTCAACAGGGGGCCGCTGAAAGAGAGACACCCACAATCGGACTCACTTTTTTGCCGCCACCTCACCTTCAACAATACCGGCAATTATCTCTGAACCTTCGACAGGATCAAATCCGAAGTACAACTTGTCATAATAGCAAATTAGCTTCTTGAAAGCCGATTCATACGGATCCCTAAACTCCTTATCAAAATTGCTGTTAATGAAGTCAGCAAGCCACCGCTGATCTAGCTTCTCTCTATCAAGATAGGCCAGATATATAGCTGCCTTTTCGTATCCGACGCGATCTAATAAATCTTCAGCACTCAAATCCGCATAGTTTTTATAGTAGCTTGCCCTATATGTGCTTTGATATTGATAGTTTCCGTCTTTCACTTTTCGATAAAGCTTCTTCGCAGCCTCAAATTCCGACGCGTCCAGAGCAGCCTCTGACTCAATCCCAGCGTCCCGGAGGTATCTAAAAATCGGATGAAATTTCAGGCCTGTACGAAGCAATTTTGGGAAGACAAATTCGGCAATCTTTGAACCATCGAACTCCGACGAGGTTTTTACCACATCTCGAAGAAGATCGTTGCGCTCGATACCTATATATCCAGACTCGGCTAAATGAGCCTCATCTTGGCTTTGGGCATGCTCATTAGCCGCCGCAGCCACCCCGACGCCCACCACGAACTCAACCTCTTCTTTTTCCTCGATATCTTCAATATCTAAAACCGCAAGCTTCTCTTGAGGATTGCTAGATTTAACAAGTTCAAACATTTGCTCTTTACAGTATCTCAAAATTCGAGCCGGTATTTTTCTTTTATTCTCGCTTATTACACTAAATATTTGTTCGAAATCATCAGTCTCTAACACAGTCGCTGTGATATTACGCCCATCCCTGCTGAAGGCGTGTTTCTGTATCGAGTCTTTTCCATTTCCCGAACGCCGGACAAATATGAGGTTTTCTGAAAAAACGCCGATCTTTTCTTCATTGAGGCAAGACGCTATCGAAAATATCAGATCACTAATGTGAGGGTCATTTACCGAATAACCTATAAAAAATATAGGATGCTCTATGAAAATCGTTATCAGCTTAGCAGCAAGATAAGGATTTCTTTCCTTAAATAATTCATAATCACTCTTTGTTAGCACAAGGGATTCGGGCGAATTGCAAGATCCATGAATTTTGTAAATCTCTGCAATGGACTGCGGGTTAGAAAATAGCAACTCATCCTGACCTACGAAAACACGATATTCGGGGAAAATTTCTTCGAGGAGCAGGTCCCAATTTGTTGTTATTATGCCGTCAACATTGACCTGCTTTAGAGCCTCAAGCTCTGCCCGAATTTTCTCGTCGTCGATTGGCTCGAGGCTATAGTTTTGGATGTGTAAAGAGATTTCGAGCTTTAGGGCAGACTCTTGGCCCGAGATTCTCTCCTTGAAATTCTCCCTCGAATTTGAAAATCTCTCTTCAGTCCACCAGGCAGTGTGAAAATCAGCGGCAATTAAACTTGCCACCGCTGGCAGGTCATTATTTGCCGTGGCACGATAATACTCGTAGTCTTTCAGCCCATCGCAAAACCGGCGGAGCAAGGACGGCCAGTCATCCAACCCAATATAGCGTCGCGAGAAGCCAGACCCTACAAACAGAAAGGGTGAACCCGGCTTTCCCGCTATCAGTGCCTCAATTTCGCTTCTCATCACCGCGCCTTTCCCTTGCGCCTCTCCTAAGGGAGCGCTGACCTCGCAGGCAAGCAAGTTGGCACAGTCGACCAAACGAATGACGCTATATTTACCGAGAGCGTCTAGGTTTGCCGCTGTCCTACTCCCCCGCTTTCTGCAATCTGTCTGCGGCTATGCCCCCAGATGAGTCTTTCGATCGATCCGCCGAGGACCGTCGCTCGAGCACGCCCTCCCCGGCTCCACGCGATACAGGCTCCGCTTCGGGGCAGGCGGTCTGCCACCGGCGGAGGGATGGGTCCGCCGAGGACCGTCGACCGAACACGCCCTCCCCGGCTCCACCCGATCAAGGCTCCGTTTCGGGGCAGGCGGTCTGCCACCGGCGGACGGAACTGCCCTCTTCGCGTCTTGGCGTGAGCATGGATTCAGGTGCGGAGGCTGGTTGGGACGGCGAAGGGGGAGCCCCCTCCCCCAACCCCCTCCCGCAAGGGGCGGGGGCTTGCGAGGTTCCGGTTTCCACTCTGGACAGCGCCTGTTCGCGCAAGATTGCCCGCCAGGCGACCTCCGCCGTGGCCTACACCGGCGCGGAGCCCGACGCGGACGATCCGTTGCTCTCCTTTGCGCCCTACCTCCACCCGCATCCGCGCTCCAACTCGATCACGCCCGAGCGGCAGCGGCGCTTTATCGCGACGCTCGCGGCGACGGGGATCGTCACGCAGGCGGCACGCTCTATCGGGAAGAGCATGGAGGCGCTGTACAAGCTGCGCGCGCGGCCGGGGGCTGAGGGGTTTGCCGCGGCGTGGGATGCGGCGCTCGAGCGCGGGGTGCAGCGGCTGGAGGATTGCGCGCTCGAACGCGCGATTGTCGGCACGCCCACGCCGATCGTCTCGGGCGGCAAGCTGCTCGGCACGTGGAACAGGCCGGACAACCACCTGCTGCGCTTCCTCCTCCAGCATCGCCTGCCGCAGCGCTACGGCATCCACAATCTCGGCCCCGGCCACCCGGTGTACGAGAGTATCCGCAAGGACATTCTGGAGGCGCAGCGGCGCGAGAATGCGGCGAGCGAGGCGGAGGTGTTCGCCTCGCTCGACCGCAAGCTGGCGCTGATCCGCGCGCGGCGCGGGGGTGTGGAAGAGAGCGGGCAGGATTAGGTATCGCGCAAAGGTCTCCCCTCCCCACGGGGAGGGGTCGGGGGTGGGGGCTCCGCGCTCGAAATGTGGGCGTCGCACACCCCCACCCGGCCTCCCCCTCAAGGGGGAGGAGAAGAATGGCCTCAGCTCTGCGCCCAGCGGCGCACGAGGTTGTGGTATAGCTGGGTGAGCCTGAGCACCTCGCCGTCGGTCGCGCCGCGCTCCGCGCTGAGCGTCTGGACGCTCTGGTCGAGGTCGAACAGCATCTCGCGCGCGGCGTTGTCCGCCACCAGCGATTGCAGCCATAGGAAGCAGCTCACCCGCTCGCCGCGCGTCACCTCGGCCACGCGGTGCAGCGTGGTGGAGGGGTAGAGCAGCAGCGATCCGGCGGGCAGCTTGTAGCTTTGCGCGGGGCCGTTGCCCTCCACGATCAGCTCGCCGCCCTCGTATTCGTCCGGGGGCGTGAGGAACAGCGTGGCGGAAAGATCGGTGCGGATGCGCGCGCCGGTGCCTGCGTGATAGCGGATGGCGTTGTCGACATGCAGGCCGAAGGTCTCGCCCGGGCCGTAGCGGTTGAACAGCGGCGGGAAGATCGTGTGCGGCAGCGCGGCGGAAAGGAACGTCGCGTTGTTCATCAGCGCCTGGCTGACGCTCTGCTGCGCGGCGTGGGTGGCGGGCGCGTCCTCGGGCAATTGCCGGTTGCGCTTGGCCTCAGCCGCGCCCGCCCCGCTGGTCGCGTTCCCGTCGACCCATTGCGCGGCGAGGAGGCGGTCGCGCAGGTGCGCCGCCTCCTCGCTCGTCAGCACATCGGGGATGTGCAGCATCATCACGCAGGGTTCCTCCCCTAGAAGTCGGCGGTCAGCGTGAAGAAGGCCGACCGGCCCGGTGCGATATAGCTGAACGGCGAGCCGGAGCGATAGATCGCATCGTAATACCGCTGGTCGGTCACGTTGAGCACGTTGACCCGCGCGGTCAGGTTGTCGCTGATGCGATAGCGCGCAACCGCGTCGAACCGCGCGTAGCCCGGCACTTCCGCGGTGCCTGCGAGCTGCGTGCCGCCGTACATCGAGTCCTGGTAATAGACCTGGCCGCCGATCTCGAAGCGGCTGGTGACCATCACCGTGGCGAGCAGCTGTGCGGTGTGCTGCGGGATGTTGGCGAAGCGCCGGCCGACATTGGCCGGATCCGCCGAGGCGGTGATCGTCGCGTCGGTGTAGGTATAGCCGCCGAACAGCTTGACTACGTCCGCCACGGTGCCCGCGAAGCCCAGCTCGACGCCCTGCGAACGCAGCGTGCCGACATTGGTATAGGGCTGGCCGCGACCGCCGCTTTCGCGGGCATTGTCCTTCTCGATCCGGAACGCCGCGCCGGTCAGCAGCAGCTTGCCGCCGAACAGCTCCGCCTTGGCGCCCACTTCCCACGAGGTGTTCTGTTCGGGGCTGAAGTCGATCGTGTCGGCGCTGATCCCGTCATAGCTCGCGCCATTGCCGTCGAGCTGCTCGCCGCTGGGGTTCGAGCTGGTGGCGTAGGAGACGTAGAGCGTCGTCGAGTCGGACGGCTTGAACACGCCCGATGCCTGCCAGTTGAAGAAGTCCGCGCTGTAATCGAGCGTCTGGCCCGACGAGGACACGTAGTCGACGTCGAAACTGTCGATCCGCCCGCCCAGCACCACGCGCAAGGCGTCGGAGAACTTGATCGTGTCGATCAGGTACGCGCCGAAGGTCTGCGCGTTGGTCGTGCTCGGCCCGGTGGCGGTGTCGGGCCCGATGGGGACCGTGTAGCCGAGCACCGGATCGGGATCGAACAGATCCCACACGAAGCTGCCGGGGATCGAGACGATATTGCCGTTCTCGTCCTCCACCGTGGTCGGCACGTCGAGCCGGTAGGCGTCGATCGTCTCGTCGCTGAAGTCGCCGCCCAGCACGATCTCGTGCCGGATTCCACCGGTCCGCGCCTTGGCGACAGCATAGGTGCTGTTCGCCCAGTACGAATTGTCGCGCCAGCTGCTCTTCATCGCGGGGCTGACGGTGTATTCGCTCTCTGGCACCGGCACGCCGCCGCTGCGCGGGCAGCTGTTGGTGGTGGGATCGCGCTCGAACACGCACAGCGAAGGCTCGCTCACCGCGTAGCGGTTCCAGGTCTCGCCATAGCGGGTGGTCGAGTGGATCGAGAGATCCTCTATCGGGCTCCATTCGATCGACACGGTGCCGATATCGGCCCCGTTCGAGATGAAATCGCGCCCTACCACGCCGTAGAAATTGTCGCGATCAACCAGGTAGGGCCGCTGCGTCGTCGAATCGAACGGGTGGCCGTAATCGGGCACCCCGTCGAGCCGGTAGAGGTAGTAGTCGGCATTGATGCTGAGCGTGTCGGTGACCGCCAGAGTGCCCGCGATCGAGCCGCCATAGCGTTCGTTCTCGACATAGTCGCGGCCCGGGGTGTCGGCATTGTGGTACAGGCCGTTCACGCGGATCGCGGCGGATTTGCCGACCTGCAGGTTCGCATCGATCGTGCCGCGATAGTAATTCTCGGTCCCGATGCCGCCTTCGACCACGGCGAAGTCGTTGCCGAACTGCGCGCGCTTCGATTGCAGGCTGACGAGGCCGCCGGTGGTGCCGCGCCCGCCGAACACGGCGCTGGGGCCCTTGATCACCTCGATCTGCTCGATCGCGAAGATCTCGCGGCTGGTGACGCCCGGATCGCGCAGGCCGTCGATATAGACGTCGTTGCGCGCCTCGAACCCGCGGATGAAGATGCGGTCGCCGAAGGCATTGCCGCCCTCGCCCGTGCCCAGCGTGACGCCCGGCGTGCTGCGGACGATCTCGCGGAAGCTGTTCGCGCCGATATCCTCGATCACCTCCTTGGGGATGATGGTCTCGGTCTTGGGGGTGTCGAGCACCGAGTCGGTGAACTTATCGTCGCTCGACTCGGCCTTGTAGGGCGCTTCGGGCTCCGCATTGACGTTCACGTCGGGGCGCTGGCCATTGACCACGATATCGGGCGGACGCTGCTCCTCGGCGTGCGCGGGGACGCACAGGAATGCGGCGCCGAAGGCTCCTGCGAGCAAGGTGGTGCGCGCGGTCGGCATGGACGCGGGCTGGCGGGGCGAGTTGAGCGTGGACAATGGGACCTCCCTGAATGTTGGAGGGCGCTATTGCGAATGCGTATCATTAAAGCAAGCGGAGTCTTACGCGGGATCAAATTTCTGCACGGGAATGCGCGTGAGGTGGCCAAAACGCCACAATCACACGCCTTTGCGCTGACGCCTTGTCGCAAATGGTTTTCATCAGCGGTTCTGCGACCGCCTGCTGTGGGGAGGGGTTTGGCGCGCTCTAGAGGAAACGGCGCACCGGTGCCGGGCCCGGATCGGGGCGCGGTCCCGGATCGTCGGGGTCGTGCGATACGTGGCTGTCGTCCTGCCGCGAATGCGCCGTGACATGCTCGGCCTCGGCCGGTCCGCAGGTTTCGATCAACTGCATCAGCCGGGCAGGCGCGAGCGGGCGTTCGAAGCGGATGCCGGCGATCCCATCATCGACGCGCGCGACGCAGGCGTTGTGCAACGTCTCGCCGTTCAGCTCGATCGTGCACAGCGTGCCCGGTGCCGTGCCAAGCAGGCCGGTAACCGCGATGCCCGACATCGAAATATTGTGCAGCCGGGTCAGCTGGCCACTCGATCCGGTCCAGATGCGAACCGGCAGGTCGATCGGCACGCGGGTGGCGCGCGGTCGGGGCACCTGTATCGTGCGTGGCGGCCCATTCAGATTGGCAACCCCGATGCGGTTGCCCTTGACCCAGGCAACGCGCGCTTCGACCGGCTGGATGCCGTCCCACCAGTAAGTCACCAGCGCTTCGGGCACGACCGGCACGAGCACTTCGAACATCGCACCGCCATCGCTGACGTTGCGAAGGATTGCGGGATGCGCCACGCCGTCGAGCAGCAGGCACGATGTCCTGAAGGTCGCGATCTGCCGATCGTTCCTGCGACGATCGGTCATCAGCGCCAGATCTTCTTCCTCCTGGCGGGTGGAATCGGCGGTGGTTTTGGCGTCCGACATGGCCTGATAGCGCACTCGCATGAGGGGTCCGGGGCAGGCACATTGGCACCTGTTGTACGAATAGTGCACCTGGATGGTTAGGATTGGGTTACGACGCCCGGTAGAAATTCCCCCCGTAAACGTACGTAGGTTTGCACCCGGTTTTTGCGCTGTGCGCTACTTCCCCGCGCCGCCGCCCACGCCCTGGCCTGCGCCCGTCAGATATTCGACCAGCGCGCGGACCTTCTTCTGCCGCCACTGCGGCGGCGGGGCGACCAGCCAGTATCCGCGCCGTCCGGCAACCGGCCCGTCGAGCACGCGCACCGTGCCCGCCGCGATGGCCCGTTCGGCGAGGAGGTGGGGAACCCGCGCGGTGCCCATCCCGGCGACCACGCAGGCGAGCGCCTGGCCCGCGCTGCCGACCGCGATGCACGGTTCGCCCTGCCCCTCGCGCCCGTCGCCCGGCCAGCCGATCGTCCGCCCCTCCGCCTGCGGTGCCGTGGGCGGCGCGACGGTGACCCATGCGGGCTCTGAAATCTGCGCGCCGGGGATTTCGTCGGGCCCCTCGGCCAGCCAGATCGCAAGATCGAGATTGGCTTCGGAAAATTCCGCCCGCTCGCGCTCGCGCAGCTGGAAGCGCACGTGGGGGTTCTGCGCCTGGAAGCCTGCCAGGCGCGGGGCGAGCCAGTCTTCCAGAATGCCGCGCGGCGCGCCCACGGCATAGCGATCGACCGCCTGCCC
>CAZNOY010000034.1:0-7889 GCA_964574905.1 uncultured Citromicrobium sp. | reverse complement strand
ATGGGCTTCATCGGCGAACATGGCCGCGGCGTTGCCGAGGATCAGGGCGTGCTCGACGATGTCGACTTCGTGATCGGCACCTTCTCGAAGAGCGTCGGCACGGTGGGCGGCTTCTGCGTTTCCAACCACCCCGATTTCGAGATTCTGCGACTGGTCTGCCGCCCCTACGTGTTCACCGCCAGCCTGCCGCCCAGCGTGGTCGCCACCGCTGCGACCAGCATCCGCAAGCTGATGCACGGATCGAACAAGCGCGCGCACCTGTGGGAGAATTCGCGCACGCTGCACAAGGGCCTGAAGGACCTCGGATTCCAGCTCGGCACCGAGGAGCCGCAGAGCGCGATCATCGCGGTGATCATGCCCGACCTGACCAAGGGCGCGCAGATGTGGGAGGCGCTGCTGAAGGAAGGGCTTTACGTCAACCTCGCCCGCCCCCCCGCAACGCCCGCCAACATGACGCTGCTGCGCTGTTCGCTGTGCGCCGAGCATAGCGACGAGGAAGTCGGCACTATCCTCCAGATGTTCGAGCGTGCGGGCAAGGCTGTCGGGATTATCTGATCAGCCTCCGCCGGGCATCCGGCGCACGGGTTTGACCGGGATGCGCAGGTAGGAAACGCCATTATCCTCCGCCTCGGGGAAACGCCCGGCGCGGATGTTCACCTGGATCGAAGGCAGCAGCAGCTTGGGCACGGCGAGCCCTTCGTCGCGGGCTTCGCGCATCGCGACAAAATCTTCCTCGCTCACGCCGTCGTGCACATGCACGCTGTTCTTGCGCTGCTCGCCCACCGTGGTCTCCCACGCATAGTCGTCGCGCCCCGGTGCCTTGTAGTCGTGGCACATGAACAGCCGCGTCTCGTCGGGCAGAGAGAGGATGCGGCGGATCGAGCGGTAGAGCTGGTGCGCATCGCCGCCGGGGAAGTCCGCCCGCGCGGTGCCGTAGTCGGGCATGAACAGCGTATCGCCCACGAACACCGCGTCGCCCACCTTGTAGGCGATGTCGGCGGGCGTGTGGCCGGGCACGTGCAGCACCTCGACCGGCAGCGATCCGATGGCGAAGCTATCCCCATCCTCGAACAGGTGGTCGAAGTCCGATCCGTCGGTCTTCAGATCGTCCATCCCGAAGACGGGGCGGAACAGCTTCTGCACATCCTTTATACGCGCGCCGATGCCGATTTTCGCGCCGGTCTTCGCCTTGATGAAGGGTGCTGCGCTCAGGTGGTCGGCATGGGCGTGAGTCTCCAGCACCCAGTCGACCGTCACACCTTCCTCTCCGGCGGCTGCCAGGATGGCTTCGGCGGAGCGCACATCGGCCTCCCCCGAAGCGACATCGAAGTCGAGCACGGGGTCGACGACCGCGCCCTTCTGCGTCTCCGAATCCCAGACCAGATAGCTGACCGTGTTGGTCGGCTCGTCGAAAAAGGCACGAATGCGGGGGTTTTCCATGATGATTCTCCATCGAGTGTCCGTTGACGCTTGACATATATTAGCGATTGCTTATTTAGCAAGTGCTAATGGAAAACGACACGATCCTCGCCCCCGCAGACCTCGCCTCGTTCGAGGCCAATGCCGCCAATGTTGCCGAGATGCTCAAGGCGCTCGGCAACACGCGCCGGCTGATGGTGATGTGCAAGCTGGCCGAACACGGCGAGATGCGGGTGACCGCGCTCGCCGAAGAGGTCGGCCTGTCGCAGTCCGCGCTCTCGCAGCATCTCGCGAAGATGCGGGCCGAGGGTTTGGTCGATTTCCGACGAGAGGCGCAGACTGCCTGGTACCGGATCGCCGATCCGCGCTGTCGCACGCTGCTCGCAACCCTTCACGCTCTTTATTGTCAGGAGTGACAGCCATGACCCCCAAGACGATTACCCCCCACGAGGCGCGCGAAATGCTCGCCAATGGTGCGCTGCTGGTCGATATCCGCCAGCCCGACGAATACCGGCGGATGCGTGCGGCCGATGCGAAGAACCACCCGGTCGACGCGCTCGACACGATCGATGCCGATGGGCCGGTGGTGTTCATGTGCCGGTCGGGCATGCGCACGCAGGGCAATGCGGGCAAGCTCGCCGGGTGCCATCCGGGTGAGGCCTACCTGCTCGAAGGCGGGCTGGAGGCGTGGCGCAAGGCCGGTCTGCCGGTCGAGGAAGATCGTTCGCAGCCGCTCGAGCTGATGCGGCAGGTGCAGATCGCCGCCGGATCGCTGGTGCTCCTCGGCGTGATCCTCGGCCTGGCGGTTGCGCCGGGCTGGTTCGCACTCTCCGGCTTCGTCGGCGCCGGGCTGGTCTTCGCCGGGACGAGCGGCTGGTGCGGCATGGCTCGGCTGCTTTCGGTGATGCCGTGGAACCGCCAGGCCGCCTCGGCCTGACCCTTCGGGACTTCGCACAGTGGACATGACAATCATTGCGCTCACGCTGCTTTCGGGCGCGGTGATCGGCTTCGTGCTTGGGCTGGTCGGCGGCGGCGGCTCGATCCTTGCCGTGCCGCTGCTGGTCTATGCCGTGGGCATCGATTCGCCGCATGTGGCGATCGGGACCGCAGCCGTCGCGGTGGCGCTGAACGCGCTGGCCGGGCTGATCGGGCATGCGCGCGCGGGCAATGTCCGCTGGAACTGCGCGATCAGCTTCGCGCTCGCCGGATCGGTGGGCGCGGCGCTGGGTGCGGAGGCTGGCAAGGCTTTCGACGGGCAGCGCCTGCTCGGCCTGTTCGGCGGGTTGATGGTCGTCGTCGGCCTGCTGATGCTGCGCAAGCGGCGCGGGGCGGAGAACCCGCAAGTCCGCATGACACGCGCCAATGCGCGCCCCATGCTTGCGCGGATCGTGCCGACAGGGCTAGGGACCGGGATGATGGCCGGGTTCTTCGGGATCGGCGGCGGATTCCTGATCGTGCCCGGCCTCGTCTTCGCGACCGCCATGCCCATTTCGCTTGCGATCGGCAGCTCGCTGGTTGCGGTCACCGCCTTCGGGATGACCACGGCTGCCTCCTATGCGCTGTCGGGCCTGGTCGACTGGACCGTGGTCGCCTGGCTGGTCGCCGGGGGCGTCGCGGGCAGCGTGCTCGGCCGCGGTGCAGGGGCAAAGCTGGCGACGCACAAGCGCGCGCTCGAGGTCGGCTTCGCCATCCTCGTGGCGGCGGTGGGCCTGTGGGTGATCGCCGGATCGCTCGGCTGGCACGGCGGCTGAGTGAGTGGCACGCTGCGAGCGGTGCCTTATACCTATCGGCGGTCGGCTTCTTGATGCTCCCGGTCATTGTCGTTGCGCATCGGCAACGCTGCAGGCCAAGGGCGCGACTGATCGTGGCACTCGGGGAAAGCGCGTTGCTATCGCACTGATTTGCTGTGACTACTGCCTGACTCGACGCTGGGGTCGAAGGGGGAGCAGTTTCAATGAAGTCGAATCGTTTTGCGTCGCTTGGCAAGAGCGCCCTGTCCGCGCTCGCAATTGCCGCCTGTTGCGGACTGGCGGCTTGCGGCGGCGATAGCGGATCGCCGACGCCGACGCCCGCCTCCTCGAATTCGGCACCGCGCTTCACTTCCGGCACGACGGCGACCGTGGCGGAAAACTCGACCGGCTCGGTTTACAACGCGACAGCGACCGACGCGGACGGCGATCCGACAATATTCAGCATTAGCGGCGGAGCGGACGCTGCATTCTTCGGTCTCTCCCGCAATTCGTTGGTCTTCAGGTCCGCACCCAATTTCGATCTGTATGCCGACAGCAATGGTGACAACGTCTATTCGGTCACGCTGCAGGTGTCGGATGGCAAGGGCGTCGCGACCCAATCGGTCAACGTGAACGTCACCAATTCGCGCGAGGGCATTTCGGTCAAGCGCATTGCGACCGGTCTGGGCAGCAATTCGCTGGTGACGCCGCGCTTCGAATCCGAGTCCCTGCTCGTCGCGCGGCAGGACGGCCAGATAATCGGCATCGACAGCGTCACGGGCGCGCAGACGTCCTATGTCAGCCTGTTCGCGCCCGGCGAGACCGGTCGCGTGCTGGCTTTCGACGACCCCAAGTTTGTCAGCGTCGCGCTGCTAGAGATCGACGGCGTGGGGGTCGTGTTGCGCCCTCGGGACATAACCGGTTACCGCACCGGGAATTCGCAGACGCTCTCGACCAACGCCGCAGTCCATCCGCTGGCCTCGATTATCCGCGGCCCCAGGTCGCGGGTCTTTGCGGCGCTTGGCGATCCGGATGGAAGCAGGGCGCAGGATGCGGCGAGTGCCTTTGGCAAGGTCTACGAGATCCATATCGATCCATATTGTGGTGCGTCGCTGCGAAGCGTCTGTCTGTCGTCTGACATTATCGGTGACGGTGTTCATGCCCCCGGCGGAGGCGCGCTCTATCCCGATCAGTCGATCCTGTTCGACCGCGGCGTGGACGAGCAGGAGGAGATTACCTTCTTCGATCCGTTCGCAAGACCACTCGATTTCGGGTGGCCATCCTACGAGGGCAGCCATGCCCGGGTCGCAAATCCTCCGGCGCAGGTGAACGGCCCCAACGTGATCTACGCCCGCGGCAACGGCGTGAAGCAGGGCAGCGGCATTGTCGGCGGGACCGCATATACCGGCGGCTTATCGAGCCTTGCCGACCGGTTGGTATTCGCAGATGTATCGGGCAAGATTTTCGTCGTTCCGCTGACCTTCCTGACCGACGGAATTCTGCACAACGGCGACCAGATCGAAAATCGGACAGCCGACTTTGCACCCGATGCAGGATCGATCGATCAACCGCGAGCAATCATCGTCGATCAGTCGCAGCGCCTCTTCATCCTCGATGCGGATGGCGAACTGTTTCGCGTCGACGCCGGATAATACCGCAGGCTGGAACGTGTCGCCTCTCCCGCCGTCTCCCTTGCAGCACCATTTGCAACGGAGAAGCGGTATGACGATCAATAGCGGCAGCGCGACATACGAAGGGTTCGGCAAGGACGGGAAAGGCCACGTCTCGACCGGATCGGGCGCGCTCGACAACCAGCCCTATGGCTTCAAGACGCGTTTCGAGGGTGAGCCCGGCACCAATCCCGAAGAGCTGATCGCGGCGGCGCATGCCAGCTGCTTCACCATGGCTCTCTCGTTCCAGCTGGCGGGCAAGGGCCATTCGGACGGCACGATCGAGACCACCTGCAAGGTCACGCTGGAGAAGGTCGGCGACGGCTTCACCGTCACCAAATCGGCGCTGTCGGTAAAGGGCGGCGGCGACGGGCTCGATCAGGCGACGTTCGAGGAATGCGCGAAGACCGCCAAGGCGAACTGCCCGATCTCGCGCCTGCTCGACACCGAGATCACGCTGGAAACCGAATTTACCGGCTAAACCCCACCCCGTTGCGGGCGCGGCGCTAGAAGTCTTCCAGCGTCGCGTTCGCGCAGGGGTCGTTGGCACTGCTGGTATCATCGTGGTGGCCCAGCTGCGTGACCAGCAGGAAGCCGCCCACCACCAGCACCACGAACAGCGTGGTCAGCGGCACCAGGTACTTGTCGATGAAGGTCTTGATCGGCGCGCCGAACAGGCGGAACAGCACCCCCACGGTCATGAAGATCAGCCCGCGCCCGGCAATGCTCGCGATCAGGAAGGTGGCGAAGTTCATGTGCACGAAGCCGGCGGTGATGGTCATCAGCTTGTAGGGGATCGGCGTGCTCGCGGTGGTGAACACCGCCCAGCCGCCATTGGCATTCACCGTGCACGCAGCCCATGGGAAGATGTCCGCATAGCCGAGCGTGTTGAGCAGCCACAGCCCGATGCTGTCGTACAGCAGCGCACCGATCGCATAGCCGAACATGCCGCCGACGACCGATGCCGCGGTGGCGATCAGCGCGAAGCGCACCGCCTTCTTCGGCTCGGCCAGGCACATCAGCCCCAGCAGCGGGTGCGGCGGGATCGGGAAGAAGCTCGATTCGACGAAGGCGAACAGCGCCAGCCACCATTGCGCGTGCGGGTGCGCCGCCTTCTGCATCGTCCATTCGTACAATCCGCGCAGCATGGCCGCCCCTCAACCGTGGTTTTGCGCGACTTAGGCGAGGGCGCGAACCCGCGCAAGCAGATCGCGCAAGTCTCAATGTGCCAGATAGGTTATTTTTCGATTGACATCGCGACGCTCTTTGGTTAGGTGAGAAGAACATCGCGATCTTGCGGCCAGCCGGAAGGCATCCGCCGCGTCGCGCCAGCCCCGGGGCATCTTCTACCATGACCAGAATCACCCGCGCTGCGCCCTCGAAAGGGGCGAGGCGCAAGAACACGCGCATCACCGATGCGCAGAAGGCCGCCGACGGCGAAGGCCCGATCAACAAGCACTGGCGGACCTATTTCCTCCAGACCCTCGCCGCGACGTCCAATGTCACCGCATCGGCGAAGGCGGCGGGCGTCTCGCCCAGCCGGGCGTACAAGGCGCGGCGCGAGCACGCCGATTTCGCCGCCGCATGGCGCGCGGCGCTGTACGAAGGGTACGAACATCTCGAGATGGAAGTGCTCGCGGTCCTGCGCGGGCACGATCCGGAGCGCAAGCTCGACATCGCCAACGCCATCCGCCTGCTCGCCGCGCATCGCGAGACGATCGCTGCCGAGCGTGCCCGGCGCGAGGGGCAGGACGAGGCGGCGGTGTTCGCCGCGCTCGACCGCAAGCTCGCCACGATCCGCTCGCGCCTTTCGGCGGGCGAGGTGGCGGCGAAGGACACGCTGATCGATGGCGGATAATCCGCTCGCCGATCTGCTCGATCTGGCGGAGGCCGCGCGGCACGACTGGTACGCATCGCTCACCCGCACAGAAGCATGGGCGATCGCTTACCACTGGCTGCTATGGGCGCGGGCCGAGCAATGCCCGCCGCCGGGCGACTGGCACACCTGGCTGATCTGCGCCGGACGCGGCTTCGGCAAGACGCGCGCAGGGGCCGAGTGGGTGCGGACGATCGCGCGCACCGATCCCCATGCGCGGATCGCGCTGGTGGGCGCGTCGCTGGCCGAGGTGCGCGGGGTGATGATCGAGGGCGAGAGCGGCATCCTCACGGTCTCCCCGCCCGAGTATCGCCCGCTGTGGGAGCCTTCGCTGCGGCGGCTTTCGTGGGCGAGCGGCGCGCGCGCCTTTTGCTACTCCGCCGCCGAGCCCGAGAGCCTGCGCGGCCCGCAGCACGGGTTCGCCTGGTGCGACGAAATCGCCAAATGGGATAATTCGGGCGGGCGCGCGACCTCCGCGTGGGACAACCTGCTGTTCGGCCTGCGGCTGGGCGAGCAGCCGCGCGTGCTCGCCACCACCACTCCGCGCGTCGTGCCGCTGGTCCAGCGCCTGCTCGCCGAGGTCGAGGCGGGGGAGGCGGTGGTCTCGCGCGGGACGACATGGGACAACGAGGCGCACCTGCCCAGCCGCTTCGTCAACCGGATGCGCCGCCAGTTCGCCCGCACCACGCTGGGGCGGCAGGAGCTGGACGGCGAATTGCTGACCGATATCGAAGGCGCCCTATGGAGCCGCGCCACGCTGGAGGCATGCCGCACAACTCCCCTTTCCCTTCAGGGGAGGGGGCCGGGGGGTGGGGAAGCGACCGAGAGAAACGGGTTTACCCGCATCGTCATCGGCGTCGATCCCCCCGCCAGCGCGCAAGGCGATGCCTGCGGGATCGTGGTCTGCGGCTGCGATGAGGAAGGCCTCGCCACCGTTCTCGCCGACGCCAGTGTCGAACGCGCCTCGCCCGAGAAATGGGCGCGCGCCGTCGCCCGCGCCGCGGAGAAATGGGAGGCCGACCGCGTGATTGCCGAGGCCAACCAGGGCGGCGCAATGGTCGAAAGCGTGCTGCGCGCGGCGGATGTCGGCCTGCCGGTCAAGCTGGTCCACGCCAGCCGCGGCAAGGTCGCCCGCGCCGAGCCGGTCGCCGCGCTCTACGAAGCAGGCCGCGTGCGCCACGCCGGGCTGTTCGC
>CAZNOY010000033.1:0-7990 GCA_964574905.1 uncultured Citromicrobium sp. | reverse complement strand
GCGGTCTACGGCAAGGGCGGGATCGGCAAGTCGACCACTTCGTCGAACCTTTCCGCCGCCTTCTCCAAGCTCGGCCACCGGGTGCTGCAGATCGGCTGCGATCCCAAGCACGACAGCACCTTCACGCTGACCAAGAAGCTGATGCCGACGGTGATCGACGCGCTCGAACAGGTCGAGTTTCACAGCGAGGAGCTGCGGACCGAGGATTTCATGTTCGAAGGCTATAACGGCGTGATGTGCGTCGAGGCGGGCGGGCCGCCTGCGGGCACCGGCTGCGGCGGCTATGTGGTCGGGCAGACGGTCAAGCTGCTCAAACAGCACCACCTGCTCGAAGACACCGATGTGGTGATCTTCGACGTGCTGGGCGACGTGGTGTGCGGCGGGTTCGCCGCGCCGCTGCAACATGCCGAGCGCGCGCTGGTGGTCGCCGCCAACGATTTCGACAGCATCTTCGCGATGAACCGGATCGTCGCCGCGATCGGCGCGAAGGCGAAGAACTATGGCGTGCGGCTGGCGGGCGTGGTCGCCAATCGCAGCCGCGAAACCGACGAGATCGATCGTTTCTGCGACGCCATCGGCATGCAGCGCCTTGCGCATTTCAAGGATCTCGACGCGATCCGCCGCAGCCGCCTCAAGAAGTGCACTCTGTTCGAGATGGACGACTGCCCCGAGGTAATCGCCGCGCAGAACGAATACCTGCGCCTCGCGCAATTGCTGTGGGACGGGGTGGATCCGCAGGAAGCGACCGCGATGAAGGACCGCGACATCTTCGATTTCCTTGGGTTCGAGTGATGGGCGAGGCACAAACCCTTTCCGCCCGTCACCCTGAACTCGTTTCAGGGTCCAGCCCGCTTTCTGCGAAGGCGTTGAAGGAGGAGGTCTGGATGCTGAGACAAGCTCAGCATGACGAGATGGGCCTGGGGGGATCGACATATGCAAGCAACCGCGATCGGCTGGCGACCTATTTCGACAGCACCGCGCAGAAGGCGTGGATCGACCTGACCTCCGACGCGCCGGTCAGCGGCGTGCGCGCCACGGTGCGTGCGGGGCGCGAGGCGATGCGCGAGAACCTGCTTTCGTGGCTGCCGCAAGACCTGCGGCGCACCCGCGTGCTCGACGCCGGGTGCGGCACCGGCGCGCTCAGCGTCGCGGCCGCATGCCGGGGCGCGGAAATGACCGCGGTCGACGTGGCCGCGGGACTGGTCGAGGTGGCGCGGCGGCGCGAGCCCTCGTTCATCGGACACGGCAAGATCGCGTGGCGCGCGGGCGACATGCTCGACCCGGCGCTGGGCACCTTTGCGCATGTCGTCGCAATGGATTCGCTGATCCATTACCGCGAGGGCGATCTGGTCGCGGCGCTCGCGGCGCTGGCCGGGCGGACTTCGCACAGCATTATCTTCACCTTCGTCCCGCGCACTCCGCTGCTTTTCGCGATGTATCAGGCGGGCAAGCTGTTCCCGCGCGGCGATCGCTCGCCCCGGCTGGTGCCGATCGTCGAGGAACAGCTGCACAACCGGCTGGCCGGCGCCTTGCCCGAATGGACTATCGGCCGCAGCCACCGCGTATCGAGCGGGTTCTACATCAGCCACGCGCTCGAACTGGTCCGCCACGGATGAGCGCACACCCGCCCTTTGCCCACAGGTGGATGCAGGTGGCCACGACGTGGCTGCCCTTCGCCGATGCGGCGAGCGCGGACCTGCCGCTGGGGCGGCTGCTGCGGCTAGCGCTGTTCCAGGTGAGCGTGGGCATGGCGAGCGTGCTGCTGACCGGCACGCTCAACCGGGTGATGATCGTCGAGCTGTCGATCCCCGCCGGACTGGTCGCGACGATCATCGCGATCCCGCTGCTGGTGGCACCCTTGCGCGCGCTGATCGGGCACAAGTCGGATACGCATCGCTCGGTGCTCGGCTGGCGGCGGGTGCCCTACATCTGGTTCGGCACGCTGCTGCAGTTCGGCGGGCTGGCGATCATGCCCTTCGCGCTGCTGCTGATGTCTGACACAGCCCATGCGACCATGGGCGTCACCGCCAGCGCCTTCGCCTTCCTGCTGACCGGGCTGGGGCTGCACATGACGCAGACAGCCGGACTGGCGCTGGCGACCGACCTTGCGCCCGCAGACAAGCGGCCGCGCGCGGTCGCGCTGCTCTATGTGATGCTGCTCGCGGGAACGATGCTCTCCGCGCTGGTGATCGGATCGCTGCTGGTCGACTTCACGCCGACGCGGCTGGTGCAGGTGATCCAGGGGGCTGCCGCGCTGACGATGGTGCTCAACCTCGTGGCGCTGTGGAAGCAGGAGCCGCGCGGTTCCTCGCGTGCGCCGGGCGATCCCGAGGGGGCGAGCTTCGCGGTGCTGTGGCGCGCCTTCGTGGCGGAGGAACGCACCGCGCGCCTGCTCGCCGCAATCGGCATCGGCGCGGCGGCCTTCGCGATGCAGGACGCGCTGCTCGAACCCTATGGCGGCGAGATTCTCGGCCTGAGCGTCGGCACCACGACCACGCTCACCGGGGCATGGGCGGCGGGCGCCTTGGGCGGCTTCTGCCTTGCCGGGCGCAGCCTTGCGCGCGGGGGCGATCCGCTGCGTCTTGCCGGGTCCGGGCTGGTGACGGGCATCGCCGCCTTCCTGCTGGTGCTGTTCGCCGCGCCTTTCCATTCGAGCGCGCTGCTGTTCCTCGGCGCGGGCGCGATCGGCCTCGGCCTCGGGCTGTTCTCGGTCGGGACGCTGACCGAAACAATGGCGCGCGCGCGCGGCCCCGAGAACGGCGGCGGCGCCGGGCTGGCGCTGGGCGCGTGGGGCGCGGTGCAGGCGAGTTGCGCGGGCCTCGCCATCGCAATCGGCGGGACGATCCGCGACGCGATCTCGCAGACCGCCTCGGCGGGCGGACTGTCGGGTGCGCTCAACACCCCGGCTGCGGGATACGGCAGCGTCTATATCATCGAGATCATCCTCTTGCTGGCCGCGCTGGTGGCGCTCGGCCCGCTCGTCGCACGTCGCCGGAGCGACGACGTGCAGCCCCTCGCGGGACCCTTCGGCCTCTGCGAATTCCCGACATGATTGCCACCCAAGGAGAGCCCCAATGACCGATCCCTATATCGTGGGCACGCTCGACATCACGGAGCTGGTGTTTCTGGCCTTCGTCCTGTTCTTCATCGGCCTGATCTTCTACCTGCGGCGCGAAGACCGGCGCGAGGGCTATCCGCTGGAAGACGAGGCGAGCGGCTATGTCGAATCGCCGGGCGGCCCGCTGTCGCAGGCGAGCCCCAAGACCTTCCTGCTGCCGCATGGCCGGGGCGCGGTGACCACGCCGACAGGCGGGCGCGACCGGTTCGACATTCCCGCAAAGCGCGCCTTCGGGGCGCACGGTGCGCCCTATGTGCCTAGCGGCGATCCGCTGATCGACGGGCTTGGTCCTGCAGCCTGGGCCAACCGCAAGCCGCTGCCCGATCTGGCCGCCGATGGTCGCCCCCGGATCGTGCCGATGCATCTGGAAGCGCACATCGCCATCGCCGCGCGCGATCCCAACCCCATCGGGATGATGGTGATCGGGGCGGACAGGCAGCCGGTGGGCGAAGTGACCGAAGTGTGGGTCGACCGCGCCGAACACGTCATCCGCTACCTCCAGATCGCCACCGAAGCGGGCAAGAGCGTGCTCGCGCCGATGGCAATGTCGGTGGTGAAGAAGGGCAAGGGCGTGATCGAGATCGACGCGCTCAACGCCGCGCAGTTCGCGGGCGCGCCCGTGCCCGCCGCCGCCGACCAGATCACCTTTTACGAAGAAGAGCGGATCGTCGCCTATTTCGGCGGCGGCTATCTCTACGCCACGCCCGAACGGCAGGAGCCGCTGCTATGACCGGCACCACCACCACGGCGCAGGCGGGTCGCCCGCCAGCGCTGAGCCAGGCGCAGATCGATGCGATGTGGTCCCCCCAGCAGGACGAAGCCGTGCTGTGGCAGGGGCGGCCCGACGCGATGGCGCTGGCGCGCAGTGCCTTCCACACGCCGATGGTGGCGGGCTATTTCGGTCTGCTCGCCGCCTGCGCGCTGGCGTTTGGCGGCGGAGTGAGCGGGGCGCTGATAACGATTGCCGCAGGCGCGGCGACCGTGGCGCTGCTGCACGGGATCGCGCTGCTGTGCGCCCGCACCACGCGCTACATTCTGACCGACCGGCGGGTGATCCTGCATATCGGGATGGCGATCGAAAAGACGGTCAATCTCTCGCTGACGCGGATCGGCGCGGCGCATCTGAGCGATAGGGGCAAGGGGTTCGGCGAGATCGCGCTCGAACCCGCGGGCGAGCATACGCTGGGCTACCTGCTGCTGTGGCCGCACGCGCGGCCCTGGCACATCGCGAAGCCGCAACCGATGCTGCGCGCGCTGCCCGACGCAGCCGCCGTGGCGGAGACGCTGGCCGGAGCCGTGGCCGCGCAGACCGAGATCGCGCGCGCAGAGGATGCTCCGGCACCCGCGCACTCTGCCGCACCGGCCCTGCACGGAGCCGCCGCATGAGCCACGATCACACCGAAGACGTACCCAAGGTGCCGCTGATGATGCTCGGCGGGCTCGCGCTGCTCGCGCTGGTGCTCGCCGCCTCGGCGAGCTTCGGGCTGGTCGGGCGCGATGCGGTGCCAGAAGCGTCGCGGCTCGCTGCGGGCGCGCAGGTGGTGGCGAGCCGCAGCCTGCGCTTCGACGATGCGAGCGACAGCGGCGTGGTGGTGTTCGATGCGACCACCGGCGACCAGATCGAACGGATCGCACCGGGGACGGGCGGTTTCATCCGCACCGCGATGCGCAGCATGGCACGCGAGCGCCAGCGCGACGGGATCGGCGCGGAGGTACCCTTCCGCCTCACCGAATGGTCCGACGGCTCGCTCTCGCTGAGCGATCCGGCGACCGGCCGCAGCTTCGAGCTGAACGCCTTCGGCAAGGACAACCGCGCGGCCTTTGCCGTGCTGCTCGAAGGGGAGGGCGCGTGATGGCGGGCAAGAGCTTCGACATCCCGTGCCGCATCCTGGTCGAGCAAAGCTCCGAGCATTTTCACGCGCATGTCGAACTGCCCGATACGGTGGCGATGGAGGCGGGCGACAAGGTCCGCGTCCACGGCGCACCCATCTCGATCCCCTTCGGCAGCCGCGAAACCTTCGAACGCACCGCCACCGTGACCCGCGCGGGGCCCATCAGGCGCGGGCTCACGCGGCTTGCGGCCTATTTCGACCTGACCGAACTCTACGAGGTCAGCTTCAACGCCGGGAGGATCAAATGAACGCCTACAAGCCGATGACCAGCGAAGAGGCGATGGCGCTGGCGACGCAGGACACGATGCTGACCCCTCGTTTCTACACCACCGATTTCGACGCGCTCGACGCGATCGACGTCTCGCCCGTGCGCGAGGAGTGGGACGCGCTGATCGAGGAAATGGTCGGCGATCCCAACAAGACGCACTTCAAGCACAACGACAGCTTCAAAGGCGTGATCGAGAACCTGCCGCCCGCGCTGCGCAAGGAATTCACCGACTTCCTCGTCAGTTCGATGACCTCGGAGTTTTCGGGCTGCGTGCTCTATGCCGAGATCGCGAGGCGGACGAAGAACCCCGACGTGAAGCAGCTGTTCAAGCTGCTCGCGCGCGACGAGAGTCGCCACGCGGGCTTCATCAACGAGAGCCTGAAGGATGCCGGGATCGGCGTCGATCTGGGCTTCCTCACGAAGACCAAGAAATACACCTTCTTCAAACCGAAGTTCATTTTCTACGCGGTCTATCTGTCGGAAAAGATCGGCTACGCGCGCTACATCACGATCTACCGCCATCTGGCGGCGAACCCGGAGCACAAGTTCCACCCGATCTTCGACTGGTTCGAGGAGTGGTGCAATGACGAGTTCCGCCATGGCGAAGCCTTCGCGATGCTACTGCGCGCCGACCCCAGGCTGCTGAGGGGCATGAACAAGCTGTGGATCCGCTTTTTCCTGCTGTCGGTCTACGCCACGATGTACGTGCGCGATCACAACCGGCCGGTGTTCCACAAGGCGCTGGGGGTCGATCCGACCGAATATGACTACGCGGTGTTTTCCGTCTGCAACCAGATCGCCCGGCAGGTCTTCCCGGTCGAGCTGGAGACCGACGATCCCGCCTTCCGCGCGAAGATGGCGCGGTTGCGCCGCGCCGCTGACCGGATCGATGCGGGCAAGGCGCAAGGCGGGCTTGGCGGGCTGATGAAGCGCGTCAGCGGAATGGCGGGCGCGGGGCTCGCCTTCGCGGGCATGTATTTCCACCGCGCGCGCACCAACGAACTGCCGCAAACCGTACGCCTGCAACCCGCATGGTGAGCTTCGCCGATCATATCCTGCCGGTGCTGGCGGTGATCGCGGTGTGGTTCTTTGCCACCGGGCTGATCGCGTGGGCGGCCAACGCCCCGCGCGCCAGCTTCGCGCGCAGCCTGATGCTGGCGGGTCTGGCCGGTGTCGCGGGCCTGCTCGCGGTGATCGCGGCGAACGGCATGACCGGCGTGGATGGGGCCTTCCTGGGCTTTGCCGGGGCGCTGGCGATCTGGGGCTGGCACGAGCTGGCCTTCCTGACCGGCGGCGTAACCGGCCCCCGGCGCGCGCGCTGTCCCGATGGCGCGCGCGGCTGGGCGCGTTTCCGCTATGCGAGCGCGGCGGTGGTGCACCACGAACTCGCGCTGGTCGCGACCGCGGGCCTGCTGATCGCGGTGAGCTGGGGCCAGCCCAACCCGATCGGCGCGCAGGTCTTCGCGCTGCTGTTCGCGCTGCGGCTGCTCGCCAAGCTGAACCTGTTTGCAGGCGTACCCAATGCCAGCACCGATATCCTGCCGCCGCATCTTTCCTATCTGACGAGCTTTTTCGGCCCCAACCGGTTCACACCGCTGCTCGGCCTGAGTATTGGCGGCAGCATCGCGCTGGCCGCATGGCTCGGCGTGCAGGCCGCGCTGGCCGCGCCGGGCGGCGATGCGGTTGCGGCGAGCCTGCTGTTCGCGCTCGCCGCGCTCGGCGCGCTCGAGCATTTGTTTTTTGCCCTTCCCTTGCGCGATGGTGCGCTATGGGGCTGGGCGATCGCCGCGCGGGACAAGCGGGCGCGCACGAATACGATGAGGGGGCTATAATGAACGGAACGGAGAATTCCCCGATGGACTACGAAGGCTTTTTCGCCAGCCAGCTCGACGCGGTTCGCGAGGAGGGGCGCTATCGCGTCTTCACCGACATCAAGCGCCATCGAGGCAATTTTCCGCAGGCGACTCGCTTCCTCGACGAGGATACGCAGCCCGTCACCGTGTGGTGTTCGAACGACTACCTCGGCATGGGCCAGCACCCGGTGGTGGTCGACGCGATGCACGCCGCGCTCGACGAATGCGGCGCAGGCGCGGGCGGCACGCGCAACATCTCGGGCACCAACCACCATCACGTGCTGCTCGAACGCGAGCTGGCGGACCTGCATGGCAAGGAAGCCGCGCTGCTGTTCACCAGCGGCTACGTGTCCAACTGGGCCGCGCTCGGCACGCTCGCCAGCCGCATTCCCGGCTGCGTGGTGTTTTCCGACGCGCTCAACCACGCCTCAATGATCGAGGGCATTCGCGCCTCGCGTGCGCCGTACAAGATCTGGAAGCACAACGATCCCGATGATCTCGACCGGATGCTGTCCGACTACGGGCCCGACGTGCCCAAGCTGGTCGCGTTCGAGAGCGTCTATTCGATGGATGGCGACATTGCCCCGATCGCCGAGATACTCGACGTGTGCGAACGCCACGGCGCGATGAGCTATATCGACGAGGTGCACGCGGTCGGCCTTTACGGCCCGCGCGGCGGCGGGATTGCCGAGCGTGAAGGACTGATGGACCGGATCACGGTGATCGAGGGGACACTGGGCAAGGCGTTCGGCGTGATGGGCGGCTATATCGCCGCCTCCGCCGATCTGGTCGATTACGTGCGCACCTTCGCCAGCGGCTTCATCTTCTCGACCGCGCTGCCGCCCGCCGTGGCGGCGGG
>CAZNOY010000032.1:0-8247 GCA_964574905.1 uncultured Citromicrobium sp. | reverse complement strand
AGGCTCGCCAGCAGGCTGGCGTTACCGCCCGCCGCCGTCGTGTCGACCGTCACCACGCGTTCGGTCGCGAAGCGTGCGACGTAATGCGGGCCGCCCGCCTTGGGGCCGGTGCCCGACAGGCCCTCGCCGCCGAACGGCTGGCTTTCGACCACCGCGCCGATCTGGTTGCGGTTGACGTAGAAATTGCCGACCTTGATCTTCGATTCGACCAGCCGGCGCGTTTCCTCGACGCGGCTGTGCAACCCGCAGGTGAGGCCGAAGCCGACCGCGTTGATATCGTCGACCACCTTCGCAAGGTCTTTGCCCTTGAACCGGGCGACGTGGAGGACGGGGCCGAAATTCTCGCGCTGGAGGTGGCCGATCCCCTCGATCTCGATGATCGTGGGCAGCACGAAGCTGCCGCGTGCGAAGGCGGGATCGTCCTGCGCGCGCCAGATCGTGCGGCCGATGGTTTCCGAACGCGCGACGTGCCGTTCGAGCGCGGCCTGCGCGTCGTGGTCGATCACCGGGCCGACATCGGTCGAGAACTTGGTCGGGTCGCCGACGTCGAGCGCTTCGAACGCGCCCCGGATCATCGTCAGCATCTCGTCGTAGACGTCATCCTGGATGTACAGCACGCGCTGCGCGGAGCAGCGTTGCCCGGCGCTCTGGAACGCGCTCGACACGACATCGCGCGTCACCTGTTCGGGCAAGGCGGTGCTGTCGATGATCATCGCGTTCTGCCCGCCGGTCTCGGCGATCAGCGTCGCGATCGGCCCTTCGCGCGCGGCAAGCGTGCGGTTGATGGCCTGCGCGGTCTGCGTCGATCCGGTGAAGGACACGCCTGCGATCCGGGGATCGGAGGTGATCAGCTGACCGACCTCGCCCCCGCCGGGCAGGAGCTGGAAGACTTCCTCCGGAATCCCGGCATTGTGGCACAGCTTCACCGCCAGCGCGGCGATCAGCGGGGTCTGCTCGGCCGGCTTGGCGACCACCGTGTTGCCTGCCGCGAGCGCGGCGGCGGCGGGGCCGATGAAGATCGCGAGCGGGAAGTTCCACGGGCTGATCGTGGCAAACACGCCGCGCCCGGCAAGCTTGAGGTAATTGTGCTCGCCCGTCGGGCCGGGCAGCTGCGTCGGCTCGCTGAACAGCCGCCGCGCCTCGAGCGCGTAATAGCGCAGGAAATCGACCGCCTCGCGGATTTCGAGCACCGCATCGACCAGCGTCTTGCCCGCTTCGAGCTGGCACAGCGACAGGATCTCGTCTGTATGTGCCTCGAATTCGTCGGCTGCCGCTTCGAGCAGCAGCGCGCGTTTCTCGCCGCCCAGCGCGTTCCAGCCGGGCTGGATCTTCTCCGCGCGGGTGATCGCATCATCGACCTCTTCGGCATTTGCGTCGCGCCGCGTCCCGATCCTCAGGCCATGGTCGAACGGGGCGGTGATGGGTGCGATTTCGCCGGGAATCTCCGCCTTGAAGGTGGGCGAGGCTTCCCAGTGGCGTCCGCGCAATTGCTCCAGCCGCTTGAGCAGCGGCTCGCGCACCAGCGGATCGGCGAGGTCGATCCCGGCGCTGTTCACCCGGCCGGGGAAGATATCCCTTGGCAGGGGAATCGCGGGATTGCGCTTGGGTTCGAGCGCGGCAAGCTCGGCCACCGGATTGCCCGCCAGCTCTTCTGCGGAAAGGTCCGCGTCGGCCATCCGGTTGACGAACGAGCTGTTGGCCCCGTTTTCGAGCAGGCGGCGCACGAGGTAGGCGAGCAGGTCCTTGTGCCCGCCAACCGGCGCGTAGATCCGCACCGGGGTTTTCGCGTTGCCCTGCGCCTTGGCGACCGCGGCATAGAGTTCCTCACCCATGCCGTGCAGCCGCTGGAATTCGTAGACCGTGCCTGCGTCCGCGCGTTCCAGAATCGCGGCGATCGTGTAGGCATTATGCGTCGCGAAGGCACCGTAGATCCGGTCCGGCGCGCCCAGCAGCACTTCGGCGCAGGCGAGGTAGGAGACGTCGGTCGACACCTTGCGGGTGAACACGGGAAAATCGTCGAGCCCGGCGACCTGCGCCAGTTTGATCTCGGTATCCCAGTAGGCCCCCTTGACCAGCCGCACCATGAACTTGCGATCGTGCTTGTCGGCCAGATCGACCAGCCAGCGGCACAGCGGCACGCCGCGCTTCTGGTAGGCCTGCACCGCCATGCCGAAGCCTTCCCAGCGCGATCCGTCGGGGCGGATGAACAGCGCATCGTTCGCCGCCAGCAGCTCGATGATGTCGAGCGACAACTCGAGCCGGTCGGCCTCCTCGGCATCGATGGTGAAGTGCAGATTCGCGTCGCGCGCGCGCATCGCGAGATCGGTGACGATCGGGATCAGCGCGGCAATCGCCTTGTCCGCGTGGAAGATGTCGTACTTGGGATAGAGCGCGGTCAGCTTGACCGAGATGCCGGGGCTGCCCGAAATGGTGCCGTCGCTCTCGTCCTTCAGTCGCTCGATCGCGTCGCGATAGGCGATGCGATAGCGTTCGGCGTCGGCAAAGGTCATCGCCGCTTCGCCGAGCATGTCGAAGCTGTGCGTCAGGCCCCTGGCGCGTTCGGGCCCGGCGCGCTTCAGCGCCTCTGCAATCGTGCGCCCGAACACGAATTGTCCGCCCAGAATGCGCATCGCCTGCAGCGTCGCCTGCCGGATCACCGGTTCGCCCAGCCGGTTCATCGCGCCGCGCAGGGTGCGCCCCATGCCGCGCTGATGCTGCTCCGGCCGTTCGAGCACTTCGCCGGTGAGCATCAGCGAGAAGGTCGCCGCGTTGACGAAGGTCGATTTCGATTCGCCCAGATGCTCGGCCCATTCGATATCGCCGATCTTGTCGCGGATCAGCGCGTCGGCGGTGCGCGAATCGGGCACCCGCAGCAGCGCCTCGGCAAGGCACATCAGCGCGATGCCTTCTTCCGTGTTGAGCCCGTACTGGTGCAGGAAGGCGTCGATCCCGCTGACATCGCGCTGGCGCGCATCCTTGATCAGCGCCACCGCGCGTTGCTGGATCGCGTCGTGTTCGCGGGCAAAGCCCTGCGTCTCGTGCAGCCGTTCGGCAATGCACGAGGCTTCTTCCTGGCGGAAAGCACGGCGGATGGCCGAGCGATCGAGCGGGTCTGCACGGGCCATCGGAGCGTGGTCGGCGGGCGGGTTCTTGGTCAGCATTTCCATATAATCCGTGCGAGGTGGACCCGAGGGCGGCACAGTTCAAGCTTTGTGAAATGGAAACAACCATTTCGGACTGCTCACACACCCGGGAATACGAGGCTCGACGATCCGTCGGCGAGCGAGTAGGTATTGCAAGCAATAGGAGCCGCGATAGAGCAAGCGGCCGGAGGGAACGATGACACTCGACGAGGAACTGCGCGCGTTTCCCGTCACCGGCAGGTTTCTGTTCGGGCGTCTGCGCCAGACCCTTTCTCGCGAAGAGCGCGAGGCACTCGAAGCCTTGCCCGACGAGATCGTGACCTTCGAGAACTCGACCCGTATCGTGCGCGCGGGCACCGTAAGCAATCGCAGCACGCTGCTGGTCGAAGGGTTCATCGTTCGCGGGCTCGACGAGGCTGACGGCACGGGCGAAGGCCGATCCGCGCTGAGCGTGCATGTGCCGGGCGATTTCGTCGACCTGCACTGTTTCGCGCTCAAGCGGCTGGATCACAACGTCGACACGATCGGCCCCGCGCGGCTGGCCTTTGTTTCGCACGAGACATTGCAGGGCGTGCTGCGCGAAAAGCCGCATCTGGCGCGGCTCCTGTGGTCCTCGACGCTGCTCGATGCGGCGATGCACCGGCAATGGATCATGAAGCTGGAACAGCTGACCGCGCCTCGCCGCATCGCGCACATCTTCGCCGAAATGTGGCGGCGGCTGGATATGGTCGGGCTGGCGCAGAGGGACGGCTTCGACACGCCGCTGACGCAGGCCGACCTTGCCGACATGACCGGGGCGACCGCGGTTCATGCCAATCGCGCCCTGCGCGAATTGCGCGAGAAGGGTCTGGCGGAATTCCGCCGCGGGCGCGTCACCTCGCACGATCGCGCCGCGCTGGAGAAATACGCCGATTTTGCAGCGGACTATCTGTACGGGGAGGGGCAGCTGGCGCTCGCTGGGGAAGAATTTGCGCTCTGAAACGCCCTGCCATGCGCGGGGGAGCGCACTAAGGGGGCGAAATCGGGGCAGTATTCGCATCCTAATGCGCTTAAGCTAACATGCATCAGTAGACGTTCCGCGCGGTCGCTGGCTATCGCGCGGGTCAGAGAGAAACTGCTGGAAAGATGGGGGGCGATGGAATTTCCGAACACCGGCGATTTTCTCGCTGGACGCCTTCGAGACAAGCTCGATCGCGACGATTTGCAATATATCGAAGCGCTGGTGACCGACCGGCGCGAGGCGGATACGGGCGATGTCCTGCTGTCTCGCGGCGAAGTGGCCGACAAGAGCACGATCCTAATTTCTGGCTACATCTTCCGCACGATCAGAAGCGGTGATCGGCGTTTCATCGTGGGCGTGCATGTTCCCGGCGATTTCGTCGATCTGCATGGCTTTGCGCTCAAGCGGCTCGATCACGATGTGGTCGCAGCCGGGCCGGTGACCTACGGGATCGCGCCGCATGCCAAGCTGCGCGAGGCGCTCGAAGAGCGTCCGCGCGTGGCGCGCGCACTGTGGTTTGCCACGCTGCTCGACGCGGCGATCCACCGTAAATGGATCCAGATGCTCGAACAGCTCGATGCGCCGCGTCGCATCGCGCACATCTATTGCGAGCTGCACCAGCGGCTGGAGCTGATCGGGCAGGCCAATGCGCGTTCGCTGCGCACGCCCTTCACGCAGATCGACCTGGCCGACATGTGCGGGGTCAGCGCGATTCACGCCAACCGCGCGGTCGGCAAGCTGCGCGAGCTGGGGCTGGGCGAGATCAGGCGCGGCGACCTCTACACGTCGGACTGGGGCGCGTTGCGCGGATATGCCCAGTTCGAAGCCGCCTATCTGTATGGGGACGGCCCGCTCCGGTTCGATCAGGACTGGCTGTAGCCGGCGCGGCCGGCTGGCCGATCGGGCGGTCTAGCCGATCGGCTCGGCCCGGCGGCCTGCCGCATCGTGCCCGCTGCCATCGAACAGATCGCTGTCGTCCAGCGCGCCGCCTTCCACCGCCACGCGGATCGCCTGCGCGCTGTTGGCGACACCCAGCCGCACGAGGATCGCCGCGCGGTATTTCTCGACCGTGCGCGGGCTGATGTCGAGCTGCTGGGCGATCGCCTTGTTGGTCCCGTGCGAAATCAGGCACACCAGCACCTCGCGCTCGCGTCCGGTCAGTCCGGTGAGCAGGGCCCGCGCCCGCGCAGCGCGACGTTCGCGCGCCATGCCCTGAAGGATCAGCGGTTCGACCTGCGCGATTTCCTCGCCAAAGCGTTCCAGCGTGAAAGGCCAGGCGAGGTAGCTGACCGCGCCCGCCTGCATTGCCAGCACCACGCTCTCGATCGGCGGGTTCTCGTCATAGCCGATCACCGGCACCGGCACGGGATTGCTGCGCAGTCTTTCGCACAGGCGCACGGTGGCCCCGTCCTGATCGTGAATCAGTGCCAGACCTTCCGAATTGCCGTAGCTGGAAAATTCCTCGAGCGTATCGAATGGCTCGGCGTGCTGCTTGCCCTGCAACAACACGCGACAGATTTCCGCGCGCCTCTCGGCGTGCGAATCGATGACGAAGATCGTATCCATTGTGGCCCCGCTGCCCCCGTGCGACGCCTTCCGCCCTCTCGGTTTGTTAACCAAGGAAAGCCAATCGCATCAATCTCTTGTGCGGGCAATGTCCGGGATCGGGGGGGGTGATGTCAATGCGCTGGCGCGACTGTGCCCGTTTTTCTTGAATTTCTGGCGGGACGCCGCGCTTATTGGTTGGCGGGGAGAGCCGCCATTTTCAGCGCATCGCGAATCTCGATCACATCCTCGCGCAGCGTCGCGACCGCTTCGGTCTGCGTGATGGCGATCGAGCCGAGCAGCAGGCGGCGCGACCCTTCGTAGAAATGCAGCAGGCTGGCGGCGAGTTCGTTCTCTCGATCGACCCCCATCTCCAGCGCGGTGAGGATCGCGATCGCGCGCGTGATCGCCGCGCTGCGCCCTGCGCGGTTACCGCGCTGGTCGGCCTGCCGCAGCATGCCGAGCGTGAGCGCGAGTTCGTCGAGGCAATAGACCACGATATCCTGCGGCGAGCCGCCGTGGACGCGGGCGTCGAAATTGCTCTGCTGGTAGGCGGCGCGCGGTTCGCTGGATGCTAGCATGATCAGTTCCGCTGCGAGTTCCAGACGTCGATCTGGGCATTGAGGAAGTCCAGAGTCGATTTCGATGCGGCAACCCGCGCGTCGGAGGCGGAGAAGCGGGCGACCATCGAGGCGCGCAGCTTTTCCTGCTTTTCTGCAAGCGCGGCGATGTCTTCGGAGAGATCGTCGGACTGCGCCTCGTACCGCGCGAGCGAACCCGCGAGCGAACCGGGATCGGTCGAGATCGCGTTGTTGCGCGCGATCTTGTCGATCGTTGCGTAAATGCCGTTGAGCCCCGGCGTGAACATCGCCGCGACCTCTTCCGGGTGGTCGGTCAGCGCCTTTTCGAGCCGCGCGCTGTCGAGCTTGAAGGTGCCGTCGCGCTGGATGGCGACGCCCAGTTCGGAAAGCGTACGCGGGGTGCCGTCGGGCGCATTGGGCATGATGATCTTGCTGCCCAGCGCCGAGAGTTCGCGGCGCAGCGCCCGCGCGCCGTAGTCGCGCGAGAGGTCGCCGGTCAGCGGGTCGGTGGCGGAATTGAGCTCGGCAGCAATCTCGTTGAGCGCGCCGACGATGTCGGTCATCGCGCTGGTCACGGCCGCCTTGGGATCGCCGAAACCGATCGTCGTGGGCGTGCCGCTATTGGTGCCGGTCAGTTCGAGCGAAAGGCCCGGCGCGGCGCTGGCGATCTTGTTGCTGGCACTGGTGCGGACGAGTCCGTCGAGCTTGTATTCGGCATCCTGCGACGTCGCGAGCAGGCGGGTTGAATCGTCGCCCGAGGTCCAGGCGAGATTGGCGAGGCCCGGATTGGCCGCATCCTCGGTCGCCTCGACGACGAAGCCGTTGTTCAGCCCCTCGGGCCCCTTGAGCACCAGCTGCGCGCCCGCCGTGGTTTGCGAGACATAGGCGGTGACGCCCGAATTCTTCGCGTTGATCGCCTTGGCGACGTCGGCCAGCGTCTGCCCCGCCGTGATGTCGATCGTGACGGTCGCTTTCGATGCATCCGGCGCGAAGCTTGCGTTCGAGGTTTCGCCGAAACGGATGGTCAGCTGGCCCGCGCCGACCGTGTCGGTCGCGGCGCCGTAGGCCGGGCTCGCGAGCGTCTGCGCGGTGGCGAGCTGGCTGACTTCGAGCGAGTAGGTGCCCTTGCCCGATGTGCCGAGCGGGGCGGAAACCTTGGCGATGGCGGAGTTGGCGATGGTCGGCTGCGCGGACAGGTCGCCCTGGCGCACGCGGTCGCCCAGCGCGCTGGCGAAAGACGAGAGCATGCCACGCAGCGTCGAGGCGAGCGAGATCTGCCGCTCGAGCACCTCGGACTTGCTTTCGAGGCGCTGCTGGCGGCTTTCGAACTGCGCCTTGGCAAGGTCTTCGGCCAGCGAGACCATGTCGACGCCGCTGCCGATGCCCAGCGTGGTGGCGATCGACGATCCTCTGTTGGTGCTGCTCGTTTCCATCACCGCTTAGAACGGCGGCGCAGGCGGTAATTTAACAGCAAATTCCACTAATTCGGCAGGCGTCCATCGGCATCGAAGCGCAGCGCGACGGGCACCTCGATGGCGGGCAGCGGCAGCAGCTCGCCGCGCTTGAGCGACAGGACATAGGCGAGCACCGCCGCGATCGCGCCGTACAGATCCTCGCAGATCATCTGCCGTTCGCGGCTGGTGAAATAGACCGAACGGGCAAGCTGCGGGTATTCGAGCGTCGGCAGGCCGAACTCGCTTGCCAGCTCCTTCATCGCCAGCGCCTTGTCGCCGCGCCCCTTGGCGAGCACGATCGGGGCGGAGGCTTTTTCGGGGTCGTAGGTCAGCGCGACCGCGAAGTGCGTCGGGTTGGTGATGACGAACTGCGCCTCGCGCATTGCGCCCGAGACCGAACCGGCGGCGATATCTCGCTGGCGCTGGCGGCGCGCGGACTTCGCTTCGGGGGAGCCTTCGGCTTCCTTGTTCTCGTCGCGCATTTCCTGGTGGCTCATCTTGAGCTTCTTGTTCCGGCGGACCCA
>CAZNOY010000031.1:0-11847 GCA_964574905.1 uncultured Citromicrobium sp. | reverse complement strand
GAGAGGGAGAACAACATCCAGGTCGGCGACCCCGCCAACGACGCGCTGCGCGTCAACGGCGAAGACCTGCGCGTGAAGGTCATCGGCGAAGGCGCGAACCTGGGCGTCACGCAGGCGGGCCGGATCGAGTTCGCGCTGAACGGCGGCCGGCTCAACACCGATTTCATCGACAATTCGGCGGGCGTCGACTGCTCGGACAACGAGGTGAACATCAAGATCGCGCTCGCCGCCGCGCGCCGCGCCGACCTGCTGACCGAGGAAGAACGCAACGCGCTGCTCGCCTCGATGACCGACGAGGTGTCGGACATCGTGCTCGAAGACAACCGGCTGCAGGCGCTCGCCATCTCGATCGCCGAACAGGGCGGCGACGCGGCGACCGCATCGACCATCCGCCTGATCGAAACGCTGGAAGATGCAGGCATGCTCGACCGGCGGACCGAAGGCATTGCCGATAACGAGACCTTCACCCGCCGCGCGGGCGAAGGCATCGGCCTGACCCGGCCCGAACTGGCCGTGCTGCTGTCGAGCGCCAAGCTGACCTTGCAGGATGCGATCGAGGCGGACGGGCTGACGCGCGACCCGACGCTCGAAAGCACGCTGTTCGAATATTTCCCCGCCCCGCTGCGCGAGAAGTACCCCGAACAGATCCGCCAGCACCGCCTGCGCAGCGAGATCATCGCGACCGATCTCGCCAACCGGATCGTCAACCGGATGGGCATCGTCCACCCGTTCGAGCTGGCGGAGGAGGAAGGCGTCGGCCTCAACGAAGTCGCCAGCGCCTTCGTCACCGTCGATCGTCTGCTCGACATCCAGAACATCTGGGACGCGCTCGACGAGAGCGACATGCCCGAGGACATGCGCCTCACCCTGTTCGACCGGGTGGCGAACGCGATGCGCAGCCAGATGGCCGACGCGATCCGCGTGTATGGCAACACCCCGCCGAGCGAGATCGTCGGGCAATTGCGCCCCACGCTCGACCACCTGACCGAAGCGACCGCCGATCTGCTGGCGACCGAGACGCGTCAGCGCTCTGCCCGCATGCGCGCCGAATTCGCGCAGGGCGGCGCGTCCGAAGCGGTCGCCGCGCAGGTCGCACACCTGTTCGATCTGGACGGCGGTATCGGGCTTGCCCGGCTCGCCAGCGATCTGGACATCGATCCGCGCAATCTGGCACGCGCCTTCACCGATCTGGGCGGCACGCTGGGGCTCGACTGGGCGCAGGGCACCGCCGCGCTGATGACCCCGTCGGACGTGTGGGACCGCCTGCTGGTCGCGGGCCTCGCGCGCGACTTCCAGCAGATGCGGCTCGATTTCCTGCGCCGTATCTGCGAGCCGAGCGGAGATGCGAGCGGCCCCTGCCTCAAGGTAGAGGGCTGGGTCGAGGCGAACGAGCCCGCGGTAAAGCAGTTCCGCGCGATGATCCGCCGGGCGCAGGCGCAGAACCCGGTCGCTCCGGCAACGCTCGCGCAGATTGCCAGCCAGGCGCGCAACCTGCTCGCCCGCTAGGGGGGACTCGGACGATGGGAAGCACAGCATGAAGGCACGCCAATGAGTTTCGCGGATGTCCTGATCGTGGGCGGCGGGCACGGGGGCGCGCAGGCCGCACTGGCGCTCAGGCAACGCGGGTTCGAAGGCCGCATCGTCATCGTCACGCGAGAGGCGTTCCCGCCCTACGAGCGCCCGCCGCTGTCGAAGGACTATCTCGCCGGGGCAAAGCCCTTCGAGAAGATCCTGATTCGCCCCGAAAGCTTCTGGAGCGACCGCAACATCGAGATCCGCACGCGCAGCGCGGTCGTCGCGATCGAGCCGCAGGCGCGCAGCGTCGAACTGGGTGACGGCAGCCGGATGGATTACCATTCGCTGATCTGGGCGGCGGGCGGCGACCCGCGACGGCTGCCCTGCCCCGGTGCCGACCTCAACGGGGTGCACTCGATCCGCACGCGCGGCGATGCCGACCGGATTCGCGCGCAGATCGATGGCGGGGTGAAGCGCGTTGCGGTGATCGGCGGCGGCTATATCGGGCTCGAAGCAGCGGCGGTGTTCCGCTCGCTCGGCCTGCCGGTGACGGTGATCGAACGGATGGACCGCGTGCTCAGCCGCGTTGCCGGGCCGGAGCTGTCGAGCTTCTACGAGGAAGAGCATCGCAAACAGGGCGTCGAACTGCTGCTCGACCACGCGGTCGCGGCGCTGCTCGGCGACGAGCGGGGCAATGTGCGCGCGGTGGCGATGGAGGATGGCAGCGAGGTCGAGGCCGACCTGGTGATCGTCGGGATCGGCATCGTGCCAGCAGTCGGCCCGCTGCTGGCGGCGGGCGCGGCTGGCACCAACGGCGTCGACGTCGACGAGCTTTGCCGCACCAGCCTCGACGATACCTACGCGATCGGCGACTGCGCGGCGCACGCCAACCCCTACGCCGACAACAAGGTGATCCGGCTGGAATCGGTGCAGAACGCCAACGACATGGCCAACACCGTAGCCAAGCACATCACCGGCGAGCGCGAACCCTACAACGCGGTGCCGTGGTTCTGGTCCAACCAGTACGACCTGCGGCTGCAGACGGTCGGCTTTTCGAGTGAGGACGACGAAGCGGTGGTGCGCGGCGATCCGGATAGCCGGAGCTTCTCGATCGTGTACCTGCGCGAAGGCCGCGTGGCCGCGCTCGACTGCGTCAACGCGACGCGCGACTACGCGCAGGGGCGGCGGCTGATCGAGGCGCGCTCCGAGCCCGACCGCGACGCGCTGGCCGATCCCGAGGTGGCGCTGAAGACGCTGCTGTAGGTTTCCAACGCCAACAATTAGGTCGTCACCCCGGACTTGATCCGGGGTCCCGCTACTTCGTGGATCGACACAAAAAGAAAGCGGGATCCCGGATCAAGTCCGGGATGACGGGATCGGGGCGGTGTGCATGAGCCGCTCAGCCGCCCACTCCGCCGCCTCCGCGACCACCGGATCGGGATCGCTAAGCAACGGCTCGACCTGTGCCAACAGCGCCACTTCGCCGCTATTGCCCGCCGCGATCAGGCAATTCCTCACGAACTTGTCGCGCCCGATGCGCTTGATCGGCGACTTGCTGAACAGCGCGCGAAAGCCTGCGTCGTCGAGCTGGAGCAGGTCGGCCAGCCGCGGCCGCGACAGCTCCGCACGCGGGAGGAAGGCGGCGTTGGCGGCGGCACTTTGCGCAAACTTGTTCCACGGGCACACCGCGAGGCAATCGTCGCAGCCGTAGATGCGGTTGCCCATCGCCTCGCGAAATTCGTGCGGGATGGCCCCGTCGTGCTCGATCGTGAGGTACGAGATGCAGCGCCGCGCATCGATCCGGTAGGCGTGGGGGAAGGCGTTCGTCGGGCAGGCATCCTGACACGCGCGGCACGATCCGCAGCGGTCCTCGTGCGGGCCGTCGGGCACGAAGGGCAGCGTGGTGTACATCGCGCCGAGGAACAGCCAGCTGCCGTGTTCCATGCTGACCAGATTGGTGTGCTTGCCCTGCCAGCCGACGCCGGCACGCTGTGCCAGCGGCTTTTCCATCACCGGCGCAGTGTCGACGAACAGCTTGAGCCGCGCCTCGCCCAGCCCGCGCGCCTCCGCTTCGGCGACCATCCAGCGGGCCAGCGCCTTGAGCGCCTTCTTGAGCACCTCGTGATAATCCTGCCCGCGCGCATAGGCGGAAATGCGCGCGTGGTCGCGCGGCTCGGCCTCGCTCAGCGGATCGGTCGCGGGGGCGTAGCTCATCCCCAGCGCGATCACGCTGCGCGCCTCGGGCCACATGGTCTGGGGCCCCGATCGCACCGCAGGCTCGCGCTCGATCCACCCCATCGTGCCGTGATGGCCCGCTTCCAGCCAGGCATTGAGCCGCTCGGCCATCGCCGGATCGTCGTGCGCATCGGCAAAGCCCACGCTGGCGAAGCCGAGTTCGCGCGCCCGTTCGACCAGTGCGGCCTGCAATTCATCGATTTCGGCGCGGTCGGGGGTCGACAAGGCTTGCTCCGGGGCGCGCGCCACGGCACGCTGCTGGGTGATGGACGATGTGCTAGAGCAAGCGCCACGCGGCGACAAATCGGGCGACAGGCCCGCCGGATCAACCGATTACGCAATCGAGGCGCGCGGGCTGGTCAAGCGGTTCGGCAACACGCTGGCGGTCAACGGCATCGACCTGACCGTGCCACGCGGCGCGATCTACGGCATCCTCGGCCCCAACGGCGCAGGCAAGACGACGACGCTGCGCATGATCCTGGGGATCATCGACCCCGACGAGGGCGTGCGGCGCATCTTCGGTGAGGATCGACCGCAGCGAATCGCGCGCCGGATCGGCTACCTCCCCGAAGAACGCGGGCTCTACCCGGCGATGAAGGCGCCCGACGCGATCGCCTTCATGGGCAGCTTGCGTGGCCTCCCGCGCCTCGAAGGCCGCAGACGCGGGATCGAGATGATGGAGGAATACGGCCTCGGCCACGCGGTCGACAGGAAGATCAAGGAACTCTCCAAGGGCATGGCGCAGACCGTGCAGCTGCTCGGCACGCTGGTGCACCGGCCCGAACTGGTCATTCTGGACGAGCCGTTCTCCGGCCTCGACGCGATCAACCAGGGCAAGCTGGAGGGGCTGATCCGCCAGCTGGCGGCGGACGGCACGACGGTGATCTTCTCCACGCACGTGATCCACCATGCCGAACGGCTGTGCAGCGATGTCGCGATCATCGCGGGCGGCAAGGTGCCCTATGCTGGATCGGTCGAAGTCGCGCGCGACCGCCTGCCCCCGCAGGTGCGGCTGGAGACGAAGAATGCGGACGGCCCGTGGCGCGATGCGCTGCCCGCCAGCGCCCGCCGTGACGGTGCCGCATGGGTGTTCGAACTTCCCGAGAGCGGGATCGAACCGCTGCTGCGCAGCCTGATCGAAGGCAATGCCGGCATCCATTCGCTCTCGATCGAGCGTGCCGGGCTGCACGATGCCTTCGTCACGATTGCGGGCGAGGCGGCCGCCAAGGCGATGCAGGCCGACGAGACTGCGCAGGAGATGCCAGCATGAGCGATTCCTCCCGCCTCTCTCTGTGGCAAGCCGCATGGGTCATCGCGCGGCGCGACTTCACCGCGATCGTGTTCAGCAAGGTCTTCCTGCTGTTCCTGATCGGTCCGCTGTTCTTCCTCGCGATCATGGCCGGCGGAGGCGCGCTCGGCGGAATGGCGGCGAGCGGTATCGCCGATCCCGAACTGGGGCTTGCCATGGCCGCGCAGGACAACGCGACCGTCAAGCAGGCTGGCGAGCGGCTGGACCCGCTGGTCGGCATGCCCGAGCTCACCATCATCGACGGTGAGCAAGACAGCGCGCCGCAAGCGTTGCTCGACGATGAAGACCGCAACCTCTTCGCCGTCCTCACCGGCACTCTCGACGATCCGCTGCTGACCGGCCCGAAGGAAGATGTCGAGCGGTGGGAAGGCAAGATCTCGATGCTGGTCGGCGCCGCCCGCGGCGAGGCGATCCCGCAGGCAGCGATCAGGACGAGCATTACCGACGGCGGGATCATCAACCGCCAGACCGCGCAGGACGCAACCGCGCACGCCGCCATCCTGCTGCTGTTCATGCTGACGATGTTCCTGGCGGGCATGATCCTGTCCAACCTCGTCGAGGAGAAGGGCAACAAGATCATCGAAATCCTCGCTGCCGCGATCCCGATGGATGCGGTGTTCATCGGCAAGCTGTTCGCGATGCTGGGCGTCAGCCTCGTCGGGTTGACCGTGTGGGGCGCGGCGGCCGGCGCGATCCTGTTACTCGGCGCGAGCGCGCTCCCGCCGATCCCGCCACCCGCGGTCGGCTGGCCGCTGTTCTGCGCGCTGTTCGTGGTCTATTTCGCGATGTCCTATCTGCTGATCGGATCGATCTTCATCGCAATCGGATCGATGGCACCGACGGTGCGCGAGGTGCAGACCGTTTCGCTTCCCGCCACGATCATGAACCTGCTGGTCTTCTTCCTGTCGATGTTCGCCATGTCGCGGACCGGCTCCGCGATCGAGATCGGCGCCGCGATCTTCCCGCTGTCGAGCCCGTACATGATGCTGGCCCGCGCGGCGAAGGAGAGCGTGCTGTGGTGGCACCTCGCGGCGATCGCGTGGCAGGTGCTGTGGGTGGCGATCTTCGTGCGAATCGGCGCGAGCCTGTTCCGCAGCCGGGTGCTCAAGTCGGGCGGTGCGGGGCGCGAGAAGAAGGGCCGCAAGGCGCGCACCGCGTAAATCCGCGCCTTTCGGCCGGACCTCTCGACACCCTCTGATAGGTAGGTTTCCTTTTCGAACCTAACCTGCCATTAACTATTTTCGAGCAGGATACTGCCGGGTCGCGACGTGCACTTGCTGTGCGCGCCGTACGAACGAGAGGACTGCCATGGCGACGACCGCCCCATCCCCTTCCAGCGAAGCCGAATGGACTCGCTGGCCGAGCGCGCACGAAGCGCTCGAGGCGCATTACGCCGCGTATCCCGACACGCGCCCCAGCCATCCCCACAAGTGGGATACCAGCCGCAGCGATATCTATTACGAAAACACCTGGGAGCCGATCTTCGAGGAAATGCGCGCCGCAGGACCGGTGCATTACATTCCCGAAAGCCCCTACGGCCCCTATTGGTCCGTGGTCGGCCACAAGGCGATCCAGCACACCGAAGCGCTGCCCGAGATCTTCTCTTCGAGCTGGGAATATGGCGGCATCACCATCCTCAACCGGCTGGAAAACGTCTCGCCGGAAGAACGCCTCGAACTGCCGATGTTCATCGCGATGGACCGGCCCAAGCATACCGGCCAGCGCAAGACCGTGGCCCCCGCCTTCACTCCGGCGGAAATGACCCGGCTGACCGACGATATTCGCAAGCGGACCGGCGAAACGCTCGATACGCTGCCGCGCGGCAAAGTGTTCGACTGGGTCGGCAACGTCTCGATCCCGCTGACCACCGGAATGCTGGCGATTTTGTTCGACTTCCCGTGGAAGGACCGCGACCTGCTGACGCACTGGTCCGACTGGGCGGGCGATACCGAACTGGCGACCGCGCGCGGGCTCGAAGGGATGCGCCGCGCGATGCTGCAGGAGATGGCGGCCTATTTCCAGCTGCTGTGGGCCGAACGCGCCAAGCAGGGCGAGCGGCCCGACCTCATCAGCCGGATGATCCACAGCCCTGCGATGAACCAGATGAGCCCGCAGGAATTCATGGGCAACCTGGTACTGCTGATCGTTGGAGGCAACGATACCACGCGCAACACGATGAGCGGCATCGTCCACGCGCTCGATCGCTTTCCCGACCAGCGCGAGCTGTTCGAGGAGAACCCGCTGCTGATCCCGAACGCGGTGCAGGAATGCATCCGCTATCAGACCCCGCTCAAGCACATGCGCCGCACCTGCGTGGAGGATACCGAACTGTTCGGTAACCGGATCGCGGCTGGCGACAAGGTGGTGCTGTGGTACAATTCGGCCAACCGCGACGAGAGCGTGTTCGAAAACGCCAACCGGCTCGATATCGCGCGTGAGAACGCACGCCGCCACATCGCCTTCGGCTACGGCATCCACCGCTGCGTGGGCGCACGCCTCGCCGAATTGCAGCTGCGCGTGCTAATGGAAGAGATGCACCGGCGCCGCCTGCGGGTGAACGTTGCAGGCGATGTGCAGCGCGTGCGCGCGAACTTCGTCGAAGGTTTCCGCAAGCTCGAAGTCGAGGTGTCGCACTTCTAGTGCAACCTTTTGGCCGCACGGTTCGTAACTTGTAGCATGATCCCCTGTTCGGGACTGCTGCAAGAGGACGATCCCATGCCCCAACCCAAGGCCACACGCCGCTCCGTCTTCGCCATGTTCGGCGGCGGCGTTGCCACGCTTGCGCTCGTTTCGTGCGGGCGCGGCGCCGAGGCAAAGAGCTTCCCCGTCAGCCGCACCGACGCGCAATGGCGCGCACGCCTGACCGACGCGGAATACAACGTGCTGCGCAAGGAAGCGACCGAGCGTGCCTTTTCATCGCCGCTCAACAAGGAAAAACGCGCCGGCACCTTCGTGTGTGCGGGCTGCGCGAACCCGGTCTATTCGTCGAAAGCCAAGTACGACAGCGGCACCGGCTGGCCCAGTTTCTGGGAGCCGATCCGCAGCAGCGCCGTCGGCACGTCGCGCGATCTCAAGCTCGGCTACCCGCGCACCGAAGTGCACTGCGCGCGCTGCGGCGGGCACCTGGGGCATATTTTCAACGATGGGCCCAAGCCGACGGGCAAGCGCCACTGCATCAACGGCGTCGCGCTGGACTTCAAACCCGCCTAGTTGCGCACCCGCCAGACGCGGAACGCATCGGGCCCGCCGGTCGCCACCGGTTCGAGCCAGCCCGGCGTGTCGCCCGCGATCAGCCGTGCGGCGAGGCTCCGGTCTCCGCCCCGCTCCGCGTAGATCGACGGTTCGATCAGGTCGCTGCACAGCACGAGGTAATCGGCGCCATAGGCGTCGACGATCTGCTGCGAGACTTCGGGCGGGGAGACGAACGCCGCGATCACGTCGCGCATCGCGTGGTCGGCACGGTGGTGCCCGGTCGCGATGACGTTGTGACCGGTTTCCAGCAGGATGCTCGGCCCGATATCGAGCGGGGCGAACACGGTGCCGCGCGGCAGCGTCGCGATCCGGCGCGCGCTGGCCTCCAGATCGCACGAGCTTTTGGCAATGCCGCCGGGTTCGGGCGTGTTGTCTTGTGCGGGCGCAAGATTGTGCGCGAGGGCCACCGGTGCGCTCGGCAGCATCACCAGCAGCGTCGCCAGCCCGACCGCCGCCTTGGTCAGCGCCGCACCGCGCGTCCGCAGGCTTTGCAGCGCCATGCCGAGCAGCCAGGCGAAGGGTATCGTCGCCAGCAGCGACGCAAAGGCGAGCGAACGCGTCACCAACATGCCCAGCGCCAGCGTTCCCGCGAACAGCAGCAACAGTTCGAACCATGCGCCGCGGTCTTCTCGCGGTGCGCGTGCCCACAGGTGCAATGTCAGGAGGAAGGCGAGGACGATCTGCGCGAAGGGGATCAGTACGACCGCGTCCTGCTCCCAGATCGGGCGGCCTTCGCTGACGTTGACGTACCAGAAGTCGCGCACCACCGGGTCGAGCGCGCCGAACGGCGTGCCCACGCATCCGGGCGAGGCGACGGCGAACATCGCAACCCCGACTGCTCCGATGGCGGCAAAAGCACCCGCCATCGCGATGCCGGGCAGCGGGCGCATGTAGCGCAAAGCCGTCACGCCGAGCGCGGTGACGAGGAAGAAGGCGAGATGCGCGGGCTCGATCGCGTCGCAGTAAGGCGATGCCACCGGCCAGCCGCGCGTCGCGAGAAACAGCGCGACCAGTCCCCCGGCGAGCGCCTGCATGTAATGCGTCAGCGCCAGCCGCGCATGCGTGTCGCGCAGCCAGCGCAGCGCGAGGACTGCCGCGACGAGCGCGGCGAGCGGCAGCATCTCGATAGAGATCATCATGCCCCACGCCATCGCCAGCCCTGCGACGATCGGCCCGCGGCGCGATTCGCTCTGGACGACGCCCCACAGCGCGGCGGCGAAGCAGGCGATCTGCCAGCCGTGATGGTCGATCCTGAGCGGCTGGAACTGGTGCATCAGCAGCGGCAGCATGCCTGCGACCAGCACCGCCCAGCCGCCGGTCTCACGCCCGAGGAGCCGTACCGCGACGAGCCCGGTAAAGGTCATCGCCACCAGCAGCGTCAGCAAAGGCACCGCGATCACGGCAAAACCTTCCGCCGCGCCCGCGCCGATCAGCGGGGTCAGCCCGCCGATCACCAGCGCCAGCGGCAGATCGACGAGGCGCGACCAGTGCATCGGCACGTCGCGCAGCGGATCGATCCGGTGCTGGTCCATATCGAACCAGCCCTGCCCGCCGAGCAGGTCGCGCACCTCGACCAGCCGCAGGATGTCGTCGGGGTCGGGGAAGCGCCATTCGAGGATGCGCGAGGCGGATACCAGCAGCAGCAGGAACGCCAGCAGGCCCCACATCCGCAGGATATGGGGCAGCGCGTCGGTGGTCCTGGAGCGCTCGGCCTCGGCCGGATCAGTCAGCAACACGGAACACCACGATATTGCGCAGCCACCATGTCACCACGAAGCTGATCGCAATCGCAATCAGCTTGCCGATGCGCGGGTCGAGCCCCGAGGCCGCGCTTGCCGCGACGATCGCGGTGGTCAGCGCCAGCCCCGCGAGCGCGGAGACCACGAACAGCACCTTTTGCCGCGTGCGTGCAAAGCCCCTGTCGGCCACCCGCCCGGCAAACACCGCGCGGCTCGACAGCAGCCAGTGCGCGAGGATTCCCAGCGCGTAGCCGAGCGATGAGGAAGGCGTGGGCGCCATGCCCAGCGCCATCAGCCCGAGGAAGGAGCCCATGTCGACCGCGAGCGCGCCGACGCTCGCCAGCAGGTAGCGGGCGAAGACCAGATCGGTCAGGCGGTGCAGCACGGCCGGCATCTTGCGGCGTCCTTTCTTCTGCAGGCTCAGGCAGCGCGCCGGTCGGCGGAGTCGTCGGTATCCGCGTCGATCCGGGTCGGCACGTCGCGCATCGAGTTGAGCGCGGCGGCCTGATCCTGCGACACTTCGCGGCCGCGTTCCCGGGCAGGCAGAGCCTTCTCGGCCCCCTCATCGCCCGCCTCGTGATATTCGGCATCCTCGTTGACGCACCAGATGTCGTACACGCGCTCCCCGGCAAGGATGTTCTCGACGGTCAGCATCGCGGTCATCATCGCGTGGTCCTGGTTGTTGTAGCGGTGCATCCCGTTGCGGCCCACCAGGTGCAGCGTCGGGTACCGGGCTTCCAGCTCGTCGCGCATTGCGGCGACATTGGCGGCATAATCCTCGTCGTAGACCGGATAGGCCTTTTCCTGCCGCACCACCGTGCCGCCGCGCACCTTCGCGGGGTCGAGCAGGCCGAGAATGCGCATTTCCTCGGTCGCCAGCGCGACCAGATCGTCATCCTCCATCGACCACAAGCCATCGCCTTCGAAGCAGAAATATTCGAGGCCGACGCAGGCCATGCTCTCGTCGGGGATCATCTCGGGCGACCAGCTGCGGAAGTTCTGCACGCGGCCGACCTTCACCTTGCTGTCGTGGATGTAGATCCAGTTGTCGGGGAACAGGTCTTCGCCCTCCACCATCAGCGCGACGGTCAGGAAGTCGCGGTACCTGAGTTCGTTCGCGTGGAAGGTCGATTGCGGCAGCGGATGCATCCGCCGCGCGAGTTCGCGCATCGGTGCAGAGCTGATCGCGTGGCGCGCCTCGATCGTGAGCATGCCGCTCTTGCCCTTGGCGGTCATCCGCCAGCCACCGCGCCCGTCGCTGGCGAGTTGGTCGAGCGCATGGCCCATGACGACCTGCCCCTTGCCGCTCGCCACGATCTTGTCGCGCGCGGCTTCCCACATCATCCCCGGGCCCTGCCGCGGATACCTGAAGCTCTCCAGCAGGGTCTTGGCCTGCATCCCGTCATTGGGCCTCTTGTTGAGGCCGAGGCTGCGCTTCAGCCCGTCGACCACCGCGCCCATCAGCGAAAGCCCCTTGATCCGCTGCGCCGCCCAGTCCGCGCTCATCTCGTCGCACGGCATGCCCCATACCTTCTCGGTATAGGTCTTGAAGAAGATCGAATAGAGCTTCTTGCCGAACTGGTTGCTCGTCCAGTCCTCGAAGCTCTTCACATTGCGCACCGGGAAGGCGCGCGCCCACAGGTAACTCGCCATGCACACGGTCGAGCGCCAAAGGCCGAGATTGCCCAGCGCCTCGAACGCGCGCAGCGGATACGAGTAGAACTTGCCCTCGTAATAGATGCGGCTCATCCGCGGGCGCTCGATGAAGTCGTCGGGCAGGATCTCGTTCCACAGGTC
>CAZNOY010000030.1:3284-13212 GCA_964574905.1 uncultured Citromicrobium sp. | reverse complement strand
TTCCGCGTCGTGCCCGGCGCGATCGCGCGGCGCGGCAGCTTCATCGGCAAGAACTGCGTGCTCATGCCCAGCTTCACCAATATCGGCGCCTATGTGGGCGAAGGCACGATGCTCGACACCTGGGCGAGCGTGGGCAGCTGCGCGCAGGTCGGCGCGAACTGCCACATCTCCGCCGGAACCGGGATCGGCGGCGTGCTCGAACCGCTGCAGGCCAACCCGACGATCATCGGCGACAACTGCTTCATCGGTGCGCGCTCCGAAATCGTCGAGGGCGTGATCGTGGGCGAAGGCTGCGTGGTCGCGATGGGCGTGTTCATCACCCAGTCGACCAAGATCGTGGTGCGCGACACGGGCGAAGTGCTGCACGGGCACATACCGCCTTATTCGGTAGTTGTGCCGGGCACGCTGCCGGGCAAGGATGGTGGCCCCTCGCTGGCCTGCGCGGTGATCGTCAAGACAGTCGACGCGCGGACCCGCGAGAAGACGGGGATCAACGAGTTGCTGCGCGATTGATCGCGCGCCGGGTGGAACCGTGGGAGAGACGGGCCGTTTAGCAGGCTCGATGGACGGGAAAGGACAATAAGATGGTCGATCAGAACGAAAGCGAAATTCGTACCGACGAGGAACGCGTCAGCGGCGGCAGCAAGGAAGGCGTTGTTCGCTGGGTGCTCGGCATCGGGCTGCTGCTTGCGATTGTTGCGCTGTCGCTCATCTGGATCGTTCCCGCGCTGACGCAGAGCGGCGAGGAAGACGTCTCCAGCCGCGTGGTCGCGCCGCAGGCGGAAACCGAGATGACCGGCGACGAGAATGACGGCCTGACCTCCCCCGCAGCGGAACCCGCTGCGCAAGACGAGGTTGACTCTGCCGAGGACTGACCTGGCAGGAGCCCCATTGCATGAGCAATTCCAATAGTTTCCAGAGCGATCAGTACGTTCGGTGGGAGTGGGGCAACGGGACTGCTGAAGGCCAGATCAAGGAACGCTTCGAACGCGAGGTGACCCGCACTCTCGAGGGCAGCGAGGTCACCCGCAACGGCAGCGAGGACAACCCTGCCTACCTCATCAGGCAGGACGACGGAGCCGAGGTTCTCAAGCTCGGTTCGGAAATCGAAGCGCAGGAAACCTGAGGAGGCGATTATGCCCAAAGCGAAATCCAAGAGCCAGCAGCAGGCGGCCGGCGCCGCGCTTTCCGCCAAACGCGGCGAGACGGACAAATCCGATCTTCAGGGCGCGTCGAAGGACATGTACGACAGCATGACCGAGGACGAGCTTGAGGAAATGGCCTCGACCGATCGCGAAGGCCTGCCCGACGAGGTCGACGACTAGGCGCTATTCGCCGCCCGCCTCCGGGTATTCGTAAGGCGGCACATCGGTCATCGCCGCGCTGGTCGCCTCGACACCGCGCATCACCCGCATCATGTTGCGGAAGCTGATCTTCTCCAGATCGGCCTGCGAATAGCCGCGCCGCGCCAGCTCGGTGAACAGCGCGGGGTAAGTCGAGACATCCTCCAGTCCCACGGGTCCGGAGGGAATGCCATCGTAGTCGCCGCCGATCCCGATCGCGTCGATGCCCGCAATCTCGCGCACATGGTCGATATGGTCGGCCATGTCGGAAACCTGTGCGGGCGGATAGGGATTGGCTTCGTCCCACGCGGCCATGCCGCTGCCGACCGCGTCGGGTTGCCCCTGCCACAGCGCCTTGAGCCGCGCTTCCTCGGCCTCGCGGTTGGCATTCCACACGCGCGCGGTTTCGCTCAGGAACCCGGGCACCGCCGTCACCATCACGATACCGCCATTCTGGGGCAACCGCGCCAGCACCGCGTCGGGCACGTTGCGCGCATGGCCATTGAGCGCGCGGGCAGAGGAATGGCTGAAGATCACCGGCGCGCGCGCCACGTCGAGCGCATCCATCATCGTCTTTTCGGACACATGGCTGAGATCGACCACCATGCCGATCCGGTTCATCTCGCGCACCAGATCCTTGCCGAAATCTGTCAGTCCGTCATGCTCGGGAGCATCGGTCGCGCTGTCCGCCCACGGCGTGTTCTTGCTGTGGGTGAGCGTCATGTAGCGCGCACCGAGCGCGTACATCTGCCGCAGCACCGCGAGGCTCGATCCGATCGAGTGGCCGCCTTCCATGCCCAGCAGCCCCGCAACCTTGCCCTGCGCGACCGCCGCCTCGACATCGTCCGCGCACAGCGCCAGCGCCATCTCGTCCGGATAGCGCGCGATAAGCCGCTTCATCACGTCGATCTGCTCGATCGTCATCTGCACCGCCTCGGGCTCGTCGAGCGAGGCAGGCACGTAGACCGACCACCACTGCGCCCCGACATGCCCGGCGCGCAGCCGCGCCAGATCGGTGTGCATCGCATTGCGATCCTCGGTCTTCGTGTCCGAGGTGTCGGTGAAATCGAAATCGGCGATCTCGTTGGCGAAGCGGCTGCGCAGCTGGATCGGCACGTCGTTGTGCCCGTCCCACACTGGTGCTGCCTCCAGCGCAGCGAGCGCGGTCTCTTCGGGCGTCTGCGCGGCGAGAGGCGCGCACATGAGCGCCGCAAGGGCGGAGGCGGTGGCGAAACGGCGCAGCATATGGTGACTCCCCGGCATCTGTCGGCGTAGGAATACCGCCGCACCAGCAAAAGGAAAGATGCGCGCCGATGACCAATGCCCAGCAGCTGATCGAGGCACACGGGTTGCAACCGCACCCCGAGGGGGGCTGGTACCGCGAGACCTTTCGCGCCGCCGCGCGCAATGGCCGCGCCAGTTCGACCATGATCCACTTCCTGCTCGAACCCGATCAGCACTCGCACTGGCACCGGGTCGACGCCGACGAGCTTTGGCTGTGGCACGCGGGCGACCCGCTGGCGCTGCGGATTGCCGAGACCGAGGATGCGCCGGTCGAAACGATCGTGCTCGGCGATGCGGGCGAGCCGCTCTGGCAAGGCGTGGTGCCGCAAGGGCAATGGCAGGCGGCCACACCCCTGCCCGGCCCGCACGGCTACGTGTTCGTCTCCTGCGTGGTCGCCCCGGGTTTCGAGTTCGACGGGTTCGAGCTGGCCCCGCCGGGCTGGGCGCCGCGACTGGCATGACGCTCGCCCGCACCCTCACCCGCTGGTTCCTGGTGCTCGCATACCTCGCGGCGGGCATCCTGCATGTCGCGGTGCCCGAGCCGTTCCTCGGCATCATGCCCACGGCCGTGCCCTTCCCCGAAGCCGTCATCTTCTGGACCGGTATTGCCGAAATCCTCGGCGCTATCGGGCTCGCGCAGGGCATCTCGCCCGCACTCCGGCACGCTGCGGGGATCGGGCTGGCGCTCTATGCGCTGTGCGTCTGGCCCGCCAATATCCAGCACATGGTGAACGATCTGAGCGGCGATGGCGGGCTTGGCCTCGGCTATCATATCCCGCGCATGATCGCGCAGCCGGTGATCATCTGGGCCGCGCTATGGGCCAGCCGGGTGATCGACTGGCCGTTCGCCGCGAAGGATCAGCCCTCCAGATCATCGAGGTCGGACAGGTCTTCTTCTTCCGACCCGCTATAGGTCGCCGACAGCACGCTCGCCGCGATCACGTGGCCTTCCATCGCCGCGAACAGCTCGGCCTTGCCAGCGCCCGGCATCAGCGCGATCGGCAGGTCGAGCGCGAACAGCTGGAACACGAAGCAGTGCGGCTTGCCCTCGGGATCGACCCGCGGCAGCAGCCAGTCCGAATTGCCCTGGTCATTCTTGCCGGTGCGCGGCGGCACTTCGCCTTCGAGCAGCTTGGCATGCTGCGGCGGAAGGCCCCACACCAGCCAGTGGCAGGTCGCCTCGGGCGTGCTTGCATCCTCGACCACCAGCACCAGCTCTTCCGCACCCTTGGGCGGCGCGGTCCATTCGAGCGGCGGTGCCACCGCATCTTCCTCGTCGGCGGTAAAGCACGGGTCCAGCTCCTCGCCATCGGCGAAGGCGGGGCTGCTGAGGGCAAAACCATTGCGGCCGATCGCCTCGCGCTGGGTGAAGCGGGCCATGGCCAGCCCGGCGTTGGCCGGGCAGGAAGAGGGAAGTACGGCGGACAGCCAATCGGTCATAACGGGTCGAATCTCCTTGCGCGGCCCACTAGCTAATCGTTTGGGCCCGGCGATGTAAGGGCCACCCTGCCGCCTGTGCGTCCGAACGGCAACAGGTCCCCCATTTCAATCGATTAGCCATGGACAAGTATCGGGCGCGGGGAATAAATCGGGACTGACAACTTGGCAGGGGGGAATGTCGAATGGCGGTCGGTCGGATAGCACTCAGTCTCGCGATAGCGGTGGCGCTGGTCGCCTGTGGCAGCGATGGAGGAGGCACACCGACCGGCGGCACGCCGACGGGCTCTCCGAATACGCCGGCCCCTTCTGCGGCATGCTCGCTTGCAGACCGCAAGGCGTGGGTGCTGGCGCAGATGCAGGACTATTACCTGTTCCCCGACCTGCTCGACACCACGGTGAACCCGGCCAACTACTCGACTGTGCAGAGCTATATCGACGCACTGGTCGCGCCTGCGCGTGCGCTCGGGCGGGATCGCCATTTCTCGTACATCACCTCGATCCAGGAAGAGCAGGACCTGATCAATTCGGGTTCCTCGGCGGGCTTCGGCTTCCGGCTGGGCTACGATTCGGTCAACGCGCGCGTGTTCGTGCTCGAAGCATTCGAGAACGCGCCCGCCTTCCCCAAGGGTTTCGACCGGGGGACGGAGATCCTTGCCGTCAACGGCACGTCGACCTCCGACCTGTTCGCCTCGGGCGGTTCGCAGGCCTTCAGCAATGCGCTCGGCCCCAGCGATCCCGGCGTGACGCGCAGCTTCACAATTCGCCAGCCGGGCGGTGCGCAGAGCACCGTGTCCGTGAGCAAGGCGGATTACACGCTCGACCCCGTGTCCGACCGTTACGGCGCAAAGGTGATCGACAATAACGGCACCAAGGTGGGCTATATCAACCTGCGCACCTTCATCGTCGCCGATGCCGGGCCGCAGCTGCGCACCGCGATCAACGGGTTCCGCCAGCAGGGCGTGACCGAAGTGATCCTCGATTTCCGCTATAATGGCGGCGGCCTCGTCTCGGTGGCCGAATTGCTCGGCGACCTGCTGGGTGCGGACAAGGTGGGGCAGCAGTTCAGCCGCACCGAATTCCGATCCTCGCTGTCGCAATACAACGAAACCAAGCTGTTCGAAACGCAGCCCGAAGCGATCGCCGCGACCAAGATCGCGCTGATCGGCACCAGCGGCACCGCCTCGGCCAGCGAGCTGTCTGGCAATGCCTTCATCCCCTATCTCGGCAACAACACCGCGCTGGTGGGCAGCAACACCTACGGCAAGCCGGTCGGTCAGATCGCGGTCGACCGGTCCGCATGCGACGATCGCCTGCGCGTAATCGCCTTCCGCACGGTCAACCGCGATGGCGGCGGCGACTACTATAACGGGCTCGCCTCGGTCTATCCGCAGACCTGCGCCGCGCCCGACGACTTCCTCGAACAGTTCGGCACCACGGCCGAGGATTCGACCGCCGCTGCCCTCACCTTCCTGCGCGGTGGCACCTGCAACGCGATTTCAGCCAGCGGCACGCAGCGCGCGGCATCGCGCCAGAGCGTCCAGCCGCTCCGCGCGGCAGAGCCGACCGCCGCCCAGTATCAGGTTCCGGGTCTCTACTAGCAGGCTTGCGGGTATCCGCGCTGCGGCGCGCTGCCCGGCGCCGGTTAGTTTGGCTGCGAGGTCTCGAGCGGCGGCGTCGCCAGTGACAGGGCCGTCTCGACCACCCGGCGTGAACAGGCCGGTTTGGCGATCAGCTTTGCATTCAGCGCGGCGAGCGTGCCTTCCTGCCGGTTGAGATCGCCCGAGTGCAGCAGGTACGGAATATCGCGCCGTTCCAGCTCACGCGCGACCGGCATGCAGGTTTCCCCGTCACGCAATGTCACGTCGAGCACCGCGCAGGTTACCCCGCCCTGCGCTTCGATATGTTCCATCGCCTCGCGCACATTGGTGGCGGTCAGCGGCAGGCATTCCTTGTCTTCGGCGGCGAATTCCAGATCCATCAGGATCAGCGGCTCGTCGTCGAGCAACAGGATGCGGCACCCCTTGTTCAAGCTCTGTCCCCCTCGATCGGCACGGTCAGGACTGCGTGCAGCCCCTCCGGCCTCCAGTCGCGTTCGATCGTCCCGCGCGCTGCGGCGACCATCCGGTCCATGATCTTGGAACCGGTCCCCCTGGCTGCGGGCGGTCCGTCCAGCCGCGGGCCACCGGTCTCGATCCAGGTCAGCACCACATCGCCTCCATGCCGTTGCCAGTCGAGCTGCACCTGCCCGCCTGCCCCTTCGGTCCATGCGCCGTAGCGCGTGGCATTGGCCGCCAGCTCGTGCAGCACAAGCCCGATGAGCGACATGGCCGAAAACGGCACTTGTGCACCATTGCCGACAAATTTCAGGCGGTCGTCGAAATCATAGGGTTCGAGGATCGCCTTCACCGCGGGCCCCAAGTCGATCACGCCGACCGATGCCTCGTCCAGCGTGGTCTCGTAGGCGCGGCCAAGGGCATGGATGCGGCTGTTGATTTCCGCCGCCTCGCTTTCGACCCCGCGCGCCCGGCCCATCACGTTGACGATGCCCGAGATCACGGAGAACATGTTCTTCATCCGGTGCGACAACTCGCGCGCCATTTCGCGCGCATGGCGTTCCTCGGCGCGCGCCGCGCGCACGTCGGAGACGTCCCACTGGCTGCCGAAGAAGTACAGCAGCTTGCCCTTGGAATCGTAGATCGGGCCCAGATGCAGCGCATTCCAGAAGGGTGTGCCGTCCTTGCGGTAGTTGAGCAGCTCGATCACCAGAACGTCTTCGCTCTCGATCGCCTCGCGAACGCGGGCGACCGCCTTGGGATCGGTCCTCGGCCCTTGCAGGAAGCGGCAGTTGCGGCCGAGAATCTCGTTCTCGTCGTAACCGGTCAGCCGGCGGAAGGCGCGGTTCGCGAAGACGATGGGCTGGTCGGGCTGGTTCGGGTCGCTCAGGCACACCGCCATGCGCGTTTGCGCCATGGCCTGTTCGAACAGCACGCCCGAGGTGTCGGAGAAGCGTTCGTCCTCGTCCACATCACGCATGTTGCGCTGTGGCCGTGCCTGCGGGTCGCTCGAAAGCGCCTGGCTGCTGGTGTCAGGTATATCGGCCATCGAAACCCGTTTTAGATCAGCCCCATCCGCAGTGCGGGATTAACATTGTCCGGGTGAACGAGCATATTTGCGAGAGGTTCCAGCCGTGCGATGCTGTGGGCCCAAAAATGGGGCACATTGCGCATGCAGCGCGTTGGATGCGAAGGAAGAGAGGCAGCCGATGACGACACGAACCTATACCAGCTTCGCGGAATTCTGGCCGTTCTACCTGCGCGAACACAGCCGCCCCGCGACCCGCCGGCTCCACTACATCGGCACTGCGCTGGTCATCGCGCTGGCGCTCCTCGCGCTCGCGACGCAGACTTGGTGGCTGCTGCTCGCGCTGCCGGTGGCGGGCTATTTCTTCGCCTGGATCGCGCATTTCCGGGTGGAGCGGAACCGCCCGGCCACCTTCACCTATCCGCTGTGGAGCCTGGTCGCCGATTTTCGCATGTTCTTCTTCTGGCTGAGCGGGCGGCTCGGCCCCGAGCTGGAGCGCGCTGGCGTTGCCGACCGGAGCTAGGGATTCTCGGGGCCTTCGAACGGCTTGGCATCGGTCCACGCGCAGCCGAGCCGCGTATCGTCCGCGATCTTGAGCGTCACCGTATAGGGATAGCTGCGGTCGCTCATCCCGTCCGAACATTCGCCCGGCGTCACCGTCATGTCGAAATCCGCGCTGTCGAGCTTGCCCGACAGACCCAGCCCGCCCTGCCCGTGGAAGCGGCGCACCGCGATCGTGGTGCCGTCGATGTTCTCGGGCGTCGTGTAGGTCAGGCTGCTGCCCTGCGCGGTGCCGCCCCAGAACGGCTCGGTCCCGGTGAAGTGGATCGTCTCACTCTCCCCGATCGCGTCGAAACCGGTTGGCGAAGTGCCGGGCGCCCCGGAGGATTCCTGCGTCTGGCAGGCGGCAAGCAGCAGGGCCGTACCGATTGTGAACGTCGCGATCATGGGCAGGCGCATGGGGCTTCCTTTCGGCGCTGGGTAATGCTCTCTTGTCGTCTACCCGCTCCGGCGCACAACCGGAAGCGGGTCGCGCGTTGAGCCCCCTGCGGGAACAGCCGGCGCGCGTCGTGTGTTGGCTTGGCAGAGGAATTCGGCAAGGGAGTTCAGGAACATGCGTGCTCTGCCCTATTTTCTGGGTGCGGTCGCGACGGTCGCAGTTGGCGGAGCGGTGGCAGGAGGTGCCATCGACACGACGCCGCGCCAGATCTTCGATTCAGCGCCCCCCTTGCCCAAGAGCAGCATCGCCTTCGAGGGTGCGAACGCCGGGCGCGGCGCAGGCGCAAACCATTATCCGATCGAGGCTGGCGGCGAGACTTACGACGTCGCCCAGCTGAGCGATCGCGGGCTCTTCAGCCAGGATCGCTTCGCCTCCGCCCGTTACGACCCTGCGTTCGACGAGCCCGGCGAAGAGTTCGACTTTGCCGCCGCCGATGCCGATCAGCGCGCGTGGGAAGGCGAACAGCTGGCACTGGCCGACCGCGGCGTAGCGGTCGGTCAGTCGCGCGACGTGCAGGTTCGCGTATCACGCCCTGCCCAGCGTCGCGCGCTGGAGCTCGAGCGCCCGGCGAAGGTGGCCAAGGCGCCTTCGGGCAGGAGCGCAAGCGGCGGGATCGAGTACGTTTCGAAACCCGTGGTGCAGGATACCGCCGGCATGGCCCGCTAGCGGCCAGCCACTCCTCTCCGGTTCAGTCGGCAACCTTCCCGATCACCCGCGCGAGGCACTGCTGGTTCCCGATCGACGACGGAACGACCAGTTCCACCGTATCGCCGGTGCACAGGCTGGGCCCGTAGCGATCCGCGATTACGATCTTCTCGGCAAAGTCGATGTCGTGGCAGGTTCCGACCGGTTCCACAACGAACCTCTTGCTGGGCCCGGCGTTGACGTAGATGCGCTCCTTGCCATCGGCCCCGTCCGGGGCCTCGGAAAATCCGTTCACGTTGCGCGTGAAGAAGCACTGCCTGCTGGTGTCGAGCGCGGCGAGCGTCTTTGGGCCCGGCTCTGCCACCGGCGCGCAGGATGCCAGCGCAGCGGCACCGCCGAAGGTGCAGAGAGTTGCGAGCGAAATGAGCGTGCGGGACATGGCAGTCTCCTTTGCCTTAATCGGACGGGATCATGCCGTCCGTTCCGCTGGAACGGCCAATGGCATGCGGATGTTCCGATCTTTCAGAGCGGTCGACGATGCTGCCCCGCCCCGGCAGAGCCGTGGGGTGACACGTGTCACCTACCTGTCACCCTCGCCGCGCCGCGCACATCATCCTGATTCCGCGTCGCTTTTTGTCGAGCGCCGCGCCGCAGGGCGACAAACCGCGCTCTCCCGCGCTCGTCACCGCCTGCCGTGCCGCCGGTAATTCTCCGCTTCGTCGAGCGCGTGGCGCCGCTCCATATCCTCGACCAGCTTCGCATCGTCGCCGCGCACCCGCGCACCGTCCTCGTCCTGCCACACGACCGGGCCGTGCTCGACCAGATCGAGCATCTTCTCCCACCGGTCGGACCAGAACTCCGCCGCCGCGCCGTAGCGGGAGAGCCGCTGCGCCCCCTGCGCATTGCGGCGCGAGAGGAGGAAGATGGTCAGCCGCTCGTCGAACCGCCGCCGCGTGCCGACCTGCTCGCCCGCATGGAAGATCGGCTCCTCCACCCCGTGCAGCGCGCGTTCGAGCGCGGCCTGGTGGAGCGCATCGTAGCCATGCTGAAACGCCGCCTCCCACGCGATATCGAACGGCTCCCCCTTCAGCCGGTTGCGCAGCTTGTACGCCGACTGGCGGCTCATCCCCACCGC
>CAZNOY010000030.1:0-3184 GCA_964574905.1 uncultured Citromicrobium sp. | reverse complement strand
CCCCCTTCAGCCGGTTGCGCAGCTTGTACGCCGACTGGCGGCTCATCCCCACCGCCCGCGCCGCCGCCGCAACACACTGGTGCGCCGCGAGCACGCGCAGGAACTCCGCCATCTTCGGCTTGGTCCAGCGGTCTTCGGGCGCAACGTGGGGAACGTGCCAAGCCCGGCGTGATCCGGGGGCTGGAAAATATGAAGAACGGCTAGAGCCTGCGCGCCGCGCAAGCTAAGGGGTGGGCCGCATGCAAAGCGCCCACCCGCCCGAAGCCGAACCCGTAACCATCCTCGTCGACGCCGACGCCTGCCCGGTGAAGGACGAGGTGTACCGCGTCGCCCAGCGCCACCGCGCGCATGTCCGCGTGGTCAGCAACAGCCCCTTCCGCGTGCCGGTGAGCGAGCGGGTCAGGCGCGTGGTGGTGAGCGACAGCTTCGACGCCGCCGACGACTGGATCGCCGAGCACGCCAGCCCAAGCACCGTAGTGATCACCGCCGACATCCTGCTGGCCGAGCGCTGCCTCAAGACGGGCGCGATCGTCCTCAAGCACGACGGACGCGAGTTCGACGCCGCGAGCATCGGCAACGCGGTCGCCACCCGCGCGATCATGGCCGACCTGCGCGCCGGGATGGACGGGGTCGGCGGAGGCCCGCCGCCGTTCAGCAAGGCGGACCGCTCGCGGTTCCTGCAGGCGCTGGACCGGGTGCTGGGGGGGATGCGTTAGACTGCGGCCAGATGCTGGCGGACCCGGTCGGCCTGATCGAGCGAGCGCGCCATGGCGCTGTTGAGCACCGCGAGTCGTTGGTGCGCGACAAGCTGGCGCAGGAACTCCGCCATCTTGGGCTTGGCCCAGCGGTCATCCTGCGCGACGTGAGAGACAGGCGGACGCCCGACGGAGACGGACTGCCGTTCGGGTGCACTTCTCGTATAGATTAAGGCAGATCTTAGCGTAGCAGGTAGGTGGGACTGGCAAACGCCTTGACGCCGGCAAACGTCCCGCCGGTATTGGTTTGCGAGGTGATTCACGGGGTTGGTCCCAAAGGAGCGGATCGCCTTGCGCGCAGTACGCGAGCAAGAGACACCTGTCCGCGTGTATCACGGGGCCGTTGGTGGGTCCGGCCAAGCCTCGGACTTCATCAACGATGTCGGGGCAGATGCCGCTGCTAACGTCGGAGGCAGTTGATTCCGCTTCGAGAAGTGATAGTCAACCACGGGGAGTTAAATAAGGGGGGCAACTTGCTTAATTACCTTTTTCAAGGAAATCGAGTTCATAGAGGAAATTCTAGGAATAGCGGTTTCGAAGTAATAACAGCGATCATTGGATGCAATGCACCACTGGCTGTATGTATATTCAGCGCATATCTGGTTATAGCGAACTCTATCGGCCCAGAAAATATCGATTTTTGTCACTTCTTCTCAACATTCAACGATGATGAAAAGCTGCCCGACATTCTTTCCGTACACATTCCTTTAGGATTTTTTTACTTTGCACTCTCCTGCCTTTTTCTTCTTGAGCGCACGATACCGAAAGGCGGCAGTTCAGGCCTTTTTGCAAGAATACTTTTTATTTTTCCGATGGTGGCACTTATATTTTCGACACTCTATTTGAGCCTACAATATGAAACAATTAGCGACCTCAAGGCCAGCACAGAGAAGCTCGAATGGTTAGTGAGCGCTATCGCCACCGCTACGATAGCGTGCGCTTGGCTCGAATCATATATGTCGGTTGTCAAACTTATTGACGATCTTAACAGGGAGGATTGATCGACAATCCAGTCTAGCCTACCTTAGAAAAGGCAGATGTGAGATTGAGATGTTTGACGGAGTCGTATTTGCACCACCGGTTATCTTGTTGCTTTTTGGCGCAATGGCGTTGCTCTACGTTTGGCCGCAACTTACACAACTCCAGAGAGATATCAACGAAGTCAAGGCTGGAGGTGATGAGGCCTTTCGGCTTAGAAAATTGCGCAAGTTGCTCAAGGGCGCACCCTCTGCCGAGGGAGATATCCTTGATGGGGAGGATTTGAGGTCAGCACTTTCCGGGCTCGTAAACTACAGCCGTGAGGTTGCTCCTGATTGGATTTGTGGCGTCCAGCCGGGCGGAAGAATGCTCTCAATTTGGCTCGCGAATGAATTGGGACTCGGCAGCAACAGAGTTTTGTATATAGAAACGACGGGCGTGCCGAAGGAGTCTATTGATTTCCACAACAAGCCGAACAGTCAGCCAACTGGAAACGCCATCGTTATCGATGATATTTCACGGACAGGTGACACCCTAAAGGCAGTTAAGTCTTTTATACGGGTTAGGCGGTACGAAGGGATTCATAACTTTTCTCAAGTTAAGTACGTTACGCTTGCCACCGTACTCCCATTAGATGATTCGTCAAAATTATTCGTTCCGGACTGGACAGCAAGAAAGACTAATGAATATAATTTCTCGTTCCCGTGGACATGGCTAACAAGAGGCATGACCGAAAGCAGAAAAAGGAGTATATTTGATTTCAAAGCCGAATCCGAATTGTTGACAATGTATAAGAATATTAGAGATGACGCAGAGACGGCTTTTGAAGTTTTTTTGTCTATTTTGACGAATAAGTCGCGCCGCGAAGTTCGAGATTTGGCCCTGGCGGAGAGGCGACACGTTCAATCTTAGGGAGCCGTACGACGAGCGAGACTCCCGCCCCCCCCCCCCCCGCAATCCACCGATGCTCGTCGACACTCCGCCGCATCTCTCGCGCCTGCAAATGCAGCGCCTAGTTGCCCAGGTGAATCTCGCGGCTTTGCTGTAAGAAGCCGAGCACCACCCATAAGAACGCGGGCGGGCTGGATACGCCGCGGAGGAAGTTCCCCAACTCGTTCAGCCGCAGTTCCGCCGGGCTCGCCCCCTCCACCGCGAGGTAGATCACCAGCCCGACCCCGTAGACCCCGGTGAGCCACAACCCGAGCACCGGCAGGCGGCGGCGTTCGCGCCGATTGCCTAGAATCGCCTCTGCGCCGGTGTCGGCCGGTTGCTCGCTTACGAGGGATCCTCGCCTGCGCGCTCGTCGCGCGGCGTCAGGTGTTTGCGCCAGTCGATCCGCGCCAGCAGCACCAGCGCACCCAGCATCGCGACCTGCAGGGCGATGCCGAGCGGGCTTGAGATCGCCTCGCGCACCACGTCCCCCAGGCTCGTCGCGCGGATGGTCTGCGCGG
>CAZNOY010000029.1:0-14488 GCA_964574905.1 uncultured Citromicrobium sp. | reverse complement strand
ATCTTGCTCGCAGAGAGGTCGATCTGCACGTTCGAATCGAGCGCTTCCTCCAGCAGCTTGCGCAGCTCGGCCACGGCCTTTCGCGGAACGATCACGTCGGGCATGCCGGCCGCGCCTTCGGGCCGGTCGATCGTGTAGCGTGCCAGCCGGTGGCCATCGGTCGCCGCCGCCTTGAGCACGGGGCGCGATTCGTCGGAGACGTGCAGGAAAATGCCGTTGAGGTAGTAGCGCGTTTCCTCGGTGCTGATCGCGAAGCGGGTGCGGTCGATCAGCTCGGCCAGCTCGCGCGCGGGCAGTTCGAAGCTGGTCGGCAGCTCGCCCTCGACGATCACGGGGAAATCGTCCTTCGGCAGCGTCGGCAGTTGGAAGCGGCTGCGCCCGGCCTTCACCACCATGCGGTTTTCCGACATTTCCAGGCTTACTTGGCTGCCATCGGGCAGCTTGCGCGCGATGTCGAACAGCAGGTGGGCAGATACGGTAATCGCCCCGCCGCTCTCGACGCTCGCGGCGGTCATCGTTTCGACCACCTGCAGGTCCAGGTCGGTCGCCATCACCTTCACCCCGCCGCCGGTGTCGGCGTCGATCAGGACGTTGCTGAGGATCGGGATCGTATTGCGTCGCTCCACGACCGACTGCACGTGGGACAGGCAGCGGAGCAGTGTCGCGCGTTCGATGGTGGCCTTCATCGGTCCTTCTCTCGCTTCTTTGTGCGCGTAAAAAAGGTCAGGCTCCCCCGTGGGCCCGCCTTTCGCGCAAGAAAACTCATCCGGTTTCCTTATCGCGCCTGCACTTGGGGGCAAGGAGCAAGCGCGAGTCCGCCGGGATTGCTGGGGATAAGGGTTTACAAGTCGATAGGCTAGCCCGCCCGCGACAAAGCGGTCACCCTAGCTGAGCATCGCCATCCCGCCGTTGACGTGCAGCGTCTGCCCGGTGACGTAGGCTGCCTCGTCGCTGGCAAGATAGGCGACTGCCGAGCCGATCTCATCGCCCTCGCCCATCCGGCCCGCAGGAATGCGCGCGTTGATGGCGGCTTTCTGCTTGTCGTCGAGCGCGTCGGTCATCGCGGTGCGGATGAAGCCGGGCGCGACGCAGTTCACGGTGATGCCCCGGCTGGCGAGTTCCTGCGCGAGGCTCTTCGACATGCCGGTAAGCCCGGCCTTGGCGGCAGTGTAGTTCATCTGCCCCGGATTGCCCGTCGTGCCGACCACGCTGGTAATCGAGATGATCCGGCCATGGCGCGCCTTCATCATCGGGCGCGCGGCGGCGCGCATCAGGCGGAAGGCGGCTTCCAGATTGATGCGGATCACCTGATCCCACTCATCATCCTTCATCCGCATTGCCAGATTGTCGCGCGTGATCCCGGCATTGTTTACCAGAATGTCGAGCTTGCCCAGCGTGTCGATCGTCGCGGGCACCAGTTCCTCGACGCTTGTCGTGTTCGACAGATCGCAGGTGATCTCGACATGATCGCCGCCGATCTCGTCCTGCAACTGCTCGCGAAACGCACGCAGCTTGTCACCATTCGAGCCCGACAGCGCGAGTCGCGCGCCCTGGGCTGCCAGCGCCTTGGCAATCGCCGAACCGATCCCGCCGCTCGCGCCGGTGACCAGCGCCGTCTTGCCTTCGAGTGAGAACACCTGTTTTCTCCGCCATCCATTGCTTTCGATGCAGCGGCCTTCGCGATCCTCGCAGCGATGGTCAATGGTCGGCGAAAAAAGAGCTAGCGCGGCGTGAAGTCGATCCGGCGGACCTCCTTGATCTCGTCGCCCACCATCTGACCCTCGACGATTTCGTAACCCATCAGCGCAAAGATGCGATCGCCGATGAAGATCGGTCGCGCGTTGCCATACCAGTCGACGCACGAAGCCTCGCACTTGTCCGAAGCATTTTCATCGTCCGGCGCTACGCTGCTTTCGAGCATCCCGGCGGGCGAAAGGATGCGATCCTCGCGCCGCAGGAAGGCGATGGCAGAGGCGTCACCCAGAAACTCGCCCAGATTATCTCGCAGTTGCCGCGAAACCGGCAGGCCTAGCGTGCCGTCGACACCATCCGTGCTGCCCGCGTCGGGCCTGTAGAAAAGCGCCTGGCTGCGCGTCTCGCCTTCTTCCGCATTGGGCATCAGATAGGTGTTGGCGAGCCGCGCGGCGCCGCTTCTCGCGTCGAGCTCGATCGAGGAAAAGCCCAGCGCATCCTCACCACTCGGCCCGATCGCCACCGCGTCGCTGCCCATCGCATCGAGGCGCGTGATCCCGTGCGGCAGCGGCATTGCGACGACCCAATCGTGATCGAGCGGGACGATGTAGAGCTGCGGCGTCTCCTCCTCGTCACCGTAGCTGCCCGCCGCGTAGAGCAGGTGTCGCCCGACATAGCGGTTGAAGAACCGCCAGCCTTCGACCGGAGGCAGCGTGCGGTAGCGATCGCGCCCGGCGTCCTTCGCACCATTGCCCAGCGCATCGAGCGGGAGCTGAAGCAGCATCGGATCGCCCTCGCTCACCTCGCCGCCCCACATTCCACCGCCATAATCGCTGGCGCGCACCATGATATCGATCGATTTTCCGGCATTTTCGCGGAAGGAGAACTGATCGACCGGCGACCCGTGCACGCCGAGCGAAGTGGGCCGCGCACCGTCGAGAGGGATGCGATAGAGCATCGCGTCGACAGGCTCGGTTTCAGAATCTTCCTCGGCGTCCCAATCATCCTCGTCGTCGCCAAGGAATTGAACGCCCGAGCTATCGACCCAGACGTAGGCGCTGCCCGGCGAGAAATAGAAATCGCGCCCGTAGCCCCCCATCACCATGGTCGAGCTACAAGGTAGCTCAGGCGCGCCGAGATGACAGGAGGTCACCGTGTGCAGCGTGTCGAGACCCCAGCTCGGCGTATCGAGAAAGCGCTTGGGCAGGAAGATCCGGCTGGTGCCCTCGTTGCGCTTGGATTCGGAAAGCCGACCGTTGGAGCCACGCGTACGGACCGAGGGCAGCCCGTCGCGCCAGTCGACCCCGTTAATGTTGATCGGAGCGTAAAACAGCAGTTCGTCGCCAATCAGCCGCGAGGCATAGTTGCGCGACGAATAGTAATCGCCCGAGGTCAGGTAGTGCGTGTCGCGATAGGTGAAGCGGCCATCGGCGGAAAGGTCGAAGCGGCTGACTTCGGTGCCGTCGTCACCGTAGGAATAGCCGATCACGATCACCGTATCCCCGGCGACCAGCATCTCGTCGTACCAGGTGTCGGACGGATTATCGTCGTTCGGCGGGTAGGCATTGATGCTGTCGACCGGCGTCAGTCCGTCGCTGCCGATCCCAACGCTGAACAGCCGACCGCGCCGCAGGACCACCAGCGTATCGCCGCGCCGTTTGACGATTCCGCCCTCGTCGACGCCCGCTTCCTGCGTGTTGGTAATGCCCTCTTCAGTGGCAACAGCCGCGGTAACGATGACCGAATCGCCGCCGTCGTCGGCCATCGCCATCTCGGCGGATGGCGACGAATCCGAAGTCGCCATCGCGACCGGCGCCGGCATAGGCGGCATCACTAGAGGCACCGGCTCGGGAGGGATCATCTCCTGCGCGAGTTTTTCCAGCTTCTGGAAATAGGCATCGATCTCGGCATCGCCGTCGAGCGAGGGCATGCTGGCAGCGCCCGGCGCGGATTCGGCATCCGTCGTCGCGCACGCAGAACCCAGCGGCAGCACCGCGGCCACCAGCAGCGTTGCCGCCCATCGCTTGCCCGAAATTCGCATGACCGCCCTCCCCCAAGGATCGTGGATATATCGCGATCCTAAGGGGAATTTGCCGAAGCGCCACTCAAAATTGCAGCGCCTCGGAGGTCGGCTCAGGCGAGGTCTTTCGCCAGTGCTTCAAGGTCTTCCATCGTGATCGCGCTGGTTACCTTGGCTTCCTTGTCGGTGCGGCTGACCATCGGTCCCAGCACCTTGCCGCCCAGCTCGACGAAATGTTCGACCCCGTCGGCGCGCATCGCCAGCACGCTCTCGCGCCAGCGCACGCGGCCGGTGATCTGTTCGACCAGCAAAGCCTGTTCCTCGCTCGAATCGCTCACCTTGGCGGCGGTGACGTTGGCGTAGAGCGGCAGATCCAGCGCCGAGGGCGAGGTGTTGTCGAGCGCGATCTTCATCCGCTGCGCGGCGGGCTGCATCAGCGAGCAGTGGAAGGGTGCGGATACCGCGATCTTGATCGCGCGCTTTACGCCATGCGCCTTCGCCAGTTCGAGCACGCGGTCGATCGCCTGCGCATGGCCCGAAAGCACGACCTGCGAAGGATCGTTGTCGTTGGCGATCTCGCACACCTGGCCGCCCGCGGCCTCTTCGGCCAGCTTCTGCGCGGTTTCGATATCCGAGCCCAGCAGCGCGGCCATTCCGCCCACGCCGATCGGCACCGCGTCCTGCATCGCAATGCCGCGCAGGCGCAGCAGCTTCGCGGTATCGGTCAGCGAGAAGGCGTTGACCGCACACAGCGCGGTGTATTCGCCCAGCGAGTGGCCGGCGACGCACGATGCGGCGGCCTTCAGCTTCACGCCGAAGTCCTTTTCAAGCACCCGCAGCGTGGCGATGGCGTTGGCCATGATCGCGGGCTGGGCGTTGGAGGTCAGCGTCAGTTCGGCGTCGGTGCCTTCGCGCATCATCACCGAGAGTTTCTGGTTCAGCGCGTCGTCGACTTCCTGAAAGGTCTCGCGCGCGGCAGCGCTCGCTTCGGCGAGGTCGACACCCATGCCGACCTTCTGGCTCCCCTGTCCGGGGAAGATAAAAGCTCTCATCAAAATCTCCTTGTCGACGGGGCGACTAGGAACCCCGCGCCGGGCTGGCAAGGCCGAAGGGGACGATCCGGTTGGCGGCAGTGTGGCCGATTTCGGCGCGCCCGAGGTAGGGAATGCCCGCCCGCGCGCACCAGAACTGCGCGATCTCTTCGGCGGTCTGGCCGAATTCGCGGTCGTTCTCCGGCACGTTGGTCACTGCCCCCAGGCGCAGACCGGCAACGCGAGGCAAGGTATTGGAAAGGCTGAAGAACAGACGATCTACCGCGTAGAGATGCTCGCTCACTTCCTCGACCATCACGACATGCCCCGAAAGATCGGGCAGCATTGGCGTATCGACCATCATCGCCAGCGTGATGAGGTTGAACGCGACCGTCGGCGTCTTGCCGTCGAGATGCGGTTCGAGGCCGCTGCCATCGCCGGAAAACCACCGGAGCACGCGGCGCACGGCCTCGCGCCCATATTCGCTGCGCGCGCTGACCGGCATGGAGCCGTGCACCGGCTGGCCGATCCCGGCGCGGTAGAGCGCGGCGAGCATGTAGCCCATGTCCGAAAAGCCGACATAGGTCTTCTGCCGCGCGGCCTCGTTCATCTGCGACACCGCCGCCTGCGCGATCCGGTTCGATCCGTAACCGCCCTTGGCGAACCATACCGCGTCGAACTGCGGATCGTTCGCGCAGTCGAGCAGCGCGGTCAGGCGGGTAAGGTCGTCGCCTGCAAAATGCCCCCAGCTCTCGAAGCATTGCGGGTGGACGAAGACGCTGTGTTCGGGAAATTCGTCCGCCACCAATTGCTCGATCGCCCGGCCATGGTCAGGCGTGATCGCGGTGGCAGGGGCGCAAATGGCGATACGTGTCATGCGTCCGGTGTACCCTCCAAACCTTGTCCCGTCATCCCCGCGCAGGCGGGGATACCGCTTCCTCTGCCGAGCCTGCGGCCAAAAGCGGGACCCCCGCCTGCACGGGGGTGACGAGTGGAATTATTGCCAATAGGACAAAATCTATGAGCGATCTTCCCGACCCCACCGACGACCTCACCGCACGCCCCTGGTTCTTCTGCGGGATCGGCGGATCGGGGATGCAGCCGCTTGCCGCGATCCTCAAGGGGCGCGGCGCCGAGGTGGCCGGGTCGGACCGCAGCTTCGACCAGGGCCGCACCCCTGAGAAGTTCGCCGCACTCGAAGCTCAGGGCTTCACGCTGTTCCCGCAGGACGGCAGCGGGATCACGCGCGCTGAGCAGGTCTTGGTGGCAAGCGCGGCGGTGGAAGACACTGTGCCCGAAGTCTTGCGCGCCAAGGAGTTGGGCCTCCCCCGCCTGACCCGCGCAGACCTCAACGCGGCGCTGTTCAACGCCGCCGAAACGGGCGTGGCGGTGGCGGGTACCAGCGGCAAATCGACGGTGACGGGCATGCTCGGCTGGATCCTGCACCATGCGGCGCGCAAGCCGACGATCATGAACGGCGCGGTGATGAAGAACTTCGTTTCAGAGGATCGCCCCTTCGCCAGCGCGGTGGTCGGCAACGCGGACCTCTATGTGTCCGAGGTCGACGAGAGCGATGGCTCGATCGCGCAATATACGCCCGCCGTGGGCATCCTTCTGAACGTCTCGCTCGATCACAAGAGCATGGACGAGCTGCGCCAGCTGTTCGGCGATTTTCTCGAAGCCTCCGCGCAAGGCGTGGTGAATGCCGATGACGAGGAAGCCTTCCGGCTGGTCGCCCACGCCAACGCGCCGCTGACCTTCGGCATAACCAATGGCTGCGCCGCGCTCGGCATTGTCGAGGGTTCGCTGGCCGAAGGGCCGACGCGGCAGGCGGCGATGGTTCACGACAAGCGCGACGACAGCCAGCACGCGCTGACGCTCAATCTGCCGGGGCGGCACAACCTGTCGAACGCGCTCGCGGCGATTGCCGGTGCAAATGCGGCGGGCGTGCCGGTGGCGGATGCAGTCGCGGCGCTCGCCGAGTTCAGGGGGCTCGCGCGGCGGTTCGATATCGTCGGCACCTCACCATCGGGCATCACGGTGATCGACGATTTCGGCCACAACCCCGAGAAAGCGGCGGCCACCCTGCGCACGCTGAAATCGCATCCGGGCCGCGTGCTCGCGTTCTTCCAGCCGCATGGCTACGGGCCTCTGAAGCAGATGGGTTCCGAACTGGCCGAGACCTTCGCCCGCGAACTCGGGCCCGAAGACATCACCCTGCTGTGCGATCCGGTCTATTTCGGCGGGACGGTCGACCGTAGCGAAGGCGGCGAGCGGATCGTCGATCTGATCGCGAAGCACGGCGGGAAGGCCCTGTGCATCAACACCCGCGAAGGCTGCGGCGACTGGCTGGTGGCGAATGCCCAGCCCGGCGACCGCATCGCGGTGATGGGCGCGCGCGACGATACGCTGAGCGTTTTCGCAAAGGAAATTCTCGAGCGGCTCGCGTAACCCGCATATCTGACGGCAATTGTCATCGCCGCCCCATCGACAAGCTGCATCGCGGCACACTAGTCTTCCCGCAATTCGGGAGATTGAACCATGAAACGCGTATTGGCCCCGGTCGCATTGGGATTGTTCCTGGTCATTCCGACCGCTTGTAATGCCGAGGAGCCGCTGGAGAACTGGAAGAAGACCCAACACTTCGAACGCGCGGTGTCCGATTCTCCGCTGTCGGCCATTCTCGAGCATCTCTCCCAGCGGACCATCACCGACATGGTCCTGTCGACCGACGAACAGGGGCTCAGCGAAGAAGCCGCTTTTGCCAACTTCACCGCCGAGGAATCGAACGCGCTGATCCGCTCGGGTTTCGCGCCCTATTCGCTCGAGATCAGCGAGTACGCGCATCGCAGGATCGCAGCGGCACTCTCGCAGCAGGATATCGACGCGCTGTTCGCTGCGGGTACCGACCCCGAAGCGATCAAGGCGGTCATGTGCGCCTACGGCAGGCCGCCTGTCGACGGTGTGGTCGACTGGGATGGCTGCACCGCAGATGGCTTCGTTGCCCTGCCCGACAGTTTTCGAGAGGCCCATGCGCGCTACTCGGCGGCCTATCAGGCAGTCGTCGATAGTCCCCGCACGCAGACCTATTATGGCGGCGTAAGCTGCCGCGTGCTCGACCAGATTCAGGCTCGTCTGACCAACGAGAAGTACTCAGTCGATTTCGACGGCACGAAGCTGGGGATGAGCGGGCAGCAGCACTACGACTGCACGACCTACAAGGCCCAGCTCGACGCGCTCGACCGCGAAAACGCCGGCTACTAAGCCTTCGTGGCCGACAGCATTGACGGGACGCACGCACTCGCCGAGAGGTTGGGTGTGTTTGCGAAGGAATTTCTGAAATGGCTGGCGTGAGCGTTTACGAGCGCGCCCGCCGCCATGCGATCAAGATGCTCGTCGGCGTTGCAATCGGCGCGGTGTTCATCATCGCGTTCGATAGATTGATCGGCCATTCGAGCGTCGCCTTCGCGATCGTCATCTTCGGCCTGTTCGTGGCCAATATCGGCATTCTCGGCTTCAACTGCCCGAACTGCCGCAGCAACCTGTTCTTTCGCGGACCGCTGATGCTGCCCTGGCCCAACAAGACCTGCAGCCGCTGCGGGGCGGACCTGACGAAGGAGCCGTGGCGAGGCGCCTAGTGCGCGCCCTCGCCCTCGCTTTCATCATGCCCCAGCTTGAACACCTTGTGCAGGACGACGAAGATCACCGCACCCAACACCATCCCCAATAGCGCCGAAGCCGACGCATAGGTAACCCAGCCGAGCACACCGCCCAGCGCGCCGGTGGTGCTCTCGACCGCATGTTCCAGCCCGTGCGCCGCACCATAGAGCGGCTGGAAGCCGAGCTCGTGCGTGCCGTGCAGGATGATCCCGCCACCGACCCACAGCATCGCCGCCGTCCCCACGATCGACAGGATGGTGAGGATATGCGGCATCGCGTTGAGCATCACCTTGCCGATCCTTTTCGCGGTCTCGCCCGGCTTCTTCATCAGGTGCAGGCCGATATCGTCCAGCTTCACGATCAGCGCGACCGCGCCGTAAATGCCGGCCGTCACCGCCAGACCGACCAGCGCCAGCACGATCGCGCGGGTGACGAAGGTTTCCGCCGCCACCTCGTTGAGAGCGATCGCCATGATCTCAGCCGAGAGGATCAGGTCGGTGCGGATCGCCGAATCGACGCGCTTCTTCTCGAACGTCTTCTCGTTCTTGATCGGCTCTTCCAGAGTCTCGCCGTGCTTTTCGCCAGAGAGCTTCTCAATGATCTTCTCCGCTCCCTCGTACGAGAGGTAGCAGCCGCCCAGCATCAGGATGAAGACGATCGCCTGCGGCAGGAACTGGCTCAGCAGCAAGGCGCCCGGCAGCAGTATCAGCAGCTTGTTCTTCACGCTGCCCACCGCGATCTTGGCGATGATCGGCAATTCGCGCGCAGGCGAGAAACCGGTGACGTAGCTGGGCGTGACCGCCGCATCGTCGATCACCACCCCGGCTGTCTTGGTGCCGGCACGGCCGGCAGCGGCCGCGACATCGTCGACCGAGGCCGCCGCGGCGCGTGCGATGATCGATACGTCGTCCAATAAAGCGGCGAGGCCACCGGGCATTGCAATTCCTTCTCACATTGTGCGTATGCCAAGCCAACGCAGCAGAACATCCTTTGGCACCGCGCGCCCCTCAAGCGAAGCCTTGCATTATCCCGCGATCCCGCTATGTGCCCCGCTTCCCTGCTGTCGGCGACGGCTGGCAGTGGGGAAACCAAGAAAGCCGGAGGGGCCCCGCGATCCGCGCGGACAAGCCAGCGATCGGCAGCAATGTGAAAGGACAAGACATGGCTCTCTACGAGCATGTGTTCCTTGCGCGCCAGGATTTGAGCCAGTCGCAGGTCGACGCTCTGGCAGCGCAAGCCACCGAGATTATCGAGTCGAACGAAGGCAAGGTCACCAAGACGGAGACCTGGGGCCTCAAGAACCTCGCCTACAAGATCGACCGCAACCGCAAGGCGCACTTCGTGCTGCTGAACGTGGAAGGCCCCGGCGCAATGGTCGCCGAGCTGGAGCGCCAGATCCGCATCAACGAAGACATCATCCGCTACATGACCATCCGCGTGGACGAACACGAGGAAGGCCCCTCGGCCATGATGCGCAAGAACGAACGCGATTCCAAGAAGCGCCGCGAGCGCTCCGATCGGGGAGACGACTAATGGCCCGCCCGTTTTTCCGCCGCCGCAAGACCTGCCCGTTCTCGGGCAAGAATGCTCCGGTCATCGACTACAAGGACGTGCGCCTGCTGCAGGGCTTCATGTCCGAACGTGGCAAGATCGTGCCCAGCCGCATCACCGCCGTCAGCGCGAAGAAGCAGCGTGAACTCGCCAAGGCGATCAAGCGCGCGCGCCACATCGGCCTTCTTCCCTACGTCGTGAAGTAAGAGGAGCGAGAAACATGGATATCATCCTCCTCGAACGTATCGGCAATCTGGGCAGCATCGGCGATGTCGTGACCGTGAAAGACGGTTACGCACGCAACTTCCTGCTGCCGCAGAAGAAGGCGCTTCGCGCCAATGCCGCGAACAAGAAGGTCTTCGAAGCGAACCGCGAACGCCTGGAAAAGGAAAACGCGGAACGTCGTGGCGAAGCCGAAAAGGCCGGTTCCAAGATCGACGGTGCCGAGATCGTCCTGATCCGCGCTTCCTCGAACGCGGGCCAGCTGTATGGTTCGGTCAACGTGCGTGACATCGTGGCGGGCCTCGAAGCCCAGGGCCATGAAGTCGACAAGAAGCAGGTCATCATGGGCAGCCCGATCAAGACGATCGGCATGCACGATGTGACTGTTGCCCTGCACCCCGAGGTGCACGTGACGGTGAAGGCCAACGTCGCCCGTTCGGACGACGAAGCCGAACTGCAGAGCCAGGGCGTCGACGTCCTCGCCCAGATGTTCGAAGACGAACAGCGGGAAATCGAGGAAGCGGCTTCCGAGAACAAGATCGACCCGACGCTCGAACCCGGTGAAATCCCGGCCGAGCTGCTGGAAGATGGCGTTTCGACCCCAGAAGACCAGTCGACCACGGACTCGCTGATCGAAGCGACTGCGCCGGAAGGTGAAGACGAGAAGCCCGAAGGCGAATAAGCGCCGGCTTCATACCGAGCCAAGAAAGGCCCGCCTCCCGAGACGGAGCGCGGGCCTTTTTCTTGGCAGTCTCCCTAGAGACCGTACCCGGCGTAATCCTTGGCAACATCGGGATCGATTGCCAGAGCAGCCTGCTTGTCCTTCTCCCCTGCCTCCGTCTGGCCCAGTCGCTCCAACGCAAGACCGCGCCCGTAAAGTGCATGGGCCGCCTTTGGCTCGAGCCTCACCGCAAGTTCGTAATCCGCCCAGGCGTTGGTATAGCGTTTCAGCGCCAGGTTCATTGCCCCGTGGCTGTCCCACACCGCCCAGTCGAGCGGAGAGCCGGCGGCTGCGATATCGCAAAAAGATCGCGCCTTTTCCGCTGCGCCCAGCGTGGTGACGAGCTGCCAGCAAACCGTGTTCAGACCCACCGGATTGTCTTTCGGCAAGCGGTCGCCCGCCGCCAGGAAATCCTCGATGGCTCCGGCCTTGTCGTCGCCCTTCGTCCGTCCCTCCGCCCGCAGAAGATAGCCGACTGCCGATTTGTCCCTTTTCTGAATCAGTTCGGTACCCAGTGCCTGCGTTGACCCGGCACCTGCCGATTGGATCATGGCGTCGGTGAAGATCGAAAGCTCGTCGATCGTCAGGTAGCTGGAATCGAGATTGGGCCGGATCGCTGCGACCACACAATCCCACCGCTTCACCTCGTAGCAAAGCTGAGCAAGCTGCGCGTCCCTGCCATACTGATACTCCTGCGGCAGGCTTTCGCGCGCTAGCGCGGATAATTGCTCGATTTTCTCGCCGGGTGTCGCGGACATCGATTGGTAGTTGATGATGGCGTAGCGCAGCATCGCGGCATCTTCACCGCCGTAGCGCGCACTGCCGAGCAATTCGCGGCACTTGGCGAGAGCCTGCGCCACGTCCTCTTCGCCCTCCCCAGAGTCGAAGCATGGCTTCAGCGCCTCGCCGGCCGTCCATTCGCTGTCCTGGGCCGCAAGCGGCGGTGCGAGCACCGTGCCTGCCGCTATCGCAACAATGGTGATGAGCCGCTTCAAACCGGTCACGCGCATTCTTCCCCCCCGACGTGCTAGCGGTCAAAGCGTAACTTGCGGGCCTGTCTCCGGAAAGTGAAAAATTGCCTTGTTCCGGTCGCTTGGTGGCGGCCGCGCAATACCTCATGATCGGCTCAAGCCTAGGGGCAGGGTCTCGTTCGCACGCTGATGCGCTACCCCGCGCCCTTCGTCTTGGTCGCACCCACCTTGGCGCTCTTCTCGATGAAATCGATGATCTGGCCGGCAATGTCCTTGCCAGTCGCCGCTTCGATCCCCTCCAGCCCCGGCGAGGAGTTCACCTCCATGATCACCGGGCCGTGATTGCTCCGCAGCATGTCCACGCCGCACACGTTCAGCCCCATGCGCTTGGCCGCGCGCACGGCGGTGCTGCGTTCCTCGGGCGTGATCTTGATCAGCTTCGCGCTGCCCCCGCGGTGCAGGTTGCTGCGGAAATCGTCGGGTGCGCCGGTGCGCTGCATCGCAGCGACCACCTTGCCACCGATCACCAGCGCACGGATATCGGTGCCGCCCGCTTCCTTGATGAACTCCTGCACCAGAATGTTGACGTTGGCGCCGCGAAACGCCTCGATCACGGACTTGGCCGACGACATCGAATCCGCGAGCACGACACCGATCCCCTGCGTGCCCTCGAGCAGCTTGATGACCACCGGCGGGCCTTTGACGGCGCGGATGATCTCCTCCGCCTTCTTGGGGTCGTTGGCATAGGCGGTCAGCGGCAGGCCGAGGCCGTGCTTGGCGAAGATCTGCATCGAACGCAGCTTGTCCCGGCTGCGCCCGATGGCGACGCTCTCGTTCAGCGGCCAGCAGCCGCGCATTTCGAACTGGCGCAGGATCGCGAGGCCATAGTTCGTAATGGACGCACCGATACGCGGGATCACCGCGTCATAGCCGACGCATGGCTCGCCATCGTAGTACACCTCGGGTCGGTGGCTGGCGATGTGCACGGTGCAGCGCAGCGTGTTGAGCCAGTCGATCTGGTGGCCGCGCGCCTCGGCGGCCTCCATCAGCCGCTTGTGCGAATAGAGATTGGGATTTCGGGCAAGCAGCGCGATCTTCATGGCCTTGTCCTCATGGTTTGTGGCCTTGCACGGGATCCCGGCCTGGGGTCTGCAGCCAGGAATTGCCCGAATCGACGAGAAAGCGGCGACGCAGCGCGCTTCGCCCTATCAACATCGGAAACCGCATATCGCTCCGGTCGGCAAGGCTGATTTCTGCACGGAATTCCAGATTGCCGATCTTGAGCGGCGTCTTGATGACATAGCGGCGCTGCGTCTCTCCGTTCGAACTGGTGATGCCGCGCACGTCGACATGCACCGCCTCGCACACCTGCATCACCTTGCTGGCGGGAAAGAACACCTCGAAGCGGACGAACTTCTCGCCGTCGCGCTTGAACTCGTCGAGCACGATGCCGTGTAGCGAGCTGGTCCGCGCGCCGCTGTCGATCTTTGCAGGCACGGCCTTCAGGCCGAGCTCGGGCAGGTCGACCAGCTCGCGCCAGCCTACCGTGAGCATCCGCTTGTTCGGTTTCTGCAATCCGCCCCGCTTCCCGTCACTCGTCCGCGAAAATCATCTCTGCCGCAACATCGAGATTGTCGGCATAGCGGCGCACGGCATCGAGGAAGACCGCCTGGGGAATACCGTCCTGGGTCACGATATCCCACCGCAGGTAGGGATCGCCATCTTCGTCCAGCGATACTGCCACATAGCGCCACCGGAGCGCCACCTCGAGCGCTGTCGCCGGGTCCATCGGCGTCTCGCGATCGAAGCCGGTCGACAGCTGGATCGAATCGCAGCCATCGTGGGTGACTTCGTCACAGCCGTAGAACAGGATGCTGCTGCCCCAGCCGTTCAGCTCGATCACGATGCGCGGATCGCCCACATCGTCGACATCGACTTCGGTCGTGTAGCCCGCCTCGGAGAGCACGGCGGCCATCCCCTGAGGGTCGGCCGCGCTCACCATTTGTGCCTGCGCACTCGTTGCGCTGGCCAGCAGCGCGATCACAGGCACCAGATACCGCATCATCAAACTCCCTCCTCGAATGTCGACCAGGCGTGGGTCGGTTCACCAGCCGCTGGGCTTGCCCTCGTTCTGCTCGTCGAGCCATTTCTTGAGCGGGGCGAAATATTCCATCAGCGCCTCGCCGCTCATCTGGCGGCTGCCGGTGAAGGCCTCCAGTGCATCGGGCCATGGCTTGCTTGCGCCCATTTCGAGCATCGCGTTCAGCCGCTCGCCAACTTCCTCGTTGCCGTAGAAGGAGCAACGATGCAGCGGGCCCTTCCAGCCCGCCTGATCACACGCGGCCTTGAAGAACTGGAACTGCAGGATGCGCGCGAGGAAATAGCGCGTGTAGGGCGTGTTGCCGGGGATATGGTACTTCGCGCCCGGATCGAAGGCGTCGTCGGGCCGCTCCACCGGCGGAGTGATGCCTTGGTATTCGCGCTTCAGATCGTGCCACGCGGTGTTGTAATCGGCGGGCTGGATCGACCCGTCGAACACGCCCCAGCGCCACTTGTCGACCAGCAGGCCGAAGGGCAGGAAGGCAACCTTGTCCATCGCCTGACGCAGCAGCAGGCCGAT
>CAZNOY010000028.1:0-15696 GCA_964574905.1 uncultured Citromicrobium sp. | reverse complement strand
ATGTCGGGCAGCACGCGCAGCCGCAGCTCGTGCTTGTCGGCCAGCAGTTCGAGCAGGCGGCGATATTCGGCGGCGACGCCCCCGATGTTGGGCTCGCCCGCGTGGAAGCCCCGGCTTGCCCGCGCGAGGTTCCACACCTCCTTGGTCACGCCGTGCATGTAGACTGCCAGGCTCACCCCGCCGTAGCAGACCAGGCCGATCCTCAGTTCCTTCTGGCGCATGCCCGCAACCTAGCGGGGGAGGGGGTGCGAAAGCAACTTGCGTTCCGCAAATGTTCCACTTAGGTCCCCGTCTTAAGGAGGAGGCATGGCAAAGCCCAAGAAACGTTATGTCTGCCAGGCTTGCGGGGGCGTCTCGCCGCGCTGGCAGGGCCAGTGCCCCGACTGCGCCGAGTGGAACACGCTGGTCGAGGATGCGCCCGCAACCGTCTTCAGCCAGAAGCACGATCTTTCGGGCGGCGGGCGGCGGCTCGAATTCGTCGCGCTGAATGAGGCGGTCGAGCCGCCCAAGCGCGGCACGACGGGCCTCAAGGAATTCGACCGCGCGCTGGGCGGCGGGCTGGTGCCCGGCGCGGCGATCCTGATCGGCGGCGATCCGGGCATCGGCAAGTCGACGCTGCTGCTGCAGACCGCCGGCGGAATCGCGAGCGCCGGGGGCGATGTCGTCTATGTCAGCGGCGAGGAAGCTTCCGCGCAGGTACGGCTGCGTGCCGAGCGCTTGGGGCTGGCCGATGCGCCCGTGCGGCTCGCCTCCAGCACCAATGTCCGCGATATCCTGACCACTCTGGGCGCGCAGGACGAAGCGCCCGACCTGCTGGTCGTCGATTCGATCCAGACGATGTATTCGGACACGATCGAGGGTGCGCCGGGCACGGTCAGCCAGGTGCGCGGCTGCGCGTTCGAACTGATCCGCTACGCCAAGGAACGCGGCACCGCGCTGGTGCTGGTCGGCCATGTCACCAAGGACGGCAATATCGCGGGGCCCCGCGTGCTCGAACACATGGTCGACGTGGTGATGAGCTTCGAAGGCGAACGCAGCCACCAGTACCGCATCCTGCGCGCGCTCAAGAACCGCTACGGCGCGGTCGACGAGATCGGCGTCTTCGCGATGGCGCAGGAAGGGCTGGAGGAGGTCGAGAATCCCTCGATGCTGTTCCTCTCCGGGCGCGACGCCCCGCTTGCGGGCAGCGCGGTGTTCCCGGCGATGGAAGGGACGCGCCCGGTGCTGGTCGAGATTCAGGCGCTGATCGTGCGGCTGCAATCGGGCGCGACCCCGCGCCGCGCGGTGGTGGGGTGGGACAATGGCCGCCTCGCGATGCTGCTCGCGGTGCTCGAATCGCGCTGCGGGCTCAATTTTTCGAGCGCCGAGGTCTATCTCAACGTCGCGGGCGGATACCGCCTCTCGGACCCGGCGGCCGACCTTGCCGTCGCCGCCGCGCTTGTCTCCGCGCTGGCCGACAAGCCCCTGCCCGACCGGTCGGTGTGGTTCGGCGAAGTTTCGCTCGCGGGCGAAATCCGTCCGGTGGCGCATTCGGGGCTCCGGCTGCGCGAGGCGGCGAAACTGGGTTTTTCGAGCGCCTATGGCCCGCTAAGGGAAGAAAAAGCTTCACCGGACATTCAATTCGCGGGAATTAGGCAGCTTGCGCAATTGGTGGATCGCGTGATGCGATAACAATGACGTGGTAGGCTGACGGGACATGACGGGTTTCGACATCATCGTTCTGCTGGTCGTCGCGGTCGCCGCCGTGGGCGGCTTCACGCGCGGTTTCGTGCAGGAAATCCTGTCGCTTGCCGCGTGGATTCTCGCGATGTTCGCGATCCAGCAGCTCCATTCGCCGTTGCAGGCGTTTATCGAGCCGCGCATCGGCACGCCGACCACCTCCGCAATCCTCGCCTTCGCGCTGCTGCTGCTGATCCCCTACGCGGCGATGAAGCTGATCGCCTCGCTGGTGGGCAACAAGGCCCGCGAATCGCTGCTCGGCCCGCTCGACCGGGTGCTCGGCTTCGGCTTCGGCGCGCTCAAGGGCGCGCTGATCGTGGTGATCGGCTTTTCGCTGCTGGTGCTGGGCTACGATCAGGTGTGGGGCTATCAGGGCAGGCCCGCGTGGATCGTGACTGCGCGCACCTACCCCTCGATCAATGCGGGGACGGAGGCGATGGTCGGCTATGTGCAGGAACGCCGCGCCGAACTGCGGGCGCAGAAGGCTGAGGAAGAGGAGGGCACGCCCCCGGTGACGAGCCCCTCCGCGACCGAATAGCTGCCCCCTTGTCCAAGCTCTACACTCCACAAATACTCGGCCTCGCGGTCGAGCTGGCCGATTTTCCCCGGCTCGATGCGCCCGATGCCAGTGCCACCGCGCGCTCACGCACCTGCGGCGGCACGCTGACGCTCGACCTCGCGCTCGATGACGGAGCACACGTCGATGCGCTGGGCCTGCTCGTGACCGCCTGCGCGATCGGGCAGGCGGCGGCGGCGATCTTCGCACGCGAGGCGCGGGGGCGCGGGCCTGAGGAAATACTCGCCGCGCAGGGTGAAATTGCCGAGTGGCTGGCGGGCGGAGAAGCCGAACCGAGCTGGCCCGGCCTCGCGATCCTTACCCCCGCGCGCGCTTTCCCCGCGCGTCACGGCGCGATCATGCTGCCCTGGAATGCTGCGGTCGACGCGCTTTGCAAGGCGTCGCAGCCGCGCTAGATCGGGCTGCGAAGCGAGGGGGGATTACAGACATGAGCGAAGCCGATACGGCCGCCACCACACGGGAACCGACCGCCAGCGAGATCCGGCTGATCGTCGGCGCGTCGAGCGCGGGCACGATCTTCGAGTGGTACGATTTCTTCATCTACGGCACGCTCGCCTACATCCTGAAAGATGCGTTCTACGACGTCGACGACCCGACGCTGGGGCTGCTGCTGGTCTGGTCGACCTTCGCGGTGGGCTTCGCGTTCCGCCCGATCGGCGCGGTGCTGTTCGGCTTCCTCGGCGACAAGCTGGGGCGCAAATATACCTTCCTCATCACCGTCACGCTGATGGGCATCGCCACCGCCGGGGTCGGGCTGATCCCGACGGTCGACCAGATCGGAGTGGTCGCCCCGCTGATCGTCATCATGCTGCGCGTGCTGCAAGGTCTCGCGCTGGGCGGTGAATATGGCGGCGCGGCAATCTACGTTGCCGAGCACGCCCCGCCCGAGAAGCGCGGTTTCTACACCAGCTTTATTCAGGCGAGCGTAGCGGGTGGCTTCGTGCTGTCGATCATCGTGGTGCTGCTGTGCCGCTTCGCCATTCCGGAAGACGATTTCGCCGAGTGGGGCTGGCGCGCGCCGTTCCTGCTGTCGATCCTGCTGCTGGCGATTTCGCTGTGGATGCGCTTCAAACTGTCGGAAAGCCCGGTGTTCAAGGCGATGAAGGAAGCGGGCGAGACGTCGGGCAATCCGTTCATCGAAAGCTTCACCTATCCCGGCAACAAGCGGCGCATCTTCGTCGCGCTGTTCGGCGTCGCGGGCGTGCTGACGTCGATCTGGTACACTGCGTTCTTCTCCAGCCTCTCGTTCCTCCAGGGCACGATGCGGCTCGACGTGCAGACGGTCGAGATCATCCTGCTGATCGCAGGCCTGCTCTCGCTCGGCCTCTATGTCATCGTCGGCAAGTGGTCCGACAAGGTGGGCCGCAAGAAGCCGCTGATCATCGGCGCGCTGGCATCGCTCGTGCTGCTGTTCCCGATCTTCTGGACGATGGGCCACCTCGCCAATCCGGGCCTCGCCGACGCGGCGGAGCGCAGCCCGGTGGTGGTGACCGGCCCCGAATGCGTGACCGACCCCTTCGCCGAACTGCTCGACCGCGAGCCGACCGATTGCGGCAAGGTGCTCGCTTCGCTGATCGCGAGCGGCGTGGCCTATTCGGTCGAAGAAGGCGACGCGGTGGCGGTCAGCGTGGCGGGCGATCCGATCGCGCTGCCGGCCGAGTGGTTCACCGACGGCGAAGCGCGCAGCAACGGGTTGCAGGCCGCGCTGACCGGCTATGGCTTCGATTTCAGCCGTCAGATTCCGCCGCTGACGAGCATCATCGGGATCATCGCGATGCTGGTTTCGCTCGGCCTGCTCTCGGCGCTGACCTACGGCTCTGTTGCGGCGCTGCTGTCGGAGATGTTCCCGGCCAAGATCCGCTATTCCTCGATGTCGATCCCGTACCATATCGGCGCGGGCTATCTCGGCGGCTTCCTGCCCTTGATTTCGGGGATCATCGTGGCGAGTACGGGCAATATCTATTCCGGGCTGTGGTACACGTGGATCGTCGTCGCGTTCGGCGTGGTGGTCGCGTGGTTCGGCCTGCCCGGCGGGCCGCCCCGCGATTTCGAGGATACGCATACGTGAGCAATTTTCACCGGTTACTGACGAAAATCCTCGCCATATTTGTGTTGAGCGGACCCGCGGCGGCGCAGGATGATGCCTCCGGGCAAGGTGAACTGCCGCCCCCGATCCGGATCGAAACGGTCACGCTGGAAGCGCCGCCAGAGATCGATGTCCCTGCCCACGTTCGTCGAAACTATCTCCAATACTGCAAGGGCAAGGGGCACTTCCTTCCTCTGCCGGCCGACGAGAACGGCTCTATCGGACGCGCCACGTTCGTCGCGACGGAGGGCGAACCGGGCACGATCCTTATCTGCGAAGATGCCTATCGCGCGGGGGACGTCATGCCCGTCAAGGACATCGACTTCGCGCTCGCTGCGCTTTCCGCCCGTCCCTTCGCCGCGCTGTGGGGCGAGATGGAGGCTGCGTGGGGTGACGACCTTTCCCTTCTGCGCGAGATGCTCGCACAGGAGGCACGCACCGCGCGCACCAACGACACCGGGCTGAATTACAAGGGCGACTATGGGGTGATCTTCCACAGGGCGTCTTTGCTGCAAGACCTCGGCTATTATGATGAAGCGCTGGCGATGCTGCGCGAGGCGCGTGCACGTATCGACGCGAACGAGGAAGGCCTAGCCTCTCTCGACTTCGAACGCATCATGGTCGAGAATTACATCGCCATTCTCCATGACGGGTCGGAGGGACCGGCAGCGGCGGCCGCGAGCCTGGAACAGCCTTACAAGACCTTACCGCACAGCAGCCCCGTGTTCATCAATCTGGCGATCAATTATGCGGCGTTTCTTGCCGAAGAGGGCGAGAACGCTCGCTCGCTCGACATCATCCGTCCGCTCTACCGGAAGTTCCGGCAATCATCCATCGGCAGCAGCACCTACAAGATCGGCGGGTCGGATCGCCAGTTCGCGTGGATCATCGCCTGCGACTACATCAAGCTCGGCAAGCCGGGGATGGCGCAGCCCTTTGTCGAGATTGTCGAACATGCAGTGGAAGTACCGGCCGATGAATATCGGGCCTCCGTCACGGCGACCAACGCGATCAAGAGGCGCATGCGCATATGCATGGGTGACGAGCAGGGCTGGAAAGACGCGTTTGGCGATCGGATTCCGCTGGCTTTGGATACCACCTGGTTGTTGATGCAGCCCGGTTACCATTTCTCACGAAGATTTCCCGAGGACTGGCAACTCCCCGACGCGCTCACGCAGCGGTTCGAAGATTATTTTCGCGTCTTGCCCGCCAGCTACGGACCGGCGCTGCGCCACTGGCTCGACGATTGATACGGGCGATGAGCGCCCCGACACCGCCCTCCGCGACCTTGAGGCTTACCATCGACACCGGCGCGCTGGCCGATAACTGGCGCGCGCTCGACCGGCTTTCGGGCAGCGCCCGCGCGGGCGCGGCGGTGAAGGCCGATTGCTACGGGCTGGGGGTCGAGAATTGCGTGCCCGCGCTGCTCGCGGCGGGCGCGCGCGATTTCTTCGTCGCGCACTGGAGCGAGGTGCCCGCGCTGCTCGCGCATGTCCCGGCCGAGCGGATTTCCGTGCTGCACGGGGCGACGAACGCGCAGGAGGCTGCCTACGCGCGGGCTGCGGGCGTGCGCCCGGTCGTCAACTCGCTGCAGCAGGCGCGCGTGTGGATCGAGGGGGGCGGGGGGCCCTGCAACCTGATGATCGACAGCGGGATCAACCGCCTCGGCGTTTCGCTGGCCGATCTGGGCGATCCGGCGATCGCCGCGCTCGATGTGCAGGTGCTGATGTCGCACCTGTCATCGGCGGAGGAAGACACCCCGGTCAACGCGGAGCAACTCGCGACCTTCCGGCAGGCAGTCGCGCAGGTGCCGCACCGCGAAAGCAGCCTTGCGAACAGCGCGGGGATCGCGCTGGGCGCGGATTTCCATTGCGACCTCACGCGCCCCGGCCTCGCGCTCTATGGCGGGGTGCCGACGCCGGGGCTTGCAGAGCATATCCGGCAGGTCGCCTTCCCGCAGGCGTCGATCATCCAGACACGCCAGCTCGGTGCGGGCGACACGGTCGGCTACAACCGCGAATTCACCGCGCCCAGCCCGATGCGCGTGGCGACCGTCTCGCTCGGCTATGCCGATGGCTTCCTGCGCAGCTGGGGGCGGGGCGGGGGCTTCCTGCTCCACGAGGGGCGCACGCTGCCGCTGCTAGGCAAGGTATCGATGGACATGGTGGTGGTCGATCTGGCCGCCGCGCCCGATCTCGCGGCGGGCGACTGGCTCGACCTGCCATATTACCTGCGCGATGCGGCGCAGCATTCGGGCCTGTCGCAATACGAGCTGCTGACCGTGCTCGGCCATCGCTTCGGGCGCAGCATCAAGGCGGATTGCCCAGGCGATGCTGCAAATGCTAAGGCCTGATGCTGCGCAGCATTAATCCGGAGCTCTGCACGATTTATGGCCAATAAAAAGCACGAGGATGGCGCGCCCATCATCATCAAGAAGTACGCCAATCGGCGGCTCTACAACACGCATTCCTCCAGCTACATCACGCTCGAAGATCTCGCGCAGATGACCCGTCAGGGGCTCGAATTCACCGTGGTCGACGCCAAGAGCGGCGAGGATATCACCCATTCGATCCTGACCCAGATCATCGTCGAGGAAGAGGCCAATGGCGAACATATCCTGCCGGTCAGCTTCCTGCGCGATCTGATCGCGATGTACGGCAATTCGATGCAGTCGATGATGCCGAGCTATCTCGAAGCGAGCATGGCCAATTTCCGCGCCAACCAGGCGAAGATCGCCGAGGCGTGGCAGAGCGGCATGGCGGGCAATCCCTTCGCCAAGATGGCCGAGACCAACTTCGCCATGATGCGCGCCGCGACCGATGCCCTCACCGGGCAGGCGGGCGCGGGCAAGGCCGCGCCGCGCGGCGAAAAGCCCGCCGACGATACCGCGCAGGAGCTTGCCTCGATGCGCGACCAGATGGCCGCGATGCAGAAGAAGCTCGACGAGCTGGGCAAATAACTCAAACCCTCGCGATCCGCTCGCCCTGAGCTTGTCGAAGGGCTGTTCTTCTTTCTAAGAACGATCTCCAAGAAAATGCGGTGCTTCGACAAGCTCAGCACAAGCGGGCTTGGCTAGGGTGGAGCGCCATTTCACAAGGCAATTCCCACGTGTCCAACATCCGTCACGCCCTGTCCGTCAAACGCGAAGACGATTTCGCCGCCTGGTATCAGGCCGCCATTGCCGAAGGGCAGATGGCCGAGGAATCGGGGGTGCGCGGGTGCATGGTCATCAAGCCGTGGGGCTACGGCATCTGGGAACGCATCCAGCGCCTGCTCGACGACCGGATCAAGGCCACCGGCCACGACAACGCCTATTTCCCGCTGTTCATCCCTCTCTCCAATTTCGAGCGTGAGGCCGACCACGTCGAAGGCTTCGCCAAGGAAATGGCGGTCGTCACCCACCACCGCCTGATTGCGGACGGGAAGGGCGGGCTGATCCCCGATCCCGACGCCAAGCTGGAAGAGCCGCTGGTTGTGCGGCCGACCTCGGAAACGATCATTGGCGATGCGATGGCGCGCTGGGTGCAGAGCTGGCGCGATCTGCCGCTGAAGCTCAACCAGTGGGCCAACGTGGTCCGCTGGGAAATGCGCACGCGCATGTTCCTGCGCACCAGCGAATTCCTCTGGCAGGAAGGCCACACCGCGCACGCCACCGCCGAAGAGGCGAAGGACCACACGCTGACCATGCTCGAAGTCTATCGCGCGATGGCCGAGGAAGACCTCGCGCTGCCGGTGATCGCGGGCGAGAAGCCCGAGCACGAGCGGTTCCCCGGCGCGGTCGAAACCTGGTCGATCGAGGCGATGATGCAGGACGGCAAGGCGCTGCAGGCGGGGACCAGCCACTATCTCGGCACCAATTTCGCCAAGGCATCGGGCATCAAGTACCAGGCGCAGGAAGGCGGCGAGCAGTTCGCGCACACCACGAGCTGGGGCGTCTCCACGCGCCTGATCGGCGGCATCATCATGACGCACGGCGATGATGATGGCTTGCGCGTGCCGCCCAAGCTCGCGCCGTGGCAGGTCGTGATCCTCCCCATGTTGCGCGGCAATGACGATGATGCTGCGCTGATCGACTATTGCGAAGGCCTGCGCGCCACGCTCGCCGGGCAGACAGCGTTGGGCGAACCGGTCCGTGTGCTGCTCGACAGCAAACCTGGCAAGCCGGCGCAAAAGCGGTGGGACTGGGTGCGCAAGGGCGCTCCGGTGATCGTCGAGGTCGGCGGGCGCGACATGGAGAACGGCGTCGTTACGCTGATCCGCCGCGACCAGCTGTGGGACTTGGAGACGGGCAAGCTCAACGCGCAGGCCCCGACGCGCGAAGTTGCGGGCCAGACGATCCCCGGCGTTCTCGGCGATATCCAGCAGGCGCTGTTTACGCAGGCCGCCGAGCGCCGCGATGCGAACATCGCGCGCGGTGTCGACAGCTGGGACGGCGTGGTCGAATTCTTCGCCAATAACGGCAAGTATCCTGGCTGGGTCGAGGTGCAGTGGGCCAAGCCCACCGGCGACGAACTGGAGCAGGTGGTCGAGAAGCTGAAGGCCGAAAAGCTGACCGTGCGCAACGTGCCGCGCGACGCGACGCCTGCCGACGGCAGCTGCATTTTCACCGGCAGGCCCGCGACCGAGCGGGTCTACGTCGCACGCGCATACTGAGCCAGAAAACGGGGACGAAGCATGTTGGGTTCGATCAAATATAATCTCGCCAACATCTTCAATTTCCACGGGCGCGATGCGCGTCCGACCTTCTGGTACTACGTACTGTTCCTGTTCATTCTGCAGGTCGCCATCGGAATGATTGCGGCGATCCCGATGTACGTCGATCTGGTCTCCGGCGCGGTCGAAGCCGTGAAGACCGGGGCGAGCGAGCAGAACATGGAGGCGGCGATGTTCGGCCGGATGAGCGGCCAGATGCACACGCAGATGCTGGTCAGCGTGGTGATCGGCGCGGTGTCGAGCGTGCTGTTCTCAGCCGCGTTCGTCCGCCGCCTGCACGATTCGGGAAAGCCAGGCTGGTGGCTGCTGCTGGTGCTCGTGCCCTATCTGGCCTCGCTGATAATCAGCGTCATGAATTTCGACACCACGATCGCGTTGACCGAAAGAATGGTGACGGCGACCGATCCCGACCAGCGAGTAGCACTGCAATCGCAGCTCTACCAATACAGCCTGCTGGGCTGGATCGCGTATATCCCCGTGCTCGTCTTCGGGCTATGGAAATCCGACCCGGGGCCCAACAGGTACGGCGAAGAACCGGTCCGCTTCTGACGGCAGGTGATCGGGGAGCAGAACATTCGCCGGGATAGCACCGCCCCTCCCAAGCGTTTACAGCCCTTACATGGCCAAACGCGCAAAAAACCTCCCCAAAGGACTGCCCACTCAAAAGCAGGTCCTCGAATTCATCGAGTCGTCCGACAGCACTGTCGGCAAGCGCGAGATCGCCCGCGCCTTCGGGTTGAAGGGGCAGGAGAAGATCGCGCTCAAGAAACTGCTCAAGGACATGGCCGAGGAAGGCCTGATCGACGGCAAGAAGACCGCCTTTCATCGCATGGGCGGCCTGCCCAAGGTCACCGTGCTGCGCGTGGTCGAGCTTGAGGATGGCGAGCCGATCGCGGTGCCCGAGAAGTGGGAGCCCGACGATGGCGCGAAGCCGCCGCGCCTGACCGTGGTCGAGAAGGCGCGTGGTCGTGACGGCAAGGCCAGGGGCATGCCGGCGTTGAAGGTCGGCGACCGCATTCTCTCGCGCACCGAGGAAACGCCCAAGGGCTGGCGCGCGCACCCGATGAAGAAACTGCCGCAGAGCAGCGAGGGGCTGATCGGCGTGGTCGAGAAGGACGGGCGCGGCAAGTTCTGGCTCGCGCCCGTCGACAAGAAGGTGCGCAGTTCCGCCCCGATCACCGACACGGGCACCGCCGAGGAAGGCCAGCTCGTCGTCGCCGAGCCGACGGGCAAGGGCACCCGCTCGGGCGTGCGCGTCACCGAAGTGCTGGGCGATCCGCTCGCCCCCAACAGCTTCAGCATGATCGCGATTGCCAAGCACGGCATTCCGCACGTCTTCCCCGAGGCGGTCATCGCGGAGGCCGAGCTGGCCGCGAAGCTGCCGGTCACCTCCGACAGGCGCGAAGACCTGCGCCACCTCCCCATTGTCGCAATCGACCCGGCCGACGCGCGAGACCACGACGACGCGATCTGGGCCGAGCCCGACGATGACGAGAACAACAAGGGCGGCTTTCGCGCGGTGGTCGCGATTGCCGACGTGTCGCACTACGTCCGACCCGGCGGCGCGCTGGACCGGGAGGCGCGCAAGCGCGGCAATTCGGTCTATTTCCCCGACCGCGTGGTGCCGATGCTGCCCGAAGTGCTCTCCGCCGACGTCTGCTCCCTGCGCGCGGGCGAGGATCGCGCGGCGATGGCGTGCCACCTCAAGATTTCGCCCGAAGGCAAGCTGCTCAAATGGCGCTTCAGCCGCGCGATCGTGCGGATTGCGGAGGTGATCGCCTACGAGGAAGCGCAGCGGCGGATCGATGAGCAGGACGCTGACCGAAACCTGCAAAACCTGTGGGCCTGCTGGCGCGCTCTGTTTGCCGCGCGGGAGGCGCGCGATCCGCTCGACCTCGATCTGCCCGAGCGGCGCGTGATCCTCGACGAGGAGGGCGGGATCGCCGAAATCGCGGTGCGCGAACGGCTCGATGCGCACCGCGTGGTCGAGGAATACATGATCGCGGCCAATGTCGCGGCGGCCAAGGCGCTGGAAACGAAGAACGCGCCCGTCGTGTACCGCGTGCACGAACAGCCGAGCCGCGAGAAGCTGCTCGCGCTCAAGGAATATCTCGGCACGCTGGATATGAAGCTGGCCATGGGTCAGGTCATCACCCCCACGCTGTTCAACCGCTTCCTGAAGGATGTCAGCGACGAACAGGAAAAGGCGCTGCTGATGGAAGCGGTGCTGCGCACGCAGACGCAGGCCTATTACGGGCCCGCCAACCAGGGCCATTTCGGGCTCGCGCTGGGCAGTTACGCACACTTCACCTCACCGATCCGCCGCTATGCCGATCTGCTGGTGCACCGCGCGCTGGTCGATGCCTTTGGGCTGGAGCAGCCGAAGCCCAAATCGAAGCTGCCTGAGAAAAGCGGCCTGAGCGAGACCGACCGCGACGATCTGGGCAAGATCAGCGAGGCGATCAGCCAGACCGAGCGGCGCGCGATGGAGGCGGAGCGCGACACGATCGACCGCTACGTCGCCGCATGGCTAGCAGGCCGGGTGGGCGAAACCTTCGCCACCCGCATCACGGGCGTGCAGAACTTCGGCTTCTTCGCGACCATTGTGGGGCTGGGGGGCGACGGGCTGGTACCGATCTCGACCATCGGCGACGAATATTTCCACTACGACGAGGCAGCCAAGGCGCTGATCGGTGCGGATACGGGCACGCGCTACGAGACCGGGCAGCGGCTCGAGATGAAGCTGGTCGAGGCGAACCCGCTGACCGGCGCGCTGCGCTTCGAGGTGCCCGGCGGCGATGCCTCCAAGGCGCGCGAGGGGCGACCGCTACGCAGCAGGCCCAAGGGTTCTCCGCGTGGGGCGCCCAAGAAGGGTGGTCCGCGCAAGGATGGGCCGAGGAAAGACGGCCCCCGCAAGGATGGCCCACGGAAGGACAAGGCGGGCAAGCACACGGTCGGCAAGCGTGGTCGGCCGGGCAATATCCGCCATCAGGGGCGCGGTAAGAAGAAGTAGCGATCAGGCGCTGGCGATCCGGTCCAGATCCTCGTTCGATATCTTGCCGGGCAGGATCACCAGCGGGCAGGGCAGGCTGCCGGTGTGCGCGGAAAAGTGCGTCACCAGCGGTCCGGGCGGGCCGTCCGCCGCCGCGCCCAGCACCAGCGCGATCACATCGGGGTTCTCGGCCAGGTACTCGCGCACGATCCGGTCGCCATCGCCCACCTTCACCGCGATGTTGGGCATCTTGCCGCTTTCGGAATAGACATTGCCCGCCGCGCTGGTCGCAATCGCTTCGGCGCGGTCGCGCGCTTCCTGCTCTATGGTGGCCTGCACCGTGCCGAAAGCGTTGAAGTTCTGCGGCTGCACGATCGCCAGGATCTGCACCGAACCCCCGCTCTTCGAAGCCCAGCGCATCGCGAACCGCAGCGCCTTGCGCGCTTCCTCGGTCTCGTCGACGATCACCAGATAGACACCCATAATCAATCTCCCACCCGCGCTATCGACACAATTCGTATGCATAGGCAAGGTGCTTGCAGCCTTTATGCAAATTGGCCAAAGCGGCGCTGGTACGGCCATGCCGCTACGGCGGGGCCGCCCCCTTGTACATGTTTTCGCAGGACACCCTATGCCAACACCGATCAAGATGCCCGCGCTTTCGCCCACGATGGAGGAGGGCACGCTTGCCAAATGGCTGGTCAAGGCGGGCGATACGGTGGCGGCAGGCGACCTGCTGGCCGAGATCGAGACCGACAAGGCGACGATGGAATTCGAAGCGGTCGACGAGGGCACGATCGCCAGCATCGAAGTCGAGGAAGGCACCGAAGGCGTCGCGGTCGGCACGGTTATCGCGATGATGGCGGGCGAGGGTGAGAGCGTGGAGGATGCGGCCAAGGCTGCGCCCGATACTTCGAAATCGGAAAGCAAACCCGCCCGCCCTGAGCCTGTCGAAGGGCCGTCCTCCTCCTCCTCCTCCTCCTCCTCCTCCGAGCCGAAGAAGGACAAGAGCAGTGCTTCGACAAGCTCAGCACAAGCGGAAAGTACCGCTCCGGCCGCACCGCAGAAGGACGGAGAGCGCATCTTCGCTTCCCCGCTCGCGCGCCGGATTGCCGAGGACAAGGGCGTCGACCTCGCATCGGTGAAGGGCAGCGGCCCGCGCGGGCGGATCGTGAAGGCGGACGTCGAAAATGCGCAGCCGGGCAAGCCCGCCGCCGCGCAGCAGGCGGGCACCGCCGCGCCGACCACGATGGATGGCGATGCTCCGTTCGAGGAGGAAAAGGTCTCGGGCGTGCGCAAGGTCGTCGCCAAGCGCCTCACCGCCGCCAAGCAGGAAGTGCCGCACTACTACCTCAGCGTCGATATCCGCCTCGACGCGCTGCTCGCCGCGCGCGCCGACCTCAACAAGATGCTCGAGGCCGAGGGTGTGAAGCTGTCGGTGAACGATCTGCTGATAAAGGCGCTGGCCAAGGCGCTGATGCGCACCCCGCAGGCGCATGTCAGCTTCCAGGGCGATACGCTGCACCGCTACCAGCGCGCCGACATCTCCGTCGCGGTCGCCTCGCCCAAGGGCCTCATCACCCCGATCATTCGCGGTGCGGACCGCAAGAGCCTCGCCGAAATCGCGACCGAGATGAAGGAGCTCGCGGGCAAGGCGCGCGAAGGCAAGCTGCGGCCGCACGAATACCAGGGCGGCACCGCCAGCATCTCCAACCTCGGCATGTTCGGGATCAAGCAGTTCGACGCGGTCATCAATCCGCCGCAGGGCATGATCATGGCGGTCGGCGCGGGCGAGCAGCGCCCGTGGGTGGTCGACGGGCAGATTGCACCGGCGACCGTGATGACCGCTTCGGGCTCGTTCGATCACCGCGCCATCGACGGTGCGGAAGGGGCGCAGCTGATGGAAGCCTTCAAGCAGATGTGCGAGCAGCCGATGGGGATGATGTTATGAAGACCAGCCTTGTTGCGATCATTGCCGCTGCGGGGGCGCTCGCGCTGACCGCGTGTCAGCAGGCCCCGGCGGACGGCACGGCCGAAACGCCCAAGCCCACCGAGACCAAGTCCGAGGCACCCACCGATATCGCGGTGCCCGCCGAGACCGCGCCCGAAACGCCTGCGCCCAAGATGGCCTATGAAGGCCCGATCCCGATGCCGATCCGCATCGGCACCAATGGCCCCGACGTGGATTCCTGCGCCAGCTACGGCGAGGTGGCCGGGCTCGACCCGAAGGGCGACAACTACCTCTCGGTGCGCGATGCGCCGAGCAGCGAGGTGAAGGAACGCGACCGGCTAGACTCCGGGCAAGGCGTGCACGTCTGCGCCGAGAGCAATGGCTGGTACGGCGTGGTCTACGACAAGGGCGACGAAACGCGCGATTGCGGCACCGACGCCCCGGTCGACAAACCGCGCAACTACACCGGCCCGTGCGCGCAGGGCTGGGTGAGCAAGAAGTTCGTCAAGATCACGGCGGGGTGATGATGGGTGAGGCCCATTTCTCCTCTCCGCCTCAGCTAGCGGCCAACGCCCAACCGTTGGCGAAGGCTGCCTTGCTCACGATTGCTATAGTGATGAAAGCGATTTTCATTGCCTTGATAGCGGCCGTTCCCGCAGGGCTGGTTGCTGCTATTTTTTTCAATATCGGGCTGGGAGAGTCGCTGACGCCCGGCTTAATGTATTTTTGTATCGTTATTTCAGCATTACTGTCTCTTATAATCGGAACCCCCATCTTCCTTTTGTCTTTTTATATAATCCGTCAATATGCTGATTTTCACTTTGGAAATGTATTGCTAATCGCTAATTTGGCGGCATTCTTGCTCTCTCTGTTTATGGTTATATTCGCAGGATGGTTGGTCGCATTGTTGGTAGCCATGGCCATATTCGTCGCCGCAAATTTGTTTGCCGGACTCGGCTGGCACATTGTTCTTAAACCCTACCAAGCGAAGCATCATGACTGACCGCCAACCCCAAATCCGCGTCACCGCGATGCCGACCGATATGAACCCCTACGGGGGCGTGTTCGGCGGGTGGTTGATGAGCCAGATGGCGCTCGGCGCAGGATCGCTGGCAAGCCGCGAAGGGCAGGGGCGCGCGAACGTGGTTGCCGCCACCGATTTCGGCTTCCCCGCAGCGATGAAGCTGGGAGACGAGCTGAACGTCTATTGCGAGATCGTGAAAGAGGGAAACACCTCGATCACCATCGCCGCAGAGGGTATCGCCCGCGCACGCCATGGCGAGGAAACCAAGCTGGTGTGCAAGGGCACTTTCGTGTTCGTGCTCGCCGACGACGATGGCAATCCGCGCCCGGTCCGCATGCAGGGCGCGGCAGCGGGGCCTGTGTCGGACAATGATGGCTGAGGCGCTGTCCTACATCCATCGAAACGACCAAGATGGCGCGATGCCGCTCGCTCGCCCCATGCTGCGCCGCCGACCGATTTTGGCCACCTTCCGGGTGGCACGCTTTAACCCCCTGAACAGTGTGTCAGGTGTGTCAGAAAACCAACAAGAGGCTTAGATGGCTGAGAAATACGACCTTATCGTGCTGGGTTCCGGACCGGGCGGCTACGTCGCGGCGATTCGCGGGGCGCAGCTGGGGCTGAAGGTCGCCATCGT
>CAZNOY010000027.1:0-18207 GCA_964574905.1 uncultured Citromicrobium sp. | reverse complement strand
CCAGTCGCCATCCTTCTGCGGGACCGTGGAATCGTCTTCCTTGATGCGGCCCTTCATCTCTTCGAACAGCGTATCGACCAGCGCCTTGTGCGGCGCCATCTGCGCTTCGAACCAGGCGTTTTCCGCTTTCACGTAGTCGAGCACGTCCGCGTCATCGACGACCGGGTAGGACGGGTCCTTGAGCCAGTGATACGGGTCGGACAGCGTGATCCCGTGGTGCGTATAGGTATGCTCGCGCCGCTCGGCGACGGGAGGGGAGGTAGGCGCTTGTTCGCTCACGCTGTCGATTTCCTCGGAAGATGTTTGGGCCAGCGTCGCCGCAGGGGTGAACGCGAGGCAGGTGGCAAGTGAAAGGCTGCCCAGAAGAGCCGGACGCATCATGGCAAATCCCTTGCACAAATGGGGTGGTGTGGCCGGTGCTAGGTCCCGCGTGCGGGGCTTGCAAGGGATTGCTTGGCAGGGTGCAGTGGGCGTTCCATAAGCGGGCAAGCAAGGGGGGTGCAGTGCATGGCATTTGAGTTTCGTCTCGGTCTGGGCTTGCTGGCCGCACTCGCGGCGTCACTGCCCTCGCTGGCGCTGGCCGGAGAGCCCACCGCCCCGCGCGCGACCTATCAGGGCAAGCCGGTCGACGTCGCGATCACCGTCAGCGGATACGGCAGCACCCCCGACCGGGCGAACCCACCGATGCGCTTGCCGCATCCTCTGGCCGAGCCTGCCGGGTGGTTCGATGCCACTTCGCAGCTCGCGCAGGCGCATATCGCCCGGCCCGACATGCTGGGCTACGCGAAACTGACGCTCGAAATCGACGCCGGGGGTGCCATCACCGCGTGCGATCCATCCGACAGCGTCGCCCTGCCGGTCGATGCTGCGGCAGTGTGTAGCGACTTCGCGGGACAGAAATTCCTCCCCGCGCTCGACAGCGACGGGAGGCGGATTGCCGGGGGCTACATCGTCACCTTCATGCCGCGCCGCTACGACGCGGCGGATGCCTCGCCCCACCCGCTCTTCACGAGCGAACGCGATCCGGTGCCGGTACCGATGATGGCTCCGCGCGTGGACTCGATGTATTCCTTCCCGCCGCTGTCATCGTGGATGGCGCAGTTCTTCCGCGATCCGCAATGGCAGACCGCACCGCATATCGGCCTGCCCGACGACGCGGCCACCCGGCCTCTCACCGCGATCGTGCTGTTCGACAGAGGCGCAGGTCTCGACTGCCGCGTAATCGAAGGATCGGGCGTCGCGGCGCAAGACAATGCGGCGTGCGGCTACGCCAAGTCGGTCCTCAAGCCCACGTGGGCGGATGCCTCGGCGAGCACGCATCGCGCAGTTCCGCTCTACGTCACCGGTGCGGGGAGCGAGACGATGGCCTACGCGCCCGACCCCGATCGCAACGCCTTCACCACGATCACCGACGAGGTAGAGCTGCGGCTGATAACCGCGCTGACCGATGCCGGGGTGTTTCCCAAGGGGCGCGAGGCGAGTCCGCTGCGGATCGGCATGACGCCGGACGCGCAGGGTAAGGTCGTCCGCTGCCAGATCTGGGTCTCCACCGGCAACGACGCCACCGATATCGCCGCGTGCCGCGCCGCGCGCGAGACCGTCGTTATGCAGCCGATGGAGGACATCTTCGGCCGCATGTCGCAATATGCGGGTCTCAGCTGGGCGGCAAACCCGACGCGCGACTAGGCACGGGTGGCGAGGCGGGGGTCGAGCCTCTATATCGGCGGCATACTTTTAACGCTGACGAAGAGATGCCCCCATGCTGATGCAGACCCACGAAGCCCGCCTTTCCGCCTTGCGCGAGGAACTGAAGCGACGCGGGCTCGACGGGTTCTTCGTCCCCATCGCCGATGCGCACATGAGCGAATATGTCGGCGAGGATGCGCAGCGGCTGGCGTGGCTGACCGGCTTCGGCGGGTCTGCGGGCAGCGCGGCGGTGTTGCAGGACAAGGCGGCGATCTTCGTCGACGGGCGCTACACCGTGCAGGTGCGCGAACAGGTGGAGGAACGCCTGTTCGAATATCGCGGCGTGCCCAAGGATAGCCCTGCAAAGTGGCTGGCGAGCAATGCCGGTGAGGGCGCCAAGATCGGCTACGACGCGTGGCTTGCGACGCCCGGCTGGGTCCGCTCGACCACGGCGGCGCTGGAAAAGGTCGGGGCGCAGCTGGTCGCAGTCGACGGCAATCCGATCGACGCGGTGTGGCAGGACCAGCCCGCGCAGAGCGATGCGCCCGTGCGTATCCATGAAGACAAGCACGCAGGCCGCAACGCGCAGGAAAAGCGCGCCGCGATCGCCGACTGGCTGAGCGAGGAGAAGCTCGACGCGGTGGTGCTGAGCGCGCTCGATTCGGTCGGCTGGGCGTTCAATATCCGCGGCGGCGACATTGCGCATACGCCCGTCGCGATGGCCTTCGCGCTGGTCGGGCAGGACGGCACCGCGCAGCTGTTCATCGACGAAAACAAGGTCTCGCCCGAGATGAAGCAGCATCTGGGCAATGCGGTCACCATCCGCCCGCGCGGCGAGTTCGAGGGTGCGCTGGCTTCGTTCGAAGGCAAGCGCATCGCGCTCGATCCCGAATACGGCGTCGCCGCGATTGCGCAGGCGCTGGAGGCAGGCGGCGCGAAGGTGGTCGAGACGCGCGACCCCACGATCCTGCCGCGCGCGATCAAGAACGACGCGGAACAGCAGGGCCACCGCGATGCGCAGGCGCGCGACGGCGCGGCAGTCTCGCGCTTCCTCGCATGGATCGAGGCGGAGGCTCCGTCGGGCAAGATCGACGAGCTGACCGCGGCGGCCAAGCTGCTCGAATTCCGCTCGGTCGATGGCGGGCTGAAGGATACCTCGTTCGATACCATCTCCGCCGCCGCAAGCCACGCCGCGCTGCCGCACTACAAGGTCGATGAAGACAGCAATATCCCGATCCCGCCGGGCAGCATTTTCCTGTGCGATTCGGGCGGCCAGTACATTGGCGATGGCGGCGCGGGGACGACCGACATCACCCGCACCGTGTGGGTCGGCAGCGAAGATGGCAGCGCCGAGCCCACGGCGGAGATGAAGGACCGCTTCACCCGCGTGCTCAAGGGCCACATCGCCATCGCGCTCGCGGTCTTCCCCGAAGGGACCACCGGCGGTCAGCTCGACACGATGGCGCGGCAATTCCTGTGGGCGGTGGGCTGCGACTATGCGCACGGCACGGGCCACGGCGTCGGCAGCGCGCTGGGCGTCCACGAAGGCCCGCAGCGGATCGCCAAGACCACCGGATCGCAGGGCGGCACGATCGAACCGCTCGCCGCGGGCATGATCTGCTCGAACGAGCCCGGCTATTACAAGGCGGGCGAATTCGGCATCCGGATCGAGAACCTGATCCTGATCGAGGAACGCCAGATCGAGGGCGCGGATGAAGGCACCTGGTTCGGGTTCGAGAACCTGACGTGGGTCCCGCTCGACCGCACGCTCATCGACACCTCGCTGCTCTCCCCCGAAGAACGGGCGTGGGTCGATGCCTACCACGCGACCTGCCGCGAAATCCTCGCGCCAAGGCTCGACGGGCAGGCTGCCGACTGGCTGGAGCGGCACACGCAGCCGCTCTGAAACCGGCTTGCGAATCGCAATGTGTTCTCGTAATGTTCCATCCGCGGGGGTCGCTACTCGGGAGATTGTTCGATGATCGGTTACGTTACGCTAGGCACCAATGATTTGCAGGGCAACGCGCCCTTCTACGATGCCATCGCCAGGGAAATGGGCGTGGGCCGGATGATGGACTTCGACAGCTTCATCGCATGGGGCGAACCCGGCGGCGCGGCAGGCGTGGCGCTGACCAAGCCCTATGACGGCAATACTGCCACCGTCGGCAACGGCACGATGGTCGCGCTCGAGGCGAAGGATAAGGATCAGGTCCACCGCCTGCACGAAATCGCGCTCGCCAATGGCGGCACCGACGAGGGCGAGCCCGGCCCGCGCGGCGAGGCGGACGAGAACGGAATGGTGTTCTACGCCTCCTATTTCCGCGACCGCGACGGCAACAAGCTCAACGCGTTCTGCATGCTCGATACCAATGGCTGAGGCGCACGACCTCACCGAAAGTCCGATCCATCTCGGGTTGGGGGCGACCGCCAAGGTCCAGCCACCCTTCACCGGGATGGAGTGGTACGAGGATTATGGACAGCGCAACGCCGCCGACGGGGCCGAGGGGCGGCTGGTTTCGCTCTATACCTTTACCGAAAGCTGGGATTCGTGGGAAGTGCACCCCAAGGGCCACGAAGTGGTGCTGTGCACCGCGGGCGAGATCACGCTGACCCAGGAATATCCCGATGGGCGGGTCGAGCAGGTCACGCTCGGTCCTGGCGAATACGCGATCAACGAGCCCGGCGTGTGGCACACCGCCGATGTCGAAAGCTCGGCCACCGCGCTGTTCATCACCGCGGGCGAAGGCACCGAGCACCGCCCACGCTGAGCGCGGCGGTGCAAGTGCAGGTGGCGCAAGCGTAGGTGTGCTCTGGCGCCAGCGGGTGCGCCCCCGCTTGCGGCCCGATGAACGGCTTTGCGATCGTGCGACAAAGCGTTACAAATCGGCCTTTCACTGGCAAACCCATGCGACAAAGCGGCGCTAGAAGGGGTCTCATGAGCCGCGCGGCGGGTTTTCGATCTCCCCCAACCCCTCCCCGCCACGCGGCTCTACCGCATTCCCGGACATATCGACCGAGACAGGAGCCCCCCATGAAAAAGACAATCCTCGCCTTCACCGCCGTTGGCCTGCTGGCCGGTACGGCTGCCATTGCCCAGCCAGCGGATCGCGCCGCCGGCCCGATGACCCGCATGCAGGTGACGCAGAAAAGCGCCGAGCGATTCAAGAAGATGGATCTCAACAGCGACGGCGTGCTCGATCTTGCCGACCAGGAACTGCGCCGCAAGCAGATGATCGCCCGGATCGACACCGACGGTAACGGCGCGATCAGCAAGGCCGAGCGCGACGCCGCCCGCGAGGCGCGTCAGGCGCGCCGCGCAGAACGTCGCGCTGAGCGCGGCGTCGAAGGCGAACGTCGCGGCTTCGGCAAGGGCGAAAAGCGCGGCATGCGTGGAATGCGCGGCGGAAAGGGCGGAAAATTCGCCGGCGGCGGCATGATGGCACGCGCCGACGCCGATGGTGACGGCCGCCTGACGCTGCAGGAATTCCAGTCGCACGCGCTCGAACGCTTCGACCGTGCCGACGCGAACAACGACGGCACCGTGACCGCCGCCGAACGCAAGGCCGCCCACGATGCACGCCGCGCGCAGATGCGCGAGCGGATCGAGCAGCGCCGCGCCCAGCGCGCAGGCCAGTAAGCCGACGATGGTGGCCGCGCCCGATCCCGACACGGCCACCACCGTGCTGCTCGTCGATGACGAGCGCACGCTTCGCGAACCCCTGGTCGACTACCTCGTCGGCCAGGGATTCGTCGTGTTCGAAGCCGACAGCGCGGCGGCCGCGCGCAGCATCCTGCGCGAAAAGACGGCCGATATCGCGCTGGTCGACATCATGATGCCGGGCGAAGACGGCCTCTCGCTCACCCGCCACCTGATCGAAGGGCAGGGCCTGCCCACCATCCTGCTGACCGCGATGGGCGAGGCGACCGACCGGATCGTCGGGCTCGAGATCGGTGCCGACGACTACGTCACCAAGCCGTTCGAGCCGCGCGAACTGGTCGCGCGCATCCGCTCGGTCCTGCGCCGCGCGGGCCGCAACCACGCCGAGCACGTGGGCGACGAGGATGCGCATTACCTGTTCGAAGGGTGGCGGCTCGATCCGCTCAAGCAGCGCCTGACCGACCCCGAAGGATCGGTGATCCCGATCTCGACCGCCGAATTCCGCATGCTGCGCGCCTTCCTCGACAATCCGCGCGCGGTTCTCAACCGCGATCGCCTGCTCGATATGGTGCAGGGGCGCGAGGCGCACCTGTTCGATCGCGCGGTCGACAATCAGGTCAGCCGGTTGCGCCGCAAGATCGAGGAAGACAGCCGCGATCCGCACTTCATCCAGACCGTGCGCGGCGGCGGCTATCGCTTCGCCGCCGATGTCACCCGCGTGCAGGGCGACTGAGGCGACGGCCCGACCCCGATATGGCACGCAAGTTCCCCTACCCGTTCCCGCGCAGCCTGCTCGGCCAGAGCCTGCTCGCGATCGCGATCACGCTGCTGATCGGGCAGGCCATGTCCGCCTTCCTGCTCTACCGCGCGGTGGAGGATCGGCGCGATGTCGCCACCATCAATGCCGCCGCGTTCCATCTTGTGCGCACCGCCAATCGCGTGAGCGGCGAATCGCGCGAAGTGCGCCGCCGCCGCGCGCGCGCGCAGCGCGAAGCGGTGCTGGGAGAAGAGCCCGAACCCTCCCGCATGCCCACCCGCCTGCCCCCGCGCATCGCGGGCCGCATCGCCGATCGCTCGCCCATCCAGCCTGGCGAGAAGCGCGACAGCGAGGCGGAGGAACGCTTGCGCGAAATCCTGACGCGGCAGGGGGTCGAGGTCGATCAGCTGGTGGTGATCCAGCGCCCGCTCGCGCAGGACAGCGCAGCGACATGGCTCGCGCAACGACGCCCCCGGCTCAACGCCCGCCTGATCGACCGCGATACGCAGATGCTGGTCGCCGCGATGCGCCAGCCGAACGATAACCGCTGGGTGGTTGCGCGCACGATCCGCCCCCCGGTGGAGGCAGGTGCGCTGTGGCTGATCGCGATCCAGACCGCGCTGCTGTTCCTCGTCCTGCTCGGCGCGACATACCTCGTCCTGCGGCGCATCACGCGTCCGCTCGCGCAGCTGACCGAGCAGGTGGAAAGCTTCGCGATGACGCAGGAGCCGCGCGAGCCGCTCGTGCCGCGCGGTCCGGAAGACGTCAGCCGCCTGATCGCGGCGCACAACCTGCTCGAAAGCCGCATCGCCAGCCTGCTCGACGAGAAGGACGTGATGCTCGGCGCGATCGGGCACGACCTGAAGACGCCGCTCGCGGCGCTGCGCGTGCGCATCGAATCGGTCCCCGACGAAACCCAGCGCGCGCGCATGGCCGAGGTGATCGAGGATCTGCGCCGCTCGCTCGACGACATCCTCTCGCTCGCGCGGATCGGCCGCGCGAAGGACCCGCCCGAACGCGCCCAGCTCGCCGCGCTGGTCGAGAGCGTGGTCGACGAGTTCGAGGATATGGGCAGGCCGGTCAGCATCGCGCAGGTCGACCGGATCGTTGCGCCCGTGCAGGTCACCTGGCTGCGCCGCGCCCTGCGCAACCTGATCGAAAACGCGCTGCGCTACGGCGGCACGGCGCGCGTCACGCTGGCGCGCGATGGCGCCATGGCGGTGATCGCGGTCGAGGACGATGGCCCCGGCATCCCGCCCGGCGAGGTCGCCGCGATGCTCGAACCTTTCCGCCGGGGCGAGGCGAGCCGCAATCGCGGCACCGGCGGCGCGGGCCTCGGCCTCACCATCACGCGCGCAATCATCCGCGAACATCGCGGAGAGCTGGTGCTCGCCAACCGGCCCGAGGGTGGCTTGCGTGCCGAGATTCGGCTGCCGGTGGCGCCTTAGTTTGACGGTACCGGCCCGCACCCCCGCCCGGCCAACCCATCGGCAGTATCCTGTGTGAGTTGGCCGGGCGGGGGTGCGGGCCGGAGCCGCGCGACTTAACGCATCAACCCGCCGACAAGGTTGCGCACGAAGCTGCCGACGAGCGGCCCGCCGAGGTCGGTCGCGATCGAGCCCGCTGCCGAGGTGACGCCCGACGCCATCGGGTTGGCGCGCGATTTCTTGCCCAGCACGGTGCGCGCCGCCATCCCTGCGGCTGACCCGGCAGCGACCTTCGTGCCGCGCGAGATCGCCTTGCCCCAGATGCTGGTCGACTTGCGCTCCCGCTTCCTAACCTCCGCCTCGCCCTTCGTCTCCACTTCCTGCGCAGTTTCGGCGGCGTCGACCATCTTCTGCGCGATCACTTCCGCCGCGCTTTCGCGGTCGACCGGCTTGTCGTACTTGCCCGCGAGCGGGCTCGCGCCGAGGATCACTGCACGCTCGCCCGCCGATAGCGGGCCGAGGCGGCTTTGCGGCGGCTTGATCAGCGTGCGCTGCACGACCGAGGGCGCGCCATCCTCTCCCAATGTCGAAACCAGCGCCTCGCCCACCTTCAGCTCGGTGATCGCCTGCGCGACGTCGAGATCGGGATTGATGCGGAATGTATCCGCCGCCGCCTTGATCGCGCGTTGATCGCGCGGCGTGAAGGCGCGCAGTGCGTGCTGCACCCGGTTGCCGATCTGCCCCGCCACTTCGTCGGGAATGTCGATCGGGTTCTGCGTGACGAAGAACACGCCCACGCCCTTCGACCGGATCAGGCGCACCACCGTCTCGATCGTGTCCTGAAACGCCTTGGGCGTGTCGGCGAACAGCAGGTGCGCCTCGTCAAAGAAGAAGACGAGCTTGGGCTTGTCCTGGTCGCCCACTTCGGGGAGCGTTTCGAACAGCTCGGCGAGCAGCCAGAACAGGTAGGTCGCGTAGAGCTTGGGGCTGCGCATCAGCCTGTCGGCGGCGAGGATATTCACGAAGCCGCGCCCGCTCGCATCGACGCGGAACAGGTCGTCCACCTCCAGCGCGGGCTCGCCAAAGAAGCGATCCGCCCCCTCGCTCTCGAAGGTCAGCAGCGCGCGCTGGATCGCGCCGACAGAGGCCTTGGTGACGCGGCCATAATCGCCCGACACTTCGTCGGTATTGTCCGCCGCCCATGCCAGAATGCTGCGCAGGTCCTCGAAATCGAGCAGCAGCAGCCCGTTGTCGTCGGCATGGCGGAACACGACCTGCAACACGCCTTCCTGCGTGTCGTTGAGATCGAGCAGCCGCGCGAGCAGCAGCGGGCCCATCTCCGATATGGTGGTGCGCACCGGGTGTCCCTGCTCGCCGAACAGGTCCCAGAACACGACCGGGAAATCGGCATAGGCATAGTCGTCCATGCCCAGCTCGGCGGCGCGGCTTTCCAGCTTGTCGGCGTGCTTGAACTTCGACGATCCGGGCACCGCGAGCCCGGCAAGATCGCCCTTCACGTCGGCGACGAACACCGGCACGCCCTGCGAAGAGAAGCTTTCCGCCAGCCCCTGCAAGGTCACCGTCTTGCCCGTGCCGGTCGCGCCCGCGATCAGCCCGTGGCGGTTGGCGCGGTCCAGCCTCAGCTCCTGCGCCTCGCCTTCATGGTTGCGGCCCAGAAAAATCGTGCCCGTCACGCGCCTCTCCTCCCTTTGGGAAATCCGCCATCGGTCTGTGCGAGTGGGGCCCGGCCCGTCAAGATGGTTCCAATTCGCGAAGGCTTCGATAGAGCGGTGAGAAATGACACCGGCGGAACCCTTCATCCTGCTCGACGATGCGCGCGCGCCCGATGGCGATGGCGCGAGCGGCGGCGCGCGCCTGTTCGAAGCGCCGGTGGAGGTGTTCCGTGCGCTGCGGGCTGCCGAGGTCGCCGATACGCTCGCGGCAGCGCAGGCGGCGCAGACCGAGCGCGGCGGCACGCTGGCGGGGTATCTCGCGTACGAGGCGGGGCTCGCGCTCGAACCCAAACTGCGCCCGCTGGCTGATGCACGCACCGGCGCGGCGGGCCCGCTGGTGTGGCTCGGACTGTTCGAGAGCGAGCGCACGATTCCCGCAGGCGAAGTCGAGGCGTGGCTGGCAGGGCGCGCGCCCGGCACCGCCAGCCTCGGCCCGCTCGAACCCGCGATCTCGCTCGGCGCATGGGAAGAACGCTTCGCGCAGCTGCAGCAGCGAATCGCGGCGGGCGACCTCTACCAGGCCAACCTCACCTTCCCGCTGACCGGTTCCTACCGGGGCGATCCGCTGGCGCTCTATGCCGCGTTGCGCGGTGCCGCGCATGCGGGCCATGGCGGGGTGGTGTGGGATGGCAGCCACGCGCTCGTCAGCCTGTCGCCCGAGCTGTTCTTCGAATCGGCGGATGGCGCGCTCGCCGCGCGTCCGATGAAGGGGACGCGCGCGCGTCACGCCGATCCGGCGGAAGATGCGGCGGCAGCGGCCGAACTTGCGCAGAGCGAGAAGGATCGCGCCGAAAACCTGATGATCGTCGATCTGATGCGCAACGATCTGGCGCGCGTCGCGCAGCCGGGATCGGTCGCCGTCGACGAGCCGTTCAAGGTCGAAAGCTTCCCCACGGTGCACCAGATGGTCAGCACGGTGCGCGCGCAGCTGGTGCCGGGGACCGGCCTGACCGACATCGTGGCGGCTCTGTTCCCCTGCGGGTCGATCACCGGCGCACCCAAGATTCGCGCGATGGAGATCATCGACCAGCTGGAGCGCGATGCGCGCGGGCCCTATTGCGGCGCGATCGGCGCGTTCGGTCCCGATGGGCACGCCAGCTTCAACGTCGCGATCCGCACGCTGCGGCTGACCCCGGTGGAAAACGGACAGGGCACCGCCGTGCTCGGCGTGGGTGCGGGGATCGTCGCGGACAGCGAGCCGCTGGCCGAATGGCGCGAGGCGCAGATCAAGGCCGGGTTCGCGCGCAAGAGCGGGCCCGACTGCACCGCGCCTGCCTTCGACCTGATCGAGACCATGCGCTTCGACCCGGAGGAAGGCATCCCGCTGCTCGAAGGCCATCTCGCGCGGATATCCGCCAGCGCGCACGAGCTGGGGTTTGCCTTCGATCGCCACGCCGCGCGCAACCAGATCCAGGCGCTGTCCTTCGATCTCGATACAGCTGCCAAAGTGCGGCTCACCTGCGCGCGATCGGGCACCACCGCGATCGAGGTCGCCCCGCTGCCCGATACGCCCAGCGAGCCGCTCGACTGCATCGCGCTGCCGCTGCCCGTGTCGCCGGGCGACTGGCGACTGCGCCACAAGACCACCGATCGCGGCTTCTACGCCGACGCGCTCGCCGCCGCGCACGAGCTGGACGCGCACGAGGCACTGCTGGTGCAGGATAACGGGCTGGTCACCGAAGGCAGCTGGACCAGCATTTTCGTCGAGCGCGACGGCACACTCGTCACCCCGCCCACATCGCTCGGCCTGCTGCCCGGCGTGCTGCGCGATTCGCTGATCGCGCAAGGGCGTGCGGTCGAAGGCGAGCTGACGCTCGACGATCTCACCAACGGCTTTTTCATCGGCAACGCTCTGCGCGGCCTCATGCGCGCGAGACTGATATGACGATCCCCATCCTCTACGAAGACGGCGAAGCACTGGTAATCGACAAGCCCGCCGGGCTCTCGATCGACCGCCCGCGCAAGGGCGGGCCGAGCCTGGAGGACCATCTCGAGGAGCTGAAGCTGGGTTTCCAGCGCCCGCCCTCGCCGGTCCACCGGCTCGATACCGACACCAGCGGCTGCCTGCTGCTCGCGCGCAATCCGAAGGCGCACAAGCGATTCGCCGCCGCCTTCGAAGCGCAGGCGGTGACCAAGGTCTATCACGGCATTCTCGCGGGGATTCCGCAGGAAAGCGAAGGGACGGTCGAACTCTCGCTGGCCAAGATCAGCAGCGCCGAAAAGGGCTGGCGGATGATCCCGGCGAAGAAGGGCAAACCGTCGACGACCGCGTGGCGCGTGGTGGCGACGCACGAGGGGCGCGCACTGGTCGAATTCCGCCCCGCGACCGGGCGCACGCACCAGATCAGGGTCCACGCGGCGAGCGGGATCGGCATCGCGCTGCTGGGCGACCCTGTTTACGGATCGCGCGCGGGCGGCCCGCGCACCATGCTCCACGCGAGCGCGATCACCGTGGCGCGCGAGGGCAAGACCGATATTGCCGCGACCAGCCCGCTGCCCGCCGATTTCACCGCGCTCGGCTTCGAACTTCCGTGATTGGGCCGCGATGATCGAGGATGTCATCGCGCGCGCGCATTCGCTGGCCGAGGAACGCTTCGTCGCGGGCTCGGGCCCCGGCGGGCAGAACGCCAACAAGGTTGCGACCGAAGTCCAGCTGCGGGTCAACGCCTACAAGCTGCGCCTCTCCCCCTTCGCCTTCCGGCGGCTGGGCGAGGTCGCAGGCAGCCGCCTGACGGACGCGGGCGATATCCTGATCGTCGCGCGCGAACACCGCACGCAGGAAGCGAATCGGGGGCTGGCGCGCGACAAGCTGGAGGATCTGCTGCGCGAGGCGCATCGCCGGCCCAAGGCGCGCGCCAAGACGCGGCTCAACCGCGTGGGCAAGGCGCAGCGGCTCAAGACCAAGAAGGCGCGCGGGCAGGTAAAGGCCAATCGCGGCAAGCCCAGCCGCCACGACTGGTGACGCCCCCGATAGCGCGACTGGCAGCTTGACTTTTCCACGCTCCGCGCTCAATAGCGCCTGCGATCGGGCGGTGCCGCGTGCGCCGCCTGTTGTTTTTCTACCCGTTGCACATCGCAAAGCCCCACGGGGCGACGCACCGATGGCCGGGCCTATGAACTGGCAGGATTGAGTTATGGCGAAGCCCGCAACCGTCAAGATCAAGCTCGTGTCGACCGCGGACACCGGCTTCTATTACGTGACGAAGAAGAATCCTCGGAACATCACCGAGAAGATGACCTTCCGCAAATACGACCCCGTCGTGCGCAAGCACGTCGAGTTCAAGGAAGCCAAGATCAAGTAAGGTCGGGTTTATTACCTTGCGGCACGGAACCAGTGCCGCTCACGCGCGGTTCACTCCGAAACCTGTACGGAGGCCGTCATGACGACCACAAAACATCTGCTTCGCCGCCCGCTCGCCGGGTTCGCCAGCCTCGCCCTGATCACCGGCGCACCGATCGCCGCAACGATCGCGCTGCCCAGCCCTGCGCTCGCCGCATCGGCGGGTACGCTCGACGATGCGGTCGCTGCGCTGCGCGGCATCAACACGATGCGCGCCAGCTTCACCCAGACCGACCGTAACGGCCAGACCGTGAACGGCACGATGACGCTCAAGCGTCCGGGCAAGATTCGCTTCGAATATGCCAAGGGCGTGCCGCTGCTGATCGTGTCCAACGGCAAGTCGCTGACCATGATCGACTACGAGGTCAATCAGGTGCAGCGCTGGCCGATCGGCAATTCGCCGCTGGGCGCGCTGCTCGATCCCAAGCGCGACGTGAAAAAGTACGGCAAGCTGCGCAGCACGGGCAATCCGAACGTCCTGTCGGTCGAAGTGCGCGACCCGAACAAGCCGGAATACGGCGTGATCACGATGATCTTCGTGCGCAACGGTTCGGCGCCGGGCGGCTGGCAGCTGACCAACTGGGTCGCGCTCGACGCGCAGAACAACCGCACCACGGTGCGGCTGTCGAACCAGCGCTACGGCGTGTCGGTGAGCGATTCGACGTTCACCTACAAGGACCCGCGCCGCGCATCCCGTCGACCGCGGTAAACCGTTCGTCGGGCAATGCCCCGAAAAAGCGGCCAGTTGCCCCTTCGCGTTCATTGGCAAGCAAGGCAGCTATCCCTAGTTTGAATCGCACAAGGTCTGATGAACCGGCGGGTTTCCCCCCTGTTGCCCCTTCGGTTCCCTTCATAGCGCAGGCCTTGTCGTAAGCGTGACGAACGCTCGTAAGGAACCCCCGTGCCAATGCCCCCGGCGCGGGGGTTTTCTTATCTGTTGGGCTTCAAGCGCCAGCGCGCGCATCCGCGCGCTCGGCTATCCTCGCTATCGCTGCGGGCGGGCGGTCGCCCTTGCCGGTCCGCCAAGCGGACCGGTCTGGTGCGATCCCGCAGGGGGGACCAATCGCGAGCCGAAGGCGAGGGCAAGGCCGACCGGCCGCCGACCGGTAGGTCGCCTCCGCGGAGGTGGTGCGCGCCAGCGCACTCACCGCGAGCGAAAAAGAATCACTCTTCCCAGCCGAAGGCGGCGCGCATGATGTTGTAGACGCGGTTCTGCTCGATCACGCCGTGCACGCGGTATGCGCCCGGTCCGGTACCGAACAGCGCGACATCCTCGCCCCCGTGGCTTTCGGAGCCGAGCGGGACGAGCGACTGCTGCATCGCCTTCGCGCCGGTTTCCGGCACGCCGCGCTCGCCCTGCACCGCGCCGGGGCCATTGGCATAGCCGAGCGTCGTGTACGGCTTGCCATCGCCCGCCAGGATCGGCCCGTCGCTGCCGCCGGGGTGGTCTTCGTCGCCCCCTGCGGGCGGATAGACCAGCCCCAGGATCGGGTTGCCGCGCTTGGGGTAGCCCGCGATGGTGAAGACGTGGCTGTGGTCTGCGGTGACGAGGATCAGCGTTTCCGCCGGATCGGTGTTCTCGAGCGCATACTGGACCGCGCGGGCCAGCTCGATCGTCTCTTCCAGCGCATAGCCGGCGCGCCCCGCGTGGTGTGCGTGGTCGATTCGCCCGCCTTCGACCATCAGGAAGAAGCCGTCCTCATCCGCCGACAGCCGCCGAATCGCCTCGGCGGTCATCTCGGTCAGCGTGGGCTCCCTGGTCTCGGGCGTGCGATCGAGCTGATAGCTCATGTGGCTGGAGGAAAAGAGGCCGAGCACGGGCCGGTCGAGGTCGGCCTGCCGCATGGTCGAGGTGTCGGTGACCACGGTGCCGCCGGTGCGCGCGGCCCATTGCGCCGGAAGATCGGCGGCGGGATCGCTGCGCTGGCCGCCCTTGTCCTTGCCGTAGAAGGCGCGCGAACCGCCACCCAGCGCGAGATCGAACGGGAATGCGACCAGCTGCGCCGCGATATCGGTGCAGCCGAGCCCGCGCTGGCTGGCGGGAATATCCGAATCGGCTTCCCAGTCGCGGTCGATGCTGTGCGAATAGACCGCCGCCGGCGTGGCGTGCGTCAGCCGTGCGGTGCTGACGATGCCGACCGCCTTGCCCTTCTCGTACGCCTCGTCAGCGATCAGCGGCAGGTTCTGCCCCTGCGCCGCCGCGCAATCGCCGCGTGGGGCGTCGGGCGCCACGTTCAGCACGCCCATGCGGGTCTTGCTGCCGCTGTTGAGCGCGGTCGCGGTGCCCGCGCTGTCGGCCACCTGCGCGTCGGTGTTGTAGGTCTTGACCAGCGCGGTGTCGGGAAATTTCTCGAAGCTGAGCGAATATTCCTCGCCATCGAGGCCCTGCTGCTGCCCGGCGAGAATGCGCGCGGCGGTGATGGTCGAAATGCCCATCCCGTCGCCGATGAACAGGATCACGTTCTTCGCCTTGCCCTGCGTCACGGGCGGGGCACCCTGCGCCGCCGGATCGACCCCGTAGTAGTTGGTCGTGTTGCCGCACGCCGCCAGCGGCAGCGCGACCAGCATCGCGAGCGCTGCGGCCCAGCGCGGGTTCTTGGAATGGCGGATCATGGCAGGCTCCCTCTTGGCACGGCGCTTCCTATCGCGAGTTGCCCCATTGCGCATCAATGCGACAATTGCACGACCCCTTGTGCGTGTCGCCGACCCGGAAACGTGCCTTGTGCCGACCCGGCTTGCCCACGCCTGCCCCCCGCCCTAAGTCGGCGCGCATGGTTTCTGTCACCACCTGGAACATCAACTCGGTCCGCCTGCGCATGCCGCTGGTCGAGCAATTCCTCACCGCCCACGCGCCCGACGTGCTGTGTCTGCAGGAAATCAAGTGCGTCGAGGAGCAATTCCCCGCGAAAGCGTTCCGCGATCTGGGTTACGAGCACATCGCGATCCACGGGCAGAAGGGCTATCACGGGGTGGCGACGGTCAGCCGCCTGCCGTTCAGGGAAATCTCGCGCTACGACTGGCAGGATAACGGCGAGGCGCGCCATGTCGGCGTGCAGCTGACCGATCCCGCGCACCAGGGCGTGGTGATCGAGAACGTGTACGTGCCCGCAGGCGGCGACGTGCCCGACCGCGAGATCAATGCGAAGTTCGGCCAGAAGCTCGATTTCCTCGAACGCATGGCGCGCTGGGCCGACACGGTCGACCAGCCGACGCTGATCGTGGGCGATTTCAACATCGCCCCGCTCGAAAGCGATGTGTGGAGCCACAAGCAGCTGCTGAAAGTGGTGAGCCACACGCCCGTAGAGGTCGAGGCGCTGCAACGCTTCATGGACGCGCACGGCTGGACCGATATCGGGCGCGAGCATGTCCCCGCGCCGGAGCGGTATTACAGCTGGTGGAGCTATCGCAATCCCAACTGGCTGACCAACGACAAGGGCCGCAGGCTCGACCACATGTGGGCCAGCCCCGAGCTGGCTAAGCAGGCGACCGGGCACACGATCCTGGAGGAAGCGCGCGGCTGGGACCGGCCTTCCGACCATGTGCCGCTGACGACGGAGTTCTCCCTCTGAGCGCGCAGACGCCCCGCGGCAGCGCACGCGCGCTGGCGCAGGCGATCGACGCATTGCGCCACGGCTGGCCCATTCGCGTCGACGATGGGCCCACGTTGCTGCCGGTGGAGACCGCTGCCGCACCCGATGCACGCGGCGATGCGATGCTGATTTCCGCCGCGCGATCGCACACGCTCAAGCTCGCCAACCAGCGCGCTGCCGCGCAGCCGCATGCGCCCGTGCTGATCGAGGGGGGCGAGCCATTCGCGCTCGACCTCGCGCGCGCGATCGCGGACCCCGCGCTCGATCTGGCGAACCCGATGAAAGGGCCGTTCCGCGCCCTCCCCCTGCCCGAGGCTGAGTGGCCCGCCACCGCGCTGGAAATCGCGCGGCGCGCGGGGATCCTGCCCGCCTTCCTGCTCGATCCGACGTCAGAGGAGCACCCCGTCGCGGTCGCCTCGCCCGACCTTGCCGCGTTCTCCGCGCCCGATACGCTGCGCATCGCGGCGCGCACCCGGCTGCCGACGGCGGCCGCCGAGCACGCCGAAATCGCGATCTTCCGCTCGCCTGCGGACCTGCGCGAACATGCCGCGCTGATTATCGGGGAGCAGCGCGCCGACAAGGTCCCGCTCGTGCGCCTGCACTCCGAATGCCTGACGGGCGATGTCTTCGGCAGCCTCAAGTGCGATTGCGGCCCGCAGCTCGATTCGGCGCTGGCCGCGATGGCGCGCGAGGCCGAACAGGGCGGCTATGGCGTCGTGCTCTACCTGCGACAGGAAGGGCGCGGAATCGGCCTGGTGAATAAACTGCGCGCCTACCAGTTGCAGGAACAGGGATACGATACGGTCGAGGCGAACCAGCGGCTCGGCCTGCCCGACGAAGCCCGGGATTTTCCCATCGCGGGACGGATGCTACGATTGATGGGGATTTTACGTATACGGCTGCTGACGAACAATCCGGCGAAGCTTACCGCATTGCAGCAGCAAGACGTCGAAATTACCGAAAGAGTTCCCTTGGACACCGGCACAAACCCCCACAACGTGCGCTATCTCGCGACCAAGCGCGATCGGTCCGGGCACCTGTTGTGATGCGCAAGCTCACGATCCGGGAGGAACGCCCGGAAGATATTCGTGCCATCAATGCCCTGACCAAGGCAGCCTTCGCCAACGCGCAGCACTCCGATGGCAACGAATCGGAAGTCATCGACGCGCTGCGCGCCGATGGCGACCTGACGATGTCGCTGGTTGCGACCAATATGGACGAGGCGATTATCGGCCATCTGGCCTTTTCGCCGATCACCATCTCCGACGGGACGACCGGCTGGTATGCGGCGGGCCCGCTCTCGGTGATGCCGACCCGGCAGCGCGTCGGAATCGGTTCGCAACTGGCCGAGGAAGGGCTCGTGCGGATGTCGGCCATGGGCGCGCGGGGCCTCGTCCTGCTGGGCGATCCGGCGTTCTATGTCCGGTTCGGCTTCCGGCCCGATCCGGATCTGATCCTGCCCGGGGTGCCGCCCGAATATTTCCAGGTCCAGATGTTAGGCGAAGGTCCGCGCCCCAAGGGGACGGTTCGCTATGCGCCAGCCTTCGGGACCGGCGCGAGGGAGCAAGCCTAGCGGCGCTCGAACGGGGTCAGGCCGCTGCCGAGGCGGTTGTCGCCGATCTGCAAGCTCGCCCCGGTCCAGTCCGCCACGAAGGCCGACTGGCGCGAAAGCGAAGGCACGAAGCGCGCATCATTGCCCGCGATCGTCAGTCCGTCGGAACTGTGCGTCTGTTCCTCGGCCCCGACCGCGATGAAGGCGGAATAGTTTTCCTTGTCGCGGCCCTGCACGAACCAGTTGTTGGTGATCTGGCCGCGCGCGCCCTGCGGCAGGTCGATCATGTAATTGGTCTCGCGCCCGTTCGAATCGTCGAAACTGCACGCGGCGACTTCGACCATCGCGGCGCGCGCCTTCAGGTAATGCCCGCCGGTGCCTTCCTCGAACCGGCTGCGGGTCACGCGCAGGTGGCCGATATCGCCGGTGTAGATCGAATGCGCGCAGCCGGCGGAATTCTCGCA
>CAZNOY010000026.1:0-18948 GCA_964574905.1 uncultured Citromicrobium sp. | reverse complement strand
CGCCGCTACATGGAAGACACGCTCGACCGGTTCATCTCGCTCGCGCACCGTCAGAACCAGCCGACCTCGGTACTGATGATCGACCTCGACAACTTCAAGGTGCTCAACGACGAGCATGGCCATGCGAAGGGCGATGCGGTGCTCAAGGATGTCGCCGCGCAGGTCGTCGGCGCGCTGCGCCCGTCGGATGTCGTGTGCCGCTATGGCGGCGAGGAACTGCTCGTGATTCTGCCCGATTGCGGCGTCGACGATGCGATGATGCGGGCCGAACAGGTCCGCGCGCGGATCGAGATGCTGTCCGACCAGCATGGCTGCAGCGTCGCCGCGTCGATCGGCGTCGCCTCGATGCCGGACAGCGCGAAATCGGCCTCCGACCTGCTCTCCGCCTCCGACCAGGCGCTCTACGATGCCAAGGCGGCGGGCAAGAACCAGGTGCTTGCCGCACCGCCGCTGGCGAAGAAGAAGGCCGTGGCCGAAGCGATCAGCCCGCGCCTCGTCGGCACCTGACCGGCGGAGAACTCAGGCCGTCAGCCGGGCCGCGTGCCACGCGACATGATCGGCCATGAAGCTCGAAATGAAGTAATAGCTGTGGTCGTACCCGCTGCGCATGTTGAGCGTCAGCGGGATGCCTGCCTTCCGGCATGCCTCGGCCAGCAGTTCGGGCTTGAGCTGCTCTTCGAGAAACTGATCGCCGGTCCCCTGATCGACCAGCAGCGCATCGGCGCGCGCGCCGTCGGCTATCAGCGCGCAAGCGTCGTATTCGCGCCACGCCTGCCGGTCGTCTCCCAGATATCCCGACAGCGCCTTGTGGCCCCACGGGCAGTCGAGCGGGGCGACGATCGGCGCGAAGGCGCTGATCGAACGGAAGGCTTCAGGATTGCGCAGCCCGATGGTCAGCGCGCCGTGCCCACCCATCGAATGGCCGGTGATCCCCTGCCGCTCCATGTCGACCGGGAAGTTCTCCGCGATCAGCGTGGGCAGTTCGCGTTCGACATAGCTGCGCATGCGAAAATGCGGGGCCCACGGTTCCTGCGTCGCATCGACATAGAAGCCCGCGCCCTGGCCCATGTCGTAGGCTTCGTCGTCCGCCACGCCTTCGCCGCGCGGAGATGTGTCGGGCGCGACGAAGACGATGCCATGTTCCGCGCACGCCGCGCGATACTCGCCCTTCTCGGTCACATTCGCGTGGGTGCAGGTGAGACCCGAGAGATACCACAGCACCGGCAGCTTCGCGCCCGGCTGGTGATCGGGTACGAAGACCGAGAAAGTCATTTCGGTGCCCGTCGCCTCAGAGGAATGCTTGTAGACGCCCTGCGCCCCGCCGTGGCTCCGGTTTTCGCTGACGGTTTCCAATGTCATCCTAAACCTCCACGGGGGTGAATGCGGTAGTGGCGTCGCCGGTGTTCGGCGTGCCATCGGCATCCATCACCAGCAGCTTGACCTCACCAGCGCGTGCACACGGGCGGTGCTCCACACCGCGCGGAACCACTATCAGTTCGCCCTGCGCAAGATGTTCGACGCGATCGCGAAACTCCATGTCGAGTTCGCCTTCGACCACGAGGAAGAGTTCGTCCGTGTCGGGGTGACAATGCCAGTGATAGTCACCCTCGACGCGTGCAAGGCGGACTTCGTTGCCGTTGTAGCGCGCAGCAAGCCGGGGTGCCCAATGTTCGGAGAACAGGGCGAATTTCTCGGCCAGATTGACCTTGGTCGTTACGGCCGTTTCCATCAGTCGTAGACCACCACGGACCGGATGCTTTCGCCTGAGTGCATCAGGTCGAAGCCCTTGTTGATCTCTTCCAGCTTGAGCACGTGGGTGATCATCGGGTCGATCTGGATCTTGCCGTCCATGTACCAGTCGACGATCTTGGGCACGTCGGTGCGGCCCTTGGCCCCGCCGAACGCGGTGCCGCGCCAGTTGCGCCCCGTCACGAGCTGGAACGGGCGCGTCTCGATCGTCTTGCCCGCTTCGGCGACGCCGATGATGATGCTCGTGCCCCAGCCCTTGTGACAGCATTCGAGCGCCTGGCGCATCACATCGGTATTGCCGGTGCAGTCGAAGCTGTAATCTGCCCCGCCGTCGAGCATTTCGACCAGCGTTGCGACAACGTCATCGACGTCCTTCGGGTTGACGAAATCGGTCATCCCGAAATGTTCGGCGTAGGATTTCTTGTCGGGGTTGATGTCGACGCCGACGATCCGGTCGGCCCCCGCCATGCGCGCGCCCTGGATGACGTTGAGACCGATCCCGCCGAGGCCGAAGACCACGACGTTGTCGCCCGGGCGCACATCTGCGGTGTTCACCACTGCACCCACACCGGTGGTTACGCCGCAGCCGATATAGCAGCTGGTGTGGAACGGCGCGTCCTCGCGGATCTTGGCGACCGCGATTTCGGGCAGCACGGTGAAGTTCGAGAAGGTCGAGCAGCCCATGTAGTGGTAGATGGGCTTGCCCTGATAGCTGAACCGAGTGGTCCCGTCGGGCATCAGGCCCTTCCCTTGCGTCTCGCGGATCGCGCTGCACAGGTTGGTCTTGCCCGAGAGGCACATTTTGCACTGGCGGCATTCGGGCGTGTAGAGCGGGATGACGTGATCGCCTTCCTGTACGCCGGTCACCCCCGCGCCGACTTCGCGAACTATTCCGGCGCCTTCATGGCCGAGCACGCTGGGGAACAGCCCTTCGCTGTCGAGCCCGTCGAGCGTGTAGGCGTCTGTATGGCAGATGCCGGTCGCCTTGATCTCGATCAGCACTTCGCCGGGCTTGGGCCCTTCGAGGTCGAGCTCGACGATTTCGAGCGGCTGCTTGGCTTCGAAGGCAACGGCGGCGCGGGTTTTCATGGGTACTTGTACTCCTGGTGCAATCAGTCGGCCGCCCGTTTGGACCGTTCGAGTTCGCCCCTCAACCCCGAGGAAACGAATTCGGCCACCGTATCCGCGTAGTCCATGGGGTCGCCGGGCAGACGCCCCACCAGCCATTGGCGCGACATCAGTTCGGCCGGTCCCAAGATCATCGCCTGAAAAGCCGCTGGCGGCAGGATGGGCAGGCGGCCTGCCGCAAAATGCGGCGCAGCCCATTCGATGACTGGCTGCTGCATGACGGCAGCAAGGTCGCGCCACAATTCGGTATTTGCTCGCAGCCAGTCAGAATCGCTGAATTCGACGATCAGCCTGCGATACCGATCCGGGTACTGGCTGTGAAAGCGCAGCGCAGCGCGGGAGCCTTCGCCCAGTGCCTCCACCGGCTCGCCTTCGTGGGTGACGATCGCCTGCGCGACCAAGCCGAGATAGCTGCGCCGTTCGGCAATGAACAGCTCCCGCACGATCCCGTCCTTGGAACCGAAATGATGGAAGATGCTGCCGTTCGACACACCCGAACGCTGCTGCACTTCCTTGATCGAAACCGACGCGAAGCCGTGTTCGAGCGCGAGTTCGGTTGCCGCGTCGAGCACCTTCTGCCGGGTCTGTTCCGCACGTTTCTGGGTCATTCTTGTCTCATCTCGCGGCCCTGATGGCGAAAACCTTCGGCGATGTCACTCTAGATCACCTATCTAGAGTGCTACTCTAGACTATCAATCTAATTTGAGTTAGGTGGCCCTCGTCGATTCGCGACAAGGAGACATGAAATGAAAACTGCTGAGATGATCGCAGCCGTCGGCCTCGCCGCGACGGCACTTTCCATTCCTGCCCATGCCGAGGTGCCGCTGGGCTCGCACGGCACCGCCGGATCCGATGCCAAGGGCATCGGCATCGCGGTCGAACAGGGCATTCTGGTCGTTACCGTCAGCAACGCCTCTGGCAGCGGAGACTGGCGCGACCGGATCATGGAGCACAACAGCCAGGGCTTCTCGCTCGACATGGAAGGCGGCGTGCGGTGCAAGTCGAACCACGGCATCAATCATGCCAGCCTGTTCGTCGGCGATGTGGAGGCGCAATCGTTCCACCCGTCGAACATGCCGCGCGAACGCTATTTTACGGACACCTATTTCGTCAGCCCGGCGGCCTTCGGGGAAGGTGAAGGCACGATCGGCTTCGATCCGGTGGCGATCGTCGAGCGCGCACTTGCCGAACACATGTCGAAGGGCGGCCATCCGGTCGACTTCCTGCGCAAGGACCACACCTTCCCGGTGTGGCTGCAGCCGTCCTTCCGCGCGGTGTGTAAACAGAAAGTCGGCGGCGGTGCGGACACCGGCGGCTACTGGCACGGCCAAGCGGTCGCAGAGGGCGGCGTGAAGATCATCGTCCAGTACAGCGGCGACCCCACGCTTTCCTCTGGCCGGGCGCGCGGCTCGACCAGCACCAACGGAGGCAACACCCAGGGGCCTCCTGCCCGGACCACGGGGAGCGGCCAGCGGCGTCCGGCGGGCATCCGTGCCCCCGATACCTCGGCAACCGAGGGGACGACCATGACCGACCTGTCGACGATCAAGACCATGGACAAGAGCGGCGTTTCCGAAGCGGAAGAATCCCGCCCGGACGCCCAGCCTGATGAAGCGCAGGACAAACCGCGTGGCGGCCTCAAGAAGGCCGCGACCTCCTTCCTCGGCGGCCTGCTGCGCGGCAAGAAGCCCAAGGATGCGGCGATCGACGCCGTCCTGGGGGAAGAAGACGACGACTAGGCGTCGCCTTCTCCTTTGGGGGGAGGAGGTGCAACCCACCCTGCCTTCTCCCCTCATTCACTCCCTTGCGCTCGCGAGCCTGCCTGCCTAGGCGCTTATTCTGTGATCGATCAGAACGCCTTTCGCGATGCGCTCGGCACCTTCGTCACCGGAGTGACCATCGTCACGACCTATGATGCGAACGGAGCGCCCACCGGGCTGACCGCCAACAGCTTCAATTCGGTCTCGCTCGACCCGCCGATGGTTTTGTGGAGCCTCTCGCTCGGCAGCCGCAACCTGCCCGTCTTTCGCGAGGCGCAGGCGTGGGCGGTGCATATCCTCGCCGCCGACCAGCAGGACCTGTCGAACCGCTTTGCCAGCCGCGGGGCGGACAAGTTCGACGGGCTCGATTGCCGCAATGGGCCCGAGGGTGCCCCCCGGATCGAGAATTGCGCGGCGCGCTTCGGCTGCACCGCCAAGTTCGAATACGAAGGCGGCGACCACGCGATCTTCCTGGGCGAGGTCGTCGATTTCGAACGCACCGCCGCCGAACCGCTGATCTACCACGGTGGGCGCTACGGGCGGGTGATGCCCGAAGGCGAGCGGCCGAGCGATGCGCAGAAGGCGCGGCTCGTCTCCGACGGGCTGATCGCGGGCGCGGGCGAACAATGGCATCTGACCGACGCGGGCAGGGCGCAGCTGCGTCTGTTGCGGCAGATCGCGCACGATTGAGCACGAATTGCGCCTCCGCCGACAACGGCGCGTGATTGCAAGACTTGTAGATATAAGAATATCTTTATATGTCGGCTCCCATGCGGACCGAAGCCATCCTGCGCGCACTAGGCGACACCACCCGGCTGCGGATCATGCGGCTGCTGGGAACGATGGAGCTGGCCGTGGGCGAGCTGTCGCAGGTGCTCCAGCAAAGCCAGCCGCGCGTGTCGCGCCATGCAGCGATTCTCTGCGATGCCGGGCTCGCCGTGCGGCGGCGCGAGGGGAGCTGGATCTACCTGCGCGCGGCGTCCGACCACAGCGGGGGCTCTCCCATTACCGCCGCCGTTATGCGGCTGCTTTCCATCGCCGAGAAGGAAGACACCGAGTTCGCCGCGCAGTGCGAGGAGGACCGGGACCAGCTCGCCGCGATCCGGCAGGCGCGCGAAGGCAAGGCCGCGCAATGGTTCGAAGCGCATGCCGACGAGTGGGACGATCTGCGCCGCCGCCACAGTCCCGACGCGCAGGTCGAAGCCGCGTTGCACGATGCACTCGCGGGCGAACCGATCGGCGAACTGCTCGATATCGGAACCGGCACCGGGCGCATGGCGGAACTGTTCGCGGACCGCGCCTCGCGCATCGTCGCGCTCGACAAGAGCCTCGAAATGCTGCGCGTCGCGCGCGCCAAGCTGCAACACCTGCCCGCCGACAAGATCGATCTGGTGCAGGGCGATTTCCTGTCGCTGCCATTCGAAAGCGCCAGTTTCGACACCGTGCTGTTCCACCAAGTGCTTCATTACGCGCCCGATCCGCTGGTCCCGCTGCGCGAGGCGGCGCGGGTGCTGCGCCCTGGCGGACGGATCGCAATCGTCGACTTCGCGGCGCACGATCACGAGGAACTGCGCGACCGGTTCCAGCATGCCCGCCTCGGGTTCGAGGACGATCAGCTCGCTCACGCGCTGGGTCAGGCCGGGTTTGCCCCCGCGCCGCCGGTCTCGCTCGACGGCGGGGCGCTGGCAGTATCGATATGGGTCGCGGCGCGTGTCGACGCGCTTGGCACCCGCAAAACCACAAGGAAGGCGGCACGATGACGGCCCGACCCAATGCCCAACCCGGTTCCGGGCTCGATCCGCAGCAGGACGAGACCCGCACCGCCAATGCGCCGCTGTTCGGCGGCCTGCCGGGCGATATCGACGTGAGCTTCGAGTTCTTCCCGCCCAAGAGCGAGAAGATGGAAGCGCAGCTGTGGGACGCGGTGACGCAGCTGAAGCCGCTCGACCCGCACTTCGTGTCGGTCACCTATGGCGCTGGCGGATCGACGCGCGAACGCACGCACAAGACGGTCGCACGGATCATCGCGGAGGCGGGGCTCCCCGCGGCTGCGCACCTCACCTGCGTCAATGCGTCGAAGAAAGAGACGCAGCGGATTGCCGAGCAATATTGGGAAGCGGGCGTGCGTCACATCGTCGCTTTGCGCGGCGACATGCCGCGCGACGACGGCACGCTGGGCCCGTTCGAACCTCACCCGGATGGCTATGCCAACGCCGAAGAGCTGGTGCGGGGCCTTAAGGAAGTCGCCGACTTCGAAATCTCGGTCAGCGCCTATCCCGAATGCCACCCCGATGCGCAGAGCCCGCAGGCCGAGATCGACTACCTCAAGCGCAAGATCGATGCGGGCGCGGATCGCGCGATCACGCAGTTCTTCTTCTCGCCCGACACGTTCTTCGCCTTCCTTGAAAAGACCGACAAGGCAGGCATCGACGTGCCGATCGTGCCCGGCATCCTGCCGATCACCAATGTCGCCAAGGCGCGCGAATTCGCCTCGCAGTGCGGCGCGGAGATTCCCGGCTGGATGGATGCGCTGTTCGAAGGGCTCGATGCGCGGCCCGCCGCGCGCCAGCTGATCTCGGCCACCATCGCCGCAGAAATGTGCCGCAGCCTCTACGCCGGCGGAATTCGGCACTATCATTTCTATACGCTCAACCGCGCCGACCTCGCCTACGCGATCTGCCACCTGCTCGGCATGCGGCCCACGGAGAATGCAGCATGACCAATGCAAGAGAACGCCTGCTCGCCGAAGCGGCCAAGCGCGTGTTGCTGACCGACGGCGCGTTCGGCACGCAGATCCAGAACCGCAAACTGACCGAGGAAGACTTCGCGGGCGATCTGGGCCTGACCGCCGACCAGAAGGGCAATAACGACATCCTCGCGCTGTCGCGGCCCGACGTGATCGCGGATATTACCCGCGCCTATCTGGATGCCGGGTCGGATATCGTTTCGACCAACACCTTCTCCGCCAACCGGATCAGCCAGGCCGATTACAACGCGCAGGAAATGGTCGAGGCGCTCAACGTCGAATCCGGCCGCATCGCGCGCGAGCTGGCCGACGAATATGCCGCGAAGGACGGTCGCCCGCGCTTCGTTGCGGGCGCGATCGGGCCGACCAACAAGACGCTGTCCTTGTCGCCCGACGTCGAAGACCCCGGCTACCGCGAGATCACCTTCGATCATCTGGTCGACGTCTATCACGAACAGGCCGCCGCGCTGGTGAAGGGCGGGGCGGATTTCATCCTGATCGAGACCGTGTTCGACACGCTCAACGCCAAGGCGGGTATCTTCGCGGTCAAGAAGCTCGAGCGCGAGCTGGGCCGCGACGTCCCGATCATGATGTCGATGACGCTGACCGACTTGTCGGGCCGTAACCTGTCGGGCCACACGGTCGAGGCGTTCTGGCATTCGGTGCGCCACGCCAAGCCGATCACCATCGGCCTCAATTGCAGCTTCGGTGCCGAACAGCTGCGCCCGCATGTGCAGCTGCTCGCCAAGCTCGCGGATACGCTGGTGATGGTTTATCCGAATGCGGGCCTCCCCAACGAGCTGGGCGAATACGACGAAGCGCCCGAGACCACCGCATCGCTGGTGAAGGCCTGGGCCGAGAAGGGCCAGGTCAATATCCTCGGCGGGTGTTGCGGGTCGACGCCCGAACATATCGCCGCAATGGCCAAAGCGGTCGACGGGCTGGCACCGCGCCAGATGCCGAAAGTCGCACCGGTGATGCGCCTCGCCGGGCTCGAACCCTTCGAGATTGCTGCATGACCGATGCGCTTATGGAGCGTGTGGTGGTACGCGAAGCCCATGAGGAGGATGTCGGTCGACTATCGCTGGTAGCCGATGCAACCTTCCTTGAATCCTTCGCAGGAATTGTCGCGGGCGACGCGCTCATCATCCATTGCCAGAAGCGCCACGCGCCCGACTATCTTCGCCAACTGCTCGAAGGCGGGGCGAGGGCCTGGCTGGCCGAGCTGGATGATGCCCCGATCGGCTATGCCCTGCTGACCGCGCCCGAGCTCGACGCTGCGCGTGAGGGCGATATCGAATTGAAGAAAATCTACGTTCTGTCGCGGTTCCACGGCACCGGGATCGCTGCCCGTCTGCTCGACACAGCGCTTGCCCAAGCTGAGGGTCATGCACGCCTGCTGCTGGGCGTGAAGGACGATAATCACTACACCAAACAGGGATTTCGCCAGATCGGGACGCGCCGCTTCGATGTCGGCGGCGCGCTCTACGACGATGTCGTTCTCGCCCGCGATCTGGAACGGACTGAATCATGAACCAACTCACCACCGCCAACTTCGTCAATATCGGCGAGCGCACCAATGTGACCGGCTCCGCCCGGTTCAAGAAGCTGATCATGGACGACGACTACGCCGCCGCGGTCGAGGTCGCGCGCCAGCAGGTCGAAAACGGCGCGCAGGTGATCGACGTCAACATGGACGAAGGGCTGCTCGACGCGGTCCACGCGATGACCACCTTCCTCAAGCTGATCTCCGCAGAGCCCGACATCGCGCGGGTGCCGGTGATGGTCGACAGCTCCAAGTGGCATGTGATCGAGGCGGGGCTCCAGTGCGTCTCGGGCAAGCCGATCGTCAATTCGATTTCGATGAAGGAAGGCGAGGAGGAATTCCTCGCCCATGCCCGCAAGTGCATGGATTACGGCGCGGCCGCCGTGGTCATGGCGTTCGACGAGGTCGGCCAGGCCGACACCAAGGAGCGCAAGGTCGAAATCTGCAAGCGCGCCTACAAGCTGCTGACCGGAATCGGCTTCCCGCCCGAAGACATCATCTTCGATCCCAACATCTTCGCGGTCGCGACGGGGATCGAGGAACATGACCGCTACGGGCTCGATTTTCTGGAAGCGGTGAAGGAGATCAAGGCCGCGTGCCCTTACGCCAAGACGAGCGGCGGGCTCTCCAACCTCTCGTTCTCGTTCCGCGGCAACGAGGTCGTGCGCCGCGCGATGCACTCGGTGTTCCTGTACCACGCGATCCCCGCCGGGCTCGACATGGCGATCGTCAACGCGGGCCAGATCGACATCTACGACCAGATCGACCCGACGCTGCGCGAAGCGTGCGAGGACGTGATCCTCAACCGCGAGGTCGAGGGTGACGAGACCGCGACCGAGCGACTGATCGCGCTCGCCGAAAGCTACAAGGGCAAGGACCAGAAGGCGGAGAAGGAAGCCGCCGAATGGCGCGGCTGGCCGGTCGAGAAGCGGCTTGAGCACGCGCTGGTCAAGGGCATCGACGCGCACATCGTCGACGATACCGAGGAAATGCGCGCCGCCACCGATGCGCGCGGCGGTCGCCCGATCGAGGTGATCGAAGGCCCGCTGATGGACGGGATGAACGTGGTCGGCGACCTGTTCGGATCGGGCAAGATGTTCCTGCCGCAGGTGGTCAAGTCGGCGCGCGTGATGAAGAAGGCGGTCGCCCACCTGATCCCCTACATCGAGGCGGAGAAGGACAAGCTTCCCGAAGCCGAGCAGAAGACCAAGGGCAAGATCGTGATGGCGACCGTGAAGGGCGACGTCCACGATATCGGCAAGAACATCGTCGGCGTCGTGCTCCAGTGCAACGGCTACGACGTGATCGACCTCGGCGTGATGGTGCCGTGGAGCGACATCCTCAAGTCGGCGAACGACAACAAGGCGGATATCATCGGCCTGTCGGGCCTGATCACCCCCTCGCTCGACGAGATGGTGACCGTGGCTGAAGAGATGCAGGGCGCGCAGATGTCGATCCCGCTGCTGATCGGCGGCGCGACCACCAGCAAGGTGCACACCGCGCTCAGGATCGACCCCGCCTACGAAGGCCCGGTGATCCACGTGCTCGACGCGAGCCGCGCGGTCGGCGTGGCGTCGCGCCTGCTGTCGGATACCCAGCGCGACGCCTTCGTCGACGACACCGCGAGCGAATATGTGAAGGTGCGCGAGGCGCGCGAGGGCAAGACCAAGAACCCGCTGCTGAGCATAGAGGAAGCGCGCGCCAACTTCTTCGACATCTATTATCGCGACAAGCCGGGGCAGCCGGCAAAGCCCGGCATCCACGTGTTTGACGACTGGTCGCTGGCGGACTTGCGTGAATATATCGACTGGACGCCGTTCTTCCGCGCGTGGGAACTGCATGGCAATTACCCCAAGATCCTCGAAGATGAAGTGGTCGGCGAGACCGCGCGCACGCTGTTCGACGATGCCAACGCGATGCTCGACCGGCTGATCGAGGAAAAATGGCTGACCGCGCGCGGCGTGTGCGGCTTCTGGCCCTGCGCGCGCGACGGCGACGACATCACCGTGCATCTCGCGGAGCGCGAGGAGCATGTCGTGCTCCCCATGCTGCGCCAGCAGATCAAGAAGAGCCGCGACCGCGCGAATATGTGCCTCGCTGATTTCATCGATCCGGCGGGCGACTGGATCGGCGGCTTCGCGGTCGGCATCCACGGGATCGACGAGCCTTCGCGCAAGTTCCGCGAAGAGAAGGACGATTATTCGGATATCCTCCTGAAATCGCTCGCCGATCGCTTCGCAGAGGCTTTTGCCGAGCGGCTGCACAAGCATGTGCGCACCGACCTGTGGGGCTATGCGCCCGACGAGCAGCTGACCAATGATGCGCTGATCAAGGAAGAATATCGCGGCATCCGCCCCGCACCGGGCTATCCCGCTTGCCCCGACCACAGCCTCAAGCCGATCCTGTTCGAACTGCTCGACGCGGAGGCCAATACGGGCATTTCGCTGACCGAGAACTTCGCGATGTGGCCGACCTCGGCGGTGAGCGGGTTCTATTTCGGGCACCCCGAAGCCGAGTATTTCGGGGTGGCGCGGATCGGGCGCGACCAGCTGGAAGACTATGCGAAGCGCAGGGGCGTGGATATCGCGACCGCCGAACGCTGGTTGCGGCCCAATCTCGATTGACGCACCGCAGCAAATGACGCACACCGCCAGCCGTTCTCCGCAGAAGCGATTCTGCGGCGGAGCGCGCGGGAGAGATCGCGGGAGGGCCCTGGCCTGACCGCGGCGCCGAAGGAGCAACCGCCCCGGAAACTCTCAGGCAAGCGAACCGCGCGCGCCGATTGGACACTCTGGAAAGCGCTTTGTCCGCCAGGGCAGGCCACCGAAGGGGTAAGCTCTCAGGTATTCCGACAGAGGGGGCAGGCGGCAAGGATGCGCGGTGATCGCGCGTCTTCCCGCAGCTGTCGGATATTGATTGATGAGCGAAGACGAAACACCCGAAGAAACGCAGCCGCTGCCGCTCGATGCGTGGCACCGCGCGCAGGGTGCGCGGATGGTGCCTTTCGCGGGCTACGAAATGCCGATCCAGTATGAGGGCATCGTGGCCGAGCACGAATGGACGCGCACCAGCGCGGGCCTGTTCGACGTGTCGCACATGGGCCAGCTGCTGCTTTCGGGCCCCGATCTCGACGCTGCTGTCGAAGCGGTGCTGCCGATCGACCTCTCGACGCTGAAGCTGGGCCAGCAACGCTACTCGCTGCTGCTCGACGAGAATGGCGGCGTGCTCGACGACCTGATGGTGTCGCGCTGGCCGAACCATCTCTATCTGGTGGTCAACGGCGCGACCAAGTGGGACGATATCGGCCATCTGCGCGAACATCTGCCCGACGACATCACGCTCAACCATCTGGAAGACCGCGCGCTGCTGGCGTTGCAGGGCCCCAAGGCGGCGGATGCGCTCGCGCGGCACGCACAGGGCGAATATCCGCTCTCGGCGCTGACCTTCATGAAGTTCGGCCAGTACACCATCGCCGGTCATGATGTGACCATCGCGCGGGCGGGCTACACCGGCGAAGACGGGTTCGAGATTTCGATCGCCGCCGATGCGGTGGAAGAGGTCGCCACGCTGCTTTGCGGCGAGCCCGAGGTGAAACCCATCGGCCTTGGCGCGCGCGACTCGCTGCGGCTCGAAGCCGGGCTGCCGCTCTACGGCCACGACCTTTCGCCCGAAACCAGCCCGATCGAGGCGGGGCTGATCTTCGGCATCAACAAGCGCCGCCGGAGCCCCGTCGATCAGGGTGGGGGCGGCTATCCGGGCGCCGAGCGGATCAATCGGGAGATCGCCGAAGGTGCCCCGCGCAAGTGGGTCGGCCTGGCGCTCGATGGCCGCCTGCCCGCGCGCGAGGGTGCGGAGATCTTCGCGGGGGACACCCAGGTTGGTACCGTCACCAGCGGCGGCTTCTCGCCCACGCTCGGCCATCCCATCGCCGTTGGTTATGTCGATGCCGCTCACGCAGAAATCGATACCGCGCTCGAGGTGCAGGTCCGGAACAAACGCCTGCCTGCGCGCGTCGCGAAAATGCCCTTTGTCCAACACCGCTATTTCCGGGGGAGCTGAGAAATGTCGCGTTACTACACCGAAGATCATGAGTGGATCGAAGTCGAAGGCGAAGCCGCGACGGTCGGCATCACCGACTATGCGCAGGAACAGCTGGGCGACATCGTGTTCGTCGAACTGCCCGACGAAGGCACCGAGCTGGAAAAGAGCAAGGACGCGGCGGTCGTGGAATCCGTCAAGGCCGCGAGCGACGTCTACGCGCCGATCAGCGGCACGGTGATCGAAGTGAACTCCGCGCTCGAAGAAGACCCCGCGCTGGTCAATTCCTCGCCCGAAGAAGACGGCTGGTTCTTCAAGCTGACCATCGCCGACGAAAGCGAGTTGGAAGGCCTGATGGACGAAGCCGCCTACAAGAGCTTCGTCGACGGGCTCTAGTCAGGGGAATGAGTCCCAGCGCAGGCTGGGACCTCCCTCGTACCGCTCGACCCGAATGCCCGAGGTCCCTGCTTTCGCAGGGACTCACGAGAGAGTGAGAATATGCGCTACCTCCCCCTGACCGATGCCGACCGTGGCGAGATGCTCGCGAAAGTCGGCGCATCCTCGATCGACGACTTGTTCGTCGATGTGCCGCAAGAAGCCCGGCTCAAAGGCCCGATCGAGGGCCTGCCGATGCACGCCAGCGAGATGGCGGTGGAGCGGCATATGCGCCGCCTCGCGGGCAAGAACCTCGCGGCGGCGGACGCGCCCTTCTTCCTCGGCGCGGGGGCCTATCGCCACCATGTGCCCGCGAGCGTCGATCACATCATCCAGCGCGGCGAATTCCTGACCGCCTACACGCCCTACCAGCCCGAGATCGCGCAGGGCACGCTGCAGATGCTGTTCGAGTTCCAGAGCCAGGTCGCGCGCCTGTATGGCTGCGCGGTGGCCAATGCGTCGATGTACGACGGCTCGACCGCGTGCTGGGAAGCGATCGCGATGGCGGGGCGGATCGCGCGCGGCAAGCGCAAGAAGGTCGTGCTCTCGGGCGCGCTGCACCCGCATTATGCCGAAGTCGTCCGCACGATGGCAAAGTTCACCGATGACGAGATCGCCGATGCGCAGCCGAGCCTGCAGGGCTCGCCCGACCTCGACGGACTGATCGGCCGGATCGACGAGGATACCTCGTGCGTCGTGGTCCAGTACCCCGACATTCTCGGGCGGCTGTCCGACCTCGAAGCGATCAGCGAAGCCGCGCACGCCAAGGGCGCGCTGGTGATCGCGGTGAACCTTGAACCCGTGGCGCTGGGCGCGGTGAAATCGCCCGGCGAGATGGGTGCGGACATCGTCGTCGGCGAAGGCCAGTCGATTGGCGTCGGCCTCCAGTTCGGTGGGCCTTACCTGGGCCTGTTCGCGGTGCGCGACCCCAAGCATGTCCGCATGATGCCCGGCCGCCTGTGCGGCGAGACGCAGGATGCCGAGGGCAAGCGCGGCTTCGTGCTGACGCTCTCGACGCGCGAGCAGCATATCCGGCGCGAGAAGGCGACCAGCAATATCTGCACCAATAGCGGGCTCTGCGCGCTGGCGTTCAACGTCCACATGAGCCTGCTGGGCGAGAAGGGCCTGCGGCAGCTCGCGGCGGAGAACCACCGCCTCGCGTGCCTCGCGGCGGACAAGCTGGCGGCGGTGCCCGGCGTCACCGTGCTCAACGACAATTTCTTCAACGAATTCACGCTGATGCTCGGGCAGGACGCACGCAAGGTCGTGCGCAAGCTGGCCGATGACGGCATCCTCGCGGGGGTCTCGCTCGGGCGGCTGTTCCCCGGCAACGACGCGCTCGCCGAAGGGCTGCTCGTCACGCTGACCGAAACCACCAGCGAGGAGGATATCGATACCCTCTGCGCTGCCCTGAAGGAGGTGCTGGCATGAACGCGCCCAACAAATCGGGCTGGAAGCCCTCCGCGCCCATTGCTGGCGACAGCGAAAGCGCCACCTACACCGGCAACCGCGCGCTGATGCTGGAAGAGCCGCTGATCTTCGAGATCGGCCATACCGAGACCACCGGGGTCGACCTGCCCGAACCGGAGGCCGACGCGCCCAACCGCCTCGCCGGGCTCGACCGCGCCGACCCGATCGGCCTGCCCGGCCTGTCCGAGCCCGAATGCGTGCGCCACTACACGCGGCTCAGCCGGCAGAACTACGCGATCGACCTCGGGCTCTTCCCGCTCGGGTCGTGCACGATGAAGCACAATCCGCGCCTGAACGAGAAGGTCGCGCGGATGCCCGGCTTTGCGGACATTCACCCGCTGCAGCCGGTCGATACGGTTCCCGGCGCGCTCGAAGTCATCAGCGAACTGGCCAACTGGCTGCTCAGTCTCACCGGCATGCACTCGGTCGCGATGAGCCCCAAGGCGGGCGCGCATGGCGAGCTGTGCGGCATCCTGTGCATCCGCGCCGCGCTCGAAGCGCGCGGCGATGCGCGCAAGGTGGTGCTGGTGCCCGAGAGTGCGCACGGCACCAACCCCGCCACCGCCGCCTTCGCGGGTTACGAGGTGGAGGATATCCCGGCGACCGCCGAGGGCCGCGTCGACCTTGAGAAGCTGAAAGCCCGCCTCGGCCCCGATGTCGCGGCGGTGATGATCACCAACCCCAACACCTGCGGGTTGTTCGAGCGTGACATGAAGGCGATTTCCGACGCGGTCCACGCGGCGGGCGGCTTCGTCTATTGCGACGGCGCGAACTTCAACGCGATCGTCGGCAAGGTCCGCCCCGGCGACCTTGGCGTCGATGCGATGCACATCAACCTGCACAAGACCTTCTCCACCCCGCACGGCGGCGGCGGCCCGGGCTCGGGACCGGTGGTCCTGTCCGAAGCGCTCTCGCCCTTTGCCCCGCTGCCGTTCACCGCGCGCGACGCCGACGGTACGGTCCATCTGGTCGAGGAAGAGAACGCGCACGAGTTCGGCCATTCGGACGCCTTCGGGCGGATGACCGCGTTCCACGGGCAGATGGGCATGTTCACCCGCGCGCTCGCCTATATCCTCAGCCACGGGGCGGACGGGCTGGCGCAGGTCGCGGAAGACGCGGTGCTCAACGCCAACTACATCCTGCGCTCGCTGGAAGACCTGCTCCACGCACCGTTCGGCGCAAGCGGCCCTTGCATGCACGAGGCGCTGTTCGGCGATCAGGGCTTCGCCGAGGGGCTCTCGACGCTCGATCTCGCCAAGGCGCTGATCGACGAGGGCTATCATCCGATGACGATGTACTTCCCGCTGGTGGTCCACGGCGCGATGCTGATCGAGCCGACCGAAACCGAGAGCAAGGCGGGGCTCGACGAGTTCATCGGTGCGCTGCGATCCGTGGTGGAACGGGCGAAGGCGGGCGACGAGAGCCTGAAAGCCGCGCCGTACTTCGCACCGCGCCGTCGCCTCGACGAGACGCAGGCCGCGCGCAATCCGATCCTTGCATGGGAAGGCGAACTGGCCCCCGGCGGTGCCGCGGCGCGCAGCGAGGTCGGCGGGCGGTAGCCTTGTAACGCGCCCGCCCTCTCGGCATGATCTCTCCGTTTTTTTGAATGGGGAGGATGAACCTTGCGTATTTCGATTGGCCTCGTGGCAGTGCTTGGACTTTTGGTGGGCGGCTGCGGAAACGCATCGGCGGATGACAGCGCCGCCTCGAGCGGCACGACATCCGCCGCAGAAGCCGCGCAGGAGGAGGTTTACGAGCCCGCGCCGCTGCGCGGACCGGACCTGTCGGGGCTCTTCGATGCGAAGGAGGATCACGTGCTCGCACCGCTGACGATGGATGCGCGCATGCTGCTCAACTATTCGTACAAGTCTAATGACGATCAGACCGCTCTGGTCCCCGCCGGACCGCGCGAAGTCCCCACGACCGACATCACCGTCACGCCGCGGATCATTGCTCCGCAGGGTGACGACGGCCTGTGGAAGGTGCGGCTCGATTTCGAAGGGCAGTGGGAGGGCTTGCAGGTGCTCGGCCTGGGGTACGATAGCAGCCCGGTAAGTTTCGACCTCAAGCCGAACATCACCAAGATGTATTTTGCCGAACCCGTGCCCGTCGTGGCAAAGAAGCTGGCGGACCTCGGCATCGACGTGAATCCCGATGGGGCGCCCAAGGTGCTGCGCAAGCTTCCGGGGAAAGGCTATCCCGCAAAAGGCAGCGATACCTTCGACTGGCACGGTCAGGTGAGCATGGTGAGCGAGGACGAGGGAAAGACCGCCTTCATCTTCCGCGAAGGCTTCTTCAACGACGGGACATACTGATCGCGCGGGATAGAACGGCTTGCGGCCAAGGAATGAAGATCGTCTTCAGCCGCAAGGGGTTCGACAGCGGATCGGGCGGCGGCTCCTCGCCGATTGTCGACGGCCGCCCGGTCTCGCTCCCGATTCCCGATACCAAGGGGATCGCGCGCACGACCTATGGCGACCTCGGACTGGGGGAGCTGGCGCACGCCGCCAGCCGAGGGGCGCATGGCCCGGACAGCCTGTGCCACCACGATCCAATGTTCACCGATGATGGGTGCTGCTTCTTCGGGCAGGTCGGCGCGGCGCAGACGCACCTTGCCAATCATGGCGTTGGCGTGGGTGATGTGTTCCTTTTCTTCGGCCTGTTCGCGGGCGAGGATGGCGAGCGTCACCATCGCATCTTCGGCTATCTGCGGGTCGCGGCGGTGCATCGGCTGGCCGAGGGGATGCCCGAGCATCTGGAGGATAGCAGCCACCCCCATGTGCTCGGCATGCACGGCAGCAACGACACGATCTACCAAGGCGAGGGGCGGCCGGCGCGTTTCGCCAGCGAGGCGCTGCGCCTCACGGTGCCCGGCGGCCCACCAACGCTATGGAACAGGCCCGCGTGGTTGAAGCCCGGTGGCCTGAGCTACCACGACCGGCCCGAACGCTGGCTGCCCGGCACCCGCCTGCGCAGCGTGGCGCGCGGTCAGGAATTCGTCGCCGATGTGGGCCGACGCAAGGCCCCGCGCGAATGGCTGGAGCGGGTTCTCGAAGAATTCTGATCTGCCCCGCTTCTCCGCAGGATAAATGGGGAGGGGGACCGCCCGCAGGGCGGCGGAGGGGCAGGTAGCGCCAGTGCCCCTCCGTCACGCAGCCTGCGGCTGCGCGCCACCTCCCCGTTTGCGCTGGCGCGAAAACGGGGAGGATTGTTGGCTACTTGTACGTCTTGATGATCGCCGAGAAATCGAGCCCGTCATTGCCCGCGCCCGCGAAATCCTCGTACAGGCTCGCCGCGCGTGCGCCCAGCGGCACGCCTGCATCGACCTCTTCCGCCGCCGCCATCGCGAGGCGCAGGTCCTTGAGCATCAGCGCGGTCGCGAAGCCGCCCTGGTAGTCCTTGTCGGCAGGGCTCTCGACGCCCACGCCCGGAAGCGGGGTATAGGCGTTGAGCGACCAGCAATAGCCCGACGATTGCGACGAAATCTCGTAGAACTTCTGCGGATCGAGCCCCAGCTTCTTCGCCATCTGCATCGCTTCGGCGACGCCGATCATAGAAATCGCGAGCAGCATGTTGTTGCAGATCTTGGCGGTCTGGCCCGCGCCCGCGTCGCCGGCGTGGATCACCGCCTTGCCCATGCCCTCGAGGATCGGCTTGGCCGCCGCGAAAGCCTCTTCGCTTCCGCCGACCATGAAGGTCAGCGTGCCGCCATCCGCCGCCGCGATTCCGCCGCTGACCGGCGCGTCGACCATCTTGTAACCCTTGGCGGTGGCCATTTCGGTCACTTCCTTGGCGGTCGCGACGTCGATGGTGGAACAGTCGAGCAGCGCCGCACCTTCGGGCGCGTGGCCGATCACGGCGTCGGAATAGACCGACTTCACGATCGTGCCATTGGGCAGCATTGAGACCACCGCATCGACACCCTGTACGGCTTCCTTCGCGTCGGTGAAGGTCTCGCAGCCATTGCTCTTGGCCTTGGCGAGCGCATCTTCCGACAGGTCGAACGCGCGCACTTCGTGGCCGTTCTTGACCAGGTTCGCGGCCATCCCGCCGCCCATGTTGCCGAGGCCGATAAA
>CAZNOY010000025.1:0-21340 GCA_964574905.1 uncultured Citromicrobium sp. | reverse complement strand
GTCTCCAACCTCTACGGCAGCCCGCAGGGCGAACGCCTCGCGCAGATGCTGGTCGACAAGACCTTCGCCGACACGGTGTTCTTCACCAATTCGGGTGCCGAGGCGGTCGAGTGCGCGATCAAGACCGCGCGCGCCTTCCACCAGCACGAGGGCGGCGATCCGGCGCGCACCGAGCTGATCACCTTCACCAGCGCGTTCCACGGGCGCACGATGGCCACCATCAGCGCCTCCAACCAGGCGAAGATGCACCACGGCTTCCTGCCGCTGCTCGAAGGCTTCAAGTACTGCGAGTTCGACGATCTGGAAGCGGCGCGCGCCATGATCGGCCCCAAGACCGCCGGTTTCCTAGTCGAACCGATCCAGGGCGAAGGCGGGATTCGCCCCGCGAGCCAGGAATTCATGCAGGGTCTGCGCGATCTGGCCGACGAACACGGGCTGATGCTGGTGCTCGACGAAGTGCAGTGCGGCATGGCGCGCACGGGCAAGCTCTACGCGCACGAGCTGTACGGCATCACGCCCGACATCGTGGCGAGCGCCAAGGGCATCGGCGGCGGTTTCCCGCTCGGCGCGTGCCTCGCGACCGAGCATGCCGCACGCGGGATGACCTTTGGCACCCACGGCTCCACCTATGGCGGCAACCCGCTCGCCATGGCGGCGGGCACCGCGGTTATGGAAGCGGTCGCCAACGAGGAATTCCTCGAGCACGTGCGCGATACCGGCGCGCGGCTGAAGGCGCGGCTCGAGCAGTTCATCGGCAATTACCCCGAGCTGTTCGAGTTGGTGCGCGGCGAAGGCCTGATGCTCGGCATCAAGATGAAGGTCGAAAGCCGCCCCTTCTTCCAGCACCTGCGCGACAAGCACCAGCTGCTGACCGTGGCGGCGGGCGACAACACGCTGCGCGTCCTCCCGCCGCTCGTCATCGGCGATGCCGAGATCGATGAGTTCTTCGACAAGCTGTCTGCCGGTGCGGCCGACTACACCGTGCCGGACGCCAGTTGATGGGTACGCGGCATTTCCTCGACCTGTCGGATGCGGGCGGCGATGCACTCGCGGCGATGCTGAACGACGCACAGGATCGCAAGGCGGCGCGCAAGGACTGGCCGAAGGGCAAGGCGGACGCCGACGCCCCGCTCGCCGACCATGTGCTGGCGATGATCTTCGAGAAGAGCTCCACCCGCACGCGTGCCAGCTTCGACATCGCGATTCGCCAGCTCGGCGGCAGCGCGATGGTGATGGAAGGCGGCTCGATGCAGCTCGGCCGGGGGGAGAGCATCGCCGATACCGCGCGCGTGCTCAGCCGGATGGTCGATGCGATCATGATCCGCACCGACGATCACGCCAAGGTCGAGGAAATGGCGCACCACGCCAGCGTGCCGGTGATCAACGGGCTGACCGACAAGTCGCACCCGTGCCAGATCGTCGCCGACCTACTGACGATTCTGGAGCAGGGCAAGCAATTGCCCGGGCTCGAGCTCGCGTGGTTCGGCGATGGCAACAACGTGCTGCACTCTATCCTGGAAGCCGCCGGTATCTTCAAGTTCAACGTGCGAATCGCAACGCCCGCCGGGTTCGAGCCCGAATCCGCCTTCGTCGAAATGGCGCGCGCGGGCGGTGCGAATGTCACGCTGACGCAGGATGCGCAGGCCGCTGCGCGCGGTGCCGACGTGATCGTCACCGATACGTGGGTCTCGATGGGTCAGGAGAATGTCGAGAACAAGCTCGGCGCGATGCAGCCCTACCGGGTGGATGACGCACTGATGGCGCTCGCGAAGCCCGATGCGGCTTTTCTGCACTGCCTGCCCGCGCATGTTGGCGACGAGGTGACCCAAAGTGTGATCGAAGGGCCGCAGTCATGCGTGTTCGACGAGGCGGAAAACCGCATTCACGCGCAGAAATCCGTGCTTCTGTGGGCTTTCGGCAAGCTCTGACTCGATCCGGGGGCTAGGCGCGCGGTTTCGCGCCCCCATATAGCGTGGCGTGACCGACACCTCCGCCCCCATCGAAACCTTTTCCGACCGCCTGCTCGGCGCCTCGATCCCCGCACGCGATACGCGTTTGCGGCTGGTCAGGCTCGACCACACGCTGACGGACATCCTTGCCGCACACGATTATCCCCCCGCGATCCGCCATCTGCTGGCCGAGGCGCTGGTGCTGTCGGCGCTCATGGGCGGGCTGATCGACGAAGAAGTGGGCCAGATGACCATCCAGGCGCAGACCAACGCGGGCGTCGTGCGCCTGCTGGTGTGCGATTACCGCGCCGGCGCAATCCGCGGTTATGTCGATTTCGACCGCGATCGGCTCGCAGCGCTGGGTGCCAACCCCTCGCTCGCGGCGCTGTTCGGCGAAGGCTATCTCGCGATCACTTTCGATGTGCCCGAAAAGGGCGGGCGCTATCAGGGGATCGTCCCGCTGGAAGGCGATAGCCTGTCGCAGGCGTGCGAGAGCTATTTCATGCAATCCGAGCAGGTGCCCACGCTGCTGCGCGTCGCGGTGCAGACCGAAGGCGATCGCACGCGGGCGGCGGGGCTGCTCGCGCAGCACCTGCCCGATGGCGAAGTGGGGCGCGAACGGCTGCACGCGCGCGAATCGCACCCGCACTGGCAACATGTCGAGGTGATGGCCTCCTCGATCCGCCACGAAGAGCTGCTCGACGAGGCGACGGGGCTGGAGGCGTTGGTCTGGCGGCTGTTCCACGAGGAAGACGAAGTCCGCGTATTCGCCGGGCCCGATATCGCGCGCGGGTGCCGCTGCAGCGTCGAACATTACCAGTCGGTCATCGGTCGATTCCCGGAAGAAGAACGCGCGGCGATGCGCAATGAAGCGGGGGACATTCTGGTCGATTGCGCGTTCTGCTCGCGAGTTTTCACGATTGTGACGTGATTTGTTCAGATTCGGTCGACCGACGATCGTGTAAATAGAATGGCGCGATGCCCCTGTTCGGGCTCGCAAGTGAAGGAATTGGCTTATGCAACATCTCGGGATCAGGGCCGTTTGCGCATCTGCCCTCGTGGCAGGTGCCATTCTGGCCGGTCCCCTCGCGGCGAGCGAGGCGACGTCCAAGCTGTTCGGCGATTTGCGCCTTGGGGCATGGGAAATCCGCGAAAGGGGCTCGGATCGCATACAGCGGGTGTGCCTGCGGAGCGAGCGCGATCTGGTGCAGCTGCGCCACCGGGGTCAGGCGTGTCGCCGGATCGTGGTCGACGACAACGCCACCAACGCGACGATCCAGTACAGCTGCGGTGCTGCGGGCTACGGCCGCACTTCGATCCGCAAGGAAACCGCCGAACTTGTCCAGATTCGCAGCGACGGGTTCGAAAAGGGCGCGCCGTTCTCGATCGAGGCGGAAGGGCGCCGGGTCGGCAATTGCCGCTGACCCAGATTCACGCTTGGGCTTGCCGGTGGGCGGCCTGACGCGCTAGCGCCCGCGCGATGCCGCAGGAAGATCGCTCCACCATTGCCGCCGTCCTGCTCTCGGGCGGGCTCGATTCGATGGTCGCCGCTGGAATCGCGAAGGAGCGGGGCCACCGTGTCCACGCGCTCACCATCGATTACGGCCAGCGCCACCGGCGTGAGTTGGAGGCTGCACGTGCGATCGCGCGCGCGCTCGACCTTGCGAGCCATAGCGAGATCGCGCTCGACCTGCGGCAATTCGGCGGCTCCGCGCTGACCGCCGATATCGACGTGCCCAAGACGGGCGTGGGGGAAGACATCCCGGTCACCTATGTGCCCGCGCGCAACCTCGTGTTCCTCGCGCTGACCACCGCTTTTGCAGAGAGCATGGGCGCGGGGCGGATCGTGATCGGGGTGAACGCGCTCGACTATTCGGGCTATCCCGATTGCCGGCCCGAGTTCATCGAGGCCTTTGCCGAGGCTGCCCGATTGGGGACCAAGGCCGGGATAGAGGGCGGCGGTTTCGCGATCGACGCGCCGCTACAATATCTCAGCAAGGCGGAGATTGCGCGCGAGGCCGACCGTCTGGGGCTCGACACCGCGCTCAGTTGGTCGTGCTACGATCCGAGGGACGATGGGCTGCCTTGCGGGCTATGCGACAGCTGCCGTTTGCGACGGGCCGGTTTCGCTGCTGCTGGACTTGCCGACGGCCTCAGCTATCCTGAGGGCTCATAAGAAAAAGGTGAGGGGTCCGATGAGCGAGAATGACAAGCCCGCGGTCGCAGAGGCCGCGCGGGTTCCGGCCTATAGCTGGTACGCGCTCAGCGTGCTGGTATTGGTCTATGTGCTCAATTTCGTCGACCGGCAGATCCTCTCGATCCTCGCCAACGATATCAAGGCCGATCTGGGCGTCGACGACGCATTTCTGGGCTTTCTCTACGGCACGGCGTTCGCGATTTTCTACGCGCTGTTCGGCATTCCGCTCGGCAAGCTGGCTGACAGCTGGCATCGCGTCCGCCTGATGACCATCGGGCTGGGGCTGTGGTCGATCATGACCGCGCTCTCCGGCTTTTCGAAGAACGCCGCGATGCTCTCCGGCGCGCGCGTCGGCGTCGGGATAGGCGAGGCGACTGCGAGCCCGTCGGCCTATTCGCTGATTTCGGACTGGTTTCCTGCCCGCCTGCGCGCGACCGCGCTCGCGATCTATTCCTCGGGCCTCTATGTCGGCGGGGGCATCTCGCTGGTGATCGGCGGGTTGATCGTCGAACAGTGGAACGCGGCCTACCCCGAAGGAGGGCCGCTGGGCCTTGCCGGCTGGCAGGCAGCCTTCATAGCAGTCGGCCTGCCCGGCATTCTGCTCGCGGCGTGGGTCTTCACGCTCAAGGAGCCGGTGCGCGGGCTGATCGACGGGATCCCGACCGAAGAGCCGAGCGAACGCCCGTTCAAGGGCTTCGTCGAAGAGCTGCTGCAGATCATTCCGCCGTTCACGATCATCGGCGCGGCGCGGCGCGGCGCGGTGCCGCTGATCGCCAATCTGGCTGGCCTGGCGGGCTTCTTCTTGGCGGCCTGGCTCATCACCAAGCTCGCGGTCACCGGCCAGGGCTTCATCATGGCGGCGACGGGTATCGGTGTCGAAATATCGGACCAGTGGTTCCTGCTCGCGCTGGGCTATTACGCGATCTTCAGCTGGGCGAGTGCGCTGCGCTCGCGCGATCCGTCGACCTTCGCGCTGACCTGGGGATCGCCCGCGTTCCTGTGCACGATCCTCGGCTACGGGATGGTCGCCTTCATGTCCTATGCCACGTCCTACTGGGGCGCGCCCTATGGCGAACGCGTGTTCGAGATTTCGAAGAGCGAACTGGGGCTGCTGCTGGGCGCCCCTGCCGCCGTCACCGGTTTCCTCGGCGTGATCATCGGCGGCCGCGTTGCCGACTGGTTGTTCACGCGCGTGCCGGCAGGGCGTCTCTACGTCGTGCTGTTCGGGCTGCTCGCGCCCGTTCCGGTGGTTTGGGTGATGTTCACCACCGACAGCAAGGCGCTGTTCCTGGTGTTGGCGGCGACCGCGCAACTGTTTGCGTCGAGCGCGCTCGGCGCAGCGGCGGCGACCAGCCAGTCGCTGGTGCTGCCGCGCATGCGCGGGGTGGCGACCGCCACCTTCTTCCTCGCGACGACGCTGGTGGGCCTCGCGCTCGGGCCCTATCTCGCCGGGCTCGTCTCGTCGAAGGCAGACGGCGATCTGGGGTTGGGCATGCTCAGCACCTTGTGGGGGGCACCGATCGGGCTCGTGCTGGTGCTGCTGGCGCTCAAGCTGGTGCCCGCCGCGCAGGAGCGGGTCATCGCCATCGGCAAGTCTGAAGACGCCGCCGCTGCCGCATAAGCGGCCCGCAGCGGCGTCGTCTTGCGCTGCTATTTAGCTGCGCGTCATCACTCCGCACGCGACGCGCGATCCGGAATTGCCCGAGGGATCGGTGCGCCCGTCGTCGGGACCCGAGTGGATCACGATGGCGGTTCCGTCCGCGTCGAAGATCTGGTCGAGCGCGTAGCCGGGTGCCGCGTCGATCCTGACCTGCGTGCTGGCGCTGCCATTCGCTCCGGCAACGAGATTGGGCAGGTCGCCGAGGTGGCTTCCATCATTGCCGAGCAAACCGTGGGCCTGGTTGGTGGGATTGAGATGGCCGCCAGCAGAGGTGAAGTCGGGCAGGGTGCAGCGACCGGTGGTGTGCAGGTGCAGGCCGTGCTCACCCGGTGTCAGGCCCTGTGCCGTGACCGAGAGTTCCACCGAGTCACCGACGCGAACGAGGCGTGCTTCGCCGGTCGGGCTTCCGCGCGTGTCGACGAGCGTGGCCGTGCCAAGCGCGTCTCCCTGTTCGGGCGGTACGCTGGCGCAGGCGCCGAGCGAGAGGGCGATAGCCAGGGAAATTGCGCCGGTGGTGGCGGCTTTTACGGGATTGGTCATGTGCGTGTTTCTCCTCCAGATACACGCACAACGAAAAAGGGGCCGGATTGCTCCGGCCCCTTTCCTTGTTCCGTAGCGGAGAACCGCTCGATTACATGCCCGAACCCGGACCGTAGGTGATTTCCACGCGACGGTTCTGCAGTTCGCGGACACCGTCGGCGGTCGGAACCCGGGGGTTCGCTTCACCGAAGGCTTCGCTGCTGATGCGAGCGTCGGGGATGCCGCGACCGGTCATGTACTGACGGACCGAAGCGTTACGACGTGCCGCGAGGCCGAGGTTGTACTGCACGGTACCCGAACGGTCGGTGTAACCGGCGAGCATCACCGAGGCGTTGCCGCAGTTCTGGTAAGCCGAGATCGCGTTGTTCAGAACCGAGGCTGCTTCGGGCGTGATGTCCGACTTGTCCCAGTTGAAGAACACGATGTACGGGCCGGTGTTGCACTTCGGTGCCGGCGGCTTCGGCGGCGTCGGCGGAGGCGGCGGAGCCTTCGGCGGAGTCGGCGGAGTCGGCGGGGTCGGCGGCGGCGGCGGAGCCGGCGGTTCGCCGAAGTTGTAGGTCAGCGTACCCAGCAGCGAGTGCGAACGCATGCTGGTTTCGTAGTCGTCGCCAACCAGGTTGACGTAATCGACGCCCGGAGCGTTGAAGAAGCGGTAGGTCAGACCCGCATCGATGCGATCGGTGATCGGCGCGCGGATACCCGCAAGAGCCTGCCACGCGAAGCCGGTGTCCGAATCGTCGAGACCGGCCGGATCGGTGGCGAACACCTGGATCCGCGACTGGGTGCGAGCAACGCCGACACCGCCGCCGATGAAGCCCTGCAGGCCATCGTCGGAGCCGAAATCGGCCAGAGCGTTGACCATGAAGCTGAGCGCGCTGATATCGCCCTCTGCCTGATAGACGCCGGGGTTGAAGACGTTGAACGTGCCGCCAGCGCTCCCGGTGTAGGGGAAGCCTTCCGAACCGACATAGATTTCGTCGACGGTGGCCTTGCGATAGCTACCTTCGGCTTCGAGACGGAAAGGCCCGAAGTCGTAGCCAACCACGCCGCCGAAATCATATCCGGCATCATAGTCGGCAGTCAGGTTGTCTTCGACGCCGTTCACAGTGAAGTCGAGGTCTTCAACGAGCATCGGACCGCCCTGAACCTGCACGTACCATTGGTCGTCGCGTGCAAGAGCCGGCGATGCGAGCACCGTCGAAGCCATCGCCATTCCGATGACAAGATTGCGCATTACTGAAAATCCCCTTTGTAATGATTGGGAGCCACCAGGAGGCCCCCACTTAACTTTTCCCCAGTTAAGAGGCAAGCAGACAGGCTCTCGTTCAAGCAAAGCGACAGCACTGTTGCACGATTGCCTCAGAAGCGGGTTCGAGTCTCTACGGAAGCTGGACCTAAGTCCTGTTCCTCCCGTGCCCGCAACGCGTTAGCACATGGCGGGTTCCCATGCGAGCGTCAAATACCAAGTCCGGTCCCGCGCAGCCCGGCGATCAGCATCGCGATGGCTGCGCGCGCTTCGCTGTCCACCGTTGCGCCTCCGGAAGGTTCATCCGGCAACGCAAGCGTCTGCCACTCGTCGATCCACACGCGCGCGCTCCCCGTCGAGCGATCGAACACGCGCATGCCAGGCAGCGGAGCGACGAATTGCCACGTGCCCGCGGCGAGAAACGCAAGCTCGCCCTCATGCCCGGCCCAGCTGTCGAGCGCGCCCGCACCGACGATCCAGCCCTCTCCTTCCTCCGGGCTGGCGGGCGCAGATGCGCTCTCTCCCTCGACAAAGGGCGCGATCAGGGCGTCGAGCCGGGCGAGCGCCTCGTTCACCGTGGCCTCCTTCTGCGCCTGGGCGACAAACAGGAAGGGCAGGTCGCAATGCGGCGAGCGGCCGTTGAAGACGAGCGGGGTGGTCATGGTCGGTACTCCGGCAAGGGGTGAGGGTCAGACGGGCAGCAGGGTGGGGAGCGAGACGGCGTGGCTGCCGACCTGGCGGACCCACAATGATGCGCCGGGGTGCGCGCTCGTCAACGCGATCCATTCAGCCGCAGGCAGCGAGAAGACCGGCTCGGTAGTGTCCCATTGCGAGACAGGCGTCTCGACGGGGCCGAAGCCCACGCGATAGGCCTCGCGCTCTTCGACCAGCGGCACGTCGACCAGATCGAGCCAACGCCACGCCCCGCGCGCACGCCGGACCCAGCGCCATTCGGGATCGCCGCCCACGTCTTCGCCGAGCGAGGGATGGACCGGGGCGAGCGGGCGCACGGTCGAACCGGGCGAGCCCAGCGTCGCATAGGCGGGTGCGACCCCGGTCAGCGCGATTGCTGCGCCGATCTCGTCGAACGGCTCGCCAGCAAGCGCCACAAGCCGCTCGTCGAGCAGCACCGCCGCAGTGCCAGCCGGGTGCCCGGCGGCTGAAAGATGCTCGGTCCCGCCGCGCCCGCGCAGCAGGCCGGTCAGGCGCCAATGCCCCGCGCCAAGCGGCTCGGCCAGGCGGAACTGGAGGATCTCCTCGCCCAGCAGCAACTGGTTCGCGCCATTGAGGAGCGCCGATTCGGTGACCGACTGGAGCTGGTCCTGCGCGGAGGTGAGTGCGATCTCGAGCGCCGCGTCGCGCTCGAACACCAGCGCCGGGGAGCCCGCGAGCGCGGTCACGCTTTCGCCCTGTACCGCAAGACCGCGCGCCGATTGCCCGAGCGGGACGAGCGATTCACCGACCACGCCCGACAAATCGATCGCACCGCGCGCGCCCCGCAGACTGATGGCGGCATAGACCTGCGCCGCCTTGCCGCTACCCAATCCATCCCACGGCAGCTCGAAATAGCGCAGGTGCAGCGCACCGGGCAGCGAATCGATCGGCGGGAGCGCTTCGCCGGGATCGGCCAGCGAGGCCGCTGGTGCGCCGGTGACCGCACGCTCCAGCGCGAGATCGAGCCCGTCGGCGTGCCATTCCCAGCTGCGCACGAGCCAGTGCCGCGAATCGCCCGCACGGGTAACGTAGCGACCGGGGCCGTAGTCCTCGCCCGGCTCGTCGATCCGGTAAGTCAGGCTCTCGCGGCTGGTCAGCGCCTGGCGGTAGAGCTCCGCCATCCGCGCCTGCGCCGCGCCAGCGCCGAACACGCCGGCGAATTCGATCGTCGCGCCATCGCTGCCCACGCCCGGTGCGCGCTGGAGCGAGGGCTGATAGTCGCGCGCCAAATCGTAATAGCGTAGCGCGGTGGGTACCTGGCGGTCGGGCGCACGCCGCGTTGCCACGGGTTCGACTGCGTCCTCGGCCCCGATTCGTCCGATGATAGCCGGGGGCAGCGCGGCGGGAGTTGCGGCCTGTGCTGCTTCACGCGAAAGCGGCGCGAGGCCGATCCCCGCCGGGCTTGCGGTGGCAACCAACGGGAACGCGCCGGCCACTTGCGCCAGCAGTGCAGCGCGGGTCCCGCCCTCGTCGGCGAAGCCCGACAGCCCGCCGAGTGGCACCGAGGCACCGGGGGCCAGCGCGACCCCGCCCAGCAGGTCGACGATATCGAGTGCGCCGTCGGCGGCGATCACTTCGAAGCTCAGCGCCGGGATGCGGTTGCCGAAGCTGGCCAGTTCGAGATCCTCGAACACCGCGTAGGCAAGGCCGCGAAAGGCGCAGGCCAGCGATGCTTGCGCTGCGCCGATCAGCGGGTCGATCGCTTCGTCGCCATGGCCGCGCGAAAGCCGCATGGTTCCGCCCACCTTCAGGTCGCCTGCGCCGCCGCGCAGCAGCGCGCCATCGGCCCACACCCGGCCGACCGCCGCGATCGGGCGGCTCGCCAGCGCGACCGCGAAGGAGATCGAATAGCTGTAGGTCGTGGTCTTGGGCTGCCCCTTGCCGCCGCTGGTCTCGCTGCTTTCGGCAAGGTCGGTCGCCCAGATGATCGTGCCCGGCAGACGCATCGTGCCGAACACGCGCGGTACGGGCTGGCCGTAGCTGGAGGTGGTGACCGCCAGTTCGGTCAGGCGGGGCCCCTCGCGCTTCGGGCGGCCGATCACGCTGGTGTCGATCTGGCGGCCCAGCAGCGCACCGATCGCGCCACCGATCGGCCCGCCCACCGCCGAACCGACGGCGGAAAGGATCAGCGTCGCCATGCGAAATCTCCATCGGGGTTCAGCCGCCACGCGGCGAGAATCGGCCAGTGATCGGGCAAGGGGCTCTCGACCACGCGGCCCAGCCCGGCGTGCGCGTGGACAATCGTGAGCGGGTCGCGCGCGATGGCGAGGTGGACCTGCGCGGGCGCGGTCCGCAGCAGCAGGATATCGCCGGGCCTGCGCGGCGCGGACGCGCGTTCGAGCCCGGCGCGGCGCAAGGCATCCTCGGGAATCGAGACATCGCGTCGTCGCGGGCGATAATCGGCGGGGAGCGCCAGCTCGACCCCGATCGCGGCGAGGCTCGCGAGCACCATCCCGATACAATCGAGCCCATGCACCGGATCGCGCCCCTGAAGGCGGAACGGCACGCCGACCAGTTCACCCGCCGCTGCGGCGAGCGCGTAAGTGCGATCCATCAGCTTCGCGACGGATAGCGGGCGACAAGGTCGTTGCCGGGCAGGAAGGGCTCGCCGCGAAAATTGACCGCGTTGCCGAAGCGGCTGGAGCAGGTCGCGATGGTCCGGTCGCAGCCTTCGCGCAGGGCGATGCGGCTGCCGGGAGCCGCACCTTGCGGAATCGAATCGCCCAGCACCAGCAGCCCGTCATCCTCGGCGATGATCGCGTGCCGCAGGCCTGTCGCCTCGCCGTCGAGCCAGCGCAATTCGCCGAACAGGAAATTGCCTGGCACGATGTCGCCGATGCGAACGCCGTTCGCCCCTGGATCGAGCGATTCGACTACGGCCTCGTGTGTGAAGCGCGCGGGCGAGAGGTTGCAGCCCGGCCCGCAGAAGCGCGCGCGGCAGCCGGGGCTGGTGCGCGGCACCGGATCGAAATCGAGCGTCGCCTTGAGCGACTGCAATTGCGCCGAGAAACCCTCGCCCACCGCTTCGGTCTGACCGATGCTGCCGACGAACAGCACCTGCGCCGTGCCGGTCTGCCAGTCGATCGACCCGACCGAGACGCCCGCGCCGTCGAACCGCCCCGCCGCAAGATCGGCAGCCGAGATCGCCCGATGCGTCAACGCGCCTTCGATCTGCGTTTCGTCGCCCGCGATCTCGGTCCCCAGACGCAGCGCCGCGGGGCGAATGCCGGGGGCCGCGCGCAGGGTGAGACCGTCGAGCGTCAGGTCGCGGTCGTGGCTGGTGAAGCCGAGTGCGACACCGTCGCGCCGCTCGATCCGCCAGAAGAACGCGCGGGTTGCCAGACGGTCTTCGCTCAAGGCCGCGCTCATGCCGCTTCCCTGATTTCGATCAGCGGCACGCTCGGCGCCTGCCCCGCCGCAAATCCCGCCGCGCTGAGCGCCAGCCGATCCTCGGCGAAGCGCACGGGTACGTCGAAGAGGAAGCCCGCGCGCACTTCGGCCCCGTCGGCGGGGGCGCTGTCGAGCACGACTTCGCCGAGCGGGTCGAGCGTGAAGGCGCTCGTCTCCGCGCCGTCGACCGCCACCAGCACGCTGCCCGCGCGCGGCCGCGTGATCCGCCGCACCTGCGGTTCGGACCCCTCGCCATAGCGTTTGACGAGCGCGAAGCGGGTCGCCTCGCCATCGCCGATCCCGATCAGCTGGTCGGTCGCGGTGGGCGATCCCGTAGTGCCGTTGGACGAGTGGTCGAACGGATCGGAAAGGCGAAAGCCGCGTGCCGGGCCGTGACGGGCGCGGAAGAAGCCGAGCAGGGTCGCCAGCTCGCTCTCCGACCGGATGCCCGGCCCGACATCGAAGCGCAGCCGCGCGTCGGCCCATTGCGCGGTGCGTCGCTCGTGCCCCGAGGCGGTGACCAGCACGGTGGTCGAGAATTCGGGGCTGGCGCTGGCGTCTGTGCCAAGCGCGAGCGGGTAGGAAACATCATCGAATGCCTGCATGTCGTCCTCGAATTCATCGGCTCGGGGCGGCGCGAGCCGCGTGTATCCATCGCGCGCAACCTGCGGCAGCGCCCAGACGAAGCGGTGCTGCACCCCGCGTGCGCGCGCCTCGTCGAGCGCGGCATCGATGCGCGGCCAGTACTCGGACGCATCCTCTGGCGAGAGCACGAAGCCCGCGAAATAGTCCTGCCGGTCGACCGGGTAGCCGAGCCGCGCATCGACATGCGCGTAGGCCGCGCGGCGGCGGGCGTCGGCCCCGGCGGTGAGCCAGTCGTAGTCTTCCAGCTGCAACCGGTCGAAGGCGGGCCAGGCCCAGCCGGTCGGCAGGTTGGCGCGCTCCAGCTCGGGCATCTGGCCATCGAGGATCGTTGGAGTGAAGGCGAGCAACGCAACCTCTGCGGCCCCGCCTGCTGCATCGCGCACCGCCTGCGCGAGCGCGGCGGTGGAGGCGGCGAGCAGCGCGCCCGCTTCGTCGAGCAGGGCGGTTTGCGCGCCGTCGTGGCTTGCGCGCATATCGGTAATGACCGGCGGATCGCCACCGAATGCGGCCCTCGCCGCATCGTCGTACAGGCACGGGGCGAAGCTGCCCGGCATCACCCACCACCACGGCTCGCCGATCTGGAAGCGGACCGGCAGGCCCGCATCGAGAGCTATCTGCACGAACGCCGCCGCGACTTGCCGCAGGTAGCTCATCGCGCCCGGATGTGCAGGCGAGAGCAGGGCCGAAGGCGGTTCCCACCCGGTCTGCGCAGGCAACCCATCGGCGCTGCGCTGCTTCCAGTCGTTCCAGCAATGCGCGTCGAGCACTTCGTAGGATAGCGACCAGATCGGTTCGAACCCGGCACTCTTGGCCTCTCGGGCATAGGCGCGGTGCCAGGCGGCACAGGCATCGTTGAGCACGCCGCCTGCCAGGCTGACGTAATGCCCGCCGCCCAGCGGTTCGAGCCGGAAATAGTGGCTCATCCCGACATAGTGGACGACGCGCCCGCGATAGCCGAGATGGCGGATCTGGCGGATCAGCCGTGCGGGCGTCTGGTTGAAGCAATCGTCGTATGCGGTGGCGATCCGCTCGCCATGTTCGGGCAGCATGCAGTCGCCGATCTCGAGCATCGCGCGCGCGCCGTCGCAGGAAATATCGCTCATCTCGACCCAGCCATCGGCCCGGGCGGGCAGCGGGTCGTTGCTGCCGGGCACGAAGCCCGGCGGGACGAGCGAGACGAACATGCGGTCGATATCCGACGCGTGGATCGCCTCGCCGGGCAGCGAGAAACCGCTTTCGAGCGCCGAGAACGGCAGCGTCACCTGCGCGTCCTCGGGCGATCCGTCCGCATAGTTCCACAGCCGCACATACCAGGCGCGCGCCGCGCCGCTCGCATCGCGGCCCTCGATCGTCAAGGTCGGGCCGTTGACCGCGTCGAGCGCGATCACCCCGCCGCTGCGCCAGCGGAAACGCAGGACCGTGTGCGAATAGTCGCGGTCGGTCGCGTAGGCGTGGAGCGGGTGGTCGAGCGTGTCTTCGCTCTCCCAGATCAGCCCCGCGAGCTCGCCCTTGTGGTGGAATTCGCAGGTCACCCGCAGCGCATCGGGCGCGATGGTGACCACGCTCGCCATCATCGGGCGCGGGAAATTGACCGTCCAGAAGCGCGGATCGAAGCGCTGGATATGGTCGTACTCCTGCCCGTTGCGGGCCGAGGCGAGCCAGTCGGCCATCAGGAATTCTCCATTGCGCGGCGCACGGCGGCGGCGATTTGTCGGCTCGACCTTTCGAGCGCGACCGGCGCGGCGGTGCCGGCAGGCGCGGCGAGCTGGATCGACACCTCGACGCGCCTCGCCCCGCCGCCCTGCGCCAGCGGAATAACGCGCCCGTCGCCGGGCGGCACGAACAGTTCGGGCCCACGCTCGCCCACCAGATAGCCGCGCTGCGCGCTCACCGTGCCGCCGGTGGCCCGGCCCGGCAGGCCGAAGATGTCGCCGAGCAGGCCACCGAAGAGCCCGCCCAGCGGGCTGTCCCGCCCGAAAATCTCCCCCAGCCCGAGCTGGAGCGCCTGCGCCGCGATCCGGTCGATCGCCTTGCTGGCGGCGGACTGGAGGTCTTCGAACCCAAGGCTGCCGCGCCGGATTGCGGTGAGCAGGCTGCGTTCGAGTACATCGCCCGCGCGCGAAAACCCGGCGACCAGATCGCTGTCGAGGTCGCGCCGCATCTGCGCGATATCCGCGGAGAAACCTTGCGTGCTCGCGCGCACGTCGATCAGCAGTTCGTCTACGGCATCAGGCATTTGCGTCGCGCTCCATCAGGGTTTCGAGATCGTCGCGGGTCATCGCCTGCGCGCCTGGCGCGATCGGGCCGAGCGCGGTGGCAAGCTCGGCCGGGGTGGCGCGCCAGAACGCATCGGGCGGCCAGCCGAGCGCCTGCGCAGCGAGCGCGGCGAGCGGGGGCACGCCGGATCGAAAATCGCTCATCGCACTGCTCACCGCCCTTGCAGGATCGCCGCGAGCAGCGCGCGCAGCGGGCGGGTGCTCGCGGCAAGGCCGTTGGCGAGGATCGCCTCGCCCACCGCTTCGCGCGTCAACCCGCCGCGATTGTCGAGGCAGTGCCAGAACAGCGTGGCAATCTCTGTCAGGCGCAATTCGCCATTGCCCGCCCGCTCGACCAGCGCGAACAGCGGGCCAAGCTCCTCCTCGGCGGAGACCAGCGCGGTGAAGCTGGGGCGCAAGGTGCGCAGCTCGCCCGCAATGCGGATCGCCGCTTCGCCGCGCATGGGATTGGCGGGCCGATTGGGTTCGTCGCCCCGGACCTGTTCCGGGGTCATACGGGAGCGACCGCGCCCGAGCTTTCGAGCTGGATCGTGTAATTGCGCTCGCCATTGAAATCGCCCGAATAGTCGAGCCGCTGGACGAGGAAGCGCCCGCGCAGCCGCGCGCCATCCTCGAACGACAATTCATAGTCGTCGATCGTCCCGGCGAGCGCGTGGGCCTGCACCCGTGCCTCTGCCTGCGAGCCGAGGAAGATGCCCCCCGCGCTGACCGAGACCGAGCGGGTGCCCGCGCCCGACAGCAATTCGCGCCAGCCGCCCGAATCCTTGTGCGTCACCACCACGCTGTCGCCATTGATCGACATCTGCGTGGTGCGCAGCCCGGCAACGGTTTCGTAGGCGGGCGGCATCGCACCGTCGCCGATCTTGAGAAGGAAGGCGGAGCCTTTCTGTGCAGTCATGGGGGGCCTCCAGGGCAGGGATGGACGAACGGAAGGGGAGGGACCGCAAACCGGTGCGTTTGTGGCTGGACGGCGCGCGCGCGATCGCTTTATGACCGTGTGCGAGCGCAACGATTTGGGGGTGAATTATGCGGCGTTTGGTGGCGGTGTGCCTGGCGATGGCCTTGGCGAGTTGCGGGTGGACTTCGGGAACCAGACTGATTCCGATATCCGAGCGCGTCACGCCCGATCTTCCCCCCGAGCTGGTGTTCGAAGCGTACACCATCACCCCGGGGCGCAGACTTGCCGACAATATGGTCGAACTCGTCCTCCACATGACCGATGGCGAGACGACCAGGGAACAGGTCGCGTTCGACCACTTGCGCAGGGTGCGCACCGACTACGAACTGCGCGATTATTACCTGACGGAGACCGACATCGGGACGCCGGGCGAGGAGCCCAACTTCCGCTATGATCTGGTCGAAGTGACGCAGGGCATCGACAGCGACGGCTCGTTGATTCCGGGACTGTACATGCAGAAGTACGACCTGCGCTGTTCGGATACTTCCGACCGGTTCGACAACAATCCCGATCAGCAGTGCCGCTTCTCGCGCTATTCGGACCTGATGGCCGCCGTGCAGGACGTGCTCGTCTGGATGGAGGATCCGCGGATCAACCTGCAGTCGGAAGGCGGGGGCGAGCCGGTCGAAGAATAGGCCTCCGCTCAGCTTGCCAGCAGGCGGAAGCGATATTCGCGCAGGATCGCGCGGGCGTTGCGTTCGCGGCGTTCGGCCTGCCCGCGCAGGAATTGCGCGCTGACGACGCGGAACCCGGTCTGATCGGCGGGTAGCGAGAGCACCCGCGTATCGACCTGCCCGGCAATATCCGCGCCGCTCGCCGGATCGTCGCCGTGTAGCCGCAGTTCGAACGCGACACGCACTTCGCGGCCCGTGAGCGTCTTGGTGCTCCAGTCGATCGCGGCGGAGGCCACCAGTGCGAGCCAAGGCGGAGACGCGCGCTCGATTGCGGCCTCGTCGACCAGATTAATCGCCGCCATCAGCGCAGCATCGGCGCGCAGGTGGTCGAGCAGCGCGGTGCGCAATGCCGTTTCCATCAGTCGTCTCCGAAATGCGGCCACAGCTTGGCGGGCGAGCGCCAGCCATGGCCATCGAGCCGCGCGGCGCGGGTGCGTTCGTCGAGCCTGCGCAGCGCGCGCTTTTCAAGCGCGAGAGCAAGCCGGTCGAGCGCGGGCAGGCGCCCCCGAAAACTCGCACGGATCATCCCGGCCATCAGGCGAGCCTCACAATGCGCCACGGGCGCCACAGCGCCGCGATCGCTGCCGGCGGTTCGGCCGCCACCGCCTCACCTTCGCGCTGAAGGTAGGCGGCGAAGCGCAGGATGCCGTGGCGCAGGCCATCGGGCAGCGCTGCCCAGTCTGCCGCAAGCCCCGCTTCCAGCGTCACGACGACCCTGCTGACGAAGGGCCCGCGCCGCAGCCGCAGCTGCGCCCAACCGTCGCCCGCCAGATGCAGGTCGTATTCGTCGTCGCCCAGCGTCGTGCGCGCGCCCTCCGCATCGAGAATCGCGACGCTGGTCACCTGCGCGATCGGGCGGGTGGCGAGCCGCGTCCACTCGTGGCTCGCATCGCGGACCTCCTCGATCGTCGCGGCGAGCGGCGTGAGACCGGTGAAGGCCTCGCACGCCTCCACCCCGGCACCGATCAGCGCGGTCAGCTGCGCATCGTCGGCGCTGCGGCTGATGCCGAGCCAGTGCTTTAGCTCGGCCAGCGCGGGCGAGAGATCGCCGGTAGCCAACACCATGCGGGTCATGGGCGGTCTCCTGAATTGTCGTAAAAAGGAAGGCGCCCGCGCCGCAGGGTCCTCGCACGGCCAGGGGAGGAGCCGGAGGTGCAGCAGCGGCGCGGGCGCACGGCACCCCACGTCTCGTGAGAGGAGCGGGGCACCGTATCAGTATGCGGGGTGGCTCAGCGTCTTGCCCCAAGTCGCGGCAGCTAGAATGCGACCGCGTGACGGCCGGTTAGGCCGCAGCCAAGCGGGCCGGATGGCCCGCGCCCGGCGCTTGAGGGCGCAAACAAACTACGCTTCGATGCGCAGCAGCTTGATCGCTGCGCTGTCGAGCACCTGTCCGCCGATCCGCTTGGTCGCGTAGAAGTGGACGAAGGGCTTGTTGCTGAAGGGATCGCGCAGCACCTGCGTCGCGCTGCGTTCGGCGATCAGGTAGCCGTGGCGGAAATTGCCGAACGCGATCGGGTACTCGTCCGCCGCGATGTCGGGCATGTCCTCGGCCTCGATCACCGGGTAGCCGAGCAGGCGATCGGGCTGCCCCTCGACCAGCCCCGGCTGCCACAGGAATGCCCCATCGGTGGTCTTGAGCTTGCGCACCTCGGCCAGCGTGGCGGAATTCATCACGAAAGCCGCGCCCTGCCGGTGCCCGGCTTTCAGCGTGTGCACCAGGTCGATCAGCGTCAGGTCGGGATCGTCGCCCAGCCCGGTGGCGCTGCCCGTGCCGATATACTGCACCGACCCGAAGGCGCGCGGTCCATCGCCGAGCGTGGAGGTGCTCGCCTTGAGGAAGCCCCTGGGCTGGTTGGTGCCGCTGCCATTGACGAAGGCCGCCCCTTCGGCGCGGGCGAATTCCATCGCGATCTCGCTCGCCAGCCAGCTCTCGAGGTCGAAGCCTGCATCGTCGAGCATGGCCTGCGAGGCTGCCGGATTGGCGTAGAGATCGCCCGTCGGCGGGGCGATTTCGGCGAAGGTCGGGGTGTCGGTATCGCTGCGCTCACCGATCTCGCTCGCCCACCCGCTCGCGGTGCCGCCGGTCGAGATGAGCTTGCGATAGCCCGCGCTGCCGGTCTGGACGACCTGTGCGAGCGCGCGGATCGGGCTGATATCGGTCAGCTCGCGCGCGATCATCGCGTCGATCTGGCGCGGCACCGCGTAGCCGCCATCGGAGGGAACAGTGCCGGAGATCGACTTGATCTCATGAACCGCACCGCGCCGCAGGTAGCCGTCGACGAAGCCTTTGACCTCGGCGGGGGCGCTGTCGCCCGAGCCCAGCGCCGGACGCTGCGCCGCGCGGCCAATCTTGTCGACACGCGCCTTCACCTCGTCGAGATCGGTGCGGATCGTGGCGACGTTCTCTTCCAGCGCATCCTGCCGGGCGACGATGTCGAAGCTGGCGTCGAGCGGATCGGCGGCGATGTCAGTGAGGGGGGTCTGGATATCCATGGGGCAGTTCACCTTTCTTGGGGGAGGGCAGGATGGCGAGAGGCGCGCGTGCAACACGGCGCGCCTTCGAGAAGGCGTTTCTGGCTCGATTTGACCGGTGGCGGACCCGCACTTAGGGTCCGCCGACCATTGAGGAGGGGAAGCGAAACTATGATCCGTTCACGAAAGACTGCTTTTTCGGCCATTGTTCTGACTATGGCGCTCGCCGGATGTGGAGAGCCGTCGGAGGCTGGCGATGAAACGGTGACAGAAGAAGCGACCGTTGCGGATAGTGCGCCCGCAACCGAGGATGCCGCAGAGACTCCGACCCCGACTGCCAGCGCGACCGCCGAGGCGGGCTGGTCCGGGCTGCACGACGCGGCCACTCAGGCGAAACTGAAGGCCCAGGTCGACAAGTTTTTCAAAGATTACAACGCCGGGCCCTTCGAGCTGATGTTCGTCGACAGTTTCAGCGGCAATGACCATGCCCTGTCCGCCGGGAAGCTCGCCTTCGAGAAGGGCGTACCGGCGATCGTGATCGCGATCGACCAGCGGGAGATTTTCTTCGTCGGCGAAGAAGGCTTCGGGCCCGCTTTCACCGAGCCGACGACCAAGGCGATGGCCGCGAAGTTCGACAAGGGCGACTATACGGGCGGGATCGACGCGGGGCTCGACGCGATCTTCAAGGACTGGGGCTTCGAATAGGCCGCCTGTCAGGCGATCAGATGGACCCGCGCCCCGTGCTGTAGGGGGTGCGTCACCAGGCTGATTTCGATCAGGTCGACCGCGAGCAGTTCGCGGCCCTGGGGGCCGTGGCGCGCCTGCGTGGCGCGGTATCCGAAACTGAGCCCGCTGACGGCGCGCGCAGCCAGCAAGGCGGCGGCACGGCTGGCGGGCCGGTCGATTCGTGCGACGACGCGCAGGCCTTTCGCATCCTCACCGATCCGCTCGACCCAGCCGATCCGCTGGCGCGGGTCGTGCTGCCAGTAAAGCGGCAAGGGCCCGCTGGTTCGCGCGAGCGTTGCGGCAAACGCTCCGGGCCGGATCGTGTCGCGCGCGGCGTCGGCAATATCGAACAGTGCGGCGTAGCCGGCGATCCGCCAAATCCTCCCCTCCCCGGCGGGGAGGGGATCGAGGGGAGGGGGTTTTGTGCTTACGTGGGTCGGCAGACCCGCACCCAACCTCACCCTCAAGGGGGAGGAGATGCGCAGCGGTACACTCACTTCAGCAGCCCCGGCATGCCCAGCCGCACCGCAATGCCGACCAGCAGCGCGGCAAAAACCCCGCGCACCAGCCACTCGATCGCGGCCTTCCACGCGCTCGCCTTGGCATCGCGCCACGCTTGCAGCAGCTCGCGCAGCTCGTCGATATCGCCCGAGGCAGCTTCGTCCGACAGGCCGATCCGGGTGAGCGCACGGTGCGCGCCCAGTTCGCCCGCTTCCTCGGCAATCGCGCGCAGCGTCACCAGATCGGCGCCCTCGCTATTCGCCTGCGCCAGCAGCGCGGCGAGCATGTCTTCGTTGGTCATTCTGCGTTCTCCAGAGGAGCGAGCCCGAGCATCGCGCGGCGTTCCTCGTCGGTCAGGAAGTCCGCTTCGCTGACCTGCTTCCACAGCCGCTCGCGGTCTTCGGACAGCGCGGGCACCCGGTCGAGGTCGACGGCAAGCGATGCATCCGCAAACCATGGCGACATCCCTCGCGCGATCCCGCCGAAAATTTTGTCCGCCAGCGGCAGCAGGGTGAGCCGCCACAGCGCGCGGTTGGCTTCGCGATAGTTGGAATAGGTGTTGTCGCCCGGCAGGCCGAGCAGCATCGGCGGCACCCCGAAGGCGAGCGCGATGTCGCGCGCCGCCGCCGCCTTGAGCGTCGCGAAGTCCATGTCTGCGGGGCTCAGCGCCATGCTCTGCCAGCTGAGCCCGCCTTCGAGCAGCATCGGCCGCCCTGCATTGGCCTGGCCCTGAAAGGCGCTGGCGAGCTCGGCCTTCAAACGCTCGAACTGGTCCGCCGTCAGCCCCTGTCCGTCGCCCGGCGCATAGACCAGCGCGCCGGACGGCCGCGCGGCATTCTCCAGCAGCGCATGGTTCCAGCGGCTCGCCGCGTTGTGGATCGCGATCGCCTGCGCAGCGGCGCTGAGTGCGCCCGCGCCGTAGTGATCGTCGCCGGGGTTGAGGCACTTGAGGTGGATCAGCTCGGGCCAGCCATCCTCGTCCTCCAGCGGGATCACATGCGTCTGCGCGCCGAGATGATAGGCGAAAGCTTCGGGCCAGCCGATCGGTCCGGGGCGGATCGTCACCCGCTCGGGCCGCAGAGCGAACAGCTCGACGGGCCTGCCGCTCGCGTCCTTCAGGATCTGGATGAAGGCATTGCCGTGCAGCAGCAGGTGCGCCGCGATCGTCTCGACCAGCGACTGCCCCGCGCTGGGCGCGGTGACGAGCGCGAGCAGCTCGTCCGCATCGGTGGAAACGGGTGCAGCACCCACCCCCTCGGCCACGATCCGGACCGCCCTCTGCGCGACCGGGTTGGAGGCATAGCCCGCCTCCAGACTGGTCGCATAGTCGAACGGCGGAACGGATACCCCGCGCGCCTCGAACGCCGAGGCCCAGGGCGAAACGAACCCGCG
>CAZNOY010000024.1:0-21547 GCA_964574905.1 uncultured Citromicrobium sp. | reverse complement strand
AGCCCTCGTGAACGCGCGCGCGGGGCTGCTGCCGCAGGACAAGTGCGACGCGATCGTAACCGCCTGTTCCGAACTGGTCGCGGGCGAACTCGACGATCATTTCCCGCTGCGTGTGTGGCAGACCGGCTCTGGCACGCAGACCAACATGAACGTCAACGAAGTGATCGCGAACCGCGCGATCCAGCTGCTCGGTGGCGAACTCGGCAGCCAGAAACCGGTCGCGCCCAACGACGACGTGAACAAGAGCCAGTCTTCGAATGACAGTTTCGTCACCGCGATGCACCTTGCCGCGCTGGGCGCGCTCGATGCCCATCTGCTGCCCGAGCTGGAATCGCTGGCCGACGCGATCGAGGGCAAGGCGGCGAAGTGGATGGACGTCGCCAAGATCGGGCGCACCCACCTGCAGGATGCTGTGCCGCTGTCGGTCGGGCAGGAATGGAGCGCATGGGCCGAAGCCGTGCGTGCTGCCATCGCCGACCTCACCCAGGTGCGCGAAGGCCTGCTCGAAATCGCACTCGGGGGCACGGCTGTGGGCACCGGCCTCAACGCGCCCAAGGGATTTGCAGAAGACGTCGCGGCGGAGATCGCGCGCCAGACGCGCCTGCCGATCCGGACCGCGCCGAACAAGTTTCATGCGCAGACGACGCTCGATGCGACGCTCAGGCTGTCGGCGGCACTGCGCGGGCTGGCGGTGGCGCTGATCAAGATCGCCAACGACCTGCGCTGGCTGGCGAGCGGCCCGCGCTGCGGGATCGGCGAGTTGAAGCTGCCGCAGAACGAGCCCGGCTCCTCGATCATGCCGGGCAAGGTCAACCCGACGCAGAGCGAAGCGCTGATGATGGTCGCGATGCAGGTGATCGGGCACGATACGGCCAACGCGATGGCGGGCAGCTGGGGCAATCTGCAGTTGAACGCGATGCGCCCGGTGGTCGCGGCGAACGTGCTCCATTCGATCCGCATCCTTGGCGACGGATGCGCCACCTTCCGAGAACACGCCATCGAGGGTACCGAGCTTGATCGCGAGCGGATCGAGGATCTGCTCGAGAGATCGCTGATGCTGGTGACCGCGCTGGTGCCCGAAATCGGCTATCTCGACGCGGCGCATATTGCCGAGGCGGCTGCGGAGAAGGGCACCACCTTGCGCGAGGAGGCGATCGCCAGCGGCAAGATCAGCGCCGAGGATTACGACCGCATCGTGCAGCCGCAGACGATGATCGGCGACGGTCTGGCGGGCGCCTGAGCGGCAGATCGCCCCAATCTGCAATTGACTTGCCCGGTCCTGCCACGCCAAGCGCGTCGTGTTCGCTCCGAAAACGAAGAAACGATAAGAAGGATACGGCATGGGCATGCGCGAATTGGCGGGATTGAAGGTTGCTGACGAACTGGCCGAGTTCGTCGAAACGCGCGTATTGCCGGGGCTCGACATTGCGGCGGATGATTTCTGGTCGGGTGCCGCGCAGATTTTCGAACGCTTCACGCCCACCAACCGCAACCTGCTGCAAAAGCGCGAAGCCTTGCAGGGCAAGATCGACGATTGGCATCGCGCCCACCCTGCGCCGATCGATGCCGAACAGTACACCTCTTTCCTCACCGAGCTCGGCTATCTGGTGCCCGAGCCCGAGGCGTTCCGCGTCAACCCGCAGAACGTCGACCCCGAACTTGCGCAGATCGCCGGTCCGCAGCTGGTGGTGCCCGTGCTCAACGCGCGCTTCCTCCTCAACGCAGCGAACGCGCGCTGGGGTAGCCTGTACGATGCGCTCTACGGCACCGATGCGATTCCCGGGCAGCCGGCTGGCGGCGGTTACGATCAGGAGCGCGGCGCGCATGTGATCGACTGGGGGCGCCAGTTCCTCGACCGTGCAGTGCCCCTGCAGGACCAGATGTGGCGCAGCTGGGACGGCAGCGAACCCAGGCTGAAGGGCGATGCGAAGCTCGTCGGCAAGGCTGGAAAGAACTGGCTGATCCGCCACAACGGCCTGCACATCGAAATCGTGATCGATCCGGATAGTCCGGTCGGCTCGACCGACAAGGCGGGCGTGGCCGACATCATCCTCGAATCCGCCCTCTCGACGATCTGCGATTTCGAGGATTCGGTCGCTGCGGTCGATGCGGAGGACAAGGTGCTGGGCTATTCCAACTGGCTCGGCCTGATGCAGGGCACGCTGGAGGAAACCTTCCAGAAGGGCGGGAAGCAGATGACCCGCAAGCTCAACCCGGATCGCGAATACACCGCGCTCGACGGCGGCGAACTGACGCTGCCGGGGCGCAGCCTGCTACTTGCGCGCAATGTCGGCCACCTGATGACGACGCCTGCGATGGTGCTGCCCGATGGTGGGGAAGCGCCCGAAGGCATTCTCGACGCGATTATGACCGCCACGATCGCCTGCCACGATCTGAATCGCGGCGACCGCGCGGGCAACAGCCGCACGGGCTCGATCTATCTCGTGAAGCCCAAGATGCACGGGCCCGAGGAATGCGCCTTCACCAACGACCTGTTCGATGCGGTGGAAGACATGCTCGGCCTTGCGCGCAACACGATCAAGGTCGGCGTGATGGACGAGGAACGGCGCACCTCCGCAAATCTGGCGGCGTGCATTCACGCGGTGAAAGACCGCATCATGTTCATCAACACCGGCTTCCTCGACCGTACGGGCGACGAGATCCACACCTCGATGCGCGGCGGTGCGATGCTGCGCAAGGGCGCGATGAAGGAGACGCCCTGGATTGCCGCCTACGAGGATCGCAACGTCCAGATCGGGCTCGCCTGCGGACTTTCCGGCAAGGCGCAGATCGGCAAGGGGATGTGGGCCATGCCCGACCGGATGGCCGATATGCTGAGCGAGAAGATCGGTCACCCGCTGTCGGGTGCGAACACCGCTTGGGTCCCGTCGCCCACGGCGGCGACGCTGCATGCGACGCATTACCATCTGGTCGACGTGTTCGAGCGTCAGCAGGAACGGGCGCAAGAGCCGATCGCGCCGCTCGCCGACCTGCTCAACATCCCGCTCGCCGATGGGACCAACTGGCCCGCCGAAGAGATCCGTGCCGAGTTGGAGAACAACGCGCAGGGACTGCTGGGCTACGTCGTGCGCTGGATCGACCAGGGCGTCGGCTGTTCGAAGGTGCCAAACATCGACGATATCGGCCTGATGGAAGACCGCGCCACCTTGCGCATTTCCAGCCAGCACATTGCCAACTGGCTGGAACACGGGGTTGTCAGCCCCGCAGAGGTGGATGAGGTGCTGCTGGCGATGGCGGCCAAGGTCGACGCGCAGAACGCGGGCGACCCCGCCTATCGCCCGATGGCCACCGATCCGGAAAACAGCACGGCCTTCCAGGCCGCGCGCGCGCTCATCTTCGAAGGGACCGAGCAGCCGAGCGGCTATACCGAGCCGCTGCTGCATGCCTATCGCCAGAAGGTGAAAGCGGGCGGCTAGGTCAGGCCGAACAGCTCGCGCCGCCAAGCACGCAGAAGCGCGCGCAGTGCGGGTGGTTGAGCTTCACAGCGCGGTTAGCTTCGGCGAGCGTTGCGCCCATGTCGAAGCCCCGATCATAGGGGATCAGCGTGCAGGCGACGACGCGAGGGGAGGGCTCGCCCTTGCGGTGGACGACCATCCGGCTCGACGAGCACATGATATCGGCGGGTGATTTGCCGAGGATGCCCCAGCACGCGGTGGTGATCTCGGCGACGTCCTTGTCCGCGTCCATCTCCGGAAACAGCACGCAGCGCGCCGGGTCTTGCGCGTCGATGCGGATGGCTTCGCGCGCGAACAGCGCGGCATAGCCATCTCGTGCGTCGACCATGCCTTCACCGGGCAGAGAGCGCCCCGCGACGGCGATGCGGAAGCCATTGTCCGACAGCCATTTCAACCCGTCGATCGCGGCGTCCCAGCTATTCGGCCCGCGCTCGCCCTCGTGCGCGGCCTTGGTGTGATGGTCGAGGCTGACGCGGACCGTCAACTTCGCGCCGTAAGCCTCGCGCAGGGCGAGCAATTTCGATTCGTGCCGCCGCATGGGTTTCATCGCGTTCGACAGCACCAGCACCTCGAACCCACGCGATAGCGCATCCTCCAGCATCGCCATGAAATGCGGGTTCATGAAGGGCTCGCCGCCGGTGAAGCCGATCTCGCGCGTGGGCCAGCCATCGCGTTCGATCTCGTCGAAATAACGCGCGGCGTGCTCGGCGGTCAGATAGACCAGCGCGTCGTTGGTCGGGCTGCTCTCGATATAGCAGGTCGCGCAGGCGAGGTTGCACAGCGTACCGGTGCACAGCCACAGCGTTTCCAACTCAAGCAGCGGCACCTCGGCACGCGGCTCGCCTTTGGCGGTCAGGTCGGGATCGGCGAACTTGCCCGCGGGCAGCGCATCCGCCTCGACCGCGAAGGGAGAGGGGCCTTGCGGCGCGTTCCTGCTCTTCGAGGGGGATGCCATCAGCGGGTGATCTTGCGCAGCCATGCGCGGGACTTGGCATAACCCTTTGGCACGCTGCCGAACACCGTCCCCTCCCACGCGCTGAACGCGGCTGCCTTGGTGATCTCGCTGCGCGTGGGGTAGGCGACGATCGCACTGCCGAGCGCAAAGGTGCTCGCCTTGCCGGTGATCAGCTGGGCGAACGGTAGCAGCATTTCGCCTGCATTCCTGCCGACGATGCTCGCCCCCAGAACCTTCTTGCCGACCATCATCACCTTCAGGTGGCCGCGCGTGTCGCCTTCCGCAATGGCGCGTTCGTTGTCCTCGAAATTTTCGCGCACCACCGTCAGCTTGTCGCCGAATTCCTCGCGCGCCTGCGCCTCGGTCATGCCGATCTGCGCTACCTCCGGGTCGGTATAGGTGCACCAGGGCAGCGCCGACCAGTCGACCTTGGTCGGCAGGCCGAGCGTGATTTCGAGCGCGACGTTGCTGCCCTCGTAGCCCGAGACATGCGTCAGCCGGGGGCCATCGCGGCAATCGCCGATGGCGTAGATGTGCTTGCAGCTGGTGCGCCGCCGCGCGTCGACGGCGATGCCGTTGTGACCCAGCTCGACGCCGATCTCCTCCAGCCCGAAACCTTTGACCCGCGCCTTGCGGCCGACCGCGAGCAGCAGGTGCGTACCCGCGATTTCCTGCCCCTCTTCCAGCGTCAGGGTAAAGCTGCCAAGCGCGCCGGGCACGACCTTGGCGGCCTTGCCCTGCACGAACATCACCCCCTCGGCCTCCATCTGCGCGACTAACACCGCGACCGATTCCGGATCGTCGCGCCCCATCGGCGCGTCCGGTTCGATCACGGTGACTTCGCTGCCGAGGCGACGGAAACTCTGCGCCATTTCCATGCCGATCGCTCCGCCGCCGACGATCACCAGATGCTGCGGCAGGACGTCGAGATCCCACAGGTTCTCATTGGTCAGAAAAGGGACGTCCGCCAGCCCCTCGATCGCGGGCACGACAGGCTCCGAGCCGGTGGCAATGACAATGCGCGGGGCGGAGAGCGTCGTGTCGCCGACCTGCACCTTGCGTTTGCCCACGAAGCTGGCGTGGCCGCGATAGACGTCGCAGCCCATCTCCTCGAACCGCTCGACACTGTCGTGCGGGGCGATGTGCGCGATGGTATCGTGGATATGCGCGTGGACGCCGGGCCAGTCGATCCGCGGTGCCCCCAGCTGCACGCCGAAGCGGGTCTGGATATTCGCGGTCGCCGCGCGTTTCGCAGCGGTGATCAGCGCCTTCGAGGGGACGCAGCCATTATTGAGGCACTCGCCGCCCATTTCGGCCCGCTCGATCAGCGCGACTTTCAGGCCGAACAGAGCGCAGCCCCCGGCGGCGGTGAGACCGCCCGCGCCGGCCCCGATCACGATCACATCGTGCGTAAAACCCATAGCCGCCCCTGAAACCCACCTTGCCGACCCACGCGAACGCGTGTTGTGTAGGCATGTACGCAGCCAGAGGTCGACAGGTTTCATGCAATTCGCGATTCTTCCCCCCGGCGATGATCGCCGTGAGCCCGCGCCAACGCCCAGTCTGCGCCGCGTTTCTTGAGCCGTATTCTCGTCACCGGAGCTGCCGGATTGATCGGCGGGGAAGTCTGCGCGCGGCTGGTCGCGGCGGGGCATCGCGTGACTGCGCTGGTCCACCGCAATCCGGACGTGCGTGGCAACGACGGCGAAACCGTGCCGGTTGCCGAGACACTCGCCTGCGACGTTCGCAATGCGCAGCTGGGGTTGGAGGATGCGATCTACCGGAGGTTGGCGGACGAGAGCGATCTGGTGATCCATTGCGCCGCGACGGTCCGTTTCGACCTGAGCGAGGATGACTATGCGGCGGTCAACACGCAGGGCACCGCCCACGTGCTCGCGCTGGCGGAGGCGGGCGGGGCTGCGCTGCTGCACGTCAGCACCGCCTATGTCTGCGGGAAGCGCGATGGCGTTGTCCGCGAAGACGACGCGCTGCCCGAGCCGGGCAATTTCGCTAATGGTTACGAAGCGAGCAAGGCGGCGGGCGAAGCGCTGGTGCGCGCCTCGAATGTCGAATGGGCGATCGCGCGGCCCGCCATCACGCTGGGCGAATACGCGAGCGGCCGCATCCGCCAGTTCGACGCGATCTATCTCGCCTTCAAGCTGATAGCAGAGGGTCGCATCCGGTTGGTGCCCGCTGGCAGCGACGCAACGCTCAATTTCGTGCCGCTCGACCATGTGGCGGGCGGGATCGTTGCGTTGGTGCAGAATTGGGAGAAGGCGCGGGGAGGTGCCTACCATCTCGTGTCATCCGAACCTCTGCCGATGGTCGACTTTGCGGAAGGAATCGGCAGCGTCGAAGGCCTGCACGAGCCCAAGCTGCTCGATCCCGAGGCGTTCGACCCTGCCGCGCTGCCGCCGCTCGAACGGCGCCTGCACGGGCGCGTCTCGGCGCTCTATGCCAGTTATTTCCAGCGCGACCCGCGCTTCGACGACAGCCATTTCCGCGCCGTGACCGGAATGGTCTCGCGCCCGGCGGATCGCGACTATCTTTCCCGGCTGATCGATTTCTGCATCACCGAGGGGTTCTTGCCGACGGCCTCTGCGGTCGCGGGGTGAGCTAGCGGATATCCGGATAGTCGCGCGCCATGCGGCTGCGCAGGCCGAGCGCCCAGAGAATCCCGACCTTGAAGTAGATCCAGTTGGCTTTCAGCGGCCCCCACGCGGCGATCCGCCGGTCCGAGGTGCGCACGATGCGAGGGACCATGCGGATACGGCCCAGCCTTGCGAATTTCACGCACAGGTCCGCCTCCTCCATCACCATGTCTCCCGGCGTGCAGCCGCCGAGTTTCAGGAAATCCTCGCGCCGGAAGAACATTGCGTGGTCGCCGAACAGCAGCCGCACCCCGCGCAGGAACAGGTGCGGGCGCGTGACGAGCGGCGCGTACCAGGTCTTCACGTAGTTGTGCGCGCTGGTGACCCAGCGGGTCTTGGTGCGGGTGATGAGCGGGGTGAAGCTCGCAAGAGCGATGCGTGTGTCGGCGAGCGTTTCGCGGATCACCACGACCATATCGGCGGGCGGGAAGCTGTCGGCATGGACCACGCAGACGAGCGGGGCGGTGGAGGCCTCGACTCCGGCATTGATCTGGCGCGCACGTCCGCGCGGCGCAGTGACGACACGCCACCCGGCCTGTTGTGCGAGCGCGAGGGTCTCGTCCTCGCTCCCGCCATCGACCATGATGATTTCGGCGGGTGCTGGGTCCAGCGTGGCAAGGTGCGCGGCAAGCGCGGGGATCGCCGCCGCTTCGTCGAGCGCGGGTATGACGATCGCGACGCCGGCGGCGTTCACGCGAGCAGCTCTGGCCAGGCTGCGAGATCGTCGGCGGTGTCGATATCGGTCAGCTCGGGCAGCAGGTACGGCGCGATGCCGAGTGCGTCGAGCCGCCGCATCGTCTCGGGCAGGACTTGCGGTGTGCTCCACGCCATGTCGGCGAACAATTCCGGGCGCGGGTCGCTCAGGGCGAGCAGCCAGTAGCCGCCATCCTTCGCGGGGCCGATCACCGCCTCGTGCGTGCCGAGCGCGTAGGCGGCCTCGCGAAGGAACACGCCGCGTAGGCCGGGGCAGTCGCTGCCGATCATCAGTCCCGGAGTGGGCACGAGTGCGAGCTTTTCGCCCAGATCGCCGTCGCCTTGATCCCGCACATCGAGGTCTTTGCCCAGCCAGTCACGAAACCGCGCGGGATCGTCGCCGGTGATGCGCAGGTGGAACGGCAGGCCCGATGCGCGCGCCTCGCGCACCGTCAGGTCGAGCAGCTTGGCGTAGAGTTTCGCCGCGCCCTCGGCCCCCAGCGCCGGGATCAGCCGGGTCTTGGCCTTGCCCGGCTCCGGCCAGCGGGCGAAAATCGCGATCTCGGGCGTCATTGTGCCGCTGGCATAGCGACAAGCGCGGGCCTTTCCCATAAGATGTGGGCATGGCGCGCATTTCTCCCCTCGCGATTGCGGGCGCCGCCCTGATCGGCGGGTTGTGGCTGGCCGAGCGTGCGCGACCCTTGCGCCGTCAGACGCACGACACCGCCACCAGGCAGGTGCGCAATCTCGCGCTGGGTGCGGGCACGATGCTGGTGGTCACCGCAGTTGAGATGCCGCTGCTCAAGCGGCTGGCGCAAGCCAACGTGCGGGCGCGGCGCGGCTTGCTCCCGCATCTGCCACTGCCGCGTGCCTTGAAGGTGGCGCTGGGCGTCGCGGCGATGGATTACGCCTACTACTGGTGGCACATCGCAACCCACCGCGTGCCCTTCCTGTGGCGCTTTCACCGGGTGCATCACATCGACCCGGACATGGACATGACCACTGCACTGCGCTTCCACGCAGCCGACATGGTGATCTCGCTGCCGTTCCGCGTGGCGCAGGTCGTGCTGACCGGCGCGGACCCGGCGACACTGCTCGCGCACCGGCGCTTCTTCGATGCCTCGGTGCTGTTCCACCATTCGAACCTGCGCCTGCCCGAGCCGTGGGACGACCGCCTCTCGCTCGCCTTCACCACGCCGGAAATGCACGGGGTCCACCATTCCAAGGTGCCCGAGGAGATGAGCAGCAACTGGACGAGCGGGCTGAGCCTGTGGGACCGGTTGCACGGCACGCTGCGGAGGAGGCCGCAGGAGGGCATCGATATCGGGGTGGCGGACGAGGCCTCGCTCGCCGACCTGTCGATCGGCAACAGTCTCGCCGCGCCGTTCCGCGCGACACCCATGCCGCTGCCGCCGGGCAAGGTCAGCTTGCGCTAGGCTCGACCTTCCGCGTCGCGCTCTTCCGATTGCCGCTCAGCACCCGGTGCACGATCACCACCGCAACCAGCCCGCCGATTACGTTCGCGGCGAGTTCTGCCGCATAGATTGCGTCCGAATCCCACATCGGCCGCAACAGCCAGCCGAACGGCAGCATCACCAGGAACACGCGCGCGCAGCTTTGCGCGAGCGCCAGACCCGCCTTGTCGACCGCGTTGAGGATGCCGTTGCCCACGATCAGCAGGCCGAACCCGGCATAGCCCCATGCGGCGATCTCCAGATAGCGGGCGAACTGCCGCACGATGGCGGGATCGTCGGTGAAGAATTTTGCAAACCACCTGGCCGCCGCGACCAGCGCGACCGCGATCACCAGTCCGTAGATCACCGAAAACAGCCCCGCACCGCGCGCGGCGGCGCGCGATCTGTCGGGCTGGTTCGCGCCCCAGTTCTGGCCGACAATAGCCCCGATGGAACCCGATAGCGCAAGCAGGGGGACGATCGCGAAACTCTGCAGGCGCCCCGCCGCCCCGAAAGCGGCCACTGCGCTTTGCCCTTCGAGAGCGATCAGCGCGGTCAGCACCGACAGTCCGATGGGGTTGATCGCGTTCGAGAACGAGGCTGGGCCTGCCACGCGCATGATGGCTATGATTGGCTCACGCGGGTTCTCGCACTCGCGGATCAGCGCGGGATTGAACGGCAGGTGCGTTCTGCCGACGCAGATCACCGCCAGCACCACGGCAACCGCCCAGCCGATCAGCGTGGCCCACGCGGCGCCGGCAATGCCCATCCCCTCGAACCCGAAGGCGCCCGTGATCATGATCGGGTCGAGCACCCAGTTCACGGCGGCGTAGGCGACGTTGATGAAGCTGCTCATCTTCGCTTCGCCCTGACCGCGCAGCACGCCGTTGAAGCCCATCAGCACGAGCAGGAAGGGGAAGGCGAGCGCGAACGGGTCCATATAGTCGCGGATCAGCGGCAGCAGGTTGTCGGGCGCGTTCATCAGCCGGAACAGCGGCTCCTGCAGCAGCCACAACGCCACGCCGAGCGTCACCCCGACCGCCGCCGCGAACACCACGCCCAGATTGGCGCGGCGTGCGGCCTGATCGTGATCGCCTGCGCCCAGAGAGCGGGCGACGACGGAGTTGATGCCGACCATCACGCCCACGCCCAGGCTGGTGAGGGCGACGGTGATCGGGAAGATGAAACTGATCGCAGCGAGCGGGTCGGGCCCCAGCTGGCCGATGAAGTAGGCGTCGATCAGGCTGATCGACATGATCGCGGCGACGCCGATGATCATCGGAACGGTCTGGGTTACGAGATGGCCCGGAATGCTCCCGCGCGTAAGCTTGGCTTGCTTGCTCATTGCGCGGGTCGGTAGACCGAACGCTGCACAAGCTAAAGCGCCAAATCGGCACGCTTGTGCGCGCGCCACGCGATGGCCTATCATGCCCGGCAAACAGACAATGAAGGAGAGGCCCAATGGCGACGCAGGCGAAGCTCGATTACGAATGTTCGAAGGAAGAATGGCAGGCCCGGCTCGACCTTGCGGCGTGCTATCGCATCTTCGACCTGCTGGGCTGGTCGGAATCGATCTACAACCACATCTCGCTTGCGGTGCCGGGCGAAGAGGGGGCGTTCCTGATCAACCCCTTCGGGCTTCTGTACGACGAAGTGACCGCCTCCAACCTCGTGAAGATCGACGTCGAGGGCAATAATATCGGCGGTTCGCCCTACATGGTGAACAAGGCGGGCTTCACCCAGCACGCGCATTTCCACAAGCATCTGGGCGAGCGGGCGAACGCGATCTGCCATGTCCACACAACCGAGACGATGGCGGTGTGCAGCCACAAGGACGGGCTGCTGCCGACCAATTTCTACGCCTGCAACTTCCAGAACCAGGTCGGCTATCACGAATTCGAGGGCGTCACCGTGCGCGCCGAGGAAGGCGACCGGCTGATCGAGAACCTCGGCGACAAGTCGATCCTGATGCTGCGCAATCACGGCCCCGTGGTGATGGACAAGACGATCCAGGGCATGTTCGTGAAGATGTGGGCGCTGCAGCGTGCGTGCGAGATACAGGTCGCCACGCTCGGCATGGGCGAGCCGCATCTCGTTCCGCAGGAAGTGGTCGATGTGCACCAGCGCGATCTGTCGGTGATGCAGTCGCAGGGCGGGGCAGGCCTGTTCGATTTCGAAGCGTGGAAGCGCAAGGCCACGCGGATCGACGACAGCTGGCAGCAGTGAACGATCCTGCACCCAGCGAAGCGCGCCATTGCGGCAAGTGCGGCGGGCGCAGCGCCGAAGGTTTCGTGATCGACATGGGCTATGGCGAGGTGCAGCCCGCCCGCTGGCAAGAAGGTTCGCCCAAGACCGGCTGGACCGGCAGCGTGAAGGTCGACAAGAAGGCCCTGTTGCCGCTGCGCGCCTTCCGGTGCGAGCGATGCCATCTGGTCGAGTTTTATGCGGATTAGGGCGGATTAGGTCGGTGATGCCGTGACGAAGATGACGGTCAACAATCGGCCGGTGCAATACCTGCTCGATCCCGACACCCCGCTGCTGTGGGCACTGCGCGATGCGAGCAATCTCACGGGCACCAAGTACGGTTGCGGCACCGGCGATTGCGGCGCGTGCATGGTGCTGGTCGACGGGGTCGCGCTGCGATCCTGCCTCGTCACCATTGCCGAGGCCGAGGGGCGGGTAATTACCACCATCGAAGGGCTCTCGCGCGATCGTTCGCATCCAGTGCAGCAGGCGCTGGTGGCCGAACAGGCGATCCAGTGCGGTTTCTGCACGCCGGGGATAGCCATCGCGGCAGCGGCGCTGCTCGACGGAAATCCCTCCCCCTCGCGCGAGGAAATGGATGCAGCGATCCCCAACATCTGCCGCTGCGGGGTTTACCCCCGGCTGGTGCGCGCGATAGCGCGCGCGGGCGAAGCGGCGAGCGGGGCAAGCGCCATCGACGCCGCGCCGCCGCCCGCTATCGAGCCCGCAGAGGCCGCGCGCGAGGTGCCTGCGCTCAGGGCCACTGACGCGCCCGCAACCCGCGACTGATCCCACTATTACAAGGACAAAAATCCATGAAGGCAACCATCTGGCACAACCCCAAGTGCGGCACCTCTCGCAAGACGCTGGCCATGCTGGAGGAGCAGGACGGGCTCGATCTGACCGTCGTCGAATATCTCAAGAACCCGCCGAGCCGCGACAAGCTGGCCCAGCTTTACAAGGACGCCGGGATTACGCCCGCCGACGGGCTGCGCAGGCGCGGAACCGATGCGGTCGAGCGCGGGCTGCCCGATGCGGACGATGCGACGATCCTCGACGCGATGGCCGCCGAACCGATCCTGATCGAGCGCCCACTGGTCGAAACCGACAAGGGCGTGCGCCTGTGCCGCCCGCAGGAGCGGGTGCTGGAAATCCTCTAGCACAGGCGTTGGTGGCCGCGAACGGGGCGGGGGCGGCGAAGAACCTAGTCTTCGGCGCTCGCCATCAGCGCGTCGTCGCGGTGGAGCCGCGTCCAGCCGATCACCATCACCGCCACGCAAAAGGCGATGATCGCGGCGAAGCCGACCCAGTCGCTGTGGCCGTATAGCCAGACGCCCAGTGCAGGCGCGTAGATATAGCTCGCGCCGTTGACGCTGGCGACCTTGCCCGAAACCTGGCCCTGTTCGGGCCGGCTGACCGAGAGCGACATGCCAGCGGTGAATCCCGGGCGGAACAGGCCGAAGCCCAGCGCCGCGACGGCGAAACCGAGCGCAATGCCGTGCAGATCGCTGGACGTGCCGAAGATCGCCGTGCCGACCACCGCCAGTGCCATGCCCGAAAGCGTCGAGTTGCGCGGGCCCAGATGCATGATCGGGATAATGCCCCACTGCGCCAGCAGCGTCGCGAACGCGCCCGTCATCAGCACGATGCTGACCGGACCCGCACCCGCCATCGGGTTGTCGCGCAGGCCCAGCCGGTCGAGCACGAGGAAGCCCGCGATCCCCAGCATCATCGCCTGCGCATGCCCGCCCAGCAGGCCCGCCAGCAGCCATGGCCGAATGCGGGGGTCGCCCCATTTGAGTTCGGGTGCCTGCGCCGCTTCGGCGGTGAGCTGCTGCCCCCGCCTCGGCTGCGCATCCGCCGCGACATCTGGCTCGTCGGATGGTGGGTCGGTCGCATGGCGACCTGCCCCGCTGCCGCCATAGGGCGCGTCGAAGGCCAGACCGCGCGCGGCAAAGCGCGGCTCGTCGTCGGGCAGGCGCAGCCGCAGCGCGACGATCGCCACGATCCCGATTGCAGCGAAGGCGAAGAACGGGCCGGTGAGGCCGGCGAGCGGAAACACCAGCAGCGGGGCGAGGGCGGGGCCGATGACAGTCCCCAGCCCGAAGCTCGACGAAATCAGCGAGAGCGCCTGCGTGCGCCCGGCGCGGGGCGTGCGGCTGGCGACATAGGCCTGCACCGCGGGCGGCGCAGCCGAGCCGAGCAGTCCGTAGAGAGAGCGGCACAGCGCGAACAGCAGCAGCGTGACCAGCGGGCCGATCCAGCCGGCGAGGCCCATCCACAGCATCGCGCCGCACAGGCCCATCGACGCGACGAAGCCTGCAAGGCCCAGCGCCATCATCGCCTTGCGTCCGCGCCTGTCCGAGCGGCGGGCCCAGTACGGCGCGAAGATCACCCACAGCAGCGCCGACCAGCTGTAGGCGAGGCTGATCCAGACGTCCGCGACGCCCAGCGCGGTCCCGATCGACGGCATGACCGATTGCATCGCGGTATTGCCCGCCGCCGAAACGAGCACCACCGCGAACAGCAGCGCCATGCGCCCGCGCGGAATGCCCGGCTGCACAGCACCGGTGGCGAAATTGGTCGGGGGATGCGGATCGGGAGCGTCGGCCATGCGTGCGCGACGCTAGGCCGCGCGCGCTTTACTGGCAATCGCCCCCGAAAGAATGGAGGGGCTTACTCGAACGTCTCGCCCACTTGCTCGGCGTTGGGGCCGGCAAGCTGGCGGTGGATCGCCACCACGATGCCGCTGAAGATCATCGAGAACGCCGCGCCGAGTAGCCCCGATACGATCGCGCTCCCCATCGTGGCGGTCGCCCCTTGGGCTGCCAGGCCGAAAACTCCGGCTGCGAACACCGACACGACCATCAGGATCACGAAATATGCGATCGTCAGCAGAGCGTAGAATACGAAAAGGCGAAATCCGTTGCCCGCCGTCAGCGACCACGAGCGCGCGAGCGCGGTAAAGGGGTTGAGCCTGTGCTCGATCACGATGATCGGCATGGTCATGGATAGTCGCGACATCAGGTAGAGTTGCGCGATGACATAGGGGATCATCAGCACGAACACGACGCCCACAGCACCGCTTTCACCAAGACCCGCAGCGGCAAGCCCACCGGCTATCAGACCGAGGACAATCGAGAGAATCCCAACGAGAACTACGTAGCCGACAATGAAAATAATGAAGGCCGCAATGATGCTCGGCAGGCTGAAAAGCGAGATTTTCAGCGCCTCGCCGACGGTCGGCCTGTGCGCGCCCATCAAGGCGACCATGGCCATGTAGCCGACGAAACTGAAGAAGGTCGCAAGCGCCATGGCACCGGCGAAAGACTGCCAGTTTGCCAGCATCCACGCGTTCATTTCTTCCGGGTCGCTCATGCCGGCGAGCCCGCTGAACATGTCGGGCATCATGACGGTGAGCGCGACCGAAGGCAGAAACAGGAAAATCCCTGCCAGCACCAGCAGCAGTTGCCAGTTAGCGCTGACGAGATTCATGCTCTGCTGCCAAGCCTGGTTCATCTCGAATTTCATTGTGATCCCCTGAAAACTTGCCCTCTTGATAAGCGTCGGGCCTTGCGCCACGCAAACGAAAATGCCCGGACTTGAAAAGATTGAATGGCGCGTCGCGAGCGATCGGGTGCCCTACCGCGAAGCGCTCGCCGCGATGGAAGCGCGCAATGTCGCGATCGAGGCGGGCGAAGCGCGCGAGCTGATCTGGCAGCTGGAGCATCCGCCGGTCTATACTGCGGGCACCAGCGCCGCAGCGAGCGAACTGCTCGATCCGCGCTTCGAGGTGGTCGAGGCGGGGCGCGGCGGGCGTTACACCTATCACGGGCCGGGTCAGCGGGTGAGCTATGTGCTGCTCGATCTGCGGCAGCGGGGCAGGGATGTGCGCCGCTTCGTCCATGCGCTGGAGGACTGGGCGGTCGCCACGCTCGCCGATTTCGGGGTGCAGGCGTGGACCGTGCCCGAACGGGTTGGCATCTGGACCAGCGGCCCCGACGGCCGCGAGGCAAAGATCGGCGCGATCGGAGTGCGCGTGCGCCGGTGGGTCACGATGCACGGCTTTGCGGTGAACCTGTCGCCCGACCTGTCGCATTTTTCAGGGATCGTGCCGTGCGGGATCGATGAATTCGGGGTCACCAGCCTCGCCGATCTCGGGATCGATCTTGCGCCGCCTGTATGGGATGAGGCATTGCGCAGCCACGCGCCCGCTTTTCTCGAGGCGCTCGACCGACAGGACGCCCGATGACCCGTTCCGCCTTCGCATTGCCCGCCATTGCCCTGCTGCTGCTCAGCGCGTGCGGCGGCGAGAAGAAGCCCGATGCCGAAGCGACCGAGGACGCTGGCCCTCAGGGCGAGGTCTATGGCGGGACGATCAGCGACGCGATGCTGCCGATCGCCGAGGTAAAGTCGTCCTCGCCGCAGCGCGGCGGCGACGATGAAGACGACGATGGTGACAAGAAGGCCAGCGACAAGGACGACGACGAGTAGCGTCGCCCCTGCCGGCGCTTCAGGCGAGCCTCAGGCGCTCGCCGCTGCTTCTTCCTCTTCCATCGTCGGATAGTCGGTATATCCGGCTGGGCCGGGCAGATACCAGCTTTGCGGCACATTGACGTTTTCCGCCAGTTCGGCCCCCTTGGCGATGCGCGCGGGCAAATCGGGATTGGAAATGAATGGCCGGCCGAAGCTGATCGCGTCGGCGCGTCCGCTCTCGATGTCCTGCGCCGCTTCCGCCGGAGTGTAATCGCTGTTGAGCACCAGCGGTCCGGTGAAGATCGAGCGGATGACTCCATCCTGCTTGGGAACATCGGTCTTGCCGAAAGTCCCGTTCGGTCCCGGCTGGCGCAGTTCGAGGAAGGCGATACCGCGATCCTGTGCGACCTGCGCGGCAGCCCCGAAGGTTTCCGCCGGATTGGCATCGTCGCAGCCCTGAGTCTCACCATTGGGTGACAGGCGCAGCGCGACCCGGTCCGCCCCCCACACCTCGACCAGCGCGTCGAGCACTTCGCCCAGCAGCCGCGCGCGGTTTTGCGGAGAGCCGCCGTAGTCGTCTTCGCGCAGGTTGGTGCCGCTGCGCAGGAACTGGTCGATCAGGTAGCCATTCGCGCCGTGCAGCTGCACCCCGTCGAACCCGGCTTCCTTCGCATTGGCGGCGGCCTTGCGGTAATCTTCGACCACGCGGGGGATCTCTTCGATCGGCAGCGCGCGCGCCTGCGCATGCTCCTTGCGCCCCTCGGGCGTGTGGGCGGGGCCGGGCGCGGTGGTGGCGCTGGCGGAGACCGGCGGTTCGCCGCCGAGGAAATCGGGGTGCACCAGCCGCCCCATGTGCCACAATTGCAGCACGATCCGCCCGCCATCCTCATGCACACCGTCGGTAATCGGCTTCCAGCCTTCGACGTGTTCCTCGTTCCAGATGCCCGGCGCGTTGGGCCAGCCGAGCCCTTCGACGCTGATCCCCGTTCCCTCGGTGATGATCAGGCCCGCGCTCGCACGCTGGCGGTAATAGGTTTCCATCAGCGTATTGGGAACGAATCCCGGCGGTGTAGCGCGCCCGCGGGTCAGCGGGGCCATCAGGATCCGGTTGGGGGCGTTGATCGCGCCCAGGCGGATCGGCTGGAACAAGGCGTCGTGCATTCAGGGAAGCTCCCGATTTTGGTTGACCCGTAGCTTACAACAGCACCTAGGGGCAGGCGATGGGCACGGCAACCGATAGGCTGGATAGATCGTCTTTGACGGCGCAAAGCACCGCTCCGCGCGGCTATCACTGGGGGGCGCTGATCGCGGGAAACGTCGCGCTGGCGCTGGGCCCGTGGTCGGTGAGGCTGGCTGATAGCGGCCCCGTGGCGGCAGGATTCTGGCGCGTCACCCTGGCATTGCCGCTGATCTGGCTGATCGCGCGCCGCGCCGGGCAGCCGGTGTTGGGCGTCTCCCGGCGGACGGCGCTGCTGGTCGCTCTCGGCGCAGTCGCCTTCGCGCTGGACCTCGCCAGCTGGCATGTCGGGATCGAGCGGACACGGCTGGGCAATGCATCGCTGTTCGGCAACGCAGGCAGCATCGTGCTGCTGTTCTGGGGCTTAGCGGTCGCGCGCAGCCTGCCCAGCCGGTTCGAATGGATGGCAATCGTGCTGGCGCTGGGCGGGTCGACGATCCTGCTCGGGCGTAGTGCGCAGATCAGCGCGGGCACGCTGGTGGGCGACCTGTTCTGCATCGCTGCCGGGCTGCTTTACGCGGTGTACCTGCTGTGCCTGCAGGATGCGCGCAAGACGCTTGGCAGCTGGGGGCTTCTGGCGCGGGTGTGCCTGGTCGGCGCGCCGGTGCTGCTGGTGATCGCGCTGTTGAGGGGAGAGCCGGTGTGGCCGCACGACTGGGCGCCGCTGGTGGTGCTTGCGCTGCTCAGCCAGGTGATCGGGCAGGGTCTGTTGGTGTTCGCCTTGCGCGCATTCCCGCCGATCATCATCGGGCTGGCCTTGCTGACGCAGCCTGCGGTGGCGGTCGCCTGCGGATATTTCGCGTTCGGCGAGTCGCTCGCCCCGCTCGACCTTATAGGCATGGCGATGGTCGGCGCGGCACTGGCCGTGGCTCGCGCGCGGGTGGGCTGACGCCTATTCGGGGTGGTCGACGGTCCGCTTCTGGAACAGCGCGTAGCGCGCCTCCACCTGCTCCAGATCGGGCCCGACAAGATTGGCCTTCGCCTGCCGCATCAGCTGATGCGCTTCGTCGCGCACGACCTTGTGGCGCTGGGGGTCGGTGATCGTCGCCGCCGTGCTTTCGAGCGAATCGAACATCACCGTCGCCGCCGCCGGGCTGGTCGCGACGGCAGAGCGGATCGTGCCGAACCCGCGCCTGACGTAGTGCCCGAAATCGTCCGCCATCGGGCGCAAGGGATGCCGCCCGTCATCGTCGGGTTCGCCCACCGACCAGTTCAGATCGCGCTTGCCCAGTTCGGCGGTCGCCGCACCGATCCAGTGGAGCGCGGAAATCGCGGTGAAGGGATCGTTGATACCGGGCGAGAGCGCACGCAGGCCAATCTCGACCAGCTCGTCCATCATGAAATGCATGTCCTGCGTCGGCGTTCGCGCTTCGCCCAGCGCGAAGCAATCGCGCACCTTTTCGGCGTAATCTTCCGAGGGTTCTTCCGACCAATACCCGATCGCGACCGAGCGATGGACGAAGTCCCCCGTCCGCACCGCGAGTTGCAACTCGGCACCGCTGTCGCGCGCCACCTCGAGCAGCTGGTGCCAGTCGATCACCTGGATATAGCCCGTGCCGGTCGCAAAGACGGGCGTTCCCTCGCGCACCTCGCCCTCCACGCGTGCCTTCATCGGCTCGTCGAAATTCTTGCGGATCGCGGACAGCAGGCGGCGTCCGATCCCCTCGAGCACGGCATTGATCCGGATCGAGGAGGGCACATGGTTGAGGAAGTAGACCAGCACCATGACCGAAACGGCCATCCACATATACGCAATCAGCAGCGACAGCTGCGGAACGAAGCCCTTGTATCCCCCCGAGGCCAGATAGGTTTCGGCTTCATCGGGCATGCGCACCGACAGCAGCACGGTGATCGCGTAGACGAAGGTGCCGATGAAGGTCGCCAGGCTCAGCTGGTTGCCGCGATCTTCCATGAAATTGGTCAGCAGGCGCGGACCGTAATTGCCGCTGGCATAGGCGACCGCGGCGATGGTGATCGAGAACACGGTGGAGGCGACCCCGATCATCGAACCGGCGATCACGGTCAGCATGTTGCTCGCCCCCTCGGGCCGGGCGGGCGGCAGCCAGTTGAGCTGATCGATCCAGCCGGTCTGTCCGCGCCGGTCAAGCTCGACCGTCAGGATCGCCAGCAGCAGGGCCCCGATCGCGAACAGGCCCGGGAAGAACCAGTAGCTGGCGTTGATGTCGCTCCACAACTTGCGCAATCTGGCCACCATAGCGTCGCGAAATCTCCTTCTGATACCGCCGGATTAGGGACTCGCGCGGCGTTTGTCTCGCGACGAAACGCGGACGGGCAGATTAAGGTTACCGCAATTGCACAACCGATTGCTTCCTGCGAATGAGCGCGCCTGTGGCGGAGCCGGTCGCGTCCCGCCCCGCGAAAGGACTTTCATGGTTGCCAGCATTTCCGACAACACGGTTACCGAACCCGCGATCGCGCAGGCCAACACCGCGCTCGCGAGTATCGAGAATGTCGTCAACCTGACCGGTCAGCAGTATCAGCTGGTGTCGCTGATCCTGATGGTCAGCTACGCGGCGTTCTTCGCCTTCATTCTGTACTTTCTGATGAGCGCGAAGAACCTTGCGCCGCGCTATCGTCCTGTGCCGGTCCTCTCGGCAGTGGTGATGGGGTGCGCGGGTCTCTGCCTGCTCCAGGAATTCTCGCTGTGGAAGGAAAGCTATGCCTTCGTCGACGGCGCCTACCGACCGCTGACCCAAAACGAGCTGTTCACCAACGCCTATCGCTATGGCAGCTGGGTCATCTCCGTGCCGATCCTGCTCAGCCAGCTGGCGATTGCGATGGGGCTGCGCCAGTCCGACGTGCATCGCCGTTCGCTGCGGATGGCTGTGCCCGGTGTGCTGATGATCCTGACCGGTCTCTACGGCCAGTTCGGCGCGGTCGGCGATTTCTCGCACCTCAACCTGTGGGGCGTGATTTCGACGATCTTCTTCCTGTGGCTGATCCTGGAAGTGCGCCAGACGCTGATTTCGGGGATGAACAACACGCCTGACATCCTGAAGCCCTGGCCCAACAACCTTTGGTGGTTCTTCCTTGCCACCTGGGGCCTCTACCCGATCGGCTATGCGCTGCCGCAACTGGGCGCGACCGCCGAGATCGTGATTGCGCGCCAGGCGATCTTCTCCTTCGCCGACATCATGACCAAGCTCGTCTACGGCCTGATCCTCACCGGCTTTGTGCTGCGCCGGAGCGCGTTCGAAGGCTACATGCCCGCTGCCGATGCGATGGCCTCCGCCCCCGAAAAGCCGAACACCGGCGGCCCGGGCCTGCGCCGCGCGCCCTAGACTTGCGAGCCCAATTTCTGCGGATCGTCTCCCTGACGGTTCAATGTGAGAGGCCGGGGTGGTGGATCGCCCCGGCCTTTTTCGACGTCACCAATGCCGGGATTTCAGAGTATTCCTATTAGCGCAATTATTACGGCTAGTATGGATGAGAGAATGGCAACCTTTGCCAGTCGCGAGTTGCTTTCATTGGCGATTGCAAATTGTGTAAACTCTATCTCTTGATTTACCTGACTAACGGAGGGGGTAACATGGTTGGCTCGCATTTCTTCGCGAAGTGCCCACAGCGCCTCAAGGTGCTTTTTTCGCTCCCTCTGCGTAAGGGTTAGCGGGTTTCTCGAAACCAGTTCATCATATTTGCTCATCAGCCGATCTTGCCCAGATCGCCCTTGCCGATGGTGCCGCTGGCCATTTCCAGCATCCGGTCGAGGCTCTGCTTGGCCTTGAGGCGCAGGCCTTCCTCGATCTCGATCTGCGGGGTGAGGTCGCGCAGCGCGGTGTAGAGCTTCTCCAGCGTGTTGAGCGCCATGTAGGGGCAGATGTTGCAGTTGCAGTTGCCGTCCGCGCCCGGCGCACCGATGAAGGTCTTGTTCGGCAGCGCCTTTTCCATCTGGTGGATGATGTGCGGTTCGGTCGCGACGATCAGCGTGTCGCCGGGGAAGGTCTCGGCGAATTGCAGGATGCCGCTGGTCGAACCGACATAATCGGCATGATCTACGATCGCGGCCGGGCACTCGGGATGCGCGGCGATCGGCGCGCCGGGGTGCTGGGCTTTCAGCTTGAGCAGCTCGGTCTCGCTGAAGGCTTCGTGCACGATGCACACGCCCGGCCACAGCAACATGTCACGGTTGAACTTGCGGTTGAGATAGCCGCCAAGGTGCCGGTCCGGCCCGAAGAAGATCGGCTGGTCCTCGGGGATCTGGCTGATGATCGTTTCCGCGCTGGAGCTGGTCACGATCACGTCCGAGAGCGCTTTCACCTCGGTCGAGCAGTTGATGTAGGTCAAGGCGATGTGATCGGGGTGCGCTTCGCGGAAGGCCTTGAACTTCTCGGGCGGGCAGC
>CAZNOY010000023.1:0-26953 GCA_964574905.1 uncultured Citromicrobium sp. | reverse complement strand
TCTCGTCGCGCATTTCCTGGTGGCTCATCTTGAGCTTCTTGTTCCGGCGGACCCATTGGATCGGCAGGTCGACCGCCGCGATCACGATCAGCCCACCGCACAGCGCGACGAACAGCGAAATGACCGATTCCCACGCGGTCGTCAGCTGGCCGGAGAGATTGCCGCGCCCCAGCCCGAGCAAGCCGTCGTAGGAATTGTACCACCACAGCCCCGCGATCGACCCGAGCAGCCCGACCTTGAGCAGCCCCTTGCCCATTTCGATCAGCCCGGTCGGGCCGAACATGCGCTTGAGGCCCGACATCGGGTTGATGCGGGTGTGCTTGAATTCGAGGTTCTTGGCCACGAACCGGCCGCGCCCGAAGGCAAGCTGGCTGGCGAGCGTGACGAGGACCACCGGCACCGCCAGTGCGAGGATCGGCGGCAATGCAGCATTCAGCCCCTGCATCAGCAGCTCGTCGGGCTGGAACCGTGCGATCTCGTCGCTGTCGAAATTGAACGCCTCGCGCAGCAGGTTGGACATATCGGCCAGCAGCCACGGCCCGCCAAAGGCGAGCCAGGCTGCGCCGACCAGCATCACCACCGCCGTGCCCAGATCCTTGGAACGCAGCACGTCGCCCTTGTTGGCGGCATCGCGCAGGCGCTTCTCGGTTGGGGCAAATGTCTTTTCGCCGGCGGTCTCGCTCATCGTGCGACCACGCTTTCGGTCTGCGCCAGCCCCTGTTCGACGAGATCGCCGAACTGGTCGTAGATCAGCGGCGCGGCGATGATCAGCGCGGCGATTCCCGCCAGCACGCCCGCGGGCAGGCCCAGCGCAAACAGGTTGAGCGATGGGGCGGAGCGGCTCAATATGCCGGTGACGATCTGCACCAGCAGCAGGATCAGCGTGACCGGCAGTGCGATGCGCAGCGCGGTTTCGAACAGCGCGCCGCCGAACATGAAGATGGCTTCGAAGCGGTCGGGCCCGAGCCAGGTCTGGCCCGGCGGGAAGGCGCGGTAGCTTTCGGTCACCAGCGCGATCCATTGCAGGTGCGCGCCCGTGGCGAGGAAGATCAGCGTCAGCACGATGATGAAATACTGGCCGAAGGCAGTCGTCGTGCCGCCGGTGCCCGGATCGCTCGTCTGCGCCATGCTCATCCCCATGCTGCCGCCGATCACCTCGGCGGCGATGGTCGGCGCGGCGAAGGCGATCTGGAGGACGAAGCCGAGCGTCAGCCCGACCAGCGCCTCGCCCGCCAGCGCGAGCATTCCGTCCATCGTCAGCAGGGCTTCGGGCGTGGCGATATCGGGCAGCCAGATCGAGACGAAGATCGCCATCGCTCCGGTGAAGGAAACGCGCACCATGACGGGCACGTTGGATGCCCCGAAGAACGGCGCGGCGAGCAGCGCTGCGCCGATCCGCGTCATCAGGAAGGCGACGCGCCAGACGTCGGCTTCCAGCCCGCCAAGCCCGAAGTCGAGCGCGATCATCGCCCCTGTCCTAGTGCCCGATCCGGGCGATCTCGACGAAGATGTCCTGCGTGAAGTCGGTCACCAGCGCCATCATCGACGCGCCGAGCACGACGAGGACGAAGGCGACCGCGGCCAGCTTCGGCACGAAGGTGAGCGTCTGTTCGTTCACCGAGGTCGCGGCCTGGATCAGCCCGATGACGAGGCCCAGACCGAGTGCGGCCAGCAGGATCGGCGCGGCCACCAGCGCGGTGGTCCACAGCATCCGGTCGGCCAGCGAAAGGAGGAGCGACATTTCGTCCATTGGTCAGATCACATGAAGCTGGAGGCGAGGGACCCCATCAGCAGCGCCCACCCGTCGACAAGGACGAACAGCAGCAGCTTGAAGGGTAGCGATACGATCATCGGGCTCATCATCATCATGCCGAGACTCATCAGCACCGATGAGACGACAAGGTCGATGACGAGGAAGGGCAGGAACAGCATGAAGCCGATCTGGAACGCGGTCTTCAATTCGCTGGTCACGAAGGCGGGCAGGAGGATCGAGAAGGGCACGTCCTGCGGGCTCTTGAACTTGGGCGCGTCGGCGATGTTGGCGAACATCTGCAGGTCGGTTTCGCGCGTCTGCTTGATCATGAACTTGTGGAATTCGCCCCCGGCGCGTTCGATCGCGACCTCGGCATTGATCGTGCCGCCCGAATAGGGCTCGATCGCGGCGGTGTTCACCCGGTCGAGCGTGGGCGCCATGATGAACAGCGACAGGAACAGGCTGATCCCGATCAGCACCTGGTTGGGCGGCGATTGTTGCAGGCCCAGCGCCTGCCGCAGGATTGCCAGCACCACGATGATGCGCGTGAAGCTGGTCATCATCAGCAGCAACGCGGGCAGGATCGTCAGCAGCCCCATGACGAGGAGCAGCTGGAGCGACAGGCTCAGCGGTTCGCCGCCCGCCCCGCCAAGCTCGCCAAAGGCGCGGTCGAGCGCACCGGCAGCGGCGCTGTCGGTCGGCACGGCGGCAGCGGCTGAGGCCGCGGTTGTGTAGGCCAGCGCGCCGAATGCGGCGGCGCACTTGATGAGGCGCGCGATCACGCAGCGATCTCCGTCATGTCGGACGCGGTTTCCTCGGTCGCAGGCCGTGCCCGCGCCGGTGCCTCGGCCAGCCGGGTGAGCCCGCCCTTCGAGGTGGAGACGAGGATCTCCCTGCCGTGAAATTCGATCACCGCGAGCCGCAGCGTGGGCGAAAGCATGGTCGTCTCGACCACGCGCACGGCCTTTTCGCCGCCGCCCGCCGGCCCGCCGAACTGGCCCTGCATGCGCTTGGCGAGTTTCAGGCTGCCCCAGATCATCGCGCCGATCAGCGGCAGCAGGATCAGCAGCTTGAGGATGTAGATCAGCATCAGATCTGTTCCACCGTCGGCGGCGGCGCGCGGCGGTCGTCGACCTGCGGCTGGCCGCCCTGCGGAGCCATGTGCGGAGCTTGCATGGGCGTGTTGGTCGGCGCGGCGGGGCCTGCGAGTTCGAGGATGCGGATCGCGAAGCGATTGCCCTGCGCCACCACTTCGCCGCGCGCGATCAGGCGGCCATTGACCATGATGTCGAGCGGTTCGTCGGTCAGCCGGTCCAGCTCGACAACGCTGTTCTCGCCCAGCGCGAGAATCTCGCGCAGGGGCAGGTTCTTGCGCCCGAGTTCCACCGTCAGGCGGACATCGATTTCCTGGATCAGGCCGTAGCCATCGAATGGCATGGTCATGGCTTATGTGTCCTTCGCAAAGGCGGTGTGATGGATTTCGAGAGCGACGCGATCGTCGAGCGCGCCCACGCCCCCGTGGGCGATGGTGATGTCCGCAATGCTCAGCGGGACGCTGCGCTGGATCGGCACGGGCACCATCGTGCCCACCCGCAGCGCGACGATCCGCGACAGCGGGATCACCATGTCGACCAGCGTGGCGGTGGTCGCGAGTTCGATATTGCCGAGCGCGGAACCTTCGATCGGCCCGTCGCCGATTCTGCGCCGCACCGGGCTGCCGGTAGGAGTGTCGCTGGCGAACTGGGCGAAGCTTGCCTCGCAGGTGCTGAAGGCGATCACCAGCTTGGGCAGGTCCGGCCGGATCACCGCGATCGTCGCGGTGTGCACGCGTGCGTGTGCGGCGAGCGAGACGATATCGTTGAGAGTGCTGCCGCGCTCGGCTGCGGTCAGATCGCCGCGACCTGTCGCCTCGATGCAGGCACCGAGCAGCTCGGCCTCTATCTGCCGCGCGAAGCGGTTGGCCGAAGCGGGCAGAGCGGCGGCCTCGGCCGGGCCTTCGCCATCGCCGCCCAGCATCCGGTCGAATTCCCCGATCAGCGCGCTGACGCGGGCGCTTGCCATCACGCCGAGCCCCTTGGGGCCGAGCGCGAAGCGGGCGTGGTGCATGTTCGCACCAAGCTGACGGTCGAGCTCGTTCGCCGCGCAGGCGGTGCACTCGACCAGCTCTGTCTCAAGCTTGCGGACATCGAACAGCGCCGCCAGCTTCGGTTGCAGCGCGCGCGCCAGCCGCGTGCCGAAGCGCGCGAAATCGCCTGCGATGTCGGCCGTCTCGAGCGTGTTCGAGAGCAGCTCCTCGCAGTGCTGCGCGGCACGGGCCACGCCGGTCGGGGCGGCGCCTTCGATCATTGGACGATGAGCGAGCGGAAGTAGACGTTGTCGACCCCGCCAAATCCTTCGTGCGCGACCAGCTCTTCGTTGATCGCCTTGGTCAGGCGCTTCTGCAGCGCCATCTTGCCTTCCGCCGATTCGACGTCGCCCATCTGGGTGGAGGCCAGCTCGACCAGGATGCGCGAACGGATCGACAGCTCGTGATCGTGCAGCCACATCAGCACGCGCCCGTCCTTCATCGTCGACGCGGCGAGGCTGACCTGAATCAGGTTCGCGCCCCCGGCGAGGTTGGAGGTGAAGTCCTCCTGAAATTCGTAATAGGCGGTTCGGTACTTGCTGCCGCCGCTGCCGTGGACGCTCTTGCCGCCTTCGCCCTCTTTCTCGCTGGCGACCGCGTAGGGGTCTTCCTCGCCCTTGAGGACGAATTGCGGGCCCTTGTCTTTTTTCTCGACATGCGCGCCGCCGATCATGCCGGTGGCGTAGGCGGCATAGGTACCACCACCGCCTGCGGCGAGGAGGACGAACGCGGCGATCAGCATTTTCAGCTTGCCACCCTTCTTCTTCGGGGGCGTTTCGTCGGGCATTTCAGCGTCTTTGCTCATGGTTAATCTCGTCTAGATCGCGATGGTTAATCAGGCGTAAATTCCGCCGTCCGATTTCGGCTCGGAGCCGGGGCGGCGCTGGCCGCTGTCGGGCTGGCGACCCGACTGGCGAGAGTCGCCGCCTCGATCGCCCTGCGCATTGCCCGCCATGCCAGACTGGCGCGCGTCGGTGCCGCCGCCCTGGGCCGAGCTGGCGAGCTGGCTGTGGAGCGTCTGCGCGGGTGCCTGCGTCTGCATTTCGCCGACCCTGATGTGCGGGCGATCGGCGGCGATCGCAGCGGCGATAGAGCGCTGCGTTTCGCTATCCTGCGCGGCGACTTCGACATCGAGCTTGTTGCCGCTCGCCTCGAAGGTCAGCGAGAGGTTGCCCAGTTCCTTGTGCGCCACCGCGATGGTCGCGGTGGCGCTGCCCGCGCTGTGCCGCGCGGCGGCGATCCGGTCGACCAGCTCTGCCAGCTCGGGAAACTGGGGCAGCGAGCCTGCCGTCGTTGTGGCGACGATCGGAGCCGGAGAAGTCGAGGCGAGGGGCGTCGAAGCGACAATGCCCTGCGTGGTTGTGGAGAGCGTGTTGCCCTGAGCGGCTGGCGAGTGTGCCTCGGCCTGCGCCACCGGCCTTTCGGCTGCGCGCAGTTGCAGGCTGAGCCCGGTCTGCGGGCTCTCCTGCGCGGGCTTGCCAGCTGGAGCGCGTGCGGCACTGGATCGCGCTTGGGCGTGCTGGCGAGGATCTGCATCGCCCTGACGCGGATCGGCTTCTTTGGCGACCTGCGATGTCTGCACGCCAACTTCACCGGGCAGCACGGTGCTGGCGGTTGGCGGCAGGGCGGTGCCGGCCTTTGCGGCGGGTTTTCCAGCTATGGTGCCGCCGCCGCGAGCCTCATTTGCTACGGCGACCTGACCTGCGGTGATCGCAATCGTGCCGGTCGCGGGAAGCGCGACCTGCGTCGCAACGACTTGCGGGGGGGTGGCCTCCTGCGTGTCGTCCTCGCTATCGACCTTGCTATCGATAGGCCGCGTGTCGGCGCGCACAGGCTTCGCACCTTCGCTCTCCACCTCGATAGGTGCGGATTTCTCAGCGCCAGCCTTGGCAAGCTTCGGCTGACTGGCGGTCGGGATGACGGGATCGGATGCAACCACTGCTGGAGAAGCGCTGTCCGTGCCCGCTGTCTTACCTTTCGGCGCGGGGGGCGTTGCTGCGACGGCGGTGTCCTCCCCCTCTGGCGCGGCGGCAATTGCGGGCCGCGCGGGCGGCAAGTCTTTGCCGGTCGCCGCGACGTTGCCGTTGCTCGAGGTATCCTGCGAGCCTGCGCCGGGCACGTTCACCGCGGTCTCGGCAGTGTCGGGCAGCACCGTGCTTCCGACACGCGCCTCACCCTTGGCGCCCGGTACGACGGGTTCGGCAGAGGCTTCACCGGCTACCGTTCCGCCTTCGCCAGCGCCTTCTCCCTCACCCTCGGTCGTCGCTTCGGCGGCGGATTTGCTCGCCTTTCCCAGCGCATCGGCAAACGCCTGCGGCAACGTGCGCCCCGCTTCGAGCGGGGGCAGGCTTTCGACGGGGATGCCCGCGAAGTCGATCGATTTGGAGGAAGCGATATTGAGAGAAAGTGCTGTCATGAAGGCCCCGTCGCTTGGTCGGGGAGCTTCATTCAAGATACGTGCCAACCCGCAGCGGGGGCCGCAGAACCCTCAGCGCAGGGCCAGTTTTTCGCGCAGCGCGCTCGCGGCTTCGCGATAGTCTTCCTCCGCCCGGCGGCGGCGCCGTTCGTTCTGCGCCAGCGCTGCCATAGAGGCTTCGGACTGAGTCCGTGCGTCGCGCGCGTGGCGTTCCGCAACATGGCTGAGATCGCGCAAATGGCTGCTCATCGCACCCGACCGACGCAGGCTCTGCGCGTCGGTCGCGTCGGTTGCGCTGGCATAGTGCGCGGCGAGTGCGCGGGTTTTGTTCGAAACCGCGTCGAGCCGTGCGCGCTGCGCCTCAGCCTCGGCGGCGGCGAGCGCCGACTGGCGCTGTTCGACCGTCCGCACCCGCTCAATCATCCGGGTGCGCCTGAAGCGGCGCTGCTCAGGCGTCATCGGCCATCAGCTCCTGCAACTGGCCGACAGCTTCGAACAGGCCGACATGCTCGGCCACGTCCTGGCCGAGAAAGGCGGACATCGATTCGTGCATCGCGATCGCCTTGTCGAGCGTCGCGTCCTGCCCCGGGCGGTAGGCACCCATCAGCACAAGGTCGCGGTTTTCCTCGTAGACGACGTTGAGCGCGCGGAACTTGCGCGCCGCGACCACATGCGCGGGCGGCACAATGTCGTTCATCACGCGGCTGAGCGAGGCGCCGACGTCGACCGCCGGATAGCGCCCGCGCTGCGCGATATCGCGCGACAGCACGATATGCCCGTCGAGGATCGATCGCGCGGTGTCGACCACCGGGTCGTTCTGGTCGTCCCCATCGGCGAGGACGGTGTAAATACCTGTAATTGCACCGCCACTCTCTGCAGAGTTCCCGGCCCGCTCGATCAGTTTGGTAATCGTCGACAGGGCGGAGGGCGGGTAGCCGCGCGCCGCGCCGGGCTCGCCCAGCAGCATGCCGATTTCCCGCGCGGCGTGCGCGACGCGGGTCAGGCTGTCGAGGATCAGCAGCACCTTCTTGCCCTGCGCGCGCAGTTCCTCGGCAATCGAGGTGGCGAGCATCGCGCCGCGCAGCCGCAGATTGGCCGCATGGTCCGCGGGCACCGCGACGATCGCGGTCCGCTCAGCCGCCGGGCCGCTCATATGACGGGCAACGAAGTCGGACACTTCGCGCGCGCGTTCGCCGATCAGGCCGACCACGATCGCGTCGGCTTCCGCGCCGCCCACGATCATGTCCATCAGCACCGATTTACCCACGCCCGAACCGGCCATGATGCCCACGCGCTGCCCGACCCCGATGGTCGTGAGTGCATTGAGCGACCGGATGCCGGTGTCGAACGGATGCGCCACGCTGGCGCGGTCTAGCGCGCTCGTGCGCCAGCCGCCCGCAGGCCATTCGCGCGTCGCGTTGACCGGCCCGCCGCCGTCGATCGGCTGGCCCGACGCGTCGACCGCACGGCCGAGGAATGCGTGGCCCACCTGGACCATGCCGGGGCGACCCTCGGGCCGCACCATCGCGCCGGGGCGCAGCAGCACGGTGTCGCCGAGCATCATCATGATCGTGTGACCATTGCGAAAGCCGATCGCTTCGGCGAGGTGTTGTTGCCCGCCGCCGTGGACGATCGAGCACACGCTGCCGATCGGTACGCCGAGCCCGCTGACCTCGATCAGGCCGCCGTCGCACGCGACCACGCGGCCGAAGCGGCGTGGTGCGAGATCGACCGAGCCGCCCGAAAAACTGCCAAGGGTCTCGTCGATCAGGTTCAGCATGGTTTCGGTTTCAGCACTGCGCCAGCGCTTCGGCGATGGCCTGGCGCCACTGAGTCGGGCCGTCCTCCACCCCGCCGTCGTCGGTATCGATCCGCAGTCCGCCGCGCTCGATGCTCGGATCGGGCAGCAGCGTGAGGTTGGGGTCGATCTGCGGCAGGACTAGCGCGTGATCGCTCGGGTTGAGGCGGACGACCCGCTCGTCGGTCTTGCGCTGGAGCAGCGCGGCGGCGGCTTCCACCCGGCGCACGAGCCCTTGAGTATCGAGCGCTAGCGGCAGCACCGCGTCCTCGCACAGCGCGATCACGGTTTCGCGCAGGCGTTCGCGCAGTTGCTTCGCGCTCTCGGCGTCGAAGCGGGCGAAGGCGAGGGTGATGTCCGCGCGCGCGGCGTCCTCTTCGGCGCGCTGGGCGGCAAATTCGGCCATCGCGGCGCTGCGACCTTCCTCGCGCCCGCGGGCGTAGGCATCGGCGACCGGATCGGCCTTGCCTGTACCCGGTGGGGTTGAATCGTTCGCGGCAAAACCGCCGTGAAAGCTGGCGTGGGGTGTGAACCCGCGCCGCTCGCGCAGTTCGTTGAGAGGCAGCCTATACGTAGTCGTCATCGGCTTCGCCCATGATCAGTTCGCCGTCTGCGATCAGGCGCTTGGCGACCGCAATCACTTCGCGCTGCGCCGAATCGACCTCGGCGCGCTTGATCCGGCCCATGCTCTCGATTTCGTCGCGCAGGCCGTCGGCGGCGCGGGTCGACATGGCGCCGTAGAAGATCTCGCGATCCTCTTCGTTCAGGCCGCGCAGCGAGTTGATCAGCGTTTCGCTTTCGACCTCGCGCAGCAGCGTGCCGATCTGCTTGGCATCGAGCACGAACAGGTGTTCGAACTTGAACATCTCGTTTTCGAGCTGCTGGTGCAGGATCTTGTCGATCTTGCCGATCTTGGGCATCACTTCCTTTTCCACGCTGCGATGCGCGCGGTTGATGATCTCGGCCGCTTCCTTGACCCCGCCCATCGTCAGCGGGACGGAGCCGTGGCGCTGCTGAATCATGCCCTCGACGGTTTCTTCGAGAATTTCGATCGCCTGGCGCGAGACCGGGCCGAGGCGCGCGACCCGGTGCAGCACCGGCGTGTGCAGATCGCGCGGCAGCGCGGCGAGCGTCGCGGCGGCGGTATCGGTGTCGAGCTGCAACAGCAGCACCGCGATCGCCTGCGGGTGTTCTTCCGCCAGCATTTCCGCGATCACTTCGGGATCGAGCCAGCGCAGCACGGCGAGCGTGGGCGAGGGTTCTGCCTTCTGCTCGGGCGCGACCTGCCGGATCAGGCTGTCCGCCTTCATGTCGCCGACCGCGCTGGTCAGCATCCGCTTGACGCTGTCGACCCGCCCGTGGGCGGAGATCGACCCGGTATCGATCGAGCGCGAGAAGCCGCTGATCGCATCCGAGATGGACTGCGGATCGATTTCGCCCAGCGAACACATGCGCGAGGCGAGCTGGCGCAGTTCACCCGGTTCCATCTGCGAAAGGATGCTGGTCGCGTCCTCTTCGTTCATCAGCATGATCATGATCGCGGCGCGATCGATCCCGCCCGGTGTGTGCGTGGTCATGTCGCTCATCGCACGACCTCGCCCGGTACTGGTTCGGCAAGCATGCGGCGCAGCGCCATCACGGCGTCCTCGGGCTGTTCGCGCGCGATCCGCTGCGCGGCCTGGATCTGCGCGTCGAGCCCTTCGCGGTCGATCGTGGCCGGTGCCGGGAGCCGCTGGGCGGAGCCTTCGGCGTCCGCGGCATTCCTGTCGGCCTTGCCGCCCTTCGACTTGAACAGTTTGAGGGCAGGCCGCACGCCCAGCAGCAGCACGAGCAGGACCGCGATCAGCGCGACGACATTCCGCACGATCATGGCGAACCAGCTGGTTTCGTAGAACGGCGGTTCGACCACGGTCGCTTCGCTGAAGGGGCGCATCACGACGGTCACCTTGTCGCCGCGCGCGTCCTGCGCGCCGACGGCGGCAGCGACCAGTTCCTCGATCTTCTTGATGTCGGCGGCGTTGGCACCCTTCATCGCGTTCTTGTCGATCGCCACCGCGACCGAAACGCGCTTGAGCGCGCCCGGCGTCAGGTTGGAAACCGAGACCTCGCGGCCCAGCTCGTAGGTGCGCGTGGCAGAGCTGTCGGCCACGGCGGGCGCTTCGCTTGCCGGCGGAGTGTCCTGCGGCGCGCGATCGGCGAGCTGCGGGTCGGCGGGCGGGGTGTTGGCGGTCGCGCCCGGAATCCCGCTGGCAGTCGGCTGCGAGGCGGAGCTTTGCTGCGTCGTCTCGCGACGCACCACGCCATCCTTGTCGTAGCTTTCGCGCGCCGAGGTGACTTCGTTCATGTCGAGTTCGACCTGCACCTGGCTCGAAAAGGCATCCGCACCGATCATCGGGCTGAGCAGCTGGTCGACCTGCGCGGTCAGCTTGCCTTCCATCTGCGTCTGCAGATCGAGGCGTTCGTTGCCGGGGCCTTCGCTCCTGTCGGTCAGCAGCTTGCCGTGCTGATCGACCACGCGCACCGCGTCGGGCGAGAGGCCGGGCACCGATCCCGCGACCAGATTGACGATCGCCGCGACCTGCCCTTCGGCAAGCTGGCGACCGGCCGCCATGCGCACCATGATCGAAGCCGACGGCGCGACATCGTCGCGCACGAAGACGGAGCGTTCGGCCTTGGCGATATGCACGCGGACCGATTCAACCCCGTCGATTTCCTTGATCGTCAGCATCAGCTCGCGCTCCTGCGCGGCGCGCAGGCGATCGCCTTCGAGCGTGCGGCTGGCACCCAGCGGCAGGCTGTCGAGCATTTCCGAACCCGTCTCGGGCGCGGCGATCGAGCCGTTGGCGGCAACGAGCATGCGCGCACGATACAGGTCGTTCTCGCTCACGCTCAGCGCGCCGGTATTATTGTTGATCTGGTAGTCGATCCCCGCCTGGTCGAGCGTCGCGACCACCGAAGCGCGGCTGGCATCGTCGAGCGAGGAATAGAGCACGCGCTGCGGACCGGGCGCGAGCGTCGCCCACAGCAGCGCGGCGATGCCGAGCCCCGCGAGCCCGACGAACCACGGCAGCACCTTGCGGATCAGCGGCTGCGCGACGAAGGCGCGCGCGCGCTGGCCCGCGTTACCCTGCCCGCTCATCAGCGGTTCGAGCACCGACCCTTGCGAGGGTGCGGCACGCTGCGGCGCGCCAGCTGGCACCAGTCCGGCCATTTATCAGACCCCCATCCGCATGATTTCCTGATAGGCGCTGAGCAGTTTGTTGCGCACCTGCAGGGTTGCTTCGAATGCCACGCTTGCTTCCTGGCGGGCGAGCATGACCTTGGCGATATCGGTAACCTCGCCGCGCTCGTAGGCGGCGGTAATCTCTCCCGACCGCTGCTGCGCGGCGTTCACGCCGTCGAGCGCGCTGCGCAGCGAGTCGGCAAATCCGCCGTTTTCCTGCGCGGGCTTGGCCTCGCTTGCGGCACCAACTTTGTCCTGATGCAGCTCCTGCAGCACCGACGAACGGTCGATGATCTGCCGGCGCAGCGCCATTACCTGGTCGATCGCGCCGCCTCCGGCGCCCGACACCGGGTTCATCGTGCCGCTCCGACCGCGATGCCTGCCTCACGGAAGGAGGCGAGGCGATAGCGCAGCGTGCGTTCGCTGATGCCCAGCTGGCGCGCGGCTTCGGCGCGCCTGCCGTTGCACGCGTCGAGCGTCTGCATGATCGCGTTCGCTTCGGATTCGCGCACGATCTTGGAAAGCCTGCGCGCACCGCTGGGCTTTACCTCGTAAACACCCTGGTAGACCGGCGGTACGGTCTGCGGGGCAGGGCTTTCCTGCGCGGCGACCGAACGCACGGCAGTGTCGAACACGATATGTTCGGTCCAGATCGCGTCCTTGCCCGAAGCCAGCAGGAGTGCGCGGCGGATGACGTTTTCCAGCTCGCGGACATTGCCCGGCCACTTGTGCGCCCGCAGCACAGCCAGCGCGCTGTCGGACAGCCACGGGATCGGCTGGCCCTTGGTGTGGTGACGCAGGATCATCGCGAAGGCGAGCGGCGCGATGTCGCCGGTCCGCTCGGCAAGCGGATTGAGCGTCATCGGGAACACGTTGAGCCGGTAGAAAAGGTCTTCGCGGAAGCGCCCGGCGGCAACTTCGGTGGGAAGATCGCGGTTGGCGCAGGCGATCACCCGCACATCGACCTTGATCGGGCTGGTCGCGCCGATCGGCACCACTTCGCCTTCCTGCAACGCGCGCAGCAGCTTGGCCTGCAAGGGCAGCGGCATTTCGGCGATTTCGTCGAGCAGCAGCGTGCCGCCGTCGGCGGCGCGGAAGAAGCCTTCGCCGCTTGCACTGGCGCCGGTGTAGGCGCCCTTTTCATGGCCGAACAGCAATGCTTCGAGCATCGTTTCGGGGATCGCGGCGCAATTGACCGCGATGAAAGGCTTGTCGGCGCGGGTGCTGCGCTGATGGATGAATTTGGACAGCACTTCCTTGCCAGTGCCGGTCGGCCCGTGGATCAGCACGGGAATATCGGTCTGCGCCAGCCGCTCGGCCAGCGAGATGACCGCCAGCGACACCGGATCGGCGGCAACCGGGCCGCCCTGCGAACACAGCAGCGCGACCAGCGCGGCGGTGGTGGCTTCGCTTGAGGGGTCGTTATAGCGGATCGCGCCGCCCTTGCCGCGCAGCTCGATGGCGTTTTTCTCGCCGCGTTCGAGCACGATCGTGCGGCCCTCATGGCTGCTGCGTGGGTCTTCGCTGTCGGCCAGCATGACCGGTCGATCGAAGAACAGCGACGTTGCGATCCCAGCCAGCCGCGATGCCACCGCCCCATGTTCGCGCGTGAACCGCGCAGTCTCGTTAACCCCGATCATGATGACCCCGTTCCACCCCTGCGCCGTTTTTGGCGCCTTTGTTGTGGCAGCTTTTTGCCGGTGTACGGACAAGATGTGCTTACTTTTAGTCCGGGGAAAAACACTACTGGTAAAAATACCCAGTTGGTAAATTCTTCTGCTGCCAGCCCTTAACTTGGCCCGTCCCCTGCCGGTCTGTGTCCCAGCTGCTGCGATCCGATCCTACCCACGGCAGTTTGGAATCTTGTCAGGGAGACTACGAAAATGAACGTTATCAACACCAACATCAGCGCCATGAAGGCGGCCAATGCCACCTCGCAGGCGAGCAAGGCGATGGGCACCGCGATGGAACGCCTTTCGACCGGCAAGCGCATCAACTCGGCCAAGGACGACGCGGCCGGCCTCGCGATTGCTTCCTCGATGACCTCGCAGGTGCGCGGCATGAACCAGGGCATCCGCAACGCGAACGACGGCATTTCGATGGCGCAGACCGCTGAAGGTGCGCTGAGCGAAGTGACCAACATGCTGCAGCGCCAGCGCGAGCTGGTCGTCCAGGCGTCGAACAACACCTACTCGTCCGACGACCTTGCCAACCTGAAGTCCGAAATGGACGCGCTGAACACGCAGATCACCAACGTTCTGGCCAACACCGAATTCAACGGCCAGAAACTGTTCGACGCGTCTGCCGGTAGCTCGGGCACCGTGACGATCCAGGCCGGTGCGAACGAAAGCGACGTGGTCACCATCGACCTGTCGGCCGACCTCACCAGCGACACCGATCTCGCCGCGGCCGCCGCGGTCGACGTGACCTCGCTGGCTTCGGGCGACATCGCGCTGTTCGACACCGCGATCAAGGTTGTCTCGACGACCCGCGCAGGCCTTGGTGCGTCGCAGAACCAGCTCGAATCGGCTGTCACCAACCTGAGCAACGGCATCACCAACCTCTCCGATGCGCGTTCGCGGATCGAAGACACCGACTACTCGGCCGAAACGACTGCGCTGGCGAAGGCGCAGATCCTCAGCCAGGCTTCGGGCGCGATGCTGGCCCAGGCCAACCAGAGCCAGCAGAACGTCCTGTCGCTGCTGCGCTAAGTCCACCTACCCAAGTACCACATCACCAACCAAAAGGCGCTTGGCCCGTCGCTTTCGAGCGGCGGGCCATTTGTTTATGGACATTCGCGGCAAGGTGCGGGTTGGGGTAGGGCCGGGCGCTGCCGGACCCGGCACCTCCCATGGTTGATGATCGAACCGACGCTCCTCGGTTGACCGATCCTCACGACCGCGAAACCGAGCGCAAGAGCCGCGGCCTTTTCCGATCCGCATGCGGTCTCTCCCCGCATCTAGGGCAATCGACGAATACCCCATGCGCGATCGGGCAGGCGGTCGCCGGGCCAATGGACCGGACCTGCCAACCTGCATTGGGTCACCCTCCAGCATGCGTGCGCAGCTTGTCGCTCCGGCTTACACGAGGGCTCTGCTCTGAGACTATGGCGGGCTCGAGGGCGCGTGTGGCTCGGCCAGCAGAAGGCGGGATTCCGCCGTAGTCGACGCGGATAGTCGCACCGCAGCTTGCTGCATCACGGGCCTGGCACGGACACATCGTCTGCATCCGGCCCATATTTACCCTGAAAAGCCAGCTCACCCCTAACCGGGAGGTGCCATCCTTCCGGGTACGGTTACCGCGTGCGGTTACCGTGCAGATGCATCACTTGCGTCCACCATGTCTGGAAAGATTGCGGTAACGTCTGGCACCTGCAGGGCGTCCAGCAGGTGCGCGACTCGCAGAGCGGTTAACCCTGTATCCCTGGCACTAGGCCCGGCGCGCTAAGATGCGCCGCAACGATAGTGCTCCTCCCGCCCGGCCGTCCGCAGCGCGGGAGTGCTCAGTTGGCGAGGACGATCGAGATACGGCGGTTGCGCGGGTCGGACGGATCGTCCTTCACCAGCAGCTCGGTATCTGCGACACCTTCGATCCGGCGGAAGCTCGCATCGGGAATGCCCTCGACCATCAGCGTCTGCCGGGTGGCTTCGGCGCGTCCGGCCGACAGCGACCAGTTGTTGACCCGACCGGGGTGCTTCCACGGCAGGCTGTCGGTATGGCCACGCACGATGATCCGGCGCTTCTCCGGCTCGATCGCCAGCGCGAGCGCGGCGAGCAGCTCGGACGCATCGCGGGTCAGCACCGTGGTGCCGAGGTTGAACATCGAGAAATCGGCATCGTCGACCAGGTCGATCCGCACGCCTTCGGTGGTGTCGACCATCTTGATCTGGCTCATCAGCTTGGCCAGACGGGGATCGCGTTCGAGCCGCTCCTTGGTCCGGTTGCTGATCCGCTGGATCATCCGCTGGGCTTCCTTGGGTCCGCCGGTCGCGTCCTTGGGAATGGTGATGCCCTTGTTGCCGGTCTGGCCCTGACGGTTGGGATAATCGTCGACCGAGGTCAGCGAATCGCCCTTGAGTAGGCCGTTTGAGCCCGCCCCGCTGTCCTTGATCTTGACCAGCGTCGGCGTGAAGTAGTCGGCCAGCCCCTTGCGCTGGTCCTCGGTCGTCGCGCCGAGCAGCCACAGCAGCAGGAAGAACGCCATCATCGCGGTGACGAAGTCCGCATAGGCGACCTTCCAGGCACCGCCATGATGCCCGCCCTCGATCACCGTCACTTTCTTGACGATGATCGGTGGCAGATTGTCGCCCGTCTTCTCGCTCACGTCAGCGGCCCCGCAGCGCGTCGAGCAGTTCGGTCAGGCCGGGGCGCACCGAATGGCCAAGGCCGGAGCGTGCGCTTTCCACCACCAGCGGCTGCGGGTGGCCATAGAGCGAGGCGATGATGACCTGCTTGACCGCGTGGAAGATCTGTTCGTCCTGTTCGATCACCTGCTTGAGCCGCGTGGCGAGCGGACCGACCATGCCGTAGGCGAGCAGCACGCCGAGGAAGGTACCGACCAGCGCGGAGCCGATCATCTCGCCGAGAATTTCGGGCGGCTTGTTGATCGAACCCATGGTCTTCACCACGCCCAGCACGGCGGCGACGATCCCCAGCGCGGGCAGCGCATCGGCGAGCGATTGCAGCGCGTGCTGCGGTTCGTGCAGCTCATGGAAATGCGTCTTCATCGCATTGTCCATCACCTCTTCCACCGCGTGCGTTTCGAGCGTGCCCGACGAAACGACGAGCAGCGTCAGCGTGTCGCTGATCAGGCTGATCAGCGGGCGGTTCTTCATGAGGTTGGGATAGGCGCTGAAGATGGCCGAGTTCTCGGGCTCGTTGACGTGGCTTTCCAGCGCCACCGGCCCGTCTGTCTTGAGCACCTTCATCAGCTGGGTGGTCAGCGCGATCGCGTCGATATGATCCTGCTTGGTGTGCTTGGGGCCCTTGAAGACCTTCATGAACGCGCCGCCGATCGCCTTGAGGTGATCGAGTGAATTGCCCGCGATGGTCGCGCCGAGCGCGGCCCCGCCGATGATCATCATCTCGTAGGGCAGCGCGTGCAGCACCGGGCCCATCGCCCCACCGCTGATGACGAAGCCGCCGAAGACCAGAACCAGCAGAACAACGATGCCGATAATCGCGTACATGAATCAAAATCCCCTTTGGTCGCGCGATCAGCGCAGCATCGTGAACAGGTTGAGATTGGCGAGCCGCACGAAGCTGGACTGGCTCGCTTCGAGCACGGTCAGCATTTCCTGCAGGCGGCTCATGGTCACTGCCAGATCGGCACCGCCCATGACCGTGCGTTCGTCGGCGATCCGCTCCATATTGTCGGTCCGCCGGTCGGTCATCACTTCGAGCCAGGCGAGCCGCGAACCCACGACGGTCTGCGCGGTGGTCACCTTGTTGAAGCTGGTGTCGAGCGTGGTCAGCCCTTCGCGCGCGGCATCGGCAGCCGCCTGGCCACCGCCGCGCAGGGCCGTGGAAAGCGCGGAAAGCTCTGCAAAAATGTCGGTCTCGGCTCCCGACGCATCGGTGAAGGCGAAGACCTCCGGCCCCGTGTTGCCCGGGACAACCGACTGGCCTTCGCCGATCTCGACCGCGTCGAGCTTTGCGGTGCCGACATAGGTCGCAACGCCGGTCGTGGCATCGATATCGTAGGCATTGCCGACCGCCTGGCCGCCGAATAGGGCGTGGCCTGCGGCGTTGCGGCCGTTGGCGAGGCCGAGCAGATTGGTCCGCAGGCCATCGAGTTCGGTCGCGATCGATGCGCGCTGTTCGTCGCTGGTGGTGGCGTTGGCGGCCAGCAGGGCCAGCTCGCGCGCGCGGCTGATCATCACCGCAGCCTGCCCGAAGGCCTCGTCCGCGAATTTCAGGTTGTTCTCTGCGGTCTGCGAATTGCGGGTGTCGACCGTGCTGATGCGTTCCTCGCGGTCGAGCATGCGCAGACGCGCGGCGGCCACCGGATCGTCGGACGAACGTTCCAGCCGCTGGCCGCTGGCCATCTGCTCTTGCAGGCTTTCCGCGCGCGCGCGCAGCGAACCGATCTGGGTCGTGGAGCGTTCGTAGAAGGCGCCCGTGCTCAGGTTGATCATCGACCGATTCCTATCAGCGTGTCGAAAATGTCGCTCGCCACCTGCATCGCGCGGCCAGAGGCCTGGAACGCCTGCTGGAAGCGGATGAGATTGGCGGCCTCGTTGTCGAGGTCGACGCCCGACTGTTCCTCGAGCGCGATCCGCGCCGACGATGCGATCGTCTCCAGCGCGCTTTGCGTAACGGTGCGCCCGGCGACCTTGGCGGAGATATCGAACAGGATCGAATTCACTCCATCCGCCGGATTGGCCGCAGAAAGCGCCTGCCGCATCTCGGCCAGGTTCTGCTGGTTGCGCTCGTTCGCGGCCGACCCGGCGGGCGCCGTTGCGACTGCGGCTCCGCTGGAGATCGCGACCGAAAGCGTCGCGGCGGTGGTGCCGGCGAACATCGGCTGGCCCTGTGTGCCGTTGAGCGCGACACCATTGGTCTGCGCGGTGTTGATGGCGGTCGCGATCGAGCTGGCGGCAGCATCGAGCCGGGCACCGATTGCGGCGAGATCGGTCAGCGCGAGCGAGGTCCCGGCAAGGCTGCCTGCGCCCGGCGAAATCGCAGTACCGTCGATGGCGAAGGACATCGTCCCGTCGGCCGCAATGGTCGAGGTCATCGTGGCTGCGGTGCCGCCGGTGACGAAGGCGGTGGCGGGCGAAGCGCCCACCGCCACCGCGACCGTTCCATCGGATGCGAAGGTGGTGGTGATGCCGGCAAAGGCGCTCATCTTCGCGAGCAGGTTGTCGCGCTGGTCGAGCAGCGATGCCTGGTCGTTGCTGCCACCACCCGAGCGGGCAAGGCGCAGGTTCACCCGCGCCAGCTCGGCACCATAGGTATTCATGTTCTCGACGTCGGCGACCGCGTCGAAGCGCAGGCCTTCGCCGACCGAGGCGAGGCTGCCAGCGGTGATGTTGAACTTCGCGGCGAGCGTTTCCGCTTCGGACACGACTGCGGCACGACGCGCATTGTCGGTCGGGTCGCCCGAAAGCTGCTGCAACGCGGCCTCGAACTCGACGATCGAGGTGAAGATGCCCGACTGTTCGAGCGAGGCTTCGATGTTCTGCAGGCCCGACAGCTCGACATTCGCGCGTTCGAGATCCGACTGCGTGCGGCGCATCTCTGCCTGGCGGAAGGCGTCCGCGTTGCGGCGCACTTCGGCCACGCTCGAGCCCGAGGCGGCGATATCGCTGCCCCGGCCCGCGATCGAACCGCCGGAAACTTCCTCGATCCTCACGCTGCGGCGCACATACCCCTCGCTCGAGGCGTTGGCGATGTTGTTCGCCGTTACCTCGAGCGCGCCGCGCGCAGCGCGGGCACCGCTCGCGCCGATGGAGAGCAGGTCCGAAGCCATTTATTCCGTAACCCCCCGGTTCTCGGTCGATGGCAGAAAGCGCGCGAGCTGACGCTCGATCGAGGCCGCAAAGCCGAGCTGGCCGGACTTCGACGCGATGTCGGCGAAACGCTCGTCGCGCATTTCGGTGAAGGTATCGTCGCTGCCTTCGAACAATTCCTCGCCACCGAAATCGGTCGCGCGCGCCGAAGAGAGCATCTGCCGCAGCAGGATCGCCTCGAACGCCTGCGCGGCTTCGCGCAGCTCGGTGCGCTGGTCGGTCGGGTTCGCGGTCTCGCCGCCCAGCGGAGTGGGCGCACGCACCAGCGAGAAATCCATCGGAGTGAGCGCGGTCATATCACCACCACCTCTGCTGTGAGCGAGCCCGCCTGTTTCAATGCTTCGAGGATCGCGACCAGGTCTGCCGGGCTCGCGCCGAGCATGTTGAGCGCATCGACCACGTCGGCGAGCGATGCGCCCGCAGGCAGCGGTGTGACGTAGCCACCGCTCTGGCGCGCCTCGATATTGCTGTCGGGTTGCACTGCGGTTTGCCCGCGAGAGAAGGGTCCAGGCTGGCTGATCGTCGGGTTCTCGTCGATCCGCACCACTAGGCTGCCGTGGCTGACCGCTGCGGGCGCGAGCCGCACCGCGCTGGAAATCACGATCGTGCCCGTTCGGCTGTTGACGATCACCTTCGCCGCGCGTTCGGCGGGGGTGATGTCGAGCATCTCGATCTCGGCCATGATCGTCGCGCGGGTATCCGCACCCGGCGGCAGCATCAGCGCCAGCGTAACGCCATCCTCGATCCGCGCCATCCCGGGGAAGCGCCCGTTGATCGCATCGCGTACGCGGCTGATGGTGAGGAAGTCGGCCTGGAACATGTTCCAGCGCAGGACTTCGGAGAAATCGAAATTGGTGCTGACCGCGCGTTCTACGCTGGCACCGTCCGAAATGCGGCCCACCGTCGGCACGTTGACCGTCAGCTTGGAGCCGTCGTTGGCAGAGATGCCCAGCCCCCCGACGGTCAGGTTGCCCTGCGCCATCGCGTAGATCTCTCCATCGGCACCATAAAGCGGCGTCAGGATCAGCGCGCCGCCGCGCAGGCTCTTGGCCTTGCCCATGGTCGACACGGTGATGTCGATCTTCTGGCCGGGTTTGGCAAAGGCGGGCAGATCGGCGGTGATGATCACCGCAGCCGCGTTCTTCAGCGCCGGATTCACGCCGGGCGGCAGCTGCAGGCCGAGGCGGCCCGAGACGCCGCGCATGGCCTGCGTCGCGTAGGCGAAATTGTCGTCACCCGTCCCGTCGAGCCCGACCACGATGCCATAGCCGGTCAGCTGGTTGGAGCGGACCGACTGGAACTGGCCGATGTCGCGCACCCGCTCCGCCGAGGCGGCGGAGGGCAGGGCCAGCGAACACAGCGCGGCGAGGATGAGGAGGAGGATGCGGGTCATTCTATTGCTCCCGGATCAGAAGGGCGAAACGGCTGAGAAGAAGCGCGACAGCCAGCCGGGCTTGCCTGCCCGCTGCACCGCGCCCTTGCCGCTGTAGGTGATGTGCGCATCGGCCACGCGGATCGAAGAGATGCGGTTGTCCTGGTCGATGTCCGAAAGGCGGATGATGCCCGAAATCTGGACCCATTCCTCGCCCTGGCTGAACTGCATCACCTTCTCGCCGCGCACCAGTGCGGTGCCGTTGGGGCGAATTTCCGCGATGGTTACGGTCAGGTCTCCGCGCAGCGTGGAAGTCTGCGTCGCATTGCCCGATCCGTTGAACGACGAACCGGCAGAGGCAGTGAGGTCTTCCGGAGCGATCGGGATGAAGGCGGGCAGGTTCAGGCCCAGGCTGCCGTCGCGCTGCGTCTTGCCGCTGGTGGCCTTGCTGGTCACGGTCCGCTCGACCAGCACGACGGTGACGAGATCGCCGACCTTGGCTGCGCGCATTCCGTTGTAGAGCGGGGCATAGCCCTGCGACACGCTGAAGATCGCGCCGTCGTTGGACTGTGGCACGGTATAACCGGCGGCAGTCGCGCTCGCCGGTGCGGGCGGCAGCGTAGCGGCGAAACCCGTGGGGCGCGAGGCACCGCCACAGGCGCTCAGCGCGAGAGCGGCGGGCAGGGCGACAAGAATACGAAAAGTCATGAAAATCCTATCTCACAGCGTCTGGTTGGCGTTGCGGAGCATCTCGTCGACGGCGGAGACCATCTTCGAGCTGATTTCGTAGGCGCGTTGCGCCTCGATCATGGCGACCAGTTCTTCCACGATGTTGACGTTCGATCCTTCGAGCATCCCCTGGCGGATCTGGCCGCGCCCGCCTTCACCCGCGACGCCCAGTTCGGCGGCACCGCTGGCGCCGGTTTCGGCGAGGAAGTTGTCGCCGAGCGCCTGCAGGCCGGCAGGGTTGGTGAAGCGCGCGATCTGGATCTGGCCCAGTTCGGTCGCCTCGGCTTCTCCGTTGATCGTGGCCGAGACGGTGCCATCGGGCGAGATCGCGATCGCGGTTGCGCCCTCGGGCACGGTGATGCCGGGCTGCACTGCAAAGCCCTGCTGCGTGACCAGCAGGCCCTCGGCAGAGCGGGTGAAGTTGCCCGCACGCGTGTAGCCGATCTTGCCGCCGGGCATCGCGATCTGGAAAAAACCGTCGCCGTCGAGCGCGAGATCGAAGGCATTGCCCGTGGTGTCGAGCGTGCCCTGCGTCATGATCTGGCTGGTCGACTGGACCGCGACGCCGGTGCCCAGGTTCAGGCCTTCTGCGTAGGCGGTCTCGCCCGAAGACTTCTGCCCGGCAACGCGCGTGTCCTGATAGGCGAGCGTCGCGAAGTTGGCGCGGTCGCGCTTGAACCCGGTGGTGCCGACGTTCGCCAGGTTATTGGCGATCACGCGCATGCGGGCATCCTGGGCTTCGAGCCCGGTGCGGGCGACCTGGAGTGCTGAGGTGGGCATTTCTGTCTAAGTCCTTCGCTTGGGTTCGGGCGATCAGGTGAGGCGCATCAGCTGCGCGCTGCTCTCGTCGAGATCGCGCGCGGTCGACACGAGCTTGGAGCGCATGGCGAACAGCCGCTGCTCCTCGATCATGGCGACCAGCACTTCGGTCGGCTTGACGTTCGACTGTTCGAGCGCGCCGGTTTGCACGCGCGCTTCCTCGTCGGTCGGCAGGATGCCACCCCCTTCGACCCGGAACAGCCCGTCGAGCCCCTTGGCGATCGGCGAACCGTCCCAGCTGGCCAGCTTGATCCGGCCGACTTCGGCGGGCGGCTGGTCGGGCGCGTTCGGATCGGTACGGGTCACCGTGCCGTTTTCGGAAATGGAGATGCGGCCACCCGGTGGAACCGTAATCGGTCCCGTGTCCCCCAACACCGGGTGGCCGTCTCCCGTCACCAGAAGCCCCGTGGCGCTGAGCGTAAGATCGCCCCGCCGCGTATAGGCCTCGGTGCCGTCGTCCGCCTGCACCGCCATCAGCGATCGTGTCGCCATGGCAATGTCGAGCTCGCGACCAGTCTCCATGATTTCGCCGCCAGACATATCTGCGCCGGTGACGCGCGCGGTTTGCATCGCGCGTGCCTCGTTCGGGTGGCCTTCGATGGTGATAGCGCGCTGCTCGATCAGTTCGGCCCGAAAGCCGATCGTGTTCGTGTTCGCCATGTTGCTGGCGATCGCGCGCTGCCGATCCATCGAGGCCTGCATCCCCGAAAGCGCAGTATAGATCAGGCGGTCCATCTAATCAGGTCCGCAGGTTGATGACCGTCTGCGAAATCTGGGTCGCAGTATCGATCGCCTTGGCGTTTGCCTGGAAGTTGCGCTGCGCGGTGATCAGGCCGACCAGTTCCTCCGCAATATCCACGTTCGAACGCTCGAGCGCGCCCGAACGGATTGCGCCGTACTGGCCGTTGCCCGGTTCGCCATAGGCGGCAGCGCCGGAAAAGCCGGTTGCCTCCCAGTTGGACGATCCGACCGGCTTGAGCCCGTTGGGCGCCATGAAGGAAGCGAGCGCGACCATCCCGATCGGTTCCACCGAACCATCGGCATAGGATGCGCTGACCACGCCATCCTTGCCCACCGAGACGCCGGCATAGGCGGCACCCGCCTGGTTCTGCGCCGGGATTTGCGCGTTCTGCAAGGTGTTGCTGGTGGTCGCGCCATCGGCGTCGACCGGGTAGACCTGCAGGCGATTGCCTTCACCATCGACGATCCCGCCGGTTTCGGTGATCGTGAACGATCCCGCGCGGGTAAACAGCGTTTCACCGTTTTCGCCGCGCATCGTGTAGAAGCCGTCGCCGGTGATCGCGAGGTCGAGCGCGGAGCCGGTCTGTTCGATCGGCCCGAGCGAGAAGTTCTGCGTGATCGCTTCGACCGAAGAGCCGATCCCCTGGATCGTACGCGGGTTCGACAGCGACGAACCGGCTACGATTTCCGTGAAAGAGGTGCGCCCGCGCTTGAACCCGTAGGTTTCCGAGTTGGCGATATTGTGCGCGATCGTGCCCAGCGAGGACTGCGCGTTCTTGAGGCCGTTAAGCGAGGTGTAAAAGGACATTGGTGCGACTCCTGGTTATGCGTCGTTGGCGGCCGGGGTTTCGCCCGGAGCCTTGCTGGCGGCGATGAGGGCATCGAGCTTCTCGACGATCTTCCCCAGCGTCTCGTTGGTTTCAGCCGTCCCGGCGAGCGAGGAGAACTGCGCCATCTGGGCGAGCATTTCCTTGTTATCGACCGGGTCGAACGGGTCCTGCTGCTGCACCTGGACGGTCAGCAGACGCAGAAAATCGGTCTGGCCCAGCTGGTCCATGCCGCGCCCCTGGCTCGGGGTCGTCTGGGTCGTGGTCGAGCCCGCGCTCGCATAGGGATTGACGGTGCTACTCATTTCATCCTCATCGTTTCGAGCATCAGCTGCTTCGCGGTGGACATGGCTTCGACCATGTTGCTGTACTGGCGAGAGGCTTCGAGCATCTCGATCATCTCGGCGTTCTCATCGACCGGCGATTCCCACACATCGCCGTTCTCGTCGGCGAGCGGGTGGTTCGGATCGTGGCGCCGGATCGGGGCCGCGTCGGAACGCACCACACCGTCGACGCGGACCGAGCTGAGGCCGCTCTGGCGGTCGAGCTCTTCGGAGAAGACGGTGCGCATCGGGCGGTAGGCTTCGTCCGCGCTGCCCGCGACGCTGCCCGCATTGGCGAGGTTCGACGCGGCGGCGTTCATGCGGACCATCTGCGCGGACATCGCGCGGTAGCCCATCTGGAACATCGTCATCGGTGCGTTGGTGTTGCCGGGCATCGTCATTCTCCCCGGATCGCGCGGGTGACGGTTTCGACCCGGCCGCGCAGGAAGCCGAGCGTGGCGGTGTAGGCGACGGCGTTTTCGGCGAAGGCGGCCTGCTCGGTCGCCATCTCCACGGTGTTTCCGTCGAGGCTGGCCATGGTCGGGATGCGATAGACGGTCGCGCGCGACGCGGCGTTCTCGCTGTCGTCACCCGCCAGGCGTGCCTGCAGCGCGGCACCGAAGTCGATGTCGCGCGCCTTGTAGCCGGGGGTTCCCGCGTTCGCGATGTTGGAGCCGAGCACGCCCATGCGTTGGGCACGCACTTCCAGCGCCGCTCCATGAATGCCGAAAAGGCCTTCGCTCATTGCAACAATCTCCGCCGTGGTTAGGTGGGCGTTCGGGTACGCCGGATTGTAAGCAAGGGGCGTGCCAAACCGCGCAGAGTGCCGAAAAACCGGCGCTTTGCGGCCTGGTGCGGCAAGGGATTGCCGGTCGGCGGCAAAAACGCGGCACGGGGGCTGAAAAGCCGCCGCTCGCTGCCGTTCTTGGGGTCGTGACCGATTTCGCATCCTTGCTCGACCAGTGGTTCGACCCTGCCGCTCTGGGCATCGTGCTGGGGGGAACCCTGCTGGCGACGCTGCTGCGGTGCGGCTTGGCGGAGAGCCGCCTCGCGCTGGCCAAGATCGCGGCGCTGATGACGAGGCCGTTCGATCCTGCAAAGGCCAAGGCCGAACTGGCGCGACAGCTGCGCGCCATAGCGAGCGACGGGATCGCGCGCGCCGAACCGGTCCGCTTCGGCGACGGGGAATTCGATGCCCTGTCCGACACGCTCGTCAGCCGCCGTTCGGTCGACGGCCTCCACGCCGAACACGAGGAATACAAACGCCAGCGGACCGAGGCGGCGCGCAGCGCGACCCACGTGCTCGCGCAGGCGGCCGAGCTTGCCCCGGTGCTGGGCCTCGCGGGTACGCTGATCGGGCTCGGCATGATGCCCTCCAGCCCCGCCGCTGGTGCGGGTGGCGGTGGCATGACCGGGGCGATCGCCATGGCGGTGGTCACCACGCTCTACGGGCTTGCCGCGGCCAATTTCGTCTTCAGCCCGCTGGCGGCCGCGATCATGCGCCGCTCTGCGCGGGAGGAACGCGATCGGCAGGCGGTGCTCGACTGGCTCGAGAACGGCGTGCGCAAGGCTGCGCCGCATGGGCGGGCCGCGCGCGCCGACGTGGCAGACCTTGCCGAACTGCGCAAAGCGCCGCTGCGCAAGGCGTCCTGACGATGCGCGGGCTCAGCAGCTGGCAGACCGCGCTGGCGGACCTGTCGCTGATCCTGTTCGCGGTGGTCGCCAGCGCCTATCGCGAGGATGCGGGCAAATCCGAAACCGGGCAGACCGACCCGGAGGTCGAACTTGCGCTTGGCCAGCCGATGGGGGTGTTCCGCGCGGGCGGCGATGCCGACCTGACCCGCTGGCTGCAAACGCAGGCCATGGGGCCGGGCGAGGTGGCGACGGTGATCGTCCGCCACCGGCCGGGCGAGGCCACTCAGGCGGCGCGCGAGGCTGCAGAACTGGTCGCGCAGATCGAGGCTGCCGGAAAGCCTGCGCGGCTGATGGTCGAACCGTCGAGCCGCCCCGAAACGCTGGTGGTGATCGCGTTCGATCAGCATGAGCGTGCCCGTGACGACGAAAGGTAATGATGGCACGGAAATTGCAGTAGCGCGGTATCACGAAAGCGGGCGCTTTGCCCGCCGCCACAGCTTTTCGGGAGCACCGCGACCATGCGTTCTTTTTCCGCCCTCCTTGCCATCGGCCTGCTGACCACGGCTATTCCCGCCAATGCTAACCCGCCGATGGACCCGGCGCTGATCGACCAGGCGGTGATGGAATTCACCGGCGCCGGTATCGGCCAGCCGGGCGGGGCGCGCCTGCCGGTCGACCGGCGGATGCGGCTCAACCCGTGCGGCGCGCCGCTGCAGCTCGAATGGTACGGCAAGAATCGCGACAGCGTGCAGGTGCAGTGCCCCGATGCAGGCTGGCGGATCTACGTCGCGGTCGCGCAGGTGCCGCAGGCAAGCGCCCAGACGCAGCCGGGCACGGGCGAAATCGTCGTCAGCCGCGGCGAAACCGTGTCGATCGTGGTCGAAGGGGGCGGGTTCTCGCTCTCGCGGCAGGCCGTGGCGATGGAAGAGGGCGCGATCGGGCAATGGATCAAGGTCCGTCCGGAACAAGACAAGAAGGCGGATCCGGTGCGCGCGCAGGTCGTTCGCCCCGGTCAGGTCGCCGTCCGGGTGCGCTGAAACGCCCCGATTTTTGCAGAACCGGCGAAAAAGTATTGCCGGGCTCTTAAAGCGGGTGCGCAGGTGCCGTTCTGGACTATGACGAGGCCGTTCGAGTGAACGGTCATTAGCAAGGACACGAGCAGTGCGAGATTTCGGATTGCCAGACATCGGAGGACCAGCTGGCTTGCGTCGCGGCGTCGCGCCGGTCGAGCGTGTGTCCGCACCGAAACGGGCGGCCGATCAGGCCGCGACCGCCGAGGGAATGAGCGCGGTCAGCGCGGTTTCCGCCGGCGATACGGCACCGGTCAATGCCGACCGCGTGGCGCAGATTCGCAAGGCAATTCAGGACGGCACCTATCCGCTGATCCCCACCGAAATCGCCGACGGCATCATTGCCGCCGGCATGTTCAAAATCGTCGGCGAATAAGGGGCCTCGATGACGACGCGTACCGCCTTGCGGCAAATGCTTGCCCTTCTCGAAGGCGAGCGGCAGGCACTTGCCGCCCTCGATCTGGACCGGATTACCAACTGCACCCAGGGCAAGATGGAATTGTGCGATCGGCTGGACAAGGTCCGCCCCGAGGAGCTGGACGAGGAATGCCTTGGCCTGCTCGACGCGGTGCGCCGCCTGAACACGATCAACCGCCGTCTGCGCAATC
>CAZNOY010000022.1:0-32344 GCA_964574905.1 uncultured Citromicrobium sp. | reverse complement strand
TTGAACTTCGCAGACCGGGCGCCGTCGCCCACATGTCCCTTCATCAAAAACCAACAATGTCAAAGAGCCACCAAACAGAAAAGGCGGACAGTTAGTGATCCCCGACCTGATGACCGGGGGACGGCCTGTCCGACTATGTTGGCGACCGATCGCTGCGAGGCCGGTGGAAACCGTCAGCGCCGCGTCGGTGGAGCCCATCTAGGCGGGGGTCGGGATTCGGGCAAGCCCCTTTTTTCACTTTTCTGTCATTCGGACATTAAGTGACGGAGATATAAGGATAAATTGTCCTAATTTCCGTGAGCGAGCTGCCCCCTCGGCTGGCTGCCGGGCCATCCCTCGCGAATCCCGCAAACCACGGAATCGCAGAATCCCGTGCCTTCGGCGGAGAATCACCCGACATGGCAAACCAATCTTTACCTCGTTGGGCCTACACCTGCGCCCAGCAATGACAGTCTTCCTTCCCCTCTCCCCGCCCCGCCCCGTCGGCAGCGCGCGTCGCATGGGTGCGCGCGCATGAGTCTTGGCGATACAGTTCGTTCTGCGGTCGCGTGGCGATCGGGCAGCCAGATCGTCGCGCAGATCATCACCTGGAGCGTGACGCTGATGGTCGTGCGGATTCTCGATCCGGGCGACTACGGACTGTTTGCGATGGGTCAGGTGGTCATCACCTTCCTCGCCTTCCTCAACGGCTATGGCTTTGCCAGCGCGCTGATCCAGCGCGAGACGATCGAGCGCAAGCTGGTCCGCCAGACCTTCGGCATGCTGCTGCTGGTCAATGGCGCGCTCGCCGCGACGCAGTATGCGATCGCCCCGCTGGCGGCGGCCTATTACCACCAGCCCATGGTGGAGCACCTGCTGCGGGTGCAGGTGCTGCTGTTCCTCTCCGTACCGTTCGTCGCCATCCCCGAAGTGCTGCTGATGCGCGAGCTCGACTTCAAGAAGCCCGCGATCGTCAACATCATTGCCGCCATGGTCTCCGCCGGGGTCGCGCTCTCGTGCGCGCTCGCGGGATGGGGCGTGTGGGCGCTGGTGTGGGCACCGATCGCTCTGTTCTGGACTCGCGCGATCGCCTTCACGCTGATCGCCCGGCGACTCGACTGGCCCAGCTTCGACTTTCGCGGCAGCGGCAACCTGTTCACCTACGGATCGTGGATGCTGGCGAGCCACTTCTGCTGGACGATCGCGACTCAGGCCGACATCTTCCTAGCCGGTAGCCGGCTCGATGCGCACCAGGTGGGCCTCTATGCAGAGGCGATCTTCCTCGTCACCATCGTCACTGCCCGCTTCATCCCGCCGCTGAACGACGTCGCCTTCCCCAGCTTCGCCCGCCTCCAGTCAGACCGCGAGGCCTTGGCCGACGCTTTCCTCAAGGCGATTCGCCTGATCATGCTGGTGGTCAGCCCGATCTTCCTCGGCATGTATGCCGCAGCCGAGCCGCTGGTGCTGACCGCGTTCGGCCCCAAGTGGGGCGAGATGGCACCGATCGTCGCCACGCTGGCGCTCGCGATGCCCGCCTTCACGGTCTACATCCTGTTCTCGCCCGCTTTCAACGCGATCGACCGGCCCGACCTGTCCGCCAAATCGAGCGCGGTGGTCGCCGCCATCCTGATCGCCGCCTTCTTCCTCGGGCTGCATGACGGGGCGATGGGGCTTGCCTGGGCATGGGTGCTCGCCAGTCCGCTGCTGCCGCTCACCGCATTCCTGATGGGCGCGCGCGCGCTGCGGATAGATGCGCGCGGATTGCTGGGCGCGATTACGCCCGGCCTCGGCGCGGCGTGCGGCATGGCGCTGGTGGTGCATGGCCTCGCCGCCGTACTGCCCGATCTCGCCGCCCCGCTGGCGCTGGCCGTGCTGGTGAGCGCGGGCGTGCTCTCCTACCTCGCGATCGTCTATCTCCTGCGGCGCGAGATGCTGTTCGAGATGATCCGGCTGGTGCTCAACCGGCAGCCCGCCGTCGCCGCGATCTAGCCGTTGGTCGAGCGGCTCTGGCACATCTCTCCATCAGGCGTATGGTTAGGTACGTTCTCATGGGAGAGGCGCGAAAATGGATTGGGCACGCTCGGCACGGCTGGCACTGACGCCCGCATTGCTTGTGCTGGCAACGGCACAGGCCGCCGCGCCCGATTCGCAGATCGTCGAGCGCGAGACGCTCTCTCTCGCGCCAGAGAGAAACGACCGCATCCTTCTGCCGGTGAAGATCAACGACAATGCGCCGGTCGATTTCATCGTCGATACCGGATCGCAGGCGACCGTGGTGACCGAGGAACTGCGCCAGACGCTGGGCCTGCCGGTGGTTGGCCAGGCGAACGTCGTCGGCATGGCGAGCGAGGCGCAGGTGCCGATCTCGCGGATCGATCGGCTGCAGTTCGGCTCGATCGCGCTCGCGGGGCTCGAAGCGCCGATCCTGCAACGCCGCAATGTCGGGGCTGCCGGGATGCTCGGCCTCGATGCGCTCGCGGGGCTGCGCGTGCAGCTGGATTTCGAGAACAACCGGATCGAGATATTCCCCGGTGACGTACGCAGGTCCAACTCGGGCTACGAGTTCCTGTTTCGCGGGGAGCGGCGGCACAACCAGCTGCTGCTGACCGATGCCAAGGTGGACGGAATCCCGACCATCGTGGTGATCGACACCGGCGCGCAAAGCTCGATCGGTAATCTCGCGCTGCGCCGCGCGATCCAGCGCAAGCGCGGCGGCAGCGCGGTGGCGACCGATGTGCACGGCGGCGCGCTGTCGACCGATACCGCGATCGCCACGAAGCTGCTGATCGGGCACATGTCGCTCTCCCCCATGCCGATCGCCTTTGCCGACAGCCCCTCTTTCGCAACGCTGGGGATCGCCGATGTCCCCGCGCTGTCGCTGGGGATGGAGCAACTTATGGCGTTCGACCGGATCGCGATCGATTTCACCGCGGGCCGGGTGCTGTTCGACATTCCCGACGATCCGTTCGTCACCGGATCGATCCTGCGCAACTGACGCTTTTTGCACCCCTGACGTTGTTCTTGGCAGGCACCGCGCCCAAGTAAGGCCGCGATGCCGCCAGCCACCCCCGATACGAACGCAACGCCCGAGGGGTGGCAGACGCTGCGGCGCTTCCTCCCCTATCTGTGGCCCAAAGACCGGACCGACCTGCGCATCCGCATCGTCATCGCGCTGGTACTGGTGCTGATCGCCAAGGCGACCGTGCTCGCCCTGCCCTACGCCTACCGCGCGGCGGTGGACGCGATGACCACGCCCACCAACACGGTGGCGATGGTCGCGATATCCTTCGTCATCGCCTATTCCGCCGGGCGCTTCGCCAGCGTCGCGTTCGACAATGTGCGCAACATGGTGTTCGAGCGTGTCGGGCAGGACGCCACACGCCAGTTTGCCGAAGACGTCTTCCAGCGCCTGCACCAGCTCTCGCTGCGCTTCCACCTGTCGCGCCGCACGGGCGAGATCACCAAGACTGTCGAGCGCGGGACCAAGAGCATCGACACGATGCTCTATTTCCTGCTGTTCAACATCGCGCCCACGCTGATCGAACTGATCGCGGTGGCGGTGATCTTCTACCTCAATTTCGGCATCGGGCTGGTGCTGGCGACCGCGATTACCGTCGCGCTGTATATCGCGGTGACGCAGATCATTACCGAATGGCGCACCAAGCTGCGGCGCGAGATGAACGACCTCGACGGGCAGGCGCTCGCACGCGCGGTCGATTCGCTGCTGAATTACGAGACGGTCAAATATTTCGGCGCCGAAGCGCGCGAGCACGAACGCTACGCCAAGGCGACGCGCCAATATTCCGAAGCCGCCATCAAGTCGGACGGTTCGCTCGGCCTGCTCAACATCGCGCAGTCGCTCATCACCAACCTGCTGATGGCGGCTGCGATGGCCTACACCGTGTGGGGCTGGAGCCAGGGCAAGCTGACCACGGGCGATCTGGTGTTCGTGCAGACCTACCTGACGCAGCTGTTCCGCCCGCTCGACATGCTCGGCTTCGTCTATCGCACGATCCGGCAGGGGCTGATCGACATGGCGGCGATGTTCCGTCTGATGGACGCCGATGTCGAAGTGAAGGATGCGCCCGGCGCGCCCTCGCTGCATATCGCGAAGCCCGGCATCACTTTCGAGGACGTGCATTTCGGCTACGACGCGGACCGCGAGATCCTGCACGGGCTCGATTTCCAGATCGGCGCGGGCGAGACGGTGGCGCTGGTCGGTCCGACGGGCGCGGGCAAGAGCACCATCGCGCGGCTGCTGTTCCGCTTCTACGATCCGCAGACCGGGCGCATCCTGATCGACGGGCAGGATATCGCGCGCGTGACGCAGGACAGCTTGCGCGCGAGCATCGGCATCGTCCCGCAGGACAGCGTGCTGTTCAACGACACCATCGGTTACAATATCGGCTACGGCCGCCCGCACGCGCACGGCGCTGCCGAGCAGGACGCGATCCGGGAGGCAGCGCGCGGCGCGGCGATTCTCTCCTTTATCGAAGCGCTGCCGCAGGGCTTCGAGACGCCGGTGGGCGAACGCGGGCTCAAGCTGTCTGGCGGCGAGAAGCAGCGGGTCGCGATTGCGCGCACGCTGCTGAAAGACCCGCCGATCGTGATTCTGGATGAAGCGACCAGCGCGCTCGATTCGCGCACCGAGCAGGAAATCCTCGCCACGCTGAACCGCGTTGCGCGCGGGCGCACCACGCTCGCCATCGCGCACCGGCTCTCGACCATCGCCGATGCCGACCGGATCCTGGTGCTCGAGCATGGGCGGCTGGCGGAACAGGGCAGCCACGCGCAGCTGCTAAGGCGCGATGGCCTCTACGCCGAAATGTGGGCGCGCCAGCAGGCCGACAGCGACGCCTAGCGCGCCCGAAGCGCCTACTCCTCCAGCCCGAAATCCGCCGTCGACAGGTCGAGCCCTTCGGCGGGGATCACTTCGACATCGGGGCGGATCGCGCGCAGGTCGTCGATGAAGGCCGCCGCGTTGCCGACGATCACGATCGTCGCCTTCGCCGGATCGACCAGTCCCCTCGCCGCCGCGCTCGCCTCTTCGGGTGTGACCTCTGCCAGCCGCGTGGCGTAGCGCGCCGCCTCGGCAGGCTCGAGCCCCTGCTGTAGCAGCCCGGCGACGATCGCGTTGAAACCCGAACTGCTTTCCAGCGCGCGCGCGTAACTACCTCCCAGATAGAGTCGGCGCTTGTCGAGCAGTGCCTCGTCGAGCGGTTCGGTGCCCAGCCGGGCGAACTCGTCGAGGAAGATCTTCGCCACCTCGTCGGCGGTTTCGTTCTTGGTCTGCGCGCTTGCCACCAGCATCGAATCGTCGGCGCGGTCGCCGAAGCCCGAATAGGCCCCGTAGCTGAGCGAGCGCTTGGTGCGGATCTCCTCGAACAGACGCCCGCTCGACCCGCCGCCGAGCACCGCGTTGGCAAGGTCCAGCGCGTAGTAGCGGTCATCCTTGCGCGGGATAGCGCGCACCGCGGCATAGACGGCGGATTGCCCGGCCTCGGGCATGTCGATCACGACCGTGCGCACCGGCTGCACCGTGCCCGCCGGATCGGCCACCGGCGTGGGTGCAGGCGCATCGACCTGCCAGTCACCGAACAAGGTGCCCGCAAGCGCGGTCGCCTGCGCGGGCGCGATGCCGCCGCTGACGATGATCTTGGTCTGCGAAGGATACCACCATGTCCGCCGGTGATCGAGCAGGTCTTCGCGGGTGATCGCGGCCAGGCTTTCCGCCGTGCCGCCGGACTGCGAGCCGTAGGGCGCGTCGCCATACATCACCAGCGTGGCGACCTTGCCCGCCAGATCGCCGGGGTCCTTCATCTCGACCAGCAGGCCGTCGATCGCGCGCTTGCGCTCCCGGTCGAGTTCTTCCTGCGGATACTGGGCGGAGCGCACGATATCCGCCAGCACCTCGCCCGCCGCCTCGAAATTGGCCACCGGCGCGGTCAGGCTGAAGAAGCTGCCGTCGCGCCGGGCGGTCGCGCTGAAGCTGGCGCCCAGACTTTCCAGACGCGCCGCGATTTCCTGCGCGCTCATGTCCGCCGTCCCCTGATCGGCCAGCGCGGCGGCGAACTGGGCAACGCCCGCCTTGTCGCGCGTATCGGTCGAGGCACCGCCGGGCACCAGCACGGTCATGGTGGCAATCGGCACATCGCCGGTCTGCGCAGCGACCACCTCTATCCCGTTGGCCAGCGTCTGCTCGACGATCTCGGGCGCGACCACCACCGGCTTTGCGCCCGCAGCGGGCGGCGGCTGCCGCTCGCCCTCGGGCAGCACGGCCCGCGGTTCGCCGGTGGCGGCGGGCAGGCTGCGGAAGGTCGGCATCGGCACCGGGTTGGCATAGGCCTCCGGATTCTCCTCGCCTGCGACATAACGCATGTCGACCCGCGCGTTGGACGCGAGCCATTTGGCTGCGACGCGCTGCACATCCGCGACGGTGACCGCCGCGATCGCCTTGAGGCGGTCGTCCGCCGCATGCGGGTTGCCGGTGGAAACCAGCGCCTGGCCCAGCTCGAACGCGCGTCCACGCGCGGTCTCCCGGCTTTCCAGTGCATCGGCGAAGAGCTCGCTCTTCGCTTCGGCGAGTTCGGCTGCGGTCACCGGCTCGGTCCGGATCTTCTCCAGCTCGGCCTTGAGCAGCGCGTCGACCTCGTCCGCATCGGCGGTGGGGTTGATGATCGCGAAGCTCGCGACATAGCCGCCCTCTTCGGTTCCGGAATAGAACATCGAACTGTCGACCGCCTTCCCGCTGCGCACCAGCGCATCGTAGAGGCGGCTGCTCTGGCCGCGTGCCATGATCGCGGCGAGCACGTCGAGCGCGGCGCTATCCGCGCTGCCCGATCCGGGCGCCTTCCAGATCGATCCTGCGACCGGCAGCGGCACGTTGGGCGCGGTGGCGACCAGGCTGCGCGGCTCGGTGCGCTGGGGCTCGCGCGCGGTAATGGTCAGGTCGACCGGGTTGGCGCGGCGCGGAATGTCGCCGAAATACTGGTCGACCAGCGCGCGCAGCCTGGCCATGTCGAAATTGCCCGCGACGATCAGCGTGGCGGTGTCGGGGCCGTAATACGCCTGGTGGAAGGCGCGCGCATCGTCGAGCGTAGCCGAGTTCAGGTCCTCGATCGAGCCGATCCCCGGCCGCCGCTGCGGCAGCACGTCGTAGGCGTTCTCCGAAAACACGAACCGGCGAAGGCGGCCATAGGGCGGCGCGAGCACGCGCTGGCGCAGTTCTTCCTTCACGACATCGCGTTCGGAATCGAACACCTGCTGGTCGATCACCGGCTTGAACATGCGTTCGCGGTGGGTCCACAGCATGGTTTCGAGATATTCCGCCGGGACCGTCTCGTAGTAATTGGTCCGGTCCGCGCCCGTGGAGGCGTTGCGCGTGCCGCCGACATCGGCGGTGAGCCCGTAGATCATGTTGTAGGGCATGTTCTCGGTCTTGCGGCTGAGAATATGCTCGAACAGGTGCGCAAATCCGCTGCGCCCTTCGGGATCGTGCTTCGACCCGACCTCGTACCACAGCGAAGTGGTGACCGTGGCGGTGCCATCGTCGGGAATCGCGATCACGCGCAATCCGTTGTCGAGCGTCCATTCGGTAAACTCGATCTCGGGCGCGGACAGGCCCGGCTCCAGATCGGGCGTGGCATCCTGCGCAAAGGCGGGCGTGGCAAAGGCAAGTGCGGCGGCGCCGACAGCAAGTGCGGATTTCAACATGACGGTTCTCCGACCCTGAATGGAGGTGCCTGAACAGGCGTGAGCGGAATGAACCAGAGCGCCTCGCGACCCGCAAGGCAGCGCGCCCGCCTATCGACCAACGTCATGAGCCATCGGCAAGTGGCGTGGACCTGCCGGGGTTGTGCTGCAGCGCAGCATCGTGCACGGAGCGCAGGCTTCAAGAAAAATTGACGGATTTCCCATGACGCCCAACACCGGCGCGCACGCGCATGCCAGCACAGCAGCCCGATGGAAGAAGGAATGGTTCGGCAATGTCCGGGCCGATGTTCTGGCGGGCATCGTTGTCGCGCTGGCGCTGATTCCCGAGGCGATCGGCTTCTCGATCATCGCAGGCGTCGATCCGCGCGTGGGGCTTTATGCATCGGTCGCGATCGCGATGGTGATCGCGTTCACCGGCGGGCGTCCGGGGATGATCTCCGCCGCGACCGCTGCGGTGGCGGTGGTGGTGGTGCCGCTGGTGCGCGATCACGGGGTCGAATACCTGTTCGCCGCGACGATCCTGATGGGCATCTTTCAGGGCATCGCCGCGCTGCTGAAGCTCAACCTGCTGATGCAATTCGTCAGCCGCAGCGTCATCACCGGCTTCGTCAACGCGCTCGCGATCCTGATCTTCATGGCGCAGCTGCCGCAGCTCGACCCCACCAATGAAGGCGTCAACTGGATCACCTACGCGATGGTCGCAGGCGGCCTTGCGATGATCTACCTCGTCCCCAAGCTGACCACCGCGATCCCCAGCCCGCTGGTCGCCATCGTGGTGCTCACCTGCCTGTCGCTGTGGCTCGGTTCGCCGGTCAACACGGTGGGCGACATGGGCGAACTGCCTCAGGGCCTGCCCTTCTTCATGCTGCCCGACGTCCCGCTGACGTGGGAGACGCTGGTTATCATCGCGCCCTACTCCGCCACGATGGCGGCGGTCGGCCTGCTCGAATCGCTGCTCACCGCGCAGATCGTCGACGACATGACGCACACGGGCAGCGACAAGCGGCGCGAGAGCGCGGGGCAAGGCGTGGCCAACATCGTCGCCGCGCTGTTCGGCGGGATGGGCGGCTGCGCGATGATCGGCCAGTCGGTCATCAACGTGACCTCGGGCGGGCGCGGACGCCTTTCCACTTTCACCGCAGGCTTCGCCTTGCTGATCCTGCTCAGCGTGCTCGGCGGGATCGTCGGCCAGGTGCCGATGCCCGCGCTGGTCGCGATCATGATCATGGTCAGCATCGGCACGTTCAGCTGGAACTCGATCCCCAACCTGCGCGTGCATCCGTGGCAAAGCTCGATGGTGATGTTCGTCACCGTCTGCGTGGTGGTCGCGACGCACAACCTCGCCATCGGGGTGCTGGTCGGCGTGCTGCTGTCGGGCATCTTCTTCGTCCAGAAGGTGATGCACATGTTCGAGGTTGAGCGCACGAAGGTGGGCGACACCGCGACCTACACCGCGCACGGAGAAATCTTCTTCGGCAGCGTGGCACGGTTCGAAGCTGCGCTGGGCCCCGAAAGCCTGCAGCCCGATCCGGCGGATCACGTAATCATCGACGTCACCCGGGCGCACTTCTGGGACATTTCCGCCATCGGCGCGCTCGACAAGGTGGTCGAGCGGATGCGGATGCACGGGCGCAGCGTGCAGGTCGTCGGGCTTAACGAGGCAAGCGCCGATCTGGTCGACCGCCACGGCGTGACCGACCGCACGGGCGTGGAAATCGGCCTCGCCCCGCATCCCTGAGCGGGCTCAGTCGGTCGGCTGGTCCCGGCGGCCGTATAGCCGATAGGCGATGAAAGAGAGTGCGGTGAGGCTGAGGCAACTGGCGAGGATGGCGAGCGCGGTCCCCGGCCAGCCGAACGCCTCGAACAGCGCGGTGCCCGCGATGCTGCCGACCGCGCCGCCGATGAACATCATCACGATGTAGATCGTCGTCAGCCGGGTGCGCAGCTCTGGCTCCTGCGACAGGAAGGTCATGCGGCTGGTGACGTCGATCGCCGGGCCCACGATATTGCCGATCAGAATCGGGATCATCAGCAGCCACAGGTTGCCCCCGAAGGGCAGCAGCAGCGCGATGCCGATCGTCTGGACGATGGCGAAGCGCACGCGCGCCTTGCGCGGCCCGATCCGGTCGGCAAGCCTGCCCCAGTAGGGCGTCGAGAACACGCTGACCGCTGCAAACCCGGCGAGATAGCCGACCACATCGGTGCCATAGCCCATTTTCGGCCCGGTCAGGTGCAGCGCGAGCCCCAGCCACAGCGCAATGAACTGGCCGAAGCCGATCCCCTGGATCGCGCCCGACAACAGAATCTCGCGCCGGTCCCGCGCCAGAGCGAGCAGCGAGGCGACCAGTTTCGGGTATGGCAGGCGGCTAGCATCCCTGTCGCGCACGCCCTTTTCCATGATCCACGGCAGCGCGATGGTCATCGCGATCATCAGCCCGGTGGCGATCCAGTACACGGTGCGCCAGCCGTAATATTCGGCGACCACTCCCGCCCCGACCCGCGCCACGAGGATGCCGAAGATCACCCCCGCGGTCAGAATCGCGGTAACGTGACCCAGCCGCTCGGGCGCGACGCGCTTCGATGCGTAGGCGGGCAGCAGGTAGGGCGCGATGGTGAAGAAGCCGAGCAGCGTCGATCCGACGGTAAACAGCGTCAGCCCCTGCGCCAGCGTCATCACGATCAGCCCAGCACACTGGCAAGTCGTGAACAGGATGGTCAGCGTGCGATTGGAAAAGCGGTCACCCAGCGGCAGCAGCAGCAGGATGCCGAGCGCCAGTGCCAGCTGGTTGAGCGCGGGCACCAGCCCGATCTGCGCCGCCCCAACGCCGAAATGGCGAGCAACGTCACCAATGATCGGGTGGATGTAATAGGCGTTCGCGGTCACCACCGCCGCCGCAACGGCGAGCCAGTATTCCTGCGCTGTGGTGAGGCGGGTGGGCTGAGTCATGTTGGGCCGCCTTCGGAGGTGCCGCCCATGCGGTCAAGCGTTCGGGCAAGAGTTTCAGATACCGATATAAGCGGTTGCGGTGCCGCATCGATCGCCGCCCGGATAATCGCTCGGTTTCGGACCGAAAATCAGTCCGTCTGTCTATGCATTCGTCCGAATTGCCAAACGACACCCCCCTTCTACCGTCGTGACTTCCAGCAACAGGGGGATGGAAAAATGGCAGAGAAATTCGAACGCAGCGCAAGGTCATTCGGCAGTTCGGCGGCGGAGCTTCTCGTCTCCATCCAGGATCGCCGTTCGATGGAGGAAAGCCAGGCCATAGGCGCGGGTCTCTCCGCGATGATGGACGGGTTCCGCGAAAATGGCGGGTTCGGTGCCATTGCCAAGTGGAGCGGCAAGAAGTGGGGGAAGGTTCTGAAGGCGTTGGGTGCCGTCATCGTCGCAGTTGGAGAGCTGATCGCGGCGATCGCGGAGGACGACTAATCGTGCGGGCCGCGCTGGCCCGCACCCTACCTCAATCCGGCCAATGCCGGGCCCTGCCTCATCATCATTTCGCAGGCCGCGCGCATTCGCCGAGCAGCTGCATGAACTTGCGTTCGTCGAGCGCCTGGACGTCGTAGTCGGGAGCGTTCTTCATGCGCTCTTCGTATTCCGCCCGTTTGCCCTTTTTCTCATACTCGGCCTTCGCGCGGACAGACCAGTATTGCGCGGTTTCCGCTGCCGCGGGGAGCTGCACCGCCGGGTTTAGCTTGGCGATAAAACTCGGTTCCCAGATGCCATTGCCCTCACCGTAGAAATCGGGGTTCAGGCTTCGCGCCCACGCGTCCCAGTAGAAACTGCAGTCGAGCATGTCGCCCGGCGTGGCCGGGGAAACGCCAGACGCGGCGGCCTCTTCATAGGTTACGGCAGAGGCAGCGCAGGGCGTAAGAGCCAAGGCTGCCAACAAGGCCGACGTAACGATTTTGCGCATGCTGACTTCCCTCATCAATTCGAGAGGGCAGGCTAGCCGGCGCGACGAGCGACTCAAGTGACAAACCCTGTCACCTCGTCGCTGCGCGATCGAGGGATGTCCGCCCCCGACCGCTAGAGGATATACTTGCTGAGATCCGTATCCCTCGCGAGGTCGTCCAACCTCTCGCGAACATAGGCCGCGTCGATGGTGACGGTTTCGCCCTCGTGCTCCTCGGCTTCGAAGCTGATGTCTTCGAGCAGCCGCTCCATCACCGTCTGCAAACGCCGCGCGCCGATATTCTCGACCGCCTCGTTCACCTGCGCGGCGATCTTGGCCACTTCGCGCACCGCCTCTTCGGTGATGTCGAGCGTGACCTTCTCGGTCCCGATCAGCGCGGTGTATTGCTGGACGAGGTTGGCGCGCGTTTCGGTGAGAATCCGCACGAAGTCTTCCTCGGTCAGCGCGCGCAGCTCGACGCGGATCGGCAAGCGGCCCTGCAATTCGGGCAGCATGTCGCTGGGCTTGGAGACGTGGAACGCGCCGCTTGCGATGAACAGCACATGGTCGGTCTTCATCGGGCCGTGCTTGGTCGCCACGGTAGTGCCTTCGATCAACGGCAGCAGGTCGCGCTGCACGCCCTCGCGGCTGACCGAGCCGCCGCGCACGTCGCTGACGGCAATCTTGTCGATCTCGTCGAGGAAGACGATCCCGTTGGTCTCGGCATTCTGCAAAGCCACCCGCGCGACGTCGTCCTGATCCATGCGTTTTTCGGCTTCTTCGTCGACGAGCCGATCCCACGCATCGGGCACGCGCAGCTTGCGGCGGCTGGTGGGCTTCTTGCCCATCGCCTTGCCGAACATGTCGGAAAGGTCGATCATCCCGACATTGCCACCCATGCCGGGGATATCCATCGGCATCGCGGGGCTCTCGTTCAGTTCGATCTCCACCTCGACATCGTTCATCGCGTTCTGCGTGATCCGCTCGCGGAAACTCTGGCGGGTCGCCTCGGAGGCGCTGTCGCCGACCAGCGCGTCGAGCAGCCGCTCCATCGCCGCTTCGCTGGCGGATTCGCGCACGGCCTCGCGCCGACGGTCTTTCTCCAGCCGGATCGCTTCTTCCACCAGATCGCGCGCGATCTGTTCGACATCGCGGCCGACATAGCCGACCTCGGTGAACTTGGTCGCTTCCACCTTCACGAAGGGCGCTTCGGCCAGCTTCGCCAGACGCCGCGAAATCTCGGTCTTCCCGCACCCGGTCGGCCCGATCATCAGGATGTTCTTGGGCGTGACCTCATCGCGCAGGTCCGGTCCCAGCCGCTGCCGCCGCCAGCGGTTGCGCAGCGCGACCGCGACCGCGCGCTTGGCGTCCTTCTGGCCGATGATGTGTTCGTCGAGTGCGGCGACAATCGCCTTGGGGGTGAGAGACTGGATCATTTTCTTCCTACTCCCCCGCCCGCTTGCGGGAGGGGGTCGGGGTAAGGGGTTGCGGAGGCAGGAAGGCCCGCCACCGCAGGAGGGGAACTACACGGTTTCGAGAGTCACGCGGTCATTGGTGAAGACGCACACTTCGGCCGCCACGGCCATTGCACGGCGGGCGATCTTCTCGGGGTCGGATTCGTAATCGGAAAGCGCGCGCGCGGCGGCGAGCGCGTAATTGCCGCCAGAGCCGATCGCGGCGATCCCGCCTTCAGGCTCCAGCACGTCGCCATTGCCGGTCAGCACCAGCAGCACATCCTTGTCGGCGACCAGCATCAGCGCCTCCAGATTGCGCAGGTACTTGTCCATGCGCCAGTCCTTCGACAGCTCCACCGCCGCGCGGGTGAGCTGGCCCGAATACTGCTCCAGCTTCTTTTCCAGCCGGTCGAACAAGGTGAAGGCATCGGCGGTCGCACCCGCGAAGCCGGCAACGACGTGGCCGTCGGCGCCGATCCGGCGGACCTTCTTTGCGTTGGGCTTCATCACCGTGTTGCCCATCGAAACCTGCCCATCGCCCGCAATCACGGTCTTGTCGCCGCGCTTGATGCCGATGATGGTGGTGCCGTGCCACTGTTGCAGGCCGTGGTTCGCCAGAGAATCGCTCATGGCGCGCGATATGGGGCGCGCGGCCCGGCGATCAAGCGTATCGCCCAGCCATGGCCGGGCGCGCGCCGGTTACGTGCCGGTTACTGGCCGCCCGCGCCGGTGGCGGCAGAGCCGACCGTGCCGATATTGCCGAACAGATCTTCGAGGAAGCTGCGCTCGCGGCCCAGCGTCGGGGTCGAATCGCCATCGGGGGTCAGGAACACGACCTGATCCATCCCGCTGCGATCGGCGGCGACGACGTTGCCACCGGCATCGAACCGCACCGCCAGCACCGAGTGATCCTGGATTCGCGGGCGCACGAAGGGCTTACGCCCGGTGACGCTGGAAACGTAATACCACGTCGTCGGGCCGAACTGGCTGGTGAAGGTCGGCCGCCCCAGCGTTGCCTCGACCGATGTCTGGTTGTCGATCCCCGGCTGGACCAGCCCGGTCAGCCGTTCATCGTTGAAATAGCCCCGTGTTTCGCGGATCGAGGTGCACGCTCCGGTCGACAATGCCAAGCCCAGCAAGACGACCGGCGCCAAACGCTTCACGATCCGCATAAATTCGAAACCCTCTTCGCAAATTCGGCGCGCGCCCTTTCGTGGATCGGCGCACGCGCTATATCGTGGCGCGAGCCTTACGGCCTCGCCAGCCCCCGCGCAATGGCACCGGCGATAGTCGGCGCGCGAAGACTGCCGCGCACCTCTCGCCATGGCGCTTGAATTGCCGCTGAATGAAGGATTTCTCCCCCATGTCGTTCCTCCACCGCCTGCTCCGCACCGCGCCCGACCCGCGCGAGGCATGGCGCCCGCTGTGGCACACGCTGGTCGGCGCCGCGCGCGAAGAGCACTGGTATGCCGAACGCGGGGTGGCCGATACGCTCGACGGGCGGTTCGACATGGTCTCGATGCTCACCGCGCTCGCAATGCTGCGGCTGGAGACCGATGCCGAAGCGGGAGTGCCCGCCGCCGCACGGCTGACCGAACTGTTTATCGAAGATATGGACGGCCAGATGCGCGAAGCCGGGATCGGCGATCCCACGGTGGGCAAGATGATCGGACGGATGATGGGCACGCTGGGCGGGCGCGCCGGAACCTTGCGCGACGCGCTCGCGCAGGAGGACGACGCCGCGCTCGCGGGCGTGGTCGCGCGCAACATGCATCTTTCCGACGAAGATAATGGCCCGGCGCGCACTGCCGAAGGGCTGCGCGCGTTCTGGGCGCGACTCGTCTCCACCGGCTTCGATAAGCTCGAGAATGGAGAGATCGCACCATGAGCCACGGCGATTCGGCACCCGAATTCTCCCGCCCGGTCACGCTGCGGCAGATTTCCGGCCAGCCGCAGCTTCTGGAGGCGAGCGAGGCCGAACGCGCGGCACTGGCGCGCCGCTTCGCGATCAGCGCGGTGGACGCGCTCGCCGCGCAGATCACGCTCGAACGCAAGGGCGAGAGAGTCTCGGCGGAAGGGTCGCTGACAGCCGACATCGTCCAGCCCTGCGCCATTTCGGGCGAGGATTTCCCCGTTCACATCGAAGAGCCCATCGCGCTGCGCTTCGTGCCCGAAGGCGCGATCCACCCCTCCTTTCAGGAAGGCGACGAGATCGAGATCGAGCTGGAGGTGAGCGACCTCGACGAGATCGAATATTCCGGCGACACGATCGATCTGGGTGAGGCGGTGGCGCAGACTCTCGCGCTGGCGATCGATCCCTATGCCGAGGGGCCGAACGCGGACGCCGTGCGCGAAGAAGCCGGGATCAGGACAGACGACGCGCCCTCCGGCCCGCTCGCGGAGGCGCTGGGGGCTGCACTCAAGAAAGGGTGACTTGGTGACCCCGCATCACATTGCGGAGAATTTCTCGATATCCTTGATCCTGCCCGAGACGACCAGCTCGTCGTTCGGGAAGATGATCGTATCGGGAACCGCGTGGATGAAATCCTCGCCCTCGCGCTTCACGCCCACCACGGTCACATCGTATTTCTTGCGGCACTGACTGGTCACCAGCGGCAGCCCCAGCAAAGGCTCGGGCGCCGCGAGCCGCGCGATCGCGAACTCGTCGCCGAAAGCGATGAAATCCAGCAGCCTTTCGTTGAGCAGGTGCGCCACTCGCTCGCCCATATTCTGTTCGGGAAAGACGACGTGCGTCGCCCCGGTCCGCTCCAGGATACGCGCATGCCGGTCGTTGGTGGCCTTGGCCCAGATGTTGGTGAGGCCGAGATCGGCCAGCGCCAGCACGGTCAGCACGCTGGCTTCGATATCGGTCCCGATCGCGACTACTGCGCCGTCGAAATCCTTGGCGCCCAGCCGCTCCAGCGTGCTCGCGTCGGTCGCATCGGCCTCGACCACCTTGGTCAGGTCGCGCGCGAATTCCTGCACCAGCGCCGCATCGACATCGACCGCCAGAACCTCGTGCCCCATCCGCTCCAGCGTGCGCGACACGGCGCCTCCGAAACGGCCGAGGCCGATCACCATGATGGGTTTGCGTCTGTCAGCCGACAATCGGGTTCTCCTGCGGATAGCGATAGGGGCGCTCTCGCCCGCCGAGGGCAAGCGCGGTCGCGACGGTTATGGTTCCCACCCGGCCCACGAACATCAGCACGATGATCGCCAGCTGCCCGCCGGGCGGAAGCTGCGCGGTAATGCCGGTCGACAGACCGACGGTGGAGAAGGCGGAGATCGCCTCGAACAGGATATCGTCGAGCGGCAGGCTGCTGACCGAGGCGATGTAGGTCGTGGCCGCGAAGATCAGCGAGGCGGAAAGAACCGTCACCGCCAGCGCCTGCCGCTCCACCTCGCGCCCGAACCGGCGCTGGAACAGCCCGGCATCCTGTCGCCCCAGGATTTCCGACAGGACGATGGCGAACAGCACGAAGAAGGTCGTCACCTTGATCCCGCCCGCGGTGCCCGCGCTGCCGCCACCGATGAACATCAGGAAGAAATTGGTCATCAGCGTTTCGTCGTGGAAGGCGCCGACGTTCAGGCTGTTGAACCCGGCGGTGCGTGGCATGACCGAATGGAACGCGGCGTTCAGCATCTTCGCGCCCCAGCCCATCGGCCCAAGCGTTTCGGGATTGTCCCACTCCATCGCTAGGATCGCGACAAAGCCGAACAGCAGCAGCGCGGCGGTGCCGCCGACGGTGATCTTGGTGTGCAGCGACCAGCGCCGCCAGGCGATGCCATTGGTGCGCAGATCCTGCATCACGGGAAAGCCCAGCGCGGTGATGATGACCGAGATCATGATCGGGCCAAGGAACAGCGGATCCTGCTGGAAGCCCATCACGCTGTCCGAATAGCTCGAAAAACCGGCATTGTTGAACGCGCTGATCGAGTGGAACACGCCGTGCCACAGCGCCAGGGCGGGCGTTTCGCCATAGGTTGCGATCAGCCGAGCGGTCAGGATGATCGCCACGACCCCTTCGACGACGATGGTGACGACGAGGATCAGCCTGAGCGCGGTCAGCGCATCGTGCGTTTCCAGACGGCTTCGCTCCACCTGCGTTGCCATCCGGTCGCGCAGGCCGAAACCGCGCCCGGCCATCAGGCCCAGCAGCGTGGCCGAAGTCATGATCCCGAAGCCGCCGACCTGGAACAGCAGCATGATCACACCCTGCCCGAACATCGACCAGTAGGTAGGGGTATCGACCACGATCAGGCCGGTGACCGCAACGGCGGAAGTCGAGGTGAACAGCGCGGTGAGCAGCGGCGCGCGCGTGCCATCGGTGGTGGCGAAGGGCAGGCTGAGAAGGACGGTGCCGACGAGGATCGCCGCCAGAAAAAGCACGGGAATCAATCGAATCGGGTCGCGCAGCGCTGTCACGCGGCGCCCATGCGCCCAACCGGCGCTGGAATAAAGCACCTTTGCGAACCGCCGCCGACCGCCGGACCATCGCGATTCACCGCTGCTTTGCCCCGCGCACATTCTCGACGATCATCAGCACCATCCCGGCGAAGACGAGCCCGAACCCGGCGAGGTGGATCCAGCGAAATGCCTCGCCCAACAGCATATAGGACAGCGCCAGCGCGCTGAGCGGCATGATCGCCATCGCGCCTGCGGTCAGCGCGCCGGGTGCCTTGCGCACGCCATTATACCAGATCACCGGGGCCAGCCCGCCGGTCGCCGCGCCCCAGAAGGCGAGCGCGCCGAGCCCGAAGCCGGTTGCCTTGCTGAAATCGAACGGGCGGCTGTCGAACACCAGCGCCAGCACCACGAACAGGATCGCCGCCATGATCGACGCGGCGAGCGTGGTTTCGAGCGAGCTGATCCCGTCGGAGAGCTTGCGCGAGAGCAACGTATAGGCCGCCTCCATACAGATCGCCGCGCTCACCAGCGCGGCGCCCAGCAGCAGGGCATCGCCGCCCTGCCCGTCTCCGCTCCCGCGAAACAGGTTGATGACCGCAATCCCGCCGACGCCCAGCGCCAGTGCGCCCGCCTTGCGCCAGTTCATCGCCGCACCGAAGAACACCACCGCGCCGATCGCGGTGACCGCTGGCGTCGCGCTCATGATCGTCGATCCGATCACCCCGGTCGTCAGCCGCATCCCGTAGAGCATGGTCGCGGTGAACCCGACCATGCCGAAGGCGGAAATCGCCGCGATCACACCCCAGTCCGACCGCTGGACCTTCGCGAAACGGTCGGTCGCAAACCACACGAACGGGGCGAGTACGATGCTGGCGATCGCCATCCTGAGGCACGAGGCGGTGAAGATCGAGAAATGCTCGCCTACGATCTTGCTCAGCGGAGTTGCCGTGCCGAACAGCGCCATGCCGCACAGCAGCTGGGCGATGGTCGCGGGCGAAGATGATGTGTTTCGGTCGGCCATGGCGATAGGGAATCGACCATCGAGGCGCGCTAGAGTTCCGGGCCGGTGGGCAGACGCACACCTTTGCGGCTCACGCAGCCACCGACCTCTCGATCCCGATATGCTCGAGGAAAGCCGGATCGTGGCTGACCACCAGCAACGCGCCGTCGAATCTTCGCAACGCGTCCTCCAGCACCTCGATTCGATATCGAGGTGGTTGGTCGGTTCGTCGAGGATCAGCAGCCAGGGCGGCGTTGGACTGGCCAACGTTGACGCAAGCGTTCGCGGCGCGATTGCGCTGTCCTACACGGAGCCCACGCGGCATGATCGGCGTCGCTCTTTGACAGCGTCGTTTGCCGCCCGAACACCCGCTCATCAGGCCGAGAGGTTTTGCGCTTAGGACAGTGTGTCAGGTGTGTCAGAAACCCTACAAATGGCGAGAATCTGCGGGCGGCAAGAACGCGATGCCGGTTTCAGAACGGCGCGGGTGGGCCGTAGAACATCGTGACCTCGATGATACGGGTTACGTCTCTGGGCCACGTCATCTTGACCTCTATCGTCCAGATCGGCGCGTTTGCGCCATCGGGAACGAGGGTAATCTTGTAGACCGGAAAGACCTCGCCTTTCGGGGACTTGCGTTCGATCTGCCAGACATTGCCAAGGTCGAGATCGACGAAGGCATCGCGCGGGCCGATCCTGTTCTGATCGTAGGAAGCGGGCGCCCCGCTGTAGAGGTCGAAGTAGGTGTCCTCGCCGTTGGTCAGCTTCTCCTGCTCGCTGCGGAGCGCATCGAGCACGCGGCTCGCCTCGCCCTCGTCGAGCGATAGCAAATGCTGCGCCGGGCGCTCATCCTGCAATTGGGCGTGAAGCAGGCCGGGCGCAGCAAGCGCCCCGAGGAGTACCGAAAGCGAGGCGAGGCGGAGCGAACGCATGTGCATGCCCTCAGATCGCCCCGCCGTCCTTTCCCGCGCGTGAATCTGCCACGGAGGCCTAGAACGGAATGTCGTCTTCCAGATCGTCGTAATTGGCACCGCCGCCCGAGCCGCCGCCCGACGATCCGCCGCCGCCCTGGTTCCAGCCGCCCTGATCGCTCCCGCCACCGCCGTAGCCGCCACTGCGCTGGCCGCCGCCACCACCGCCGCCGCCTTGCGCGCCGTCGAGCATGGTCAGCGTGCCGTCGAACCCGCGCAGCACGACTTCGGTGCTATAGCGGTCCTGCCCGTTCTGGTCCTGCCACTTGCGGGTCTGCAGCTTGCCTTCGATGTAGACCTTGCTGCCCTTCTTCAGGAACCGCTCGACCACGTTGACGAGCCCTTCGGAGAAGATCGCGACGGTGTGCCACTCGGTCCGCTCCTGCCGCTCGCCGGTGTTGCGGTCCTTCCACGTCTCGCTGGTCGCGATGCGCAGGTTGGCCACCTTGCCGCCGTTCTGGAAGCTGCGGATTTCAGGGTCCGCGCCCAGGTTGCCGATCAGCATGACCTTGTTGAGGCTGCCCGCCATGATTCGTGTCCCTTCGTGTCTGTTGTATGGGGCCTATCGAATGGCGCGCGCAGGTGCCAGTGCGTAGCAGCCCCGATCTGTGAAAAGGGCCTGAGAAGCACGGAATTCTGGAAAGCCCCGCTAAAGCCCCAGCGCCACCGCGCTCCAGTAGGTGATTCCCGCGAAGATGTAGGCCAGCGCGAACAGGTAGCCGAGCATGAAGGCGGGCCATTTCCACCCGTTGGTCTCGCGCCGGGTCACCGCAATGGTCGACAGGCACTGCGGCGCGAAAACGAACCACGCGAGGAAGGCGAGCGCGGTCGGCAGGCTCCAGCGTTGCGAGAGCGAGGCGGCAAGCCCCTCGGCCTCGGCTTCCTCGTCCTTGGCATCGATCGCGTAGGTCGTCGCGAGCGAGGCGACCGCCACCTCGCGCGCCGCCATCGCGGGGATCAGCGCGAGGCTGATCTCGCGGTTGAAGCCGATCGGTTCGAGCACGACGCTCAGCCCATTGGAAAGCTTGCCCGCGAACGAGGCATCGAGCTGGCTTTCGCCCGGCTTGGCCTGCGGGAAGCTCAGCAGCAGCCACAGGATCACGGTGGCGGAGAAGATGATGGTGCCCGCGCGGCGCAGGAACACCCACGCGCGCTGCCACAGGCCGATGGCGATGTCGCCGACGCTGGGCAACTGATAGCGCGGCAGTTCCATGATGAAGCCGGTCGCCCCGCCCTTGGTCACCGTGCCGCGCAGCACCAGCGCGACGATCAGTGCGGCGAGAATCCCGGCAAGGTAGAGGCAGAACAGCACCAGCCCCTGCAGCCCGATCCCTGCACCGACCGTGCGGTTCGGAATGAACGCGGCGATAATCACGGCATAGACCGGCAGCCGCGCCGAGCAGGTCATCAGCGGCGCGATCAGGATCGTGGTCAGCCGGTCTTTCGGGTCGGCGATACTGCGAGTCGCCATGATGCCGGGGATGGCGCAGGCGAAGCTGGAGAGCAGCGGGATGAAACTGCGGCCCGACAGGCCCACGCCCGCCATCAGGCGGTCCATCAGGAAGGCGGCACGGGCCATGTAGCCGGTCGCCTCCATGATCAGGATGAACAGGAACAGGATCACGATCTGCGGCAGGAACACGACCACCGAACCGACCCCCGCGATGATCCCCTGGGTCAGCAGGTCGCGCAGGAAGCTTGCAGGCATCGCGCCTTCGACCCAGGTGCCCAGCGCCCCCGCCGCGCCATCGAGCGCGTCGGTCAGCGGGGCGGCCCAGGCGAACACGGCCTGGAACATGACGAACAGCAGCACCAACAGGATCAGCGGGCCGATCCACGGGTTCAGCAGCACGCCGTCCAGCCGGTCGCCCATGCGGCGCGCCTTCGATGTCTGGTAGACGGTGGCCTTCGCAATAGTGCGCGCTTCCATCCGCCGTTCGGTGTGGTCCATCCGCGGCCGGTCGACCAGCGTACCAACGGCGGGGCGTTCTGCGGCGATGGCCGCTTTGAGCTCCTCGAGCCCGCGGCGGCGCACCGCGACGGTCGGAACCACCGGCACGCCGAGCGCCTTGGACAGAACTTCGACGTCGAGCTTCAGCCCGTCGCGTTCCGCCATGTCGACCATGTTGAGCGCCACGACGGTGGGCTTGCCCAGCGCGAGCACTTCCTGCGCGAAGACAAGATGCTGTTCCAGATTGCCCGCGTCGAGCACCAGCACCAGCACATCGGGCTCGGCCTCGCCCGGAAACTCGCCGTGCACAACCTTGCGGGTCACTTCCTCGTCGGGGCTGGATGCGTCGAAGGCATAGGCGCCGGGCAGGTCGATCACCTCGGCCTGCGTGCCATCGGGCAGCGAGAGCACGCCCGCGACGCGCTCCACCGTGACGCCGGGATAGTTGGCGATCTTCTGCCGCGCGCCGGTCAGCTTGTTGAACAGCGCGCTCTTGCCGCAATTGGGATTGCCGAGCAGCGCGACCCGGAAGCTCTCGCTCATGATGCGCCCCTCAGGCCCGTTCGAGCGAAATGGCGGCGGCCTGGACCTTGCGCATCGCAATGGTCATCCGCCCGATCGAAATCGCGACCGGGTCGCGACCGCCGAACACGCCCTGATGCGCCACGCGCACCTCCACCCCCGGTTCGAAGCCGAGCGCGCGCATCCGCTTGGCATCGCCAGGCGGCAGCGCATCCCAGTCTATGCGGGAAATGCGGGCGCTGGTGCCGGGATGGAGCTGTTCGAGGGTCATGCGCGCGCTTCTGACAAAGCGCGGCGCTTGATGCAACTGATTATCAATACCTGATGCTGTCAGGCCGCCGGATAGCGCAGTCGCCCCAGCAACCGCACCGGGCTGAAGCTCTCGCGATCCTTGCCGCCCAGCAGCTGCGCCTTGGTTTTTTCGAACTGCATCACGTTGTCGATCCGCCGATCGAGGAAGGCGCGCGTTTCCGCCTTGTCCTCGCTCTCGTCGTCGAGCCACACCAGCAGGGTCGAGCCGTAGACCGACGAGAGGATCGCGCGCTTGGTATAGTGGTTGTAATCGGTCGCGGTGTCGCCCGCGAGCCGCCACATCAGGTCCGCGCTTTGCCATGTGCTGCGCATCGAGGCACGCACGTTGCGCGGCATCGCGCCGATCGCCAGCGCGCGGCGCATCGCCTCTTCCTGCCCGGCCACGGCATCGAGCCGGTAGAGCACCAGATCGCGGATCTTCTCGCGAATCTTGCGCCCAGCGAGCGCCTCTTGGGAAAGATCGCGCGCCATCTTCGCGTCGACCGATTCGATCCACGCGGTCACCATCGCCATCGCATCGGCCTGGCGCCCCCTGGTCTTGAATGCCAGCCGCGCGAGCGCCGGATCGACCCCCTCCATCTCGGCGGCGGCGACCAGTGCGGCCTCCCCCCAGCCGTCGAAGATCGCCGACTCGGCAATAGCGGGTGCAAGCGCAAGGCGCAGCTCGTTGAGGGTCAGGTCGTTGGCGTTCTCGATCACAGGCTCGGTCCGTATTGCTTGGCTGCGGCATCCCCGCGATCCGCATCTGCGGACTCGAATTCTTCGCTCAACCGGCGTTCGCCGATCTGCGCGACGTAATCCCGCGCCGAGCGGCCCGAATTATCCGTCCGGTCCGGGTTTGCGCCATTGGTCAGCAGCAGGCGAATCATCGGCAGATCGCGCTTGTGCACGGCGAAGATCAGCGGCGTTTCGCCGGTCGCGGTAATCGGATCGACCCGCGCGCCCGCTTCGAGCAGCGCGGTCACCCCTTCGATATGGCCGAGCCGGGTAGAAATCATCAGCGGAGTCACGCCCTCCTTGTCCGCGATGTTCGGGTTGGCACCCTTCTGCGTGAGGAAGCGAATCCAGCGCGCGTCCTGCTTCGCAGCGACGATGTGCAGCGCGGTTTCACCGCTGGTGACGTCGCGGGTGTTGATCAGCGTGCTCGCGCCGGGGGTCTGGACCAGTTCGGTCACCACCGTGCCATCGCCGTCGCGCACCGCCTTCAGGAACTTGTAGCCATCGGATTGCAGGCCCGTCTGGGCCAGTGCCACGCTACCGAGCGCGGCCAACGAGAGGATGGCCACGCGGGCCCAATTGCGGATAAACGGCGGCGACACCTTAAACACTCCTGTCATAGCCCCTAGTTGCAGTATTGCAGGGCTCTTCCTTCGCCCGCAGTTAGCAGACGCTGAACCCGATTGCCATGAACCCACGCACGCACTTTTTCCGCTTCGCGCCCTTCCTCGCTCTCGCGCCCCTGGCGCTGGCGATCGGTGCCTGTTCGCAGGCCGATCAGCCGAGTGCCCCGCCCCCGCTGGAAGGTGCAGCGATCGGCGGCAACTTCACCCTGACCGGCGAAGATGGGAAGCCCGTTTCGTGGAGCGATTTCAAGGGCAAGTACCGCACACTCTATTTCGGCTACACCTTTTGCCCCGACGTGTGCCCGGTCGATACCGGGCGCGCGATGGCGGGTCTCAAGGCGTTCGAAAAGATGGCACCCGATCGTGCCGCCAAGGTCCAGCCGCTGTTTATCAGCGTCGATCCCGAGCGCGATACACCCGCCGTGCTGCGCGAGTTCACCGACCAGTTCCACCCGCGCCTGATCGGGATGACCGGCACCAAGGACCAGCTCGACAAGGTGACCGAGGAATTCGCCGCGCAATATTCGATCGGCGAAAAAAACGAGGAAGGCGGATACCTCGTCAACCATACCAGCATCACCTACCTGTTCGGCCCCGATGGAGAGCCGATTGCGATCCTGCCGACCGACGCAGGGTCCGAAGCGGTCGCCGCGGAACTCGACAAATGGGTGCGTTGAGGGACCGTTTCTGGGAACGCCCGCTGGCCGAGCTGAACGATGCCGAGTGGGAAGCATTGTGCGACGGCTGCGGGCGCTGCTGCCTGCACAAGCTTGAGGACGAGGATACCGGCGAAGTGGCCGAGACCAACGTCGCGTGCCGCCTGCTCGACTGCCAGACCGCGCGCTGCCGCGACTATGTCAACCGTAAGACCTTCGTCCCCGATTGCCTGCGGCTGACCCGCTCGCTGGTCGACAAGCTGCCCTGGCTGCCCGAAACCTGCGCCTATCGTCGGCGCGCCGAGGGACGCCGATTGCCGCGCTGGCATTACCTGCTCACCGGTTCGCGCGAGGACGTGCACCGCGAGGGCGCGGGGATCGCCGGGCGGGTGGTCTCCGAAACCGTGGCCGGGCCGATCGAACACCATATCGTCGAGTGGGACGGATGATCGACTGGCTGCGCGCGCCCACCGACCCGGTGATTGTGCTGGGCGAGGACGAGCTGCCGCTGCTGATCCGCCGCCATCCGCGCGCCAAAGGCATGACGCTGCGGCTGGGCGATGACGGGCACAGCGTGCGCGTCACGCTGCCGCGCTGGGGCACCACGCGCGAGGCGCTGCGCTTTGCCCGCTCACGCACCGACTGGCTGGAGGCGCAGCGCGCGAAGCGTCCGACGAGGGTCGATCCGCAGCCGGGTGGTACGATCCAATTCCGGGGCCGCGCATTGCTGATCGACTGGGACGAGGCGCGTCCGCGCAAGGCGTTACTCGGCGACGGCACACTCTCGCTGGGCGGGCCGCGCGACACCCTCGCCCCCCGGCTCAAGCGCTGGTTGCAGGGCGAGGCGCGCGCGCTGCTGGCCGACGACCTTGCCTTCTACGCCGGCCGTGCGGGGCTCGATGTGCCCGATTTCGCGCTCAGCAGCGCACGGCGGCGCTGGGGCAGCTGTTCATCGGACGGGACGGTGCGGCTCAACTGGCGGCTGGTGCAGGCACCCGACGCGGTCCGCCGCTCGGTCGTCGCGCACGAGACCGCACACAGGGTTCATTTCGATCATTCGCCACGCTTCCACGCGCTGCTCGGCGAGCTGTTCGAAGGCGACCTGCCGGAGGCGGAGCGCTGGCTCAAGGCGCACGGACCGGGCCTCTTCAGCAGTTTCGGCTGACCCGATTGCGCATCGCCACTGGCGAGGCTGCGCCGCGTGCCCTATGTTGGCGCAATGCGCATCAGCCCGAAATTCGATGTCGCCGGCGGCGTCGGCGACCTGTGGAACGAGCTCAGGCGGCCCCAGCCCTATCGCTGGCCGATCCTGTTTGCGTCCTGCGCGCTGACCGGGCTGGGGCTCTATCCCTTCGTGAAGGAGCGGGTCTATCCCCCGCCCCCCAAGCCCGACATCGTCTACATCACCACCTTTGCGCCCGACCGGACCGACGCTGAGATCGTCGAGTCGAACCTCGCAAACCAGGAGCGCAAGGAAGCGCGTCAGCGGCTGGAAGAGGCGCGGATCGAGAAGCGGCGCGAGATGTACCGCGCACTCGGCCAGGCGACCGGGATCGACACCGACAAGATGGAAGCCGAAATCGCCGCCGAGAAGGCGCGCGAGGAAGCGGCGAAGCAGGCCGAGATCGAGCGGGCGATGGGCGGAACGGGTGCCGACAGCGCCGAGTGACGCCGCCCGGGATGACGCGCGATGGCTCACCGCTGCGGCGCGGCTGGCCCTGCGCGGACGCCCGGCGAGCTATCCCAACCCATCGGTCGGGTGCCTGATCGTGCGCGATGGCCGCGTCGTCGGGCGCGGCTGGACGCAAAGCGGCGGGCGTCCGCATGCCGAAGCGATAGCGCTGGAAATGGCGGGCGATTCGGCGCGCGGCGCGCAGGTCTACGTCACGCTGGAGCCCTGCGCACACAAGTCGGCACGCGGCCCCGCCTGTGCCGATCTGCTTGCCGCAGCCAAGCCAGCGCGCGTGATCGCAGGCCAGCATGACCCCGACCCGCGCACCGGTGGCCAAGGCATCGCGCGGCTGCGCTCCGCCGATATCGACGCGATGGCGCTCGATTGCGCGGAGAGTGCCACCAGCCTTGCCGGATACCTGACCCGCGCGCGCCTCGGCCGACCGCACGTCACGCTCAAGCTCGCCATGTCGCTCGACGGGTGCATCGCGCTTGCCGATGGCAGCAGCCGGTGGATCACCGGTGAAGCGGCGCGCGCGCATGTCCATTCGCGCCGCGCGCTGGCGGACGCGATCCTGGTCGGCGGCGGCACCTGGCGCGCCGACTCGCCCCGCCTCGATGTCCGCCTGCCGGGGCTGGAGCATCGCGGCCCAGCGCGCTGGGTGCTGACATCGCAAGCGGTCGAAGGCGCGCAAACCATCGCCACACCGGCAGCTATCGCCTCGATCCCGGCGCACTACCTCTACATCGAAGGCGGCGCGCAGACCGCTGCAAGCTTCCTCGGCGCCGACCTTGTCGACCGGCTGGAAGTCTACCGCGCACCGATTGTGATCGGGAACGGACTGCGCGCAATCGGCGACATCGGGCTCACCGAGCTTGCGCAGGCGCACGGACGCTGGCAGCCGGTCGAACGACGCATGCTGGGGCCCGACACTTACGAGACCTATGTGCGAACTCGCGGAGGAAGCTGAATGTTCACCGGAATCGTCACCGCCATCGGCACCGTCGCCAAGGTCGAGCAGCGCGGCGACATGCGCGTGACGATTGGCTGCCCTTATGATCCGGCGGGCATCGCTATCGGAGCCTCGATCGCGTGTTCGGGCGTGTGCCTGACCGTGGTCGAGCGCGGCGGAGAACCGGGCGATTCCTGGTTCGCGGTCGACGTTTCTGGCGAAACCGTCTCGCGCTCCGCTCCCGGCCAATGGGAGACGGACCGCCGCCTCAACCTCGAACGTGCGCTGAAGGTGGGCGACGAGCTGGGCGGGCACATCGTCACCGGCCACGTCGATTGCGTGGGCGAAGTGGTATCGGCGCGCGAGGAAGGCGGATCGACCCGGCTCGCGATCCGCGCGCCTGCCGAATTCGCGCCATTCATCGCGCCAAAGGGGTCGATCACGGTCGACGGCGTCTCATTGACCGTAAACGCGGTCGACGACCTGTCCGACGGCAGCTGCACCTTCACGCTCAACATCATCCCGCATACCGGCGAGGTGACGACGCTGGGCGGGCTGGCAGAAAACGACAACGTGAACCTCGAAATCGATGTCCTCGCTCGCTATCTCAAACGGATGCAGGCGCTGGCCGGGTAACGGGGAAACGAGACGATGATGACCTACGGGATCTTGCTGGCGCTGGCGCTGTTCATGCGGTTCGGCCCGGATATCCCGCTACGGCGGATGCTGAACCGGCATCTGGTCGAGCGCCCTCTCCAGATCCTGCTGGCGAAAAGGCGGCACCAGTACCTCTTCATCGTCATCGCATCGGTCATGCTGCTGGTCAGCGGCGAGGCGCTGCTGCTGTTCGGGCCCGAACTGATGCTGGTGTACGCTGCGGACATGGCGCTCTACATCGACGTGGTTGTGATCGCGGCGGCCTCCGCCTCGTGGAGCCGCACGCAGGCGGCCATGGCTCGCTGGTGCCCGCGTTTCTGGCTAAATCGGGCCGATAGGCGCAAGGCTGGCAGCGCGACTCCGCGTGCTAGGCGCAACCAGCGCACACCGGCGGCTCTCTCGAAGGCCAACGACGACGATGGCGAAGGACCGGACGCCACTTTCGCTGCGGCCACACAGCGCTTTGCGATGGCGGCCTGACACACCTGACACACAGTCCTGGAGCAAGAAAACCTCCCTGCTCCACAGGCGCGATTTCGCGGGCTATCGACGGTGTGAAAGAGCAGCCGGCACGCTACCCGCTCCGGACGCTGTAGGACAGCAGCGAGGCGACAGGAAACCCGCCGTGACGCCTCGCGCGGCCGGTTGGGAAGATGCCCGACCGTTCAGCGGGCGGTTATCGATGGTGTCTTAGAGTCAGGGTCATGACGATCATCACTCTCAATCGCGCAGCAGCTTTTCCGCTGATTTAGGCGCGCCGTTCTGCGGCTTTCACGGCGGCCATGCCGCCCGATGAATCACGCCCAATCGAGAGTTATCATGCAAAATTCTTCAAAACCTGCGCTCTGCGCAGATGCCATCGACTCGTTCATCCGCGACGGTTTCGTCCGGATTGACGAGGCCTTTTCCACCGAGATCGCGGACGTAGCGCGGGCAATCCTGTGGGAGGCTACAGGCTGCAACCCCGACGATGCTTCGACGTGGACGCAGCCCATGGTCCGGCTGGATCGGTTCGATCAGGCTCCCTTTCGGGACGCAGCCACCGCCCCTGCATTGCAAAGCGCGTTCGACCAGCTTGTTGGCGTAGGCCGCTGGTGTTCGGTGCATGGCCTCGGCACCTCTCCTGTCCGCTTTCCATCCGACGAACCGCCGGGCGACGACGGATGGCATATCGACGTCAGCTTTGGCTACGACCACCCGGACTTCATGGAATGGCGGGCCAATATAAGCTGCAAGGGACGGGCCCTGCTGATGCTGTTCCTGTTTTCCGACGTCGGCGAAGACGACGCTCCAACCAGAATTCGCGTGGGCTCCCACCGGGATATTGCGCGGCAGCTGGCACCCGCAAGCGAAGCGGGCCTTACCTTGCGCGAACTGGCGGCCGATGGCTTCGCAGGTTCAGCCCATCGACCCGAGGTGACCGCAACCGGCAATGCGGGGACAGTGTATCTGTGCCACCCCTTTCTGGTCCATTCTGCGCAAGAGCATCGCGGATCGACGCCGCGCTTCATGGCCCAGCCGCCGCTGCTGCCGCGCGAACCGGTTTGCCTCCATCGCGCGGAAGGGGATTATTCGCCGGTAGAGCATGCAATCCTGCAGGCGCTCCCCGGCGAGCAATTCGGTTAGGCAACGCTCTGGCTCGTCCGTCTTCGCGCCTTGCGACAGGTGGACGGGCCAGATGCTGCAAAGCTGGCGGAGCCGCCATTCACGACGTTTGGCAGTCCCACCCGAAGACCGATCTAGCAGGGTTCGATGGCGCGATGGCTTTCGCTCCCGAGAGCGCGATCGCTCGCGTTGCGCTCGCGAAATTTCTCAGCAAATCAATCTCTTCAATGGAGAGGGCAACCGGTTTGGCTTGGCAATCGATGGGCATACCCGGGCAAGCGACCGTGGCGATAAGGGTTCCAAGAATAGGCTCGGAAAATTCTTTTTATTCAATGCCTTGCGCCAGCGGCCCGCTCGCGAAATCATCGCGGGTAATCGCGTAGGCCAGATGCAGCACCCGCTTGCCCTGATGCTTCGACAATTCGGTCCGCCGCGTCTGCTGCGCGCCGATATTCTCCAGCGCGATACGGCTGCGCCAGTTCGCTTCGCCGACGCGGAAGTCCACGCGCTCGACGCTCTGGAGCGCGTGGCTCACCATCAGCCGCTTGACCTCGCGGTTGGCGCCCTTGCCCCAGTAGCGCGGCGAGAGGAACGTCCAGCCGATCTCGACCGAGCTTTGCTCTTCCTCGTCGTCCTCGGCGCTCTTGAGCGCCTGGAACCGGGACGAGCCAATGATGGCGTCCTTGGCTTTGTCGATGATCGCCAGCGCACCGCCCTTGGCCAGCGCATCCTCGAAGAACGTGCGGAACACGTCCTCGCGCCAGCGGTCCTGTATCGGGTGCTGTTCCCACACTGCCGGGTCCGATGCGATCGCGTAGAGCGCATCCCAGTCATCGGCGATCAGTGGCCGCAGCGCGAACCGCTCCCCTTGGAGGACCGGCTGCCGGTCCATGTCAGGCGGCGACATCCGCCAGCGCGGCGATGAACTTGTCAATATTGCCCTTGGTCAACCCGGCGATGTTGATCCGGCCCGATCCGGCCATGTAGACCGCGTGATCTTCGCGCAGCTTGCCGATCTGATCCTTGCTCAGCGGCAGCATGGCGAACAGTCCGTTCTGCTCTTCGAGGTGGGCGAGCGGTACGCCCTCCACCTTGTTGTCCGCCGCGGCCAGAGTGGCGCGAACCCAGCGCAGCCGCTTGCGCATCGAGTCCAGTTCTTCGAGCCATTGCTGGCGCAGGTCTTCGTCGCGCAGCGCAATCCGCACAGCAGCACCGCCGTGATCGGGCGGCATAGACCAGTTGGCACGCGCCAGCGCGGCGGCGTTGGACATTGCCGCACTCATTTGTGCGGGCTCGGCAACCTTGGCATATAATGCGCCGACGCGGTCGCGGTAGAGCCCGAAATTCTTGTCGCAGCTATAGGCGATAAGCGCATAGGGCACCTTGGCCAGCACCTTGCGCAGGCCCGCCGCGTCTTCCTCCAGACCCTCGCCCAGCCCCTGATAGGCGCTGTCGATGATCGGCAGCACGCGGCTGTCTGCGAGAGCGTCGGCGATCGCATCCCACTGTTCGGCCGTGTAATCGATGCCCGAGGGGTTGTGGCAGCAGGCGTGGATCAGCACCGCATCGCCTTCGCGCCCGTCGCGGATGATTTTCAGCAGCGCATCAAGATCGGCGCTGCCATCTGCGTTCGAATGCTGGAAGGTCACTGCTTCCAGCCCGACATCCTCGATGATCGGGATATGGTTGGGCCAGCTCGGCGTGCCGACATGCACGCGGGCAACCCCCGCTCGCTCCGCCAATGCGATGGCGAGGCGCACCGCGCCCGTGCCGCCCGGCGTCTGCACGCCCTCGATACGCCCGCCCATGGTCGCATCGGAACCGAAGATGATCGGCATCAGCGCATGGACGAAACCGCGGTCACCCTCGGGCCCGAGGTAGCTCTTGGAGTCCTGCTCTTCCCACAGTCGCTGTTCGGCAGCCTTGATCGCGCCGAACACAGGGGTCGCGCCGTCATCGGTGCGATAGACGCCGACGCCGAGGTCGATCTTGTCCTCGCGCTCGTCGGCGGCGAACTGGGCGATCAGCGCGAGCAGCGCGTCGGGCGGCGTGTCTTGAAGGCGGTCGAGCATGCGCGCCCCATGCTATCGCCGGGGCGCGAGAGCAACCGCTAATCAGCGCATTTTTGCTATCAGAAGGGCAACCAACGCTGCTTCTTGGAAAATTTCATGTAGCCCGCGTTGATGCCCAGCCGCAGCCCGGCCCCCATGCGGATCGGGATCAGCACGATATCGCCCCTGCGCAGGTAGCTCGCGGTGACGCCGCCGATCAGATAGGCCTGCCCCTCGCCCGCCGGGAATCGCTTGTAGAGATCCTCGGTGTCGAACAGGTTGTAGACCAGCACGAAGGTCTTGCCGCCGTTGGCACCGGCATCGAAACCGATCGACGGGCCGGTCCAGTAAACCGGCTTTTGTCCCTCGATCTTGTGGTACAGCGTGCCCGATCCGTAGCGCGCGCCGAAGATGAACGCGGCACCCGCCTCGCGCCCGACGATGTAGCCGTTGGGCTTGCCCTGGTCGGCCAGCACCTTCTCGATCATCCGGGCGATCCCCTCGGCATTGTCGCCGAAGAAATCTGTTGCCGCACCGATCAGGTCGTCGTCGCGCCAGGTCGAACCCTCGGCCGCTGGTGCCTCGTTGGCGTAGGCATATTCCTCGCCATTGGTCATTGGCTCGTCGGTAGGCTCGGCCTCGGGCGTCAGATCGGTCCAGTTGGAGACCTGCGACTGGCTGTTGGCCGGAGGGGCCTGCGTGTCCTGCGGTTCGCCATAGACCGATGGTTCGCCGGGGTTTTCGGAAATGTCGCCGTCGATGGCCTGCGTGGGATCGACCGTTTCGATCTGCTGCTGCGCGGCGACGGGCGCTGCGACCAGCGCAAGCATTGCGAGCAAAAGCGCTGCGAAATGCCGGATGCTGAGAATGCGGGTCATGGACCTCGCTCCTTCGCGAATGGGTTTCAGGGCGAACCGGCGATAGACTGGATCGCCTGAACCTAGCGCATCAAGCCGCCAGGCGGTGAAGCGAATCGAAAACGGGGCGAGACGAGTCTTGTGACAGGAACTGTCATCGCTTGCGTGGACCCCTTGTGCCGCCCGGCAGCGGTGGTTATAGCGCGCCGCTCTCGTGCCATGGCTCATGCCACGGGAACCGTGCGGAGACGTGGGTGAGTGGCTGAAACCAGCTCCCTGCTAAGGAGCCATACCTCTATCGGGGTATCGAGGGTTCGAATCCCTCCGTCTCCGCCACCATTTCCC
>CAZNOY010000021.1:0-33446 GCA_964574905.1 uncultured Citromicrobium sp. | reverse complement strand
AAGATCAGCAGCGCGGTGGTGACCAGCAGCGCCCAGGCGATATTGTCGCTGATCGAGGCCTTCCAGTCGATCTTGCGCTCGCGGTCGCCTGCCTCTTGCGTAAAGGTGTTCATTCTAGCGGTCCTCTCACAGCCCCCTGTCGTCCCCTCGATAGGACGGCTGCGGCGAAGGCTCAAGCATCGCGCAAGGAATGGCGCATTCGGCAACGAAGCACCCATTGTCACTTTCGCGACGCGCACCATCTGCTAGGCAGACGACCATGGCCGAGATCGACCCATCCGAAATTGCGCAGAGCCATGCGCAGGTAGAGGCGAATGCCGCCCCCCCGATCCCGCAGGGCGGGCTCGAAGTCGTGTCGATCGCGAAGAGCTACGACAAGCGCAGCGTGCTGAGCGACATCTCGCTGTCGGTCGGCAAGGGCGAGGTTCTCGGCCTGCTCGGCCCCAACGGCGCGGGCAAGACGACCTGTTTCTATTCGATCATGGGGCTGGTCAAACCCGATAGCGGGCGCATCCTGATGGATGGCGAGGATGTGACGCGGCTGCCGATGTATCGCCGTGCGATCCTGGGCCTTGGCTACCTGCCGCAGGAAACCAGCATTTTCCGCGGGCTGACCGTGGAACAGAACATCGCCACCGTGCTCGAACTGGCGGAGCCCGACCGCGAGGCGCGGCGTGCAGGGCTGGAGCGGCTGCTCGACGAATTCGGCCTCACACGGTTGCGCAACTCGCCCGCGATGGCGCTGTCGGGCGGCGAGAGGCGGCGCTGCGAGATCGCGCGCGCGCTGGCCGCGAACCCCTCGATCATGCTGCTCGACGAACCTTTCGCGGGGATCGACCCGCTCTCGATCAGCGACATCCGCGAGCTGGTGATCGACCTCAAGAAGCGCGGGATCGGCGTTCTGATAACCGATCATAACGTTCGCGAAACGCTCGATATCGTAGACCGCGCCTGTATCATCTATGGCGGCCAGGTGCTGTTTGCGGGCACTCCGCAAGACCTGGTGGCAGACGAGAACGTGCGCAGGCTCTACCTTGGCGAGAACTTTACGCTTTGATTTGCTGGCCCCTGGCGACCCTGTCGCGAGAGGATGCGTCGGCGGCCAGTTGCGGCACCGGCCCACACCCCCGCCCGGCCACCCACGAGTGTATCCTGCTGGGTTGGCCGGGCGGGGGTGTGGGCCGGTGCCGGGCGCAGGGATCGGCGTGAGCCGAACCCGAATAGACGCCACAAAAGCGCGGGCCGGTGCCGGGCGCAGGGATCGGCGACAGCCGAGACCGGACGGACGCCACACGTAATGTCACTCGCCCCGCGCCTCGACCTGCGCCAGTCGCAATCGCTGGTCATGACGCCGCAGCTGCAGCAGGCGATCAAGCTGCTGACGCTGTCCAACCTCGAGATCGAGGCGTTCATCGGCGATGCGCTGGAAGCCAACCCGCTGCTCGAAATGGGCGAAGCGCCGCGGGCCGAGCGTGGCGAGGATAGCGGCGGCGAGGATGGCGCGCCGGAAACCCCGCGCGAGGAACGCGAGGCCGATGCGCTGATCGCCGAGGGTGCGGGGCAGAGCGACGCGCCCACCGACCTTTCCGCCGCCGAGCAGGAGATCGACCGCGACACCGGCGATGGCAGCTGGGGCGCGGCGGAGAGCTTCGGCGGCGAGGACGACGGATTCCCAATCGAACAGAGCGGCGCGGGCGCGCTCTCGCTGGCCGATCACCTGCACGCGCAGGTCGGCGCGGCAGCGCGCGACGAGCGCGAGATCTTCATCGCCCGCGCGCTGATCGACCGGCTCGACGAAGCGGGCTACCTTGCAGAGCCGCTGCGCGAAGTGGCCGACGCGCTGGGCATCCCGCTGGCGGAGGCCGAACGCGCGCTCGGCCTGGTCCAGACGCTCGACCCCGCAGGCGTGGGCGCGCGCGATCTTGCCGAGTGCCTCGCGATCCAGGCGCGCGAGGCGGACCGCTACGACCCGTGCATGGCGCGGCTGATCGACCATCTCGAGCTGGTCGCGCGCGGCGAGGTCGCCCGCCTGCAGAAGCTGTGCGAAGTCGATGGCGAGGAACTGGCCGAAATGCTCGCCGAGCTGCGCGGTTACGATCCGCGCCCCGGCCTCGCCTTCGGGCAACAGGATAGCGGCGCGGTCGCGCCAGACGTGCTGGTGACGCGCGCGCCCGATGGCGGCTGGCGGATCGCGCTCAACGAAGCGACGCTGCCTCGGCTGGTGGTCAACCGGCCCTATCTGATCGAGCTGCGCGACGGCTGCCGCGACCGCACCAGCCGCGCCTGGCTCAAGGACAAGCTGGAGGATGCGCGCTGGCTGATCCGCGCGCTCGACCAGCGGCAGAAGACGATCCTTGCGGTGGCGAGCGAGATCGTCACCCACCAGGAAGGCTTCTTCCTCCACGGGGTCAGCCACCTGCGCCCGCTGACGCTGCGGCAGGTCGCCGAGCAGATCGACATGCACGAAAGCACGGTCAGCCGGGTAACGAGCAACAAGTTCCTCGCCTGCCCGCGCGGCACCTTCGACCTCAAGTACTTCTTCACCAGCGGCGTCGGCGGCGGCGAGGATGGCGAAGGCGCGAGCGCCGAAGCGGTCAAGGCGCGGATCAAGGCGCTGACCGATGCGGAGGATGCAAAGTCGATCCTGTCAGACGACAAGCTGGTCGAGCTGCTCAAGGCCGAAGGGTTCGACATCGCACGGCGCACCGTCGCCAAGTACCGCGAGGCGATGGGCATCGGATCGAGCGTGCAGCGCCGCCGCGCGAAGAAGCTCGCCGCGATCGGGTGAGCGCGGGCGCGCCGGTTGTCGCCTACCAGTATTCCGCCATCAGCTCCGCGACCCAGTCGGGTTGCCGGATCGCACCGCGCGGCTGGAATTCGCGCATGACCGGCTTGATGTCGACCACCGGCGTGCCGTCGATCGCGTCCAGCCCTTCGACATGCAGCACCGTGCCCTCGACGCGCAGGATCCGGCACACCGTCAGGCCGAGGCGGTTGGGCCGGTTCTTGTCGCGCTGGGCGAAGATACCGACAAGCGGCCAGTCCTTGCGCCCGCGCGGGTGACGCGCCCCGGTTTCGATCTTCTCCGGCGGCACCCGGTCGAAAACGAAGATCACCTCGGCGTGGCTGAATGCATCGAGCCCCGCCAGCGCCTCCGGTCCGAAAGCTTCGCTAGCGAGTTCGATCGTGCAGCGGCTTTCGCCCCAATCGTCGTCGACCGGGTCGGCCCTGCCCCCTCTGACATATCCGATGGCGTCGATTGCAATGGACACAAGCCGCACCTCCCCGAAAGAACGAGCCCGTCGATGGTCGCGGCTCGGGGAAGAGCTAGCCCAGCAATTCGGCGAAGGCGATCACGCCCGCTCCAGCACCGCAAAATAGGTGCAGTTGTCGGCGCTGTCCTGCACGTCGGCTTCGAGCACTTCGAGATTGTACAGCTCCGCCGCGCGGGTCGAGGCGAGCGCCGCGCGGCGGAGCACGCCCGCCTGCGCCACCTCGCGCGCCGCGCCTGCGGTATCGCTCGCCTCCTCGGCCCGCGCGCCCAGCCGCGCGAGGAAGCGGGTGCATTCGGCGAGCGCCATCGGGTGGCTGGCGATCAGCTCGATATCTTCCACCCGCGCGCCGGGCAGCGCGAGGCAATGGAACGCGACCGGTTGCGGTTGCACGTCGATCCGCCTCACCGGGAGCGAGGCGAGCAGTTGCGCGACCGAGGGGACTTCGCCGGCGATCGAATTCTCGAACGGGATCACCGCGTAGTCGCAGTCGCCCGAGACGAGCGCGGCGCACGCGCTCGGGAAATCGGTGTGGCCGATCGGGTCTGCACCGGGGAAACGTGCGAGGCACGCGAGTTCGCCGAAGGCACCGGGGTGCCCGCCATAAGCAATGCGCATGGGGTTTTTCCTGGCTTCGGGGGCGTCAGGCGGCGCGGCGGGCGAGCTTGGCGACCCGTTCGATCACGCACAGGTTGAGCGAACCTGCCACCGCGATCGGCAGCACGGCCTCGCCGCGACCGAGCCTGCTCGCAAGCTCGCCCTGCTCGAGCACTTCGAAGCTGCGTTCCTCGCCCAGCCGGTCTTCCGACAGGCGCCCGACGGCCAGCGCCGAACCGCGCCCGCCTTCGCCCAGCAACCCGTCGATGATGCTCAGCTCGGGATCGTCGGCAAGCCCGGCCCACCAGTCGCCTTCGCCGATCTCGATCAGCGCGATGGCCTTGCCCGTGCGCGCCTTCTCGAGCGCGGCATGCGGCGATGCCATTTCGCGGATCGGGATGATCGTGCCGAACCGCGCACGCGCCATCAGGTGCATGCGGGCAGGGTGGCGCGAGGCGTTGAGCGCGATTTCGATCGGGCGCTGCGCCTGCAGGTTGATCGCCATCAGCTCGCGCCAGATCGCGGCGATGCTCGCTTCGGGAATGCGCCGGGTCAGCGTGCCCAGCCGGGCAATCACGCTCGCCTCGCGCGCGGGGCGCAGCAGCAGCTCGTTCGCATCCTCGGTCTTGGTATCGTCGGATTTGGCGGCGGCGATGGCGGCGGCGAGATCGAGCCGCTTTTCCATCAGCGCCAGCAGATCCTGGTCGAGCGTGTCGATCTCTTCTCGCAGGGCGTCGATGGCGCGCGCATTGGTATTGGCAATAGTCATGGGTTCGCTTTCGGTTCGTGGCCCGCGCGCAGCTATGCTGTCGGCGCGGCTCTTGTCTGGTCTGTCAGGGAGATGGTGGCCGCTTGATGCGCGCGGCCTGCGCGGGTTCCGATACGCCCGTCAGGCGTACCGGCCGCTAAACGAACCGAAATAATAGCAATAATAATAGGAGAAGCGCGCGCTGTCGTGCGCGGAAATCGAAACTGTGGCCGAAGCGGGGATGGCAATATCCCTGTGCCTGGTCATGATGATTCGCTCCTGAGGCTTCCATGCGTAACGAAAGCGCAGCCTCGCGCGCCTTCCGAGCAATGAAATATCCGGCCCGAAGCGATATCGCAAGCGCTAGAATTCACCCTGTTTCATTCTGTGGCATTCGGGAGACAGCAGCCCGCGCCGCCGTTCGACTCAAATACGCCTCGCTTCGTCGCGCAAACCGGCGATTCCAATCCCTTTACACGATGTTAACCTTTTCCGTTCAGAACTGGTGTGGTTAATGAAACGCAACGCCCTGCCGACACGGGCAATGCAGCACATCCACTGGGCAAAGGGGGCAACCCATGCGCGTACTGCTGATCGAGGACGAGCCGACGACGGCGAAGGCCATCGAGCTGATGCTTACCACCGAAGGGTTTAACGTTTACAGCACCGATCTGGGCGAAGAAGGCCTCGATCTGGGCAAGCTGTACGATTACGACATCATCCTGCTCGACCTCAATCTGCCCGACATGCACGGCTACGACGTGCTCAAGAAACTGCGCGTCGCCAAGGTGCAGACGCCGGTCCTGATCCTCTCCGGCATTGCCGAGATGGACAGCAAGATCCGCAGCTTCGGTTTCGGTGCCGACGATTACGTGACCAAGCCGTTCCACCGCGAGGAACTGGTCGCCCGCATTCACGCCGTGGTGCGCCGTTCGAAGGGCCACAGCCAGTCGGTCATCCGCACCGGCAAGCTCGCCGTGAACCTCGACGCCAAGACGGTCGAAGTAGATGGCGCCCGCGTGCACCTGACCGGCAAGGAATACGCGATGCTCGAGCTGCTTTCGCTGCGCAAGGGCACCACGCTGACCAAGGAAATGTTCCTCAACCACCTGTACGGCGGGATGGACGAGCCCGAACTCAAGATCATCGACGTGTTCATCTGCAAGCTGCGCAAGAAGCTGAGCCATGCCTGCGATGGCGAGAATTACATCGAAACGGTGTGGGGCCGCGGCTACGTGCTGCGCGATCCGTCGGAGGAAAGCGCCGCTGCGTAACGCCGTTTCGAACGACGCATGAAAGGGCCCGGGGCAATGCTCCGGGCCTTTTGCGTTGGGGGCTACGCCCGAATTCGCTTGGAAAGGGCCCGGGCTTCTGCGAATTCGCGGGAGACTTCGGAACTGCTGGCTTAGCTGAATGACGATTCTATCGGATTACTCGGCCCAGATCGGGCTGGTGCTGCTGTTCCTCACCTTCGTCGCTTTCATGATGGAGCGGCGACCGCCGGTTGTGATTGCGGTCGTCTCAGGCGCGATCATGCTGGCGCTGGGCTACCTTTCGCCCAAGGAGATGCTGGGGACCTTCTCCAACTCGGCCCCGATCACCATCGCTGCGATGTTCATCCTGTCGGGCGCCTTGCTGCGCACCGGCGCGCTGGAGGAAATCTCCGGCCGGGTCATCCGCCGCACCACGCAGAGCCCGCGGCTCGCGGTTGCGGAGATCGGCCTCGGCACGATCGCCGCCTCAGCCTTCATGAACAACACGCCGGTGGTGATCGTGATGATCCCGGTGGTGAAGAAGATCGCGCAGGTGCTGAAAACCGGTGCGACGCGGCTGCTGATCCCGCTGTCCTACCTGTGCATCCTCGGCGGCACGATGACGCTGATCGGCACCTCGACCAACCTGCTGGTCAACGGCGTTGCGCAGGAGGGCGGGCAGGAGCCATTCGGGATTTTCGAGATCACCGGGGTCGGCTTCGTCGGCATGATCGCGGGCGTCGCCGTCCTCCTGCTGCTCGGGCCGCTGCTACTGCCCAATCGCGGCCCGCGGATAGACGACGAAACGCGCGAGAGCGACATCTACCTCACGCACCTGACGCTGATGGAGGGGAGCAAATATGTCGGCCAGACGCTGGCGGAAACCAATGTCGGCCGCCGGCCCGGCGTAAAGATCGTGGCGATCCAGCGCGGAACCGACCTCTACCGCAAGGATCTGGGCGCTTTCGAACTGGTGGCCGACGACCAGCTGATCGTCAGCGCGAGCCCGGAAGAGATCACCTCGCTCGCCGAGGCACCCGATTTTCGCACCGGCCTCGTCGGGCTGGGCGGCGGGATCGAAACCGCGCGCGACAGGCGTCCGGCGGATCTGCGCGTCATCGAAGCGGTGGTTTCCGCCACGCACCCGGTGGTTGGCCAGCGGCTGAAGGAAATTCCGCTGCTCTCGCGCCTCAGGATCCGCGTGCTCGGCCTCGCCCGACCGCGCCATCTGCCCGGCCCCTCTCTCGCCGAAGCGCGCGTGCGCGCGGGCGACCGGCTGCTGATCGCGGGCGGGCCCGACGCGCTGCAGGCGTTGCAGGGCAACGTCCAGCTGACCAATGTCGGTGTCAGCACGGTCCAGTCATTCCGCCGCACCAAGGCACCGATCGCGATCGCGACGCTGGCCGCAGTGGTCGTCGGCGCGGCGGTGTTCGGCCTGCCGATCGAGGCGCTGGCGGTGGGCGGCGTGGCGCTGATCATGGCGACCCGCTGCATCGAGCCGAGCGACGCCTGGGCGAGTCTGGATGGCAGTACGCTGGTTCTGATCTTCGGGATGCTCGCCTTCGGCACCGGGCTCGACAATGCGGGCACCATCAAGCTGATCGTCGATACGATCCAGCCATTCCTCGGCTCGAGTTCGCTGCTGGTGCTGATCCTGCTGACCTATGGCGTCACCAGCACCCTGACCGAAGCGATCACGAACAACGCCATTGCGGTGATCATGACGCCGCTCGCTATCGGCCTCGCCGATGCAGCCGGGGTCGACGCGCGGCCGCTGATCGTGGCGGTGATGTTCGGTGCCAGCGCCAGCTTCGCGACCCCGATCGGGTACCAGACCAACACGCTGGTCTATGGCGCGGCGAACTACCGCTTTGCCGATTTCGTGAAGATCGGCGTGCCGATGAATCTCGGCGTCGGCATCGCGGTGAGCTTCGCGATCTACTTCTTCTTCGGTTGAGCGGCTGGACAGGCCAAGCCCCCAGCGGCTAGCGGCGCGGGCATGACCGCGTACAAGGAAGGCGACCCCACCACTCTCAGCCGGCTGTATGGCCGCAGCGTCGGCAAGCCGCTGCGCGCGCGCCAGCAGGCGCTGGTCGACGATCTGCTGCCCAAGATCGCTGTGCCCGAGGATGGCCCGATCACCGCAGAGCGGCTGTTCGGCGAAGACTGCCCCCTGCATTTCGAAATCGGCTTCGGCGGGGGCGAACATCTCGCCTACCGCGCCGACCTGCTGCCCAACCACGGCTTTATCGGGGCCGAACCGTTCCTCAACGGCGTGGCGCAGGCGCTGGTGCATGTCGAGGAGCAGAAGCTCGCCAATATCCGCCTGCACGATGGCGACGCGTTGCAGATCCTGTCGCGCATTCCCGACGGGTCGCTGACGATGGTCTACCTGCTCCACCCCGACCCATGGCCCAAGGCGCGCCATGCCAAGCGGCGGATGATGAACGACGGCCCGGTGCAGATGATCGCCGACAAGCTGAAGCCGGGCGGCGAGTTCCGCTTCGGCACCGATCACCCGGTCTATCTGCGCCACGCGCTGATGGTGATGCGGCGCTTCACCGATCCGCAGACCGGCCCGTTCGAATGGCAGGTGAAGGGCCCCGCCAGCTTCCAGCAGCGCCCCTCGGGCTGGTGCGAGACCCGCTACGAGAAGAAGGCGCGCGAGCAGATGGGCCACGAGGTCTGGTACTTCCGCTACCGGCGCAAATAGCAGGCGCAAATAGCAAAGGGGGCGCCCGGTTGTGCCGGACGCCCGCTCCCCCCCTGTCAGATTATCAGAAGCGCACGCCGAGCCCGGCAACGACCTGGTCGGTGTTTGCCTGGCCCACGTCTCCGCCGACATCGTCATAGCGCGAGCGGCGATATTCGACGCGCGCTTCCAGCGGACCCGGCAGCTGGACCTGTAAGCCGCCACCGAAGCGCAGGCCGCTGGCGTTTTCGTCCAGGTCGCTCAGCGATCCGGCGCTGGTGAACGCCTTGGTGTCGAGCGCGGTGTAGCCGACCTTGCCGTAGGCGGCGATGCCCGGCGTCAGCGCCAGCCCGCCGCGCGCACCGATATAATACTGGCCGTTTGCTTCCAGCCCGTCGCGCGCGCCGGCGAAGCTGTTGGGAAACTCGGTGGAGCCGCCGCTGGTCGAATATTCGCCCTCGACGCCGACGAAGGCACCGCCCAGCGACAGGTCGTAGCCTGCGGTAACGCCATAGACCGCCGAATCCGCATCGGCGGTGACCGTGCCATCGGCGGACTCGACCCCGAGCCCTTCGAAACCGGCGATGGCCCCGATATAGAGGCCGCCGGTGGAGGTCTTGTCATCACCGGCCATGGCCGGGGTGGCGATCATGGCGAGGGCAAGCCCGCCGAGTGCGATCGAGTATTTCATCTGCGTTCCTTTCGCATGCACCCATTCGTGCGCGATCGCCTGCATGACAGGATATGGTTACCGGGCGTTTAACCATGTGCGCGGCGCGACGTCGTTTGCGACGGAACGGGGGAAGGCGCGGTCGATTGTTTGCATGAAGGCCCATCCCTGACAAAAGGCGCGCTCCCTTGATCACCACCACCAACCCCGCGACCGGCGAAACCATCGCCGAATACGAAACGCTCGACCAGAACGGCATCGACGCGAAGCTCGAAACCGCCACCCGCACTTTCCGCGAGTGGCGGACGACCCCGCTCGACGAGCGGACGAAGGTGCTCGCCGCGCTCGGCGATCTGTACGAGGCGAACACCGAAGAGCTTGCGCGGCTCGCGGTCACCGAGATGGGCAAGCCGATCACGCAGGCGCGCGCCGAAGTGAAAAAGTGCGCCAGCCTGCTGCACCACTATGCCGAGCATGGCCCGCCGATGCTCGATTCGCAGTTCTGGGACCTGTCCGATGGCGGCAGGGCCGAAGGGCGCTGGCTGCCGCTGGGCCCGGTGCTCGCGGTGATGCCGTGGAACTTCCCCTACTGGCAGGTGATCCGCTTCCTCGCGCCGACGATCCTCGCGGGCAATGTCGGCCTGCTCAAGCATGCCAGCATCGTGCAGGGCGTCGCCAAGCGGATTGAGAAACTGGTGCTCGAGGCGGGAGGGCCCGCGGGCCTGTTCCAGAACCTGTGCGTCTCGTCCGACCCGATCGGCGACGTTATCGCCGACCCGCGCATCGTCGCGGCGACGCTGACCGGCAGCGAGGGTGCGGGCAGCGCGGTTGCCGCGCAGGCGGGCAAGCACCTGAAGAAGGTCGTGCTCGAACTGGGCGGCAGCGATCCGTTCATCGTCATGCCTTCCGCCGATCTCGAGCAGGCGGTGAAGGACGCGGTGACCGCGCGCATCCAGAACAACGGCCAGTCGTGCATCTGCGGCAAACGCACGATCGTCCATGCCGACATCTACGACGACTTCGCCGACCGCTTCGTCGCCGCACTCAAGGACGTGAAGCTGGGCGATCCGATGGACGAGGACACCGGGCTCGGCCCGCTTTCGAGCGAGGGCCAACGCGACACCGTGCTGAAGCAGGTCGCCAAGGCGAAGCAGGAAGGCTGCACGCTGCTGTTCGGGGGCGAGAAGATCGACCGGCCCGGCGCGTGGATGACCGCCGGGCTGCTGACCGACGTACCGATTGCCAGCGAAACCGGCACCGACGAGATCTTCGGCCCCGTCGGGCAGCTCTACAAGGCGAAGGATATCGACGAGGCGACCACCATCGCCAACGCGATACCCTACGGCCTCGGCTCCGCCGTCTGGACCAATGACGAGGACGAGAAGGAACACTTCGCCAACGCCATCGAAGCGGGGATGACCACCTTCAACGCAGTCAACGGATCGAAGATCGAAGCGCCGTTCGGCGGCATCAAACGTTCGGGCCACGGGCGCGAGCTGGCGCAGTTCGGGCTGCACGAATTCATGAACCTGAAAACGCTGGTGCATCCGGCGTAGGAGACAGAGAAATGAGCAAGAAAATCCTCATCATCGGCGCATCGCGCGGCATTGGCCTGGGCCTGACGCGCGAATTCGCCAGCCGTGGCTGGCACGTCGTCGCCAGCGAACGCTCGCCCAGCGATGGGCTGCGCGAAGCGGCGCAGGCAAACGAACCCGCCATCGAGATCGTGACCGTCGATGTGACAAAGCCCGACACCTATCAGGGCCTCGCCAGCAAATTGGGCGAAGGTTCGCTCGACGCGATCATCGTCAACGCCGGGATCACCGGCGCATCGCACCAGTCCGCCGAACAGGCGACCGACGAGGAAATCGCCCATGTTATGCAGACCAACGCCTACGGCCCCGCACGCGTCGGCAAGGCCTTGCTGCCACTGGTGAAGGACGGCGGCACGCTCGCCTTCATGTCCTCGCGCATGGGTTCGATCGACGACAGCTCGGGCGGCTACGAATTCTACCGCGTCAGCAAGGTCGGGCTGAACATGCTCGCCAAGGGCATTTCCGAACAGCAGGCGAAGGAGCGCGACATCGCAGTCCTCTCGCTCCATCCCGGCTGGGTGCAGACCGACATGGGCGGCCCCAACGCGAGCATCACGGTCGAGGAAAGCTGCACCGGGCTGGCAGACGTGATCGAGAAGTCGGGCGGCAGCGGCTACCGCTTCGTGAACTATCAGGGTGAGGCGCTGCCCTTCTAGCTTTACGAGCCGGTCCGCCGGCTCCCGCTGCAAACCCGCCCAATCAGTCGAGAGGATCGGCGGAAGGCAAGTCGTCGGGCGGAGGAGTCCCGATCTTGAAGGTCGTTCCGCCTTGGGGATCGGCGGCGAAGCTGATCAGGAACGCCTCGTTCTTCCCGCAGAGATCGACGTCCCAACGCTCGTAGGCGAACGCATCTTCGGTGCGATAGGCGGTGTTGGCGGGGACGTAATCGGGCAAGGTCTTCACCGCCACCGTCCCGATATCCCGGCAGCCGTCCCTCGCGAAAGCGAACTCGGCGATCATCTGCAGAGTATCCTTCAGCAATACCGAATCCGCAGTCGTCGTCCCGACTATCCTCACCTGTTGCTGGGCCAAAAGAGGGGCGGGTGCAGCGAGCGCAACGCATGCTGCCATGACCAAATTCGCGCCAGTGCGCATCACTCCACAACGCCCGCCGCCGCCAGCACTGCCAGCGTCAGCACGTCGGGCACGTTGGCGGTCACCGGCACGATCTGGACGGGCTTTTCCATCCCGACCAGGATCGGCCCGATCGTCGCGTCGCCGCCCAGCTCGCGCAGCAGCTTGGCCGACAGGTTGGCCGATTGCAGGCCGGGCATGATCAGCACGTTGGCGGGGCCCGACAGGCGGCTGAAGGGATAGAGCTTCATCACCTTCTCGTTCAGCGCGGCGTCGGGCGCCATTTCGCCTTCGTATTCGAAGCCGGGCTGCTGTTCGTCGAGGATGTGCACCGCGTCGCGGATGTTCTCCAGCCACTTGCCCGACGGGTTGCCGAAGGTGGAATAGGAGAGGAAAGCGACGCGCGGTTCGTGCCCCATGCGGCGTGCCACAGCCGCGGTTTCGCAGGCGATATGCGCCAGTTCCTTCGACGTCGGCCGCTCGTTGATCGTGGTATCGGCGAGGAAGGTCGTGTGGTTCTTGCCCACCATCATGTGGATGCCGAAGGAAATCCCGCCCGGCTTGGGGTCGAGCACCCGACCGATTTCGCGCGCGGTCTGCGCATAGGTGCGCGTCAGGCCGGAAATCAGCGCATCGCCGTGGCCCAGCGCGACCAGCAGCGAGGCGAAGACGTTGCGATCCTGATTGACCATGCGGCGGACATCGCGCTCGGTATAGCCGCGCCGCTGGAGCCGCTGGTACAGGAAGTCGACCATTTCGGGCACATGCTCGCTATCGGCCGAGTTCTGGATCTCGAAGCTGCCGGGGTCGGAAACGCCGAGCATGTGCATCTTGTCCGCAACGGCTTTCGTGCGCCCGACGAGCACCGGCGTGCCGTAACCGAAATCGCGGAACTGGATCGCGGCGCGCAGCGCGACGTCCTCTTCCGCTTCGGCGAAGACCACCCGCTTGGGGTTGGCTTTCGCTTCCTCGTATACCTGGGTGAGCACCGACGTGGTCGGGTTGAGGCGCGATTTGAGCGCCAGCCGGTAGGCGTCCATATCCTCGATATGGAACTGGGCGACGCCCGATTTCATCGCCGCTTCGGCCACGGCGGAGGACACCACTTCCATCAAGCGCGGGTCGAACGGCGCGGGGATGATGTAATCGGTGCCGAATTTCTGGTTCTTGCCATAGGCTGCCGCGACCTCTTCGGGCACGCGTTCGCGCGCCAGCCCGGCGATGGCCTGCGCGGCGGCGATCTTCATTTCCTCGTTGATCGCGGTCGCCCGCACGTCGAGTGCTCCGCGGAAAATGAACGGGAAGCCGAGTACGTTGTTGACCTGGTTGGGGTAATCGCTGCGCCCGGTGGCGATGATGGCGTCGGGGCGCACCGCCTTGGCATCCTCGGGCATGATTTCGGGCACCGGGTTGGCCATCGCGAAGATGATCGGCTGGCGCGCCATCTTGGCGACCCATTCGGGCTTCAGCGCACCGGCAGCCGACAGGCCGAGGAAGATGTCCGCCCCCTCCAGCGCTTCCTCCAGGCTGCGTGCTTCGGTTTCCACCGCGTGCGCGCTCTTCCACTGGTCGACGTCGGCGCGGCCCGGATAGATCGGACCGGTGCGGTCGCACACGATAACGTTTTCGTGCGGCACGCCGACCGACTTGATCAGCGCGGTGCAGGCGAGCGCGCTGGCGCCCGCGCCGTTCACGACCATGCGCACATCCTTGAGATCGCGCCCGGTCAGGTGGCAGGCATTGATCAGCCCGGCGGTGGCGATGATCGCGGTGCCGTGCTGGTCGTCGTGCATCACCGGGATGTTCATCCGCTCGCGCAGCGCCTGCTCGATGATGAAGCACTCGGGCGCGGCGATGTCTTCGAGATTGATCCCGCCGAAGCTGGGTTCGAGCAGGGCGACCGCTTCGATGAACTTGTCGGGGTCTTCGGTATCGAGTTCGAGATCCATCGCGTCGACATCGGCGAAGCGTTTGAACAGCACCGCCTTGCCTTCCATCACCGGCTTGCTGGCGAGCGCGCCGAGATTGCCCATGCCGAGGATCGCGGTCCCGTTCGAAATCACCGCAACCAGGTTGGAGCGGGCGGTGTATTTTGCGGCATTCGCAGGATCGTCGGCAATCGCCTGCACAGGTACAGCAACGCCGGGCGAATAGGCGAGGCTGAGGTCGCGCTGGGTCGCCATCGGCTTGGACGCGATGATCTCGATCTTACCGGGCCGACCGGCCTCGTGATAAAGCAGTGCTTCGCGCGCTTCGAATTCTGCATTTTTGTCGTCAGCCATTTGCGCCCTTTTCGTGTCTGCGTTCCGCCCCGATGTCGCCCGTGCCGTAGAGGTAACGTCCGCAAACCGCCAGTGGTGCCGACAAGCTTTTGACGCAAGCGACAGGGGACAGCGCAAAGCGCTTCGCTTCCCGAATCGGGTGCAGGGTCGCTACGCCTGTGCGCGTGACGGCCAAGCTCACCCCGATGATGGAACAGTACCATGCGCTCAAGGGGCAGGCGGGCGAGTGCCTGCTGTTCTACCGCATGGGCGATTTCTTCGAGCTGTTCTTCGACGATGCCAAGGTTGCCGCAGGCGTGCTCGATATCGCGCTGACCAGCCGGGGGGAGAGCGGAGGCGAGGCGGTGCCGATGTGCGGCGTGCCTGCGCATTCGGCAGACGGCTACCTCGCACGGCTGATCCGCGCCGGGCACCGGGTCGCGATTGCCGAGCAGATCGAAACGCCCGACGAGGCAAAGCGCCGCGCCAAGGCGGAGGGCAAGCCGTCGTCGAAGGTACTGGTCGCGCGCAAGATCATCCGCTTCGTCACGGCGGGCACGCTGACCGAAGACGCGCTGCTCGAACCGCGCCGCGCCAACCGGCTCGCGGCGGTGTGCGAGGTGCGCGGCGCGATCGGCATCGCCGCCTGCGACATTTCCACCGGGCGCATGGAGCTGGAGGAATGCGAGCCCGACGGGCTCGCCGCCGCGCTCTCGCGGCTCGGGCCGAGCGAGGTGATCGCGCCCGAGGATTGGGGCGAGGCTCCCGACGGGGCGATCGAGCGCGCGCGCAGCGATTTTGCGAGCGGCGAGGGCGAAGCGGCGCTCAAGCGGATCCACGGGGTCGCGACGCTCGACGCTTTTGGCGACTTCAGCCGCGCGATGCTGGCCGCCGCCGGGGGGCTGCTCGCCTATCTCGACCATGCGGGCAGCGGCACGATGCCCTTCCTCCTGCCGCCGACGATCAACGCCACCGACGCGGTGATGGCGATCGACGAGGCGAGCCGCGCCAGCCTGGAGATCATCGCCACGCAGAGCGGGGAGCGCGCGGGCAGCCTGCTGGGTACGGTCGACCGCTGCGTGACCAGCGCGGGCGCGCGGCTGCTCGCCGAAGACCTTTCCGCGCCGCTCGCGCGCAAGCCCGCGATCGAGGCGCGGCTCGTGCTGGTGCGCTATTTCCACGAGGACCCGATCCTGCGCAGCGACACGCGGCAGGCGCTGCGCGCGATCCCCGATATTGCGCGCGCGCTTGCACGGCTGGTGGCGGATCGCGGCTCTCCGCGCGATCTGGGGCAGGTGCGCGACGGGCTGGCGCAGGCGCGCGACCTGCACACCGCGCTCTCTGCCCTGCCCGACCGCCCGGCGCTGCTCGACGAACTGCTGCCAGCCCTCACCGGGCACGGCGCATTGGTCGACGAACTGGCGCGCGCACTCGTCCCCTCGCCGCCGACCGAGCGGGGCAATGGCGGGTATATCGCCAGCGGCTACGACCACGCGCTCGACACGTTGCGCGAGACCAGCGGCAATGCGCGGCGCGCCATCGCCGCGCTCGAGGCGCGCTATCGCAAGGAAACGGGTGTCGGCGCGCTCAAGATAAAGCACAACGGCGTGCTCGGCTATTTCATCGAAGTGCCGAGCAAGCACGCCGATGCGCTGATGGGAGCGGACAGCAGCTTCACCCACCGCCAGACGATGGCGAGCGCGGTGCGGTTCAACTCGGTCCACCTGCACGAGGAGGCGAGCCGCATCGCCGAGGCTGGCGGCCACGCGCTGGCAGCGGAGGAGGCGCATTTCGAGGCGCTGGTGGAGAGCGTGGTCGCCGCGCGCGAGGCGATCGCGCGGACCGCCGATGCGCTGGCGCGGATCGACGTCGCCGCAGGTCTCGCCGAAAGGGCGGCCGAAGGCGACTGGTGCGAACCGCAGATCGAGGACGCGCCCTGCCTCGAAATCGCCGCCGGGCGACACCCAGTGGTCGAAGCCGCGCTGGCCAAGGCGGGCGAACGGTTCGTGCCCAATGACTGCGCCCTGGCCGAAACCGACCGCCTGTGGCTGATCGGCGGGCCCAACATGGGCGGCAAATCGACCTTCCTGCGCGCCAACGCGCTGATCGTGCTGCTGGCACAGGCGGGGAGCTACGTACCCGCGAAATCGGCGCGCATCGGGCTGGTCGACCGCCTGTTCAGCCGCGTCGGCGCGAGCGACAATCTGGCGCGCGGGCGCTCCACCTTCATGGTCGAAATGGTCGAAACCGCCGCGATTCTGGCGCAGGCGACCGAGCGGTCTTTCGTGATCCTCGACGAGGTCGGGCGCGGCACATCGACCTATGACGGGCTGGCACTGGCGTGGGCGGTGGCCGAAGCGATCCACGAGCACAACCGCTGCCGCTGCCTGTTCGCGACGCATTACCACGAGCTAGCGCGGCTGGCCGACAGCTGCGATGCACTGTCGCTCCACCACGTCCGCGCGCGCGAATGGCGCGGCGATCTGGTTCTGCTGCACGAAGTCGCGAGCGGCGCGGCGGACCGGTCCTACGGGCTCGCGGTCGCGCGGCTCGCGGGGGTGCCCGGCGGCGTGGTCGAACGCGCGAGCGCGGTGCTTTCCAAGCTGGAGAAGGGCCGCGAAGAGACCGGCGGGCTCGCTGCGGGGCTTGGCGACCTTCCGCTGTTCTCGGCGGCCGCGCAGTCCGAACAGGCGCAGCGCGACAGCCTGCGCGAAAAGCTCTCCGAGCTCGATATCGACGCGCTGAGCCCGCGCGAGGCGCTCGACCTGCTGTACGAATTGAAGCGTGACATCGCCGAAAGCTGACAAAGGCTTGATTTGCCATCTCGTGGCGCGTCGCTAGGTTCTCCTGCCATGGCGCAGGACGATCCACCCGACGATCCCGACAAGAGCACGCAGTGGGCGGAATTCCGCACCGATCTGGCGGAGGATCGCAACATCATGGCGATGGAGCGGACCTTTGCAGGCTGGATGCGCACCGCCTTCGCCGCGATCGGGATCGGGCTCGGCTTTCGCGCACTGTTCGGCGCATGGGACCCTTCGTGGATGCCCAAGTTGATCGCCAGCCTGTTCATCCTTGGCGGGGGATGGCTCGCGGTGACCGCGCAGCAGCGCGCGTGCAAGACGCTCGCACGGCTCAGCACGCACGAATTCTCGCCCATCTCCACACCCAATTTCCGGGTGATGGCCTACGGGGTGGCTGCGGGCGCGATCATCGTCACAATCGGGCTATGGGTGCTGGTCGAGAACTGACCGGCCCGTAACTGACCGGCCTGTTCCTTTCCTTAGCGACACATCGGGCGCGGCTCAGGTGCCGTCGCCGCGCAGCCCGTCGGGCTTGGCCTGCTTGCCGTACTTGTCGACATTGTCGTCGTGGTTGGGCTCGCCGCGATAGGCGTCCATGTCGACCCGGCCCGAGCTTTCCATGTCGCGCATGTGGTCGATCGTGTCCTGCGTCGAATCGTTCATCAGGCCCGACTTGTTGTCGCCCTTCTCGCTCGCGGTCGGGCTGCCGGTCTCGGTGGTCGTCTCGCGCGCCTGTTCGGCGACTTCCTGCGCCTGCGAGCGGTGATCGTCCTGCTCGTCGTTATGCGTCTCGGGCGCGAGGCCCGCCTGCCGCATTTCCTGGCTCTGCGGATCGGTGTTCTTGTCGCTCATGGGAAAATCTCCTTTCCCATTGAACGGCTGGGGGCTTTCGGCGGTTCCTCGGAGTGTTCCAGCCCGCACCCCCGCCCGGCCAACCCACAGAACAATACCGATGGGTTGGCCGGGCGGGGGTGCGGGCCGGAACCGCGATCGACTAACGCGTCGGCACGGGCGCATCGCCCGTATAATCGTAGAAGCCGCGCCCGGTCTTGCGCCCGAGCCAGCCGGCTTCGACATATTTCACCAGCAGCGGCGCGGGGCGATACTTGGTGTCGCCCGTGGTCTCGTGCAGCACGCGGATGATGTCGAGACAGGTGTCGAGCCCCACGAAATCCGCCAGCTGAAGCGGGCCCATCGGGTGGTTGAGGCCGAGGCGACAGCCCAGATCGATATCCTCGATGCTCGCGGTCGACTGGCCGAGCACGAAGACCGCCTCGTTGATCATCGGCAGCAGGATGCGGTTGACGACGAAGCCGGGCTCGTCCTGCGAGAGGACCACTTCCTTGCCCAGCAAATGCGCGAAGGCGATCGTGCGGTCGGTCACGTCCTGCGAGGTCGCGAGGCCGGGGATGACTTCGATCAGGCCCATCACGGGCACCGGGTTGAAGAAGTGCAGGCCGATGAAGCGCGCCGGATCGGGCGACCAGTTCGCCATCCGCGTGATCGGGATCGAGCTGGTATTGCTCGCCAGAATCGCGCCCTGGCTCAGCACGGTGCCCGCGTTCTCGAAAATGCCCTTCTTGATCGCTTCCTTCTCGGTCGCGGCTTCGATGATCATGTCCGCCTCGGCCATCGGCGCAACGTCGGCGACCGGCTTGATCCGCGCGAGCGCAGCTTCGGCATCGGCGACTTCGAGCTTTCCCTTGCCGACCAGCTTGCCGAGCGACCGCTCGATCCCGTCGCGCGCCTGCTCGGCGATCGCCAGTTCGCGATCGGTCAGCAATACGTCGATACCGTTCTGCGCGATGGTCTGCGCGATGCCCGAGCCCATCTGGCCCGCACCGATGACGCCGATTGTCTGCATGAGTAATTTCCGTCCTTCGCGTGTGCAGCAAAGGCGCTGCACTAGCGAGGATGGCAGGGGCTGGCTAGCGGTTTGCCCCCGGCACCCATGTCACGTCCGCTTTCCCGCCCTTATTCGCGGCGCGCGCGAGGACGAAAAGCAGGTCCGACAGGCGGTTGATATAGTGCAGCGCAGCAGGGTTGACCGGCTCGGCCTCGGCCAGCGCGGTCATCGCGCGTTCGGCCTTGCGCGCACTGGCGCGCGCGACATGCAGCCGCGCCGCCGCCTCGCTGCCGCCGGGCAGGATGAAGCTGGTCAGCGGTTCGATCGTCTCGTTCGCCGCATCGATCGCGCTTTCGAGCCATGCGACCTGCGCGGGCACGATCCGCAGCACCATCTCGCCCGGTTCGAAGCCCTCACCGTCGAGCGCGCCCTTCGGCGTGGCGAGGTCGGCTCCGAGATCGAACAGGTCGTTCTGGATGCGCTGCAGATCGCGTGCATCGTCGATCGCGCAGATCGCGAGGCCGAGCGCACTGTTCGCCTCGTCCACCGCGCCGATCGCCTCGATCCGCGTGGCATGCTTGGCACTGCGGCTGCCATCGACGAGCCCGGTGGTCCCGTCGTCGCCGGTGCGGGTGTATATCTTGTTGAGCTTTACCATCGGGGCCGGATGGCCCGGTCAGTTCGCAACCGCAAGCAGGATCGCGATCACGACGACGGCGGCGAACTGGTATTTGATGCGGTCGAACATCGCCTTGTTCTGCATCACCTGCATCTCGGTCACGGTTTCGCCCGTGTTGTTTTCGAGATCGATCTTGGTGGTCTTCAGGAACGCGATGATCCCGCGCACGAGCGAGACCACGACCATGATCGCGAGGAGGACGATGGCGATGACGAGAACTGTTTTCATGACCTAGATATGGGGATTGCCGAGCGAAATGTCACTTGGCCATTGTGAGGTACGCAGTCTGTGCGCCCATGCGCGCCCGTCCTCACCCGCCAAACGGTGATCGGCCAGCGCGGGCGAGCCGCGCCGCTTGGCGAGCTTGCGCCCCTGTTCGTCGAGCAGCAGCGGATGGTGGTGCCAGCGCGGTACCGGCAGGCCGAGCAGCGCCTGCAACAGCCGGTGGATGGGGGTGGCGTGAAACAGGTCGAGCCCGCGCGTGACCAGCGTCACCCCGTCGGCGGCATCGTCCACCGTCACCGCGAGGTGGTAGCTGGCGGGCAAGTTCTTGCGGCGCAGCACCGGGTCGCCCAGCGCGGCGGGATCGACCGCTTGCGCGCCCGCGACGGCATCCTCCCACGTCAGCGGCCCCGTGAGGCGGAGCGCCTTCTCGAAGTCGAGCCTGAGCGCGGCGGGCGCGTCTGCCTGCACCGCCCGGTTGCGGCAGGTGCCGGGATAGACCGGCCCCTCCGGCCCCGTCTGCGTCGCCGCTTGGGCAATCTCGGCGCGGGTACAGGTGCACGCATAGAGCACGCCCAGTTCATCGAGCCTGGCCAGCGCCGCCTCGTAGCGTGCCAGCCGGGTCCCTTGCGCGGGCACTTCCTCCCACTCCAGCCCCAGCCACGCGAGGTCGCGGCGGAATTCCTCGGCGAGTTCGGGGCGGCTGCGCGGCCCGTCGATATCCTCGATCCGCAGGAGGAATTTCCCTCCCGCAGCGCGCGCCAGATCGTGCGCGGTAATCGCCGAATATGCGTGGCCCCAGTGCAGCGGGCCATTCGGGCTGGGGGCGAAGCGGGTGACGATCATGACTTGACGTCCTTTGCCCCCAAAACGCGCGACTCGCCAAAAAGGACTGTGGAAAGGCGAATTGTAACAGGCTTGACGCTTTTGCGAGCAAATGGTCCTTTCATCGCATCAGGGAGGACACAAGCAAGTGTTCAAGGCCGATCTGATCGACCGCGCGGCCCAGTTCCGCAGCGTAGATGAAGACCCGACGAGGAATTTGTCGGCGTGCCCGACACTTGTTCTCAACGCGGACTACACTCCGCTGTCCTATTATCCGCTGTCGATCTGGCCGTGGCAGACCGCGATCAAGGCGATCTTCCTCGAACGCGTGGACGTGGTCGCGAGCTACGAGCGCGAGGTGCATTCGCCCTCGCTCGACATGAAGCTGCCCAGCGTGATCGCGCTCAGGCAATATGTGAAGCCGAGCGAATTCCCCGCCTTCACGCGTTTCAACCTGTTCCTGCGCGATCGCTTCATCTGCCAGTATTGCGGCAGCCCCAGCCACCTGACCTTCGACCACGTCGTCCCGCGCCGCCTCGGCGGGAAGACGACGTGGGAGAACATCTCCACCGCTTGCGCCCCGTGCAACATGAAGAAGGGCGGGCGTACGCCCAGGCAAGCGGGCATGAAGCTGATGGTCGAACCGATCAGGCCGACCAACTGGCAGCTGCAACAGCACGGCAAGAGCTTCCCGCCCAACTACCTCCACGAAACCTGGCGCGACTGGCTCTACTGGGACATCGAGCTGGAGGAGTGAGGCGGCTCCATCATCGGAGAGCTCTGCAAAACCTGCTTTGGGTCGCGGCTGGTTTGCTCTTCATAGGTGTCGTCGTCGGATTGTATCAGCTTCGCTTCAACCGAGAGCTCGCGACCGATTATGCTCCGGTTCAAGCGAGAATAACCGGCCTGAGCACCACCGATAATGATGGCGGACTACCTCCCCGTGTGGCTGTGGCCGCGATGACGGAAGACGGTCTCGTCGGACAAAGGCGGGTTTCTCCGTCTCGCCTGCGAGGATGCGAAATCGGCGACAAGATCGCCGCCATGCGCAAGGGGAGCGATCTCAAACTCACTTCTTACCCCTGCCGCCAAGCCGACTGAGTCGAAGCCTAACCCCCACATCTCGTCATTGCGCGCGACCGCAGCTCGGAGAGACTCTGCGGTACTCCAACGTCTCATATGTCACGATCTTGAAGGCTTTCGGCTCCGCAAACATCGTGAAGATGTAAAAGCGTTCTTTTTTGTCCCGACTGGCTCTTGGCCCATCATCCGACAACCCGAGGCGCAACGGTGTTTTCAGAACGGTGCCGACTTTGGCCGCTTCGATCCGATACTCGAGCGGTTTCTCGATCCCGTCAACACGAAGGCCGCTTGGCCCAAGTTCGATCTTGGGCGCCAATCCAGCCTCATAACATCCAAAGAATGGTGCCGGATCAAGGGGCTCGGCGCGTTCCTCATTATCGACGCAAGCAATTACCGAGAGAAGCATTGCAACCATCGATAAGGCTCTGATCATGTTGGCGCTCTCCATCCGACCGCGGCCTTTGCCCGTCAGATAGCAGATTAAATCCGCACCATCCGCATCCCTCGCTCGCCGTAGCGGTCGCCCTGCGCCGCGCCGGGAGGCACCGCTGCCGAAAGCTCCGCGAGATCCGCTTCCGACAGTTCGAGATCGGCGGCGGCCACCGAATCGCTCATCGTAGCGATGCGCTTCACGCCGGGGATGGGCACGATGTGGCCGCCCTGCGCGATCAGCCAGGCGAGCGCGACCTGCGCCACGCTGGCCCCGTTGCGGTCGGCGATGGTGCGGATCACATCGACGATGGCGAGGTTGGCGTCGAAATTTTCCTCCGACCAGCGCGGGTCCTGCCGCCGCCAGTCGTTCTCGCCCAGATCGTCGCGGCTGCGGAAATTGCCGGTCAGGAAGCCGCGGCCGAGCGGGCTGTAAGGCACGAAGCCGATGCCCAGCTCCTCGCAGGTGGGCAGGATGCCGTCCTCCACCCCGCGCTCCCACAGCGAATATTCACTCTGCAGCGCGGTGATCGGATGGGTGGCGTGCGCGCGGCGCAGCGTTTGCTCGCCCGCTTCGGACAGTGCGAGGTGACGGATTTTCCCTTCCGCCTTGAGGTCGGCCATCGTCCCCACGACATCCTCGATCGGCACGCTCGGGTCAACGCGGTGCTGGTAGAACAGGTCGATCGTCTCGATCCCCAGCCTCTTGAGCGATGCCTCGCAGGCGCGGCGGATATTGGCCGGGCTGCTGTCCGCACCGGTGATCTGGTTGCCTTCGAAGCGAAAGCCGAACTTGGTCGCGATGACGAGTTTGTCGCGCTTGCCGCGAATGGCGCGGCCGACCAGTTCCTCGTTCTGGAAGGGGCCGTAGATTTCGGCGGTGTCGAAGAAGGTGACGCCGAGGTCGATCGCGCGGTGGATCGTCTCGATCGCGTCGTCCGCGTTGGCGTCACCATAAACGATGTTGCCGCCCGAAACCATCGGCATGCAGCCGATCCCGATGGCGGAAACTTCGAGGCCCTGGCCCAGCGTGCGGTACTTCATCGACTTTCTCCCTCAGGTAACGGCGGCTCTGGTAGCATATTCGTCGCGCTGCCACTCGCCGCTTTCCAGCACCTGCGCGAGATGGCGGGCGGCTTCGGCGATATCCTCGAACCGCAGATAGGCGGGCGCGAAGCCGAGGCGCAGGATGTCGGGATCGCGGAAGTCGCCGATCACGCCGCGCGCGATCAGCGCCTGGCACAGCGCGTAGGCGTTTTCGTGGCGGAAGCTCAGCTGGCTGCCGCGCTGCGTGGGGTCGTGGGGGCTGACGAGATCGAGGTCGAGGCCGGCCACGCACTCGCGGAACAACTCGCTCAGCGCGCGCGATTTGGCGACCAGCGCGTCCATTCCGATCTCGGCGATCAGCTCGACGCCCGACTCGAGCCCCGCCATCGCCAGCACCGGCGGCGTTCCCGCGAGCAGGCGCGAGACGCCCGCCGCCGGCTCGTATTCGTCGGAAAAGGCGAAGGGCTTTGCGTGCCCCATCCACCCGGTCAGCGGCTGGGTGAAGTCACCGTGATGCCTCTCGGCGACGAAGGCATAGGCGGGCGCGCCGGGGCCGCCATTGAGATATTTGTAGCCGCAACCCACCGCGAGGTCCGCGCCAGCGCCGTTCAGGTCCACCGGCACCGCGCCGCCCGAATGCGACAGGTCCCACAGCACGATCGCGCCGACATCGTGCGCGGCCTTTGTCAGCCGCTCCATGTCGAACATTTCGCCGGTCTTGTAGTGGACGTGCGTCAGCAGCAGCAGCGCGACGCTCTCATCCAGCGCGTCGATCATGGCATCGCGCGCGGCCAGCCGCTGTTCGACGCGGTTGTCGCCCTGGATCATGTAGAGGTCGGTCGGGAAATTGCCTGGCTCGCTCAGCACGACATTGCGCTTCGAATTGAGCGAAAGCGCCGCGCCGATCAGCTTGGCGAGGTTCACCGAGACCGAATCGCATGCGATCACCTCGTGCGGCTGCGCGCCGATCAGCGAGGCGATCTTGGCACCGACCCGCTGCGGCATTGCGATCCAGTCGCCGCCGCCGCCGGGCAGCGCGTTCCACGAACGGATCAGCCCCTCGCCCCACTCGGCATCGATGACCCGGTGCAGCCGTTCGCGGCTCGCCTTGGGGAGCGGGCCGAGCGAATTGCCGTCGAGGTAGATCACCCCGTCGGGAAGGTCGAACCGCTCGCGGAAATGGGCGATCGGGTCCGCCGCATCGCGTTCGCGTGCGCGCGCCAGCATCTCAGGCATCGGGCAGCTCCCGCAGCACCGCACGGCACAGGCCCGCATCGCCGCCGCCGACCTTCAGCGGCAGCGCGATCAGCTCGTACAGCCCTTCGGGCACGTCATCTAGCACCAGCCCTTCGAGGATGCGCATATCGTGCTCCAGCACCATCCTGTGCGCGGCCATCGTCTTCGATTCCTGCGGATCGACCGAGGGCGCATCGGTGCCCACCAGCACCACGCCCTGCGCGGCGAGCCACTCGATCGTCTCGGGCGCGATCGGCAGCCAGTCGCTGCGCCATTCCTCGTGCGGGAAGGCATCCCATGTGCGGAACAGCACGCGGTTGGCGTATTCGAGATCGGGCAGATCGCCAATGTTGATTTCGTTCACGACGCCGCGCGCGTCGATCACGATGCAGGTGCCGAGATAGGGCTCGATGCTCATGCTCGCGGCATCGGCACCATCCATCGCATAATGCAGCGGCGCATCGGCGTGGGTGCCCGAATGCGTGCTCATGGTCATCCGCGCGACATTGACCGGCGATCCGTCCTCCATCTTCCAGGTCCGCTCGAAAGCGAAGTCGGTATCGCCCGGCCACACGGGCAGGCCCCCTTGCTGATTGGAGGGACGCAGGGTCTGCGAGATGTCCCAGATTTTCAAAGGACCGTCCTCACGGACAGCAGCTCGGGGAAGAACACCTCTTTCAGCACGCCTTCGAGATAGCCGACGCCCGAGGTGCCGCCGGTGCCTTTCTTGAAGCCGATGATCCGCTCGACCGTCTTGAGGTGACCGAAGCGCCAGCGCTGGAAGTGGTATTCCAGGTCGACCAGCTTTTCGGCCAGCTCGTACAGGTCCCAGTGATCGTGCGGGTTCTGGTAGATCGTCACCCACGCCGCCTCGACCGCTGCGGATTTCTCCCAGCGCTCTTCGCGGTCGCGATCGAGCACGTCGTCGGGAATGTCGAAGCCCCGCTTGGCGAGCAGGCGGACGGTCTCTTCATACAGGCTGGGTTTGGCGAGTTCGGTGCGCAGCTTGGCGGCCACCTCGGGCACAGCCTCGTGCATCGTCACCATGTTGGGCTTTCGCCCGCCGAGGATGAATTCCATCAGCCTATACTGCGCGGACTGGAACCCGCTGGAGGTGCCCAGATGCGGGCGCACCAGCGAATAGTCGTGCGGAGTCATCGTGCTGAGCACGTTCCAGCTCTGGATCAGCTGCTCCTGCGCGCGCGCCACGCGGGCGAGCATCTTGAACGCGGGCCGCAGCCGGTCGGCGGCAATCGCTTCGCGCGCGGCCTCCAGCTCGTGCAGGCACAGCTTGAGCCACAGCTCGCTCGCCTGGTGGACGATAATGAACAACAGCTCGTCCTGCGCGTCCGAACGCGGATGCTGCGCGGCGAGGATACGGTCGAGATCGAGGTACGAGGCGTAGGTGACGCCGCGCTTTGTTTCATCGTCAGACATGCCGCCGCCCTAGCGCGTTGCGCGGCGCGCGCAAAACCCGCTCAGCAATCGATCGTCGCCACATCGGGATGGTGCTTGCACATGTACTTCTTCACGATCTTGAGGTTGCGCGAATTGGAACGGAACGCGAAGTCGGCCACGTCGCCGACGAAGGGCACGAACCCGATCACCCCGTCGATCGCGACATTCCCCATCATCCGCGCCATGTGCCACTTGGGCATGCCGAGATTGCGCGCTTCCCACACGATGTAGGTTCCCATCGCGACCCCGAAGATGTCGCCGAGAACCGGGATCAGGCCGATCACCGCGTCCATTCCGATCGGGTAGCCGATGCCGGGGATGGTCATGCTCCGCTCGGTCAGCTGCTCCATCATCTGGATGCGCCGATAGACCGACGCCGGATCGGTGCCCGCAGGCACTTCCATGCCCATCAGGCGCATTGTGCGCGTATCGCCCATTGCTATCTTCCCCGTTTCACCATGCCTCTACCCCGGCCAACGCATAAAGCGGGTGTCTGGCCCACGGGTTCTCCGAAAAACCTTCCAGACCGCTGCGCACAAGCGACCAGCGGACCGGCGCGCCGAGCGGAATATACCCCTCTTGCGCCAGCAGTTCATCCTCCGCTTCGGCCAGCAGCTCGCCCGCCTCGCCTGCCCGCGCGGCGGCCAGCGACTGGGTCACCAGCTCGTCCGCCTCGGGCGAGCAGGGGCCGGTCACCTGCGAGCAGTTGAACTGGTTGAGGAACCAGCGCGCACTCGGATAGCGCGCCAGCCGGTCGATCATCACCAGGTCGGCGCCCTGCCGCACTCGGACCCGCCGCAGATCGACCCCGATGGTCGCCAGGTTGAGCGAGAGGGCATCGAACAGGCGCTGTGCGCCGGGGCCGTCGGGCATCCACAGCCGCACTCTCGCGCTCTCGCCGGTATCGCGGTTCCACGCGGTCACGCGCGCGCGCGCCTGCGCGCGGCGATCGTCGATCGACATCCCGGCCCAGCGTTCGCCGCGCTGGCCGCCATCCTCGGGCAGGCCGCGCGGGACGATGTGCGCGGTCGGCTGCCACCCGCCGAGGCTGAACTGGTCGAGCAGCCGCGCGCGGTCGATCGCCATCGACAGCGCTTCGCGATTCGCGGGTTTGGAGAGGAAGCCCTGTTCGTTGGTGACGATCATCCCGAACAGGCCGATCGCCGGATCGAGCCTGATCGTGCCGCGCGACAGCGGGCCCGTGTCCGCCAGCGGCAGGGTGAAGATCGTACCGTCGAGCAATGCCGCCGCCTCGCCGCCGGAAAAGGCCGCGTTGGCCTCCTTCCCCGATGTCGCCCACAGGCGCACCGGTTTGCCCGGAACGTCGCCCTGGCGGCCGGGCAGGCCGAGGTCTTCGGGCGGAGTGGGCTGTAGGATCGCCATCTCGCCGCGCCGTTCGAGCCGCATCGGGCCGATCGATTCGCCATTGCGGGTGATCGCCAGTTCGGGCTGCGCGAGGAGCTGGAGGAATTCGGGCATCGCGCCGGTCAGGCGGATTTCGATCACCCGGTTGGTCATCGCGCGGATATCCGCGATCTTGCGCAGATCGAGCCCGAGCGAGGTGTCGCGCAGCGAATCGATCGTGGCGAGCAGGCTCTTGCGCGCATCCTCGGCGGTCAGCGGCTCGCCATCGGGCCAGTCGATCTGGCGCAGGCGGAAGATGAAGCTGCGTCCGTCGTCGGTGACGATCCAGCTTTCGCCGAGCGCGGGCACAACCTCGCCCTCGGCATTGATCGCCACCAGGCCCGAACTTGTCGCATCGCGGACCAGCTGCGCGCCGGGCGACAGCCGCAGCCCGCCCTGAAAAATCGAATCGGGTGCGCCGATCATCACCACCGGCAACCCGTCGTCGTCGTTATCGCCGCACGACCCGAGCATCGGGGCGAGCGCGATCAAGGCGAAGGCTAGGAGTGCGGAACGGGCCATCTGCCCGCAGCCCTAGCAGGCCCGGGCGCGCCGGTCAGCGATGTAATGGTCAGATCTTGCGCAGCGGGCCTTGCGACAACTGCGCCGCCGAGGTCGGCGCGATCGTGGACGGGCGCACGTAGCGCGGCGTCTTGTCGCCTTCGGTCACCGGGCCGCGGACCTTCTTCGAATCGATTTCCGAATCGAACACGACGCCGAATCGGTCGTCCTGCGTCCACGCGACGGAGCCCTTGATACGTCCGATATTGCGCAGCTCGATGCCGAGCCGCATGCCCCGTTCCACAGTCACCGGCGCTTCGGCCATCATGCCGCCGTCGGAAAGGTTGCGCACTTTCACGCGCACGGGTTCGCCGGCCTCGCCGATGGTCAGGTCGGCGGTCAGGAACAGGCTGTCGCGCTTCAGCGATCGGGTGTCGATTGCAGTCATGAAGCCTGGGTAACCTCGAATTACAGCGTTGTTCTTCCACGGGCCCGCGTGGAGCCCGCGCCCGTAGTAGCCCACGACAAGCTAAAGAAGTTTAAACGCCGCTTTACCGAAGTTTCCCTGCATGCGGGGGAGCGGGCTAGTCGTTGCGCGAAATTTTCTCGCGCCGCTCGTGCGCTTCCTGCGCTTCGACGGTCATCGTTGCGACCGGGCGCGCGATCAGCCGTTGCAGGCCGATCGGATCGCCGCTGACTTCGCAATAGCCATATTCGCCCTGGTCGATTCGGCGTAGCGCGGCTTCGATCTTGGAGATCAGCTTGCGCTGGCGATCGCGCGTGCGCAGCTCGATCCCCCAGTCGGTTTCGCTCGAGGCGCGGTCGGTCAGGTCGGGTTCGCGCAGCGGCGCATCGGCCAGGCTCTGCAAGGTGTCGCCCGCCTCGCTGTGCAACGAACGCTTCCATTCGACGAGCAGCTTGCGGAAGAACTGCTGCTGCCGCTCGTTCATGTATTCTTCGTCGTCGCTCGGAGTGTAGTCCGCTGGCAGCATCCGGTTGGCCCGGGCCAGAATTTCGCTGTCGCTTAGCGCGCTTGCGGGCATCTCGTCCTCTACCTCTACGACCCCACCGGTATGCGGCACCGCCGGGGCTTGCTGCTTCCGGCGGGTACCCTGCGGGGCGGCTATTAGCAGGCATGCCAAGTCGAACAAGCGCTTATCCCCGATTGTCGCGCGATCTGACGTTCCGGCGATGAATACACGCGGAACACGGCCGGCCTTTTGACCGCACTGCGCGCTGTCAGGCCCGAGAAAATCGCAGCAGCCTTAACGACCTGTTTACCATGAAGGGCAAGAAGTGGGGCTGCGGGCCACGCAACCCGCCTTGGAGGGGACGAATTCAACAGGGGGTTATCATGCGACTGACTGCCATAGAGACCGACCAGGCCCAACCGGCCAGCAACGAAATTGCCGATCTGACCATTGCCAGGCTGATCGCCGCCGCCACCGATGGCGATGCCGAGGCATGCTACGAACTGGGCGTGATCTGGTCGACCGGGGGCCACGGGCTCGACTGCGACCTGATCGAGGCGCACCAGTGGTTCAACCTCGCCGCCGCGCAGGGCCATCAGGAAGCGGCGTGGTGCCGCACCGACATTTCCGACGAGATGACCGCCCGCGAAATCGCCGAAGCCCAGCGCCGCGCGCGCCAGTGGCTGATCGATCACCGCAAGGTCGCCTGATTCCTAGCCTTTCCTGAAGGGCGTTCGCTCTTCGAGAAAGTTCTGTTCCGCCGCGATTCCTTCACGTTCGCGGTCGAGATACTCCGCCACCGCGGCGCGCAGGCCCGGATCGGCGATGTAATGCGCAGAACGCGTCTGCACCGGTGCATATCCCCGGGCGAGCTTGTGCCCGCCCTGCGCGCCCGCCTCCACGCGCGAGAGCCCGCGCGCGATGGCCGCGTCGATCGCCTGATAATAACACAGCTCGAAATGCAGGAAGGGGATGTCGATCAGGCACCCCCAGTAGCGCCCGAAAAGGGTGGTCTTGCCGATCACGTTCATCGCGCCCGCGACCGGCTGGCCGTCTAGAAAAGCGTAGATCAGCAGGATCTTGTCGCCCATCCGCTTTCCCAGCAAAGTGAAGGCTTCGCGCGTCAGGTAGGGGCTGCCCCATTTGCGCATTCCGGTGTCCTGGTAGAATTCCCAGAACGCGTCCCACACATCCTCGGTCAGTTCGTCGCCGGTGAGGTGGCGAATCGTGACTGACTCGGTTGCCTTCTCGCGTTCCTTGCGCAGGTTCTTGCGCTTGCGACTGGCGAGCGTGGCGAGAAAATCGTCGAAATCGGCGTAGCCATCGTTCTCCCAGTGGAATTGCAGGTCGCTGCGGATCAGCCACCCGGCACGCTCGAACAGCGGGATCTGGTCAGGCGCGATGAAGGTCGCGTGCGCGCCCGACAGCCCGTGTTCGTGGCACACCTGCTCGGCCGCACCCAGCAGCGGCGCGGCAAAGGCCTCGTCCGCAAACAGCAGGCGCGGTCCGGTCGCCGGGGTGAACGGCGCGGCGATCTGCAGCTTGGGGTAATAGCGCCCGCCCGCGCGCTCGTAGGCATCGGCCCAGCCCTGGTCGAACACGAATTCGCCGCGGCTGTGCGACTTGAGGTAGGCGGGCATCGCCGCGTGGATGGCACCCGCCTCGTCGGCAATCGTGATCGGCGCAGGCTGCCAGCCGGTGCCCGGCCCGACGCTGCCCGAATCCTCCATCGCGGAAAGGAAGGCATGGCTGACGAACGGGTTGTCCTCGCCCGCCAGCCGATCCCACTCGGCTGCATCGATCCCGGCGACCCCGCCGTGTATTCGCGCCGTGAGTTCGATATCCGCCATGCGACCTATATGGGGAGCCTTGCGCCCGTTGCGGAAGGACTAGTGGTGGTGGCGCAGCGCGATCACCGCGTCGACTTCGACCGCCGCGCCAAGCGGCAGGCTGGGCACGCCGACCGCGGCGCGCGCATGGCGACCCGATTCGCCGAACACGTCGAACATCAGTTCCGAAGCGCCATTGGCGACCTTGGGCTGGTCGGTGAAATCGGGCGTCGAGTTGACGAATGCGCCCAGCTTGATCACCCGCTCCACCCGGTCGAGCGGGATGCGCGCAGCCTCCAGCTGGGCAAGGATCATCAGTCCGCAGGCGCGCGCGGCGGCCATGCCTTCGTCGAGGCTGACGCCTTCGCCGAGCCGCCCGGTCACCAGTTCGCCATCGATGAAGGGCAGTTGCCCGGAGACGTAGGCGATATCGCCATGCACCGCGACCGGTACATAGCTGGCCACGGGGGCGGCGGCCTTGGGGAGGGTGATCCCGAGTTCGTCGAGGCGGGCTTTGATGGTCATGCGGGTTTCTCCAGCTGTTCGAGTAGCCATGGCAACGCCTCGTCCCAGCGATCGATGCGGGCATGCGCGTCGCCCGCCTTGGCGCCGCACGCGATATGCGGGGCAAGGCCGGGCTCGCCGCAAAGATGCAGACGAAGCGTTTCGGGCACGTGTTCGCGTGCCGAATTGTGGTGTTGCGAAAGGTCGTCGATGAAAACGGCCCGCGCGGGACGGTATTCGTCCATGATCCGCGCGATCGCCGCGCCCTTGGGCCCCTGGTTGGTGTAGACCTTCGCGTCGATGCCGTAACGGGCGAGCTGTCGCGCACGATCCTCCTGGCGATGATCGAGCAGGTTGGTCAGCACGACCACGTCGGCCTTCTCCGCCAGCACGCCATAGGCCTCGACAGCGCCCTCGACCGGGTCCTGTCGGTCCATCTCCGAATCGAAGAAGCCGTTGAGAAGCCGCCAGATTTCCTTCTGCGCGACCGGCTCGCCGGTCTCGCGCACCTTCAGCGCCTGCCCGAAGTCCGCCGCGTCGAAGGCGAAATCGATGCCGTGCGCTTCGTCCAGCCAGTCGCGGAAATGCGCTACCATGCGCAGCAGAACCTCGTCGCAATCGGTGATCACCAGCGGGCGGGCCCCGTTCGAACGGGCACTCATCGGCTCAGCTCCCGGTGCGCGTCGATGATGACCTGCGGCTCGACGTTGAGCGCATCGGCGGCGAGCACCAGATCGGGCTCGTGTCCGGCGAGGAATTCGAGCACGGCGGCCTGCACCGAACGGTCTTCTATGCCGTGACGCAGCCGTTCGGGCGTGAGGCCGGTGAGCGACAGCAGCCGCTCCGCGCGCCGCTCGTCGGTCAGGATCCAGCCGAGCGCACCCAGCGAAAGAGCCTCTGCATCGCTATGCGTGGCTGGTGAAGGCGGGGTCTCGGGCGTTGTCATGCTGGGGGCGCGTAGCGTATCCGTGTGGGAACGTAAGGAGTGGACGAGACGTGGCAAAGCGCATCCTCGTTGTCGAGGACAACGATCTCAACCGCAAATTGTTCTGCGACGTGTTGCGGGCCAAGGGGTACGAAGTGCTGGGTTGCGCCGATGGCAACGCGGTGATCGAATCCGCCCGGCGGTTCCGGCCCGATCTGGCGATCATGGATATCCAGCTGCCGCACGTCTCCGGGCTCGACCTGATCGCCCAGATGAAGGCGGACGCGCAGCTATCGGCGGTGCCCGTGCTCGCGGTTACCGCCTATGCCGGCAAGGGGGACGAAGAGCGGATCCGCGCCGCCGGGGCGGAGGATTATCTCGCCAAGCCGGTTTCCATCGGGCCCTTTTCTGCCAAGGTGATCGCGCTGATCGGGGAGTAGGGAGCGCCCGCGAAAGCTTGACAAATATCGGGCCAAGGCGCTTTGGCCCGCCAATTCTCCAGAGGATACTAAAAGGATGCCCGCGATGGACCGTGCCGAGATCGACCGGCGAATCCGCGACCTGATCGAACCGTTCAACAAGAACGACGTGACGATCACCGATGCGACGACCTTCCAGGGCGATCTCGAGTTCGACAGCCTGACGGTGATGGATTTCGTCGCCGCGATCGAAGACGAGTTCGACATCATCATCTCCATGAACCAGCAGGCCGAGATCGAAACCTACGGCCAGCTGGTCGATTCGGTGAAGAAGCTGGTCGAGGCGGCATGAGCGAAGGCATCAGTCAGCCGGACGCCCCGGAGGCGTTCGAGGGCCGCGCCAGGGGCGATCTGTTCGCCAAGTTCGACGAGCTGATCGCGATGCGCGAGGGCCTGCTCGCCAGCGGGGTGGAAGACCCCTTCAACCTGGTGATGGAAAAGGTGCTCTCGCCCACCCGTGCGATCTGCAACGGGCGCGAGACGATCCTGCTCGGCACCTACAACTACATGGGCATGACCTTCGACGATGATGTCATCGCCGCGGGCAAGCAGGCGCTGGAGGAGTTCGGCAGCGGCACCACCGGCAGCCGCGTGCTCAATGGCACGTACCAGGGCCACAAGGAGTGCGAGGACGCGCTCAAGGAATTTTACGGAATGGACCACGCGATGGTCTTTTCCACCGGCTACCAGGCCAACCTCGGAATCATCTCCACCATCGCCGGAAAGGGCGATTACGTGGTGCTCGATATCGATAGCCACGCGTCGATCTACGATGGCTGCGCGATGGGCCGGGCCGAGATCGTCCCCTTCCGCCACAACGACATCGAAGCGCTCGAAAAGCGGCTCAAGCGCATTCCCGCCGAGGCGGGCAAGCTGGTGGTGCTCGAAGGCGTCTATTCGATGCTCGGCGATGTCGCACCGCTCAAGGAGATGGTCCGCATTTCCAAGGAAGCGGGCGCGATGGTGCTGGTCGACGAAGCGCACTCCATGGGCTTCATCGGCGAACATGGCCGCGGCGTTGCCGAGGATCAGGGCGTGCTCG
>CAZNOY010000020.1:0-34471 GCA_964574905.1 uncultured Citromicrobium sp. | reverse complement strand
CGATCACTTCGTTGACGTTCATGTTGGTCTGCGTGCCAGAGCCGGTCTGCCACACGCGCAGCGGGAAGTGATCGTCGAGCTCGCCCGCGACCAGTTCCGAACAGGCGGCCGTGATCGCGTCGCACTTGTCCTGCGGCAGCAGCCCCGCGCGCGCGTTCACGAGGGCTGCGGCTTTCTTGAGATAGCCGTAGGCGCGGCACAGCTCGATCGGCATGCGATCCTCGCCAATCGCGAAATGCTCCAGCGAGCGGGCGGTCTGCGCGCCCCAATAGCGGTCCGCCGGGACCCGCACCTCGCCCATCGAATCGAACTCGATGCGGTCGCCATCGGCGTCGATACCGACTGGAATATCCTGAATTTCGCGCCCTTTTTCGGTCACCACGGCCCTTTCCGACTGCTGCTTCGAAAACCGCGTGCACCGCCGCCTGTTCCCGCGCAACAGCGCACGCGCAGGGGTGGAGCGGCAGCCAGCCCGCTATTCTGCGGGCATGGGGCAATGCGACGGGTCAGACAGAAAGCGCCTTGCATCTTCGGAATGCTGCGGTGCTGGTCGCACCTGGCCTGCTAGACCCACTCGCAGCGGTTTCGCCCGGCATCCTTCGCTGTGTAGAGCGCCTTATCGACGGTCTCCAGAATGGTGCGGCGTGCGTCGACGCTATCATCGACATCGCTCGGGATGGTCATCGCGCCCGCGCTGACCGTGAGAGTGCCGTCGGGGCTTTCCGAGTGAGGAATGCCGATCCGCGCGATCGCTTGCACCGCCCCTTCGACCGCGCTGCTCGCGCAATCGACCGCCGAACAGGGAATGATGGCCGCGATTTCCTCGCCACCATAGCGGTAGATCGAGGCCCCGGGCAGAGCGGCACCGATCTCCGAGACGACCTTTTCGAGCGCCCTGTCGCCAGCAACATGGCCATAGTGGTCGTTGAACGGCTTGAAGAAGTCGACGTCGAACAGCGCCAGCGCGATCGCCGTGCCTTCGCGCGCATCGAGCACCGCCTGTCGCAAATCCTGGTCGAACGCGCGCCTGTTCAACGCGCCGGTCAGCGCGTCCCTGCGGCTCTGGTCGAGCAACTGCTGGTTGGCCAGTTCAAGCTCCAGCGTTCGTTCCGCAACCGTGCGCTCCAGCCCGGTTCGCATGTCCTCCACCTTCCATGCCATCTGCCGGAAGCTGCGCGCGAGCGTGCCGATTTCGTCGTCCCGGCCAACCGGCAGATCGTGGTCGCTGCCGACGATCTCAGCATAATGCCCCTCGGCCACGTATTGCGACGCCTCCGTCATCTTCCTGATCGGCGCGGATACGCTCGTCCGCAGCACGATGACGGCGGTCAGGATGAACGCACCGAACAGAACCGCGATGAGGAGCAGCACCGATCCGGCCGAGCGCAGCGCGCGCGCCTCCACCTGCGCCTGGGGGTGTATGGTCACCAGCCACCAGTCGGGCCCGTCGATGCGCGCGCTGGCGATGTAGGCGTTGAGATCGGGATCGAAGATGACGTTTGCCTCATGCGCGCCATCGGGATCGGCCTCGACCAGCCTGCGATAGATGTTGCTCAGTGCGGGATTGCCGGCCTCTGCAATTTCGATCTGGCCGGCATCTTCCGGCAGCCCCTCCAGCCCCTTGGGATAGGCGACCAGCATGCCGTCGCGCGACAGGATCAGGTCGTAGGTTCCGTCGGGCCCACCGTCGACAACATCGCCGACCAGATCGTTCAAGCTCACGTCCACACTCGGGGTGAAGAGGTGGCGCCCCTGCCAGTCGACGGGCTTCTGATAGGTGACAGTCCAGTTCGACGCGGTCGCGTCGAAATAGAGCCCGGTCCACACCGGCGTGCGATCGGGATTGAAGGCTTGCAGGGTGGACTTGAGCACCGACCCTGCGGTCATGTTCAGATCGCTCGCGGCGTTCAGGCCCCAGGGCACGCCGGGCCAATGGATGATCAGCGCATTTTCCGGGAGGCTGGCATGGATATTGGTGAACTGTGCCGACGCGCCCGGCCCGAACTTGGCGACACTTTCGTACGTGAGGATGAGGCGACGCTGCATTTCGCGCGTCATCGGCGGCCGATCGCGGCCGATAAAACCGGATACGCCCGTACGACCGAGGCCCGCACCTGCTCCCTCCCCGGCTTGCGAGAAATACTCCGGGCGAAGGCGAATGGTGCCGTCGCCGGGCTGATAGAAATAGTCGGAGAAATTGTCGGAGGAGGCGACGTCGGGATTGGAATAGAGCGCGAGGAAGCTGTCGGCCATCCGGTCGGCCAGTTCTTCTGCGAGCAGAAAGCGTTCGCTTTCGTAGCGGCCGCGCAGTTCGATCTGCGTCTCCCACTCGGCAAGGAGCGTCTTCTCCGCCTCGTTCTTGGTGGCGTGGAAAGAGAACAGCGCGACGACCCCGGCAGCGCAGAGTGCCAGCACGATCATCCGCAGCGCGACCTTGCGCGTGAAAGATATACGCTTGCGGCCGAAAGTGTCTTCGACAGCGCCACCAACCTCGTCTGGAACAAGATTGCCTTCGTGCTTCACTAACGTGCGATCCTCACATTCCGATGCCTCAAGGGCTATGGGAGGATGGTTAACATCGGGTAAGGGATGAGGCCGGATGCAGGGGCTGCCCAACGCGTTCACGCGCGGTCTGGCCGGTCGCTACCGGATTGTTTCGACGCAGGATTCCGCTGGCGGTGGGCGCCCTAGTCCTGCTCGAGTTCCTCGAGTGCAGTGGAAGCGGCCAGCCACGCTTCCTCAGCCTCTGCCAACTTGTCCGCGGCCTCGGCCCGTTCCCTCAGCAGGTCCTCCATTGCCGCGCCGCTTTGCCCGGCTTTCGCTCCGCTGTGTTCGAGGATCAGGGCGTCGAGCTTTTCGACCTCGGCCGTCAGGCGCTCCACCGCTTTCTCCGCCTTGGTCAGCTCCGATTTCGCGAAGCGCGCCTTGCCTTCGGAATTCGCCCCGCGTGAGCCGCGCGCCTTGCCTCCTGCGTCGCCGCGATCCTTCTTGGGCTGATTGCGGCCAAGCACGAAGTCGATGTAATCCTGCATGCTCCCTGCATATTCGCGCGCGGTGCCGCCATCGACCAGCACCAGCCGGTCGGCGGTCAGTTCGACCATGTGGCGGTCGTGGCTGATGAGGATGACCGCCCCCGAATAATCGTTCAGCGCCTGGATCAGCGCCTCGCGCGCATCGACATCGAGGTGGTTGGTCGGCTCGTCGAGGATGAGCAGATGCGGCGCGTCGCGCGTGATCAGCGCCAGCGCCAGCCGTGCACGCTCCCCGCCGGAAAGCTTGTCGACCCGTTGCTGCGCGCGCGGGCCCGAAAACCCGAACCGCCCCAACTGCGCGCGAATGGCACCCTGCGAAGCGCCCTCCATTGCGCGGTTCATCAGGTCGAGCGGCGTGTCTTCGCCAGCCAGCTCTTCGACCTGATACTGCGTGAAATAGCCAACTTTCAGCCGCCCCGGAGCGTTCACCTCGCCCTCGGCGGCGTCCAACTGAGAGGCCAGCAGACGCGCCAGCGTGGTCTTGCCATTGCCGTTGCGGCCGAGCAGCGCGATGCGATCATCGGCCTCGATACGGAAATTGAGCCGCTTCAGGATCGGCGGTGCTTCGCCATATCCCACCGCCGCCTGTTCGAGCGTGATCATCGGTGATTTCAGCTTCTCGGGGTCGGGGAAGTCGAAGCTGAGGCTCGGGTCTTCCATCAGCGCCGCGATGGGCTGCATCCGCGCGAGCATTTTGGCACGCGACTGCGCCTGCTTGGCGGTCGAGGCACGGGCGCTGTTGCGGGCAACGTAATCCTGCAGCTTGGCACGCTGCGCATCCTGCGAAGCCTTTGCCGCCGCCAGTTGCGCCGCGCGTTCGGCGCGCTGTTTCTCGAAGGCGTCGTACCCGCCCGGATAGAGCGTCAGCTGTCCGCCCTGCAGGTGCAGGATGTGGTCGACCACCTTGTTCAGCAGGTCGCGTTCATGGCTGATCACAACCAGCGTTGCCGGGTAGGACTTGAGGAAATTCTCGAGCCAGAGCGTCGCTTCCAGATCGAGGTGGTTCGACGGTTCGTCGAGCAGCAGGATGTCAGGCTCGGAGAACAGCAATGCACCCAGCGCAATGCGCATCTTCCAGCCGCCAGAGAAGCTGTCGACCGGGCGCTTCTGCATCTCTTCGTCGAAGCCGAGCCCGTTCAGGATCTTGGCCGCGCGCGCCGGGGCGCTGTAGGCATCGATCGCCAGCAGGCGGTCGTGCACATCACCCATCCGGTCCATGTCGGTGCAGGTTTCCAGCTCCTCCAGCAGCTCCGCACGCTCCGTAGCGGAGGCGAGCACCACCTCTTCGGGCGTCATCGTGCCGCTGGGGGCTTCCTGCGCGATATAGCCGATCCGCGAGCGCGACGGCTTGCTGACTTCGCCCTCGTCGGGCTCGATCTCGCCGATCAGCGCCTTCATCAGCGTGGATTTGCCCGCGCCGTTGCGCCCGATCAGGCCGACGCGCGCGCCCACCGGCACGGTCGCGCTCGCGCGTTCGAGAATGGGCCGCCCGCCCAGCCGCACTGTGATACCGTCGATGGTTAGCATGCGCGCGCCCCTAGCAGGCATGTCAGCGTCCGCCCAAAGAAAATAGGGGGCGATGTCGCTTGCACGATGCGCCCGACGCGCTAGCGCGGCTGGATGGAGATGCAGGACCTGTTGCAGCGCTATTTCGGGACGCCCGATCTGGCCGAAGTCGATCCCGTCGCATTGCCCGCAGGGATCGATCGCATGCTCGTCGATTTCGGGCTGGAGCGCGACCGTGGCCGCCGTTTCGCACTGTGGACGCTGCTCTACATGCTCGATGCGGCCCCCGACCTCGACGTCGCCTTCAAGGACCCGGACGACCGGGAGGCTGCCCGCAACATGATGGACATGATCGCGGCCACCAAGCCCGATTGAGGCTCACGCGTCGGTGCAGGGGGGCGCAGGAACTCCGTCTGCACCGAATCTGCACAGCATTCGGACGGCATGCCCACCGTTTGGCCGATCATGGCGACATAGCTGCGCGTCATTGGACCGTCGATCAGACGGAGAAAACCAATGTTCGCCAAGACTCGAATCGACGGCAAAGCCCGCCTCAGCCTTCTTGCCAAGGTCGTCGCATGCCTCGGCCTGCTCGCAATCTCCGATGCCTTGTTCTACGGCTATGCCGGAGGATCGGTCATCGGCCTGTTCGGGCTGCTGTGGCTGGCGGCGCTCGTGCTCACGCGCCCGGCGGTACGCCATAACCGGGGCGGACTCGTGGCAATCACGGCTGCGGTGCTGTTCGCGCTGACGCTGATCCGTGCGCCCGGTCTTCTGGGCGTGGTCCTGTTTCTCGCCGCGATCGGCACTGCCACGCTCCTCCCCCGCCATCGCTTCGACCATGCGGGGCTGTGGGGCGTTCGGCTCGCGGCACTCGGTGTTAGAGCGCCGATCGGCCCGGTCAGCGACCTGGCCCGCATCGCCAGGCTTCCCGGACGGCGCGGGGGCACCATTGCAGGGGCCGTATCGCTACTCGCGGTGCCGGTCCTCGGCGGCGCTCTCTTTCTGGGGCTTTTCGCGCAAGCCAACCCCGTGCTGATGTCGGCGCTCAACGCACTCCGCATGCCGGAGACGGGGCCGCTGATCTTCCACATCCCTTTATGGCTGGTCACTCTGGCCCTCGTCTGGCCGACCTTCCGGCCACGCGCGATGCGCTTCGATGCCTATCGCGAGTCGACAGACGCCCTGCTGCCCGACCTTCCGGTCGGAACGATGGTCGTCACGCTGGCGGTCTTCAACGCGGTCTTCGCGCTGGAGAACGCGCTCGACATCGCCTTCCTGTGGAGCGGGGCCACGTTGCCGCAAGGCGTCACCTTGGCCGACTACGCCCATCGCGGCGCCTACACCCTCATTGCGACCGCACTGCTCGCCGGGCTGTTCGTGCTGGTCGCGCTGCGGCCCGGTTCCGCTGCGGCGCGGCAGCCCGCCGTGCGGATGCTGCTGCTGGCGTGGATCGCGCAGAATGTGCTGCTGGTCGCGTCGAGCGTGCTGCGCGTCCTCGACTATATCGATGCCTATTCGCTGACGGTCCTGCGCATTTCCGCGCTGATGTGGATGGCCCTGGTCGCGACGGGGCTGGTGCTGATCTGCTGGCGTCTGCTTGCCGGACGTTCGGCTGCCTGGCTGATCAACGCCAATGCGCTTGCCGCCGCGATCGTGCTGACCGGGGCCAGCATCGTCGATCTGGGCGCGGTGGCGGCGCGGTGGAACGTCGATCATCTGCGCGATCCGGGGCAGTTGGACCTGTGCTATCTTGCGCAGCAGGGCAGTTCTGCCCTGATCCCGCTGATCGAGTTGCGCGACGCACCGACCGGCTCCGCCATGCGCGATCGCGCGGTCTATCTCAGCGCAATGGAATACCGCGATCTGGCAAGACGGCAGGCGGACTGGCAGGGCTGGACCTGGCGCGGTGCCCGCCGTCTTGCGCGCGCCAAGGCGATGCTCGACGGCGACCTTCGCCAGCCGCTGCCCGCGCCACATGGCAGGCACTGCGACGGCAGCCTTCGTGCGCCGCCGCCGCCGCCGCAGGTCATCCCGGAAGAGCTACCCTCACCGCCCGATTCCGCGCCAGCCGCACCCGCACCATTGACGCCGGAGGAAAACCCGTGATCCTGTGTCCGATGCCGCGCACGATCCTCGTCGTCGATGACGATCCGCATATCCGCCAGCTTCTCGTCTTCGCGCTCGGGAAAGTCGGGCTCGACACGATCGAGGCCGCCGATGGGGAGGCCGCGCTGGCGAGTATCGAGAGCCGCGAGCCCCATCTTGTCATTCTCGACATCAACATGCCACGCATGGATGGGCTCGAGGCATGCCGCCGGATCAGGGCAAGCAGCGACGTGCCGATCCTGTTCCTGTCCTCGCGCGACGACGAGATCGACCGCGTGCTCGGCATTGAACTGGGTGCGGACGACTATGTGGTGAAGCCCTTCTCCCCGCGCGAGGTCGTCGCGCGCACGCAGGCCATCCTGCGGCGTGTCTCTGCAAGGCCGCCCGATGTCGAGCATTTCGGCGGCCAGATCGCGCATAACTGCCTGAAGCTCGATCTGGAAAGCTGGCGGGCGACGTGGGACGACCAGGAGGTGCCGCTGACCGTGACCGAGTTCACCACGCTGCGCACGCTCGCATCGTGGCCGGGCAAGGTGTTCAGCCGCGATGCCATCATCGACCGGCTGCACGGCCCCAACTTCGCGGTGACCGACCGGACGGTCGACAGCCACATCCGCAACCTGCGCGCGAAATTCGCGGCGGTCGGCGGCGACACGCTGATCGAGACGCGCCCCGGGATCGGTTATGCTCTGGGCTCGTGCAAGCGCGCGGCCGAGCAGAACGGCTGACGCGGCAGGGCATGCTTCGCGCGGTGAAGGAATGGATCAAGGCCCGCTGGCCGCGCCTGCGCCTGCGCACGATCGTGTTCGCCACGCTGTTCTTCGTGGCAGCCCTGCCCGGCGTCGCGGCGATGTTCCTGCGGGTGTACGAGAACACGCTGGTGCGCCAGACCGAGGCAGAGCTTGTCGCGCAAGGGGCCGCGCTGTCCGCTGCCGCAGCTACGCAATGGCCAGGCGCGTCGCCCGCCATTCCCGATCCTTCCGACTATCGCCCCGAACCGCCGACCATCGATCTCAGCAGCAGCGCGATCCTGCACGAACGGCCCGCTCCCCTTGCCGTGGCCGGGGGAGCTGACACGCGCGCGGTGGCGCTGGCGAAAGACCTTGAACCCGTCATTACGCGCACGCGGCAGGTGACGCTGTCGTCGATCATGCTGCTCGATGCGCGAGGCCGGATTGCCGAGGCGGGAGCGTCACGCAGCTACGCCGACCTGCCCGAGGTCCGGGCCGCTCTCTCCGGTCGGCCCGCAACGGTTCTGCGGCGCAATGGCGACTATCGTGCGACCTATCGCTTCGAATGGCTGTCGCGTGCGGCGGCGGTGCGGGTCCACCATGCGCGCCCTGTCGTGGTCGACGGGAAGGTCGTCGGCGTGCTGCTGCTGTCGCGTTCCGCGCGAAGCCTGTTCAAGGGGATCTATGCGGATCGCGGGAAGATCGCGCTCGGCATCGCCGCCATTTTCCTGCTGCTCATCGTGCTGAGCGGCCTGCTCTCGCGCGGCGTCGTGCGCCCGGTCGAGGCGCTCGGCCGTGCAACCCGCGCGCTTGCCAGCGGGCGCGGCGGCGTGCCCGAACCGCCCCGGACGGCGGCGATCGAAATTCAGGGCTTGTACGAGGATTTCGCGCGCATGGAGGCCGCGATCGAGCGCAGATCACGCTACCTGCGCGATTTCGCGCACGCGGTCAGCCACGAGTTCAAGACGCCGCTCTCGGGCATTCGCGGCGCGCTGGAAATCCTCTCGGACCACGGCGACACCATGTCGGCGGAGGAGCGCAGGCGCTTTCTCGCCAACGCCGACGCGGATGCCAGCCGTCTGACGCTGCTTTCGACCCGGCTGCTCGATCTTGCGCGTGCCGATATCGGCGCGGGCAGCGAGGGGGCGAGCGCCGATCTCGGTGCAGTCCTCAATCGCCTCGCCGATGCGGCGCGCAGCACGAACTTCGAAGTCGCGACCGATATCGACGAGAGCGCCAGCAACGTCGCAATTCCCGAAGCCTCTCTCGACGCGATTGCGAGTGCGCTGATCGAAAACAGCCGCCAGGCGGGTGCCAGCCGGATTGCTTTCTCCGCGCGGGCCGACCGCCAGAGAGTGACGATCCGCGCCGCAGACGATGGTCCGGGCATACCCGCAGCCGACCGGCAACGCATATTCGAGCCCTTCTTCACCACCCGCCGCGCCACTGGCGGCAGCGGTCTCGGCCTGCCGATCATCAGATCGCTCGTCGAAGCGGCGGGCGGATCGCTTGCCCTGGAAGACGGCGAAGGGGGCGCGACCTTTACGATCGACCTGCCGCTTTGCGATCCCGGCTGAGCATGCGTCGAAGGCCGCCAGCCGACATGCGGCTGGCGGCCCACGTTCAGGCGATGCGGACGAGCATTCCCTGATCGCCCGCATCCTCGAATTGCGTCGCCCGGCCGGTGAACCGGGCGATGATCTCGGCCGCCGTGCGGGTATGCTCGCTGATCTTCACGCTGGTGAAGGCCCCGTCCCCGGCCAGCGCCATCGGCAGCAGCAGCTGGTCCTGAAGGTAGGGGCCCGCAAATGCCCCCGACGCTTCGTAGCCCGCCATGCGCTTGCCAGCAGTCGCGCCGATACGCTCTGCGGAGAGACCAAGCTTGCCGAAGCCCGAAACGACTTCGCTCACGTTCGCGAACGCCGCGCCCAGTATCAGCGCGACCCCCGGCCCCTGATCGGCAGGCAGTTCGCGGATCGCGATCTGCGCCTCCTCCCACTCGGGCATCGCCTTCAGCGCAGCCTTGCGAATGCGTTCGGCGATCTTGAGGTCGAGCGATGCGAACAGCACCGTCCCCTCGCGGCCCTGCGGCTCGCCACGTTCGATGCACTCGATCCGGCGCAGCGGCGCGGGCTCGATATCGATCTCGATCCGCCCGCCACCGCGCGGGAAGAACCCGTGCCGCTTTATCCGCGCCGAGACGCGCGGGCCCATCCGTTCGAAAACGGGCAGGAAGCACTTCTCGATAAAGTCGAACGGCGGAGCCATGCTGGCATGCGTTCCCCCCTCGATCACGAGGCGCGAGGGCTTGTCCGCCAGCGCCAGCGGGACGAGCACCGTCTGGAGCACGAGCGCGGTCGAGCCCGCCGTGCCGACGGCAAAGCGATACTCGCCCGGCGTCACGCGGCCCGGCGTAAAGGCGATCCGGTTGGAGCCGAGCTCCAGCCCCTCGCACTCCGCACCGCCAATGGTGCAGGCGGCCTCGATCGCGGTGAGGTGCTGACGCATCAGCCCCGGCTGGTCGCGCCGGCCACGGATTTTCTCGATGATGAAAGGCTCTCCGGTGACGAGCGACAGCGCACACGCGTTGCGCAGAATCTGCCCGCCCCCTTCCCCTTCGGAGCCGTCGATGGTGATCATTTCAATGACTTTCGAAATTCGGTATTCTTGGGTTCGGGAACGAAGATGAGCGGTGTCCAGCAGTCGGATTGCATAGTCCCGGTTTCGGTACCGCAATTCTTGCAGAGAAGGTTCGGTCCGTCGCAGCCATCGAGACCACAGCACCCGCTCAATCTGCCGGCCTTTGCGGTCAGCTTGGTAGCGCCTTCGACATCCTTGGGATTTAGCCAGAATTGCGGGCTGAACTCGAGTTTCGCTGGACGCTTCGGATCGAACGAACGCTGCAGAGGCTCGTAGGACTTGTATCCGGTCCCCGGCAGGCAGACCGCTTGCTGGTCAGCCATGGCGGGTTTCGGAATGCTCGGGTCCTTGAGCGACAGGATTTCCAGTTCGCCTGTCAGCGCCGCACCGCACTCGCGGCAGTGGAATGTGCCTTTCATGGCATACCTTTCCCAATGGCGGCGTGAAGAGGATCACCCCTTCACGCACACCACCTGCTTGAGCGTATGCACGATCTCGACCAGATCGGCCTGTGCGGCCATCACGGCGTCGATCGGCTTGTAGGCCTTGGGCGTCTCGTCGATCACGCCGATGTCCTTGCGGCATTCGACCCCGGCAGTGTCGGCAATGTGCTCGTCGAGCGTCACTGCCTTCTTCGCCTCGGTCCGCGACATGATCCGGCCTGCGCCGTGCGAACAGCTGTGGAAGCTCTCCGCATTGCCCAGCCCGCGCACGATGAAGCTTTTGGCGCCCATCGAACCCGGGATAATGCCCATCGTGCCCTTGGCCGCGCGCACCGCGCCCTTGCGGGTCACGAGCACGTTTTCGCCGAAGTGGTTTTCGCGCGTCACGTAGTTGTGATGGCAGTTCACCGCTTCGAGTTCGGCCTGGAAGGGCTTGGCGATCTGCCCGCGCAGCGCGGCGATGACATGCGTCATCATCACGCGCCGGTTGAGCTTGGCGAAGTCCTGCGCCCATTCGACCGCCTCGACATAATCGTCGAAATGGTCGGTCCCTTCCGGGAAGTAGGCGAGATCCTCGTCGGGCAGGTTGATATGCCACTTGCGCATGTCCTGCTTCGCCAGTTCGATGAAGAACCGGCCGATCGCGTTGCCCACGCCGCGGCTGCCCGAATGGAGCATCACCCAAACGCGCTGGTCCTGATCCAGACACAGCTCGATGAAGTGGTTGCCCGTGCCGAGCGTGCCGAGATGGACGAGATGGTTCGCCTTCTCGAGCTTCGGGTACTTCGCCACGATCCGGTCGAACCGGTGGACGAGCGTCGCCCACGCCTCGATCGTTTCGGGCGGCGGATCGCCCCACGCGCCCTTGTCGCGCCCGCCGCGGCCGGCAGACCGCCCATGCGGCACGGCCTTTTCGATCGCGGAGCGGATGCCCTCGAGATTGTCGGGAAGGTCGCTCGCCATCAGCGAGGTGCGCGCAGCCATCATGCCGCAGCCGATATCCACACCGACCGCCGCCGGGATCACCGCACCCTTGGTCGGGATTACCGAGCCAACGGTTGCGCCGATCCCGACATGCACGTCGGGCATGGCTGCCACATGCTTGAAGATGAACGGCATCTTCGCCGCGCGCGAAAGCTGGTCGCGCGCCTTGTCGTCCACGGGCACGCCGCGGGTCCACATCTTGATCGGCGACCCGCCTTCGACCTGTTGCAATTCGTATGTCGTCCGGGTCATCGCGACCTCCTTTTCATTTCCATCATTAGACGTCGGCGACGAGGGTTGGAGGGATATCTCCGAACGATCAGTCCGGGGGTGGATTCGAACCACCTGTACAACCAATGTAGTCCCATCCGGCATTCGCCGACGTTGAATTCATGGTGCCGGCGACGAGGATTGGCGAGACATCTACCGGATGCGCAGGCTGTGCCCCGCCTCTCCGGCCCTGGATGTAGTCCCACCGGCATTCGCCAGCGATTTGTGTTCGTCGTCCACGGCGACGAGGGTTTCGAAAGACGGTTCTGCTCTTCCACTGAGCTACTCCCGGTCGCCCGGCAGGCAGGAGTCGAACCTGCGACACGATGTAGTCCTTCCGGCATTCGCCGTGGATTTGGAAAGCGGTCGCGGCGACAAGTAATGTCGGAGACGGCGGCCCTTAAGCTACATATCCTTGCGGGATTTGAACCCGATCTCTCCGAACCGCTTGCGCGATACCGGAGCGCTTTTCCCGACGGGGCCTTCTTCGTGGTGGATGTAGTCCCCAACTGCATTCGCCACGACCGCTTTCCAAAAATCTTCTCCAATTGCGTAGGTCGCGGCGGCGAGGATTTGGAAGACACCTGCTCTATCCAACTGAGCTACCGCCGGTGGCCCGGCAGGCAGGACTTGAACCTGCGACACGATGTAGTCCTCCCGGCATCCGCCGCGACCTTTTACTCCCTTGCTTACAACTCCACTTCGTTGACGATCTCGACCCAGTCGCGCGCTTCGTTATTGGCGAAGCGCGCCATCGCGTCGAACACCGCGTCGGTGAACCCACCGACATTCATGATGTCCTTCCGGTCATCCTTGGCCTGCGTCGAGCCATAAGGCTGGATGTCGATGCAGATCAGCTTCGCATCCGGGTTGCGGCCCTTCAGCTTCGCCCACTCATTCATCGTCGCCGTCGAACCCAAACGCTGGCTGTCGATCCACGACTGGTTGTCCGATACGATCACCACGCAATCGACGCGGGCCTTGTCGCGGTTGAGCATGGCGAGCGGAGCCGAGACATTGGTTCCGCCCCCGCCGACCCCGGCCAGCTTCGCGGCGTTCACCGCAACGCGGGCCGTGGGGTCGAGCGTCAGGTTCACCACGTCCACTTCGAACGGCAGCACGCGGGTGCGCGGATTGCTCCGCAACATCGCGGCCGAAACCAGCGCGGCAATATCGATGCAGCGCACGACCGAGGTCGCGCCCTTGCGCCATCCGGTCGCAGGCGAGCCCATAGAGCCCGACACGTCCGGACAGACAACGACATTGCCTGCCAGCGCGGGAACCTTCGCGAGCGAAAGCTCCAGTGCCTGCTCGAGCGCGGCCTGCACCGCCAGCGGCACGCCGTCACCGACTTGCGTCAGCGCCGTCATCAGCTGGTACGGAGCCGGACGAACCTTCGCCATCGCCTCTGCGTCGGCCAGACGGGCAGCGACCATCTCGGTCACACCCTTCACCTGGAACGCGCCCTTGCGGGCAAGCGTGTTGAGGTTCATCCGCAGTGCCTGCCAGCCCATGCGTTCGGCGAGCACACCCCACTGCTTCGCAGTCAGCTCGAAAGAGGTCAGCCATTCGAAGGGCACGTCGGGCAGCGCTCGCGAGCGGTCCGCCTTCCATGCTTCGAAATCCGCGATCTCCTCCGGCAGCGCCGCGATATCGTAGGGCTTGCCGATCAGCCAGCCGTAGAACGCGCGCCGTTCCGCCGAAGCCGGAGCCGGGTGAACCATCTTCACGATGTCCGCCAGGCTCGGATCATTGCCCGTCGCCGCCTGCATCAGCTGGCGGGTGGAGGCATTCTCCAGCCATTCGCGCACCAGCCGCTTCGGACGCGAGCCCAGCGAACTGCGCCCGGTCTGCCCCGAACGCATGATCTGCACGAAGGTGCGCAGCATGCGACCGTTGTCGATCACGCGCTTGAACACCGGCACCATCAGGTCCGGGTCGGCGGTCGAAAGCACCGCAGTGAGCAGCGCGGGCATATCCTTCATCGCGCCCGAGTTGCGGGCATAGATAGCGCACTTGGCGACCCACTCGGCATCGACCTTGGTCGCGGCATCGAGCGCCTTGGCAAGCTGATCCTGCGCATCGGCATAGAAGCCATCCGAAAGCGTGCCGGTCGCGGCAAGCTGTGCGAGCAGCGCTTGGGGCCCGTAGGCATAGGCGTTGCCGCCAGCCGCGTTGAGTGCATCGGTGCGCGGACGCACTGCCGCAAGCGCCGAGGAAAACAGGTTCTTGTTGGCCATCGTCCAACTCCATCTTGCGGGCTTTGGGCGGTCGGCCGATTCCGACCGCCCATTCCACCGCGTCAAACCGGGCGTTCGACGTACCCGGCGCCGATTGTTTTGCAGGGGCTGTGCCAATTGCGCCGGAGGCGGCGAAAATACTTTCTAAAGCATTGATATTGAGTACTTATTCGGAAAACTCCCGGAAAGCCCTCTGTCGGGACACATGGCGCTTTTTATATCCCGTTGTATCGCACACGATAAAATTTTATAGATTTTCGCATGAGGTCGACGACGGTCATCGGATTTCTGGGCTCGACCCTCGACGCGGCGAAGTTCGGCCCTTCGCGGTGGAACAAGTGGCGCCCCACGGTCGGCCTGTGCATGCAGCCCGATCTTCGCGTGGACCGCTTCGTTCTGCTTCATGGCGAATACCACCGCCGCCTCGCCGAATTCGTGACGCAGGACATTCGCGATGTTTCGCCGGAGACCGAGGTCGTTCCGCACGTCATCAATTTCGACGACGCATGGGATTTCGAGGAGGTCTACACGCAGCTGCTCGATTTCGCGCAGGGGTTCGCCTTCGAGCCCGAGAACGAGGACTATCTGGTCCACATCACCACCGGCACCCACGTAGCGCAGATCTGCCTGTTCCTGCTGACCGAAGCGCGCTTCATTCCGGGCAAGCTGCTCCAGACCCAGCCCGAGCGCGGCAAGGCCGACCCCGCGGGCACGTGGAACGCAATCGACCTCGACCTGTCGCGCTACGACAGCATCGCCCAGCGGTTTGCCGCGAGCAGCCGCGAGAGCACATCGCTGCTCAAAGGCGGGATCGAAACGCGCAACGCCGCCTTCAACGCAATGATCGACGAGATCGAGCGGGTGGCGACGCGATCCTCCGCGCCGTTGCTGCTGATGGGGCCGACCGGTGCGGGCAAGAGCCAGCTGGCGCGCCGCATCTACGAGCTGAAGGCCGACCGGCACAGGCTGGCGGGGCCTTTCGTGGAGGTCAACTGCGCCACGCTGAAGGGCGACAATGCGATGTCTGCCCTGTTCGGCCACCTCAAGGGTGCCTTCACCGGCGCGGTGGCGGATCGTGCAGGGCTGCTGCGCAGCGCCGACGGCGGTATGCTGTTCCTCGACGAGATCGGGGAGCTGGGGCTCGACGAACAGGCCATGATCCTGCGCGCGATCGAGGAAAAGCGGTTCCTGCCGATGGGATCGGACAAGGAGGTGGCCAGCAACTTCCAGCTGATCGCCGGTACCAATCTCGACCTTGTGGAGGCCGTCGCCAAGGGTGCTTTCCGCGACGATCTGTTCGCGCGCCTCAACCTGTGGACCTTCAACCTGCCCGGTCTGGCCGAGCGCAAGGAGGATATCGAACCCAATATCGACTACGAGCTCGACCGGTTCGCCTCCGCCGAAGACATGCGCGTCACCTTCAACAAGGAGGCACGCGACCGGTATCTCGCCTTCGCGACCGGGCCCGCTGCCCGCTGGAGCGGCAATTTCCGCGACCTTTCCGCCAGCATCACGCGCATCGCGACCCTGTGCGCGGACGGACGGATCGACCGCGGCAATGTCGACCTCGAAATCGCGCGGCTCCAGCGCCTGTGGGCGGGCGATGCGGCTTCATCAAACGAAGGGCTTTTGCGCGACATGCTGGGAGACGCCCGGCTGAGCGAAATCGACCCCTTCGACCGCGCGCAGCTGGCCGAGGTGATCCGCACATGCCGCCGCAGCGCGAGCCTGTCTGCGGCGGGGAGAGAGCTGTTCGCCGTGTCCCGGCTGCAGCGCAAATCGACCAACGATGCGGACCGCCTTCGCAAGTATCTCGCCCGCTTCGACCTTGTGTGGGACGATCTCCGCTAGGCGAGCGGCAGCGGGCTGTCTGACAAGTCGATCCGTCAGGGCTGGCGGATCGGCCTTCCGCCGCGCGGGGCGACCCTGGCCCGGCCGGTCCGCTTGCCGACCTTCCCCATCCAGAAGCTCCAGCTGGCCAGCAAGCCGAGCACGGCGAGCGCCAGCCCGGCGAAGGTCATCGCGATCCGCCACACGATCCCGCCGACCTTGGCAGCGTGCACCGGATAGAATTTCTCGGAAATTGCCGAAGCCGTGCTCCCCTTGGCGGGATCACCGGTCGCCACCACGGCTGCGGTGTCCGGTGCGATCCACACGTAGCTGCGCCCGTTCGGCGTCCATTCGAAATCCTGCCGATAGCGAATGGCGATCGGCGCGCCGGGCTCGGACGGCATCATCAACCGGCGCGGTGCGGCAGAGGGAAATGCGGCCTGCGCGTTCGTCATCACGGCATTCCAGTCGGTCGCAGGGCCGACGTCGGCCAGATCGCTCGGCAGCGCAGGTTTGGCATCCTCCTGCCCGAAGGGCGCCAGCAGAACAGACGACGCCGCCGGAAAGATCATCAGCGTGCCTGTCGCCGCGGCGAGGATCAGGAGGGGCGACACGACCACGCCCAGGTCGCGATGGTGGCGCACGATGGCGCTGGCGGTGTAGCGTGGCGGCCAGAGGCGAAACCGGAAGGTCTTGCGCGTCCGCCACCACAGGATGACCCCGGTGATGGTGAATGCCAGCAGCAGAATGCCGAGCACGCCCGTGACCGTCTTCCCGGTCTCGCCCAGCAGCAGGTAGTGGTGGAGGTCGAACAGCCACAGTTCGGGCCGCTCCCACATCCCCGACCAGCGATCGACCACGGTTCCGTCCTGCGCAATATAGGCCCCACCGCCGTCGGAATAGGCCGCCTGGTGCAGACCGATTTCATCGCCGGCGAAGGTCACGCGCGACAGCCCCGGTCCGGTGTCGAGCGCAACCTGTATCGCGTGCCCCATCGCTACGGGATCGTTGAGCACAGGATCGTTCGCTCCGTCGAGCAATATCCAGCTATCCTCCCACAGCAGCACCGTGCCGGACAGGCCGATGATGGCCAGCAGTATGCCGACCAACCCGCCCGTCCAGCGGTGCAGGAGCGAGAGCAGCTTCATCAGAACTCGCTGCGAATGCTCAGCGTGAAGGTACGCCCGCGACCGGAGAAGAACCGGCTGTTGTCGGTCACCCGCACGGTGTCGCTATCGTAGGTGATGAAGAACTCGTCGGTCAGGTTCTGCGCCGCGAGCCCGATCTCGCCGAAATCAGTCCGGTAGGAAATGAAGGCATCGAGCAGCGTGTAGCCTTCGAAGTCGGTCGCGGTGGATGCATCGTTGAACTCCCGCTCGAGATACATGCGTGCCTGCGCGCGCGCGCTGAACCGGCCCGTGCTGTAGTCTGCGGCAAGATTGATCCGGTCGGGCGAGATATTCGCGCCGTCGAGATCCTCGTCGACCAGCCCGTCCCCGTCACCATCGGTCTGACCCTTCAGGTTGGCATAGCCGCCGCTGAGGCCCAGGCCGGGCACCGGGGTCTGCCAGGCCACGCTTGCTTCGAAACCCTCGATCTCGATCGGCTGGCGCTCCACTTCGTAGACGTCGTTGCGCAGGACGAGGAGCGAGCCGAAATCGCTGGACGACCAGAAGTAGCTCGCCGAGGCTTTCAGCGAATCGCGATCCCACTCGATGCCGAGTTCGCGGTTGTTGGACACGACCGGCTCGAGCGAGAGGAAATCGTCGACATCGACGCCGGGCTCGGTGATGCCGCGCAGGATCCGACCGACATCGGCGATCGTGAAGCCTTCTGCATAGCTGCCGTAAGCGCGCAGCCCGTCGACCGGTTCGACGATGATGCCGCCGTTCCACAGCACATCCTTGAAGGAAGGGTTGCCGCCTGCAACGTCGACCGCGCCGTAACTTGCCAGCGTCGTGAAATCGTCGACCTTCAGCTCGACATTCTCGTAGCGCAGGCCGCCTGCCAGGCGGACGACTCCATCGGCGAGGGCCAGATTGCCCTGGAGAAACGGAGCGAGGCTGCGGAAATCGGTTTCCGGCACCCATGCGCGCCCGGTCTGCACCAGCGATTGCTCTGTGCGGTCGAACAGCGCGTCGAACCCGGCGGTCAGGACGAGGTCTTCGAAGCCGGGCACCGCGCGCTCGTAGCTGACCTTGCCGCCCAGCTTGCGCGACCGGTTGGCCGACTGGTCGAACAGGTTGCCCGTTGGATCGATAGTCGGATCCTGGAAGGTTCCGAACACGCCGCCGCCGAACACGTCGTTGGTGCGGCTGTAGAAGCCCTGCAGCACGAAGGTGCCGCCACCCAGATCGGGATCGACGAGCGAGGCAGACACCAGTTCGGCCTTGTTGGTCGCCGGGTCGCCGGGGGTGACCCCGCGAATGCTCGACGAAGGGACGCCGGTCGTCCGGTCGCCCGGGACCGAGACGTAATTTGCGTTGCCCTCGAGATCGAACCGGTTGGCGACCAGTTCCAGCCGCGCGCCGGTCGGAAGCTCGTAACCCAACCGCGCGAAGATCGACCAGCTGTCGCTGTCCTGGATGTCGCCCTGCGTCCCGTCGACGCCGATCCGGTTGCCATGACCATCGAAGAACGCCCCGCGCCGCTCGAGGGTGCCGCCGATGCTCGCGTCGAATGCGCCCGCCCGATAGGATGCGAGGGCTCCGGTCTTCGCGCCGATACCCTCACCCTCGAAATTGGTCGGCACCGTCACCTGCGCGAGCGTACGGACGGAAACACCGTCTTCGCGCGGTGCGCCGACCGTGACCTGGTTCACCACGCCGCCGGTTGCGCCGATGCCCTGCAACGCGTTCGATCCGTAAATCACTTCGATCCGGTCGATGAAGAACGGATCGATTGTGTAGCCGTCGCGCGATCCGTCGCGCACCGGGGTCGATTGGGGGATGCCGTTGATCGCATAGAGCGGCGCACGGCCACGAAGGCTCTCGCCCGATCCGGTCAGCTTCTCGCGAGTGGGGGAGAATGACGGAAGCAGCGCAGATACCGCGTCCACCGTCGAGCCGGAGAGCTGTACCTGACGCTGCAGCGCTTCGCTGTCGATGATATCGACGGTCAGCGGCAGGGCGCTGGCAGGAAGCTGGGTGCGGGCCGCGGTGACGACGATCGTATCCTTCTCGCCCTCATCGGCGGGAGCGGTGTCGGCAGGCGAGACGTCCTGCGCGAAAGCGACGGTCGAAAGCGGGGCCAGCGCAAGCGCGCCGATGAAATAGCGGTACATGAAAGACTCCGTGGGACGATTCGCGCCCGCCTACCGCTGATGATTTTAATTCGCAATAGCATGCTGACGGAGAGAACGTTCAGCGCTCATCCGTCGACGCACCGTGATGCCCGCGTCGATCGACATGGCCCGGGTCGGGAGAGCGGGGAGATCCCCGCCAAAGGGCGACTAATTACGCCGACTTGATCCTGCGGAGGCCTCGATGCGCGCGTCGGCCGGGGAGACTTCGCCGAAAAGAAAAGCCGAAAGCCCACGATCCTTCGCCACTTCTTCTTTGAGCGAGCGGTCGCGCAGTCCCGACAGCAATTGCCACGCTCGCCGCACCAGCCAGTGCGGATAGCGCAGCCATAGAAAACGATCGTCGATCCGACCGCCGCTGACTTCGACGATCCCGGTGCGCGACGGCAGGAGGGCGCGGGAGACGACCTTCTTCAGCGCATCCGAGCGACGCTCCGCCCCACGCGCATCGCGCACCATCTTGCGCTGGTGCACGGCTTCGACGGACTGCACCAGCAAGCCCTCGGCATGATCGACCAGTGCGTCGCTCACCTGCGGCAAACGCGTGCGATCGATGCGCAGCCCACCGGTGTCCGCGCCATATCGATCGAGCAGGCGCAGGACGAGCGCGAGTGTCGGTAGCAACTCGAATTGCGCGACCCTGTCGGTCAGATCGCCCAACCGGTCCGCCTGCGTTTCGATCAGGCACGCAATGTCGGCCAAAAGCAGCGGGCCGCAATCGAACAGCGACTTGGGCCCGGCGTGCAGGAGCAGGTGCAAGAAGGTCGCGCATGGCGCGCTGATCGGAACCGAGTGGCCGGCGAGCGGGACTTGCTGCGCACTGTCGAGCACGAAGGCCGCCAGGGGCGCGGTGTCCTGCGACGGCAACGCCGCCAGATCGTGATGCAGTTCTACCACCAGACGATTGCCGGCGTGGACCAGCGCGGGTTGCTGATACCCGCGATCGAGCGCGGCTTCGAGATCGCCGGGCAGGCTCTCGAAACCCATTGCCAGCAGCACATCGCGCGCCGTGCGCGCGTGTTCGGGCGGAACCAGAATATCGAGATCGCGCATCGGCCGCGCGGCGGGTTCGGTGGCGAACCCCAGCGCGATCGCGGCTCCCTTCAGGAAGACGTGGGGTACCCCTGCCTCGCTCAGCGCGCGGCTCGTGCGCAGGATACCCACCTGGATTGCCAGCCAGCGAATCTGCTGCTTTGTGAAGGCCTGCGCGCATTCTTCGGCGAAGTCCGGTGGAAATGGCGGCCCGCTTCCAGCGCTGGCGCGCAAATGGAGCAGCGGCCGGAGCCGATAGCCCCGGGCAACCTCCGCAATCCAGTCCCACTCGCCTTGCGACAGGGTTTCGGCAGGCTTTTCCGTCGACCCGCACAACCAGCGGAACAGCTGGCTGCGGGCATCCGTTTGGGAAGATGGCTCCATCGCGACCTCAGCCCCCTGCGCTGCGGCGCGGTTGCAGCGGTGCGGGCACGATCGTGCCGTGCTCCAGCCGAACGCTACGGTCGGCGCTCTCGCGCGTTTCGGCACGGTGCGAGACGAGCAGGATCGCGGGCCTTTCGGGCCATTGCCGCAGCCGGTCGAATATCGCCGATCCGCCGTCCTCGTCGATCGCGCTGGTGGCTTCGTCGAGGATCAGCAGCGCGTGGCGTCCGATCAACCCGCGCGCGAGGCAGATACGCTGCCGCTCCCCCCCGGAAAACGCCTGCCCCCGCTCGCCCACCCGCGTATCGAGACCTTGCGGACAGCGCGCCAGAAGCCGCTGCGCCCCGGCGATTTCGAGCGCCTCCATCATCATTGCATCGGTCGCATCGGGCGCGCACCACCGCAGGTTCTCCCGAATGGTCGTGTCGAACAGGAAGGGGTCTTGCGGCAGATAGGCGAGCGAGCGGCGCCACGCCTGCCAGTCTGCCTCTTCACGCAGCACGCGCCCCTGCCCGCTGATCGTGCCGCGCGCAGGAGGCATCAGCCCCGCGACGAGATCGAGCAGCGTGGTCTTGCCCGAGCCCGAGGGCGCATCCAGCGCCATGATCTCGCGGCGATCGACCCGCAAAGAGGCTCCGCGCAAAATCCAGTCGTCGCTTTCGTAGGCGAACCAGAGATCCCGCGCATCGAGGACCGGCGCGGCTCCATCCGTCACCACGGGCAGGTCGGGCGTGGCGGACGCGACCGAAGCAGCAGGCCGATCCATATCGTCTGTCAGCTTACGCAATGCCTCGAGCGCGGCGAGCATATTGGCAGTCGCCTGGGCAATCTGCATCAAACCGAGCGTGGGCCCTGAAATCCGCGTGAGTATCAGAGTGACGACGACCAGCCGGGCCAGGTCGAGCCCCATCACGAAATAGCCGGTCAGCAGCATCGCCACGACGGCCAGCGCAGCCAGGCACTGGAAGGCGGCCCTGACCTTCGACTGGGACGCGACGAAATCGAGCTGCCACTTGCGGGCCTCGCGCATCACCCCGTCCATCTGATCGACGAAGCGCCCCTGCGCGTCGTACAGGCGGGCGAGCTTCTGACCGGCCATGAAATTGCCGAGCACGTTGTGGATCTTGCGGCCCGCGGTCGAGTTGCGGTGGCCCAGCGTCCCCGCAAGCCGCAAAATGGGGAGGACGAAAGCCCCCGCAAACAGCAGCAACACCAGCGCGACGACCAGCATGATCGGTGCGATCACCGCGATGGCCGCCAGCTGCGCGATGATCATGGCAATCTGGACCACGCCCATGAGCGCTTGCTGGGTGCCGGAAGACAGCCGACCGATATCGACCATGATCGCATGTTCGAGATCGGTTCGCCGCTTGCCCATCAGCGTCTGCCACGGCGCTGCGGCCACCGCGATCATCGTGCGCCGCCGCCAGTGATCGACGAATTCGAGGCTCAGTCTGCGCATCAGAATGTCCCGCTTCCACTGCAGGAAACTGCGCAGCGCGATCAGCGCGACGAATGCCCCCGCCAGAGCGAGCGCCTGCGAAAGCGGAGTGGCCAGGCCGATCTGCTCCAGCCAGCCCAGCGCCGTGCCGGCAACGCCTTCGTGCGGCTTGCTCAGCAGAATGCGGAAGAGTGGCACAAAGGCGAGAAAGCCCAGCCCTTCGAGCAGCGCAGCGGCGGCAACCAGCACCAACGCGAGCCACAACCGCGACCCCGCAAACGCGCGCAATTCGCGCAGGTAGTACCCAAGGCCGCCCATTCCGCCGAGTGGATCGTATATTTCGCGTAGTGACGCAAGCAGCCATCCCTCGACGGCAGCCGCTTATGCGCAGGCGCAAATCCTTCTGCCCATGGGAGAAACCGTAGGAAGCAGGTTTCGGCCAGCGTAATTTCGGTGCCGGTCGGAAAGGCGGTGAGGCGACTTTAGGTAGGGATCGTGAGGACCGGTGGCTGCGGGTGCTCGATCTGCGCACAAGCATAGATTGTAGATTTCAGCTTGGTGAAATGGCCAGACCATCCAAGTCTGCTCGGCGATCTTCAACCGTTAGCAGACGCTAGACCCTAGACGGAACGACGGTGGACAGCTACCCAACCAGGCAGCGAAAGGTTCCATGCGAGCTGACGCGCGATCCGCAACTGACGTCCCACTTCAAATCGACCGGAGAGCGAAGAAGATCATCGCTGCATGCAGCCGTGGTTTCAGACGAAGCGGTTGGAGAATTAACAAGATCATCTTCAGCGCAATTCAATGAGTGGGACTCTTTACAGTCTTCTAAGATGAGGAAAGATATGCCTCGCAAGTCCATGGATGGGCAGTCGGTTGCCGGCTCTGTCTCTACGAGCAATCTCTTCCATTTTGCTCGCAACCGCGTCGCTTCGGTCGAGAGGCGTCTTGCAGTCCCAAATCGCCTGCGCGATCGATGGACTGAGAAGGATGAGGCGATCTTATTCGATTCTCAAAACGAAGCCCATCATACTTTCAGGCTCAATCGGTTCCGCACCGAGGTTATTCCGTGGCTGGATCGCACCTCTCCGCTCAACGGTGCCCGGATCCTGGAAATTGGTAGCGGCGAAGGCGCTTCGACCGTGGCGTTGGCGGAGCAAGGTGCCAACGTTGTTGGACTGGATGTCGACGAAGACGAGGTCGCGACCGCAAGGCTCCGCTGCCAAGCACATAAGGTCGATGCCGATTTCGAGGTTGGAAACGCCGTCAATCTGAAAAGCTCCGCTGAAGCGCACAAGGCGGATTGGATTATCATGTGGGCGGTGCTTGAGCACATGACCGACGAGGAACGGCTCGCTTCAATTGCAGCCGCGTGGGACGCACTGCCCGAAAACGGACTGCTCTCTGTCGTCGAGACCCCCAATCGCCTTTGGTATTTCGACAGCCATACCGGACAGTTACCGTTCTACCACTGGCTTCCGGACAGCCTGGCCTACAGATACGCAAAGTACAGCCCGAGAGAGTCTTTTCGTCACGGGTACCCTGAGGTCACCCCTTCGGAAGAGCAGCAGCTTTCGTTCCGACGGCGCGGCCGGGGTATTTCCTTTCACGAATTCGAGGTGGCGATCGAGAGAAGCGCTGCCACCCTGCCCGTTGCATCTTGCATGCAACTCGAGCGCAGAAGGTTCAATCCGGCTCGCGCCACAGGATGGGCGATTTCCGGTGCGGGCCGTTACGAGCGATCGATCAGAGCCATCGCACCCAATATTCCGCGCGCCTGGTTTCAGCCCTTTCTCTATCTGACGCTCCGAAAGGCCTGAAGACTATCTGCGCTCGGCGGAAAGCCACCGGATAGTACACTAGAAGCGCTGTTGTTCAGCGTGATTGACTTCATCGAAATCGCGCCCCGCGCCGATGCCCAGCGCGGCGTTGAGGGGGTTCTGCACGGCGAATTGGCTATCATCCCAGGCCTCCCCCCCAAACACAAACGCCGCCGACCCGAAGGGCAGCGGCGCTTGTATGTTACCGCTGTTTGCGGAAGCGCGAGCTCTACTGTTCAGCTACGGAGCTACCTAGCGGGCGCGTAAGGGCGAAGTTCTCACTGATCGTCTCCGCCATTGCCTCCGAGCAGCTTCTTCAGAAGGTCGGCAAGGTCGCCGCTGTTGTCTTCGTAGGCCCCGCTGAGCGCGCGCAACGCGACCGATTCCCGTTCGGTCTCGAGCACGACTGCCGTAATCACCGGGGTCGGGTTCTTTGGATAGGGTATCGTCACGCTCGTCGAGATATGGCGAAGCATGTCTTTGTTATAGACATAGCCTTCCTGCAGATTGCCAAGATCGATCCGCAAGGGCGATGTCAGCGAAATGTCGGCATCGGGCTCGCCCGCGCCCACGACCGACTGGTCCGCGAACTGGACCAGCAGAACCACCCTCTTGCGGCCGCTTCCTGCCTTAGGGGCCGCCCGGCCATAGGTCAGTTTCGTGGCCTTGAAGGTGATATAGAGATACTGGTTGGCGCCAGGCACATCGGATGCCTCGAGCGTCATGTCGCCTTCGAGCTTGAACGCCGGGGTTGCATAGTCCCCACCCGAGCTGTCCCTCGCGCCGCGCTCGACGGTAAAGCTGCCACTTCTGGTCTTACCGTGGGCCGGCAGGCAACCCTCCGCGACCTCCCCCGTGGCGGCATAGACGGCGCTTCTATCTTCCTGCATCTTCTTGAGCAGTTCCGAGCCCATCTTGACGACGAAATCTGCGGCAAATGCCGAAAGCGCCGCTGGCGGAAGGAATTTGGCGCCGGTGCCCTCGCTTTCGCTCAGACCGTCATCGGGGCATCGAAAGCTGGCCGACTGGACTTCGATATACGCGGGCTCGGTGCTCGGCGGGGTCACGGTGAAAGGCGCGGTCAGCTGCCTTTCACCGGCACAACCGGCCAGCACACCCAACATCGCAACCGATGCGAGCAGCCTGGAACCCGTTGCGATCTTCGTACGATGATAGCGCATCACTCTTCTCCTCACATCACACCGGCAAAACGAAGAAACTTCTCGAAGTTGTCGATCGGGCTGCCGCCCAGGCCTGCATCGGAGGGCACCCAGCTTGCGCCTTTCCCGCTTGCGCGATGCAGGATCGAGTTGCGGTCTTCGAACAGCAGGCCGATCAGAACCTCGGCGACGAGCGTGCTGCCCATCGGGCCGAGGTTCTTGCCGCCGGCGCGCAGTTCGGCCTCGAGCAGGATGTAGAGCCACAGCGGCGTATGCTCGAGATAGCCGAGCTCCGCGAGCAGACCCCCGCCGAACCCACGCAGCTCCTTGTCCGAGAGCGGGACCACATCGACTTCCGCCTGGACGCTTTGCGCCGTGGGGATGTTGAGCACGTAGGATCGCCGCAGGTTGCGCACCGGCAAGATCTTCAGCGCATCGATCTTGGAGTCCAGCAGGTCGAGCCCGTCGGCAAGAGAGCTGTCCGTAGGCCGGGCAGTGCGCTCTTCTCCCTCGGTGACGATGAAGTTGGACCAGTCGATCACCCATATCTTCGGCAGCTTGGCAGAGCCTGCGAATGCCGAATCCTCTCCTCCGGTGAAGGCGAACATCTGGTCCAGCCGCGCGCGCCCGAAATTGGCGTTGAAGACATACTCGGGCCGGATCATCGAATGCCCGAAGCGGAACGCGGCGACGCTGAATTCGTACGGGATCTGACCCGCCCCGGACCCGACGAACGCGCGGTACCGCGCTGCACCGCTTTGCCAGACGGTGTCGAGCGCCTGCCGGTCGCAGATTGCGGGCAGATAGACATTGGCGACGAGCCATTGGTAGTGCAGCGTCGTCAGATCGCGGGCGCGCGCGAATTTCTGCTCGGGATCGAGGTGAGGTTCGGCCACGTCCAGGTGATCCACCACCGCGTTGTGGAAGCGCAGGAAGGCGAGGTGCAACTGCGCCACGATCAGGTTTTCATCGTTGCGTCCGTCCGCGATGAACGCCGTCGACGGGTGGATATCGTCATCGTTAATGCGGTCAGGGGCGACGGCCTTGAACCGCGGCAGGTCTTCCGGCGTGCCCTTATCGGTCTCGCCAATCCGCATTCGCGCGCCGTCGCGCAGCAGCTCTTCGCGATCTGTCTGGTCACCATAGACGCTATCGAGGCTCAGGGTCGGGTTCCGCCCGTTCTTGATGCTTGCCTTAACGTGCACACGATCGTTGAGAACGAGCGCCCCATCTGCGGGGGCGACCGAAAAATCGGGAAGGCTCGCCGGATCGGAATCGGTATTGAGCGTGATGTCGTGATCGATGAACTGGCCGAAATAGGTGTGAATGGCGGGCTGCCCGCTGGGGCCCATTATCTGGCCGGTATCGGTGATCATCGCCGCGCCGAGCCGCCCGAGCTTGTCGAACGCATCCGCGTCTTCGGCCAGCCCGCTGCCGGAGAACATGTAGCCGAATTCGCTTGCGGGGTTCGGCGCAACGAGCCCGTGTTCGAGCCGGGGTGGCAGAACCTCGTATTCGCCAGTCGATGCGCTGCGCGTGAACCCTTTGCGATCGGTACTGACGATCTTTCCATGTCCGGTTGGAATAAGCACTGGAAGTCTCCCGTTGCGTGCCGCTGTGGTCGCCTCGGGATGCACCTGACCGCGTTCGGCCTACGTGAAACGGTAGTCTGGCAAACGTGAAAACGTCACGCGAGCGGCGCTGGCAATGGCCGCGTAGGCTAGGAACCCGCCCGGAGGATCGCCGGCAGATTCTCCAGCGATGTCCGAAGAAACGCTGCAGAAACCGGTTCGCGGGGAGCACCCGCGTCATCGGCAGCAGCAGCGGCAAGCGTGCTGCCAAGCTCTGCCAGCGGGAAATTGGGAGCAATCAGCAGCGATCGGGCGAAGTCGGCGCCAGCGTCGGCAAACTGGCCTTCCATCATGCGCGCATAGCCGATGCCGCACAGCATTTGGCCACGCGCACCGCTCACCGGGTTGATCCGCAATGCGGCCTCGAAGCGTTGCCTCGCCCGCGCAGGTTCCCCCCGTAACAGGTCGGCCCAGCCCCCCCAGAACAGCGTCGGCTGGTGGTCGGGCAGGATGAGCAGAGCGCCGTCGACGATCCGCCCCGCCCGTTCCAGGTCGCCCCCCGCCAGCAAGAGGGCACCTGCGCAATAGCCGAGCGTCTCGACATTGTCGCTGCCGACCCGGATGCCCGTTTCGCAATATCCGAGTGCACGCTCTCGCGCGTCGTCAGGCAATGCGCCCAGCACATGGGCCAGCGCGTGGGTAAGCGCCGCGAGCGAAGTCGCCCATGGGCAACCGGGATCGAGTTCGACCAGTTCGGCCGCCATTTGCGCCGCCGTGGCAACGTCGTCCTTCTGCCAGGTGCGGTACAGCGCGTTTGCCTTCCAGTACTTCTCGTAGTTCGACCGGACGGGCGTGACCCGGCTCAGGAACCGGCGGCGTTCGCTGAGGTCGATGCCGGTCCATATCTGCGGAGCGACCGCTGCGGCGATAGCCCGTTCACGAGAATCCACGTCGGCCTGCGTGCTCGCGAACTCGCCCGTCCAGATCTGCTCTCCGGTTTCCCCGTCGACGATCTTGACGATGACGCGAAGTCCCTCCTCGTGCGGGAAGCAGGATCCATCGATCAGATAGCGCGCGCCCACTGCCTTTGCGATCGTGATGCGACTGATCTCTCCCCGGGCGACGTCCGCCGTCGTGCTGTGCGAGATCACCAGCAGCTGAGGAAATTCGCTGAGGCAAAGGGCCAGCGCTTCGGAAATTGCCATGCCGCGCCAATCCTCAAGCCGCGCGTCCATCATCGCGAACGGAAGGACCGCGAGCGTCGGCTTCGGCGGAAGCGAGGGATGCGTGGGCGAGTCACGCGGCGGCGGTTCAGACGGCAGGCGGGACGCCTGCGACGCCGGGATATCGGCGACCTGGTCCAGCAGCGTCCGCACCCGCTCGCGCTCGGAACGGAGCCAATCTTCAAAAGCCTCGCAATCGCGCAGATCCACGCCTTCGAGCAATTCTCCCCGAACCGCTGGCAGCGGTCGCGATCGGGCAGTGCTGTTCGCCAGCGCCAGAGCGTCGACCTCGACGATATCGAGATCGAGCGCGACGCGCTGCGTATCGATCTCGAGCAGGGATTCTGCGCCGTAGCCACGCAGGGCTTTGCGACAATTGGACAGTTCGCGACGAAGGCTGTCCTTCGCCTGCTTCTCCTCGCGCTCGCCCCAGAATGTCGCTTCGAGCTTTCGCCTCGCCCGGACGCCGTGCGGTCCGAGCGCTACAAAGGCGATGAGAGCCATGCCTTTCTGGCTGGTTATCGCGATCCGGCGATTATCGGGCGTGTAAAGCCCGAAAGGCCCGATAAGCTGTAAACGAAACTTGATCGCGCGCCCCTTAGTTCAAACGACCAACAGCAAGCAGATTACCCCATCCGGCTATTTCGTGAAAGCGGAATCACGCTTCTTGGACGCGGTGTCTGCAATAGTGATTCGCGACCGCAGAGATTACTCTACCGACTCGGTTTACTAGGGGGATCACAATGCTTCTTCGTATCTTCTGCCTGATTGCCGCAGGTCTTCTCATGAGCGGATGCAGTGGAGTGCAAAGCGCGCTTGGGTCGCGCCCAATGCAGTTTTCCTGCCCACAGTTCGCGGACTACATCACGGATTACGATCACCGATCATTTTCCGAAATACAGAAATACGCCAAAAGGCCACCCAGATCCCCCGGCGGTCGGACTGGCGAAAACCTGGTTTTCTCCTACGATGACATTGAAACGGTCAGGCGGATGGCCACCCGAAAGGCAGGCTCCGCCAAAATGCTCCTGCTTTCGGGTGGCGGACAATGGGGGGCTTTCGGCGCTGGCTTCCTCAACGCGCAGAAAGAAGAGGATCGCAATTTCGATGTGGTCACCGGGGTCAGTACCGGCGCGATCCAGGCCCTGTTCGTGGGCGCCGGCCAGTACGAGCGGATGCAATACCTCTACGGACTGCCGGAGGGGAATCCTGCGAGTGCGAATGGCATAATCGGATTGGCATCCAAGGGATCGCAGCATGATCTGAGCGCACTGCGCGAGATGATCGAGCACGAACTTTACGGGCGTGGGGACGATAGCCTGCTCACTGCGATCCTGAATGGGAGGGGGGCACGCGATGTCCGCATTGCGATGGTCGAGGGGCGCTCAAACAACCTCAAGATCGTCAACCTCAGCGGATATATCCGTGCGAAGCACCCCCGGGGAAGCGATCGTTCGGGCCTTTCCGAAAAGGAAGTCGGAGACTGCGTAGCCGGACTGGTCCTCGCTTCCAGCGCGATACCATTGCGTCTCACCCCAGTGCAGATCGATATCGGCGACGAGGACAGCCTGACGGGCGACTTCCGCACCTTCATGGACGGCGGTGTGCGTCTGTCGATCATCGATCGCCAGTTCGCTCAGCTTTCGGAAGACATCTATGCGCTCCAGCTTTGCACTGCATTGGGCGCGGGCAACGTCTGCTCCGTCGAGAACCTGAAGCAAGCAAAAAGCAACGGCCTCATCGAAGCCAAGCCTCCGAGCATCTACGTGGTCCGCAACGGCCCGACGGTCGTTCCGCGCAATTCGCTCGACAAGGATATTGATACCGACCCCGATGCCTACGTCACGGCGATGCGCGGCTACTCGATCCTGGTCAATCAGAACGAGGTCGCATCGATCGGCGAGATGCAGGCGCGCTACCCTTATGACAGCCTGAATGTGGTCAGCGCCGATGGGTACAACTGGATGCGCGGGCAGCAGGTCGTCTGGGGCGTCACACGCAAGTTCCCCTGCCCCGAACGTGACGAGAAGGTGTATTTCGACAAGACATTCATGGAGTGCCTCATTGCCTTCGGTCATTGGCGCAAAGCCAATGTCGATGCCGACAACGGCGGCTGGCAGAAGCTCGCGCCCTTGATCGATGGTGAGAAGGGTGTCGTGGCGGAGTCGGCGCTGCCGAGCAAAGCCGCCCTCGATCGGGTGAAGAGACTCCTACCCTGACCCAGAGATCGCCAGCCGACTGTTTTTGTCTCCATCGAAGCCCGGAAGGACCCGCGATATGCCTGCAAAGAGTCTGCGAATGTTCGCCCAATGGTCGAACTACAACCTGACCGCCGGAGAGCCACGCGAGCCGCTCGGGGGGTTGGGGATGACGGTCGAGAACCTGTTCAGCCTGTATTGCTCCGACGTCGATCCTGCGCAGCCGCTGACTGCGGCCGGGGCAACCGCCACGGTATTGTGCGCATACATCGCCAGGCTGAGGGAGCTGGCCCGTGGCGGTGGTCCGCTCGAGTTGCCGCCCCGTGAATTCGCGGCCTGCACCGTCGGACAGGGCTGGAGCTTCGCACGCCTGACGGGGACCCCGGTGGCGCAACTGCTCGCCGAAGGCCTTTCGTGGAGCAGTACGGCGATAGCCGCCGACGTGAGCGAACGCTTCAGCGGAGACCGGGATTGTCTGATGGTCGCTGGCGGGGGCACGCGCCTGCGCGAACTGATCAGCGTTGCGGAGGCCAACCACCTCTCGTTCGAAACCGGGGGAAGCCATCTCGGGCAAAGCCTTGCCGGGAGTTGCGGCACCGGGACACACGGTTCGCGCCTGAATAGTGGCGGCATCCAGAACATGGTCCGGGCGCTCCACATCGTCACCGGCCCCGAAAGCCATGTCTGGCTGCAACGGGCCAGCTGCCCGGTGCTCGAAGAGGGCGACATGGAGCGCCTGACCGTCGACATACCCGCACGCGAGAACTCGCCCGCCAGGCAGGTACCCTGCACGCTGGTCTCCGACGACGAGCATTTCGACAACGCGCTGATCCATCTCGGTGCGATGGGCATCGTGAATGCGATGGTCGTCGAGCTGCGGCCGATCGAAGAATTCAATGTGCTGGCGATCAAGCGGCCTGTTACCGAGGCATGGTTCGAGAAGATCGACCGGGGCGCATTCGACGAGATTGCCGAGGATCTCGGCATCACCGGCTGCAAACCTCAGTTCTACGAATTGACGGTGGACCCGCACGACATTTTTGGTCCTGAGGCAGGACATGTCGTTTACACGCTCAGGGATGCAAGCCTGGCACCGGGCGTGAAAGGCGTGCGTCCGGTTCCTGGCGACGCCCTCTCTCAACTGTCACTCCTTGTCGCCGAGCCGAAAGAGGAAGCCGATGGTTCGGAAAGCCTGACGCGCGCGCCAGATGCCGCGCCAGCGCATCCGACGGCCGGACCGGTCGATCCCGCAGTCGACATGATCCTGCAGGGCCTTTTCAAGAGTACAGAGGCCCGCTCAGCTTTCGGGCACTATCTCACCAAAGCCAATTTCCAGGAGTTTCGTGGTCCGATCGATCCCGATCGGGATGCGATTGGCAGCGGGAGCTGGGGTGAGATTCACGATGACGAGATAACCGGCGGGATCCCCGGGGGGCTCTACAATGCCTCGTTCGCGATAAAGCGCGCCGAGACGTCTGCCGCCATGAGAGCGCTCGAACCGATCGGTTCTGTCCATGAGCGGAGCTTCGTGTTCACGCTGAGGTTCGTGCACGATGCTGCGGGTACGCTCCGCTTCACCCGTTTCGACGAATGCACCGTGATCGAGATCGACGGTCTTTCGGCGCTGGCCATCGCGCTTGCCCAGAACCAGTATCTGCGCACCACCAGCGACCGCGATGTGCACATGATCGCTGCGTTCTCCCAATTGTCGACCACGCTCGAACGCGGGGCCATGTCCGTGCGCAAAGCGCTCGAGACGGCCGGCATCGACTATTCGATGCACTGGGCGAAGCTCGGCAATCTCAAGGCACCCAAGGTGCTTGAGGACTATGGAGAGGAGACCATCGGCAAGTGGCGGCGGACGCGAGACTATCTTCTGGGCCCCGAGGAGCGGATTCTGTTCCGCAATCCGGCGGTCGAGGAATACGGCCTCGTCCCCCGACTTGCGCGGACAGATGCAACCGGATGTGAAGGAGGAACGCGATGAAACAGGGTTACGCAGGGTTCGCCTGCCTGCTGGTTACTTGCCATCTGGCAGCAGTTCCGGCGGTGGCGCAAGAGGCGGCAGAGGCGCAGGATGCGACCGAAGCGCCACAGGTTACCGAAGCGCCCGAGGCGCTTACGCCCATCGCGGTCGACTGGCAGGTGAAGGATCGCTTCAGGCTGTTTGCCGGCGCGGACACTGCCGCCAGTGACGCTGTCGACGATCTGATGAGGAAGCTCGCGAAAAATCCCGACGCTCCGCTGGAGACGTTCTACGACGATTATCTCGCAGTGCTCAGCGACGGCGCGACCGGATATAGTCGTTCGGCGAGCCTGCGCAGCGCGAACTTCGGCCCCAATCCGTCGAACCCGAACGGCCCTGGCAGATATCGCACCGACTATCTCTATCCGCAGTCGTACCAGATCGAGCTGAGCGTACCTGCCGCCGGTGACGAGCAGTGCAGCTACTCGACGGTGCTCGCCACTGTCAGCGGGCCCTGCGACGGCTGGACCGCGATTTCCGTTCCGGCTGGCGACGGACAGCGCCGCTTCGCCGGCGCAAGCGGTCTCGTCACCGTCTCGACGGAGAATGGCTGGAACACGCAGGTGCAATATGACTTCAAGGATGTCGCAGTCGTCGCGCTGGGGGACAGCTACATATCCGGCGAAGGAAATCCCGATGTCCCCAGCCGCCTCGACCCGCCGCTGGACAAGCGTTTCATGTCGAAGGCCAGCTGGGGCAGCGCGATAAAGCCGGAACATCTGAAGCAGGAGGCGGTCTGGTGGGATCGTTCGTGCCACCGTTCACTGCTTTCGTGGCCCGTGCTTTCGAGCCTCGCTTTCGCGGCCCGCGATCGCAGGCAGGCGGTCACGCTCGTCCACCTGGGCTGTTCGGGCGCACTCGTTTCCGAAGTGATCGCCGCTGCGACGCCCAAGCTGCCCGGCGGCGGGAGCGAACCCGAAAGCCAGCTCGTTCAGCTCAAGACGTTGCTGGGTGCGCAGCCCGAGGGTTCGGACCGGCGCGAGATCGACAAGGTCCTGCTATCGGTGGGTGGCAACGACGTGGGCTTTGCAGGCGTGATTGCGACGCTAGCCTTGCCACCGAACGGATATTTGTCCGACGGTCTTTTCCCGCGGATTGTCGGCAAGAACGCCGGAGCAGTCTGCCCGTACGACCGCAGCGGAATTCCGTTGGCGCGGCTGTGCAACAGCAACGAGTCCGCGCAGACAAGATTGCGCGATCTTCCTTCCTCCTATGCTGCGCTGACTAAGGAACTGGCGGCAGTCGGGATCCCGGCGTCGAACGTCTTTCAGGCGCAATATCCCAATGCCCTGATCTGCAGCGGCGGAAAGCCTTGCGACAACAACCCGGCCAACGATGCGCCTGCTTCTGGGCCATACGAAGGTACGCACGGGTTCGATGCGCTGATGGGGGTCATCCCCAAGTTTGCGAGGGGATGGCGGTTCGATCCCTGGGGCTTCGAAATCCATTATCTCCCGGAAGGTCCGGATACCGAACTGCTCTACCCCGAGTTGCCGCTGGTCCAGTGCGACGACACCCCCGAGGAACGCGACAGCGAAGTATGCCAGGCGATGTGGGTGCACTATCGCCTCAACCGCGCGATCGCGCAGAACGGCTTCACCCCGATTTCGGGTCACCTTGGAAAGATACGGGGACACGGCATGACGGATATCGGCGACGGACCGGACCGGAGCCTGCCGCTGGCGCGCAATGGGCAATGGATCACCGAAAGGACCCCGGAAAACTTCGATCCCTATGTCCGCTCCGAGAACGGCCGATGGTTTCGCCTGCCCAATGATAGCATCCTGACCCAGTACCATTTTGCCACCGACGGCAGGCACTTCTATCAGGGCACCGCCCATCCGACCTATCGCGCCCATCTCGAGTATGCGCAGGCCACTCTTGAAGAGGCTTTCGACTAGCCGGGTCGCGCGTACTCGAACTCCCGCGCCTTGATCGATTCCTCTCGTCACGCCCGCTCGGATTTCAAAAATCCTGCGGTCCGATTTCCACGAGAGAACCATAGGCCAGGTGTCCAAGCTGGGATTGATAGCGCCAATCAGGAATAGCTTGGACCCGCCGGTCCCATTCGAGAATGTCGACCGGCGGTTGCGCGCAGCAGCCGCCCTATTTCAGTTTGTGGGCCGATTTCGGACAGGCAGCTCTCGTGCGCCTGAGCATGAAGAGCGGACCACCGTTCACGCAGCTATCGAAGCCGCTAAGCGAGACGGGCTATGGGAAGAGCAATTGTTCGATCCTCACGTCCGGCCCATCTGCCAAGCGCGATCGGGTCGAACCCGCTCGCCAGAATCTCATCGCCTCTCGAATGGTCGATGCCGGCGCGCAACGCCGCCCTACCGGGATCAGCACTCCCGCTTCGCAGCATCGGCATGCGAAGCCGCTCAGATGTTGCCGTCTATATGCTCACAGAACCAAACGCGAAAAGCCCCGCTGGAAGCAGCGGGGCGAACTTATGTATCAATTTCAGGGTTACGGTGGTTGCGGGAGTTGGATTTGAACCAACGACCTTCAGGTTATGAGCCTGACG
>CAZNOY010000019.1:0-37672 GCA_964574905.1 uncultured Citromicrobium sp. | reverse complement strand
AGTTCTTGCCGATGAAGCTGCCGCGCCGCGCGATCGCGCCGGGCACGACGCGGAAGCCCGCCTCGCGAAAACGCTCCTCGCCCCAGCCGGCGAACTTGCTCGGCACCTTGTCGAACGCAGGGCTGCCGACCGCGCCATCCATCACGCGGTTGTCGGACAGACGGAACGAGAGCAGCACCGCCTTCTTGAGCCACTGGTTGACCCGCCAGCCGCCGTTGCCATCGGGCTCGGCCACCCGCGCGCTACCATCGTCGAGGCTTGCAATCGCCTTTTCGACTGCTTCACGCAGGTCTGCATCGCCGGTGTCGAGCGTATCGCGATTGTCCCACGCCTGCTCGATCACCTGCTGCTGGTCGTCGCTCATTCTTGCTCGCTCCCTTGCTGAATATCGCGCCCGCCGTGCCTTATGCCGGGGTGGACCGCAAGCGTGCGTCGCCACTTCGCGCCGCGTGGGGGATGGCGGGGGGCATCGGTTCAAGGCGTGTTTACCCCGCGCGGATAATGAGGTTTACATAAGCGCAATGGGGACAAGGATTTAGCGTGATGCGACCGGCCAATCGAAACCACTGGAAGGCGGGCGTCGCGCTTGGCCTGCTTGCACTGCTCGGCGCGTGTTCGGGCGGCGGGGGTGGCGGGCCGGTCTCCGGGCTTCCTTCGCCGACTCCCCCGCCATCGCCATCGCCATCGCCCAGCCCTACGCCGCCACCCGCGCCGACGCCCACCCCGGTTCCGAGCACTGCCGAAATCCGGCGGTCCGACGGGCCTGAATTCCACAACGCGATCAGCGTCTGGCAGCAGGGGATCAGCGGGCAGGGCGCGACCATCGCGATCATCGATTCCGGGATCGATTCGGACAGCCCCGAATTCGCGGGTCGCCTCCTGCCCGAATCGCGCGACGTCGCGGGATCGCGCGGAGTCGACGGGATCGACGATCACGGCACCAATGTCGCGATGGTCGCCGCCGCAGCGCGCGACAACCAGGGTATCGTCGGCATCGCCTACGGGGCCAACCTGCTGATGCTGCGCGCGGACGAGCCAGGCAGCTGCACGGCGGACGACAGCGATCCCGATCTCGAGGGTTGCCAGTTCCGCGATGCCGACATCGCGCGCGGGGTCGACGCTGCGATCGCCGCCAATGCGCGGGTGATCAATCTGAGCCTGGGGGGCGGTGCGCCGGGTCAAGAGCTGATCGAGGCGATCCGCCGGGCAACGCAGGCCGGGATCGTCATCGCGGTTGCTGCGGGTAACGACGGGGACACAACCGATCCCGCGCTCGACCCCGACAACCCCGATCCCTTCGCCGCCGCGATCCTGCAACAGGGCAACAGCGCGGTCATCATCGTCGGTTCGGTCGACGAGAACGGGCAGATTTCCGACTTCAGCAACCGCGCGGGCAATTTCGGTGCGGGCTACCTCACCGCGCGGGGTGAGCAGATTTGCTGCGTGTACGACAACGGCCAGCTCGAGGTCACCCAGCAGGACGGATCGAGCTTCGTCACGGTGATTTCGGGCACCAGCTTCGCGAGCCCGCAGGTGGCGGGCGCGGTCGCACTGCTGGCGCAGGCTTTCCCCAACCTGACCGGGCAACAGATCGTCGAGATCCTGCTCGACACCGCGCGCGATGCGGGGGCGGCTGGTACCGACGCGATCTATGGGCGCGGCATCCTCGACCTCGCGAACGCCTTTGCGCCGCAGGGCACCACGCGCATGCCGGGGCAGGGGGCGGGCACGCAGACCGCGCTTTCGCTGGCGGACGATGTCGCGATCGCCTCCGCCCCGATGGGCAATGCGCTGGCCTCTGCCTCGCTGCAAAGCATCGTGCTCGACAAGTACCAGCGCGCCTATTCCTACGAGCTGGGATCGCAGATGCGCCGCGCCGACGACCGCGACTTGCTGGCGAGTGCGGCGCGTTCCGGCCTGCGCAGCGTTGCGGTCGGCGCGCCGGGCGTGGGGATCGCCTTCACGCTCGACCAGCGGGGGCAGATGGAGGGCGATACGCCGCTCTCGCCTCTGCGCCTTTCGCGCGCGGAGAGTGATGCAGCGCGTGTGCTGGCGGCGCGCGTGGCGCTGCGCATCTCGCCCAAGGTGCAGCTGGGAGTCGCCTTTGCCGAGGGGCCCGAGGGGATCGCGGTGCAGGTGCAGGGGCGCGATCGGCCCGCCTTCCTGCTCTCGCGCAGCGCGGCGGGCGAACTGGGCTTCGCGCACCGCGACGGGCAGAGCGTGGCGTTGCGCCAGCAGACCGACCTCGTCGGGATCACCGCCACCGCGAGCCGGGGCAAGACGCTCACCGCCACTCCGCGGCAGGCGCAGGATGTGATCGGCGACAACTACGAAGGCTTCGGCTTCACCCGCTTCGGCCTCGCCGCAGACCGGCGGTTCGGCCCGCTCGGCCTGACGCTAGGGGTGGACTGGCTGCGCGAGGAGCGGACCGTGCTCGGCGCCTATCTGCACGACAGTTTCGGCGGCGGTGGGGCGCAGAGCCTGTTCGTCGACGGCAGCGCGGCGCTCGATCTGGGCGATGGCTGGCGGCTGGGCGCGGACGGGCGCTACGGCACCACCAGCGCAGAGGCGGGCGGTCGCATCGCGGGCGGGTCGCGCTTCGGCAGCCTCGCCTACTCGGCCGATGTCAGCAAGCGCGGTGTAGTGCAGGACAGCGACCGGCTGGGCCTGCGCCTCTCCTCACCGCTGCGGGTCGTTTCGGGCGGGCTGAACTTCGACCTGCCAGTGAGCTACGACTATGCCAGCAATGCCGCCGGGTTCGCAGTGCAGCGCGTGTCGCTGGCACCCGACGGGCGCGAGCTGATGGGCGAAGTCACCTGGATGGGCAGCGCGCTCGACGGGACGCTGGCGGCCAGCCTGTTCTACCGCAGCGAGCCCGGCCACCTGCGCAACGCCCCCGACGATCGCGGGCTGCTGGTGCGCTGGAGCCGGGGTTTCTAGCCGATCAGTCCATCCCGGCGCGCTTGGCGAAACCGTGTGCCGCCTGCACCAGCGGGCGCACGCGCTCGCTCATCTGCCGAGCGTGTGCGGAGGAGGCGGTGCCGTCGATCACGCGCTTCTTGATCCCCTGGATAATCCCGGCGAACTTGAACAGGTTGAACGCGAAGTACCAGTCCATGTCGGGCACCGGATAGCCTGTCCGCGCGACATAGCGCTCGGTCACTTCCTCGGCCGAGGGAATGCCCAGCTCTTCGAGATCGAGCCCACCCAGCCCCGCGCGCCCGTCGGACGAATTGTGCCAGTTGAGCACGAAGTAGCTGAAATCGGCGATCGGATCGCCCAGCGTCGACAGCTCCCAGTCGAGCACGGCGGCAACGCTGTTCTGCTCAGCATGGAAGATCATGTTGTCGAGCCGGTAGTCGCCGTGGACGATGCCGCTGGCGTGCTGATCGGGCACGGTCTCGGGCAGCCAAGCGATCAGCGCTTCCATCTCCGGAATCTCTTCGGTTTCGGAAAGCTTGTACTGCTTGGTCCAGCGGGCGATCTGGCGTGCGCAATAGTCCTGCGGCTTGCCGTAGTCGCCAAGGCCGATCTTCTGCGGATCGGTGGTGTGCAGATCGGCAAGCGTATCGACCATCGCGTGGTAGATCTCGCGGCGCTCGGCGGGCGAGTAGTCGGGCAGTGAGCCGTTCCACAAGTTGCGGCCCTGGATCAGCTCCATGACGAAGAATTTGGAGCCGATCACGTCCGCGTCTTCGCACAGGCCGAAGGTGCGCGGCACGGGGAAACCGGTCGGGCCGAGCGCGCTCATCACGGTGTATTCGCGGTCGACCGCGTGCGCGCTGGGCAGCAGCTTGCCGAAGGGCTGGCGGCGCAGCACGTAATTGCGGTTCGCGGTCTCGACCTTGTAGGTCGGGTTCGACTGCCCGCCCTTGAATTTCGAGAGCGTGAGCGGCCCTGCGAAATCCTCGACATTCGCCTCGAACCAAGCGGTCAGCGCCGCTTCGTCGAGCTTGTCGCCCTCGGGCACGTCGACCGTGCCGACCATTTCCTTCTCGTAGTCGATGTTCGCCACGAACTTCCTCTCCTAAACCCAATCGTCATGCTGAACTCGTTTCAGCATCCAGATTTCCACGTGCTCGAACGTCTCAATCGATCGGTCCCGGATGCACCCTGGACCCTGAAACAAGTTCAGGGTGACGGACTGTTCTGATGTCACATGCCGGACGTCGCTGGAATACGCACCCCCGGTCTTATCGAAAATCCCGCTTCCCCAATTCGCCCCGGATGTCTGCCGGGAATGGCCTGCAGGCCGGACCGTATGTGTAACCTTTCAATCTGCATCGCCTCGGGCCGCATTCTTCCGTTCCGCTACGGTCTAGCGCGCCAGCCCGGTGTAGGACAGGCGCGGCCCCGTAACCGTCAGTCGAACACCACGATGCTGCGCGCGCTGTGCCCTTCGCGAAGCTTGTCGAAACCGGCGTTGATGTCTTCCAGCGCGATCCGTTCGGCGATGATCGTGTCGAGATCGAGCAGGCCCCGCAGGTAGAAATCGACGAGGCGCGGCAGGTCGACCGGGAAGTGGTTCATCCCCATGATCGCGCCCATCAGCTTCTTGCCGCCGAGCAGGTCCATCGCGCCAAGGCCCACCTTGCAGTCGAGCGGCATCATGCCGAGCACTACCGCAGTACCGCCGCGACGCAGCGACGCGACCGCGAGGTCGGCCGAAGCCTGACGCCCGACCGCTTCGATGCCGTAATGCACGCCGCCGCCCGACAGTTTGATGATCTGTTTCGCGGCATCTTCGGCCAGCGCATCGACCGTGTGCGTTGCGCCGAGCGTTTCGGCGAGCGCGCGCTTTTCGGGTAGCGGGTCGGCGGCGATGATCATGCCAGCGCCCGCGATCTTGGCCGCGTTGATTGCTGCGAGGCCGACGCCGCCGCAGCCGATCACTGCCACGGTCTCACCCGGCGTCAGCTCGATCGCGTTGAAGATCGTCCCCGCGCCGGTGGTCACCGCGCAGCCGAGCACGGCTGCCCGGTCGAACGGCATATCCTTGTCGATCGCCACGCAGGCGTGTTCGTGGATCAGCATCTGCTCCGCAAAGGCCGACAGGTTGAGAAGCTGGTTGACCGGCTCGCCGTTGCGCGAAAGCCGGGGCGAGGCTTCCTTTCCGCGCCGGGTCCCCTGACCAAGGCACAGCGCCATACGCCCGGTGACGCAGAATTCGCACTGGCCGCAGAACGCGCTGAGGCAGGAGACGACATGGTCGCCCGGCTTCACCATCGTCACTTCGCTGCCCACCGCGCGGACCACGCCCGCCGCCTCGTGCCCGGGCACCAGCGGCAGCGCGTGCGGATAGGCACCGTCGATGAAGTGCAGGTCCGAATGGCACAACCCGCACGCCTTGGTGTCGATCAGAACCTCGTGCGGGGCAGGTTCGGCGAGCTGGATCTCGCCGATCACCATCGGTTCGCCGGGCTTTTCGAGGATTGCGGCCTTTGCCATTCTCAACTCCGTCTGATTTTTCCGCTCGCCCTGAGCTTTTCGAAGGGCCGCACTTTTCTTCGGCCATCTCACCAAACCAAGGACGGTCCTTCGACAAGCTCAGGACGAGCGGTATTTTTGCTTTCGGCGTTAGCGCGTGGCGCCCATGTCGCCCGAGCTGTAGGTTTCCATCTCGTCCGTGGTCGGCGCGTGACGGGCGAATTCCATGCGCGCGATCGAGCGTGCGTGGACTTCGTCCGGGCCGTCCGCGAGCCGCAGGGTGCGCTGGTGGGCGTAGGCCTGCGCGAGGCCGAAGTCTTCGGACACGCCTGCACCGCCGTGCGCCTGGATCGCATCGTCGATGATCCGCAGCGCCATGTTGGGCGCGGCGACCTTGATCATTGCGATTTCCTGCTTGGCGGTCTTGTTGCCGACCTTGTCCATCATGTCGGCGGCCTTGAGGCACAGGAGGCGCGTCATCTCGATGTCGATGCGGGCCTGCGCCACGCGCTGTTCCCAGATCGAGTGCTTGTAGATCGGCTTGCCGAAGGCTTCGCGCGCCTGGAGGCGCTTGCACATCTTCTCCAGCGCTTCCTCGGCGACACCAATCGTGCGCATGCAGTGGTGGATGCGGCCCGGCCCGAGGCGGCCCTGAGCGATCTCGAAACCGCGGCCTTCGCCCAGCAGCATGGCGGAGGCGGGGACGCGCACGTTTTTGAGGCTGATTTCCATGTGGCCGTGGGGCGCATCGTCGTAGCCGAACACGGGCAGGTGACGCTCGATCGTCACGCCTTCCGCGTCGAGCGGCATGAGGATCATCGACTGCTGCGCGTGGCGCTGCGCCGAAGTATCGCTCTTGCCCATGACGATCGCGACCTTGCAGCGCGGATCGCCCGCACCGCTCGACCACCACTTGCGCCCGTTGATGACGTATTCGTCACCTTCGCGGATGATCGAGGTTTCGATATTGGTCGCGTCCGAGCTGGCGACCTGCGGTTCGGTCATCAGGAAGGCGCTGCGGATCTTGCCGTTCATCAGCGGCTCGAGCCATTGCTCCTTCTGTTCGCGCGTACCGTAGCGGTGGAGCACTTCCATATTGCCCGTGTCGGGTGCGGAGCAGTTCATCGTTTCGCTGGCGAAGCCGATGCGGCCCAGCTCTTCGGCGACCATCGCATATTCGAGGTTGGTGAGGCCGGGGCCGTCGAACTCGAAGCTCTCATCCACGTGATGGTGGCTGTCGTTGCGCGGCGGCATGAACATGTTCCAAAGGCCCTTGGCCTTGGCCTTTTCCTTCAGCTCCTCGACGATCGGCAGCACCTTCCAGCGGTCGCCCTCGGCGTCCTGCGCCTTGTAGGTGGGGACGGCGGGGCGAACCTCTTTCTCGATGAAGTCGCGCACGCGGTCGCGCCAGTGCGATTGCCGGTCGGTCGGTTGGAAATCCATCTTTGGGGGCCTCTCTTCTGGGTCTTCTGGTCGGTCTGTATTTGAAACGCTTGGTGGCAGAGCGGCGCGTACGCGCCAACCCCGTTCGATCAATTATGGCGGAAGGATTTCGCCCTCCGGGTCGGCCCGCGCAGCCTCGTCGAGGAGCGCGAGCCGTGCCTCGTGACTTTCGCGGGTAATCGGGAATCGCGCGAGCCAGTAGGCGGCGATCAGCGCGAGGATCAGCGACACGCCCGCGTAGAGCAGGATCATCGGTGAAAGGACGTCGATCCCGACCTCGCCGGGTTTCGCATTGGCAGGCATCTGGGCGAGCGCGATGATCTGGCCCGAGATGAAGATTCCGGCCCCGGTCGCGCATTTCTGGACCAGCCAGTTGCCCGCGTAGAACTTGCCCTCGGCGCGTTCTCCGGTCCGTTCCTCGTACAGCTCGATGATCTCCGCCACCATCGACGATGCCGAGATCATCGAGACGATGCCAGAGGCGTTGGCGAAGATCAGGAACAGGTAGAACAGTCCGGTCGACGCAAGCGTGCCGGGCTGCGGCCATGCGCCGAGCAGGAACAGGAAGTAGGGCGCAAGGCCAAGCGCGAAGGCGACCAGCGCGCCGCCCGCGGCGGTGTAGGGCTTGCCGTAGCGGCGATGAAGCGGGCTGACGACGACGAACATCAGCACCGCGCTGAGGAACAGCACCAGCGGATAGACGGTCAGCCCGGTCAGCGCAGACGGCAGTCCGGGGATCGTCACCTGATCCAGCTGCCACACGAACACGTTGAGGTAGTTGGAGATCGAAAACGTCGTCCCCTGGCTGATATAGGCCGCCATCGCTCCGGCGGCGAAGATCAGGAAGGCCTTTTCGCTGAACGCGTCCTTGATTTCCGAAAAGGCGTCGCGCCAGTGGAACGGGGGCGGGCGCTTGGCGGGCGGATGCGCGACCAGCTTGTGCAGCCCCAGCGCCGAGAAGAAGACGGAGAAGGCCATGATCGCCGCGCCTGCAATGCCGAATCCGACATAGCCCTGCGGCTCCAGAATGCCGTCCGGCCCGCTCAGGAACACCATGTAGGCCAGCACCATCATCAGGATGCCGCCGCCCCAGCCCATCAGGTAGCGATAGCGGAACAGCGTGGTGCGCTCGTCATAGTCGGCGGTGATTTCGGGCAGCAGGCTGACCTGCGGCACTTCGCAGGCGGACAACAGCACGCGCACGCCCACCGCTATGCCGAGCAGGCCGAGGAAGCTGGGCGCCTCGCCCGTCGGCGGGGACCACAGGATGACCCACATGATCGCCAGCGGCCACGGTGCGATGTACAGCCACGGCAGGCGGCGGCCCCATTTGGTATAGGTCCGGTCGGAGAAATAGCCGATCAGCGGATCGAGCACCGCATCGAACACCAGCGCCAGCATCAGCGCCAGGCCGACCAGCCCCGCGTCCATCCCCAGCACCTGGTTGTAGAAGATCAGCAGGAAGAACGAGAACCCGTTGTCCTTCACGCCGAAGGCGACGGCCCCCAGACCCATCGTCAGTCGCGTGCGGGTCGGAAGTGGCCCCGTAGTGAATGCCATGGCGTGAAAATCTCTCCCCGCAGCGCGTTGCAATTCGCGACTTACGTTCACGTAACACTACGGGATGAGCCCGCGCGTGCAAGCGCAATCGCCCTGCCGCTACGGCATCCGCGCCTGCCAACCTTCCGCTTGCGGAAAGGCGAGTCTTGGCCCTACGAGGATGCGAAAGCGCCATGGCGAGGGCGATCAAGCGCCCCGTCAGGCAGGCAGAGGAGAGCGATCATGTCCGATCTTGACCAATTCCGCGAAGAGACGCGCAGCTGGCTCGAAGCCAATTGTCCGCCCGAAATGCGCCAGCCGGTTGAGGACGAGGGCGACGTCTACTGGGGCGGGCGCAACGCGAAGTTCAAGAACGATGCGCAGAAGGCCTGGTTCGAGGCGTGCGTTGCCAAGGGCTACACCGTGCCCGCATGGCCCAAGGCCTATGGCGGCGCGGGGCTGGAACCCGCAGAGGCCAAGGTGCTGCGCGAGGAAATGGCGCGCATCGGTGCGCGCCCGCCGCTCAGCTCGTTCGGCATCTGGATGCTCGGCCCGGCGTTGCTGCACTTCGGCACCGAGGGGCAGAAGCAGCGCTTCCTCAACGAAATCGCGCGCGGTGAAATCCGCTGGTGCCAGGGCTATTCGGAGCCGGGCAGCGGGTCCGACCTCGTCAGCTTGCAGACCTATGGCGATGACAAGGGCGATCACTGGGTGGTCGACGGCCAGAAGATCTGGACCTCCTACGCCGACGAAGCCGACTGGATCTTCTGCCTCGTGCGTACCGACAAGACGAACAAGTACCAGGGCATCACCTTCATGCTGTTCGACATGGCGAGCGAAGGCGTCAGCACCAAGCCGATCAAGCTGATCAGCGGCAGCTCGCCCTTCTGCGAAACCTTCTTCGATTCGGTGAGCGTACCCAAGTCCTATGGCGAGGATATTCCGGCGCAGGTCGGGCAGGTGAACCGCGGCTGGGACGTCGCCAAGTACCTGCTTGGCCATGAGCGCGAGATGATCTCCGCCACCGGCGGCGTCGACCGGCCGACCTCGCTCGGCGCGGTGACCAGCAGGCAGGGCGAGCTCGACCCCGTGCTGCGCGCCGAGATCGCGCAGTTCGATGTCGACGCGCTCGCCTTCACCGCGATGAGCGAGAAGTTCCTCGACGAAATCAAGGTCGGCAAGGCGCACCCCGCGCAGCCGAACATGATGAAATATGCCGGGACCGAGCTGAACAAGCGCCGCAACGAGCTGCTGATGGCGGCGGGCGGATCGCGCGCTCTCGAATGGGAGAGCGAGGAAACCGAAGGCGGCAAGCCCGCGCGCGGCTGGCTGCGGACCAAGGGCAACTCGATCGAAGGCGGCACGTCGGAGGTGATGCTCAACGTGATCGCCAAGCGCATCCTCGAATTGCCGGGGGCTTAACGAGAACCATTCCATAATTTCGGTCATCCCCGCGAAGGCGGGGATCCAGATAAGGCCTGCGGATAGTCGAAAACCTTATCTGGGCCCCTGCCTTCGCAGGGGCGACGACCAGCGACGAGGGACACACCTGAGATGGCACTTTACCTAGACGACGATCAGGCGATGCTCGCCGACAGCGCGAGCGAGTTCATGCGCGAGGAAGGCGGTATCGCCAAGCAGCTGCGCCACTGGCGCGACCGCGAGTGCAAGGACGGTTTCGGCCATGCGCTGTGGGAACAGTTCGGCGAAATGGGCTTCACCGGCATCCTGCTGTCCGAAGAGGACGGTGGGCTCGGCATGGGGCAGGTCGAAGCCAACATCGTGCTCGAGGAAATCGGCGCGAACCTCACCCCGTCGCCGTTCCTGAGCAGCTCCGTACTCGCGGCGACTGCGTTGAAGCACGGCAGCGACGATACGCGCGGCCGCTGGCTGCCCGATCTGGTCGCAGGCAAGAACGTCTACGCGGTCGCGATCGACGAAGGCCCCAAGCACCGGCCCGAAAAGATCGCCTGCAAGGCGGAGAAGTCGGGCAACGGTTTCAAGCTGAGCGGCAAGAAGGACTTCGTGGTCTACGGCGCCAGTTCCGAGATGATCGTCGTCGCCGCGCGCACCTCTGGCAGTGATAGCGATGCGGATGGGATCACGCTGTTCGCGGTGCCGCAGGACGCAAGCGGCATGAGCCACGATTCGGTGCGGCTGGTCGACAGCTCTATGGCGAGCCACATCACCTTCGATGGGGTCGAGCTGGATGGCGACGCCGTGATCGGCGAGGTCGACGGCGGGCGCGAAATCCTCAATGCCATGCTGCGCGCAGGCCGCGTGGGTGCCGCTGCCGAAGGCGTCGGCGTGGCGCGCGGGGCGATGGACATGACGGTCGATTACCTCAAGCAGCGCAAGCAATTCGGCGAGCTGATCGGCAGCTTCCAGGCATTGCAGCACCGCGCCGCGCACCTCTATTCCGAGGTCGAGATCGCCCGTGCGGTGGTGATCAAGGCCGCGCAGCTGATCGACGCAGGCAGCGAACAGGCCGACCTGATGACCTCGGTCGCCAAGGCCAAGGTCGCCAAGGCGGCGGGCCTCGCGGTGCGCGAAGGCGTGCAGATGCACGGCGGCATCGGGATGACCGACGAATACGACGTGGGCCTCTACATGAAACGCGACCGCGCGCTGCAGGAGTTCCTCGGCGATGCATACTACCACGCGGGCCGTGTTGCGGAACTGAGCGGGTATTGAGCCTTAACTCCCCCTCCCTTTCAAAGGAGGGGGTTGGGGGTGCTTGCGACGCATCAGCGTCGCTTCGCACAGAGGCACCACCCCGCTGCGACTAGGCGGCAAGCCGCCAAGTCTCACTGCCCCTCCTTACGAAGAGGAGGGGGGTAAGGGAGAAGAAAGATGATGAAACTCACCGACCTGTTCGGCCTCGAAGGCAAGATCGCGCTGGTGACCGGCGGCAGCCGCGGGATCGGGCGCATGATCGTCGAAGGTCTGCTCGAAGCGGGCTGCGCCAAGGTCTATATCGTCGCGCGCAAGAAGGAGCAGGTCGACGCGACCTCCGCCGAGCTGGGTGACAAGGTCATCGGGCTGGTCGGCGACCTCAGCCAGATGGACGGGATCAAGGCGCTGGCCGACGAACTCGCGAGCCGCGAGGACAAGCTCGACCTGCTGGTCAATAATGCGGGCGCTGCATGGGGCGAGCCGTTCGAGGACTTCACCGAAGCCGGCTGGCATCGCACGATGGACCTCAACTTGAAGACGCCGTTCTTCCTCACGCAGAAGCTTTTCCCGCTGCTCAAGGCGGCGGGCACGGCGGACCGTCCGGCCAAGGTGCTGATGATCGCCAGCATCGACGGGTTCAAGGTCAATCCGTGGCCGACCTATCCCTATCAGGCGAGCAAGGCAGGGTTGATCCACCTGACCCGGCGCATGGCGGCCGAGCTGATCCGGCACAACATCGTCGTCAACGGGATCGGGCCGGGTGCCTTCCCGTCGGACATGAACCGCGCCGCGCGCGACAACCAGGATACGGTCGAGCGTGGCATCCCGAGCAGGCGCGTGGGCGTGACCGAGGATATGGCGGCAGGCGCGATCTACCTGCTCAGCCGCGCGGGCGATTACGTGGTCGGCACGACGATCCCGATCGACGGCGGCGTGGTCAACGCCAACATGTCGTCCAGCTTCGTCGATCCGTCGGGCGACTAGGGCGAGCGCTGGTCAGCGCCGCTTGGCGAACAGGTCGATCAGCTCTTCGAATTTCTCGCGCTGATCGGCCTCGTCGCCGCTGGCGATCGCCTCTGCAACGCAGCACGCGGCGTGATCCTTCAGGATCTGCGTTTCGACTCGGGCGAGGGCTGATTTCACAGCCTGCAACTGGTGCAGGATGTCGATGCAATAGCGATCGTCCTCCACCATCTGAGCGACCCCACGAACCTGCCCGGAGATCCGGTTCAGCCGGTTGATGGTTGCGTTCGTCTTCTCGGCCATGCTCTTAAGTCCAGTTGAAATACCCCTGGGGGGTATATAGTGAGCGGTGCGACGGTTCAATAACACGGTCGTACCATGCCCTCTATCTCTCGCCGCCACCTTATCCGGAGCACTGCGGCGCTCGCCGCTGCCAGTGCGTTGCCCATGCCGGCATGGGCGCGCGGGCAGTCGCTCAGCCATGCGCGAAACGGCTTCGGCGAGGTCTCGGGCGCGGAGATCGACCTGGCGATCGGCAATCACCATTTCGCCACGGGCGGACGCTCCGGCCACGCGGTCGCGGTCAACGGAACGGTGCCGGGCCCGCTGATCCGGCTGCGCGAGGGGCAGAACGTCCGCCTTCACGTGACCAACAATCTGGCGGAGGACAGCTCGATCCACTGGCACGGGCTGCTGGTGCCGTTCCAGTATGACGGCGTGCCCGGCGTCAGCTTCCCTGGCATCCGTCCGGGTGAGCGGTTCACCTATGAATTCCCGATCCGCCAGAGCGGCACCTACTGGTGGCACTCGCATTCGGGCTTGCAGGAACAGGCGGGGCACTATGGCCCGATCGTGATTGAAAGCGCCGATCCCGATCCGCGTTACGACCGCGATTACGTGGTGCTGCTGAGCGAGTTCACGCCGATGCATCCGCATGAAATCATGCGCAAGCTCAAGGTCGGCGAGCATTACTTCAACTATCAGATGCAGACCGCGACCGAGGGCGACATGTCCGGCGCAATGCGCCGCATGTGGGGCAAGATGCGGATGAACCCGCGCGACATCTCGGACGTGACGGGCAGCACCTACACCTTCCTCATCAACGGCCACGGTCCGGCGGACGACTTGCAATTCGCGTTCCGCGCGGGCGAGCGCGTGCGGCTGCGGATCATCAACGGATCGGCGATGACCTTCTTCAATATCCGCATTCCCGGCGTGCCCATGACGGTGATCGCTGCCGACGGACAGGACGTCGCCGAGGTCGAAGTGGACGAGTTCCAGATCGGCGTCGCGGAAACCTACGACGTGATCGTCAGCCCACCCGACGGCAGTCACGCGATCGTCGCCGAAGCGATGGACCGCAGCGGCATGGGCGTCGCCAGCCTGACTTCTCATGCGGGCCACATCGCCACCCCGCCGCCGCTGCGCGAGCCGGTGACGCTGACGATGGCTGACATGGGGATGATGGAGAACGACGGCATGGCCGGGATGGAGGGCATGGAGCACTCCATGCGCGACACTTCGAAATTGCCCGACGATGTGAAGGTCGGGCCGGGCGTGGATATGGTCGCGCCCATGCCGATGGACCGGATGCACTTCCCCGGCCTAGGTCTCGACAAAGTGAAGCACCGCGTGCTGCGCTACACCGATCTCAGGGCGAAGCGGATGAACCCGCATCGCAGCGTCGACCGCGAGATGGAGATCCATCTTACGGGCAACATGGAACGCTACATGTGGAGCTTCGACGGGAAGAAGCTCACCGCCGTCACCGATGATCCGATCCGCTTCGGCTACGATGAGCGCGTGCGGGTGAAGCTGGTCAACGACACGATGATGGCGCACCCGATCCACCTGCACGGCCATTTCTTCGAACTGGTCAACGGCGCGGACCACATGCACCAGCCATTGAAGCATACGGTGATCGTCCAGCCGGGCGGCACCGCGACCTTCGATCTGACCGCCAACGAGCCGGGCGACTGGGCCTTCCACTGCCACCTGCTCTACCACATGCATGCAGGCATGATGCAGGTGGTGACGGTGCGTCCGTTCCCCGCAGGAGACGGCGCATGATCCGCGCGATGCTTCTCGCCGGAGCCATGCTGCTGCCCGCTCCGCTCGCCGCGCAGGACCATGCGGGCCATGGCAGCAAGAGCGAGCCCGCGCCCGAGATGGATCACTGCGCCATGGGGCACCTTCCGCCCGAACAGTGCGGCGAGCAGGCAGAGAGCGAACCGGCCCCGGCGATGGACGACACCATGGCTGGCATGAACCATGGCTCTCACGGAGCGATGACCGATAAGTCCGCGCCCGGAGCCGCTCCGGAAAGCGCCGTTCCCGCCCGTGCGCTGGAGGGGCCGCGCCATGCCGCCGACGCCATCTGGGGCCGCGAGGCGATGGCGCCCGCGCGCGAGGAACTGGCCCGTGGCAATGGGGGCATGACCACGGGCATGGTGCTGGTCGAAAGGCTCGAAGCGCGCATTCCCACCGCTGAGGGCGAGACCGGCTACCTGTGGGACGCACAGGCCTGGTACGGCGGCGACCTCAACCGCTTCGTGCTCAAGACAGAGGGCGAAGGCGAATTCGGCGGCGCGGTCGAAAGTGCCGAGATCCAGGCGCTCTACAGCCGCGCGATCGGGCCGTTCTTCGATCTGCAGGCCGGTGTACGCTTCGATCCCGAGCCCGACAGCCGCACGCATCTCGTGCTCGGCGTGGCGGGCCTTGCGCCCTACATGTTCCATGTCGACGGCGCACTGTTCCTGTCCGACCGGGGCGACCTGACCGCGCGGGTCGAGGCGGAATACGACCAGAAGATCACGCAGCGCCTGATCCTCCAGCCGCGCATCGAGGCGGAGTTCGCCGCGCAGGACATTCACGAGCGTGAGATCGGTGCCGGGCTGACGAAGATCGAGCCTGGCCTGCGCTTGCGCTACGAAATCGCGCGTGAGTTCGCGCCCTATATCGGCGTGGAGTACGAGGCGAAGACCGGCAAGACAGCGGACATCGCGCGTCTGGCGGGCGAGAATCCAGACGGCATCAGGGTGCTGGTAGGGGTGCGTGCCTGGTTCTGACCGGGCGCCAGAAAAAGGCCGTTTAGCCCATCAGTTCGCGCACGAAGGGGATCAGCCCCGTCTGGCGCGTGCGCCGCATCCGTTCTGCGTGCAGGATTTCGCGCACCTTGGCGAAGCACTCGTCGACATTATCGTTGATCACGACGTAGTCGTATTCGGCCCAGTGGCTGATTTCGGCGCGCGCGCGCTCCATCCGTCCGCGCACGACCTCTTCGCTATCGAGCGCGCGGGCGGTCAGGCGGCGGTGCAATTCGTCGAGGCTCGGCGGCAGGATGAACACGCTGACGGTGTCCTGCTGGTCCTTCTGGTAGAGCTGCTGCGTGCCCTGCCAGTCGATATCGAACAGGAAATCCTGCCCGCGCTTCAGCCCTTCGCGAATCTGGCCCTTGGGGGTGCCGTAGCGGCGACCGAAGACGTGCGCCCATTCGTAGAAGCCGTCTTCCTCGACCAGCCGGTCGAATTCCTTGTCGCTGACGAAGTGATAATCCTTGCCGTCGACTTCGCCCTCGCGCGGGGGGCGGGTGGTCGCCGAAACCGACAGCGCGATTTCCTCGTCCGATGCCAGCAACATGCGCGAAAGCGTGGTCTTGCCTGCGCCCGAGGGGGAGGAGAGGATGAACATTAGGCCCCGCCGGTGCAGGGTGTCGGACTCGGGGGAGGCGTTGTGGGGCATATGCGCCTTTGGAGCCGGGCGCGGACCCAGATCAACCCTTTGTGCGGTCGCCGTCCCCGGCAGGCTCAGTCGTCGGCGGCTTTTTCGAGCAGTTCGGCATCGCCCTTGGCGCGGGCTTTTTTCGCCTGCCGCCGGTCGTACAGCGTCTTGGCGAGCATTCCGCTGCCGACCACGACCGCCCCTGTCGAGGACCGCGCCGCTATGCGCGACAGGGCCATTCCGGCCAGCGTCGTGCCCATGCCCTGATTGTCGAGGATCGATTGGGCCGTGTCCTTGCCATAGCGTCCCTTGAGCATCCGCTTTTCGACGGCCCTGCGAAACAGGATCGACCCGGTGCGCACGATGGCATTGGCCATGATCAGATTGCTGGCAGGATTGGGGGAGGGGCCCGGCACCGCTTCTCCGCGAGCGCGCGCCTGACCGCGGGCGACCTTCTTGCGCAATTCCTCGCGGCGCTTGCTCATGCTGGGGTGCTGCCTTTCGCTCGCCCCCTCAATGCGGGAGGCTTTACTTCTTGCGACCGAAATCGACTGTCACGACGTTCGACCCGTCTTCGTTCTTGGCAACGGCTGCGCCGCCGCCCTGTTCCGTCCCGTCGTTTTCCGCCGGGTCGATGGCGGTGGGCGCTTCCTCGTCCGCGACTGCCTGAAACTGGAGCCCGAAATCGACCGCCGGATCCACGAACGCGGTGATCGCGGCGAAGGGCACCACGAGGTGAGAGGAGATCTTGTTGAAGCTCAGCCCCACCGAAAAGCCCGTGTCGGTGACGTTCAGATCCCAGAACTTGTTCTGGAGCACGATGGTCATCTCGTCGGGGAAGCGTTCGCTCAGGTGCGGGGGGATTTCGACCCCGGGCACGCCCGTCTTGAACGTAATGTAGAAATGGTGGTTGCCGGGCAGCGTGCCGCCGCCGGCCTCGATTTCGCCCAATACGCTGCCGACCACGGCGCGCAGGGCCTCCTGCACGATCTGGTCGTAGGGGATCAGGCTGTCGGGCGCATCTTCGCTCATCACGAGGCGTTAGGTGCAGGGGAGCGCGCGCGCGGTCAAGAACAGAATGGGGCAAGCGCAGAATGCTTGCACACCGGCCTCGCGCCCGATAGCGCGCCGCCTTATGCGAAAGGGACTAGTCGAACGCGATACCGCTGAAACACGCATCCGCGTGGCCGTCGATCTCGACGGAACGGGCGCTTACGAGGTGTCGACCGGGATCGGGTTTCTCGATCACATGGTCGAACAGTTTTCCAAACACTCGCTGATCGACGTGCAGATGGCTGTCGATGGCGACCTGCATGTCGACCAGCACCACACGACCGAGGACAGCGCGATCGCGCTGGGCCAGGCGATCGCGCAGGCGCTGGGCGACAAGGGCGGGATCGTGCGTTTCGGAGAGGCATATTCGCCGATGGACGAGACGCTGGCGCGCGTGGCGCTCGATATCTCGGCGCGCCCGTTCTGCGTGTGGCGCGCGGGCTTCACGCAGGAAAAGCTGGGCGAATGGGATACCGAGTTGATCGAGCACTGGTTCGGTTCGATCGCGCAGAGCGCGGGCCTGACGCTGCATATCGAGCTGCTCTACGGCACCAACAACCACCATATCTGCGAGGCCATCTACAAGGGCTTCGCCCGCGCGATGCGCGCCGCGGTCGAGATCGACCCGCGCAAGGGCGGCGCGGTGCCGAGCACCAAGGGGATTTTGGGGGGGTAGGTTTATGACCCCATCCCGTTCGGGCTGAGCTTGTCGAAGCCCTGCACTTTATCTTTTGAACCTGCGCTCAAAGAGAAGGACGACCGTAGGGCTTCGCCCACCTGCGGTTCCGACAAGCTCGGGGCGAATGGAGTTAGATTGAGCGATCAAATCGCCCTTATCGATTACGGCGCAGGCAACCTGCACTCGGTCGAGAACGCGCTGAAGCGGGTCGGCGCGGATGTTGCGCTCGTCTCGAATGCCGACGCGCTGGCGCAGGCGGACCGGATCGTGCTGCCGGGCGTGGGCGCGTTCGGGGCGTGTTACGCAGGTCTTGCCGCGCTGCCGGGGATGATCGAGGCGCTGGAAAGCCGCGTGCTGAAGGACGCAGTGCCCTTCCTCGGCATTTGCGTGGGCATGCAGCTGCTGGCGGATCGCGGGCTGGAGCATGGCGAGACCCCGGGGCTCGGCTGGATCGGGGGCGAGGTGCGCGCACTGGAAGCGTCGAGCCACGTCAAGGTGCCGCATATGGGCTGGAACGATGTGGTGGTGGCCGACGACGCGTCTGGCCTGATCCATCCGGGCGAGGCCTATTTCCTCCATTCCTACGCCTTCGACGTCGCGGACAACGCCCACGTCGCCGCGCGCACCGACCACGGCGGGTCGGTCACGGCGGCGGTGGCGCGCGACAATATCCTCGGGGTGCAGTTCCACCCGGAAAAGAGCCAAGCCTACGGGCTCGCGCTGCTGGAGAGGTTTTTGAAGTGGAAGCCGTGATTTCCCCCTCACCAAGCTCCGCTAGCCGCTGGCGCGACAAGCTGCGCTATCCTCTCCCGCAAGGGGAGAGGAGGAGTGCGGCAGTCTCCTCTCCCCTTGCGGGAGAGGATATGGAGGCTTGGCGACGGAGGAGCCTAGCCGCAATTGGAGAGGGGTTTCCAAACGCATGATTATCTTCCCAGCCATCGACCTCAAAGCGGGCAATGTCGTCCGCCTCGCCGAAGGCGATATGGACCGCGCGACGATCTACGGCGACAATCCCGGCGGACAGGCCGCGCGCTTTGCGGAAGCGGGCGCGCGCTGGTTGCACGTGGTCGATCTTGACGGAGCTTTTGCGGGTGAACCGGTCAACGCGCACGCGGTCGAAGCCATCCTGCAACGCTTCCCCGGTAAGGTGCAGCTGGGCGGCGGCATCCGCACGCGCGAGGGCGCGGAGCGGTGGCTCGATCTGGGTGTGGCGCGGGTGGTGATTGGCACGGCTGCGCTGAAGGACCCCGAGCTGGTCAAGGCGCTGGCGGCGGACCATCCGGGCCGCGTGGTGGTCGCGGTCGACGCGCGCGACGGCATGGTCGCGACCGAGGGCTGGGCGAGCGTGTCCGATCTGCCGGTCGAAGACCTCGCACGCCGGTTCGAGGATGCGGGCGTTGCCGCGCTGCTGTTCACCGATATCGGCCGCGACGGGCTGCTCAAAGGCTGCAATGTCGAGGCGACTTTGGCGCTGGCCAAGGCGCAATCGCTGCCCGTGATCGCCAGCGGCGGAGTTGCGGGGATCGACGATATCCGCGCGCTCGCCCCGCACACGACCGACGGGATCGAAGGCGTGATTACCGGGCGGGCGCTCTATGACGGGCGGCTCGATTTGGCTGAGGCATTGCGAGAGGCGGGGGCGTGATCCTCCCCCCTCACCAAGCTTCGCTAGCCGCAGACGCGGCAAGCTGCGCTATCCTCTCCCACAAGGGGAGGGGGAATCGGGCTGCACCCATCCTCTCCCCTTGTGGGAGAGGATACGCAGGCTTGGACCTGCAAGGTCTTAGCCGCAGTTGGAGAGGGGGCAGGGCGCTGTGACCTTCGCCGATATCGCCCTGATCGCCACGCTCGTCATGCTCGCCATCGCCGCGATTGACGCGGTGCGGGGCAAGACTGCGCTGGGCAGGTTCCGGCTGAGCAAGAAGGACGAGGACCCGACGCGTTTCTGGTTCGCGATCGTGCTCTATATCAACATGGCATTCGGGATGTTCTGGCTCGCGGGGCAGGCGCGCGATGCCGTGCCGCGAGAAATCGCCGGTACAGACCGTCCTGTCGCAACCATCACGATACCCCCGGCATGACCGTCCGCATCCGCGTCATCCCCTGTCTCGACGTGGCCGAGGGCCGCGTGGTCAAGGGCGTCAACTTCGTCGATCTGCGCGATGCGGGCGATCCGGTGGAGCAGGCGCACGCCTACGACCTCGCGGGCGCGGACGAGCTGTGCTTCCTCGACATTTCTGCGAGCCATGAAGGGCGCGCGACGCTGGCCGATATCGTCCGGCGCACGGCGGAGGTCTGCTTCATGCCTCTCACGGTCGGTGGCGGGGTGCGCAGCGTCGAGGATGCGCGCACGCTGCTGCTCGCAGGCGCAGACAAGGTCGCCATCAACTCCGCCGCCGTGGCGCGGCCCGAACTGGTCGACGAGATCGCTCAGCGCATGGGCAGCCAGTGCGTCGTGGCGAGCGTCGATGCGCGCAAGAACGAGAGCGGGCGCTACGAGATATTTACCCATGGCGGCCGCCGCGCGACGGGGATCGACGCGCTGGAACACGCGATGAAACTGGCGCAGTTGGGCGCGGGCGAACTGCTCGTCACTTCGATGGATCGCGACGGGACCAAGGACGGCTACGATCTCGAACTGACGCGGATGATCGCGGATGCGGTCGACGTCCCGGTAATCGCCAGCGGCGGGGTTGGCACGCTCGACCATATGGTTGCGGGCGTCACCGAGGGTCATGCCAGCGCAGTGCTTGCCGCGAGCATCTTCCACTTCGGCCAGCACTCCGTGGCGGAAGCGCAGGATGCCTTGCGCGCGGCAGGCCTGCCTGCGCGCCGAACTTGAGGTACTTCGATTGAAAGATCGTCATCGCGAGCGTAGCGAAGCGATCCATCTTCGAAACCATCCGCCAGCGCAAACGTCTGAAGATGGATTGCCGCGCGCCTGCGGCGCTCGCAATGACTAAGGAACGCCATGGAAACTCTCGCCCGCCTGGAACAGGTCATCCGCCAACGTCGCGAGTGCGACCCGGAAACCAGCTATGTCGCGCTGCTCAGGCGCGAAGGGCGCCCCTGCATGGCGCGCAAGCTGGGCGAGGAAGCGGTCGAGGCAGTGGTCGCGGCGCTTTCGGGCAGCGACGAGGAACTGGTCGGTGAAGCCGCCGACGTCTTGTTCCACCTGATGGTGCTGCTCGCCGACCGGGACATTGCCCTTGCCGATGTGTTCGCCGAACTCGACCGGCGCGAGGGCGTTTCGGGGATCGAGGAAAAGGCGAGCAGGGAGGAAAGCCATGCCGATTGACGCGACCCGGCCGTACGACGACGACAATATCTTCGCCAAGATACTGCGCGGCGAGATCCCTTCGACCAAGGTCTACGAAGACGAGTGGGCGATTGCATTCGAGGATATCAACCCGCAGGCCGAGATCCACACGCTGGTGGTGCCACGCGGCAAGTATGTGAGCTGGGACGATTTTTCGCGGGAAGCACCCGACGAGGAAATCGCCGGTTTCGTGCGCGCGGTGGGCAAGGTCGCCCGCGCGAAGGGTCTGGTCGAGCCCGGCTATCGCCTGCTCGCCAATGTCGGCGCGGATGGCGGGCAGGAGGTGCCGCATCTGCACGTGCACCTCTTCGGCGGGCAGAAGCTGGGACGGATGATCGCCTGATTTCGGCACATCGCAACGGCTGCGCCGAGGCGAGCCGATCCCACAGCGCGACAGGCCGCGCAATTCCGATTGCCGCGCCGAGTCGCTTTCCGGTAAAGGCGCGAGCCGCATGACCGAGCCAACCGACCATCCAAGGCCGCACCCTCCTGGTGGTGTGTTCGACGGCACCACGCACCTCTACGCGGTGCGCGCCTATTACGAGGACACCGATCTGTCGGGCATCGTCTATCACGCCAATTACCTGCGCTGGTTCGAACGCGCCCGGTCCGATGTGTTGCGGATGCTCGGGATCGACCAGCGAGCCGCGATCGAGGCGGGCGAGGGTGCCTACGCGGTCGCCGATGTGCAATTGCGGTACATCCGGCCCGCGCTGCTCGACGACGACATCGTCATTCATACGCGGTGCAGCGAATTGAAGGCAGCGAGCGTGCGGATGGACCAAGAGGCGAAGCGCAATGGGGGAACGATCTGCACCGCGCACCTGCGCGTCGGGTTCGTCGCCCCGAATGGCCGCCCGCGCCGCCAGCCGGAGGCCTGGCGCGAAGCCTTCACCAGAATTCTCGATACCAGTTCTCTTGGGGAGCATGCCTGAATGATTCTTATCGACCTGCTTGCCGCTGCCGCGTCTGGCGTGCCCACCCCGCCGACCCGGCTGGAGCCGATCAAGCTGTTCCTCGATGCCGATATCGTGGTGAAGGCGGTGATGGCGGCGCTGCTGCTCGCTTCGATCTGGAGCTGGATGATCATCATCTCCTTCGCGCTCAAGATTGGCGGTGCGCGCAAGCGCGCGCGCAAGTTCGAACAGGACTTCTGGGCCTCGGAAAATTACGAGGAAACGCTCGACGCCTATCGCAACCAGGACGTCGCCCCCGCGCGCATCGCCTGGGGCGCGATTACCGAGTGGAAGAAGTCGACCAAGGGCGGGGTGAGGGACGTGCGCGGCGCGCAGGGGCGCATCGCGGCGGTGATGGACAGCCATGTTGCCGAGGAAGCCGACCGCATGGCCAACCGGCTGACCTTCCTCGCCACGCTGGGTGCCGTCGCTCCCTTTGTGGGCCTGTTCGGTACCGTTTGGGGCATCATGAACAGCTTCTTCCAGATCGGCGCGCAGAACAATTCCTCGCTCGCGGTGGTCGCGCCGGGGATTTCGGAGGCGCTGTTCGCGACCGCAATCGGGCTGTTCGCCGCGATTCCTGCGGTAATCGCCTACAACCGCTTCTCCGCCAGCGTGAACCGCTACGAAGCGATCCTCCAGCGCTTCGCCGACCGGTTCAATGCGAACCTCGGCCGCGAGCTGGAGCGCGTCTGATATGGCGATGGGCGTGCTCAAGTCGAAGCGCGGGCGAAACGCCAAGCGCGCGCCGATGGCGGAGATCAACGTTACTCCGCTGGTCGACGTTATGCTGGTGCTGCTGATCATCTTCATGGTCACCGCGCCGCTGCTGACCGCAGGCGTGCCGGTCGACCTGCCCGATAGCCGCGCCAACGCGCTGCCGCAGGACGAGGAGCCGCTCAACGTCTCGATCGCCGACGACGGCACGATCTACGTCGGCGAGGATGCCGTGCCGCAGGGCGAACTGGGCGCGGCGCTCGCCACCGCCAGCGAAGGCACCGCCTGCAGCAAGCGCGAAGTCGTGCTGCGCGCCGACAAGTCGCTCGATTACGGGCGCGTGATGGGCGTGATGGGCGAGCTGAACCGGATGGGCTGCAACTCGATCTCGCTGGTCACCAACAGTTCAAGCGAATCGCTCTAGCCCCTCGGTTCGATGCAGGCGAAATCGTCCCTTGGCCTCGATGCCGTTGCGCTGATTGTCGCAGGGCTGCTGCATGTGCTGCTGGTCGCGGTGCTGCTGTTGCAGGGCACGACGCGCGACCCGATGCCCGAGCCCAAGCGGATTACCGTGAACTTCGCCGAAGAGGTCGGGATGACCTCGACCGCGCCCGATCCGACGCAGGAATCGCAGGCCTCGGTCGCGCCCGAATTGGGCGAGCAGGCCCCGCCGCCGATCGAATACGTCCCCCCGCCGCCGCTCCCGCAGCCGACCAGCGCGCCCGCGCCGCAACCGCGCCCTACGGCGCGCGCCACCAGTCGACCGCAGCCCAAGCCCACCGCGCGCGCGACTTCGCAACCCCGGCCCAAACCGCGCCCGACCAGCCGCGCGACCTCTGCCCCCCGCCCGAAGCCCAGCTCCACCCCGACCCGCTCGGGCGGCAGTCTCGTGGGTAAGGACTTCCTCGATGGGCAGGGCAGTTCGACCACCACCAACGACACGCGCATTCCCGCCTCGCAGATCGGCAGGAGCGCGCGGGCAAGCATCTCGGCAGCGATCTCGCGCCAGCTCAAGCCACATTGGTCGCCGCCCAGCGGCCCCGATGCCGAGAAGATCGTTAGCGTCATCGCATGGCGATTGAACGAGGATGGATCGCTGGCCGGTAAGCCCCGGCTTGTGCGCCAGACCGGAGTGAACGATACCAACCGCGCGCAGGCCGAACGCCATGCCGAACAGGCGATCCGCGCGGTGCAACTGGCGGCGCCCTTCGATTTGCCGCCCGAATATTATAACGTGTGGAAGAACGTTTCCGCCTTCGAATTCGACTGGAACCTGTGACCATGACCCTTCGCTCGGTACTTTCCGTTATTGCCGCGGCGCTGCTCGCCGCCACGCCAGCCGCTGTGTTCGCGCAGAATGAAGACCTCGGTGCCGCTCCTCCGGTGGGCACCGATGTCGAAACCGTGGCCACCCCTGGTGCCGATGACGAGGATGATGGCGGTCTGACGGGCTCGGTTTCGTTCGAGGGCAGTCTCGACGATCTCCAGCTCGCTATCCCCGCTTTCGCCGCAGAACGCGATGTCGCGACTGCCGCGAATGCGCGCGGCACGGTTGCGCTGGGGGCGGAGCTGGCGCGTGTGGTCACCGCCGACCTCAAGAACAACGGCCTGTTCGCGCCGACCGGCCCCGACGCGCTGCCTAAGCCCAGCTTCCCGCAGATCACCGATCCGGTGTGGGGCATGTGGTCGATGCGCGGCGCGGAAATGCTGGTGCAGGGCTATGTCCGCCCGCGCGGCGACGGCAAGCTGGTGGTCGGCTGCTATCTCTACGATGTCGCCTTGCAGGACGAACTGGTTCGTTCGGGCTGGGTCGTACCCCCGTCCGACTGGCGGCGCGCGGCGCACAAATGCGCCGACCTCATCTATTCGCGCCTGACCGGGGAAAGCCCGTTCTTCGACAGCCGCATCGCCTATATCGCCGAGACGGGCCCGAAGGATAACCGGACCAAGCGGCTCGCGATCATGGACAGCGACGGGGCGAACCACCGCTTCATCACCACGGGCCGCGCGACCGCGCTCACCCCGCGCTATTCGCCCGACTACCGCAAGCTGATGTACCTGAGCTATGTTGACGGCAATCCGCGCATCTACATCTATGATATCGGCACCGGCCGGCAGACGCTGGTGACGGAAAGCGCCAACCCCACCTTCGCCCCCCGCTGGAGCCCCGACGGGCGCTGGGTGCTCTATTCGATGGCGGTCAACGGCAACACGGATATCTACCGCGTCTCCGCGCAAGGTGGCGAAAGCGTCCGCCTGACCGACGCGCCGGGGATCGATATCGGCGGGTCGTACTCGCCCGATGGCAGCAAGATCGTGTTCGAAAGCGACCGTTCGGGCGAACAGCAGATCTACATGATGAACGCCGACGGATCGAACCAGCGGCGGATCAGCTTCTTCGGTGGCCGCGCGGCGACCCCCGAATGGAGCCCGCGCGGCGACCAGATCGCGTTCACCTACATCCCTGGCGACTTCAACATCGCGGTGATGAGCGCGAATGGCGGCGGCTTCCGCAAGCTGACCGACGGCTGGCAGGACGAAGCACCCACCTGGGCGCCCAATGGCCGCGTGCTGCAATTCTTCCGAACGGAGCGCAACACCGGGCACACCGCGATCTACCAGGTTGATCTGACCGGCGCGAACCTGCGTCGTCTGCCGACCCCGGTCGACGCGTCGGACCCGGCCTGGGGCCCGATCCTTCCGTGAGACGTTGCAAACAAGACGCTTGATTTTCGTGGGGTCGCACCGACGAATGGAACAGCATATTGTGAGGAGAGACCTATGAACTCGCGTATCAAGATTGCAATCGTGCTTGCTGCCACCGCTTCGCTGGCGGCCTGCAAGTCCAGCGCACCCGAAGAACTGCCGCCCGAACCGGGCGTAAGCCAGCCGACCAATCCGGGCGGCAATAGCGGCTCCGGCTATGGCGTCGGCACGCAGGATCATTTCGTCAACGCGGTGAACGGCCAGAACGTCATCTACTTCGACACCGACCGCTACAATATCGACACCGCCGATGCCGCCGCGCTGCAGACGCAGGCGCAGTACCTCGCGCAGTATCCGAGCATTACCGTCACCATCGAAGGCCACGCCGACGAACGCGGGACCCGCGAATACAACCTCGCGCTGGGTGAGCGCCGCGCCAATGCGGCGAAGAACTACCTCGTCAGCCTCGGCATTGCGGCCAACCGCATTCGCACGGTGAGCTATGGCGAGGAACGCCCGGTCGCGACCGCTTCGACGCCCGAAGCATGGGCCAAGAACCGCCGCGCGGTGACCGTGGTTATCAACTAAGGGGCCTCGGTCTCGATATCCGGAGGCGGGTGGTCCAGCGCGGATCGCCCGCCTTTTCTTATGGGGCGGTATTCTCTTCCTCCTCCCCAGAGGGGAGGGGAGATGTCTGAAGCCCTGAAAGACTCACCTGCGCGCTTGCGGGCGCGCTTCATCCTTCTAAATTGGTCCGATGGCAAAAGCGCGCAGATCGAACGACTGGGGTTTCCCCCGCTGGCGCGGGTACGAGGAAAGCCGTGAGGCGGCGACCGTGCGCCTGTGCGATCGTCATGGCTGCCACGAGCGTGGCGATTGCCCCGCTCCCAAATCGCCCAACAACCCGGATCGCTGGTATTTCTGCCAGAAGCACGCGGCGGAGTATAATTCCAAGTGGGACTACTTCGAAGGGCTGGAAAAGGCCGAGGCGCAGGAGCGCGCACGGACGGAACAGCGCGACAATGCGGGCTATGCCGAAGCATCGCATTATAGCTGGGGCGGATCGGGCGACGGATCGCGCTCGGCAGACGAGATGCGCGCGCTCGAGGTGCTCGAGCTGGAGGCCGATGCCGACTTCGCGGCGATCAAGCGTGCCTGGCGCGAAAAGGCCAAGACGGTGCACCCCGACGTGAAGCCGGGCGACAAGGAAGCCGCCGCCGAATTCCAGAAGCTGCAGCTCGCCTACGAAGTCCTGAAAAGCGCCGAAGCACGGCGCGAGTGGATGGGATAGCCGACAAACCCCGCGAAGTTCACGAAAGCGTAACCGAGCCGTCGCGGTCCGGTCACCGACACACCCTAACGCCCCCTTTCGCACTTGCAGCATAAAGGGGTTCGCCATGCGCTTTTCTTCGTCCTTGTCCGCCTTCCGTTTTGCCTTGCTGGGGACAGCAGCTCTCCTGCCCGCCACCGCCTTCGCGCAGGCCGCCGTCGAGCCCGAGGACGATGGCTCGATCGAGGCGAGCAGCGGCAACGAGATCGTCGTCACCGCGCAGAAGATCGAACAGCGCGCCAAGGATGTGCCGATCACCATCTCGGCGCTTTCGGGCGAGCGGATCGGCGATCTCGGCGTCACCGACCTCGACGAGCTATCGAACTATGTTCCCGGCCTCAACATCCAGGAACAGAGCGCCAACAACCCCGGCATCGTGATCCGCGGGATCACTTCGGACAGCGGCTCGGCCCAGCAGGGCCCGCGCGTCACGCTCTATTACAACGGCGTCGACATCTCGCGTTCGCGCGGTTCCTATCAGGCGATCTACGATCTCGACCGGGTCGAGGTCATCAAGGGCCCGCAGGCGACCCTGTTCGGCACCGCCTCTGCGGTGGGCGCGATCAGCCTGGTCTCCGCCAAGCCCAAGTCGGGCGTCTCGGGCGCTCTGACGGGTGGTTACGGCAATTACGACGCCACGCTGCTGTCGGGCTTCGTCAATGCGGGTTCGGACGTGCTCGCGGGCCGCGTCGCCTTCGAATGGCGCACGCGCGACGGCTATGTCGAAAATCTCGCGACCAACCAGGACAAGGAACTCTACGCGAAGGACCAGCTGGGCGTGCGCGGATCGCTGCGCTTCACGCCGAGCCCGTTTGTGACGGTCGATCTCGTCGGCACCTACGACCAGCAGCGCAACGGCGGCACGCCCTTCATCTCGGGCACGTTCCCCGCCTTTGCCGGAGCTCCGGGCGGTGCGGCCAATGCCTTCGAAGATGCCAACCTCGCAGGTTCGCCATATTCGGCAGCGGCGCTGGGCGACGACCAGCTCGGCCTTAACCGCGAGGTCTACGATGTGAACCTGACCGCGCAGGTGGAGCTGAGCGATTCACTGACCTTCACAACGGTCAACGGCTACCGCGAATTCGACAGCGCCGAGGTGTTCGATGCCGATGGATCGGCGGCGCCATTCCTCGAATTCGCCGAGATCGCCAAGGGCCACCAGTTCAGCCACGAGGGCCGCTTCAGCTACGTCGACGATAGCTGGCGCGCATCGTTCGGGTGGAATGTCTTTTCCGAGAAGGGCCGCCAGACCGTACCGTTCTCGACCGAGGAAGGCACCTTCCTGCAGTGCCTGACTACGCTGTTCGGCGCACCGCTGATCCCCGGCATCCCCTGCGTCGCGCCCGATGGCACCGTGCCTGCAGCAGGTGCTACCGAGCTTCTCACCTCCGGTCTGGCGACCGAAATCCCCTACAGCTCGGTGTTCGAGAACCAGGGCCGCAACACCAGCTATTCGCTGTTTGCGGACGCGACCTTCATCCCCATGCAGAGCCTTGAGGTCACCGCCGGGGCGCGCGTGCTGATCGAAGAGCGCAAGTCGGGCTTCACCGCGACCGTCCCCAATTCGGTGCTGAGCGGTGCGCCGCTGATCCCCGGCCAGGTCGATACCGGCGGGCAGACGATCGAATCGGAAGACAGCTTCGCCGCCGTGCTGCCGCGCTTCAACATCCTCTACCGCCTCAGCCCCGACATGAACGTGTTTGCCACCGTATCGAAGGGCCGCCGTTCGCCGGTGGTGCAGGTCGGTGCCAGCGGTGCGCAGGTCATCCCGGCGGAAACCGTGTGGAACTACGAGGGCGGGCTCAAGCTCAGCTCGGGCCCGGTCTCGGGTTCGATCGGCGTCTATTATCAGGTGTACGACAACTTCCAGGTCTCGGTGGCCGAGCTGGACGGCAACGGTAACCCGACCGGCTCCTTCGTGACCGAGAGCGCGGGCACGGCGTCGAACCTCGGCGTCGAGGCCGAACTCGCGGTGCAAGCGTCCGACTGGCTGAGCCTGTTCGGCAATGTCGGCTACATCAGCGGCGGGATCGACGAGGACGGCGCGTTCTCGCCGGCCTATTCGGGTGCGCGCTTCCGCCTGCAGCCCGAATGGCAGGCAGCGGGCGGCTTCACGATCGACTACCCGGTGGCCGACGGCGTGCGCTTCTTCGCGACGCCCAGCGTGACCTATCGCAGCCGCATCTTCTTCGAAGTGCCCAACGATCCGGCGATCTCGCAGGGGCCGGTGACGCTGGTCAACGCGCGCGCGGGCATCTCCTTCGCGGATGATCGCTTCGAGCTGGCGGGCTTCATCCGCAATGCCTTCGACGAAGACTATCTGCTCGATGCGGGCAACACCGGCGGCGCCTTCACCGTGCCGACCTTCATTCCGGCAGAACCGCGCCTGTTCGGCATCGAACTGACCGCGCGCTTCGGCCGCTGATACGAAAATGGGCGGGGGCTCCGCGCCTCCGCCCTCGGTCGGAAGGCGTGTTGCCGGGGCTAGCCTGGCGCCCCGTCTTCCGTTCCATCTTCCACATCGCGGATCGGATACCAGTCGGCCCGATTGCCGCACCACGCCGTTATCGGTCCGGCGAGCAGAAGGCCTGCGACAAAGCCGCCGAGATGCGCTTCCCATGCTAGCCCGAAGAAACCCGATCCGAACAGGAGCGGGATTGCGAATATTATGAGCAATGGAATGTGCAATCGCACGAAGGCCACCACGGCCTTGCCCATTGCCTTACTCAGCAACGGCGCGGGTGGAAGTTGAGGGTCTGGCTGGCGAAGAATGGCACCGAGCAGGCCGAAAATCGCACCCGAAGCGCCCAGCATGGGAATTTCGCTCGCCGGGTTAATCACCAGCCACAGCGCCATTCCCGCAAGACCACATCCCAGAAAAAGCAGCAGGAAGCCCGATATCGACCGAGCCCCGAGAGGCCCGAGGCGCTCCATGACTGCGGGCCCGATCGCGAGCAACGCCATGATGTTGAACGCGATATGGGCCAGCCCGCCATGCGCGAACATGTGGAGTAGGATCGTCTCGTAGTTTCCCGCGGCAAGCTGAGGGCCGGATACTGCCCAACGGGTCATGCTTCCGTCGGACCACCACAGCCACACGAATGCTGCGATCATGGGTAGGGACAGCAAAAGTGGCGGGACGAGCCGCTCTCTCTTTAATGCCTCGTCGACGTACATCGGTTCGGCGAAGAGCGCCTCGCGATCCTCATCCGGATTGCTGAAGCTCACTTGCCTAGACCGCCTCGAGCGCCTGGTCGAAGTCCGCGATCAGATCTTCGGGGTCTTCGATCCCGATGCTGATCCGCACCAAGGCGTCCGAAATGCCGAGCTGCTGGCGGCGTGCGTGGGGCACCGAGAGGTGCGTCATGCTGGCCGGGTGGCTGGCGAGCGTCTCGGTGCCGCCAAGGCTGACCGCAAGCTTGGCGACCTTGAGCGCGTCGAGGAAGCGGAAACACTCCTCTTCGCCGCCCTTGAGGAACAGCGAGAAGGTGGAACCTGCGCCGAGGCAGTGGCGGTCGTAGATGTCCTGCTGGCGCGCATCCTCGATCATGCCGAGGTATCCCAAGCCGTCGACCTTGGGGTGCTTCTTCAGGAATTCGCAGACCTTGGCTGCATTCTCGCCCGCGCGCTGCATCCGCAGCTCCACGGTTTCGAGGCTGCGCAGCAGCATCCACGCGGTATTGGGGTCGGCGATGCCGCCCATCGTGTTGCGGATCATGCGGACCGGGTTCATCCACTTCTCGTCGCCAGCAATGCTGCCCGCAACGAGGTCCGAGTGGCCGCCGACATATTTGGTCAGCGAATAGCACACGATGTCAGCACCATGCTCCAGCGGCCGCTGCCACAGCGGGCCGAGGAAGGTGTTGTCGATCGCGATCGGGCAATCGGCGGTGAGTGCCGCGTCGCGCGCGTCGCGGACCATCTCGATATCGACCAGCGCGTTGGTCGGGTTGCCGGGGCTTTCGAGGTAGATCATCGCGACCTTGCCGCCGTTCTCGGTCGCCATGTCCTTCGCCTTGGCGAGCACATCGTCGAACTGCTCGTGCGTCGCGCCGGCGGGGAAGTCGATATATTTCACGCCGAACTTGGCGAGGATCTTGGCGACGAAGCCTTCGGACGCGGCGTAGAGCGGGCCCGAGTGCACGATCACGTCGCCCGCGCTGCAGTAGGCCATCATCATCACGCAGATCGCGGTCATCCCGCTGGAAAAGCATAGCGCGTCTTCCGCGCCGTCCCAGATGGCGAGACGATCTTCGAGGATTTCCTGGTTCGGCCCGTTGAAGCGCGAATAGACGAGGCCTTCCGCGCCGCCTTCACGCAGGCCGGTGATGCCTTCGAAGTGGCGCTTGCCCGCAGCCGCGCTTTCGAACGCGAAAGTGCTGGTCAGGAAGATCGGTGCCTTGAGCGATCCTTCGGACAGCGCGGGGTCGTAGCCGTGGCCCATCATCAGCGTGGCGGGCTTCATCTTGCGCCCGTCGATCTTCGTGACCTCGGGCTTGGGCTTGCGGCGGGGGGTGGGTGTTTCGACTGCGTCGACGGCGTCGGTCATGCGAACGGCCTCCTCAAATGTGCCCCCAGGAAGGCGGGGGCTCGGTTTCGAGGCTGTGCCGGGGGCGGCCCGTTCCTAACCTCCGCAGGAACGCATCTCCACCGGCTGCCGGTTGTTGAACGCGCCACTACCGCTGAGAGTTTCCGCGTTCAAGATGCGCGGGGTCAGTTGACCGCCGCGACGCCCCACACGATCCCGACGATCAGCACGATCCCTGCAAGGTCGAGCATCAGCCCGGCGGTGACCATGCGCCCGATGCGGATGCGCCCGGTCGACCAGGCGATCGCGTTGGGCCCGGTGCCTGCGGGCAGCATGAAGCCCCAGCTTGCCGCGAAGGCGACCGGGATGGCGAGCAGTTCGGGCGGGGCACCCAGCGCGACGATCAGGCTCGCGACGACCGGCACGATGGCCGAAGCCGTGGCGACGTTGCTGGCGAATTCGGTGATCAGGATCACCATCGCTACCACCGCGCAGGCGACCAGCAGCAGCGGCACGGCGGAAAGAGGGAGCAGCGCATCGCCCAGCCATGCGGCCAGACCGCTTGCGGTCATCCCCGCTGCCAGCGCGAGCCCGCCGCCGAACATCATGATGACGCCCCACGGCGCGCGGTTCGCCTCTTCCCAGTTGAGCAGCGCGCGCCCGGTGCCGTCGGGCAACAGGAACAGCGCGAGGCTGGCACCGATGGCGATCGTGCCGTCGGTGAGCGATCCTGCGGGCAGCAGCGGTTCGAGCAGCGGCTGGCTCATCCACAGGACGAAGGTGACCGCCACCAGCGGGACCAGCCGCTTCTCCGGCGCGCTCCACCTGCGTTCGACGGGGATCGCCGTGCGCGCCGCGCCGACATCGAAGCCATGCGCGTGCACCCGCTGCACCTTGGCGACGATGAATGCGGCGAGCGGAATGCCCAGCGCCACCACCGGCACGCCGTAGAGCGTCCACTGCGCGAAGCTGATCTTCAGCCCGATCGTCTGGTCGAGCAGGCCGACCGCGATGGCATTGGTGGGCGATCCGACCAGCGTGCCGAGCCCGCCGATGCTGCACGCGAACGCGATCCCCATCGGCAGCGCACCCGACAGCCCCTCGGTCGAGGGCGCGTCGGTGCCTGCGATGTCGCCCGCCGCCAGCACCGCCAGCGCGACCGGCATCATGATCAGCGCGGTCGATGTGTTGGAGATCATCATCGAGAGGATCGCCGCGCTCGCCATGAAGGCAAGCAGCAGTCGGCCGGGCCCGGCGCGTGCGCCGACCAGCCGCAGGATGCCAAGGCTCAGGCGCCGGTGCAGCCCGACCCGCTCGATGGCGAGCGCGATGAACGCACCTCCCAGCAGCAGGAACAGGATCGGGGAGTAATAGGCGCTGGCGGTTTCCTTCGCGTCGAGCACGCTGGCGAAGGGCAGGACGAGGAAGGGCATCAGCGCGGTCGCGGTCAGCGGCAGTGCCTCGGTGATCCACCAGGCCGCCATCAGCACAACCAGCCCCGCGACGATAAAGCCTTCGCGACTCAGGCCATCGGGCAGCGGCCCGAAGATTGCGGCGAGCAGGGCCAGCGCGCCCAGCACGAAACCGATCAAGCGTGTCATGAACCTCTCCCGCTGCCGTGATAGGGCATCGAAGCAGGCGGACAAGGGCGCTGTGCCCCGCTCGGCGCGTCTCTTTTCGTATTGCCAATTCGCCGACCCTGAATAATTCTCGCCCCATCAGGGGTATGGGGGAATCATGCGTCGCTTACCGATCACACTGGCTGCGATTGCGGCAGTCCTGTCGCTGCCGGGCCCGGCACTCGCTTTCCAGTCGACCAAGATCGATAACTGGTACACCGGTTACGACTCGTCGAACGACGTCTGTTACATGCAGACCTATTTCAAGGAGGGGAACATTTCCTCCTCGGTCCGCATCGAACGCGATTACGATGCGGATACGATCCTGCAGGTGAACAACGATTCGTGGCACATGCCCACTTCCGATACCACGGTGGAAATCTGGTTCGACCGCAACTGGCAGCGCCCTGCCGACCGCGTGGAAGTCGCCAAGTGGCACAATACTGGTTCGGAGACGCATCTCGACATCGCTTTCGATGCGACGGGCATCATCACGATCGGCAAGACCGATTGGATGATCATCCGCACGTCGACCAATGGCATCTTCAAGAACTACAATCTGTCGAAGACGTCTGGCGCAGTTTCCGCAATGTGGGCGTGCGACGAGGAGTTCGACGACTGGTGGTGAGGCTCGCCGTCTGAGACTGACCGGCTACATGCCGATCAGCGCTTGGCGACGTCGAATTCGCGCACACGCCAGCGCAGCTGCTCTGGCGTGGCACCGGGCACGTCGTTGACCCGGGTGAGCACGATCTGGCCCGTCAGCTTCTGGCCATTCGAACCGGTGATCGTGGTGGGCGCGGTGTAATAGCTGGTCCCTGCAGCACCCTCGATCGTGCCATCCGGCGCGGCGACGGTGATCTTCCCGAACCCGTCGAACATCGCGGCGAACTGTGCCTTGGTCATACCGTCGCGCGCATTCTCTCGCAGCAGGCCATAGGCCTGATCGAATTCCTTCAGCTCGATCGCGCGGATGAAGGCGAGCAGCACGTTGCGCGCGCCCTTTTCGCCGCGCTCGGCCTCGGGCGCGAGCGGGGCGGGGATGAGGTCGGGCTCGCCGTCGTTCACCCCGTCGGCGCTTGCCGCCTCGGTTGTGGCGGGCGTTGGCGAGGCGGGGGGAGTCTGATCCGGCGCGACCGCGCCCGTCTCCACCGGAGTGGGATCGCCCGATGGCGCGGGCGCATGCGCCGCGTCGCACGCGGCCAGCGCGAGTGCGGGAAGGGGGAGGAGGAGGGCGGCGAGGGGGCGGCGAGTGATCATGCCGATCAATCGCGCGCCCCGAAATTTGGTTCCGCGATTCGCGCGGAACGCTTCGCCTCGTTACCTGGGTGCGAGCACCATCAGCATCTGGCGCCCTTCGAGGCGCGGGAAAGCTTCGACCTTGGCAATTTCTTCGACATCGTCGCGGACGCGGTTGAGCAGGTCCATGCCGATCTGCTGGTGCGCCATTTCGCGCCCGCGGAAGCGCAGGGTGATCTTCACCTTGTCGCCGTTTTCGATGAACTTGTTCACGTTGCGCATCTTCACGTCGTAATCGTGCGTGTCGATGTTGGGACGCATTTTGACTTCCTTGATGTCCTGCGTCTTCTGCGTCTTGCGCGCGAGGTTCGCCTTCTTCTGCGCCTCGTAGCGGTGCTTGCCGACGTCGAGGAACTTGCAGACGGGCGGATCGGCGTTGGGCGATACCTCGACCAGGTTCAGGCCGACTTCGGCAGCGCGTTCAATCGCATCGCGCGTGTTGAGGACACCAATGTTCTCCCCGGTCTCGTCGATAACGCGGACCTTGGGGGACTGGATAAAATTGTCGTAGCGCGGGCCGCTCTTGGTCGGCGGCTGGAGGGAACGACGGGGGGGACGTGCTATGGGATGCTCTCCTGTGGTGGAAACGAACGTGCGCCGTATTTAGGCCTTTTTGCGGCAATGCGAAAGGGGCTGTCGTGCCCCGATGCGCGATTTGCCGCGCGGGTGTGGCTTCAGGCCGCCCGCTTCTCCGATCGCCACAGCGGGATGCGCACCAGTTTGTCGCGCACGGGACACAGCGCCTCGATCGCGTCGGCCGGGCTGAGCGCGCGGCGAATCGCCGGATCGGCGGCGTCCATCCCGCCGGTCAGCGTTCCGAAGGCGGGCAGCACCATGCGCGGGGGACACCCGCCTTTATGCGCAATCACCGCGCAAGGGCGGCGGATATGGCGTCCGCGAACCTTGATCGCGAGCTTGGGATGCCAGTGGCCCGAAAGCTCCGCGCGGGTTTCCCCCGCCAGCGCCTCGTGCCGGCAGACGATCCCCCCGATCTCCAGCTCTTCGTGCAGCGTGCCGCCGCAGTGCACGGCGGCGTGCGCAGCATCGCCAGCATCGGGGGTGGGGCCATCGTGGTTGCCGGTGATCCAGCACCAGTCGACCGCGCGGGTGAGCGCGCGCAGCATCTCGCACGCGCCATCCTCCAGCCGGGTCGCGCCCTCTGCATCGTGGAAATTGTCGCCCAGCGTGACCACGCGCCGCGCCCCCGTTTCGCGCACCGCCTGCGCCACCCGTTCGAGCGTGGCGCGGCTGTCGTAAGGTGGCAGCGGCTGGCCGTGGCTGGCAAAGAAGCTCGCCTTTTCGAGGTGCAGGTCGGCGACGAACAGCGTCTCCTCGCGCGGCCAGAAGACCGCGCGGTCGCTGCGCAGGAGCAGCTCGCTGTTGCCGAACGAAAGGGGAACCATGGCCCTCACTTGCCCAAAGGCGGCAGGCTTGGCAAGGGTGCCTATCGCGCATTGGCGGATGGGAAAAATATGGCGGACTGGACCGAACAAACCCAACAGGCACGCAGCTGGTTCGAAACCTTGCGCGATTCGATCTGCGCCGAATTCGAGGCGATCGAGCGCGAGGCGGGATCGGATGCGAGCTTCGCCTACACCCCGTGGGACCGCGAGGAAGAGGGCAACGAGAGCCCTGGCGGCGGCGTGCAGGGCCTGATGAAGGGCAAGGTGTTCGAAAAGGTCGGCGTCAACGTCTCGACCGTGCAGGGCACCTTCGCCCCCGAGTTCGCCAAGACGATCAACGGGGCGGAGGACGACCCGCGCTTTTCCGCCACCGGCATCAGCCTGGTCGCGCACATGGCCAACCCGCACGTGCCCGCCGTGCACATGAACACCCGCTTCCTCGTCACGGGCAGGGCGTGGTTCGGCGGCGGGGCGGACCTCAACCCGCCGATCCCCTACGAGGAAGACACGAGCGAATTCCACGCCGCCTTCCGCGCCGCCTGCGCCAAGCACAACCCGACCTATTACGAACGCTTCGCCAAGTGGGCGGACGAGTATTTCTACATCCCGCATCGCAGCGTGCATCGCGGGGTCGGCGGAATCTTCTACGACCATCTCGAATGCGGGGACGAGGCGGGTTTTGCCCGCAACCTCGCCTTCACGCAGGATGTCGGGCGGACCTTCCTCGAAACCTTCCCCAAGCTCGTCCGCCGGCGGATGGGCAGCGACTTTACCGAGGAAGACAAGCGCACCCAGCTCGAATGGCGCGGGCGCTACGCCGAATTCAACCTCGTCTACGACCGTGGGACATTGTTCGGCCTCAAGACCGGCGGCAATGTCGATGCCATCCTGATGAGCCTGCCCCCGCAGGCGGAGTGGGCGTAAGGCACGGATCGCACGCTCAACCGTTTGTACGCCTGAACCAGACTTTCCCGGAGAACCCCATGCGCCGTTTCGTCGCCATCACCGCCCTTGCCCTTGCCACCACCGCTTGCGCCGGTCCGCAGATGGAGATGGGCGGGCAGCAGGTTGGCGAACCGATGATCTCCCCCATCCTGACCACGCCCGAAGCGGTCGACGACCAGACCTATGCGCAGCCGCAGGTGGCACGGGTGACGCATGTCGCGCTCGACCTCGATCTCGATTTCGACGCCAAGAACGTCGGCGGCACCGCCACGCTCGACGTGCTGGCGAAGCCGGGCGCGGAGAAGATCGTGCTCGACAGCAACGGGCTCGATATCCGCTCGATCACCGACGGGCAGGGCCGCAAGCTGAACTACACGATCGGCAATATGGTCACCGAAGGGGGCAAGGGTGCCCCGCTGACGGTGATGCTCGACGGGGCGAAGAAGCTGGTCATCTCCTACAGCGCGGCGCCCGATGCCGATGCGCTGCAATGGCTGACGCCCGCGCAGACCGCCGGGGGCAAGTATCCCTACCTGTTCAGCCAGGGGCAGGCGATCCTCAACCGGACGTGGATTCCCACGCAGGACAGCCCCGGCATCCGCCAGACGTGGGAAGCGCGGATCACCGCGCCCAAGCCGCTCGATGTCGTGATGAGCGGCGTGCGTCAGGGTGAGCCGGAAGACCTCGGCAATGGGCGCCGTGCGTTCCGCTTCGTGATGGACAAGCCCGTTCCGCCCTACCTGATCGCGCTCGCGGCGGGGGACATCGATTTTCGCGCCACCGGCCCGCGCACCGGCGTCTGGGCCGAACCGGCCACGCTCGACCGCGCCTATAACGAGGTCGCCGATACCGAGCAGTTGGTCGAGGCGGCGGAGGAGCTTTACGGCGATTATCGCTGGGGCCGCTACGACATGATCGTGCTGCCGCCCTCGTTCCCTTACGGCGGCATGGAAAACCCGGTGATGACCTTCCTGACGCCCACCTTCATCGCGGGCGACCGGTCGAACAACGGGCTGGTCGCGCACGAGCTGGCGCATAGCTGGTCGGGCAATCTCGTCACCAACGCGGTGTGGGGCGACGGCTGGCTCAACGAAGGCATCACCTCCTATTTCGAAAACCGCATTACCGAGAAGGTCTACGGCAAGCAGCGCGCCGAGCAGGAAGCGGCGCTGTCCTACGCCAATATCATCGAAACGCTGAACGAGGTCGGCGCAGATGCGCCCGGCTCCGCGCTCCACAACGAAGGCGATGGCGAGCTGATCGGCAGCGCGATCGCCTACGACAAGGGGCACTTTTTCATGCGCACGCTCGAACACACGGTGGGGCGCGATCGGTTCGACGCGTGGCTGC
>CAZNOY010000018.1:0-39919 GCA_964574905.1 uncultured Citromicrobium sp. | reverse complement strand
TCGAAGGGCCTGCCCGAACGCTTCGACGCGCTGGGGCGCTTCTTCGATACCTATCCCGACCGGGTGAAGGAGACGCTCTACGTCCAGATCGCGCCGCCCTCGCGGCAGGACGTCGCCACCTATCAGCGCATTCGCAACACGCTGGAACAGAAGGCGGGGCAGATCAACGGCGAGCGGTCAGAGGTCGACATGGTCCCGATCCGTTACGTCAACCGCGGCTATTCGCGGCAGGAGCTGTTCGGCATCTATCGTTCGGCGCATGTCGGGCTGGTCACCCCCTTGCGCGACGGGATGAATCTGGTCGCCAAGGAATATGTCGCCGCGCAGGACCCCGAGGATCCGGGCGTTCTGGTGCTGTCGCGCTTCGCGGGCGCGGCGGAGCAGCTGAAAGATGCTGTGCTGATCAACCCCTACAGCATGGAGGAAACCAGCGAGGCGATCCGCACTGCGATCGACATGCCGCTCGACGAGCGAAAGGCGCGCTGGGAAAAGCTGAACGAGGTGATCAAGACCGCCAATGTCGAGAAATGGCGCGAGAATTTCGTCGAGGCGCTGAGCGCCTGACGCGCAGCCTCAGTTCTCTGTCAGCGCGGCGCTCCCGTCGCCTGCCAGCCGGACCAGCAACCAGATGATGAGCGGCACAAGCACGAAGCTGAGCACGACCTTCGCGATCGCCTGCCCGATCAGCAGCGGAACGATGTCGAACTGGCCGTAGAACGCGACCGTGATGAAGATCAGCGTGTCGACCGCCTGGCTGATCGCCGATGCGAACCCGCCGCGCAGCATCATCCACAGGCCGCCGCCATCGCCTGTTCCGCGCAGCCGTTCGAACAGCCAGACGTTGAGGAACAGCGAAACCCCGTAGGCGATCGGCCCGGCGAGCATGATTCGCCCGGTCTGGCTGAGCACGGTTTCGAACGCAGCGAGATTTTCGGCGGGCATCTGCGGGCTGGGCGGGAAGGCCAGCACCACCTGGATCAGCAGGATCGACAGGCCGAGCGGGGCAAATCCCCACAGGACCAGCTTGTTCGCGGCGCTCCGCCCATAGACCTGCGCAATCGTGCTGGAGATCGCGACCAGCATCAGGAATGCGAAAATTCCCGACTCGACCGCGAGCGTGGTGAAGCCCAGCGGAAGGGCGATCTGTTTGAAGCCGAGCACGCCCGCCAGTACGGTCATCCCGCCGTAGAGCAGGGCATAGACGAACAGCGGGCGGGGAATCGGTCGGGCGACGTGGGCGGTTTCCATCGGTCGATGCTTATGATCGCGGGCGCGGAAAGGAAAGAGAGCGGGAACGCAATTGTCCGCCTGTGAATTGACTAGCCCCCGCTAACAGGCGAAGAGACGGTCGTTTTTCCCGCGAACGATCCGAAAGCACCTATGCCGCCCGTTCTCGCCAGTCTTTTGGGGATCGCCGCGATCCTCGCGTTCGCCTTCCTGCTCTCCAACAACAAGCGCAAGATCAATCTGCGGATCGTCGCGTCCGCGTTTGCCTTGCAGGCGCTGCTCGCGTTCCTTGTGCTGCGCACGCCGGGCGGGCGCATGGTGATCCGCGAGATGAGCAACGGCGTCGCCGCGCTGCTATCCTACGCCGGGGCGGGCACGGCCTTCCTGTTCGGGGCGGACAACCCGCTGGCCAACACCTTTGCACTCGGCGCACTGCCGGTGATCGTGTTCTTCGCCGCGCTGGTTTCGATCCTCTATCACCTCGGCATCATGCAGCTGGTGGTGCGCTGGCTGGGCGGCGCGATCGGCTTCGTCACCGGGGTCAGCAAGGTCGAGGCGCTGGGATCGGCGGCCAATATCTTTGTCGGCCAGTCGGAAAGCCCGCTGGTGGTGCGGCCCTATCTCGCAGGGCTCGCGCCGAGCCGCCTGTTCACGCTGATGACCGTCGGCATGGCGGGCGTCGCGGGCACCATCCTGGCGGCCTATGCAGGGTTGCTGGGCAACGAATACCTGCCCTTCCTGCTCGCCGCCGCGTTCATGTCCGCGCCCGGCGGCATCCTGATGGCGAAGATGATCATGCCCGATGTCGACGATGCCTCGCTCGCCGCGGAAGGCGAGCTGGCGCTGCCGCGCGGGCGGATCAGTGCAGAGGGCCCCGCCGCGATCCGCGAGGGCGAGCACGCGCAGGCGGTGGAGATCGCCGAAACCTTCGAAGAGGGAGAGCGGCCCGCCAACGTGATCGAGGCCGCCGCGCAGGGCGCGCAGACCGGCGTGAAGCTGGCGGTGGCCGTAGGCGCGATGGTGCTGGCCTTCGTCGCGCTGGTCGCGCTCGCCAATGGGCTGCTGGGTGCGGCAGGGAGCGGTCTGGTCCAGCTGGCCGACTCGATCGGCAATCCCTTTCGCCCCGATGTCGCCGCCTGGCTGAGCAATCTCTCTTTCCAGCAATTGCTGGGTGCGGTGTTCGCGCCGATCATGTTCCTGATCGGCGTGCCGTGGGAAGACGCGGGGATGGCCGGCGGCCTGTTCGGCACCAAGATCGTGCTCAACGAATTCGTCGCTTTCATCGACCTGGGGCAGCTCGACGCGGGCGCCATTTCGGAACGGACGCGCGCGATCATCACCTTCGCGCTGTGCGGCTTCGCCAATTTCTCCTCGATCGCGATCCAGATGGCGGTGACCGGCGGCCTTGCGCCGAACCAGCGCCCGGTGATCGCCAAACTGGGCCTTCGCGCGCTTCTCGCCGGATCGCTCGCCAACCTGATGAGCGCGGCGCTTGCCGGGCTGTTCCTGCCAGCATAGACGAGCCTTTATGCCTGACATTGCAACCGTATCGCTCGACCGCCCGCTGGAAGACATCGCACGCGAGCTGGGCGAAAGCTTCGCCGAATTCGGCTTCGGGATCGTGCGCGATCACGGGATAGACGACGATCTGATCGCGCGGGCAGAGCAGACCAGCCGCGACTTCTTCGCGCTGCCCGAGGCGGTCAAGCGCAGCTACAAGATCGAAGGCATCGGCGGTGCGCGGGGCTACACCCCGTTCGGGCAGGAGCAGGCGAAGGACGCCGCCGTGTTCGACCTCAAGGAATTCTGGCACGTCGGCCGCGATCTGGCGCCCGATCATGCGCTGGCGCGCTTCATGGAACCCAATGTGTGGCCCGCCGAGGTCCCCGAATTCGCCGCGACCATGCGCGAGCTGTACGCCGCGTTCGAAGCGAGCGGGCGGCGGATCTTGTCGGCGATCGCGATCCATCTGGGCGAAGACCCGGATTTCTTCGATTCGACGATCGAGGACGGCAATTCGGTGCTGCGCCTGCTGCGCTACCCCCCGCTGCCAGAGGATGCGCCTGACGGGGCGATTCGCGCTGCGCCGCATGGCGACATCAACGCGATCACCCTGCTGCTCGGGGCCGAGGAAGCGGGGCTCGAGCTGCTGACGAAGAAGGGCGAGTGGCTCGCGGTCAGCCCGCCGCCGGGCGCGCTCGCGGTGAACATCGGCGACATGCTCGAACGGCTTACCAATGGCCGCCTGCGCTCGACCACGCACCGGGTGGTCAACCCGAGCGGGGATGCCGCGCGCCGGGCGCGTTATTCGATGCCGTTCTTCCTCCATTTCCGGCCCGATTACCTGATCGAACCGCTGCCTTCGTGCGTGGCCGAGGGCGAGCAGGAGCGCGCGCCCGAGCCAATTCTGGCGCATGATTTCCTGCTGCAGCGGCTGCGCGAGATCAAACTGGCCTGACGGGCGCAGAAAAGCTGGGGTTCCACCCCGCGACAAAATTATCTTGGTGCTGTTGCAGTGCAGCAACACCATATTTCCTATTATTATCAGGCTCTTAATGCCGCTCGCGGGCTGCGGTGTCCGCGAGCTGCAACTCCGTCATGGCATTGTAATAAGATTGCCCTTAGGCGCGCCCAACCGGATCGCTGAACCGGCCATTCGACTCCAATCCTCCTCTCCAGTCGCGTCTTCAAAGGGGTAATTCCATGAAGCTCAAGTATCTTCTGGCAGCTAGCGTTGTCAGTCTCTCGGCAGTCGCGATCGCGCCTGCACCGCTGGCCGCCCAGCAAATCACGTCCGGCATCCAGGGCACTGTCGAAGATGAATCCGGCGTCCCCGTTGCGGGCGCGACCGTGACCGTCACCGATACGCGTACGGGCGCAACCCGCACCGCGACGACCGACAGTTCCGGCACCTTCTCGGCATCGAACCTCGTGGTCGGTGGGCCTTACACCGTTTCGGCCGCTGCCAACGGCTACGAAGGGCAGAGCGTCAACGACGTGAACATCTCGCTCCAGGGCGCGACCAATCTGACCTTCTCGCTCTCCTCGGGCGCTGGTGTGATTGTGGTCACCGGGTCGCGCGTCAAGCAGACGCAGCTTTCGGTCGGCCCGGGCACCAGCTTCGGCACCGAGGTGCTCGAAAGCGCCCCGACCTTCGATCGCGACATCCGCGACATCATCCGTATCGACCCGCGTGTCAGCCTCGACCGCGACGATGGCGGCTCGGGCGTCGATCGCATCTCCTGCCTGGGCGGCAACGACCGTTCGAACGCCTTCACCATCGACGGCATCAACCAGGGCGACGTCTACGGCCTGAACGACACCGGCTTCGCGTCGCGCAGCTCGGCCCCGATTCCGTATGACGCCATTCGCGAGACGCAGGTCGCTTTCGCGCCCTTCGACGTCGACTACGGCAACTTCACCGGCTGTTCGATCAACGCGGTGACCAAGTCGGGCACGAACGACTATCACTTCGGCGGCTTCTTCGAATATTCGGATCAGAACCTGCGCGGTGATGAGGCCGATGGCGTGGTCGCCGGCGATATCGAGCCGCTCAAGCGCTGGGGCGGTTACCTCAGCGGCCCGATCATCAAGGACCGTCTGTTCATTTTCGGCGCCTACGAGCACCAGGAAGCCGGTTTCCCGCAGGAATACGGCCCGGCGGGTGGCGGTTTCGGTGACGAAATCGGTGCCGTTACGGTCGATCAGTTCAACGAAATCTCGGACGTCCTGAGCTCGGTCTACGGCATCGAAACCGGTCCGATCGTTCGCGTGCGTCCGTACGCAAACGATCGTTATTTCGTCCGCGGCGACTTGATCATCAACGACAATCATCGTTTAGAAGCCACCTACCAGCATCTCGAGGAATCGACGCTCCAGCCGGACGATTTCAGCCAGTTCGGCAGCTTCCGCGGCGCCGTCGTCGGTGCCAATACCTTCAACGAGAGCGGCACGGTCTCCGATTATTATTCGGCGCGCCTCTACTCGCAGTGGAGCGACAATTTCTCGACCGAAGTGCGGTATTCGCGTTCGGAAATCCAGGATCTTCAGGGTCCGCTCGGGGGCGGTGAAGCTCAGGATGAAAATCCGATCCCGCGTATCGTCGTCGGTATCGACAACGGCCCGGCGGCCGGTGCCGACCGCTACGGCGCGGTGCAGGCCGGCCCTGGCTTCTCGCGTGCAGCCAACGACCTCAGGACCAATGTCGACCAGTGGCGTGCAGCGGCAACGCTCGAAGCGGGCGCACACCGCTTCAAGCTGGGTGCCGAATGGAACCACGCCAACCTGTTCAACCTGTTCGTCCAGAACGCCACCGGGCAGCTCGTCTTCACCAATATCGACGACCTTCGCGAAGGGATTCTGTCGAACGGTTCGAGCAACTTCACCAGCCCGAGCAACGTCGCCCAGGGCAACGCTTACGGTGCCTACGGCAACTTCTCTTACACCGGTGACGTGAACGATGCGGCTGCGGCCTTCTCGCGCGATATCTATTCGGTCTTCCTGCAGGACGACTGGATGGCGACCGATCGTCTCGACCTGACCCTGGGCGTGCGCCTCGACTGGTACGATGGCAGTCGTCCGCTGCTGAACCAGAACTTCTTTGATCGTTATGGCTTCGGCAACAACACCGGGTTCTCCGCGCTCGATCCCATCGTGATGCCGCGTGCGTCGTTCTCGTACGATCTGGGCGATTTTGCCCTGTTCTCGCGTTCGGAACTGCGTGGCGGCGTGGGTATCTTCTCCGGCGGTGACCCGCTGGTGTGGTTCGGCAACGCCTTCCAGGGTGACGGTCGTGGCTATGCGGAAGGTAACACGGGCAGCTCGCTTTGCCCCGCAGGCCCCATCGATGTGGTTGTCGGCGGAACCTTCACGGGCGTACCGACCTGCTTCCGGCAGGACGGCATCGACCGTGCGGCTGCCGGCCTTGGCGACACCCAGTCGATCGATCCCAACATCAAGGTGCCGAGCGTGCTTCGTGCCAACCTCGGCTTCTCGAGCGGGCTCGACTTCGCTCCCAGCGGCTTCCTGAGCAACTGGACGATCAATCTCGACTACATCTACTCGAAGTTCGACAACCCCTACACCATTGTCGACCTTTCGCAGGTTCCCAACATCGCCAAGGGCCTCGACGGCTTCTCGATCGATGGGCGGCCTATCTATGCGGCAATCGATCCTACCAGGACCGGATGCGATGCGACCTTGGTCGATACCTATCCGCCGACCTACACCGGTGTTTCGGCCGCGTGCTTCGGCACTTCGCGCGACGACGAACTGATGCTCACCAACTCGGACAGCTACGACAGCCATATCGCCTCGGCGATCTTGGCGAAGCGTTTCAACGGTGGGATCTTCACCGAAGGCGGTTCGGTCGACTTCAGCCTGGGCTATGCCTTCACCGGCGCCAGCGATCGTCGTAACATGTATAGCTCGACCGCGGGTTCGAACTACGACCGGACGGCTGCGTTCGATCTTCAGGCCCCGGCCGAATCGCGTGGCTTCTTCGCCAGCCGCCACAACATCACGGTGCGCACCTCGTTCCGCGAGGAGTTCTTCGACGACCTGTCGACCCGCCTGAGTGCGACCTTCGTGGCGCGTTCGGGTCGGCCGTACTCGATTACCTTCACGGGTAGTGGCGTGTTCAACGACTCGTCGTCGGGTTCGGATAATGCGCTCGCCTACATCCCCACCGGTGTGAACGATCCGAACGTTTCGCCGCTGTCGGATAGCGGTGCGGTTGCGGACTTCGCGAGCTGGGCGGCAGCGCAGGATTGCGTCGCCGATTATATCGGTCGGTCGATCGAGCGTAATACGTGCGACAACGACTGGTATTACGACCTGGACCTCTCGTTCAGCCAGGAAATCCCCGGCCCGGGTCGGTTCTTCGGTCGGAACGATCGGCTCAAGCTGTTCGCCTCGATGGACAACTTCCTGAACTTCCTCGACAGCAGCTGGAACATTCAGCGTCGGCGCGATTACTCGGGCCTGCAGGACGTAGCCTCCAGCGGTGGTGTTGATGCTCAGGGTCGCTACATCATCCAGAGCTTCCGTGGTGGTGACGCGATCGCGAATGACGCGTTCGTCAATGTCAGTTCGTCGCTGTGGCGTCTGAAGATCGGCGTCAGCTACGACTTCTAATCGACACGTAACTGTCGAACTGAAGACCAGGAAAAGCGGCGGCCTCCTTCGCGGGAGGTCGCCGTTTTCCGTTTGCGAAGCCATTGGGCGGAACCGCGCGCTGGCGGGCCGAGTTTTACCGTGCATGGACGAAGCACGGGGTTTTTCAGATGCTGACAGGCGGCCCAGCCTGCCCGTGCTCGCAGGCATCGTGCTGCTCCACGTGGCGCTGTTCTTCGGGCTGATCCAGGCGTTCGCCCCCAATCTGGTCGCGCGCACGCTGGGGGAGCAGATGGCGAGCTTCGATGTCGAGCCGCGCCCGTCTCCCACACCAACGCCCGAGGAGTCGAAGGCGCCTGGCCCGCCCGAGGATGCGGCGGGTGCAGAGGGTGACCCTGGCAAGCGGGCCAAGCCGCGCGAGGTCGCAGCGCCGCAGCCCCCGATCCCGCTCCCCAGCCGCGAACCCGCCCCGCGCGCAGCCTCGACCGGCAGCGCCAACCAGTCGGGCGCGACCGATGCGGGTGATGGCACGGGCGCATCGGGCAATGGCGATGGCACCGGTGCCGGCGGCGAGGGGCAGGGCAGTGGCGGCGGCGGGATCGCGGTTCAGCCGGTGCTGAGCCGGTCGATCACCAATGTCTCGGCCTTCCCCATCCCGCCGGGCGGCCGCCAGGCGCGGGTGGGGAAACGCACGCTCGTCATGCTCGATGTCGATGCACGCGGCCGCGTGACCGGTTGCCGGGTCACCAGTTCGAGCGGATTTCCGGATACCGACGACAAGGTGTGCGAGCTGGCCTACACGCAGATCCGGTTCGAACCCGCGCGCGATGCGGCGGGGAATCCGGTCCCCGCGCGCTTCCATTACCAGCAGAAGTTCTTCGAATAGGGCGGTTGGCCCCGCCTCAGCCGTCGCGTTCCGCCAGCGCCTTTGCCAGATCGGACTTGTCGTAGGGCTTCTTCAGGATCGCGCGCGCGCCGAGCTCGTCGAACTTCACTTCCTTGGCGCTGTAGCCGGTGGCCAGCACGAAGGGCACGCCCTGCCTAACCAGTTCGCGCGCCACCGGCTCGCTCGATTCGTCGCCGAGATTGAAATCGAGCACGGCGAAGTCGGGGAGGTCCTTCTCGATCGCGCGCAGCGCTTGGGTGACGCTGCCCGATACGAGAACCTCTTCGACCCCCAGCTCGAGCAGCATCTCCTCGGTGTCGAGCGCGATGATCATATTGTCCTCGATCAGCAGCACGCGGCGCGGCAAGTCGCCGCTCGCCGAGGCGGAGCCTTGCGCGTCGTGTTCGATGTGGCTGGCCATTTCGTGTTCCGTCTCCGATTCCCGAACGAAGCGCGCGGGGATGCGAAAGCGCGCCTCGACCCCGCTCAGGGCGAAATCGACCTCGGCCTCGCCCTGCAATTCGTGCGGGATCGACTTGTCGATGATCGTGGTGCCGAACCCGCGCCGTTCGGGTGCCTGCACCGGCGGGCCGCCACGCTCCTTCCAGCGCAGTTCCAGATCGCCCTCGGCGTCGCGGTCGAGCGTGATCAGCAGGTCGCCCGATCGATCCGACAGGCTGCCATACTTGGCCGAATTGGTGATCATCTCGTGAAGCACCAGCGCGAGCACGGTGTAGGCTTGCGGCACCACCAGCACGTCGCGCCCTTCGACCGTGAGCCGCGCGGTCTTGGAACCGAGATAGGCCTCTGCCTCGTCGCCGATCAGCTTTTTGAGCGAGGTCGGGCCCCAGTTGTCGCGCGTCAGGTTGTCGTGCGCCGCAGCCAGTGCGCCGATCCGCCCGCCGATCAGCTTGGTCAGCGTGACCGCATCGCCCGCTTCGTGTCGCGACTGGTTCACCAGCCCGCGGATCAGGTTGAGGATGTTGCGAACACGGTGGTTGAGCTCGGCAATCAGCAGGTCCTGCTGCTCGTTCGCGCGCTTGCGATCCTGCGCTGCCGCATCGGTCAGCCGCAGGATGACTTCGAGCAGCGTGATGCGCAGCGTTTCAGCCAGGTCGCGTTCGGACTGCGTCCACTCTGCACTGCGCCCCTCGACCGTCTCCTGCCACGCGGCGAAGCTCTTGCGCGGCGTGATGCGGCCCCCGTCGCTCTCGTCGACCGGCTTGTTCGGATTGCCCGCCCAGTTGACGACCTGCTTCAGCTCGCGCCGCCAGAGGACGAAGAAATCGCGCGGTGCGCGCGACACGGGGATGATCAGGGCACCGGCGGCGCGCGATGCGAAGTGCGACGCGGCGTCGATCTCGCGCGAAAGCTCGCTAGCGGCGAGGATGCGCCCGGCGGGTGTCGCCTGCAGCGCAGGTTGCAGGCGCACGAACTCCTCCTCGGTCGGCGCGTGGCCCGTGGCGACATATTCGCCATCGATGAAGATGCTCGCGCCGTCGTGCGGGATGGTCTCGCCGATAGAGGCACCGACCTGGGCCAGCGTTTCGCGCAAGGAGGCACCGCCCGCCAGCCTGGTCATCAGTTTCTCATGCAGGTTCTGGCCTAGCGTGCGCCGCGCGGTGCCCTGATCGTGCAGCGCGCGGTCGAGCGTGAGCGAAAACATCTGCGAGAACACCTCCGCCGCGGTCCGGTTCGAGAACGAAAGCGCGCGCGGGCGGTAGTGATGGCACGCGAACAGGCCCCACAGCTTGCCGCGCACGATGATCGAGATCGACAGCGAGGCGCGCACGCCCATGTTGCGCAGGTATTCGATATGGACCGGCGACACCGCGCGCAGGGTCGACAGGCTGAGGTCGAGCGGCTCGCCCCCGAACTGCCTGCCCGGCACGATCGGCACCGGCGTATCGCTGACATTGGCGATGATGCGCAGCCGGTTGCGCAGATAGAGCGCGCGCGCCTGCTGCGGAATGTCGCTTTTGGGGTAGCGCAGCCCGGAAAAGCTGTCGATTTCGTGCTCGCGCGCCTCGGCGATGACCTCGCCCGTGCCGTCGGAATGGAAGCGGTAGACCATCACCCGGTCGAATTCGAGCAGCGACTTCAGCCGTTGCGCCGCCGCCTGACACAGTGCGTCGACGCCCTCGATCGCGTCGAGCCCGGCCATCATCGGGCGGATCGAGGCGATGTGGTTGCCGAACCCGGCAGCATCGTGCTGTTCGAACTCTATCACCAGCTGGCTATCGCTGCGGTGGATCGAACAGTCGAAGCGACCATTCCCGATCGCGAGCGCAAACAGCCTCTCGGTATCGTCGGGCCCATCGAGCCGGCGGGCGGCCGTGCGGATCGCCTCGCGCGTCTCGGCGGGGAGCAGTTCGTCGAGACGCATGCCTTGCGCAATCGACTCCACGCCCAGAAAACCGGCGGCATTCTCCGAGTAATGGCCGACCAGATCGTCGCTCGTCACAACCAGCAGCGCGCCGAACGACTGAATCTGGCCCAACTGGTGGATCGGTTCGCGATCGCAGCTGGTCAGGTCGGGCTGGCTTTCGACCGCACTCACGCAGCCACCGCCAGCAGCCGTTGCCCGGCCTCGGCGTGGAAATGGGCGAACACCGCGCGCGCGGTCTTCTCTGCGGCGACGTTCGTCGCTGTGTCTTGCAGCAGCGGGAGCAGCGCCTTGAAATAGCGCGGCATCGCCTGGTCCTGCAGGAATGCCATCGGCCAGTTGTCAGCCGCACGATCGGCGACCTCGCGTTCCATCATCCGGTTGCCCAGCGACGATCCGGCGAGCACCCAGGCCGCGCCGATCCACGCCTCCGGACTATCGACCGGTGCGATGAAATCCGGGCCGCGCGTACTCCGCGCATCGTACCCGAGCCAGTCGAGATCGCGCCGCAGCAGCGAAACCTGCGAGGGTGGCAGCCAGTGTGCCGGCGCGTTCAGGTAGAGCCATTGCTCGACCCCCAAGCGTGCGCTCAGCTGCACTTCGAGAAAACACGCGTAATCGTGCCGCTCGGCCAAATCGAGCCGACCGAGCAGATTATCGAGCTGTTGGTGATGTTCGTGTGTAGCGGCGCGCAGTGCGGCGCGCAGCAGGGGTGCATCGGCGCACCTTGCAGGCATTCGCGCGTTCCTTCTTCCCGACCCAGTAAATGTCCCCCGCGCCACCACTCGCGGAGGGCGATAACTCCATTATATTCGCGAAATCGGGCGAAGTTCCCTAGGTAACAATTATCAAGTCAGTCCTGGGGATCGGTCGGCTTGGGGCCTGACAGCAGCTTGGTTCCCTTGTCGGACACCGCCGCCGCGATCAGCGGCTTGAAGAACGACAGCATCGGCGGCAGGTCGAGCTGGACCACCACCTGCGTTTCCTCGATTTCAATCCGCGTCCGCACGGTCTGGCCCATCGCCCCGATGGTGAGCATCATCGTGTCCTCGTCGGGCCACTCGGTGGCCACGTCGGCGGACCCGCCGGGCAGATGCGCAGGCAGTTCGGGCATGCGTTCGCGCAAGCGACGGCGAACCTCTTCCTTGGGCAGGTTGTGCTGGATGGGAACGCGCATCAGTTCGATGCGCCTTCGCCAGCCTGCTCGCTCGCCGGGCCGTCGCCGTATCGGTAGCCGAGATAGCGGTGCTGCACCGCCAGATCGTCGAGCGCGCCGTCGGCGATCTTGCGATTGATCGAATCGATCTCGCCGCTGATCTTGCCCAGACCTTCGATCAGGCGCTGGTCCGCGCTTGCCCCGGCATGTTCCTCGCCGCGCATCGCTGCGGGCACGCGGGTGTAGCTCTGGACCATCTCGGGCAGCGTCTCGCCCACCAGTTCGCGGATGTCGCGGATCGAATCGTGCGATTGCGGCGCGGTTTCGAGCTGCTGGCCGAGCAGGTCGAGCTTCACGCCCAGATCGTCGACCAGCGCCACGGCGGGCGCGGGCAGGGCGGGGCGCTGCGCTTCGAGCCACAGCTCGGTGCGCGCCACCATCTGGCGCGGTGTGCCCTTGTTGAGGTCACCCGTCTGCGGGATGGAAATGCGCGGGTACACGGCGAATATGCCCGCCGCTGCGACCAGCGCGAAGAAAGCGAGCACCAGGCCGACAAAGCCGATGCCGCCGACGATAATCCCCGTCAGCGTGGAGAACGCGAAGATAGCCGCGGCAGCAATCGCGATATTGCGCAGCTTCTTGAGCGTATGCCGGTTGCGCACCTGCGCCGATTCGCGCCCGATCGGCACGACACGGCGATGCCGCCCGCCAGCGCGGTTCTCGACCAGCAATTTGCGGCTGTCGCTCAGCAAACGGTCGCTCTCGCGGGTCAGGTCGTTCACCTAGCCCTCCAGCTTGAGCAGCGAATCTTGCGACGCGTCGATCTGCGCCTGTGCCTGCGCCTGGCTCTCGGCACGGGCGATATAGGTCTTCGACTTCTCCACCTCGTTGGAAAGCGTCTCGACCGTCTGCTTCATCGTGTCGAGCGCCTTGAGCTTGAAGGTGTCGACCTCGTCCATGGTCGCGTAGATGTTCTGGAACGCGGTCTGCAGCGTCTGCATCGGGATCGTGCTGGCGGCGGCCTGTTCGTGGATCTTGCCGGTCTGTTCGCGCAGCAGCTTGCCGGTCGAATCGATGATGCCCGCAGTGGTCTCGTTGAGCGCGGTGATCTGCTTGAGCACGAGGCGCTGGTTGGTCATCGCCTCAGCCACGGTCACCGCCGTGCGCAGCGCGCTGACGGTGGTGGTGCTGGCGCGGTCGACGCCCTTCACCAGCTCGACATTGTTCTTCTTGACCAGGTCGAGCGCGAGGTAGCCCTGCACGCTCACCGCCATCTGCGTCAGCAGGTCCTGCGTGCGCTGGCGGACGTAGAACAGCGCGGTCTCGCGGATCGCCTTGGCCTTTTCCGGGTCGGTCGCGTCGAGCTCGTTGGCCTTTTCTTCCAGCTTCGCGTCGAGCGTCTTGGAGATGTGGACCATCTGTTCGAGCTTGCCCATCGCCTCCCACAGGTGCTGGCGCTCTACGTCGATTGCCGCGTTGTCCTTCTGCAATTCGGTGCGGCCCGAATGCAGCTTGTCGAGGATCGCCTGGATATGGCTCTGCGCGCTCTGGTAGCTGCGGAAATAGCTCTTCAGGCTGTTGCCCCACGGCAGCTTCGACAGGATTCCGCTCTTGCCGCGCTTCGCCGGGTCGAGTTCCTCCACCGTGGTGCGCAGTTCGGCAAGGTTGGCGCCAACGCCCTCGTCGCGGTCCATCGCGCGGATCGGCCGGTCGAGGAAGCGGTTCGACATGCTCGATGCGGCGGCAATTTCCTTGCGCCCCATGTTGGAGATTTCGTCGACGCGCTTGTTGAACTCGGGCGATTGCGTGTCGTGCGCCAGCAGATCGGCGACGAAACTGTCGACCTTGGTTTCCAGCTCGCTCTTCTTCTCGTCATCGACCGGGACCAGCCCGACCGCCTTCTCGACATCGACCGTCGGGATCGGTTCGGGCGGCGTCAGGTTGAGGCCGGTTGCAGTGGCGGTTTCGGTCTGGGTGGCCATGGGGCTCGGATTTCCTTGTTCAAACGCTACTGTATTAGCTACACAAGACACGTGTTTCAAGTTTTGGCACCGCGTAGTTTCAGCGATAAGGCCCTGACATGCAAACACCATCGAACGCTGCCGATACGAGCGACACACCAGCATCGACCAACGGACAACACACCGGGATCGAGGGGGTGTTCCACTCGATCACCCGCTGGTGGACGATCGAGGTCTCGGGAACGGTCGACCAGGCGGCGGTGATCGAGAAGCGGCGGGCCGAATGCGACGTGTCCGCGCGCTACCTGCTGATGACCTGCATGTCGGCGGGGATCGCGATCCTCGGCATGCTGCTGTCGTCCCCGGCGGTGGTGATCGGGGCGATGCTGCTGTCGCCGTTAATGGACCCGATCATGGGGGTCGGCTTTGCACTGGCGATCGGCGACTTCCACTGGCTGCGCCGCTCGGTCCGCTCGCTCGGGCTGGGTGTGGGCCTCGCGATCCTGTTCTGCGCCATCATCGTGGTGTTCTCCCCGATCCAGACCGTCACGCCCGAAATCGCCTCGCGCACGCAGCCCAACCTGTTCGACCTGATGGTGGCGATCTTTTCCGCCATAGCAGGCGGCTATGCGGTGATTCGCGGGCGCGAGGGGACGATTGTGGGCGTTGCGATCGCCACAGCCTTGATGCCGCCGCTGGCCGCGGTCGGCTACGGCCTCGCTACTTGGAACGGGACGGTCTTTTCGGGCGCGCTGCTGCTGTTCGTGACCAACCTGACGGCCATCGCGCTCACCGCAACGGCGATGGCGCGCGGCTACGGCTTCAGCACCAGCCTTTCCGAAAAGCAGAGCCAGTTGCAGGCCTTCCTGATTTTCGGTGCCTTCGTGGCGCTGGCGGTGCCGCTGGGCCTGTCGCTGTACCGGATCGGGTGGGAAGCCAACACCACCCGCCAGATCAACGCCATCGTTCTCGAGACCTTCGGCGGCAGGGCGCGGATTTCGGACATGCAGCCCGATTACAAGGTTCATCCGATCCAGGTTTCCGCGACCGTGCTGACGCCCCAGATCATCGGCGATGCCGAGCGGCTGGCGAGCGCTGCGATCCAGCAGAAGCTCGGCGAGCCGGTCGAGGTGTCGATTACCCAGCTGCGTGTCGGCACCAGCGCGCAGGCGGCCGAAGAAGCCGAACTCGCCAATGTGCGCGCCAAGGAGGCCGAGGCTTCGCAGCGCGCGCAGTCGATTGCCGAGCGGCTGGCGATCCTTGCCGGGGTGCCCGAGTCCGATGTGACGATCGATCGCCAGCAACGCCGCGCGCTGGTGACCGCCAAGCCACTGGCTGGCGCGACGCTCGCCACCTATCGGGAGCTGGAAAGCCGGGTCGATGCGACCGAACCCGAATGGGATATTCGGATCGTCCCCCCGCTGCGCGCTCTGCCGGCGATCGCCTTCGACGAGGAAGGCAAGCTGACCGACGAGGGAAAACGCGCGCTGCGGCTGGTTATCTGGGCGCAGCGGCGGATCGGCATTCCCGTCCGCCTGCAAGGGAGCGAAGCGCAGCTCGAAACGCTGCGCAAGACGCTGGGCGACGCCGATATCGACGTGAACGAAGACGTCGTCAGCAGCGGGACGGAATCGGTCGAAGCGTCCTGGGCGGTGCCCGCAAACTAGCGGTCAGGCCGCCAGCTTGTACGGCTGGATCTCGCCCGAGAGATAGAGCCGCTTCGCCTTGGCGCGGCTGAGCTTGCCCGACGAAGTGCGCGGCAGCGTGCGCGGCGGGACCAGTTCGACAAGGCACGCCATGCCGGTGACCGATTGCACCTTCTCGCGGATGCGCTCGCGCAGCACGCGGCGTTCCTCGGGGTCGGTGACGCGGCAGTGGACCAGCACCGCGGGCGCTTCCTCGCCATCCTCGCGCTCGACCGCGAAGGCGGCGATGTCGCCGTGGTTGAAGCCCGGCAATTGCTCCACCGCCCACTCGATATCCTGCGGCCAGTGGTTCTTGCCGTTGATGATGATCATGTCCTTCGCGCGGCCGACGATGAACAGGTAGCCATCGGCCATGTAGCCCATGTCGCCCGTGTCCAGCCAAGCGCCTCCGCCGTCTTCGCTCGGGACCAGACACTCTTTGGTCGCTTCCTCGTTGCGGAAGTAGGAATGCATGATGCTGGGGCCACGGCACCAGACCTTGCCGATCTGGTGATCGCCGCGCACGTCGCCGTTCTCGCCGCGAATCTCGACTTCCATGTCGGGCAGCGGCTTGCCGCAATTGACGATCGCGCGGTAGCGTGCCGGGCGGTCGAGATTGGGGCGCGTGCCCGACAGGCGCTCTTCCTCGACCAGTTCCACGCGGATGCCTTCGCCCGGCGGCATCACGGTGACCGCCAGCGTCGCTTCGGCAAGGCCGTAGCTCGGCGTGAAGGCCGAAGCCTTAAAGCCCGCTTCGGCAAATGCGTTTACGAAATTCTGCATCACGTCGGGCCGGATCATGTCCGCGCCATTGCCCGCGGTGCGCCAGCGCGACAGGTCGAACCGGTCGACCACGTGGGTCTGGCTGGAAATGCGCCGGGCGCAGATGTCGTAGCCGAAGGTGGGCGAGTAGGAGAGCGTGTTGCCCGGATTGCGGCTGATCAGGTCGAGCCAGGCGAGCGGACGCCGCGCGAAATGTTCGGTCTTGAGATAGTCGACCGAGACCTGGTTGGCGATCAGGCTGAGGAAACAGCCGACCAGCCCCATGTCGTGATACCACGGCAGCCAGCTGACGCAGCGATCATTGGTGCCCAGATCCATCGCGCTCGAATGGCCATACAGGTTATGCAGCAGCGCCTTGTGGGTCACCGCCACCCCGGTCGGGAAGCGGGTCGAGCCGGAGGAATATTGCAGGTAGCAAATGTCTTCGGGCTGCGCTTCGGGCAGCTCGGCCTCGGGGGCCTCACGCTCGGCGAAGCTGGCCCAGTCGGTCGCCTTGCAACCCACGCGCTTGGCCGCAGCCTGCGTCATGTCGCCGATTTCCGGCGGGTAGATCAGCAGCGCCGGGTCCGCGCTTTCCAGCTGCACCACCAGCTGGTCGATATAGCTTTCCTTGCCGCCGAAGGTGGTCGGCAGCGGCAGCGGCACGGGCCACGCGCCGGCATAGATGCAGGCGCAGAACAGCGCCGCGAATTCGGGGCAGGTTTCGGCGATCAACGCCACCCGGTCGCCACGGCCGATGCCCGCAGCGACCAGCCGGTGCGCCATCGCCAACCCGTCTTCGCGCATCTCGCGATAGGTATAGGCGCGTTCCAGCGTGCCGCGCATGTCGTGGAAGTTGAGTCCCTTCTCCGATCGCGCCGCATAATCGATCGCTTCGTTGAAGGTGGCGAAGTCCGCCCGTCGACGCGGCAGCGCGCAATCGTTGGGCGTGGGCTTAATGAGGGTGTCTTGCATAGGAGAGAGCGTAATCCTGTTAACCGCTTTTCGCGCCCTTAACTCAGGCAAATGCCCGAGAAGTTCCGGATGAGGCAGGCTTATAATCGATCACAATCGTCATTCCCAAGATGAGGGCGGTTCCAATCCTCAAGGAGTGTGGCATCATTATGTCCCATGGGCCAATCCCGAGAGACTTCACGGCGGCGTCGCAAGGCAGCACACCCCCTGAATGACGCTTCTTTGCGCGATCTCGCGCTGAGCTACGCGGGCCGCTACGCCACCACGGCGGCCAAGCTCAAGCACTATTTGCAGCGCAAGCTGCGCGAACGGGGATGGGCGGGGGATGATGAACCGCCGATTGATGCGGTTGTCGCGCGCTTCGTGGAGCTGGGCTATGTCGACGATGCCGCCTTTGCCGAAGCGCGATCGAGCGATCTGCTGCGGCGCGGCTACGGCGCGCGGCGTGTGGAGCAGGCGCTGCATCATGCCGGGGTCGACAGCGCGGAAATCGGGCAGGTGTCCCCCAGCGAGACGCAGAGCAGGCGGGCCGCGCTCGCCTTTGCGCGCAGGCGGCGGCTGGGGCCCTTCGGTGCCGGGCCACTCGACCCGCGTACGCGCGAAAAGCAGCTTGCGGCGCTGGTGCGCGCAGGCCATGAGTTCGATGCGGCGCGCGCGATGGTCGACGCCGCGAACGAGAAAGAGGCCGAGGAATGGGCATCGAGCGCACAGGATTGAGCCGGGTCGTCATCGTTTTTGCCGCGATGCTCGCCGCGTGTTCCCCGCAAGGGTCCGCCGAGTCGGTGCAGGCGACTTCCGCGCCGCAGGACGTGCCCGCGGTCCATCCGGTATCCGGGCTGAAGATCGTGCCGGTCACCGTGACCACCGCCAAGGGCCCGCATCGCTTTGCCGCCGAAGTCGCACAGAGCGACGCCGAACAGGCGAAGGGCCTGATGTTCCGTACCGAGCTGGGCCCCGACGAGGGGATGATCTTCCCGCGCCGGGGCGATGTCGCCCATTTCTGGATGAAGAACACGCCGCTGCCGCTCGACATCATCTTCATCGGCACAGATCGGCGAATCCTCAACATTGCCGCGCAGACCACACCCTATTCGCTCGACAGCGTATCGGCGGTGGGGCCGACCAGCGCGGTGTTCGAAATTCCCGGCGGACGCGCGGCCGAACTGGGCATCGGGCCGGGCGACAAGGTCGAATGGTAGCGTGCGAATGGCATGGTGCGACAGGAAAGCGGCTTGGCCACGCCGCGCCCTTGCGCTAGTCCGCCCCCCGCAATGAGCATCCTCGGAAAGATCTTCACCTGGTGGGACGGTGCCACCATCGGCACCGCGCTCTTCACCTCGCGCAAGGGCGAACACGTCGGGACCGACGCGTCCGGCAATCGCTATTACCGCAGCAAGCGCGTCAAGGACGGCGAGCGCGAACGGCGCTGGGTCATCTACGACGGCGCCAACGACGCCAGCAAGGTGCCCTCCGAATGGCACGGCTGGCTGCACGGGCTGGGCGAAGATGTGCCCGAGAGCTTCCTCCCCGCGCCGCGCGTGTGGGAAGCGGACTACACGCCCAACGCGACCGGATCGGCCAGCGCCTACCTGCCGAGCGGCGCGCTCGAGCGGGGTGGCCGCCGTGCGCGTGCGACCGGCGATTACGACGCCTGGACGCCGGGCGAGTAAGATCATGCGCGCGCCCGCCGCAGTGCTGTGTTGTGCCCTGTTGCTGGCCGCCTGCAAGAACGAGGCCCCCGATCCGACCCCGGTCGAAACCGAGGTGCCCGACGAACTGGCCAAGGGCGGCGCGCCCAATCGCGATGCGGCGAAGGGCATCGGCACCCCGATGGCGGAACGGGTCGCGACGATCGGCCTGCTCAACAAGCGCAACAATGTCAGCCGCGATTTCGAGATGAAGCCGGGCACGGCGGTGCGCGCGGGCGATGTGGTGATTCGGCTCGAAGCCTGCGAGAAGACCGCCCCGTGGGAGCTGCCGCAGGAAGAGGGCGCGTTCGTGCAGGTGTTCGTGCGCGAGCGGCGCGGTTCAGAGCGTGAACCGGCGTGGCAGAAGATCTTTTCCGGCTGGCTGTTCCGCAATTCGCCCAGCCTCAACGTGGTCGAACACCCGATCTACGACGTGTGGGTCAAGGAATGCGCGATGAGCTTCCCCGGAGAAGAAAGCGCAGGGGAAGACTGAGCGGCAGCTTCGGCTTCCACCTCGGCTAGCGCCTGCGGCAGCGAAAGCCGCTGCTGCCCGCGCGCCGCCTCCAGCCGTTCCAGATATTCGCTCTGGGGAATCGGGATTGCGCCGAGCGAGGCGAGGTGCCCGGTCATGAACTGGCAGTCGAACAGCTGGCACCCTGCGCGCTCCAGCAAGGCGAGCAGCCAGCCGAGCGCGACCTTTGAGGCATTGGTGCGGCGGCTGAACATGCTTTCGCCGCAGAACACCCGTTCGAAAGCGACCCCGTAGACCCCGCCGACCATCTCGCCATCCTGCCAGCATTCGAGCGAATGCGCATGGCCGACTTCGTGCAGTCTCTGGTAACTCCCGGCGATTCGTCCGCTGATCCAGGTATCCTCGCCCGAGGCGCGCGGGGCGGCGCATTGCAGCACGGTGCCGGCAAAATCGCTGTCGACCTTGATCGTGAAGACCTCGCGCCGGATCGTGCGCGCGAGCGAGCGCGAACAGTGGAATCCGCCGATCGGGATGATCGCGCGTTCGCGCGGCTCGACCCAGAAGATATCCTGGTCGCTGCGCGTCTCGGCCATCGGGAACAGCCCCTGGGCGTAGGCGGACAGCAGCACGGGCGGGGGGACGATGGGCAGCATTGCGTGGCATGGCCTAGCACACGCAGGAGCGTGTCATAAGCCTGCGCGCGCGGTTTCGCTTGCGTCCGCCGCGCGCATTCCATAAGTCGCCCGCTCCGGCTGCAGGGGTGTAGCTCAGCTGGTAGAGCATCGGTCTCCAAAACCGAGGGCCACGGGTTCGAATCCTGTCACCCCTGCCATTCCTTTCCTCCTCGAGACCGGCGAACCGGGCGGGCGAAACAGGGACCGCGACGATGGAATATCTCCACACCATGATCCGGGTGAGCGATCTCGACGAATCGCTCGCGTTCTTCTGCGACAAGCTCGGCCTGGTCGAAGCCTACCGCACCGAAGTGGAAGCGGGGCGCTTCACGCTCGTGTTCCTCGCCGCGCCGAACGATCTCGAGAAAGCGCGCGAAAACAAGGCGCCGCTGGTCGAACTGACCTATAACTGGGATCCGGAGAAGTACGACGGAGGCCGCAATTTCGGCCATCTCGCCTACCGGGTCGACGATATCTACGCGACCTGCCAGCGGCTGATGGATAGCGGTGTGACGATCAACCGCCCGCCGCGCGACGGGCACATGGCGTTCGTCCGCTCGCCCGACGGCATCTCGATCGAGCTGCTCCAGAAGGGCGAATCACTCCCCGCGCAGGAGCCCTGGGCGTCGATGGAGAACACCGGCACCTGGTAGCCGGTTCGGGCACTGCGCCCGGATTGCCACACACCGCTAAAATCGCATCGGCCGGGAACCCTGCGGATTCCTTTGGCTTTTCCGGCGCGCGCGATGACTCCCTTTTGTTCCCACAGGAAATTCCGGAACACTTCTTACGAAATGTGCATTTTTCGCGCCATAATACACTCAGATGCCCACGTTAGGAGTTGACCAATGTCGAGCATGCCATTTCGCAGCAGCCGTCCGGACAGCTGGACCACGCCGCCCTCGCACACCGATGCGACGATGCGGATGATGAAATACGGGAAGATCCAGCCGATGCACCAGCCTTCCTTCTGGGAACGCCTGTTCGGCATGGTCTGAGCCGCCCCTCAGGGCTCCCACCGAGGACGCAAAAAGGGCCGGGGCGCTACGATGCGCCCCGGCCCTTTTGCTTGTCAGAGGATCAGTATTCCTCGGGTTCTTCCGGGGTTTCCGCGTGGAAATCCTTGCCCGCGGTCCGGTCGCCGCGCGACAGGGCGAAGACCACGCCGCTCAGCAGCAGCAGAGCGAGCAGGTTGGGCACCACCATCACCGCGTTGGCGATGTCGCCCATGCGCCAGATCAGGTCGCTTTCCCGGCTCGCGCCGATGAAGATGCCGACGCACCACAGCACGCGCCAGATCATGTGGAGGACCTTTTCGCCCCCCAGCGTCGAGCCGGGAATGCGATCGTAGAGGAAGGTGATCGCGCGCTCACCGTAATAGCTCCAGGTCAGCAGCGTGGTGAACACGAACAGCAGCAGCGCGAGGCTGGCGACCATGGTGCCCAGCGGGATGCTGCCGATTTCGAACGGGAAGGCGGCGGCAAAGGCACCGCTGGTCACCGCGAAGCCATCGAGGTCGGCCTGCCAGGCATGCAGCACCGGCTGGCCTGCATGGGTGAAGTTGCCTTCCACGGTCAGGATCACCAGCGCGGTCATGGTGCAGATCACGATCGTGTCGATGAAGGTGCCCAGCATCGCCATGCGGCCCTGGAATTCGGGATCGTCGGTCTGCGCCACGGCATGCGCGATCGGGGTCGAGCCCTGGCCCGCCTCGTTCGAGAACAGGCCGCGTGCGACGCCCGCGCGGATCGCGAGGATCACCGCCGCGCCGACGAAGCCGCCGCTGGCCGACTGCACGTTGAACGCGCCGCCGAAGATGCGGCCGAAGGTTTCGGGGATGTCCTGAATGTTCAGCGCAATCGCGATGATCGCCATGACGATATAGGCAAGCGCCATCACGGGCACGATGCTTTCGGCAACGCGCCCGATCGACTTGATCCCGCCGATGATGACCACGAACACCAGGATCGCGACGATCAGCCCGCCGAGCCATTCCTTGATGCCGAACAGCTCGTTGAGCCCGTCGGCCACCGCATTGGCCTGGATCGCGTTACCCGTAACGAGGCCGCTGATCAGCGTGCCGACGCAGAAGAAGATCGCGAGCCAGGTCCATTTGGGGCCGAGGCCCATCATGATGTAGCTCATCGGGCCGCCGCGATAGGTGCCTTCGCTGGTGGTTTCGCGATAGCGGATCGCCAGTGCACCCTCGGCAAAGGCCAGCGCCATGCCGAACAGCGCGGTGATCCACATCCAGAAGATCGCGCCCGGTCCGCCCAGCGCGATCGCGGTTGCAACCCCGGCGAGGTTGCCCGTGCCGACCTGGCCGGAAAGCGCGGTAGAGAGCGCCGCGAACGGCGAAATTTCGCCCGCGCCGCCTTTCTTGCGGCCCGCGAAAAGGTTCTTCACCGCCGAACCCAGATTGGTGATCGGATAGAACCTGAGGCCGATCATGAACCACAGCCCGGCGCCCAGCAGAATGATGGCGAGAGGCGGGAAGGGTAGCACCTCCGCGCCGTTCCACGTGCCGCCCCAGATAAAGTCCGCGACATTGGTGACCGGCCCCAGCAATTGCTGGTCCAGGCTCTGCGTCGGTGCTGCGCTGCTCATGTAATGTGCCACCCCTTCAAAAACGTCCCGTGCGGGGTGCTAGGGTACTGGCGGTAACTTTTCCAGCCCTCTCGAACCCGCTTGTGAGCCGCGCCCGCCGGCAATAAGCAAGTCGTTCCGATCGGGGAGGAATTGCGTATGGTGGTTGGGGGTTTCGGACGGTTGGTGGCCGCATCGGCTCTCGTGAGCATGGCCGCGGCACTGGCATCGCCGGGTGCGGCGCAGCAGCTCGATAAGTGGTGGAAGGTCAAGTATTACGAAGAATACAAGACGTTCGACTATTACCCGATCACCCTCAGGGTCGATTCGGGAAGGGCGAAACACAAGTCCGGCAATTCGCTGACCCCGGTCTACGTCGCACAGCTGCAGAACCGGTCGGACGAGGCGCAGTGCGCGGCGTTTTATTTCCGGGCGATACGCGAAGGCTACAGCAACGACCTGTTCGAGAGCGGAAACGGCGCTGTCTATTATATCAAGGCGGGCAAGACGCAGAAGGTCGCGGCGACGCTCTACAGCCGCAGCCCGCGTGCACAGAATTTCGGCTTTGCGAAGATGATGGTCCACAGCTGGGATCCCGTCGGCAAGAACCGGTGCGGCCCGGACCCGAGCGGTCGACCCGATCTTTCCTGACTGCGCTCCGGCACGCTTGCTTTTGCCATCGCTCCGCCCTAGATGCGGTCGGGTCTCAAGACATCGAAGCTTACGACCCGCCCTCCGATCAGCCGATCGCGAAGGCGATCCCGGCTTCCCGAAAGAGACGCGATAGTCGATTGCAGATTCAGGTGAGAAGCAGCGGACATGGCTGAAACTACCAAGGCCGAAAGCAAGAAGCGCAAGACCTCCCCGGGTGAGTTCGCCCGTCAGGTGCGCGCCGAGGCGAGCAAGGTCGTATGGCCGACCCGGCAGGAAACGGTGCAGACCGCGATCTTCGTCAGCATCCTGGTGTTGATCCTGTCGGTCTTCTTCCTCGGCATCGATACGGTCTTCGGGATCGTCGTCCGCTTCCTCCTGACGCTCGCCTGAGCTGACCACTTCCCGCTTTCGCAGGACATTCCATGGCACGCTGGTACATTATTCACGCCTATTCCGGTTTCGAGAACAAGGTTCGCGACGCGATCATCTCCGAGGCAGAGCGCCTCGGCCTTTCCGAAGGTGTCGAGGAGGTCGAAGTGCCGACCGAGACCGTCACCGAGGTGAAGCGCGGCAAGAAGGTGCAGGTCGAACGCAAGTTCATGCCCGGCTACGTGCTGGCCAAGCTGAACATGACCGACGACATCTACCACCTGGTCAAGAACACCCCCAAGGTGACCGGCTTCCTGGGTGCGGGCAACAAGCCGCAGGCGATCTCGGAAAAAGAGGCCGCGCGCTATTTCGGCGGCGTCGAAGAAGCCAAGGCCGCGCCCAAGAAGGACATCAGCGTCGATTACGAAATCGGCGATTCGGTCAAGGTGCTCGACGGCCCCTTCGCCAGCTTCAACGGCGTGGTGGAAGAGCTCGATTTCGACAAGGCGAAGGTCAAGGTTTCGGTCTCGATCTTCGGCCGCGCGACCCCGGTCGAGCTCGACTTCGAACAGGTCGAACTGGTCAAGTAAGGCGGGCGGGCTGCAAGGCCTGCCCCGCTATTCCAGCACGTCCATCTCGATCCGCAGCCACACCGGCTCGGGTCCGAAGTTGAATCCATAGTCGATCTGGTCGCCGTTCCAGCGGCGGCGCATCACCCATTCGCCATCGACGAAGCGCCCTTCCTGCGCCTCTATGATCTCGCCCTGTTGCCCGTCACCGGGCCGGGCGAGGGCGATGCGCAGCTTCACGTTCTGTCCGCCGACGAGAAACACGTTGTCGCCCAGTTGCGCGACGACCAGCCCGCCGGTCGGCACCTCGGCCAGCGGATGCGGATCGCGCGCGATCCAGGTCCAGTCGTCCTCGCCGAACGCCCAGCGGCCATATTGCGCGGTCAGCTGCCAGCGGCCCATCCTGTGCGTCTGGTCCGCGCCTTCCTCGCCCTTCGCCGTGCCCCATAGCGGGCGGTCGCGCGCGATCCGCGCCCACTCGCGCGGCATCTGCGCGAACAGCCGGTAAGGCGCGGCGAAGGCTTCCAGCGTTTCCTCGTCGAGCTCCTTCGCACCCAGCGGATAATTGGAGTAGCCGCTGCCATCGATCCCGAAGGGGGAGAACAGCACTGCCCCGCGGCCCATGGCGGGCCAGATGAACCGCGCATACTCCGCCCCGTTGCCGATCTCTGGCACCATCAGCGGCCCGTATTCGGCATAGCGTTCCAGATAGGTCTCCACCGCCTTCGGGTCGCGCGCATAGATATCGGGCGCGAAGGCTGAAATGTGCGGCGCGGCGATCCGCCAGATCGGCAGCGCGTTCCAGTTCGGCCCACCCGAAGGGCCGACATCGCCGCTCTCGTCGGTGAAGGCATTGCCCAGCGCGGCGTTGACGTACATCGGCAGGTCCTTCTGCGCCTGCCCCGCCGCCGCAACCGCGTCGACATAGCGCGCGACGTACCAGCTGTTGAAGAACTGCGCCGCGCGCGGGCCGAAGGCTTCGGACCATGATCGGCGCGGCACCCCGAGCCCGCTGGCCAGCTCTGCCGGGATCGGGCCATCGAACAGCGCCTGCGCCGCCGGGCTGCGATCGCGGTCGAGCCCCCAGCTGCCGCTCTCGTTCTCGACCTGCATCATCACCACGGTATGCTGCGGATCGACCTGCGCGAGATGGCGCATCAGCGCGGCGAAGGCGCGCGCATCGGCCTGCATCGTCGCCTCGCCATGCGGGCTGAACACCGAATGCGCCGACCCATCCGCCCGGCGCATCCGCGCAAAGCGCTGCGTGTCGCGCTTGACCCATGCAGGCACGTAGGAGGGGCCGGTGTTCTTCCATGTGCCGTACCACAGCAGCACCAGCCGCATGTCGCGGGCGCGCGCCTGAGCCAGCAGCACATCGACGAAGGAGAAATCGAAGCGGCCTTCGCTGGGCTCGACCTGCTCCCACGCGACCGGCATCAGCAGCGCGTTGGCGCCGAGCTGTTCGACCGTCGGCCAGACCTCGTCCAGCATGGCGATGTAGTTCGACGAATTGTTGGGTTGCGCGCCGAGCATCACGAAGGGCTCGCCATCGACCACCAGCGAAGGGCGCAGCCCGCCTTCCTCGAAGCGTGGCAATGGCTCGGCGGTGGCGGCACACGCAGCGGCCCATGTGGCAATCGCAAAGGTAACCAGATGCCGGATTTTCATCGCTTCGCGCTCTCCCCTGCCGCGATCTGGTTGCGCTACCATGCAGGGCAATCGGGGGAAAGTGCCACGCTATCCGCAGGCTTTCGAACCTGTTTGCGACGCTTCGCCGCGAACAGGGTGGGGCGATCGGCCCAATGGCACTATACCCGGCACCGGCATGCGAACACGACCCGGCATCTGCAATCGCAAGAAGCGATACGCGAGCCGCGAGGCGGCCGAACTGGCCGCTCGCGCTGCACCGTTCAGGCTGCGCGCCTACAGGTGCGAACTGTGCCGCCAGTTTCACCTGACGAGCCGCACCAAGGGCATGAAGCTCCCACCCCACGAGTTCGAGCGGTCGCGGTCGGGCAAGCCGCCCGTCTAGGTGAGCCAGCCAAGGCTCTGGCTATAGGCGAGGGTCAGCATGATGGTATCGACCGCCGCGTGTGCCGGAAGTATTGCCTCGATTTCCGCTCTATTTGCGCGATCGTTCAGCAGCCGCGCGAGGCCATAGCCGTTCGGGCAGTTGCCGAGCGTGCTTGTCGAACTCCGCCCGGAGTTCCGGTCGACGCTCGAGCAAGTCCGAAACATCCGGCAGGTTCGACGGGGTATAGAACAATTCGATTACGCTCGGCTGCAGGGCGGAAATCATGGTCTCGCGCTGCCCTTCATCATGCAAGGCGTCGAGGACTAGCGCTGACGCTTCGTCTTCACGACCGAGACAAAGCAACGCAATAGCTGCCAGACCCGCTCTTTTTTCCTTGTTTTCGAGCAGAAATTGCAGGTGAGGACCCACGTCATCGCTGCGGCCGAGGGCGTGGAGTGCGCAGACCTGGTCGCGTGCGACCAGCATCTTGGCATAGTCGTTGCCGAAGTTCTTGGCGATACTCTCAGCCAGTTGCGCAGCGGCTAGCCCTTCTTTCCACCTGCTCTGACCGACCAGCCGCGATGCGCGATTGATCACGAAGCTCACCCCCCAGCTCTGACTGTCGCCAACACGAGCCAGAAAATCGAAGACCTCGTCGGCCTCTTGCGTCCGCTCCAGCGCGTCGAGGGCATAGGCTTTGATATTGAGCGCCCAGGCCTCGTCTTCGGTCAGGGTACTTTCGAGATCGGGCCGATCGAGTGAGCGGTCGATCATGGCGATCAATCTCTCGTAGTCGCCGGCGTAGAAGAGCGCATGGGCTGCATCGCTGAGCAGCTGGTTATCCTCGGGGTCGGCTTCGAAGTCGGCGACCTTGGCATCGCGAAACTCGCCGATGACGTTCTCCATTTCGGGGCCCGCTCGCGCTTCTATTCTCGGCCAGAACTCCTCGTACTGTCGATCGATCAGCAGCGTCTGGTAGACATCGGGAGAGTTGAATTCGCTCAGGAGTGTCTGGGCGACTTCGGTGTCCCCATCGTCAACCGCGAACTGAAACGCATCGAAGGCAAGCGTCTCCCTCAGTTTGGGCTGGAAAAGCGCAAAGTGGTTGCTTCGAACAGTTCTGGCGGCAAGGCGCCTCGCCTCGTCCTCCAGCCCCAGCTCCTTCGCCGTGTTCCTGGCAGACCAATAAGTCTGAACGTCGAAATCGCGGTAGGTGCTCTCGTTGCCCCTCAAAAGTGCCTTTTCGAGGCGATACAGGATCGCGTCGCCGTCCTTCGCAAGGTAGGCGATCTGTAGGGCATAGCCCGGTTCAAGATCGCTCCCCGCCGCTTCGAGCTCACCGATGAGACGCAGCGAATTGGTCCAGTCGCGGCGGTCGTTCGAACAAAAGAGACCCGACAGGAGCACCTGTCTTTCCAGCGCCTGAATTCCGGGCTGCCGCTGGTTCAGTTCTTGGTAAAGGGGAAGCGCGACCTCGCAGTCCGGGGAATCGTCATCGAGCGATCTGGCTTCGATGACCAGCTGAGTGGTGGACAGGCTCGCGTAGTCCTTTGCCGGCTCCGGCATTGGTTCGACTTCTTGCGCAGCAAGTGGCGTCGCGAGCAGCATCGCGCACAGACCGAAAATTCGCATTCAATTCCCCCCGTTGGTCATTTGCCCACCTATCGTAGCCAGCCAAGGCTCTGGCTATAGGCGAGGGTCAGCATGATGGTATCGACCGCCGCGTGCGCCAGGATGCATGCCCACAGGTTGCCCCGGTTGGCGAAGCGCAGCCATGCAAGGAACAGCCCGACGCTGGCGGTCACCAGCACCCCGCCCCATCCCTGGTAGAAATGCATCATGCCGAAAATCGCCGCCTGGATGATCGCCGCGGGCCATTTGCGCCCGCGCATCCCGCGCAGCCGCATCAACCGGTCGAGCAGGAAGCCGCGAAACAGCAGCTCTTCGCCCAGACCCGCCGTCAGCCATGCGACGAGCACGATCCAGAGCGCGAAGGAGACCGGGCTCGCGGTCGCCAGATCGGTGACCAGCGTGACATCGACCTTGGGCAGACCCAGCGCCTCGACCACGAAATGCCCGATCGCGAACAGCGCGATCACGCCTCCGGTGCCGAGCGCGGCGAGTGCCAGCGTGCGCGGCAGTTCGACCGGCGGGCGGATATTCCATGCGAAATGGAGCGCATTGTCCGATGCCAGCCACAGCCGCGCGACCAGCAGCGCGGCCAGCATGCCGCCAGCCGCTGAGACGAGCATGCCGGTGTTCGTCTGGCCGAACAGCAGAACCGGCGGAACGCCTGCGAGGGAGTAGACGAGGCCGACGCTGCCCAGTTGCAGCAGGAACCGCAGCCAGCCCAGACGGCGCCAGCGGTTTCGTGCTAGGGAGCGGTGCTTCATCTCGTGCTACAAGTGCCGGATGATGCGGGCTTTCGCAACCGCCCGTTCTGCGCGACGATCCGGAACGGGACGGGCCGGTGCCTATTCCGTGCAAGCCGTATCCGGGGCCGCTCTCGCATCGATCGAGGCCTCGCCATCAACCGAATGCGCGGTCACGATTTTCCTACTTGGCACCGATCTGCGATGGTCGGCGCGGTCTTCTCGTATCGCCCGGAAAGCAGGAAATCGGCCAGAAAAGTGCGACGCGTCACCCCGGGGCTGGCAAAAGGAGCAAAAATACCGAATTTACAGGGTGTTGTGCTGCGGACGCTCGGGGTGACACATGGGTGACACCTGTCACCCCCGTCGCGGTGCCCCTGCCTCCCGTGGACACCGCGCACCAGGCGGAGAATCGCTTGCAAATCGCGGCAAAATCGCTATTTGCGCGCCTTCCCACACGACAGTTCGGGAAATCCATGCGGGAGGGGTGCCACCGGCTCCCCGTCTGACCGCTTACCATGAGGCACCGTGAAAACGGTGCCGACAGTGAGAAAAGGAGGCCTCCCATGGCCAAGAAGATCGAAGGTTACATCAACCTTCAGGTGCCCGCCGGCACTGCCAATCCCTCGCCCCCGATCGGCCCTGCGCTGGGTCAGCGCGGCGTGAACATCATGGAATTCTGCAAGGCGTTCAACGCCGCGACGCAGGATCTTGAAAAGGGCGCTCCGATCCCGACCAAGATCACGGTCTATGCGGATCGCAGCTTCACCTTCGTCACCAAGAGCCCGCCCGCGAGCTTCCTCATCAAGAAGGCGATGAAGATCAAGTCGGGCTCCAAGGAGCCGGGCAAGAACATCATCGGCTCGATCAAGACCAGCCAGCTGGCCGAGATCGCCGAAACCAAGATGGCCGATCTGAACGCCAACGACATCGACCAGGCGGTCAAGATCATCGCCGGTTCCGCCCGTTCGATGGGCATCGAAGTGGTGGAGGGCTAACCAATGGCGACTTTGACCAAGAAGCAGAAGACGCTGACCGAGAAGCTCGACGCTGAAAAGCTGTACACCTTCGACGAAGCGCTCTCCACGCTGCGCGAGCACAAGGCGAAGTTCGACGAAACGGTCGAAATCGCGATGAACCTCGGCGTCGATCCGCGCCACGCGGACCAGATGGTGCGCGGCATGGTCTCGCTGCCCTCGGGCACGGGCAAGACCGTGCGCGTCGCCGTGTTCGCCAAGGGCGACAATGCCGACAAGGCGCTGGCCGCCGGTGCCGACAAGGTCGGTGCCGAAGACCTGATGGAAGACATGCAGAACGGCAATCTCGATTACGACCGCGTGATCGCGACGCCGGACATGATGGGTGTCGTCGGCCGTCTGGGTAAGGTGCTGGGCCCCAAGGGTCTGATGCCGAACCCGAAGCTGGGCACCGTGACCCCGAACGTGGAACAGGCCGTGAAGGACGCCAAGGGCGGCCAGGTCGAATTCCGCGTGGAAAAGCAGGGCATCATCCACTCCGGCCTTGGCAAGCTGTCGTTCAAGGACGAAGAGCTGAAGACCAACTTCAAGGCTTTCACCGACGCGATCGTCAAGGCGAAGCCGGCGGGTGCGAAGGGCAAGTACGTCCAGAAGGTCACGCTGACCTCCTCGATGGGCCCGGGCCTGAAGCTCGACCTGACGGAAGTCGAAGGCGCGTAAGCCCTCGTCTCGAACCGAATTGAATGGGGCCGGGGGAGCGATCCTCCGGCCCTTTTTCATGCCCTGAGCAATTTGCGCGCGGTCGCAAGCGATCCGCTGTTCTGCGACAAGGATTTCACCCGCGCCACGCTGCCATCGAAGGCACCGCGCGCGCCGAGCAGGAGCCGGTTCGCCAGCGTCGGGCGCAGCAGCACGAAAGAGCAGCACGCAATGCTGTGCGTGCCGAACAGCGCCTTGTGCGCGCCTTCGCCTTCGGTGAAATCGAAGAAGCGGAAGCGCTCTTCGGCGAACAGCATCCGCAGCGCTTCCATCTTCAACACGGTGCCCGGCGAAAGCGAGGCGTGCGCCGGGTCGTAGCCCAGGTGCGCATAGACCAGCGTCTGCCCGCGCACCGGCAGCGCGAGATAGGCGACGGGCTCACCGGCAAGGAACAACAGGAAGCAGCGCATCTCGCCAGCATCGGCCCGATCGAGCATCGCCGCGCGCGCAGCCTCGCCATCGGGCAGCCCGGCATCGAGCAGCCGCGCTTGATAGGTCTTCGCCGACAGCGGCAGCGCAAGATCGAGGAAACGCGCCACCTCTTCGGCACTGCTATAGGCGTGCACGTCCAGCGTGCCGCCATCGGCAGCGGCGAACTTCTTCGCCTTGCGCCGCAGCGTGCTGCGCGTCTTGCCCGAAAAGCGGGCCATATAGTCCTCGAACCCGCCATCCATCGCGATGTAGTGGCGGCGGAAGTCTTCCCGCGCACCGATCAGGTAGTGGGGATGCAGAGCAGCGATCGTGCTCGCCGTCGCTGCGGGGGCGGAGAGCACGCGGACACCGTCGGCACGGTCGAGTGAGGGCGGGCCGGGCGCAGGCACCGCGCCGAGCGCCTGTTCGAGCGAGTAGGCCATCGGTTCCAGCATCCGGCCGACCGCGAACAGCCGGCGTGCGCCGATGGTAAAGGCGATCTGCGTGCGTTCGGCAGCCATCAGAATGCGCCGTAGAGCGTGTTCGAAACCGCCTGTTCGGCATAGCGCAACCCGACCGTGACTGGGCTGGCTGGCACCGGCCGCGGCATGTCGGAGCGAGAGAACATCTGCTCGGGTGGTGATTGCGCAAAGTCCGCGGTCCACAGGTCAGGTGTGCGCTCGAGCAGCTTGCAAAGCCCTTCGAACCGCCTGCGCACGACCTTGTTCACGGCGAGGCTGCGGCGATTGATCAGTTCGAAACTGTGGCTGACCAGCGTGAAGCAGCTCATCCGGCCATCGCGGGCATGAAGTAGCCCTGCGCGCATTTCCTTGAGCGAAAGCGCGGTGATCTGCGCGTGGCGCAGCCGGCCGCCAATATCGCCGACGCAGGATACCGGCACCTCGACAATGCCTTCGAGCATCAGCGGCTGCGTGTCGGTGGCGCCCAGTTCCAGATCGCTCGCGCCATCGGGGATGCCCGGCGTGTGGCTGCTGTCATAGGCCAGTCCCAGCTCGCGCAGCGCGCGCAGCGTATCGCGATTGGCGCCGTAATTGCCCGCGCGGAAGGCCACCGGATCGGGTGCCCCCGCCGCGACCAGCGTGTCGCGCGCATATTCGAGGATGCGGCATTGCTCCTCGAAAGCGAAATCCTTGATATTGCGCCCGGTGAGCCCCGCGAGCGGGCTATCGGACGGCGCCAGGCCAAGCCATTCGGTATGGCAGTGAAGCTGGATATCCTGCCCCGCAGTGAGGATCGGCGCGACGACATCCTCGATCGCGGCGACGCCCCACAAGAGCGCAGGCATCGGGTCGACGAAGAACACGCCGCGCTGGCCGTATCGCTCAAGCAGGTCGAGCTTGTGCGTGAGGCCCGCAGGCCCGTCGGGCGTGATGCAGGTGATCGAGCGTGCGAAATTCTCCGCTCGGTCGGTGGGGCACGGCCCATTCGCCAGCGCGGACGAATATTCCGTGTCGATGGTGAGATAGACGCTGGTCATCGTTACCCGGCGGTAGCATCAGGTGGTTAAGACGCAGTGTGCCCGCTCGTGCTGATGTTCAGATACCGCCTGCGACCGGGGCGTGGCCTGCGTCCTTCAAGGCATCGCGCAGGTCTTGCGCGCAGGCGGCAAGCGCATCCGCGTCGGTCGACCGGATGACGAAGTTGGCACCCACCTTGCCCTCGCGGAAAAACGGATAGCTGCCGATCTGGCAATCGGGGTGGCGCTTCACGATTTCGCGTAGCAGGCCCGCGACTTCGCTTTCGGCGGTCCAGCAGCCCATCGTCTCGCTCTTGAGCGGCGCGCCGCCTTCCAGCGTGCCGGTGAGCGCATCGAGCATGCCCGCGGTGATGTGCGGCACGCCTGCCATCAGGTGGAGATTGCCGATCTTGATCCCCGGCGCGCCCGACATGCGGTTAGGGATCAGCTCCGCACCCTTGGGCACGCGGGCCATCCGCAGCCGGTCTTCGGTCAGCCCGCCGGGCTTGTCGGCATAATAGCGTTCGAGCGCGGCGCGCGCTTCGGGATGTACCACCACCTCCACCCCCAGCGCGGCGGCAACCGCGTCCACGGTGATGTCGTCGTGCGTGGGGCCGATCCCGCCGGTGGTGAAGAGATAATCATTGCGCGCGCGCAGCGCGTTGACCGCTTCGACGATGCGTTCCTGCACGTCGGCGACCACGCGCACCTCGTCGAGCCGGATGTTCTGCACCTGCAGCCATTCGGCGACCTGAGAGATGTTCTTGTCGTGCGTGCGGCCCGAGAGAATCTCGTCGCCGATGACGACCAGCCCGGCAGTCCAGATACGTTCGTTCATGCGGACCTAGGTCGTGCTTTGTGCGGCGCTGGGCCGCGCGGGGGCTGCGTCGTCTGCGGGCGCGTGGGGCAGTGCCTTGAAGTGCAGGATGCCGTCGTCGACCGGGTCGTTCTTCATCCGCTTGCGATCGACCCGGTAATCCTGGTTGAGCCGCCACGGGAAATTGACAGCGTTTTTCGGCATGATCGCCTTCGAGCGCTGGATATAGCCCGAGGAGAAATCGAAGATGTCGTCCTCCTCCAGCGCGTCGGCCTCAGCCTCGGAAAGTGCGGGAACCACGATGTCGGCCCCTTTTTCGTCCATCAGGTTGAGCACGTCGCACACATAGGCGGCGTTGAGGTCGGCGCGCAGCGTCCAGCTGGCGTTGAGATAGCCGAACACCACCGCGAGGTTGGGCAGGTTCGAGAACATCGCGCCCTTGTAGTAGAATCGCTGCGCGAAATCGACCGGCTCGCCGTCCTGAGAGATCGCGATCTTGCCCGCGATCGCGAGCCTGAGCCCGGTCGCGGTGACGAGGATGTCGGCGGGCAGTTCGCGACCGTCCTCCAGCACCACGGCATTTTTCGTAAAGCGCGCGATACGCCCGGTGACCACCTGCGCGCGGCCGCCCTTGATCGCTTCGAACAGGTCGCCATCGGGCACCAGGCACAGCCGCTGGTCCCACGGGTCGTAGGGCGGGGTGAACGAGGCTTCGTCGTACTTGTCGCCCAGCTGCTCGCGCATCTTCTTGGTCAGGAATTCCTTGACCTTGTCGGGCCTGCTGCGTGCGCGTTTGAAGACGGTATCCTGCATCACCACGTTCTTCCAGCGGGTGATCTTGTAGGCCGTCTTTTCCGGCAGGATCTTGCGCAGCAGATTGGCGAGCCCGTCGCGCGCGGGGCGGCTGGCCATCCAGGTCGGCGTGCGCTGGAGCATGGTGACGCTGGCGGCGGTTTCCGCCATCGCGGGCACGATGGTGACCGCAGTCGCGCCCGAACCGATCACGACCACGTTCTTGCCCTTGTAGTCGAGATCGTCGGGCCAGAATTGCGGGTGGACCACATCGCCCTCGAACTCGCCAAGCTCGAACCCCGGATCGTAGGGTTCGTCGTAATCGTAATAGCCAGATCCCAGGTATAGCCAGTTGGCGGTCAGCCGCTTTCGTTCGCCTTCCGGCGTGACGATGGTGACGATCCAGCGCGCCCTGGCGCTGTCGAAATCAGCGGCTTCGACGCGCATGCCGAAGCGCATGTTCTCGCGGATGCCGCGTTCGTCGACGATCCGGTTGAGATATTCGAGAATCGAGGGGCCGTCGGCGATGCTCTTTTCGTGCCGCCACGGTTCGAAGATGAAACCGAGCGTGTGCATGTCGCTGTCCGAACGCACGCCGGGATAGCGGAACAGATCCCACGTCCCGCCGAGATTTTCCCGCCTGTCGAGAATGACATAGCGTTTCTGCGGGCAATGCGCTTCGAGATGGGCCGCCATGCCGATGCCCGAAATCCCCGCACCGACGATCAGCACGTCGAAATCGCTGTCTTTGCTGTCCATCATGGCCGATCCTCTCCGTATCTCTTCGCAACCTATCGCATGGATCGCGTCATGGCGAGAGGGTGCTGACCCTTCGCGCGTTGACCTGTAGGGCGATGCGCATGACCCACCGTGCTGCCCTGATTGCCTGTCTCCTGACGCTCTGCCTCGCCACGCCCGCGCTGGCGCAGGAGAGCGAGGAGCAGGGCGATGCGCCGGTGATCGTGGTGACCGGCACGGGCCTGCCCGATACGCCTGCGAGCCCTGCCTACGGCACCGTCGTGATCGAGCGTGAAGCGATCGCCTCGGCACCCTCGGGCCGGATCGAGGAGGCTTTGGGCGGCGTCGCGGGCTTTCAGGAGTTCCGCCGGTCGGACAGCCGATCCTCCAACCCGACCGCGCAAGGCGTGACCTTGCGCGCGCTGGGCGGCAACGCGACCAGCCGCGCATTGGTGACGCTCGACGGGGTACCCGTGGCGGACCCCTTCTTCGGCTATGTGCCCTTCGCCGCGCTGTTGCCCGAGCAGATCGGGCGCATCGCGGTGACGCGGGGCGGTGGCTCGGGCCCGTTCGGCGCCGGTGCTCTCGCGGGCACCATCGCGATCGAGAGCGAGGCACCCGAGCTGCAGGCGCCGCTGGGCGCGAGCGTGCTGGTCAACGACCGGGGCGGTACCGAGGCGGCGGGGTCTTTCTCGCAAGCACTCGGCAGGGGCCACGCCACCGGAGCGATCCGCTGGGATCGTGGATCCGGCTTTTACACCGCGCCCGAAAGCCAGCGCGTGGCGGCGAGCGTTCCTGCGAGGTTTGACAGTGTCACGGGCCAGTTACGCGCTGTCGTGCCGCTCTCCTCCGATCTCGAATTGCAGGCGCGCGTGCTCGCCTTCGACGACGCGCGCACACTGCGCTTTGCGGGGGCGGACAGCTCGGCGAGCGGTCAGGACGCGAGCGTGCGGATCGTTGGCCGGGGGCGCTGGCAGGTCGATGCGCTGGGCTACGTGCAGGCACGCAATTTCTCCAACATCGTGGTCAGCTCGACCCGCTTCCTGCCCGTGCTCGACCAGCGCAAGACGCCCTCGACCGGGCTCGGCGGCAAAATCGAGGTGCGTCCGCCGGTGGGTGAGGCGCACACGCTACGGCTGGGAGTCGATTACCGGCGCGCGTCGGGCGAGTTGCAGGAAAACCCGATCAGCGCCTTCACCGGGCAGATCACCGCGCGGCGGCGTGCGGGCGGGGTCACCAGCGACCTCGGCCTGTTCGTAGAGGACGACTGGGAAGTAGGACAGCTTGTGATCACCGGCGGGCTGCGCGCGGACCGGACGGTGATCGCCGACGGCTTCTACCGCGAGACGACTCCGGGTGGCGCGCTGACCGTCGACAATCGCTTTGCCGATCGCAGCGACTGGACGCTGACCTGGCGCGGCGGCGCGCTGCTTCGCGCCACGCCCTCGCTCGACCTGCGCGCCGCCGCCTATAGCGGGTTGCGACTGCCGACGCTGAACGAGCTGTACCGTCCCTTCGTGGTCTTTCCGGTGGTGACTGAGGCCAATGCCGACCTCGCCAACGAGCAGTTGCGCGGGTTCGAGGTGGGGCTCGACTGGCGCCCGGTCGAGGGTGTCGCGCTGTCGCTCACCGCCTTCGACAACCGGCTGGAGAACGCGATTGCCAACGTCACCCTCGGCCCGAACCTGCGCCAGCGGCAGAACCTGCCTGCCATCGCCACGCGCGGCGTAGAGGCGGGACTGCGCGTGCTTCGCGGGCCGATCCGGTTCGACGGCAGTCTCTCTTTCTCCGACCCACGCGTCGAAGGCGAGGGCGCTTCAATGGCACTCGACGGCAACCGCCCGCCGCAAAGCCCGCGCTGGATGGCGGCGGCGAGCCTTGCCTATACGCCTGCCGAGAACACCACCGTGTCCATCAGTCTGCGGCATGTCGGCGACCAGTTCGAGGATGATCTGGAAACCGATGTGCTGCCCGCCTTCACCACGTTGGGGGCTTACGCGCAGGTGCCGCTTGTAGGACAGCTCAATCTGGTTCTGCGCGGCGAGAACCTGCTCGACGAGACGATCGTCACCCGCAACGACGGCGGTGATCTGGACCTGGGTGCGCCGCGTACGCTGTGGGCGGGGCTGCGCTACGGCTTCTGAGCTTCGCGCAGATCGCGCACGCCTTCGAGGATTGCGGGGTCGAGGTTGTCGCCGTGCAGCACCGAAATGTCTCCGGTAGTCTCCAGCACCACCGCGCGCACTTCGTCGAAACGCATCGTGTTCGATTCGCGCAGCTTGGCGATGATATCCGACCGGGCGACGCGGGTTTCGTCCATCGCCTTTTCGCAGAACCGGCCGTCGATCATCAGCAGGACCGGCTCGTTCTGGATCGTCTGTTCGAAAGTATCGGACTGCTTGCGGATCTTCGCGAGCACGAGCTGCACTGCGAACAGCGCAAACATCACCAGTGCGGCCTGAGCGAACCCTTGCCAGTCGGTGGCGCGCCCCATGCCGGCCAGTACGGTGCCGCTGGCAACGGTGATGACGAAGTCGAAATTCGTCATCTTGGAAAAGCTGCGCAGCCCGACGATGCGGGTCAGGAAGATGACATAGAGGATGCCGATCGCGGTCAGGATCGTGCCGCGGGCGATCAGATCGTAGGTCGTATCGTCGAAGAACATCGCGAATCCTTATCCAGCCTGGCTCGTCGCTCGCCCTGAGCCCGTCGAAGGGCATTGGCGCATACGTGCTTCGACAGGCTCAGCACGAACGGGTGTGGGCTTTAGGCTTGCACGACCTTCTGCTCGATCGCGCCGAAGATCGACTTGCCGTGCTCGTCTTCCATCCAGATCTTCACCGTGTCGCCCGGGTGCATGAAGCGCGTTTTGGCTTCGCCGCTGGCGATGGTCTCGATCATGCGGATCTCGGCGATGCAGGAGTAACCCTTGCCGCCTTCGCTCACCGGCTTGCCGGGGTCGCCATCGGGCCCCTGGTTCGAGATCGTGCCCGAACCGATAATGCAGCCCGCGCCCAGATTGCGGGTCTTGGCCGCGTGCGCGACCAGATCGGCGAGGCTGAAGGTCGCGTCCTGACCCACATCGGCGCGGCCGAAGGGATCGCCATTATAGTCGACCATCAGCGGGCGCTGGATCACGCTGCCCTTCCACGCATCGCCCAGTTCGTCGGGGGTGACGCATACGGGGCTGAACGCAGTCGCGGGCTTGGACTGGAAGAAGCCGAAGCCCTTGGCGAGTTCGCCGGGGATGAGACCGCGCAAGGACACGTCGTTGACCAACATCAGCAGCTTGATGTGGTCGGCCGCTTCCTCGCTCGACACGCCCATGGGCACATCGTCGGTGATGCAGGCGATCTCGCCCTCCATGTCGCAGCCCCAGCTGGTGTCCTTGAGCGGAATGTCGGCGCGCGGGGGGAGGAAGTCGTCGCTGCCGCCCTGGTACATCAGCGGATCGTGGTAGAAGCTCTCGGGCACCTCGGCGCCGCGCGCCTTCCTCACCAGCTCGACGTGGTTGATGTAGGCACTGCCATCGGCCCACTGGTATGCACGCGGCAGCGGCGAGTGCGCCTCGCGCTCGTGGAAACGCTCGCACGGCACGGCTTCGTTGTTCACATCGCGGTAGAGCGCTTCCAGTTTGGGCGCGATATTGGCCCAGTCGTCCAGCGCATCCTGCATGGTCGCCGCGATGTTGTCCGCCGCGCAGTAGCGGGTGATGTCTTTCGAGACGACCACCAGCTTGCCGTCGCGCGTTCCGTCATTGAGCGTGGCGAGTTTCATTGGACTGTCTCTCCTTCGGGGGTGTCGTTCTGGTTGTCGGGGTGCGCCCTCTGCACTTCATCCAATGCGAGGCAGGCGGCTTCGATCCGGGTAGTGTGCGGCGCATCGGAGAAATCGTAGCCGAAGCGGCGCGCGTTGTAGATCTGCGGCATCAGCACGACTTCGAAGAAACCGGGCTTGCCGAACAGGAAGTCGCCGGTGTTCAGCTGCGCGAGCCGCCGCTCGATCGGCTGCAATGTGCGCGCGAGCCAGTGGCGATACCAGGTGTTCACGCCTTCCTGATCCTGCCCGTACTCGCTCTTGAGGTACTTCAGCACCGGCAGGTTGAGCGGCGCGTGCAGCTCGGTCGCGATGGCATAGGCCAGTTCGCGCGCGAGGTAGCGCTGTTCGATGTCTGCGGGGAGCAGCGGCTTTTCGGGGTAGGCTTCGTCGAGCCATTCGATGATCGCCATCGACTGCACGCGATCCTTGCCGTCCACTTCCAGCATCGGAACGGTCGCAAAGGGGTTGCGGCTGGAAAACGCCTCACCCTTCTGCTGGCTCTCGACCAGATTGACGGGGCAATTCTCGTATTCGAGGCCCTTCAATTGCAGCGCGAGGCGCAGGCGGTAGCTCGTGGAGCTGCGGAAATAGCCGTAGAGTTTCATCTCATCCTCTCCTGCGTCGGGCCGTTCGCTTCGCGGCCCTGACACACCTGACACACAGTCCTAAGACGAAAAACCGGCCTCCGGTTCCGAACCTTTCGAAGCGGCGATCTGAGCGGGCGGGGTGGGCTGCATTCCTCGCTTATGACACTTCGCCTGCGAGTAGGACAGACGCTCGCCATTTAGAGAGCCACCCCCTTCATCCGTTCGGGCTGAGCTTGTCGAAGCCCCGCACTTCTCTCCCGCGCCCATGCTCCAAAAGAAGAACAGCCCTTCGACAGGCTCAGGGCGAACGGTTCTGGGGTATGAAAGCCCTAGAACGCCGCGATACCCGTGATCGCCCGGCCCAGGATCAGCGCGTGGACATCATGCGTGCCCTCGTAGGTGTTGACCGTTTCCAGGTTCACCATGTGGCGCATCACCTGGTATTCTTCGCTGATGCCGTTCCCGCCGTGCATGTCGCGCGCGACGCGGGCGATGTTCAATGCCTTGCCCACATTGTTGCGCTTCACGATCGAAATCATTTCGGGCGCCCAGTTGCCCTCGTCCATCAGGCGGCCGACGCGCAGAGACGCCTGCAGGCCAAGCCCGATCTCGGTCATCATGTCGGCCAGCTTCAACTGGTAGAGCTGCTTGGAGGCGAGCGGCACGCCGAACTGTTCGCGGTCGAGCCCGTACTGGCGCGCGGCCGACATGCAGTACTCGGCTGCGCCCATGCAGCCCCACGAAATGCCGTAGCGTGCGCGGTTGAGGCAGGAGAACGGACCTTTCAGGCCCTGAACCTCGGGGAACATGGCGGATGCGGGCACGCGCACCTCGTCCATCATGATCATGCCCGTGGTGCTGGCGCGCAGGCTCAGCTTGCCTTCGATCTTGGGGGCCGAGAGGCCCTCCATACCCTTTTCGAGCACGAAGCCGCGAATGCCGCCGCCGTGCTCTTCGCTCTTGGCCCACACCACGAACACGTCGGCGAAGGG
>CAZNOY010000017.1:0-40966 GCA_964574905.1 uncultured Citromicrobium sp. | reverse complement strand
CCCTTGAAGCCCTTGGAATAGCTTGCGTAGATGTTGTGATCGGGCGTCGGCATGAAACTGATCGAGGCGCGCGGCGTGAACTTTTCGAAGTTGGCCGATCCCACAAAATCGGTGTCAGTACCGATCGCCACCCCCGGCGTGCCGAAGGCACCTGAACCGCCGAGGATGAAGTTCTGCTTCGTGATGTCGGCATCGCGCCGATCCCAAGTGTAGCGCCCGCCGACCGACAGCGAAATCCGATCGGCAAGGTCGATCGTGGCATCGGCGAACACGGCATAGGTTTCCGTGTCGACCAGCGCTGCAGTGTAACCGGTGAGCTGCGGCAACAGGGTCGGCAGCGAAGTGTAGAGGCGGCTTTCGAACAGAGTGTCGGCCTGCGCATCGAGGTAATATGCGCCGATCAGCCCAGTCAGCGGCCCGCCGTTATCGTACAGGATCTGCAGTTCCTGGCTGAGCTGTTCGTTTCGGTAGATACCAGGCACGTCGAAATCGACGGTGGGAAGCGCATCGAAATCGATGGGCGTGCTGCTGTCGTCCTTGCGCCAGGCCGAGATGGAACGGAAGGTCAGGCCTGCGCCCATATCGATTTCCGCCTGCATCGACAGGCCGTAGGATTCGACGTCCTGCGCCGGGTCAACCAGCCCGCCGCGCGTATCGTAGACATTGTCGAGAACCGGTGCACCCCCGATAAAGCTGGGGATCTCGCGATGCCCACCGCGCGGGTTGCTCTTGTCCTTGGTATAGTCGCCCTGGATGCGGATGAAGACGGGCTCGCCATAACCGCCCATTTCCAGGCTGGCGCGGCCCGCCCAGATGTCCTTGTTGTAGTTCTCGATGCCCTGCGTCAGGTTGTCGCCGAACCCGCCGCGCGAAAGCCGCGCGACCGAACCGCCGACGCGTACGATATCGTTGATGGGGGCGGACGCGGTCACCACGCCTTCGGCCAGATTATACGTGCCATAGCTCGCCTTGGCCTTCAGCGCGGGCTCCTGCGGCAGGCGGCGGGTGACGTATTTCACCGCACCGCCGATCGTGTTGCGGCCGTAGAGCGTGCCCTGCGGCCCGCGCAGCACCTCGATCCGCTCGACGTCGTAGATTTCCAGCACCGCAGCCTGCGGTCGGTTGAGGTACACATCGTCGAGATAGATGCCCACGCCCTGCTCGAAGCCCGAGACAGGGTCCTGCTGGCCAATGCCGCGGATAAATGCGGAGAGGGTGGAGTTGGTCGCGCGGCTCGCTTCGAGCGTCACGTTGGGCGTGTAATTGCCGATATCGGTAATATCGACCGCGCCGCGCTGTTCGAGCTGTTCGCCGCTGAACGAGGTGACCGAGATCGGCACGTCGATCAGCCGCTCCTCGCGCCGACGCGCGGTAACCGTGATCAGGTTGCCTTCGCCATCGCCCGCAGCGTCCGCGCTCGGCATGTCTTCGTCTTCGACAACATCCTGCGCGGCGGCGGGCAGTGCCGTGAACGCGACCAGTCCGGCGCCTGCCATCAGGCCGGCACGCAGGCAGAATCCACTCTTGTTGGAGCTACGCATGATCGAAATTCCCTCTCCGTTCGTTCTTGTTGTCCGCTCCATATTGAAACCTGAACCATGTTTCAAGTTACTGCTTGTCGCCGCCCGCTGGTTTCCATAAAGTGTGGCAATCATGGCGCGCACAGACCCAGACATCAGCCCCGCCCTCCCCGCGACCGAGCGGGGCCGACGCACGCGTCGCAAGCTGCTCGACGCGGCGACCATCGAATTCGGGGAACGGGGCTTTCACGAGGCGTCGATCGCCTCGATCACGCAGCGCGCGGGCGTCGCGCTGGGCAGTTTCTACACCTATTTCGGCAGCAAGGAGGCGATCTTCCGCGACCTCGTGCGCGACCTGAGCGACGGCGTGCGGATGGCTGCGGCACAGCGGCTGGCGGAGCGCGATCTCGACGCGCTCGACACCGAACGCGCGGCGCTGGCGGCGTTCCTCGCCTTCGCGCGCGAGCACAAGGAAATCTACCGGATCATCGACGAGGCCGAATTCGTCGATCCGGAAAGCTACCGCGACCACTATGAAAAGACTGCCGAGCGCATTCTCGGGCGGTTGCGCGAAGGCGCGACGGCGGGCGAGCTGCGCGACGACCTGGACGAAGCGCACGCCTGGGCGATCATGGGGATGAACGTGTTTCTGGGCTTGCGCTACGCAGTATGGTCGCGGCCCGCGGAAACCGCGCAGGATGCCGAACGCGCCGCACAGGCCGCCAACGCCATCCTAGCCGAAGGGATCGGGCCGCGCACCGGGTCCAGCACGCGGGATTGAATATCGCTCACGGAACGGGGTGCCTGCCGTCCCGCCTCACGGCTCCATCGCCTCGGTGCCCCGCTTCGCGCTGTCCGCCCACAGCGCGCGCTTGGCCGCCTCCTGCAGGTCGGGGATCGAGACTGCGTCGAGCGAGGCATCCCGGGCCAAACCCAACCGGCGGCGCAATTCGGCAAGCACCAGCGCGTTCGCATACGAATGTGCCTCCGCCGGATCGTCGCCCAGATTCGATCCGAACTGCGCCAGCAGGCGCGCCCGGTTGTCCACGGTGTAGACAAACTCGGCCAGCTTCGCGCGGTATTCCAGCTCCCACGACGCCAGCCGGGGATAATGCGCATTGTCCCAGAAATGCTGGCCTTCGTGGACGAGGTAGGAAATCCGGAAATTCTCGTCGGAGAGTGTTTCGTAGGCCGGCACGATCACGAACAGCCCATCCTTCGTGGTCCAGCCTCCGGTGCCCGAGCGGTTGCACGAGAGGTAGTTGCTCCAGCCGCGGCTGAGAAAATCGTCGAGGTAATGCACCTGCGCTGCCTGCAGTCCCTCGGGCAGCATGACCAGCTCTTCACGCAGGTCGTCCCGTTGCCACAGGATCAGGTCGCGCAGGTATCCGGTGCGCCCGGTGATCGCATCGCCACCCTCCTGCTCGATCCGGGCGGGCAGCGCTTCGAAGGGATCGGCGCCATCGGACAAGGCGAGAAGCTGCGTGAGCGATGCTGCCAGCACCTCCTCGTGCGCGGCCCGCCGGTCGGGCTCCATCGCCGCATCGCGCCAGTAGGCACGGTAGGCTTCCAGCACCTGCGCGAGGAAGGGATTGTCGCTCGATCGGTCTCGATGCTCCTCGATCGGACGCTGGCCGAGGCGCGCGAGCACACATTCGCGCGCAGCGAGAGCCTTCGGCGGGAGCTTGTCATCGGCAATCGCGGCCAGTCGCTCGCTCGCGGCACGGCCATCGGCGCGCAGCAGATCGCCGAAGGCTGCGGCGATCTCGCGCCCGACCTCGGGGCTAGGTCGCTCGGGTGGCTCGGCGCTCGCCGGAGAAGAAGACAGAAGGATGGCCACCAGCACGGCGGCAATGGGACGGATCGGCATAAGCCCTTCTCTAGGCCGAACGCGATTCGCCGTCTTGAACCGTTTTGCCGCCCCGGATCGCGTATGGAGATGCCCCGGTCAGGTGGCGCACCGCGCGCGACATGTGGGCCTGGTCCGCAAAGCCGCAGTCATCGGCGATCTCGGCCAGCGGATCGCGCGTCCCCACGATCGCACCGAAGGCCCGCAAAGCCTGCTGGGCCAGGCGATAGCGCGCCGGGCCCGTGCCGTAGGCAGCCGCAAACCCCCGCGTCAGGGTGGATTGCGACAGCGCGTGGACCTTTGCCCATGCCCCCAGCATCACCGGCCCGCGGCGCAAATCGCATGCGAGCAGGTCGGGCCAGTCTTCGCACAGGGGTGGCAACAGATCGCCATCGCCCAGCAGATCGATCGCGGCGCGCGAATCCGCGCGGATAGCGCTGGCCAAGAGATCGGGATCGCGCGGACGCACCACGCCGAGCATGAGCGATGCGGGCGGCAGCGGCAGGTTGAGCACCACGCACCGCGCGCGGCCGATGGTATTGGCATGGGCTTCGAATGCACGGTGCAGCACCACGTCGCCGGGCTCGACCTGCCAGCGCCCCGAATCGCCCGCTTCCAGATAGCCGCCTTCCAGCACCATCGCCGCGTAGGCCGCGCCGTGGCGATGTCGATCCCACCGGCCGGGCCCAATATATTGCTCCGTTTCGCTGACCGCGCGCAGGTCTTCGCGCACGGCCACGGCTTAGTGCCCCATCAGGCCGAGCACTTCCTCGCGGCTGCGCTCGTCATCGCGGAACACGCCCATCATCCGGCTGGTGACCATCGTCACGCCGGGCGTGCGCACGCCGCGCGCGGTCATGCACGCATGGCTCGCCTCGATCACCACCGCCACGCCTTCGGGCTTGAGATTGTCCCAGATGCACTCGGCGACCTCGGCGGTCAGCCGTTCCTGCACCTGCAGACGCCGCGCGAAGCCGTGCAGCACGCGCGCCAGCTTGGAAATGCCGACCACGAAATCGGTCGGCAGATAGGCGATATGCGCCACCCCGATGATCGGCGCCATGTGGTGTTCGCAGTGCGACTGGAACGGAATGTCCTTCAGCAGCACGATATCGTTGTAGCCGCCGACTTCCTCGAACACGCGGCCCAGATGCACCGCCGGGTCTTCCTCGTACCCGATGCAGTATTCCTTCCATGCGCGCGCGACCCGCTTGGGCGTGTCGAGCAGGCCTTCGCGGGCGGGATCGTCCCCCGCCCATTCGATCAGCGTGCGGACCGCGGCCTGCACTTCCTCGGGCACATCGGGCTTGCCGTTTTCGCGGTCCTCATCGGGGCCGACCAGACTACTCATTTCCGCAATTTCCTCTTTGCCTTGTCGCGCAAGCGCCTCAGGCGACCGCCTTTGCCGAAAAGCCCGCCCTGCGCAAATGGCCTTAGGATGCTCCCGGGGCTTTCCGGGTCGAGCATGCCCGATTCGGCGAGCCATTCCTCGAACTCGCTCTTCGTCGGCGCAACGTAGGGTCGCAGCCGCCTGCCGCCAGTGGCACCGAGCGCGGCGATCGCTTCCTGCATCGTGCCGTGGTGGCGCAGCGCGGTGTCCATCACGGCATCCTCCACCCCGCAATGTTCGGCCAGCAGCGTCACGCGGCTACTGCGAATCTCGTCCTCCAGCCCCCGGCCGGCATTGTGCGGACGGGTCGCGTCGAGCACGACGTCGCACTCGCTGTCTAGCCCGAGCGAGCGGTTGTTGAGGTTGGCAGAGCCGATCCGCAGCACCTCGTCGTCGACGATCATCAGCTTGGCGTGGACGTAGATCGGCGTTTCGCCGGTATAGGGTACGTAGATCTCGAAAGAATCGTGCCGGTCCGCTGCTTCGACCGCGCTCGACACCAGATCGCGCGCATGGTCCATCGCCTGCTGTTCGACCCAGCCATCGGCATTGCGCGGGTGGACGATCACGATCTCGGGCGGATCGGGCGCGCCGAGCCGGCTGGCGATCGCCTCGGCGATCTTGCGCGAGGTGAAGTACTGGTTCTCGATATAGATGAACCGCTTCGCGCGCGCGATGTGGGCGAGGAACAGCTCCTCCACCTCGCGCACCTCGGTCACGTCGCCGCATTCGGCGCGCGTCCGCGCGAGCCCGATCTCGACATCGCGAAACCCTGCATCGAGCGTCTTGGGCCATGGGGACTTGAGTGTTTCGGACGGCTGGTCGAGCGGATCGCCGCCCGCGACCTGCCAGCGCGTGTCGCACAGGCTGTGCAGCACGCGCGCCACCGGACCTTCCATCATCAGCGTGATATCGTGCCACGGCCCGTGCGTGTTGCCCGGCCAGTTCACCCGTCGCGGGTCGTCTTCCAGATGCTCGCGCGTATCCCACCGGTCATAGGTCAGGTCCATCCCGCCGCACACCGCCAGCTTGCGGTCGAACACGGCGATCTTCTGGTGGTGGCTGCATCCGGGCGGGTGGTGGCTGTCGAACCGGAAGCTGATCCCGTCGACCATCCACATGCGCGCAATGTCGTAGGCCATCCGCCCGCGCTTGAAGAACTGCACCCACGAAAGACCCCACTTGAGGATGCGAATGTCGAGGTCCTGGTGCTTCTTGACCAGCCACGGCAGGCAATCGCCCAGCCGCGTCGGGCAATCGGCATCTTCTGCGTCCCAGTCGTCGCCCCGGCGCAGCCTGATCCGGGTGTCGAAATCCCAGCCGATCAGCACGATCTGGTCGCGCGCGTTCTTCATCGCGGTGTGGACGTGCGCGAAGTAGTCCTCACCATCGATGATGACGGTCATCTTGTCGGCAATCGCGTAGCGCCAGATTCCCGGCTCGACCGATGCGTCCTGCCCTTCGCCGGCAGCGATCGCCCCATCGGGCCCGGCGCTGCCCCCCTTGGCGGACACTATTCCTTGGCGTCTTCGCGCGCTTCGGGCGTCACTTCGGCGTCCGCTTTCTCGTCGCGCTTACGGCGTTCGAACACCGCGGCCATGTGCTCGACATCGCCTTCGGTGAGGTGATTCTTGAAGTCGGGGAAGTGATCTTCCTCTTCCTCGTCGATATGGTGGCGGTACTGGTGGTCGAAGCTCTTGAACTTCACCAGCCAGCCGCCCTCGCTCATGTCGGTCGCCGCCAGATCGTTGAGCGCCTCGTCGATCTCGTGATGTTCGGCAACCGAGTGGCGGGTTTCGTCGGTGGTCGGGGGCTTGCGCATCATGGTCGAATAGAGCGCCTGCTCCTCCGCCGCGGCGTGGCTCTTCAGTTCTTTGGTCAGCTCGGTGAAGAGGCTCTCGCGCTCGTCGCTGTCGCCATGCGTGGCGAGCAGCTTGTCGAGCAGCTCGCGATGCCGGTCGTGATCCTGCTTCAAGCGGTCGAAAACGTCCTGTGCGGTGTCCATTGATCTATTCCCTGTCTCGCGTTGTTCCTTCAACCACGGGACGTTGCGCGGGTTCCAGACTTGGGAATGCATGGACGAAGGGATGTAGCGCGTGTCTGCCGACGGGGAGATGGCTGGTGCGCCCGACAGGATAGGGCCGGTATGGTGCGCCCGACAGGATTCGAACCTGTGGCCCCCAGATTAGGAATCTGATGCTCTATCCGACTGAGCTACGGGCGCGCCGGGGGGAGCCATAACCCCACTTGGCTGCACTCGCAACGCGCTCAGTTGGTCTCGTCGGGCGGGGTGAAGGGGATCAGCAGCGGGGCGACGGTGATGCCCTCTTCGAGCAGCGCACGCGCTTCCTTTGCGTCGGCCTTGCCGTGGATCAGCGCCGCGTCCTTCTCGCCGTAATGCATCGCGCGGCTTTCCTCGGCGAACCTGTTGCCGACATAGGTGCTGTCCTTGATCGTTTCGGACTGCAACTTCGCGAGCTTGGCGATGGCCTCGCGGACGGCGGGCGGCAGCGCCCCGCCCTGGCTGGCGTTATCCTGGCTGGCATCCTCCGCCGTCGCCGGCGCGGCGGGGCGCGCGTTGCCCTTGGCGGGGACGGCGGGCGCCATCGGGGCCTTGGCGATCTCGCCCGATCCGCAATGCGGGCAGACGAGCAGGCCCTGCCTGCCCTGCTCCTCGAACGCGGAGGAGGAGCGGAACCACGCCTCGAACCGGTGGCCCTGGTCGCACGAGAGGTCGAATACGATCATCGCGACGCCAGATCGGGAATCGCGCGCTTGTTGGCAAGGCTGGGCACCTGCACGCGCGCCTTGGCGATCCGTTCCGGGTCGATATCGGCAAAGCCCAGCCCGGCTTCTTCGCTGCCCATGTCGAGCAGCACTTCGCCCCACGGGTCGACCACGAGGCTGTGGCCGTAGGTCTTGCGCCCGTCGGCATGCTCGCCGACCTGCGCGGCGGCGACCACGAAGGCACTCGCCTCGATCGCGCGGGCACGCACCAGCGTGTGCCAGTGCGCGGTGCCGGTGGGCACGGTGAAGGCGGCGGGGATCGCAATCATGTCGCACTGCGCGCGGCCCAGCGCATCGAACAGCGCAGGGAAGCGAATGTCGTAGCAGATCGTCAGGCCGAGCCGCCCGGCGGGCGTGCCATCGGTGACCGACAGCGCCCCGCCCGGCTGGTAGGCGTTCGATTCGCGCCAGCTTTCGCCGCTGTCGAGATCGACGTCGAACATGTGCAGCTTGTCGTATTGCCCGGCGGTGCTGCCGTCAGGGTCGATCAGCAAGGATCGGTTGGCGAGCTTGCCGTTCTCAAGCCGCACGGGAAGGCCGAAGGTGGCCCAGACGCCGTGTTCCCGGGCCGCGTCGCACAGGCGACCGGCGAAGTCGCCATAGCCGGCATCATCTATCGTCGCGCTCGCACGCTGGCGGTCGCGGTCGAGCAGCAGCGCCATTTCTGGGGCGAACAGCATGTCCGCCCCGCCCTCGCGCGCATCACCCAACGCCGCGATCATCGCGCTGCAATTCACCTCCGGGTCGGTGCCCGAAGTCATCTGGAAGACGGCGATCCTGCTCACGGTGCGGCGTTTCTAGCCTTCGAGCAAGGCGTCGAGCTTGCCCTCGCGCTCGAGCGCGGCGAGCTCGTCCGATCCGCCGACATGCGTTTCGCCGATGAAGATCTGCGGCACGGTGCGCGCGTTGGGCGCACGTTCCAGCATTTTTTCCTGCTCCTTGCCGCCCAGCGTCACGTCGTACTCGTTGAATTCGACGCCCTTCTTTTCCAGCAGCGTCTTGGCGCGGTAGCAGTAACCGCAACCGAACTTCGTGTAGATATCGACTGTCGCTGCCACTGGTGTCGTCCTTCGTTTCCTGGTGTGAGCGGGCTCTTGCACCGGCAAAAGTGCGCCCTACATTCGATGTGTCCGGCGATGCCACAATGGGTCGATCCGGACACCATGTAACTGACAGAATCGCTCAATGGAGGATTTGTTTCAATGGCACGTATCGATTTCACCCCCTATCGCCGCAGCACCGTGGGCTTCGACCACCTGTTCGACCTGCTCGAAAGCTCGGTCCGCAACAGCGGCGACAATTATCCCCCCTTCAACATCGAGAAGCGCGGCGACGATGATTTCCGCATCACGCTGGCGCTCGCGGGCTTCAAGCCCGAGGATATCGACATCACCGCACAGCAGAACCTGCTGACCGTCACCGGTCGCAAGCAGGACGAAGCGCGCAGCGCGGAGAGCGAAATGCTGCACGTCGGCATCGCCAATCGCGGGTTCGAGCGTCGCTTCGAACTGGCCGATCACGTGCGCGTTTCCGGCGCCGATCTGGCCGACGGCCTGCTGGTGATCGACCTCGTGCGCGAAGTGCCCGAGGCGATGAAGCCGAAGAAGATCGCCATCAACGGCCAGCAGGCCCCCGCGCTGGGTCTGGTCGAAGGGTCGAGCGACGGCGAATCGGATCGCGACGCCGCCTAACCGACCGGCCACCTCGCGCGCCCACGCGCGCGTCACGCAAAACCGCCCGCTTCCCGGTTCGCGCCGGGAGGCGGGTTTTTCTTTATTCGAGAGAGATTTGCCGAAGGTTCGGGGCGGCTCCCGAAAGAACCGCCCCACGGCTATGCCGCCTTGACCGAGTCTGCCCGTCCGGGTCGCAGAAGACGTTCAAACCCGGGACAAGCTCGTAAATTGGGACCCCCAAATACTGCGTTGCCCCCACAACGCGAAGGGCGGCTATGACGCAAAACATGGTTAAAATAAAGAGGGGTTCGACTTTGGCTAAACCTAATGCAGATTAGGTTTTGCTCTGAAAGACTTAGACGAGGCGCGATTGCCGCAATGCGGCGGCGACGAAGCCTGCGAACAACGGGTGCGGATCGAACGGGCGGCTCTTCAATTCCGGGTGGAACTGCACGCCGACGAACCACGGGTGGTCGGGCCGCTCGACGATCTCGGGCAGCAGGCCATCGGGCGACATGCCGGAGAAGACCAGACCGTCCTTCTCCAGCCGGTCGCGGTAGGCGCCGTTGACCTCGTAACGGTGGCGGTGACGTTCGGAAATCTCGGTCGCACCGCCATAGATCGCGCTGACGTGGCTATTGGCCTGCAGCTTCGCGTCGTAGGCGCCCAGCCGCATGGTGCCGCCAAGGTCGCCGCCCTCTTCGCGCTTTTGCAGGCCCTCTTCGCTCATCCACTCGGTGATGATGCCGACCACCGGCTCGTTCGTCTCGCCGAACTCGGTCGAGGATGCACCTTCTACGCCCGCCGCGCGCGCGCTTTCGATGCAGGCCATCTGCATGCCGAGGCAGATGCCGAAGAACGGCACCTTGCGCTCGCGCGCGAAACGCACGCTGGCGATCTTGCCCTCGCTGCCACGCTCGCCGAAGCCGCCGGGCACCAGAATGCCGTGCAGCGGTTCCAGCTCGGCGGCGATTTCGGACGGGTCGCGCTCGAAGATCTCGGCGTCGATCCACTTGACCTTCACGCGCGTCTTGTTCGCCATCCCGCCGTGGACGAGCGCTTCGTTGAGGCTCTTGTACGCATCCTTCAGGCCGACATACTTGCCGACCACGCCGATGGTGACCTCGCCTTCGGGGTGGAAATAGCGGTCGGTGACTTCGCGCCACGGATCGAGGTTGGGTTCGGGCGCGTCGGTGATGCCGAAACCGCGCAGCACCTCAGCGTCGAGGCCTTCCTCGTGATATTGCAGCGGCACCGCGTAGATCGATTTCGCATCGAGCGCGGGGATCACCGCCTGCTGGCGCACGTTGCAGAAATTGGCGATCTTCTGCCGTTCGCTGTCGGGAATCGGATGCTCGGCGCGGCACAGCAGCACATCGGGCTTGATGCCGAGGCTCGCGAGTTCGCGGACCGAGTGCTGCGTCGGCTTGGTCTTCAGCTCGCCCGCCGCCGCGATGTAGGGCACCAGCGTCACATGGACGCTGAGCGTCTGCATCGGCTCCAGCTCGTTCCGCAGCTGGCGAATCGCTTCCATGAAGGGCAGCGATTCGATGTCGCCCACCGTGCCGCCGATCTCGCACAGGATGAAATCGTGGTCGCCCTGGTCGGCCAGCGCGAAATGCTTGATCGCGTCGGTGACGTGCGGAACGACCTGCACCGTCGCGCCCAGATAGTCGCCGCGGCGCTCCTTGGCGATGATGTCCTGATAGACCCGGCCGGAGGTGATGTTGTCGCCCTGGTGCGCCGAAACGCCCGTAAACCGCTCGTAATGGCCCAGATCGAGGTCGGTCTCCGCACCGTCGTCGGTCACATAGACCTCGCCGTGCTGGTAGGGGCTCATCGTCCCCGGATCGACGTTCAGATAGGGATCGAACTTGCGAATGCGGACCTTGTAGCCACGCGCCTGCAGCAACGCGCCGAGCGATGCCGCCATGAGACCTTTGCCGAGCGAGGAAACCACGCCGCCGGTGATGAAAATATACCGCGCCATGGGAGTTGGGCCTTACGGGTGTTTGACGGGCGAACGCAAGCCGTGGCGAGCAGAATCGCCCGGCAATTCACCGCATTTTGAAAAAGTGGCTTATTCGGTCGCCGCGCCGAGCGGGTCGCTGTTGCCAGCAGGCGCGCTTTCGGCGGGAGCCTGGGCGGGCGCTTCGCCCTGCGGCGCGTTATCCTGAGCCAACGGATCGGGCGCGGTCGCCGGGGCGACCGTCCGGTCGAGAGTCGATTCGATCGCATCGCCGCCCGAGATATCCACCGCCATCGCCGCCAGCACGATCGACAGGACCACGAAGGCCCCCGCCAGCCAGCGCGTTGCGCGAGTCAGGAAATCGGCCGCGCCGCGCGCGCTCATCATGCCGCCGGGCGAACCGCCGCCACCAATGCCGAGGCCACCGCCTTCGGAACGCTGCATCAGGATCACCCCGACGAGGGCTGCGGCCACCAGGGCCTGGACGACAGTGAGGAAGAGGAACATGAAACTGCTGCTTTCGTAAAATACGATTTCTGTGAAACTAGGGACGCACCGCGCGCCGTGCAAGCAAAGGCGCGCGCCCGCCCGATCGGGAATGCCCGATCAGGACTGGCTGGCGACCACTTCCTGCGCCGCCAGCACGACGTTCATGAAGCTCTCGGCAGTCAGGCTCGCGCCGCCGACCAGCGCACCGCCGACCTCTTCGCCCGCGATGATCTCCGCCGCGTTCTCTGCGTTGACCGATCCGCCGTAGAGGATGCGGATCGCCCTGCCCGCCTCTTCGCCGAAGGTCTTGACCAGGAATTCGCGGATCGCGCCGTGCATTTCGACGATCTCGTCGATCGTCGCGGCGCGGCCGCTGCCGATCGCCCAGATCGGTTCGTAGGCGATGGTCAGCTTCTCGCCCGCGTCCTCGATCTGCGCGGGCAGCGATGCCTTGAGCTGGCGGATCACGTGATCGATCGCCTTGCCCGCCTCACGCTTGTCCATCGATTCGCCGCAGCACAGGATGATCTTGAGCCCCGCGTCGAGCGCGGCGGCGCATTTCTCGGCGATCAGCTTGTCCTTCTCGCCGTGGCCTTCGCGCCGCTCGCTATGACCCAGAATCACGAAGCCCGCGCCCGCATCGGCCACCATCGCGGCGGAAATGTCGCCGGTGTGCGCGCCGCCATCGGCCGGGTGGCAATCCTGCGCGCCGACGCCGATCTGTTCGGCCTCGCGGCGGACGGGGTGAATCAGGGTGAACGGCGGGGCCAGCGCGATTTCGACCTGCATCAACCGCTGCGCCGCGCGGTCGATCGCGCGCGCTTCGGAAAGCATCGCGCGGGTGCCGTGCATTTTCCAGTTGCCAACAATGAAGGGGCGGCTCGCCATTACCGGTAAGTGTCCTGCTGTTTTTCGAGATATGTCGCGCGCCGGGCAAACACCCGGTCGCGAGAGCGGCTCGGTAGCGAAGCTGACGCGGACAGTCAAAACCCCGTTTGGGGCATGGCCCTTCCAAATCGCACAATGCACGCCTTGCGGCGGCACGGTCGCCGAATTAAGGGTCGCGGGCTTGTGTGTGCGGTGCCCCGCGTGCGCAGGCCCGTGACGATCCACCCCGCCCTCGCCCCTCCGCCAAGGCCCATCCACCGATGATCAATTTCTTCCGCTCCTTCTTCCAGTCGAAACTGGGCCTCGGCCTGACGATCGGCTTCCTGGTCCTGATCGCGATTGCATTCGCGGCGAGCGATGTCGGCAGTTCGGGGTCGTTCGGCGGGCTTTCGGGCACCAATCGGGTCGCGGTCGTCGGTGACGAGGAGGTGACCACTGCCGAGCTGCGCGAAGCGACCAGCAACGCGATGCGGCAGCTCCAGCAGGAACAGCCCACGCTGACGCTCGAGCAGTTCCTTTCCAATAACGGTCTTGAGCAGGTGCTCGACACGCTGCTCGACCGCGTGGCGATCAGCGAGTTCGGGCGCATGTTGGGGCTGCGCGCGGGTGACAATCTTCTCAACAGCGAAATCCAGATGATCCCCGCGTTCCAAGGGCCCGACGGCAATTTCAGCGAAGAGGCCTACCGCGCCGCGCTGCGCAACCAGGGGCTGACCGACAAGACCGTGCGCGAAGATCTGGCCGACGGGCTGATCGCGCGGCAGGTGCTGATCCCGGCGGTGTTCGGGGCCAAGATGCCCGAGCGGATTCTCAACCGCTATGTCAGCCAGCTGAAGGAGCGGCGCGAAGGCTCTGTCGGGCAGATCCCCTCGTTCGCGTTCGCGCCCGATGGCGACCCGACCGACAAGCAGCTGCAGGCGTTCTACAAGGACAACCGCAAGGATTTCGTCCTGCCCGAACGGCGGCAAATCCGTTACGTGCAGTTCGGTCCCGATGCGGTTGGCGATCGTGCCGAGCCGACCGACGCGGAGATACAGAAGAACTACAAGGATAACGCCGCCGCCTACGCCGCGCGCGAGGAACGCACCTTCACCCAGCTGATCGTGCCGACCAAGCAGGCTGCCGAGAGCTTCCGCCAGCGCATTGCGGGCGGCGAATCGATGGATTCGATCGCCCGCGACGCCGGGCTCGACACCGCCAGCGTGGGGCCCGTGACCAAGCAGGACTTCGCCCGCTCCGCCAGCAGCGAGGTCGCCAATGCGGTGTTCGCCGCCGCACAGGGCAAGGTGGCCGCGGTTGCACGCAGCCCGCTCGGCTACCACGTCGCGCGGATCGACAATATCGACAAGCAGCCCGCGCGCACGCTCGACCAGGTACGCGGCGAGATCGCGGAACAGCTGCGGGCGGAAAAGCAGCGCACAGCGCTGACCGAATTCGCCTCGAGCATCGAAGAGCGCCTCAACGACGGCGAATCGCTGCGCGACATCGCGAAGGAGCTCAAGCTGGAGGTGGAAACCACGCGCCCGCTGCTCGCCTCGGGTCAGGTATTCCGCAGCGCGCAGGGCGAGACCGCGCCTGAACTGGTGCAGCCGCTGGTCGCCACCGCGTTCCAGATGGAAGAAGGCAAGCCGCAGATCGCCGAGGTTACGCCGGGGCAGGACTTCGTGCTGTTCGAAGCCGCCGACATCGCCCCCTCTGCCGCGCCGCCGCTCAAGGAGATTCGCGACGAGGTGACCTTCGCCTGGAAAATGTCCGAAGGCGCGAAGGAAGCGAAGAAGGCCGCCGACCGCATTCTCAAGCGGGTTGCCGACGGCAGCACGCTGGCCGCCGCGATTGCCGCGGAAAAGAAGCGCCTGCCGCCGGTCCAGTCGGTCAACCTCACGCGTGAGCAAGTGATGCAGAACCCCGGCAATCCGGGTGCCGCGCTGCTTTTCGCGATGTCCGAAGGGACCGCGAAGCGGCTCGCCATGCCCAACGACGGCGGCTTTATCCTGATCGACCTCGACAAGATCACCCCCGGCAAGGTCGAAAAGGACGATCCGCTGATCGCGCAGGCGAAAAAGGGCTACGGCAATATCCTGAGCCGCGAATACAGCGATCAGCTGCGCGCCGCGATCAGCAAGGACGTCGGCATCGAACGCAACCCCGACGCCGTTGCGGCTGTTCAGCGCGAGCTGACCGGCAAGACCAGATAGCCCCCGCGATGCTCCTGAACCGGGATGCCGCGCGCGAGAGGCTGGCGCAGGGGCTCCCTGCGCTCGTCTGGCAGCGCCATGTCGCCGACACGCTGACCCCGGTCGGCGCGGCGCTTGCGCTGATGGAGGAAGGGCGCGGCGACTTCCTGCTCGAATCGGTCGAAGGCGGCGAGATTCGCGGTCGTTATTCCATGCTGGGAATCGATCCCGATCTGGTGCTGCGCGCCAAGGGGACGGGTGCGGAGGTCAACCGCAACTGGCGCCGGAACCGCGCAGACTTTGTCCGCAGCGATGACGACGGCCTCGCCTGCCTGCGGTCGCTGCTCGCCGAAATCGCGATGCCCGTGCCCGACGAACTGCCGCCCGCGCTCGCGCTGCTGGTCGGCAATTTCGGTTACGAGACGGTCGCGCTGGTGGAAAAGCTGCCGCGCGCGAAAACCGATCCGCTGGGCCTTCCCGACATGGCCTTCGTCCGCCCCGGCCTGGTGCTGGTGTTCGATGCGCTGACCGACGAGGTCTATGTGATCGCGCCCGTCTGGCCCTCCGATTCCGCGCCCGATGCCGTGCTCGATGCGGCGTCGGATCGGATCGACGAGGCGCTGCGCAGGCTGGAGCAGCCGCGCCCGCAGGCTGCGGCGGCGAACCGCGCAGGCGAACCGCTGTTCGAAGATCTCGCCCTGCAACCGGCCGTCGCGGCGGATGATTACGCCGCGCGGGTCAAGCGCGCGCAGGAATACATCGTGGCGGGCGACATCTTCCAGGTGGTGCTGGCGCAGAGGTTCACCACGCCCTTCCCCCTCCCCGCGATGGCGCTCTATCGTGCGCTGCGCCGGGTGAACCCCTCGCCCTTCCTCTACCTGCTCGACCTGCCCGACGTGGGGATCGTCGGGTCGAGCCCCGAAATCCTCGTCCGCCTGCGCGATGGCGAAATCACCGTGCGCCCGATCGCGGGCACGCGGCCACGCGGCACGACACCCGAAGCCGATCGTGCAGCCGAACGCGAATTGCTCGCCGACCCGAAGGAACGCGCCGAGCACCTGATGCTGCTCGATCTGGGGCGCAATGATGTCGGCCGGGTCGCCGAAGCGGGAACCGTCGAAGTGACGGACAGCTTCATGGTGGAACGCTATAGTCACGTCATGCACATCGTCAGCAACGTCACCGGCCGGATTGCGCAGAGCAGGGATTCGCTCGACGCGCTGTTCGCGGGCTTCCCCGCAGGCACCGTCAGCGGCGCGCCCAAGATCCGCGCGTGCGAGATCATTGCCGAACTCGAACCCGAAGAGCGCGGGCCCTATGCGGGCGGGGTCGGCTATTTCGCGCCCGATGGCAGTTTCGATTCGTGCATCGTGCTGCGCACCGGGCTGGTGAAGGACGGCACGCTCCACGTGACCGCAGGGGCGGGAATCGTTGCCGACAGCGATCCGGCATCCGAACAGCGCGAGTGCGAGGCGAAGGCAGGCGCGCTTCTGGCTGCCGCGCGCGAGGCCGTGCGCCGCGCCAACGAAGCGGGGTTCGGGCAGTGAGGCGCGCAACCACTCTGCTGGCCGCGAGCCTGATCGCGCTGACGTTGACCGCGTGCGAGCAGTCGCAGCCGGGCGATCCGGTGATCCGCACCGATATCAGCGGCGAAAAGGGCGTCGAGATCGCGGCCAAGGACGACGCGAAGGCCGCCCCCTCGCCCAGCCCCACGCCGACGCCCAGCGAGACCGTGTCGCCCGAGGATTCGGCGTGCGAGCAAGTCCGGTTCGAGGATGTCGTCTTCACCGAATGCGTCGCCGACCCGGCGCAGCATCGCGTGGCGATGGTGCTCGGCTCGCCGCCCTACCGCAGCCTTGCGAAATACTCCTCCTCGCGGCCCGAAGACGCACCGCGCGTCGCCTTTGCGATGAACGCCGGGATGTTCGACGGTGAAGGCAAGCCTATCGGCTATTACGTGCAGAACGGGGAGCGGTTGCAGGAACTCAACCGCAACGAGGGATCGGGCAATTTCCACATGAAGCCCAACGGCGTCTTCTACGGCACCGGCGGCACTTGGCGCATCCGCACCTCCGACGATTTCTACAGCAATGTCGGCGACCGGCCCGATTTCGGCACGCAGAGCGGCCCGATGCTGCTGATCGAGGGCAAGGTCCACCCGCAGATCACCGAGGATGGCCCGTCGCGCCGCATCCGCAACGGCGTGGGGATCGACAGGGACGGCAAGGCGCATTTCGTCATCACCGCCAGCCCGGTGAGCTTTGGCCAGTTCGCGCGTTTCTTCCGCGACGTGGCGAAAACGCCCAACGCGCTCTACCTCGACGGGACGGTTTCCAGCCTGTGGGACCCTGCGCGCGGACGGATGGATACCCGCGCCGATCTGGGCCCGCTGGTGGTCGTCGAATTCAAGGAACCCAAATGACCGACCTTTCCTCCACCACCGAACGCCGCACGCTGTATCCGCTGGTCGAGCCGTACGAGAGCGGCATGTTCGATGTCGGCGAAGGCCATTCGCTCTATTACGAGCGCGCGGGTACGCCCGGCGGCAAGCCCGCGGTGTTCCTGCATGGCGGGCCCGGCGGTGGCATGGCGCCTTCGCATCGCGGCCAGTGGAACCCGGAAAAATACGACGTGCTGCTGTTCGACCAGCGCGGCTGCGGCAAGTCGACGCCCTTCGCGGGGCTCGAGCACAACGACACCTGGCGCATCGTCGAGGATATCGAGCGGCTGCGGAAGATGTGCGGACACGAGAAATGGCAGGTGTTCGGCGGCAGCTGGGGCGCGACGCTCGCGCTCGCCTACGCGCAGGCCTATCCCCAGCACACTAGCGAACTGGTGCTGCGCGGCGTGTTCCTCGCTCGCCAGAAGGAGCTCGACTGGCTGTACAGCTACGGCGCGAGCGAGATCATGGCCGAGGCGTGGGACGATTTCATCTCGGTCATCCCCGAGGACGAGCGCGGCGATCTGGTGCGCGCCTTCCACAAGCGCCTGACCGGCGACGACGAGGATGCGAAGCTGGAGGCCGCGCGCGCGTGGTCGGTGTGGGAAGGCCAGGTCGCCACGCTGCTGCCCAAGCCTGAACTGGTCGCCGACTATGCCGACGCCGCCAAGGCGGTGCCGATGGCACGGATCGCGGCGGAGTTTTTCCTCAAGGGCTTCTGGCTCGAAGAAAACCAGCTGCTGCGCGACGTCGGCAAGTTGCAGGGCATTCCCGGCATCATCGTGCAGGGCCGCCACGACATCTGCACCCCGCCGACCTCGGCGTGGGACCTGAAGAAAGCCTGGCCCGAGGTCGAGCTGTGGATCGTCGACGATGCGGGCCACTCGGCCAGCGAAACGGGGATCATCGACGGGCTGGTGCGCGCGACGGACAAGCTGGCGGGCTGATGTTCGTCTGGCGGCCGGGCCACGCGTTTGCCGCGGTGATTCTGCTGGTCGTGGAAGTGCTGATCGCGCTTTATGTCCGGGATCGGTTCGTGCGCCCGTATCTGGGCGATGTCCTCGCCGTGATGCTCGTCCATTCCGCCCTGCGCGCGGTTTTGCCCATCGGCCCGTTACTCGCGGCGACAAGCGCCTTCGGCATCGCGCTGCTGATCGAACTTGGCCAGCTGGTGGGAATTCTCGACATGGTCGGCCTGCAGGACAATATTGTAGCCGCGACCGTGCTGGGCAGCGGGTTCGATCTGGTCGACATCGCCTGCTACGCCGCCGGAGCGCTCGCTGTGCTGGCGATCGACCACCTCGCGATGCGCAGGGCTTGATCTGCTGAGCGCTATCGGCGCAAGGGACCCGACATGATCCTCGTCATCGACAATTACGACAGCTTCACCTTCAACCTGGTCCATTACCTGATGGAGCTGGGCGCGGAGGTGCGCGTGGAGCGTAACGACGCGCTGACCGCGCGCGAGGCGGTGGGCAGCGGGGCGAAGGGCATCCTCCTGTCGCCGGGCCCGCGCACGCCGAACGAGGCGGGGATTACGCTCGATACCGTCGTCGCCTGCGCCGATGCACAGCTGCCGCTGCTCGGCGTGTGCCTCGGGCATCAGGCGATCGGGCAGCATTTCGGCGGGCGCGTCGTTCAAGGCGGGCTGATGCACGGCAAGACCAGCGCGGTGACGCACGACGGCAGCGGCGTGTTCGCCGGGCTCCCCAGCCCCTTCAACGCCACCCGCTATCACTCGCTGGTGGTGGAGGACATTCCCGACGCTCTCATCGTCAATGCGACCAGCGAGACGCCCGGGCTCGACGGCACCAGCGTGATGGGTTTCCGCCATGCCGAGCTGCCGATCCACGGCGTCCAGTTCCACCCGGAGAGCATCGCCACGCAGCACGGCCACGCGCTGCTCGCCAATTTCCTCCGGATATGCGGCATCGAAGCGCGCGAAAGGCAGGCGGCATGAAGTCGCTCCCGCTCGCCGTTCCGCACATGAACGAGGCCGAGGCCGAGGAGGTCTTCGGCTGGATCCTCGACGGCGAAGCCACCGACGAGGAAATCGCCCGCTTCCTGCTCGCGATGACCGAGCGCAGCGAAACCGCCGACGAGATCGCCGGGGCGGCACGGGCGCTCAGGGCGCGCTACATCCCGGTCAGCGGCCCCGACAACGCGATCGACGTGTGCGGCACGGGCGGTGACGGGCATCACACGCTCAACGTCTCGACCGCTGTCGGCCTCGTGGTCGCGGCCTGCGGCGTGCCCGTGGCGCGGCACGGCAACCGCGCGATCTCCTCGCTCTCGGGCGTAGCGGACACGCTGGAGGTGCTCGGGCTCGACATGGAAGCCGCCGGGTGCACGGCGGAAAAGACGCTCAACGAGATCGGCATCTGCTTCCTCTTCGCGCCCAACCACCACCCCGCGATGCGGCGCATCCAGCCGATCCGCAAGCAGCTGGGCCGTCGCACGATCTTCAACCTGATGGGGCCGCTGTCCAACCCCGTGGGCGTGAAGCGCCAGCTGATCGGCATCGCGCGCCCCGGCTATGTCCCGATCTATGGCGAGGCCGCCGCGCGGCTCGGCAGCGAGCGAACGCTGATCGTCTCGGGCGACGAGGGGCTCGACGAGCTGAGCCTCGCCGGGGGGAACGAGATGGCCGATGTGACCGGCCACGAATTCGCGATGCGCCGCGTCGACGCCAGCATGGCGGGGCTCGAACACGCGCCGGTCGAGGCGATCCGCGGCGGCGATCCGGAGCACAATGCGAAGGCGCTGAGCGCGCTGCTGCAAGGCATGCCCGGCCCGTACCGCGACGCGGTGCTGTTCAACTCCGCCGCCGCGCTGATCGCGGCGGGCGAGACCGGGGACTGGAAAGAGGGCGTGGCGACTGCCGCGGAGGCGATCGACAGCGGTGGGGCGCAGGCGCTGCTCGAGCGCTGGATTGCGATGGCGAAGTGACTCTCTCGTCCCTCTATCTCGTCATTCCCGCGAAGGCGGGAACCCAGATAAGCTCGTTGGAAGGTGCCACAGCCGCTGCATGGACCCCTGCCTACGCAGGGGTGACGAAGTAGGGATATGAACAAACTCGAAGAAATCTGCGCCACCAAGCGCGACGAAGTGCGCGAGCGCCAGTCGGCGAGCGTCGTCAGCGAACTGATCGCGCGCATCGCCGCGCAGGCCCCGCCGCGCGGGTTCGAGGCGGCGTTGCGAAAGACCCACGCAGAGGGCCGCCGCGCGCTGATCGCCGAGATCAAGAAGGCCTCTCCCTCCAAGGGGCTGATCCGCGAGGATTTCCAGCCTGCCGAACACGCTCGCGCCTATGCCGCTGCGGGGGCAAGCTGCCTCTCCGTCCTCACCGATGGCCCCTATTTCCAGGGCCACGCCGATTACCTCATCGCCGCGCGCGAGGCCTGCGCCCTCCCCGCGCTGCGCAAGGATTTCATGGTCGATCCGTGGCAATGCGGCGAAGCGCGCGCGATGGGCGCGGACGCGATCCTGATCATCGTCGCCGCGCTTTCGGACGCGCAGGCCGCCGAGATCGAGGCTGCAGCGAGCGAGCTGGGCATGGACGTGCTGGTCGAGGTCCACGACGCCCACGAGATGGAGCGCGCGCACAAGCTGCAATCGCGCCTGATCGGCATCAACAACCGCGACCTGCGCAGCTTCGTGACCGATATTGCGAACACCGAGGCGTTGATCCCGCTCGCCCCCGAAGGCGCGTTCATCATCTCCGAAAGCGGCATCGCCACCGCGGCAGATTGTGCTCGACTGGAGGCGGCGGGCGCGCACGGCTTCCTCGTCGGTGAAAGCCTGATGCGGCAGGCCGATGTGGAGGCGGCGACGCGGCAACTTCTGAAAAGGTAAGAGCCATGACCGAGATTGAAATTCGCGCCGTGGTGGATCGACTGGAAGCCGCTTGGGCGGCGCGCGATGCCGCCGCGTGGGGAGCACAGTTTACGCAGGATGCCGACTTTACAACCTGGTTCGGGGCCCATCTGTCGGGGCGCGAGGCGATTGCCGCGAGTCATAGCACCGTGTTTGACCAGATTTATGCGGACAGCCTCGGCGCTTTCGACATCGCCTCGATCCGCACACCCGCACCCGACCTCGCCATCGTGCTGCTGGCGGGCTGGGTCTACAACCGAGATGCTGCGCGCCCAACGGACGACCCGGAAGTCGCCCCGCTGGCCGTGCTGCGGAAGGTCGACGGGCGATGGCTGATCGAAGCGTTCCAAAACACGCCGCGCCTCGTTCCTCCGCCCCATGGCGGGAATATCGGCGCGCTGCGCGCCGCGCTTGCGAGCTGAACTTTCCTACCCGCATGTGCTCTGGCAGGATAGCGAGGTGACCCTGCCCGAACATCACCCCGCACATTGCCCGGAACATGGCTTCGCCGCCGCAATCCGGGTGGGCGGGTTTCTTGCTTTTGGACTGTGTGTCAGGTGTGTCAGGCGTTCTCCCCCAGCGACGAATGGAGCGATGAATTGAGCGGGCTCACCCATCTCGACGAAGACGGCGCGGCGCGGATGGTCGACGTCGGCGGCAAGGCCGAAACCGCGCGCACCGCCACCGCGAGCGGCGTGATCGCGATGAACGCTGACGCGCTCGCCGCAATCCGCCATGGCACCGTGCCCAAGGGCGACGTACTCGCCGCCGCGCGCATTGCCGCGATCATGGCAGCCAAGCAGACTGCAAGCCTCATCCCGCTATGCCACCCGCTCGCGCTCGATAGCGTCACCGTGGATTGCAGCGTCGAGGAAGGTGGCGTGCGCGTCACCGCTACCGCCAGCCTCACCGGCAAGACCGGCGTCGAAATGGAGGCGATGGTCGCGTGCAATGTGGCGCTGCTGACGATCTACGACATGGCCAAGGCGCTCGATAAGGGCATGGTCATCGGCGAGGTGCGGCTGCTCTCCAAGACCGGTGGCAAGTCGGGCGACTGGCACGCGGACGATCCACGATGAGCGCGCTGCTCGAGCTGGAAGAGGCTCAGGCGCGGCTGCTCGACCTGCTCGAACCCGGCGCTGCCGCCGCCTGCCCGGTCGACGACGCGGCGGGCCGCATCCTTGCGCAACCGGTCATCGCCACGCGCACCCAGCCGCCCGCCGATCTCTCGGCGATGGACGGCTACGCGACCTGCGGCGAAGGCCCCTGGGCGATTATCGGCGAATCGCGTGCAGGCGCGCCGTTTGCAGGCTCGCTCGACGCGGGCGAAGCGACGCGGATCTCGACCGGCGCGCACATGCCGCAGGGCGCGGACGCCGTGCTGGTGCAGGAGGACGCGCTGCTGGATGGCGAGCGTCTGAGCGCGACCGAACCGCCCACGCCCCGCTTCATCCGACGCGCAGGGCTCGATTTCCACGCCGGAGACACGCTGCTCGCTGCGGGCACTCGGTTGGGCCCGGCGCAACTCGCGCTCGCGCGCGCGGGCGGCGTCGCCGAGGCTGTGGTCCACGTAGCGCCCAAGATCGGTGTCATCGAATGCGGCGACGAGCTGTGCGCCGATCCATCGGCCTGCGCGCCGCACCAGACCCCCGCCACCAACGGAGCGATGCTCGCGGCGATGGCGCGGCAGGCAGGCGCGCGAGTCTCCAGCCTCGGCCCGGTGCCCGACGACGCCGAAGCGATCACCCGCACCATTCTGGAAGCCAGCAACGACGCGCCGCTCGTCGTCATCAGCGGCGGCGCATCGGTCGGACCGCACGACCTGGTGAAGCCCGCGCTCGAAGCGGCAGGATTTTCGCTCGATTTCTGGCGCGTGGCGATCAAGCCGGGCAAGCCACTGCTGGTCGCGCGGCGCGGGGATACGGTGGTCCTCGGCCTGCCGGGCAATCCGGTCTCGAGCTTCGTGACTGGCTTCCTGTTCATGCTGCCCGCGGTGCTCAGGCTGGCTGGTGCGCGCGAATGCCTGCCGCGCGCGGTCCCTCTACAACTGGCTGCTGCCCTCCCCGCAGGCGGTGCGCGGCGCGAATTCCTGCGCGCGCGCTGGCATCCCGAGGGTATCGAAGCGGTCAGCGTGCAGGACAGTTCGGCGCTTCACGCGCTCGCCCATGCGCAAGTCCTCGTTGACCGCCCCGCGAAGACGAGTGCATCCGAAGCGGGGGCGTTTGTTCCAGCATTTCTGTTGGAAAACCGCGCATATGCTTGACTTGCAAAAATTGGTTGCCTAATTGTTCCGCATTCGTTCGCACCAGGCGAACACGTAGCGCGGAGAAGACGTCCGATGTTGACGGCAAAGCAGCATGAATTGCTCCGGTTTATCCATGACCGGCTCGAAGAGACCGGGATTTCGCCTTCGTTCGAGGAAATGAAGGAGGCGCTCGATCTCAAGAGCAAGTCGGGCGTGCACCGCCTGATTTCCGCGCTCGAGGAACGCGGCTTCATTCGCCGCCTGCCCAACCGTGCGCGCGCGCTCGAAGTGCTCAAGATGCCCGAGAGCGCGGTCGCGGGCTCGATGCCCAAGCCCGCCAATGATCTGGGCGCACAGACGACGCGCGTTCCCGCGCAGATGCCCGAAGCAGCCAATGACGTGATCGACATTCCGCTCCACGGCCGGATTGCGGCGGGTGCCCCGATCGAGGCGTTCGAGGATCACCAGAGCCTGCCGGTGCCTGCTGCGCTGCTCGGGCCCGGTGAGCATTTCGCGCTCGAAGTCTCAGGCGATTCGATGATCGAAGCCGGGATTTTCGACGGCGACTATGCGCTGATCCGCCGCGCCGACACCGCGCGCGATGGCGACATCGTGGTCGCGCTGGTCGACAATGCCGAAGCGACGCTCAAGTACCTGTGGCGCGATGGCGGACGCGTGCGGCTCGATCCGGCGAATGCCAGCTACGAACCGCAGGTTTACGACGCACGCAGCGTGCAGGTTCAGGGCAAGCTGGCGGGGCTGCTGCGCCGCTATCACTGAGCTTTGCGGGGTTGGGGCGGCTCCTGCTCACGCGGGATGCCGCCCGCCCCGTGCCACCAGCCATGCGCACCCTGCCCCTGCGCAACGGTCTGCACGCCGCGATCCGTCAGCCGGATCGCCAGCCCGCCGGTCTGCTCGAGCATCCGCCGGTCGGCCTTGAGCCAGCGCGGGCGACAGCTGTACGGCAGCCAGCGGTCCGCCACCACGATGTCGACCCGCGCGCAGGCCGCCGCCAGATCGCGCTCTGTCACGTACTCGCGCCCGCGCGCCAGCAGCACGCGATAGGCCCGTCCCTCGCGCGCCAGCGTCGCGACGCAGAACTCGGCGCTGCACCGCGCACCCGGCCATTGCGCCAGCGGCCTCGGCGGGCCATCGAACGCACCAAGCTCGGCCAGCGTGTCGCTCGCGTAGGATGAGCTGGTCGCGCGCAGGCTCAACAGCTCGCCATCCTCGATGATCGCAACATCGCGCCCGTCGCGCGATACCAGGATGTCGGGCCGAGGAGTAGCGATGGTCAGCACGGTGGCGATGGCGACCGGCGCAAGCCCCCAGAACCGCGCGCGCCCGCTCCACAACGCCAGCCACAGCCCCCCACCCACGAACAGGAGGAAGGCCAGCCCGCCCATATGCGGCGCCAGCTTCACCGCCCCCGGCTGGCTCGCGGTGAGATGCGCAATGCCGAGCAGCAAGTCGAGCGACTTGCCCACCAGCCACCACACGGGCGCGCCCGCCCCCACCAGGTCGAGCGTCAGCGCCAGCGCGATCAGCGGCATCGAGACGAAGGTGACCAGCGGAATGCCGACCATGTTGGCCAGCGCGCCGTACATCCCCGTGCGATGGAAGTGGAACAGCACGATCGGCATCAGCGCGACCTCGATCACCAGCCCGGTCACCAGCAGCATAACCCCGCCACGCACAGGCCGCATCCACCACGCCTCCTCGCGCGGGGCGAGGAAGGCGCGCACCGGGGTGCTGTTGTGGAGCGCCACGATCGCGATCACCGCGGCAAAGCTCATCTGGAAGCTCGGCCCCGCGACACTCTCCGGCCACAGCAACAGGACGAAGCCCGCTGCCACCGCCAGCAGCCGGAAGGTCAGCGGCTCTCGCCCCAGCGCCAGCGCGATCAGCACAAGCACGGCAGCCGCGCAGCTGCGCACCGTGGGCACCTCCGCGCCCGTCAGCAGCGTGTACCCCATCCCCGCCAGCGCACCGACCGCCGCCGCAACCACCGGCAACCGCACGCGCAAGGCCAGCCATGGCCACAGCGCCAGCAGCTTGAGCGCGAGGAAGTACGCTGCCGCGATCACCGCGCTCACGTGCAATCCGCTGATCGAGAGCAGGTGCGTCAGCCCCGCATCGCGCATCGCGTCCTCGTCCGCCTCGGCAATCGCCCCGCGATCCCCGCTGGCGAAGGCGGCGGCGATGCTGCCTGCCGATCCCCCGAGTCGCGACCGGACATGCGCGGAAAGGTCCCGCTGCACGGCGGCGATCCCGCCCCAGCCCGGTGGCGGTGGTTCGAGCACCTCGACCGGGCCGACCACCGATCCGGTCGCGGCGAGCCCCTGGAACCATGCGGTGCGGGCAAAGTCGTACCCGCCCGGCACCAGCGGCGGCGCGGGCGGCATCAGCCGCGCGGTCAGGCGGACGACCGCGCCCCTTTGCAACTGGCGCTGCAAATCCGGGCTGGCGTGGTCGAGCGGCACGTTGACCCGCAGCTTGATCGCCTCGCCACTCTCGCCATCGCGCGCTGCGACGATCAGCCTCAGCCGATCGCGCGCAGGCTGTTCCTCGCGCTCGAGTACCCGCGCGTCGATCGTGCGCATCTGCGGGTACTCGATTGCCGGAGCACCCACCGTCGCCGAACGCGCCCAGATCAGGAGTATCCCGAAGGCCAGCGCGAGACCGATACCGAGCAGCGCCAACGCCAGGTCGGGCAGCCGCTCCCGCCACAGCAGCACTGCGCCGAGGGACGCGGCGGCAAGCCCTGCACCCACCACGCCGAGCCACGCAACCACGCTCGGCAAGGCGAACCAGAGCGCGATCCCGGCGACCACCGCCACCACCAGCCAGGGCCCGCGTTCGAGCCCTCCACGCGCCAGCCCATGGTCGGCTGCGCGCACCAGCGTCGCCACCGGGCTGGACACGAGCCCGGCCACCTGCCAAAGCCGCTGCTGCGCTGCACCATCGGCTGTTCTGCCAGCGAAACCCGATCGTGTTTCACGATCGGTCGCCGGATCAGACGGGTGCTGCGTCGCCATATTCGTCAGATGGAAAGGATGCGCGCCTCGATGGCAAGCGAAACCGGCACGATCATTACCCGCTTCGCCCCATCGCCGACCGGCTACCTGCATCTGGGTGGCGCGCGCACCGCGCTGTTCAACTGGCTCTACGCGCGCCACCACGGCGGCAAGGTGCTGCTGCGGATCGAGGATACCGACCGCAAGCGCTCCACGCAGGACGCAATCGACAAGATCATCGACGGGCTCGACTGGCTCGGACTCGATTTCGACGCGCCGCCGGTGTTCCAGACCGACCGGGCCGAGCGCCATGCCGAGGTTGCGCGCACGCTGCTCGAGCATGGCCATGCCTACCGCTGCTACGCGACGACCGAAGAGCTCGAGCAGATGCGCGCCGAGCAGCGCGCCAACAAGCAGCCGCTACGTTACGACGGGCGCTGGCGCGACCGCGAGCCGGGCCCCGAGCAGGAAGGTGCGCCCTTCACCATCCGCCTCAAGGTGCCCAAGGAAGGCGAGACCGTGATCGAGGATGCGGTGCAGGGCCGCGTCACGGTGAAGAACGAGGAAGTCGACGACTACATCCTGCTGCGCGCGGACGGCACGCCGACCTATATGCTGGCGGTGGTGGTCGACGATCACGACATGGGCGTAACCCACGTCATCCGGGGCGACGATCATCTGAACAACGCCTTCCGCCAGCTGCCGATCTATCGCGCGATGAACGCTATCGAGGATCGCTGGCCCGACCCGGTCTATGCGCATGTCCCGCTGATCCACGGCAGCGACGGGGCCAAGCTGTCCAAACGGCACGGCGCGGTCGGCGTGGAGGCCTATCGTGACGAGCTGGGCATTCTGCCCGAGGCACTGTTCAACTATCTGCTTCGGCTCGGCTGGGGTCATGGCGACCGCGAGGAGCTGACCCGGGAAGAGGCGATTGCGCTGTTCGATCTCGACGGCGTCGGGCGCAGCCCGGCACGCTTCGACATCAAGAAGCTGCAGAACCTCAACGGGCACCATATTCGTGAGGCGGACGATGCCCGACTGGCCGATCTGGTCGCCGGAGAGCTGGCCGACAGCGTCGATGGAGACATCGATACTGCGCTGCTCGCCCGGGCGATGCCCGTGCTCAAGACCCGCGCGAAGGACACGCACGAACTCGCTGATAACGCACGCTTCCTGTTCGCCAAACGCCCGCTCGCACTGACCGAGAAGGCCGCTGCGCTGCTCGACGACGAGGCACGCGCGCGGCTGGCGGACGTGCACGCTGTTCTGGCTGCCGAAAACGACTGGACAACCGACGGGCTGGAAGCCACTACCAAATCGCTTGCAGAGCGGCTGGAAGTGGGCCTCGGAAAGCTCGCCCAACCCCTTCGGGCCGCCCTCACCGGGACGACGACAAGCCCTGGAATTTTCGATGTTCTCGCCCTCCTCGGCAAAGAGGAGTCGCTTGCGCGGATAGAAGCGCAGGCTGTTTCGGCGGACCACACACAAAACTAAGGAGAGCCCCATGTCGGATACCACCGCAAAGCTGGAGATCGCCGGCGACACCCAGGAATTCCCCGTTCTGGAAGGCACATGCGGGCCCGAAGTCGTCGATATCCGCAAGTTCTACGGCACCACCAACCGTTTCACCTACGATCCGGGTTTCAAGTCGACCGCCAGCTGCGAGAGCGCGCTGACCTTCATCGACGGCGAAGAGGGCGTGCTGCTCCACCGCGGCTACCCGATCGGGCAACTGGCCGAGAATTCCAGCTTCATGGAAGTCAGCTACCTGCTGCTCAACGGCGAGTTGCCCTCTGCCACCGAGCTGGACGAATTCACCTACACGATCAGCCGCCACACGATGCTGCACGAACAGCTGATGACCTTCTATCGCGGGTTCCGCCGCGATGCGCACCCGATGGCGATCATGTGCGGCGTGGTCGGCGCGCTGTCGGCATTCTACCACGACAGCACCGACATCGCGGACCCGGAACATCGCAAGATTTCGAGCCACCGGCTGATCGCCAAGATGCCGACGATCGCGGCGATGGCGTACAAGTATTCGATCGGCCAGCCCTTCATGCAGCCGGATAACTCGCTGAGCTACACGGGCAATTTCCTGCGCATGACCTTCGGCGTGCCGGCCGAGCCTTACGAGGTGATACCCGAGGTCGAGCGGGCGATGGACCGGATCTTCATCCTCCACGCCGACCACGAACAGAACGCCTCCACCAGCACGGTGCGGTTGGCCGGTTCGTCGGGCGCAAACCCCTTCGCGTGCATGTCCGCCGGGATCGCGTGTCTGTGGGGTCCGGCGCATGGCGGGGCCAACGAAGCCGCGCTCAACATGCTGCGCGAAATCGGCACGCCCGATCGCATCCCGCATTACATCGAGCGCGCGAAGGACAAGAACGATCCGTTCCGCCTGATGGGCTTCGGCCACCGCGTGTACAAGAACTACGATCCGCGGGCGACCGTGATGCAGAAGACCGTGCGCGAGGTGTTCAAGGCGCTCAAGGTCGACGATCCCGTGTTCGAAACCGCTCTGCAGCTGGAAGAAATGGCGCTCAACGACGATTATTTCGTCGAGAAGAAGCTGTTCCCCAACGTCGATTTCTACTCGGGCATCATCCTGTCCGCCATCGGCTTCCCGACTACGATGTTCACCGCGCTGTTCGCGCTGGCGCGCACCGTCGGCTGGGTCGCGCAGTGGAACGAGATGATCTCCGACCCCGCGCAGGTGATCGGCCGCCCGCGCCAGCTCTACACCGGCCCGGCGCAGCGCGACTACGTGCCCGTCGACAAGCGCTGAGACATGCAGGGCCACGCTCCGGCGTGGTCCTGTCAGCAATTGTCACTGGGTAGATCGTCGCGCACGATCTACCCTTCCAATCGCATCGACGCTGATTGGAAGGTGATTGCGTGAAGTCCTTTGGATATCTTGCCGCGCTCGCTTCGCTTCTCGCTGGAGGCGCGGCGCATGCACAGGAAACGCCCAACGCGTTCCAGTGCGCGTTGCCTTACGAACATTCGATGAAGGCGCTCGGTTCGCTCGAAGTGCTCAGCCAGAGCACGGTCAGTGCCTTCCCGGGGCTGCATGGCGAAGGCAATCTGATCGAGTTTGCCCCGAGCGGAACGACGGTATTCGGAGCGCAGCCGAGCAAACTGACGCTCGAGGTGCTGACACCGCACAAGCTGCAACCCAAAGAGAAATACGTCATCACGCTGGCTTCCACCTTCGCGAAGACCGCGGCGGCGGATGAGGCCATTCAGCGATCGGTGACCTGGCATATCCAGTGTGGCACGCTGGATTTCTGCATCCGCAGCAGCGAGGCGGCACCCTCGGGCGCAGGGCGACTGGAATACAGGCGCAAGGCCAGCCTCGAACTGAAGTGCATCTTCGAATTTACGCCCGAGGAATTCGACGCTCTCGGCAGTTAGCCCCCGTTCGCTCCGAGCGGCACGGCGAGCGTGAATGTCGCGCCCTCGCCCGGTCGGCTGTCGATCGTCAGATCGCCGCCCATCGCCTGCGCGAGCCGCTTCGAGATATAGAGCCCCAGCCCCGAACCGCCGCCGTCGCTGCGGCCCAGTCGCTCGAACTTGTCGAACACGATCCGCTGCGCCTTTTCGTCGAGGCCCGGCCCTTCGTCGCGCACCGACACGCGCGCCTGCCTGCCATCGCTGCCGAGCGAGACGGTGATCGTCGAACCCTCGGGTGAATAGCGGATCGCATTGCCGATCAGGTTGAGCAGCACTTGCAGCACGCGGCGGAATTCCGCCGTCGCGGGCTGGCTTGCGTCGGGCGGAGGCGCGGAAATCGTAATGCGCTTCTCCTGCGCACGCACCGCGAGGATACCCGCAGCGCGCTGCGCGACATCGGCGAGGTCGATCGGGTCGGGTGCGGCCCGAAAACCGTCGGCTTCCACCACTTCGAGATCGGTCAGATCGTCGACCAGCGACAGCAGGTGCTGCCCTGCATTGACGATGTCGCGCGCATAATCGCTGTATTCGTCGCCCAGCGGCCCCGCGAGGCGCGAGCGGATCGTTTCGGCATTGGCGACGATCCGCGCGATCGGCTGGCGCAGGATCGGGGTGAGATCGCGCCCGATAGAGGCGCCATCGTCGGCGCGGCGGTCGCGCCGTTCCTTGCGGGCGACCCATGCGCGGTTGGCAATCAGGTACAGCTCGAACCCCTGCGAGCCCGGATTGGGCGCGCCCAGCGGGATCAGCCGGGCGGTCCAGTTGCGCGGGCTGCCTTCGATCGCGACGCGCGCCTGATCGAGCAGCCGCCAATGCAGCGGCTGTGCGTGCTGGCTCCCTTCGATCTGGACGAAATCGGTCCACACCCTGCCCAAGTTCTGGCTCATCCTGGCGTAGAGCGGCTGCAGGTCTTCCGCCTCTGTATGGACGGTCAGCACACGCTGATCCGGGTCGAGGCGGGCGTGCAATTCCGCCAGCGCGTCGTCGATCGCATCGCGGCGGGCGGCGGCATCGTCGTCACGCTCGGTCGGCGGCGCGCTCGCCTGCCAGGTTACCACTCCGATGGAACAGCCCGAATCGCTGCCATTTTCGCCCGGCACGATCTCCATCCAGGCTTTGATCCGGTCGCTGCCATCATAGGCGTGGATCGTGCGTCCGAGCCGCAGATTGGTACGGCGTGCCTTGCGCACCTGCTCGCGCAGTTCGGGAATCGCTATGGTGCCGGGGATTTCACCCCCGCACCGCCGCTGAAGCGCCGCGAGCGGCTCGTCGGCAGCGACAAGGCGATCCATCGAATCGGTGCGCGCGCGCGCAAGGTAAGTCTGATCGTCCATCGGCCCTTACTCGGCATGCCCGAAGGGCGAGGATTCAAGGAGCGCGCGGGCATCGGCGGTGCCGACCTGCTCGATCATTGCGGGCATGGTCGCATCGGGATGCAGGCAGCGCAGCTGCGCGCGCGTTTCGGCCGGGCTCAGGCCGGCGGCACGCAATGAGAGCGCAAAGCGGACCAGCTGCCGGTCATTGGTGGACACCACGGCAATGTCACGCTCCTGCCCCGCCCTGCGCGCCAGCGTGGTGAGGAACAGCGCCGATCCTGCATGGGTCAGCGAAAGCGCCACATCGGCCCGGTTGCCGAGCCCTGCGAAGGTGCGATCGAGCAGCGAGAGACGCGCCTCGTTCTCCGCACGCATCTGGCGAATGCGCCCTTCGACCGTGGCGGCAAGATCCTCGCCCACATCGTCGCGCTGGCGACGCCAGACCGAGATGAAATTGGCAAACTGGTCCTCGGGCAGCTCGGCAAGCGGCATTTCCATGCGCTTCTGCTGCTCGATGAAGCGCGCCTGCGCTGCCAGCGTACCCATCGCTGCGTCGGACACTTCCGCATCGTCGGACGCGATCAGCGATTGCAGCAGCGGCGAGAGCACCGGGTCGATCCCGTTGCGCGTACGCAGCCGGTCCGCCAGCTGCCATTCGATGGCGAGCGCGTGGCAATGGCCCAGAAAAGCGGCGTGACGCCCCAACTCTTCGGCCAGCGCATCGGCGCGGCTCTCGGCATGGGCGAAGACGTCGTTGGCACCGATTGCGTCCGCCTCTACCCGCAGCAGCCGGTAGGATGCGCTGCGCAGCATTCCGCGCACGCGCGCGACAATCGAATCGCTGAACAGCGAGCGATCCTGCGTGTTGAGGAAGTGGGTCAGCACCGGCGTCAGCGTCGACAGCGCCATGTCGCCGCGCGCCAGCTCGGCGCGCAGTGCGGCATCGACCGGTTGGTCGGCCATCATTGCTTCCGGCATACTGGTCATTCGGCTGTCCGTCACCGTGCTTGCTTAACCCGCTATCGTTAAGGGCCGATTATCCCTGATCCAACGCGCGAACGCTCAGTTAGCACAGGCTCGGGTGCAGTGCAGCACTCGCATGCCCAGGCTGTGAACGAATTGCAGGGATGAATTGGGGTCGAGTAGCGCCCGCGCCAAGGCGAGCGCCACAAAGAAAACGCGATCAACCTGCGATGGTCTGGTCGAACTCTTGCAGAAAATCGTCGAGACCGCGCAGCGCGACCGGATCGCCCGGTGCCGCGTCGATGGCGGCCTGCCCCAGCGCGATCAGCTCTTCTGCATGGAAGCTCGCCGCGAGGCCCTTGATCCGTTGCGCGGCAATCAACCAGTTGCCATCGCAGCGCGAGCGGCGCAGGAGATCGATTTGCTGGGCAAGGCTTTCGCGAAAGGCGCCACGCAGCTCGCCGAGCAGCGCGGGATCGTCACCCGCAGCAGCGGCGAGCGTGGCGGTAAAGGCGGCATTTTCGAAAGCCATGCCGGCATCCCTACGGGCCAAGCGGTTAACGCGGGGTTTCACCTCAATCGAAACGTGATAGGTCATGGCATTATGAGCGGGGGTTCGTCGATCAAGGCAGTCGGGCAAGATGATGCTGTCACAGGCAGCGAGGCACCCGTGCGCGACCCGGAAACGCACGCAGGCTACACACCCGAGGAACCGCTGGCCGAGCAGGACGACGACGGCGAATTGCGCAGTCCGCGCTTCGCCAGCCCCGTCGCGACGGCGGTTGCGATACTCGCGCTGATCGGCTGGACCGCACTGTTCGTGATGGCGCGCGGGCCCGCCAGCTTCGCCGCGATGGATCTGCCCGCGTGGAGCGATGCGATCGTCACCTGGACTGTCCCCGCCCTGCTGATCCTGTTCGCGTGGCACGCGGTCAGCCAGCGCATCGGTCGCCAGAGCACGCTGATGCGCGCCACCGCAAAGGCCGCCGCCGCCGATATCGCCGAGCTGGAAACGCGGCTCTCCGCGGTGAACCGCGAATTGAGCCTCGCGCGCGAATTTCTCGCCACCCAGACCCGCGAACTTGAATCGCATGGCCGCGTCGCCGCTTCGCGCTTGGCGCAGAACGCCGACCGGATCGAGGCGCTGGTTGCGGAGAATGGCGCGGAAGTGGAGCGGATCGCCCGCGTTTCGGAGACCGCGCTCGCCAATATGGCGCGCCTGCGCGACGATCTGCCGGTGATTGCCAATGCCTCGCGCGATGCGGCCAATGCGGTCGGATCGGCGGGCGACCGGGCCCACGCCGCGCTCGATACGCTGAGCAGCGGCCTTTCGAAGCTCAACGAATTCGGCGAAGCGGGCGAACGCCACGTGGGCCACTTCCGCGATCAGGTCGATCGCACGCTGAGTGCGCTGGGCGACCGCGTTTCCGAACTCGAAGCCATGGCTGATGCCCGTTTCACCGCGCTGCGCGAACAGAGCGAAGGCTTCCGCGCCGAGCTGGACGGGCGCGAGGTCGAAGCGCTCGCCGCCGCGCAGAACCGGATCGAGAAGCTGCGTGAGCGGCTGACCGCCGCTATTACCGAGGTTCAGTCGATCGACGATCATGCAATGTCGTCGGCACAGGCGCGGCTCACATCGCTGCGCGAAGAGGCCGAACGGATCGACGAGGCGATGAAGGCGCGCGACAGCGAGTTCGTCACCTGGGTCGATGCACGCCGCGCGCGGCTGGAAGAGATCGAGCAGAACGCACTCAACACGCTCGAGGCGCGGCTGGCGGACATTGATGCCGGGCTTGCCGAACGCAAGGAACGGCACGAAGCGGTCGCCCGCGAAATTGCCGAGGCTGGCGACGTCGCCGCCAACCGGCTGGCGAGCGCGAGCGAACGGATCGCCGAAATCGCGCAGAATGCCTCGACCGCGCGCGAAACTCTGCTCGACGCGACCGGCACTCTGGAAGAGCGGCTGGGGAGCAGCGCGACAGATCTGGCCGCGCTCGAAGCCACATTGAACGATGCGACCGAAGCGGGCGTGCGGCTGCTCGAACTGATCCAGGCCGGTGCAACGCACAGCCGCGACGTTCTGCCCGATGCGATGGAAGCCGCCGAAGCGCGCCTCGATGCGCTGCGCGAGAACGGCGAAAGGCTGCGTCGCACGATCGACGAAGGTGCCGAACGCAGCGAGCGTCTGTCTGCCTACGTCGTCGAAACGCGCGAAAAGGGCGAAGAAATCTTCGGCGTCGCGGACCGGATCGACGATCGGCTGGCGCAGACGCGCGAAGTGATGGGCGAGAATATCGCCGCCCTGCGCACTTCGCTGGCGCTGCTCGACGAGGATGCGGGTGCGGTGTCGCAAACGCTCGCGACGCGGGTCACCGAAGCGGTCGACCAGCTGGAGCGCGCGGCGGACAAGGCACGCGGGGCGATGGAACGCTACGCCGCCGAAGACGGGCACGATCTGGGCGCGCGGATCGGCGAGAACGCGGCAGGCTCGGTGGCAACGACGATCCGCGAACAGGCCGAAGAGGCGCTCGCCGAACTGCGCGAGGCGACGGCGCGCTCGGCGGACGCCGCGCGCGAAGCCGCGCGTCAGCTGCGCGACCAGCTCTCGCTCGTCAACGAACTGGCAGGCAATCTGGAAACGCGCGTCGCGGTGGCGCGCGAACGGGCAGAGGAGCAGGTCGACAACGACTTCGCACGGCGCGTGGCGCTGATCACCGAAAGCCTCAATTCGAACGCGATCGACATCGCCAAGGCGCTTTCGAGCGAGGTTTCGGACACGGCATGGGCGAGCTACCTTCGCGGGGACCGCGGTATCTTCACCCGCCGCGCGGTGCGCCTGCTCGACAACACGCAGGCACGCGAAATCGCCGAACTGTACGACGAGGACGACGATTTCCGCGAGCACGCCAACCGCTACATCCACGACTTCGAGGCAATGCTGCGCACGTTGCTTTCCACGCGCGACGGCAACGCCCTGGCGGTGACGCTGCTCGGCTCGGAAGTCGGCAAGCTCTACGTGGCGATGGCGCAGGCGCTGGAGCGGCTGCGCGCCGGTTAAGCGGTCGACCGCTGGCCCGGCGGCAGCATGAAGTCGAAGCTCTCGCGCGTCACCCAGCCATATTGCCAGTTCAGCACCCAGATCGCGGTGAGCACCGCCGCGATCACCGCCGCGCGTAGCAGCAGCCTGCCGGGGCGGAAATTGGCCGGGGCGCTTTCGGCCTGACCGGGCACCAGCGGATGCCCCATTTCCTCGTGCGTGCGCACGCCGAAGGGCAGCATCACAAAGGCGACGAAAATCCAGACGAGGATATAGATCGCCACTATCGACCAGAGCGCCATGTCATTCCCCCGGCATGATAACCTGAACCTGCGGACGCTTGCCCGACCAGCGATTGGCCGCCCGCCGCGCCGCGAGACGCGCCGCTTCGTGCCGCGCGGCAGGATCGTTCGCATCGCGTCCGCGCAGGCGCCGCAGGGCCTCCTGCACGTCGCGCGTCGCCTCTGCCACGAAGTCGGGGAAATCCTCGTCCAGCGGCAGGCCGAGCGCGCGGATCGTCACTTCGTCCTTGCCCGTCAGCACGACCATCAGCATGCCGTCGCGCGCCATCCGGCGGCGTTCGGTAATGGCTGTGCCATCGGCGGGCACGATGATATCCCCGTCGAGCACCAGACGGCCCGTCGGCACCCTGCCGATCTTGCCCGGCTCACCCGGCGCGAGGCTGACGATATCGCCGTTCTTCTGGAACACCGCGTGCGGAATACCCTCTGCAAGACCAAGCCGCGCCTGTTCCTGCATGTGGCGCACCTCGCCGTGCACGGGCACCAGCACTTCGGGTTTCAGCCATTCGTACAGCGCCTGCAATTCGGGGCGTCCGGGGTGGCCCGAGACGTGGATCATGCTCTGCCGGTCGGTCACCATCACGATGCCGCGTTCGGCCAGCTGGTTCATCACCTTGCCGATCGCAATCTCGTTACCCGGGATCTGGCGGCTGGAGAACAGCACCACGTCGCCACGGGCCAGCTCGATCGGATGGTTGTTGTCCGCCATGCGGCCCAGCGCAGCGCGTGGCTCGCCCTGCCCGCCGGTGGCGAGGATCAACACCTTGCCGCGCGGCATGTTCATCGCGGTGTCCCAGTCGATCGGCTGGGGGAAATCGGTCAGGTAGCCGCAGCCCTGCGACACCTCGATGATGCGGTCGAGCGAGCGGCCCGCGATCACCACTTCGCGCCCGGTTTCGCGCGCAATCTCGCCCAGCGTTTGCAGGCGCGCGACGTTGGAGGCGAAGGTGGTCACCACGATCCGCCGGTCGGGCCAGCTCTGCACTTGCTCCAGCAGCCCCTTGAACACCGCGCCTTCGGAGCCGCTCGCTTCGGGGTTGAAGACGTTGGTGCTGTCGCACACCAGCGCCAGCACGCCATCCTCGCCGATTTCGCGCAGTTCCTCCTCGGTGGTGGGCTCGCCGATGATCGGATCTTCGTCGAGCTTCCAGTCGCCGGTGTGGAAGACCTTGCCGTAGGGCGTGTCGATCAGCAGCGCGTTGCCCTCTGCGATCGAGTGCGCCAGCGGTAGGTACCGGATGCCGAAAGGCCCGATCTGCATATCATCGTCGCCTTCGCGCACGATATGCAGCGGCACTTCCTTTTCCAGCTTCGCCTCCTGCAGCTTGCGCCGCACCAGTTCCGCCGTGAACGGGGTCGCGAACAGCGGCACGCCAAGATCGGCTGCGAAATAGGGCACTGCGCCGATGTGATCCTCGTGCGCGTGGGTCAGCACGATGCCCAGCAGGTCTCGCGTGCGATCCTCGATGAATTCGAGATCGGCGAAAACCAGTTCGATACCCGGATATTCGTTGGCGCCGAAGGTCATGCCCAGATCGACCATCAGCCACTTGCCGTCGCAGCCGTAGAGATTGACGTTCATCCCGATTTCGCCCGAACCGCCGAGCGCCAGAAACAGGAGTTCGTTCTCCGGCTTGAAATTCTTCTTCATTCTATTCCTTGTTGATCGTCCGCTGGGCGAGCAGGTGCAGGCCGCGGATCGTCAGGTCGGTATCCACCACGTCAAATATGTCGGTATGATCGTCGAACAAGACCGACAGGCCGCCGGTGGCGACGACTTTGACGGGGCGACCGATTTCTTTTTTCATGCGCGCGATCAGGCCTTCCATCATCGCGACATAGCCCCAGAACACGCCGATCAGCATCTGATCCTCGGTATTCCGGCCGATAACACTGTCCGTATCGGGCGCGTGGATGGCGATGCGCGGCAACTTGGCGGTCTTGCCGACCAGCGCGTCGAGCGACAGGTTGATGCCCGGCGCGATGATCCCGCCCTTGTACGCGCCGTTGAAATCGACCGCCTCGAACTTCGTCGCGGTGCCGAAATCGACCACGACCATGTCGCCGCCGACCAGCGCATGCGCGGCGATGCAGTTGAGCGCGCGGTCTGCGCCGAGGCTGCTGGGCAGATCGACGTCGATCTCGAAATTCCATGCCGCATCGCCCTGCCCGGCGATGATCGGGGTGATGCCGAAGTATTTCTCGCACAGAACGGTCAGGTTGTGGTCCGCACGCGGCACCACCGATCCGAAGATGATGTGCGTGATATCCTCGCGTGCGACGCCCTCTATGCCGAGCAGCTGGAACAGCCACACCGCGTATTCATCGCCCGTGCGCCGCCCGTCGGTGGAAATGCGCCAGCGTGCGCGCGGATCAGCCCGCCCCGGTCCCGATCCGGAATCGTCGTCGAACAGCGCGAAGACGAGGTTGGTATTGCCGACATCGATTGCGAGCAGCATCAGCTGTCCTCCGCCAGGATCACATCGCCTGCGTGAATGACACGGCTGGTGCCATCGGCCAAGCGCAGTCGCATCGATCCGTCGGCTTCCAACCCGTCGAACTTACCGCTCACCTTGCCTCCATCGGGCTCGTGCACGCTCACCGTCGTTCCCTTGGGCGTGCCTGCTGCGCTCCAGCTGCGGATCAGCGGTTCGAGCCCGTAGGTCCGCCAGCGTTCCAGCTCGGTCGCGAAATGTGCGGCGAGGCTCTCTGCAAAGGCGTCACGATCGGGCGCGGGTCCGAACTGCGTCAGAGCCACGCTCTTGCGGTCGGACAGCTCGGGCGCGCAGACCAGATTGACGCCGATGCCGATCACCACCGCATCGCGCTCCGCCTCCAGCAGGATGCCGGAGAGCTTGGCGTCGCCGATCAGCAGATCGTTGGGCCATTTGATCACCACGCGATGCATCGCGGACATGAGCGCCTGGATCGTCTCGAACAGCGCGACGCCTGCGAGCAGCGAGAGCGTGTGCGCCGGGGGCTGACCAGGCTGGATGCGCACGATCGTCGAGCCCATGAAATTGCCGAAGCCGTCGAACCAGCCCCGCCCCTGGCGGCCACGCCCGGCGCTTTGCCGGTCTGCCACCAGCCAATCGCCTTCGAGGAGCGGATCGCCCTGGCGCAGCGCAGCCAGCAGGTCGGCGTTGGTGGAGCCGGTTTCGGGTACTATGCGAATCAAGGTGCGGCGGGCGACTGCGGGCTCAGACGCCCGGAAACAGCCCGGCTGCCGCAGTCGTCGTCATCGCTTCGAGCCCGCGCGTCAGGAACCAACCGAGCGGCGAGATCAGCAGCGTGCAGATGCCCAAGATCGCCCATTGCGAGATGCTGGCGCTCTTGGTCGCGCGCCCGACGGCCTCGTCGAAGAACATCACCTTGACGAACTTGATGTAGTAGAACGCACCGATCACGCTGGCCGCGATGCCGATCACCGCGAGCGGGATGAGATCGGCCTCGACCACCGCGCGGAACACTTCCAGCTTGGCGAAGAAGCCCATCAGCGGCGGAATGCCCGCCAGGCTGAACATCAGGATCAGCAGGCACCAGGCAATGCCGGGCCGGGTGCTGGAAAGTCCCGCGATATCGTCGAAGGTCTCGAGGTTATCGCCATCGCCGTTGCGCAGCATCAGCACGCCGACAAAGCTGCCGAGCGACATCGCGACGTAAACCGCGAGGTAGAACAGCATCGCGCTCGCGCCCGCAGGGGTCGCGGCTGCAAGACCGATCAGGATGAAGCCGACATTGTTGATCGAGGAATAGGCGAGCAGCCGCTTGAGATTGTTCTGCCCGATCGCGCCGAGCGCACCGACGACGATCGATGCGAGCGCGGCGAAGATCACGATCTGCCGCCATGCGTCGGCCTGCGAACCGAAGGCGTCGAGCGCGACGCGCGCGGTGAGCGCGACCGCCGCGACCTTGGGCGCGGTGGCGAAGAAGGTCGTCACCGGGGTCGGTGCGCCTTCGTAAACGTCGGGGGTCCACATGTGGAACGGCACCGCGCTGATCTTGAACGCAAGGCCTGCGAGCACGAAGATCAGCCCGAACAGCGCGCCGGTCGAAAGCCCGGCTTCCTGCGCCGCGCGGATACCTTCGAAGCTGGTGGTTCCGGTGAAGCCGTAGGTCAGGCTCATCCCGTAGAGCAGGATGCCGCTGGCGAGCGCGCCGAGCACGAAGTACTTGAGGCCCGCTTCGGCCGATCGGCTGTCGTTACGCAGGAAACTGGCGAGCACGTAGGCGGCAAGGCTGTTGAGCTCGAGCCCGATGTAGAGCGTCAGCAGGTCGGTCGCGGAGACCATGATGCTCATGCCCAGCGTCGCGAACAGCACCAGCACCGGGTATTCGGGCCGCATCGAGCGCAGCCGCGTGAAGAACGCCGGAGCGACCATCAGGCAGGCAATCGCTGCGATATAGATCAGCAGCTTGGCGAATGAGGAGAAGGCATCGGCACGGATCTGACCGTAGAATGCCGTCGCTTCCGCACCGCTCGCACCGTTCACCAGCGCAGGCGCGGTGAGGAAGCACGCCCCGCCCAGCGCCACGGCGGCGAGGATCGAGACGAGACGGCTCGCCGAACTGCCCGCGAAACCCGCGACCAGCAGCAGGATCAGACCCGAGACGGTCAACACCAGCTCGGGAATGACGAGGCCAAAGGAAGTTGCGTAGTCCATCAATGCTCGCCCTCGGTTCCTGCGGAACCGCCATGTTCGCCCTCGGCCGCGTGTTCGCCTTCGGAAGCGTGTTCGCCAGTGCCGTGTTCGCCCCCGCCGTGCTCACCTTCCACGTAGTTCGCTTCGTGCGCACGCGGCGTGCCCAACACGACATCGGCATCGCCCTGCGGCGCGGCGCGCGCGATGCGCGCCTCGATCGCAGCAATGTCACCGCGCATCGGGGCAAGGAAACTCTCGGGGTAAACGCCCATCCACAGCACCGCTGCGGCCACCGGCGCAAGCATCAGCCACTCGCGCGCGTTGAGATCGGGCATCGCGGCGGCATCGGCGTTCTTCTGCTCGCCGAAGACAACCCGGCGATAGAGGTACAGCATGTAGCCTGCGCCCAGGATGATCCCGGTGGTCAGCACGAAGGTCGTCGTGCTCGACGCCTGGTACACGCCCGCAAGGCTGATGAACTCGGCGACGAAGCCGCTGGTCCCCGGCAGGCCGATGCTGGCCATGGTGAACAGCATGAAGAACAGCGCATAACGCGGCATGTTGGTGGCGAGCCCGCCGTAGCGATCGATCTCGCGCGTGTGCAGCCGGTCGTAAATCACGCCCACGCACAGGAACAGCGCGCCCGAGACGAGGCCGTGCGACAGCATCATCACCATCGCGCCCTCGATCCCCTGCGAATTGAACGCGAACAAGCCCGCGGTCACGATCGCCATGTGCGCGACCGACGAATAGGCGATCAGCTTCTTCATGTCGTGCTGGACGAGAGCGATCAGGCTGGTGACCACCACCGCGACCATCGACAGGCCGAAGACCAGCCACATGAACTGCGCGGAAGCTTCGGGGAACATCGGCAGGCTGAAGCGGATGAAGCCGTAACCGCCCAGCTTCAGCAGCACGCCCGCCAG
>CAZNOY010000016.1:0-53430 GCA_964574905.1 uncultured Citromicrobium sp. | reverse complement strand
AGTCTTCCAGAATGCCGCGCGGCGCGCCCACGGCATAGCGATCGACCGCCTGCCCGGCCTGCATCGCGGCGACGCTTTCCTCGAACCGCAGGAAGCCTTCGCGCAGATTGTCGAGCCCCGCGCCGCCCTCTTCGGTCAGCTCCAGCCCCTTGCTGGTGCGGCGGAACAGCACCGTGCCGAGATGGTCTTCGAGCGCGCGGATCTGCTGGCCGACGGCGGCGGGGGTGACCGCCAGCTCGTCCGCCGCGCGGGTGAAGGAAAGGTGGCGCGCCGCCGCGTCGAAGACGCGCAGGGCGTTGAGGGGCAGGAGCGTGCGCTTCATGACGGTTCTGGCGCTAGCCAGCGCAGGCGCGCACGGCAAGCCGTCTGCTTGCCTCCCATCGTCGCCCTGCGCAGGCAGCAGGGGCCCAGATGACGTCCGCTATAACGTGCTCCGTGTCGGCGATCGCTGATGTTCGCGAGGGATGCCGAAGGCGTGCGAGCCTCAATGTCTGCTGGGCCCCTGCCTGCGCAGGGGCGACGGCTCCGACCACATCAATGCGCGGTGGCGGGGGCCGCGAGTGGGAAGAAGGGAATGCGCACCTCGATCGGCGAACCATCTTCGCGGTGGAAGGTGTAGAAGCCCTCCATCGAACCGAACGGCGTCGTCAGCGGGCAGCCCGACACGTAATCGTGGCTGCGGCCCGGGGTCAGCACCGGCTGTTCACCAACCACACCCTCGCCATCGACATGGCGCACCACGCCCTGCGCATCGGTGATGCGCCAGTGGCGGGTCATGAGCTGAATGCGTTCGCGCGACGCGTTCTCGATCCGGATATGGTAGATCCAGAACCACTTGCTGTTTGCCGGATCGCTCTGCTCCGGCATGAAGTTGACCGAGACCCGCACGGTAACACCGTCGGTGGTGGCTGCATGGTCGAACAGATTCTTCATCGCGATTCGCAAGGGTAATGTGATTTGGCCCGAGGGCAAGGCACCCCCGGTGCGCTTGCCCACACCCTGTTGCCGGTTCGCCGCAGGTTTCGCCCGGCGGACGGCTCAGCTCTTGCCGAAATCCGCGCGCGTCCCGTGTGCCGTGATCCCCGCGCAAAGCCGCTTCAGAGCGACGACATAGGCGGCGGTGCGCATGTCTGTGTCGCACTCCTGCATCACCTCGCGCACCTTGTCCGCGGCGGCGGCAACGGTGCTGTCGAGATAGTCGTCGACCTCGTCCGCCGACCAGGCGATGCCCTGTCGGCCCTGCACCCACTCGGCATGGCTGACCGTCACGCCGCCCCCGTTGGCGAGAATATCGGGCACCACCTCGATCCCGCTATCGGCCAGCGCGGTGTCGGCGGCGGGCAGGACCGGACGGTTGGCGATTTCGACGATCGCCCTGCACGCGAGCGGCTTCACATCGTCCTCGTCGGCGATCACCCCGCCCAGCGCGGCCAATACCAGCACGTCGCATTCGGTGGAGAGCACCTTTTCGGGGTCGTCGCTGGCCTCGCCGCCATCATAGGCGGTGACCTTGCCCTTGTCGTTCTTCACCGCGACCAGTTCGTCGATGTCGAGCCCGTCGGGATCGGCGATCGTGCCCGAGGAATCGGCGACCGCGACGATCGTGTGCCCAGCCTCCTCCGCTGCGTCGGCGAACCAGCGCCCGGCATTGCCGAAGCCCTGCAGCGCGATCGTCAGGCTGCCCTCTTCGCCCAGCCCGGCCAGATCGCGCATCGCCTCCAGCGCGATGTGGCCGCCGCGTCCCGTCGCCGGCGTGCGACCCGCCATGCCGCCCAGCGCGACGGGCTTGCCGGTGAACGCGTGCGGCTGGATCGATCCGGCGATCTCCGAATATTCGCTCACCATCCACGCCATCTCGCGCTCTCCGGTGGCGACATCGGGTGCGGGCACGTCGCGGTCGGGGCCGAGGATCTTGCCCATCGCGCGCACGTAGCCGCGCGCCAGCCGCTCCATCTCCATCGTCGAAAGATCGTGCGCGTCGACTTCGACGCCGCCCTTCCCGCCACCGAAGGGAAGCCCCATCAGCGCGCATTTCATCGTCATCAGGAAGGCCAGCGTCTCGACCTCGTCGAGATGGACGCTCGGGTGGAAGCGGATCCCGCCCTTGGTCGGGCCGAGCGCGGAGTTGTAGCGGCAGCGCCAGCCCTTGAGCGAAACCGCAGACCCGTCGTCGCGCCGCAGATGGACCGACGCGGAAAGCGTTTCGATCGGATCGCGCAGGTGCGCGACGACCTCGTCCTCCAGCCCGATCAGATCCGCCGCACGCTCCATCCGCTGCTGCGCCGCTTCGAGATGTTCGCCCACGTTCGCCGTCTCCTGTGTCTGCTTCACACAGAAACAACGTGAGGCGGCGTGGCCGTTCCGGCAGGTGCCCCAAAGGCTGGGGTGAAAAAGGGGGTCGGGCTCCGCGTCAGTCGGCCGGATTATGCTTCGCGAGGAAGGCGATCAGCGCGTCGTACCAGGCCTGCTCGTTCTCTTCCTCGTAGAAGCCGTGGCCTTCCTCCTCGAACACCAGCGGGGTCACCAGCTTGTTGCCTTTGGTGGCGCGCATGAAGCGCTTGTACTGGTCGAAGGGGACGTTGTCGTCCTCCTCGCCATGCGCGATCAGCACGGGCCGCGTGAGCCCCTTGGCGAGCCGGTAGACCGAGACCGAGTCCATATCGAAGTCGGTCTCGTCGCCGACGATGCGTTCCTTCCAGCTGCGCGAGGCTTTGCGCGTGAGATAGCGCTTGTCGTAGGAAAGCTGCTTGTCCCAGTCGGTCACCCCGGCGAAGCTCGCCGCGCAGCGATAGCGTTCGGGATTGCGCAGCACCGCATAGAGCGCCGCGTAGCCGCCGTAGCTCGACCCCACCACGCATACCCGCGCAGGGTCGGCAATGCCCTCCGCCACCGCCCAGTCCATCGCATCGTCGAGATCGTCCTGCATCGCGCGCCCGATCTGCCCGTAGCCCGCTTCGGCGAATTCCTTGCCGTAGCCGCCAGAGCCCCGGAAGTTGGGCTGGATCACGGCGTAGCCGCGATTGGCGAGCAGTTGCACTTCGTCTTCATAGGTCAGCTTGTCGCGCACGCCGTAGGGCCCGCCATGCGGCAGGACGATCAGCGGCAGCGGCTGCGCCGGGCGCCCCTTTGGCAGCGTCAGCACCGCGCGGATCTTCGTGCCGTCGCGCGCGTCGTAGGCAATCTCTTTCGGCGAAGCGAGCTGCCGCTCGTCGACCGCGGGGCGGAACTTGTGCACCAGCGACAAGCGCCCGGCGGCAGGATCGAACAGGTAGATCGCACCGGGATCGTCGGCCCCGGTCGAGGAGACGAGGAACATCGAATCGTCGTCCGCGCGCTGGATGATGCGGACTTCCTTGCCCGGCAGCGCCTTCTCCAGCCGTTCCTGCAGCTGCTGTTCCTTGTCCCTCAGCCACACGATCCGGTCGCGGTCGTCGGTGAAGTACACCGCCAGCGGCTCGCCCTCCTTGTCGAGCCGCGCGCCGGTCAGGTCCCATTCGGGGTTCTGGTAAACCGTCTCGCCGATTTCGCCGGTGGCGTAGTTGACCACGCGCAGCCCCATCCGGCCACTCTCGTCCTCTTCGAGAATATAGCCGCGATCGGTGCCCGAGATGATCCGCTCGACCTCCCAGAAGCGCGCCTTGTCATCGTCGGCGCTCAGCTTGGCGATGGTTTCGAATTCGGAATTCGCATCGGGGCGATAGCGCACCTTCAGCTTCTTCCCCGCGCGCCCCAGCCCCAGCCGCACCACGCCTTCATCGTCGGCGACCCAGCTCCATATATCGCGCTGCTTCGACTGGACCTCCTCCGGCTCCGCCCCCGGTTCCAGCCGGATGCGATAGACCTCGGGCAGCGAATCGAAGCGGTTTTGCGCGGTCAGCAGGATTTCGGAGCCATCATCCGCGACGTAGATCACATCATCGCCGAAGATGCCCATGCGGCTGAGGCCGACCGGGAAGGCCTGCCCGCTCGGCAAGTCCCACACCAGCAGGCGGCTGTAGGCGAAATCCACTTCATACATCCGGGCCGACAGGTAGAAGCTCATCAAGAGCTTGTTATTGCCCGCCCAGCGGTACCAGGCGAGCATGCTGTCTTCCATGCCGACACTGGTGGTGGCGAGCACCTTCTGCGTCCGCGTGTCGAGCACCTGAAGCACGTCCTGGTCGCCGATGATGGTGCGCAAGGCGAGCTTGGTCCCGTCGGGCGAGAGATCCGCGTCGCTCACCTCGCTGCGCGTGGCGAAGGCGGCGGTCGATATTTCGGCGGGTTTTTCGCTGACCTGTGCGACGGCCGCAGCCGGATCGTCCCCGGCGATCGGCTCCTGCGCCAGCACCGGCTGGCAGGTCAGCGCGAGCAGCGCCCCCGCACCGCATATCGACCTCACGAACCCCGTCACACTCCGCATTGCGGTTCCCCCCAACTCTGCGCCCGCCAGCCTAACGCGCGAATTTGCTGGCGAAAACAGAAATTTGGGAAACGAGGTTGGCCGCGCGAGTGTGTTGCGGGAAGCCCGCGAAGCGTGGGTGCGGCGGCGGCTAGAAGCCCACCGCGCTCAGCGCGCGGTCCATATCCTCGCTGATGTCAGCGATGTCTTCCAGCCCGACATTGATCCGTACCAGCCCCTCGGTCACGCCCATCTCGGCGCGCGCCTCCTCGCTCAGCCCGGCGTGCGTGGTGCTCGCCGGGTGGCACGCGAGGCTGCGCGAATCGCCGATATTGTTCGACAGGTCGACCAGTTCGAGCGCGTCGAGCAGCGCGTGCGCCTTTTCGCGGCTGCCCAGATCGAAGGCGAAGATCGGCCCCGTCGCGCGCATCTGTTCGAGCGCGAGCGCGTGGCGCGGGTGGCTCGGCAGGCCGGGGTGCAGGATGCGCGGCACGCGCGCTTCCATCATCTTGCCCAGCGCCACCGCGTTCTCGCTCTGTCGGTGCGCGCGCAGGTCGAGCGTTTCGAGACCCTTCATCACCACCCACGCATTGAACGGCGAGAGATTGGGTCCGGTGTTGCGCTGGAACGGCAGCAGCACCTCGTCGATCCACTCCTTCGTGCCGCACACCGCGCCTGCGAGTACGCGGCCCTGCCCGTCCATCAGCTTGGTCGCGCTGTAGGCGACCACGTCGGCGCCGAAATCCATCGGCCTTTGCAGCGCGGGCGAGGCGAAGGCGTTGTCGACCACGGTGGTGATCCCGTGCGCCTTCGCCAGCGCGCAGACGTGCTTCAGATCCACGATATCGAGCGTCGGGTTGGCGGGCGTTTCGAAGAAGAACACCTTGGTGTTGGGCCGGATCGCGGCCTCCCACGCGTCGTTATCCGCGCTGTCGATCACCGTCGTCTCGATCCCGAAGCGCGGCAGCAGATTGTCGACCAGCCAGCGGCAGCTTCCGAAGGCGGCGCGCGCGGCGACGCAGTGGTCCCCTGCGGACAGCTGGCATAGCAGCGCGGCGGTCATCGCCGCCATCCCGCTCGCCTGCACGCGGCACGCCTCGGCCCCCTCCATCAGCGCGATGCGCTCTTCGAGCATCGCGACGGTCGGGTTCTGGAGGCGCGAATAGGTCATCCCCTCGGCCTCGCCCGCGAAGCGCGCGGCGACCTCGGCGGCGCTGTCGTAGGTGTAGCCAGAGGTGAGGAACAGCGCTTCGCTCGTCTCGCCATGCTCGCTGCGCCAGGTGCCGCCGCGCACGGCCTGCGTGGCGGGCCGCCACTTGGAGGTGACGGAGCGATCCATTCCGGTGGTCTTCTTCATGGCCAAGCCGCTTACGGCTGAGACAGGTCGCTCGCAAGCAGCGCGTCGCGCGTGCGGTGACACCTGCCCGCGCACAGGCGTGGCCGATCGGCCACTGTGACGATGCAAGAGCATGACACCGCTTGATGGCCCCGCGTCGCGCTCGTATCGCTGCACGCGATGACGCGAGACCGTGCAGACCGCGATCCCCTGCTGGCCTGCCTCGGCCTGTCGCTCGCCTTTTTCCTGCTGTGCCTCTGGCGGCTGTGGATTCCCGGCACGCCTTTTTTCGACGAGGTGCACTACCTGCCCGCCGCGCGCGGCCTGCTGACGGGGGTGCAATACGCCAACCCCGAGCATCCGCCGCTGGGCAAGGAGATCATCGCGCTGGGCATCGCGCTGCTCGGCGACAATGCGTGGGGCTGGCGGCTGTTTCCGCTGCTTGCCGGAACGTTCGCGCTGTTCGCGGGGATGCGCGCGCTGTGGTTCGCCAGCCTCCGGCGCGACGCGGTGATCGCCTACGGCGTGCTGCTGGCAACCGGCTTCCTGCTGTTCGTCGAGGCGCGCATCGCGATGCTCGACATTTTCACGGTCGCCTTCTTCCTCGCCGCGCTGTGGCTGTTCGCCGCCGCCTGCCGCGCGCGCAGCGTGGGCCGGGCGCGGACCGACCTTGCGCTAGCCGGGGTCGCGATCGGTTGCGCGATCGCGAGCAAGTGGAACGCGGTGCCCGTCGCGCCCGCTCTGGGCCTCGGCTTCCTTGTGCTGCGCTGGCACGCAGCCGGGCTGCGGCACCTGCTGGGCGCGCGCGACGCGGGGCCGGTGCGCGGCATCAGCCTGCCCGAAGCGGCGCTGTGGCTGGGGATCGTCCCGCTGGCGGTTTACGCCGCGAGTTTCTGGCCCGCCTTCACGATCGAGACCAGCCCCTTCGCGGGGATGGACCTGATCGGCGTGCAGCGGCACATGCTCGACCTGCAGGAAAGCGTGAAGACCGCGCACCCCTACCAGTCGAACTGGGACCAGTGGGTGCTGAACAGCCGCGCGATCTGGTATCTGTACGAGGTCGTCGACGGGGCGCAGCGCGGCATTTTGCTGATCGGCAACCCGCTGACCATGCTGCTGGGGCTGGTCGGCATGGCGTGGTGCGTGTTCGCGGGCGTGGCGCAGCGCCGGATCGATGCGGGCGCGGTCGCGATCCTCTACGCGCTCAGCTTCGGGTTCTGGATCGTCGCGGCGAAACCGATCCAGTTCTACTACCACTATTTCCTGCCGAGCTGCTTCCTGCTGGCGGGCCTCGCGCTGACGATCGAGCAGCTCAAGCGCCGCGGCCATGGCTGGGCGTACTGGCTGGTGCTGGCAGGCAGCGTGGGCGTGTTCGCGTGGTTCTACCCGATCCTGAGCGCGGCCGAGCTGAGCGGCGAGCAGGCGTTCAACTTCTGGATGTGGCTCGACGGCTGGCGGTAATCCGATCCTCCCATTTCCCCTCCCAGTCGGGGAGTGGAGGTACTTAGACCCGCCCCCACACAAACCGATTCGACAGCGCGTAATTCCACACCGATCCGATCACGATGCCCGCCAGCGCGGCGAGCACCCAGTTGAGCCCGCGCAGGTCGAGGAAGGTCGCCAGCGCCACATTGGCGAGCGCGCCGATCGAACATGCCGCGCAGAACATCGCCCAGCCGCGCACGAAGGCGGGCAGCGTCCGCAGCCGCTTGTCGCGGTAGGTCAGCCAGTTGTTGAGCCAGAAATTGAAGCTCATCGCGGCGAAGGTGGCGACCGACTGCGCCTTCCAGAAGGTCGCGGTCATACCCGGATAGAGCAGCGCGAGCACCCCCATGTGCACCAGCACCCCCGCGCCGCCGACCGTGCCGAACAGCGCGAAGCGGGTCGGGAAGATCCGCCCGAAATACCGCTCGTACAGGCCGAGCAGAAACTCGAACGCCACCGCCCGGTCGAGCTTGCTCTCGCCCGCGCGTCGCTCCCCGAATTGCATCGGCACCTCGGCCACGCGCAGCCGCTCTGGCGAGAGCGAGAGGATGTCGAGCAGAACCTTGAAGCCGATGCCCGACAGGCGCGGGGCGAGCGCGCGCACCCGCGCGGCGTGGATCACGAAGAACCCGCTCATCGGATCGGTCAGGTCGACCCCGGTGAGCATCCGCGCCAGCCGGTTGGCGAGCCGCGAACCGCGTTCGCGCCGTGCGCTGGAGAGGCCCTGCGCGCTCGCCCCCTCCGCGAAGCGCGAGGCGACCACGAGGTCCGCCTCGCCCTTGCGCAGCTTGTCGAGCATGGGCGGGATCAGCGCCGGGTCGTGCTGGTGGTCGGCGTCCATCACCGCGATCACCGGCGCGGCTGTCGCGCACGCGCCCTCGATCACCGCCGAGGCGAGCCCGCGCCGCCCGATCCGCTGGAGCACGCGCACGCGGCTGTCGGCCTGCGCCAGCCTGCGCCCCTCGTCCGCCGTGCCGTCGCTGCTGTCGTCGTCGACGATGATCGCTTCCCACGCGACGCCCGCGAGCGCGGCGTCGAGCCGCTCGATCAGCGGCGCAAGGTTCTCACGCTCGTCGAGCGTGGGCAGGATGACCGCAATGTCAGGCATCTGTTCCCTCAGGCCATGCGCGCCAGCCGCTCGATCAAGCGGGTGCGCGCGGCCATAGCATCGCCCCGCCGCTCGGCAAGCAGGTAGCGCTCGAGCGCGGGGCCGAGCTTGCGCAAGGCGGCGATGGTCTCAGGCAAATCGCCCGCCTCCGGCTTCATCCCGCCATAGCCGAGTTCGCGCAGCAACAGCGCCTCGTAGGAAAGCAGCGCCGGGGCCCAGCCGCGCGCCGAGGGCGCATGGCAGATCGCATCGAGCAGTCCGCCCAGCGCGTCGTACAGGCTCGGATAGGGATTGCGCTCGGGCAGCGTGGAGGCGGTGAGCGCGGTCACCCAGAGAATCGCGGCGGCGGGCAAAGGCTCGCCCAGCCACGGCGCGCGGCTGGTCACCAGCTCGACCTTGCCGAAGGGCAACTGGCTGGCCGAACGCGCGCGGATATCGGCCTCCACCGCATTGCCCGGGATCACCACCGGCCGCAGCCGCCGCCCCTGCCCGCCAGCGACATAGGCCGCGACCAGCCCCGCCTCCTGCGTCAGGACGCGCAGGATCACCGCATTCTCCCCATGCGGCCGCGCGGCGAGGACGATGGCGGGGGCTTTTAGTTGCATGGACTAGCTACGCACCTGCGGCAGCGGATCGGTAATGATGGAGGGCAAGCGCGGGGCATTTTGCGGCGATTAGCGGGATGCGGTTCGTTTGGCGAGATTGTGCCAGCCTATCGGGCATCTGGGCCCCTGCCTGCGCAGGGGCGACGCTAACTGAGGAACACCCGTCGCCCCTGCGAAGGCAGGGGCCCAGATAACGCCTGCGGCACAAGCTCACCCATTGATCATCTCGAAAAGGTCGTCCCAGCCAGGATTATCCCGCCGGATCAGCTTGAGCTTCCACTGCCGCTTCCACCGCTTCATCGCCTTTCGCGGGCGATGGCATCCTCGATGCGATCATGGTGCTCCAGATAGACCAGCCGGGTCAGCCCCCACTTGCGGCAGAACTCCGAACCGCGCCCCTCGCGGTGGGCGGTGATCCGCGCTGCGAGGTCGGATGTTACGCCGATATAGAGCGTTCCGTGCGGCGCGTTCGTCATGATGTAGATCCAGCCGCCGGGCATCGGGTTGCAATATCAGGAAGCGGATTTTTTGGCGAGGTTGCGCTCAACGCAAGGTCATCTAGGCCCCTGCCTTCGCAGGGGCGACGTTAGAAGAAGTCGCTACAAACCTCCCCGTCGCCCCTGCGCAGGCAGGGGCCCAGATAACGAATCCACCTCGGGCGCAACGCGCGATCGTCACGACCTGCGACGGGCGCAACACACGCCCTACCCCGCCATCGCTTCCTTCGATGCCTTGACCGCCATCGAGCGCGCGCGGCCCATCGACCAGTTGGCCTGCATCCGCACTTCGGGATTGGGCGCGCACCAGATTTCGCCGGTGGCGTCGATGGCGGTCACCCACAGCAGGTTGTGTTCCTGCCCGTAGTCGATGACGCCCAGAGCATAGCCGTCTCCCTTGCCCAGAACGTGCAGCGGGATCGGCGGATCGAGTTGTGTGAACATGGCGCGAAGACCTCTCTTGCAGCGACGAAACGCGCAAAAAGGCCGGGCGCACCCGATCCATCATTTCCTAAATTTCAGGACAAAAGCGGCGGCTTACCGCCAGCGCAACCCGCTACTTGCGCTTGCCTTCCAGCGCGTCGAGCCGGGCGGCGAGCGCTTCGTTTTCTTCGCGCGCCTTGGCAGCCATCGCCTTCACCGCTTCGAATTCCTCGCGGCTTACGAAGTCGAGCCCGCCGACCGTTTCCTTGATCCGCTCGCGCGCGCTCTGCTGTGCCTCGCGGGTCATCCCGGCGAAGGTGCCCGCGGCACCGTTCACCAGCTTCACGAAATCGGCGATCATGGGGTTCTGGCTCTGCATGAGGCGAGAGATGGCGCGAGAGGCGGTCAATGTCCAGCGCGAACCCATCGCTCGCCTTAAGGCGAGGGCCCAAAGAGATAGGGGGGCGACTGGCCGCCCGCAGTCGCCCCGTAGTAAAACCGAGGGAATAGCGGCGAGGAAGCGCTCCCGAATGGGAGCGCCGCCAGAAGCCTACAGATCTATCCGCTGCACCGCGCCGGTCGTCTCGGCACCATCGGCTTCGGGGTTGAGCTGCTGGATCTCGTAGTTGAGGTAAGTCGCGAAGATCACCCACGCGAGGTAGGGGATCATCAGCAGGGCCGCCATCTTGCGCACGCGGAAGAACAGCAGCGTGGTCAGCAGCACCATCACGTCGAGCGCGATCAGCAGGAACAGCGCGTAGGTGATCTGGTGCAGCATGAAGAACAGCGGCGCCCACGCGAGGTTCATCGCCAGCTGGATCAGGAACGCGAAAATCGCGATCCCGCGCCCCTTTGCGCCCCAGGCCGAACAGATCAGCGCGAAGGCGAGGCCCATCATCACGTAGAGAATCGCCCAGGCGATCGGGAACACGTCGGCACCGGGGTATTCTTCAGGCTTGCGCAGCGCATCGAACCACGGGTCGCCCGCGCCCGATCCCCCCAATTGGCTGGACAGGAAGCCGAGCAGAACGACGGCGGGGACGCAGAACAGCGCCCAACGAATAAAGCTGGCGCGCAATTGCGCGCGCGATGCCAGCGTGGTCATTTTTCCTCCGGCGGGAATCTAGTGCGACTCACCCCATGCTGGCCGCCTCCCGTTGCGACAAGCAAGGTTGCATCCCCTATACCGAATTGGCACGTGGGCTGCACCTATTCCTAAGACCTAACAGCAGAAATCAGGAATTCGACATTGCCCTTTGGGCCAGTGATCGGGCTCTCGACGATGCCCTGCACCTGCCAGCCGCCGCTTTCGAGCCATTCGCGCACCTCGCCGCACACGCGTTCGTGCAGCGCCGGGTCGCGCACCACCCCGCCCTTGCCCACTTCCTCGCGCCCGACCTCGAACTGCGGCTTGATCAGGCTGACGAGGCGACATTGCGGTGCCGCCAGCTCGAGCGGGCGTTCGAGCACCTTGGCCAGCCCGATGAAGCTCGCATCGCACACGACCCAGTTGCACCGCGCGTCGATCTGCGCGTGCGTAAGAATGCGCGCGCTCGTCTGTTCGAGCACGGTGACGCGATCGTCCTGCCGCAGCTTCCAGGCGAGCTGGTTGGTCCCGCTGTCGACCGCGAACACACGCGCCGCGCCGCGTTGCAGCAGCACGTCGGTGAAGCCGCCGGTCGAGCTGCCGATATCCATCGCGACCGCGCCCGTGGGGTCGAGGTCGAACGCGTCGAGCGCGTGGGCGAGCTTCAATCCGCCCCGGCTGACCCATGGGTGGTCGCGCCCGCGCACCTCCAGCGGGGTATCCTCGGCGATCGGCTGGCCGGGCTTGGCGATCTTGGTCTCGCCAGCGAACACCAGCCCAGCCATCACCAGCGCCTGCGCGCGCGCGCGGCTTTCCGCCAGCCCGCGGGCCACAAGCACCTGATCGACGCGCATCTTCTTCGCCATGCGGGGTGCAATAAGTATGGACCCATCCCGCGTCCACGCGCATTAACCTTTTCATATGGTCCAACCGCGCGCCTCCAATCCGCTCCGCCCGATCCTGAGCAAGGCCGTGCTGGCCTGCTCGCTGGTGATGGTGACCTGCTGCCAGACGCCGCAGCCCGTCCCTCCGCCGACGCAGCGGCCCGCGCCGCGCCCCGTGCAAACCGCCGCGCCCGCCCCCCAGCCGGTGCCGGTGACGCCGCAGGCCGACTGGATCGACCGCGCGCAGACGCCGGGCGACTGGCGCTATGTCGTCGAACCGGGCGAGACGCTCGCCGCGTTCGGCACGCCGGGCGCGACCCAGCTGGTGCTCGCGTGCGATCGCAGCACCCGCAAGGTCGCGATCGTGCGCGCCACCTCTGCCCCGCAGCAGGGCGATGCCGCGATGCGGATCAGCACCGAAACGGCCACGCGCGCGATGATGGCAACGCCTGCGTCGGGTTCACCGGCACGGATCGTCGCCACCCTCGACGCGCGCGACCCGCTGCTCGACGCGATGGCGATCACGCGCGGGCGCTTTGCGGTCGAAGTGGAAGGCGAACCCGGCCTCTACGTACCCGCCTGGGCCGAGGTGACCCGCGTGATCGAGGATTGCCGCTGAGGCGTCGAATTTTCCGGAAAATTGCGCCGGGGCACCGCCCAAACCGGCCCGCATTGCGCGAGCGCGCAAGTATGACGGGGAAAAAGATATTTACAAGGCTTGTGCTGGCGAATCAGGTGACTCAAAAAGGGTCTTGAGAGCGGCGGTGCACGACGCTTCTCGGCCCCCGGTGATACGGTGCGGGTCTTGGCTTACAAGCGCGAAAGGAGGTGATCCGATGTCTCATGGTTCAGCAGAGAGGTCGGCAAGTTTCCGCGCGAGGCACTATCGGTAAAGTCGCATACCCTTAGAGGCTTCGTGAGCGGCACTTCCTGGCCGCTGACCATGAAAGGGCGATCCACCGACGGGCTGGGTCGCCCTTTTCATTTCGGCCATTTTCAATTCACTTTGGCGCGGTAGAAGGCACGCAGACCAACTGGACGAGGACAATCGGGGATGTCGTTTCTACTCGCAATCGGCGGCGCGAGCCTGGCTCTCGCACTTCAGGCATCGGGCCCCCAGGTAAATATCGAGACCGATGAGGTAGCCGCAGTCGACACCTGCATCCAGCAGGTGCCGGAAAACTCGGAAGAGCTCTCCCGTGAAGAAATGAAGGCATTCATCGCCTGCATCTTTCAGCAAACCGCGATGCAGATGGACTCGCAGCTGCCGATCAAGATCGACGAAACGAGCACCCTCGTCGCCGTTTCGGCAAGCGGACCTCAGTTCAACTACACCTACGTGCTCGACGTGACGGCAAGCGAGCTGCCCAAAGGCGCCGCGGCATCGATCGAAAGCGGCACGCGGCAGGATGTTTGCGCAAACCCCGACATGGTCTCCACCATGGAGAACGGTGGCGCCTTCTTCTATCGCTGGCTCGACCGGTCGGGCACGCCCATCCATACTGCGCTTTTCAGCTCCTGCTGACCGCGCGGCAGACTTTGCCGCAAGCACGCAACCAAGGCGGCCCTGCGACATGTTACGCAATACACAAGGCGATTTTTGGTAATTTTCGGCAAGGTTTTTACACGTTTTTTATTATTTTTGTCGAAACCCCTTGCCCCGGGCTGCCCACCCGCATAACCGCCTCGGCCAAGGAGACCAGAGCTTTATGGCCGACGCGCCGATGATCGATTTCGCCCATCTTGAACACCCCGCCCCCGTGCCGTCCGAAACGCGCGAGCAGGCGCTCGCCGATCCCGGATTCGGCTCGGTCTTCACCGATCACATGGTGACGATCCGCTTCGATGCGGCCCGCGTCGAGCGCGGGGAGGATGGCTGGTTCGATGCGCAGCTGCGTCCGCGCGAGGCGATCCCGCTCGATCCGGCGGCGGCCGTGCTGCACTACGCGCAGGAAATCTTCGAAGGGATGAAGGCGTACCGCTGGGACGACGGTTCGGTCGCGCTGTTCCGGCCCGAACAGAACGCGCGCCGCCTCAACGCCAGCGCGCGGCGCATGGCGATGCCCGAACTGCCCGAGGAGCTGTTCCTCGAATCGATCCGCCAGCTGGTCGCGAAGGATCGCGCGTGGATGCCGACGATCGAGGGCGGTTCGCTCTACCTGCGCCCCTTCATGTTCGCGACCGAGGCCTTCCTCGGCGTGCGGCCTGCGCGCGAATATCTCTATTGCCTGATCGCCAGCCCGGTCGGCAGCTATTTCAAATCGGGCGTGAAGCCGGTCGACGTGTGGGTCAGCCGCGATCACACGCGCGCGGCGCCGGGCGGTACCGGTGCGGCGAAGACCGGCGGCAACTACGCCGCCAGCCTCGTGCCGCTGGCCGAAGGGACGAAGCAGGGCTGCCAGCAGACCGTCTTCCTCGATGCAGTCGAGAAGAAGTGGATCGAGGAACTGGGCGGCATGAACCTGTTCTTCGTGTTCAAGGATGGCAGCGCGATCACCCCGCCGCTGACCGGCACGATCCTGCCCGGCATCACCCGCGACAGCCTGATCCAGATGCTGCGCGACGAAGGTCTGCAGGTGCGCGAGGAGCCCTATTCGATCGACCAGTGGCACGCCGACGCGGCGACGGGCGACCTGATCGAAACCTTCGCCTGCGGCACCGCGGCGGTGGTGACCCCGGTGGGCACGGTCAACGGGCCCGACGGCACCTTCACCATCGGCACCGGCGGCACCGGGCAGCTGACTCAGAAAATGCGCGATCGGCTGGTCGGCGTCCAGATGGGCACCGCGCCCGATCCGCACGGCTGGGTGATGAAGCTGGATTGACCGAGGCCAAAGGGGGGAGAGCGCAATGCTGACCGTCGCAATGACAATGCTGATGATGGCGCCGATCGAGTGGGAGACTCCCGATGCGGCGACCCGCCGGGTGGCCGATCCTCCGTTTTTCGATGGCGAGCGCGACTACACCTTCATGGTCTCGATCACGATTCCCAAGGTCTCCACGGATGAGGCTGCCTTGAAGGAAGCGTCCAAAGAAGCCTTCGACAAAGCCGCGGACACGTTCTGCGGAAGCTATTCGGAAAGCATGTCGAACGCCGAAATCCGGATTCTGGGCTATGGTCGCGAGAAAGACGGCAGCGGTAATGTGACTCTGTCGCGGCTCTACGATTGCGTGGACTACTACGGCTGATCTCACAGCTAGGCCGGGTGTTAGGCGCTCTTTTGCAAGATCGGGGATGGCCGGTCGCATTCTTCGTGCCCCGCCAGCCGCACCAGATCGCGGCCCGCCAGCTTGGCCTCGTACAGCGCCTCGTCCGCGCACCCGAGCAATTCGGGAGCGGCCGATCCCGCCACCTTGCGCAGCGAGACCCCGATACTGACGGTGAGTCGCGCCCGCCGATCGCGCCCCAGCTTCACCGGTCGCGCCGCAACCGCCCGGCGAGCGCGGTCGGCCAGATGCAGCGCGGCCTCGGCGTTGCAGCCTTCGACCACGACCACGAATTCTTCCCCGCCATAACGGGCGACCGTCTGCCCGGGCGCGGAAAACTGCTTCTCCAGCTCGGTCGCGACCTGCCTGAGCGCGCGATCCCCCGCGAGGTGACCGTGCGTATCGTTGAACGCCTTGAAGTTGTCGACGTCGATCATCATCACCGCCAGATCGTCGTCGCGGTCGATCGAGCCGCGCAGCGCGGTCTCGAAAATCCGTTCGAAATAGCGCCGGTTTGGCAGGCCCGTCAGATCGTCGCGGTGCGACAATTCGCGCAGCTGCTCGTTGGCGACGACCAGCCGGTCCGACATCAGGCGGCTGCGCAAGGTGAACAGGAAATTCTGGTCCTTCAGCCGCGTCGTGCGCAAGGGGATCGCCAGCGTCACCGCGCAGATCACGCTGATGAATATGAGCAGGATCAGCTCTTTCGTGCTGCCACCTTGCGGGATGGTTGCGAAGACGGTCCATAGTCCGACGAGCGACAGGCCAGAGACCGCTATGATATAGGCCGGTCTCAGCGGCGAAATGACGCTGGCAAGCGTGACGAGCAGGCCGACCGACATCACGTATTCGCTCATCAGCGGATTGACCGGATGCATCCCGAGGTAGGCCCCGACAGTCGCAAAGAACGGCACGGGCAGCACGCAGGCGATGCGATTGAACCCGGAGCTGCCGAATCTCGCGGCGAGGATCGCCAGCAGGTAAACCGGGGCGACCAGGCCGAGGCGAAGGTACAGCCCCGTCTCGAAGATTTCGGGCCCGGCAATATAGTCGAGCGGCAGGCACGCCAGCCCCACCATCAGCCCGATCGAATAGACGAAAACGAGGTCGCGCCGTCGCCGCATGTCGGTTTCGGCCACCCACAGCGCCTGCAGGATGGGCGACCACCTGCGAAAAGGCAGTTCGTGGTCGGCGGCCCGCATCACTGCTGTCGCGATCTCGTGATCCGGATGGTGATCGGGCTTCATGCCCGCAGGGCCTACTTCGCAAATGTTAAGATGAGGTGGGTGAACGGTAGCGCTGCCACCCCACCAGTGCGATGCCCGAACGCGCCGCAGTCAGGCGCTTTTGCGCGGTATCGCCGGTGGCACGGGCGCATCTGCGCCGCGCGCCAGCCGCGCAATGTTCCGCCCCGCGCGCTTGGCCGCATATAATGCCTGGTCGGCGCGATCGATCAACGCGTCGGGGGACAGGCCATCGCTCTTGCGCAAGGCGATGCCGATGCTGACGGTGACCGGGACACGTCCGGCAACGTCGAGCACCACGGGCCGCTGCTCCACGCTGCGCCGCGCCCGATCGGCGAGTTCCAGCGCGCCTTCCTCGCTACAATGTTCGACCACGGCGACGAATTCCTCGCCCCCGTAGCGCGCCAGCGTGCTGCCCGAAGCCGCAAACTGCTTTTCGAGTTCCGTCGCCACCTGCCTGAGCGCGCGATCCCCGGCAATATGCCCATGCTGGTCGTTGAACCGTTTGAAGCGATCGACGTCGATCATCATCACCGCCAGATCGTCGCCGCTGGCGACCGCCGCACGATAGGCGGTATCGAAGATCCGTTCGAAATAGCGGCGGTTCGGCAGGCCGGTCAGCTCGTCCCGCTGCGACAATTCGCGCAGCTGCTCGTTCGCCTCCATCAGCCTTCGCGACACGATCTGCCCCCGCAGGGCGTAGAGGAAATTCTGGTCCTTGAGCCGCACTGTGCGCAGCGGCAGGAGAAGGCTGGCGAGCGCGATGCCGCTGATGAAGCAGAGCAGCACGAACTCGGTCTCTCCGCGTCCCGGCATCGTCGACCAGATTCCCCAGAGGGTAGCGATGGAGACCGCCGCCATCAGCGCCAGCCACGGCAGGCGCAACGGGAGCACGACAATAGCCATGGCCAGCAGCAGGCCGGCCGCCATCACGTATTCCTGCATCTGCGCGATGGCGACATGCATCCCCAGATAACCCGCCGCGCCCACAAACGCCGGAACCGCCGTGATCGTGGTCCAGCGCTGCGCATGCCAGCCGCCGAACAACGCGGCCGCAATCGCGATCAGATAGAGCGGCGCGACCAGCCCCAGCCGCAAGGCCAGCCCGGCAGAGAACACCGCGGGTCCGGCGGTGTAGTCGAGCGCCAGGCACACGACGCACCACATCAGGCCTACGGCGTTGATGAAGGCCAGTTCGCGGCGCCGCCGGTGAAGCTTGTCCGCGCGCCAGATCGCCCTGATCGAATCGGGCCATGCGCCGAACCGCAGGCCGGTTTCGGCCGCACGCTCGATCGTCTCTTCGAGATCGTCCGATAATCCGAGTTCGGGTCGCATGCCCAAACCTGTAAACCCAATGGGTTAACGCGAAGCTCGCGTCACATCCGCGCTCGGGTGAGGAAGCGCTTGGTAAAGGTCTCGCTCGGGCGGACCACCAGGATCGCGACCCCGGCCAGTGCGATCCCTGCGCCGATCAGCAGGCGCCAGCCGATCACATCGTTGGTCAGCCATGCGCCGAGCGCGATGGTCATCAGCGGGTGCAGCAGCGTGAGCGGGACGACCTGGTTCGCCTCGTACCGCTTGAACAGCACGAAATAGGTGCCCGTCGCCGCAATCGAGACGATGATCGCCGCGAAGGCGAGGCATGCGGCGAGCTTCCAAGGTTCGGCCACGAGCGCCGCGCCCTGCCCCTGTTCGACCAGCAGCGACAGCGGCAGCAGCACCAGCGTGGAAGAGACCGCCGCCCACGCCTGCAGGGTCATCCCGTCGATCTCCAGCCGCTTGACGAACACCGCCCCCAGCGCGCCGACCAGCGCGGAAACGAAGATCAGCAGCGCGCCCCCGCTCGCCGCCATCGCGCCCTTGGAAAGGATCGCCAGCAGCACCCCGCCAAACGCCAGCGCCATGCCCAACGCGCGCCGCCAGCGGACGGTTTCGCCCAGGAAGACAATCGCGAACAGCACGGTCATCGGCGCGCCAGCCAGACTCACCGCGCCCGCGGTTGCCGGGTCGGCGGTGCGCAATCCCATGAACAGCAGCGCGAAGGAGCCGCCGCTGATCGCCAGCCCGGTCACCATCACCTGCAACAGCTTGTCGGGCTTCGCGCGCAGCAGCAGCGGCAGCAGGGCCAGCGCGACGATGGCGGAGCGCAGCGCCGCGAAGAAGATCGGCGGCACCGCCAGATCGTCGACCGCGAGCTTGCTCACGATCACGTTCAATGCCCATGCGACGTTGCACAGGATCAGGACCAGGATCGACCAGCCGGGCATAGGCCGCCCCTAACCGGGTGGCGCGCTCACGCAACCCCGCGCGGGCAATTTATTGGCTACAGCGCTCCAGATGCAGGACGCTGCGTTATCTGGGCTTTTTCGACGGCTTGCCGGAGCCTTGCGAATTTTCGGTCACGAACGGCGCGTTGCCCGCCGCGCTCTGCAAGGCCTGCGATCGGAACTCCAGTTCGGTGCGTTCTGCATCGCTGAGCACGCCGTCGGCGGCGTAGCGGTCCGCCAGCGAGCCGATCAGGCCCTGCTCGCGCCGCAGCGCGCGCCCCTCGCTCCGGCTCACCTCGGGATTGCCGCGCGCGCGATCGACTTCGCGGTCGTTCTCGCCCAGCTCGCGCCCGACGCGCTGGCTGTTGGCATCGGGGCCGGTGGCGATGGGTGCCGGATAGCTGACACCGTCCGGACCCGCGCATGCTGCGAGCGAAAGGGCCAGCGCAGGGACGAGAAGAAGATAAGGCCGCATGATGAGTCTCCCCCGAAAGCGGTAGAATCCGTCGGGGTGGGTGAATTCCGGCTGAACCTGTCGGCCCCGCGCCGGGGTCAGCTTTCGGGGACGTTCGCTTCCAGCTCGGCCAGCCACAGGTCGGCGACCGCGTCGCTCGGCGCGCGCCAGTCGCCGCGCGGGCTCAGCGCGCCGCCCATCGAAACCTTGGGCCCGTTGGGCATCGCGCTGCGCTTGAACTGGCTGAAGCCGAAGAAGCGGCGGCAGAACACTTCCAGCCATTGGCGGATCTCGCCGAGCGAATAGCTGCGCTTGGCATCCTCGGGGAAGCCGAGCGGCCACTTGCCCGCACCCGCATCGTGCCACGCATGCCAGGCGAGGAAGGCGACGTGGCTGGGCGACTGACCGTGGCGCGCAATGTGGTGGAGGAAGAAGTCGTGCAGCGCGTAAGGGCCGATCTGGTCCTCGGTGCTCTGGATCGCGCCATCCTCGCCCGCAGGGACAAGCTCGGGGCTGATCTCGGTCCCCAGCACGTCCTCCAGCACGCCGTCGAGCGTGTCGTCGAGCTGGTCGGTCTCGATCATCCAGCGCATCAGGTACTGGATCAGCGTCTTGGGCACGCCCGCATTGACCGCGTAATGGCTCATCTGGTCGCCCACGCCGTAGGTGCACCAGCCTAGCGCCATTTCGGAAAGGTCGCCCGTGCCGATCACGAAGCCGCCGTGGTGGCCCGCAAGGCGGAACAGGTAATCGGTGCGCAGGCCAGCCTGCACGTTTTCGAAGGTCGTGTCGTAGACCGCCTTGCCGCCCCCGCTTCCTTGGGAGGCATAGGGGTGACCGATATCCTCCAGCATCCGCGCCGCCGCCGGGGTGATGTCGATCGTCTCGGCACTGATCCGCGCGGCTTCCATCAGCTTGAGCGCGTTGTTCTTCGTGCGGTCGGAGGTGCCGAAGCCGGGCATCGTGTAGCCGCGGATCATCTCGCGCGGCAGGCCCAGCCGGTCGGCGGCGAGGCACGCGACCAGCAGCGCATGGGTCGAATCGAGCCCGCCCGAAATGCCCAGGATGAGCGACTTCGCGCGCGTCGCCTCTATCCGCCGCATCAGCGCATCGACCTGGATATTGACCGCCTCGTAGCAATCCTCGTGCAGCGTCGCGGGATCGTCCGGCACGAAGGGATAGCGGCGAATGGCCCGCTGCAAGCCGACATCGCCGGGCGTGTGGTTATGCGCGAAGGCGACGCGGCGGTACCAGTCTTCGGGGCGGCCCGCCGCCTCGCTCGCATCGTGGAAGGTGCCGTTCTGCGTGCGGTTGTTGATGATCCGCTGCGTATCGATGTCGGCGATGCACAGCTCGGCCTTGCGGTCGAAGCGCACGCTTTGCGCCATCAGCTCGCCCAGCTCGTAGATCACGCCCTGCCCGTCCCACGCGAGGTCGGTGGTGCTTTCGCCATGCCCGCTCGCCGAATAGGCATAGGCGCACATGCCCCGGCTGGAGCTGGAGGCGCAGTGCAGGTGCCGGTCGCTCGCGCGCCCGATGGTGATGGGCGAGGCGGAAAGATTGGTCAGGATCGTCGCGCCCGCCATCGCCGCGAGCATTCCCGGAGGCTGCGGCGCCCAGAAATCCTCGCAGATCTCGATCCCGAAGGTGAAGCCGGGCAGGTTCTCGGCAGCGAAGACCAGATCGGTGCCGAAGGGGGCCTCGTGCCCCGCAAGCGTTACATCGAGCCCGTGGCAATTGCGGCCGTGGGTGAACTGGCGCTTTTCGTAGAATTCGCGGTAATTGGGCAGGTAGCTCTTGGGCACCGCGCCCAGCAGGCGGCCATTGGCGATGGCGAGCGCGCAATTATACAGCCGGTGCCCACGCCGCACGGGCGCGCCGATCACCAGCACCGGGGTCAGCCCCGCGCTCTCTTCGATGATCCGCCCCACGGCTTCTTCCGCCGCGTCGATCACCGCCGTTTGCAGGTGCAGGTCGTCGATCGCGTAGCCGGTGACGCACAGCTCGGGATAGACCGCCAGGTCGACGCCCGCCTCGTGCGCGCGGCGCGCCTCGGTCAGAATGCTGTCGGTGTTGCCCGTGACATCGGCGGGCCGCACGCAGGGCGTGCAGGTCGCAACGCGCACGAAGCCGTGCGTATGCATGTCGAAGAAGGGATGTGCGCGCTCACCCATTGGTGGTCTGCGCTGTGCCCGCGTAGCGCGCGCGATACAAGGGCCTGCGCGCCCAGCATCTCGCGCGGTGGCCGATCACGCGTGGCCTGGCCTCGGCGGCAGGCGCGACAGCGTGACGCGGCACCCGTCGTCGTTCACTTCGATATCCTGTTGCGCCTTGGCCTGCGCGGCGAAGGTGCGCATCAGGCTCTTGCCCAGCCCGCCATCGTCATTGCTGGCCGCCGCAGTGCCTGCGCCGTTATCGTGCACTTCGAGCCGCCAGTCGCTGGCCGAACCCGCAAGTGTGATCGTCAGCTCTCCGTCGCGACCATCGCCGAAGGCGTATTTCGCTGCGTTGGTCAGCGCTTCGTTGAGGAACAGCCCGATCGCGACCGCCTCGTCGCGCGGCAGCGGGATCGGCGCAATCGAGCGGGTCACCGCCACGTTATCGTCGAACGAGGCATGGACCAGATGATCGATGACGTCTTCGAGATAGCTCGCCATATCGATCGCGGTGCCCTTCCGCCCCGCCCCGTCGACGGCCAGCTGCGCATAGGCGCGGCTGAAGGAGAACACGCGGTTGGCGGCATCTTCGAGCGCCGCGGCGGCGGCGGGATTGTTCTGCCGCCGCTTCTGCAGTTCGATCATGCTCGCGACCAGCGCGAAGTTGTTCTTCGTGCGGTGCTGCAACTCGGCCATCAGCCAGTGCCGCCGTTCGAGCGATTCGTGCAGTTCGGCTTCGCGAATGCGCACCGCCTTGCGAAATACCTCGGCCAGAGCCACCACGACGCAGGCAGAGAAGAAGTTGATGAGCACGCGCGACTGATCGCTCGCGACCTCGAAGTCGAACGACCAGCTGAACGGCAGCACGACGTACCAGGCCCACAGGAAGGACACGATCAGGCACACGATGCCCGCGTATAGCCGCCCGAACAGGGTTGCGATCAGCACGGCGGGGTAAACCAGCGCGAATGGGCCGGAATTCGGAGCGACAAAATCGATCGGCACGCGCAGGGCGATCATCGCCACCGCCAGCAGGAGGCCGAAGATCACCTGCGGGACAAGCTGCGGAACGCTGCGCGGCAGAAAATTTGCCGCATCGACTGCGGTCAGCTTGTGGTTCGGCAAATACGCCCCTCTTTCGCGTCTATCCCACCAGATTCGACGCCAACAATGCTCGCCGACGTGTAACAGCGCGTTTGCACCCGCGCGATTGCCTCATGTTAGTTTTGCGGAAAAATAGTCAGGCAGCCAGCAATTCCGCCACCGGCGGCGCATCCTCAAGATAGTCCAGCAGCCCGCGCTCCGCCCGCGCGAGCCACTTGGTGCGGCGCGGCAGCGCCAGCCCTTCGCGCCATTCGCCCTGTCGTTCCATCAGGTCGAAGATCGCCGGGTGGATATAGCTCTTGCGGGTGATCGCGGGCGTGTTGCCCAGCCTTTGCGAGACTTGCTCGGTCACCGCCTTGATCGTCAGATCGCTGCGCGCCTCGGCCAGCATCCCGAAAGCGAGCGCGCTGGCGTGCCAGGTGCGGAAGTTCTTGGCGGTGAAATCGCCGCCCATCGTCTCGCGCAGGTAGGCGTTGACGTGGTGCGAGGTGACGTCGCGCAGATCGCCATCGTCGTCCACGAAGGAAAACAGGTCCTGCCCGTCGAGATCCTGCATCTGCCGCACGATTTTCGCCAGGTGGCTGTCGGTCAGTTCGAGATCGCGCTCCTTCCCCGACTTGGCGAGGAAGCGGAAGCGCAGCGTCTTGCCGCGCACGGTCACGTGGTGGCGCTTGATCGTGGTCGCGCCGTAGCTGCCATTGTCGCGCGCGTAGCTGTCGTTCCCGATGCGCATCGCGCCCAGATCAAGCAGGCGGACCACGCCCGCCAATGCGCGGTTGAGGCCCATGTCGCGCGCTGCCAGATCCTCCGCCACGCGCTTGCGCACCAGCGGCAGCAGCGCACCGAAGGCGCGGCAGCCATCGAACTTCTCGCTCTCGCGCGTGGCGCGGAAATCGGGGTGGTAGCGGTATTGCTTGCGCCCCTTGGCGTCGTATCCGGTGGCAAGGATGTGGCCGTTGGGCGCGGGGCAGAACCAGCAATCGCTATAGGCGGGCGGCAGCGCGATCGCGTTCAGCCGCTCGCGTTCCTGCGCATCGCGGATCAGCGCACCCTCGGGGTCGTAATAGGCCCAGCCACGCCCCGCGCCCTTGCGGGTGATCCCCGGCAGGCTGTCGTCGACGAAAATGAGCTTTTCCATGAGGTTACGTCCGCGCAGATCTTCTGCAAAGACGACTCCCATGGTGACATGCGGTTCCCGCTATTCGGTGCCCGCCTCCAGCGCGGCGCACGGATCGGGGTATTTCCGTCCTCTGAACGAATAGCCCATCGGATAGGAGACGGGCGAACCGTCGATGCCCTTCTTCATCTGCTCGCAATCCGCCGTAGCCAGCGTCACGTCGCCCGCATCGCGGCGCTGCTGCACGCTCTTGTCCGCCTCGTCGCGCGCCACCTTGCGCGCACGCTCGGCAGCGATCGCGGCCTCGACCGTCGTTTCGCTGTAGCGATCCTTGTCGCGGGTCTTGAGAGCGCCGCTTTCGAGCAGTTTCTTGCCGAACATGAAGCTGGTGAACATTGCGCGGTCCGGGTAGTCGCCCTCGTCCGAAAGGGTCGCCGCGATCCGGTCGATCTCCGCCTTGTCGTCGACCGCGGGCAGCGGCGTTCCTGCCGCCTGCGTAGTCTCGCTCTGCGCCGCCTGCCCGCCGCACGCTGCGACGGGCGCGATCATCAATGCCAGAAAGAATATGCGCTGCATGCCATCGTCTCCCCTGTGCGACGCAGGCTAGCGGGGCAATCGCGCGGCGCACCACACAAGTGCCGTTAGGTTTGCCGAAAGCCGCGCGGACCGGGAGGTGGCGATAGGAATCTTTTCGCCCCCGGCAGATCATCTTGTCCGCGCGAAGACCGCCCCGCGCTTGCGCTCGGCCGCGCAAAGCCCACCTTGTCGCCATCGAGGATCGCCCCTCTGTGAAAGGAATTGCCCGATGAGCGAATACGTGCCCCCCAAGGTCTGGACCAACGACACAGAGAGCGGCGGCCGGTTCGCCAGTATCAACCGCCCGACCGCGGGCGCGCGCGAAGACAAGGTGCTGCCTGCTGGCGAAAACCCGTTCCAGCTCCACTCGCTCGCTACGCCCAACGGCGTGAAGGCGACGATCATGCTCGAAGAGCTGCTGGAGGCCGGGCATCCGGCAGAATACGACGCCTACACGATCAATATCGGCGAAGGCGAACAGTTCACCAGCGGCTTCGTCGCGATCAATCCCAATTCGAAGATCCCCGCGCTGGTCGACCGGACCGGCGAAGCGCCGGTGCGCGTGTTCGAGAGCGGCGCGATCCTGCTGCATCTGGCGGAGAAGTTCGACGCGTTCCAGCTTAGCGGGCCCGGGCGCGCGGAAATGCTCAGCTGGCTGTTCTGGCAGATCGGCAGCGCGCCCTTCATCGGCGGCGGGTTCGGCCACTTCTACGCCTACGCGCCCGAGAAGTTCGAATACCCGATCAACCGCTACGCGATGGAGACCAAGCGCCTGTTCAGCGTGGCCGACCAGCGGCTGGGCGAGACGCGCTTCCTTGCAGGCGACGACTACACCATCGCCGACATCGCCGCCTTCCCGTGGCTCGCGCCCTTCGTCGAAGGGATCATCTACAACGACGCGTCGACCTTCCTCTCGATCCACGAGTACGAGAACGTCGCGCGCTGGGTGAACGAGATCGCCAGCCGCCCGGCGGTGAAGCGCGGCCGGATCGTCAACAAGACTTGGGGCGATGACGACGCCCAGCTGCGCGAGCGGCACTCGGCAGCGGATTTCGAGGGCAAGGTGCTCGAGCCGAGCAAGCCGGTTTAGGGCTCCGCAAATCAATCCTCCCCGTTTTGCGAAGCCAAATGGGGAGGGGGACCGCGAGATCGCAGATGTCGCGGTGGAGGGGCCCTTGCGCCGTCACCCCTCCGTCAGCCGCCTAGCGGCGTCTGCCACCTCCCCACTTGGCCTGCGGCAAAGCGGGGAGGATTGCCAGTCTACCCCAACCGCTCAGCCAGCCGCGCCATGAACGCCGCGCCCTTTTCCAGCTCGGACAGCGCGATCCACTCGTCGGGCTGGTGCGCCTGTTCGATCGAGCCGGGGCCGCAGATCACCGTGGGAAAGCCCGCCGCCTGAAACAGGCCGCCCTCGGCAGCGAAGGCGACCTGGCCGGGCGGCGTGTTCTCTCCGGTCAGCGCGCGCACGAAGGCCACCGCATCCTCGCTGCCCTGCGGAGTCATCGGCGGCGTTCCCGCGTGCTGTTCGATCCGCACGCCCGCATCGGTGAACTTGCGCTTCAGCTGCGCATCGAGCGCGGCGCATTTCTCCTTGAACGGAGCGAGGATCGCATCCGCATCCTCCCCCGGCGGACAGCGCAGGTCGAACTGGAAGCGCGCATGGCCAGCGAGGATGTTCGACGCAGTGCCGCCCTCCATCACCCCGATGGTCAGCGTCGCCTGCGGCGGTGCAAACCCGTTGGCGGGGTCCGCGCGCTCGCGCAGCTCATCGGCCAACGCCAGCAGATCGTGCATCAGGCGCACCGCCACGCCGTTCGCGGAAATCCCGTGATCGACTAGCGAGGAGTGCGCCGCATGGCCGCGCACGGTCACCTCGTGCACCGCGATGCCCTTGTGCCCCGTAATGATGCCCATCAGGCTCGGCTCGCCCACGATGGCGAGGCGCGGCGCGGGGATCGCTTCCGCCATACGCGCGATCATCGAGGGCGCGCCCTGGCAGCCGACCTCCTCGTCGTAGCTGAGCGCCAGATGCACCGGCAGCCTGCCCGCGACGAAGCGCGGCACGAAGGCGAGCGCCAGCGCGATGAAGCCCTTCATGTCCGCCACCCCGCGCCCGAACAGCTTGCCGCCGTCCTGCCGCACGGTCCACGGATCGCTCGACCAGTCCTGCCCGTCGACCGGCACCACGTCGGTATGGCCCGACAGGATCACGCCGCCTTCAACGCAAGGCCCGCAGGTCGCGAACAGATTGGCTTTCTCGCCGCTTTCGTTCGGCACCCGCTGCGAGGCGACACCGTGGCGCGCGAGATAGTCCTCCACCCATTCGATCAGCGCGAGATTGCTGTGCCGCGAGGTGGTGTCGAACCCGATCAGCGTGTCGAGGATCTGGCGGGCGGTGGCGAGGTCGGTCATCGCAAGCGGTCTAGCGCGGCGGTGACTCGATGCCACCCCTTCACATTGAGGCGCGCGGCGCTATAGGGGCGGTCCGCCTGCACGTTGGGGTGTAGCCAAGTGGTAAGGCACCGGTTTTTGGTACCGGCATTCGCAGGTTCGAACCCTGCCACCCCAGCCAGGCTTTTCTCGAAATCGCAGACACTCCCGGCCCGAAAGGGCCGCCGGTCGGCATGAGTCGTTGGCCGCGCCGACGTATCGATCGCCAAAGAAACGCCCCGCTCTTCGGTATTGGATAAAATATTTCGGGTGCGGGCACGATCGCTCGACTTGCACGAAATCCGTTGTAATTTTTTTGCGTCGTGTTATATCGATCATGCCTGACGTCGTTTGCGACGGATTATGATCGCCGCCAAGCGCGCCTACGCGCTATTTCGGCACCAGTTCCTTTTCACTCACTACGGCTCCGCCACGGTCATTCGTCCGGGCGGATGATTTTGAGTACGCAAGGGATATGGTTTGGCGAAGGAAGAGCTCATCACGATGGAGGGCGCGATCGACGAGATCCTGCCCGATGGACGCTTCGGCGTCACCCTCGATAACGAGCACCGCATCATCTGCTACACCGCAGGGAAAATGCGCCGATACCGTATCCGTTCGGTCGTTGGAGACCGCGTACACGTTGAAATGACGCCTTACGATCTGAGCAAAGGCCGGATCGTCTTTCGCGAACGCTCGCCCGGGCAAGGTCCCGTCGGCGCACGCAAACGCGGAAACAGGCGTTGAACCATCTGGAAGGCGGCGGGAAGACCCGCCGAATATGACTAAGAATGAATACCACGACTATGCGCGGCACGCCGCGCGCCAAGCTTTCGCTGCGTTACGGCGCAGTCCACGCGCAGGCACTGACGGGCAACGCCCCGATGGCCGCGATACTCCCGACCAACGAACTGCGGCGGATCGTCGCATCGATGGTCGACTGAAGACGTTACCCACCCGGGCCCATGCATCAGCATTCCCACCCATGCAGGAGAACTGAGATGGACCTGAACCTCGAATATGCAGCGCACCAACATGCGCTGATGGCCGTGGATGATGCCGCCAATGACGACGAACGGAGCACGAAGCTGATCACAGCTTCGCGCATCGCCGGGCGCATCGGCGAATTCCAGCACGGCCTAGGCGCTGCCGCCGCCTGCGCATGGAGCAAGGCTCAATGTGCGGGCGCAGCGCCCAAAGCGGGGGAGCGCCTGATACCGGCGTAACCCCAACCTCATCTTGCTCTCGTTGAATTTCGACGGTTTTCTACGCTTGGCGCAAGAACCGGATTTCACAGTCCGCTTTTCGCACCTTGATACGACTTCCTTTCAATTGACGACTTGACGCACGACCCCTGCTCGCAATTTCGCGGGCAGGACATCACCGTTTCTTGAAAGGAAACGTTATGACTACCGGTACCGTAAAATTCTTCAATGGCGACAAGGGCTATGGCTTCATCCAGCCCGACGACGGCTCGGCCGACAGCTTCGTTCATATCTCTGCCGTGCAGGCAGCGGGCATGACGACGCTGAACAAGGACCAGCGCCTCAACTACGAAGTCGAAACCGGCCGCAACGGCAAGGCGAGCGCGATCAACCTTTCGTCCGCTGACTAACACGCTGGCGCTTCCGGCCTCCCTTCGCGGGGATGGCCGGAAGCCCACCGATCGCTGTTTTCAGGAAAGGTCTGCCATGTTTCAGAAATACGAATTTCTTCTCGCCCGTGCCGACGAAGCGGCCAGCGAAGCGAAGGCAGCTGCGCTCGACAACGTGAAGCAACGGGCATTGCGTTCCGAAGCAGCATGGCGCGCAATGGCGGAACGGACCCGCAAGATCGAGCGCGAGCGTGAAAAGGTTCGCGCCGACAAGGAAACCGAGAGCGCAACCGAGATCTGAATCGGCAACGCCGCCGCGGCGCAGCGGACGGGTTTTCGCTGCAATGACATGCTGGTTGGTGAGCCGTGCTGGGTTCGAACCAGCGACCTACTGATTAAAAGTCAGTTGCTCTACCGACTGAGCTAACGGCCCGACCAGAGCGCGTCCCTAGGGAGGGGGCGCGGGCGGGTCAAGCGCGCCAGCAAATGCCGCTGGGTAAGGCCGGTCACCGGGTCGCGCCATGCAGGCGCGATGGCGCTTGCCGGGCCGAGCACGAAGTCCCGCTCGCGGTAGTGCGGATGGGGTATGCGAAGCGCGCGCGATGCGAAGCTACCACCGCTCCACAATATGATATCGCAATCGACCACGCGGTCACCCCAGGCCTGCCCGCTCCGCCTGCCGAAGCTGCGTTCGAGGCGCTTCAATTCCCGCAACAGATCGGGCGGTGAGAGCGCGCTTTCCAGCTCTGCCGCCGCATTGGCGAAGCGGCGCCGCGCGGCGCCGATCGGCGCGGTCTCGATCACCGGGCTGCGTCTGGTCACGGTGCCCAGCGCCGCCAGTTCCTCCATCGCCGCCCGCACCACGCCGCGCGGGGTGCCGTGCTCGCGATGGCAGCGGTTCGAGCCGAGCGCGATGAGATAACGGTTGGTGTGCGTCACACGTCCTGCGCCAGCCGACCGTAGAGCTCTGGCCGACGGTCGCGGAAGAAGCCCATGCCTGCACGGTGCTTTGCCGCGGTGTCGAGGTCGAGCGTGGCGGCGAGCACGCCATCTTCGTCGCGCCCGAATTCGACCAGCTTGTCCCCCCATTCGTTGGTGATGAAGGAGTGACCGTAGAAGGTCTGGCCGTCCTCCGTGCCGATGCGGTTGGCGGCGATCACCGGCATGCAGTTGGACACGGCATGCCCCTGCATCGCACGCTGCCACATGCGGCTGGTATCGAAGCTGGCGTCGTAGGGCTCGGAGCCGATCGCGGTGGGGTAGAACAGCAGTTCGGCCCCCATCAGCGCCATCGCCCGCGCGGTTTCCGGATACCACTGGTCCCAGCACACGCCCACGCCGATGCGCGTCGAGCCTCCGTCTTTCAGGGGAACGTCCCACACCTTGAACCCGGTATTGCCGGGTCGGAAATAGTACTTTTCCTCGTAGCCCGGCCCGTCGGGAATGTGGCTCTTGCGATAGACGCCCATGATCTCGCCTTGCGCGTCGATCATGGCGAGCGAGTTGTAGTGGTGCGGCCCGTCCTTCTCGAAGAAGCTGGTCGGGATCGCCACGCCCAGCTTCTTCGCCAGCTTCGCCATCGCGCGCACATTAGGGTGCTCGGCGGTCGGCGCGGCGCGGGCGAAGAGCGCCTCGTCCTCCTGCTTGCAGAAGTACGGCCCGTCGAACAGCTCGGGCGGCAGGATCACCTGCGCGCCGCGAGACGCCGCTTCCTCGACCAGCGAGGACACCGCCTCGATATTCTCTGCCTCGTCTTGTGCTCCCAGCGCCAGCTGGAGCGCGGCTACGGTGATTTCACGCATGCCTGCCGGTTACTTTGGCACCAGCGCGAAGTCCACCTGCACCGATACGCGGCTGGTCGTCTGCCCCGGCTGGATCACCCCGCCCGCTTCTTCGGGCATCGCCTGCGTCCGGACCATCGGCGCGACCGGAGGGGGCGGAGGCGGAGGCGGTGCGCCCGGGATATAGCGCCCGCCCTGCGCCCCGCCGCCGTCGCGGATGGTCAGCACGCGGGCGATCTTCATGTCGGCGGCATCGGCATAGGCCTGCGCGCGCGCCTTGGCGGCGTTGAACGCCTCGCCATAGGCGGCGTTGGCGGCCTTCTCGCTATCCGAGATGCGCAGGTCGGGGCCGGAGAACACGTTGGCGCCCGCCTCGGTCGCGGCGGTCACCGCGTCACCCGCCTTGTCGATCTGTCGCACGGTCACCGCGACGATGTTGTTTGCCTGGTACTGCCCCTTGCGGTCGCCGTACTCGATCCGCTGGATGCCCACAGTGCGCGTCTGGATATCCTTCGCTGGGACGCCCGCCGCCTTCAGCGCGGCGACCACCTTGGCGATGTCCTTCGCGTTGGCATCGCTTGCCGCCTTGCCGGTCTTGCCGAAATTCTCGACCCCGACCTGGAAGAAGGCTTCGTCGGGGCGCACCTCGGATTCGCCGGTCGCGCTGACCGACAGCAGCGTCTCGTCGTGGTCGACCCCGCGCGGATCGTAGGGCTTGTCGCACGCAGCCAGCGCCAGCGGCGTGATGAGCAGGGGCAGGTACTTGCTGTTCATGGCGTATCCTCGAATGAGACTGTGTCTCATTCCGCCCCTGCTCGCCGTCACCTGAACCGTGTCTGACAGGCGGGTCAGCGTTTGCGGAACAGCAGCGTCATCCGGTCGCTTTCGCCAATGTCCTTCAGCTCGGGCTTCTTGTCGCCCCACACCGGCGGCAACTGCCACACGCCTCCTTCGTGATCGGCGGTGTCTGCGGGATTGGCGTTCACATCGCTCATCCCGACCAGTTCGAAGCCGTGCGCCTCGACCAGCGCGATCACGTCTTCCTGCCGCAGATAGCCATTGGTGCCGAGCGTGTAGTCGGCAGGCGCATCGTCCTTTGCGCGGTGCTGCACGATGCCGAGCATGCCGCCATCCTTGAGCAGCGAACGGATGCGGGTCAGCTCGGTGTACATGATCCCTGAGCGCAGGATGTTGTGCATCTCGCGGAAGATCAGCGCGCGGTCGACCGTGCCCTGCAGCTCCTCGGGCACATCCTGCGAGGCATAGATGCTGATCGGCGCACCGGTGAGGTTCCAGCCGGGGCTCGCCTCTGCAAACTTGCCCGGCAGGCCTTCGAAATAGCCGCCGAACCGCTTGGCGTCATCCGCCGCAGCGGGGTCGGGCGTGAGACCGATATAGCGCCCCTGCGCCCCCAGATAGGGCACCAGAATGCGCGTGTACCAGCCGCCCGCGGGCATGTAGTCGACCACGGTCATCCCCGGCTTCACGCCGAAGAAGTCGAGCGTTTCGAACGGGTGGCGCCACTGGTCGCGCGTGCCATCCTCGCCGCGCACGTCGGAGGCGATCGCCTGTTTCAGCGCGTGGTGATGCGCGTGCCCCTCGCCCATCTCGGCCTCCATGGGATGATCGGCCATGGCGGGCGTGGCGAAGGCGAGGCTGGCGGCGGCAAGAAGGGCAAGGCGCATCGTGAATTCTCCCCGAAGTGGTTTTGCCCGCACCCTAGAGGCAGGCCACCCGATGACAAGTGCGGGCAGGCTTCCTACTTCGCCTGCAACAAGGAGATTGATGAGATGAGCGAGACCGCGATTTTCGCAGGCGGCTGCTTCTGGTGCACCGAGGCAGTAATGAAGGACGTGATCGGCGTCGAGACGGTCGAAAGCGGCTATATCGGCGGCAGCGTCGAGAACCCGACCTACAAGCAGGTGTGCGGCGGCGATACCGGCCATGCCGAGGCGGTGCGGGTGACCTACGATCCCGACACGATCAGCTATGCCGAACTGCTCGACATGTTTCTGGGCACGCACGACCCGACCCAGCTCAACCGGCAGGGCAACGACGTCGGCACGCAATACCGCAGCGCGATCTTCCCGCTCGACGCCGCTCAGGCAGAGGAAGCCGAGGCCGCGATCGGGCGGTGGAATGCCGCCAACGGCGCGATGGCGGTGACCACGATCGAGGGGCTGTCCGATGGCGAGCAGAGCGCAACGTGGTATCCGGCCGAGGGCTACCACCAGGACTATTGGGAGGGCGAAGGCCAGCGCAATCCCTATTGCCAGGCGACGATCCCGCCCAAGCTGATGAAGCTGCGCAAGAGCTTTCAGAAATACGTGAAGGACGACGCCTGACGCGCACGGCGCACGAGGCGCTATCGGGTTTCTGACACACCTGACACATAGTCCTGAACACGGAAAACCACCGCCGGTCCGGGCGCCGTAACAGGCAGCCCGGGTCGGCGTTTTCGTATCGTGGCGCATGGCGCGAGGATGGCATGCGCGGGCGGCTGTAGGACAGCGCGAATATCGGCGGATTTGGCCTTCGGGGTTGCACCTCGCGCCTTCGGCCCCACGTTGGGGGCGCCGAATTTCCCTGTGGCCGCGCAATCGCTTGCGGCCCTCACCCCCCAAAAGCCCGGAATTTCGGGCCAGAGAGGACAATCGAAATGCCTACAGCCAAGAACGGCGACACTGTCGCCATCGATTTCGTCGTGAAGACCGATGCCGGACAGGTCGTCGGCAACACCGAGGAAAGCGGCCCGCAGGTCGTCACGCTCGGCAAGCAGGAAATCTTCCCCGCGATCGAAGCCGCGCTCGACGGAATGGAAGTCGGCTCGGTCCAGCAGGTCAAGATCGAGAGCGAAAACGCGTTCGGTCCGCGCCGCGAGGAACTGGTGATCGAGGTTCCGCGCGAGAACCTGCCCGCAGAGCCCGCCCCGCAGCCGGGCATGCAGCTTTCCGCGCAGGGCCAGGACGGGCAGCCGATCCAGCTCGTAATCACCGAAGTGCACGACAACGCGGTCAAGGCCGACGGCAACCACCCGCTGGCAGGCGAAGACCTGACCTTCGGCGTGACGCTGGTCGAGATCAAGGAAGCCGCGTAAGCTGCGCGAGCCTTGTCACGGGCCGCAGTTCGATGCGGCCTGAGGACTGACGAACTCCGCCCGATCTGGGCGGAATGTCGAACAGGAGAAGCGGCCTCGGGCGAATGCCCGCAGGCCGTTTTTCTTTGGGGGTTGGCGTGAGGAAGAGCGGTTGGGAGGGTTACGGGCGACACTCACCTACTGAGTGATTTGGAGCGGCTTGTTCAGGACAAATAGTTGTACCACTTTCCGCCCGCATGACGCATTGATTTACGCATCCATGTTGGCGAGCCTATTCAAAAGGTATTTGCCAAACTCCCAGGTATCATAGAGGCCTACACCGAGGGCACCGAGAATGACACCTAGCACCATAATGCCAAAAGGTGTCATGAAGAGATTGTAGGCCGCCATCCACCTCCAAGCCAGTCGCTTAGCCTCTTTGGGGCTTCGCCTGACCATTCGTTTCGTCTTTTCATCTTTGTACGGCTTTTGTGCACTCGAAATAAGATAACGGGCAACCCGCCGATCTGTGGCAATTGGCAGCAAAGCACTGCCTTGAAAAACAGAAGCGACCAGTGTCCAAAAGTAGTATAGGAAAACGAGCGCTAGTCCGCCGTGGATGACAGTGACGTCTTCAACTGCGATCTTAATGCCGCCAGCGTCGAATTCCGACGGGGTAATCTCCAGAAAATGAGACATGAGCAGCGTTGCACCGAAAAAAATTACCTTGGGCTCTATCCTTTGGCTTTCTTTGCGGTACTCGGCCCCTACCGAAGAATATTGATCTGCTTTCATTTTGCCGCTCTAAATTGATAGTGGCTCTCCGGCCAGAGGAAACCAACGGAAATGTGGGTGTAGTCAGTTACATCACTCGCGTCGGCAATTTTGCGCTTGCACCGCAAAGTCAGACCGTCCGCCTCCCACACGAGTAGAAGTCAATTCTCTTCCGCACGATGGAAGGGCCGCACCATTCTCCTCCCCCTTGAGGGGGAGGTTGGGAGGGGGTGTGCCAAGGCCAGTGGCGTAGAGCCCCACCCCCGGCCCCTCCCCCAAGGGAGGGGAGTTACGTGGTTAACTGTTGCGCCAGCGTGCGATAAAGAACCCGTCGAGGCCGCCGTGTTCGGGCAGCATTCCAGGGTCGGTGCGCACGGTCCCCTTTGAGGTGGGTGACAGGCCTGCGGGCAATTCCTCCGCGCTGATCGGCTCTTTGGTGAGCCAGACCTTCTCGGCCTGCGCCTCCCCCTCCTCGCTCTCGAGCGAGCACACGGCGTAAACCAGTACCCCGCCGGGCGTGAGCCAGCCGCTGGCGCGCTCGATCAGGCGCGCCTGCACTTCGGACAAATCCTCGATCTGGCGCGGGCCGATCCGGTGGAGCACATCGGGGTGGCGGCGCGCAGTGCCCGTTGCGGTGCAAGGCGCGTCGATCAGGATCGCGTCGAACTTCGCGCCATTTTCCGTTGGGGGCTCCCACTTGAAGGCATCGGCGGCGATCACCTCTGCCTCCAGTCCGGTGCGCTTGAGGTTTTCCTCGAGCAGCTTCAGCCGCTTGGCCGAAATGTCGAGCGCGGTGACTTGCCACCCTTGCGCCGCGAGTTGCAGCGTCTTGCCGCCGGGCGCGGCGCACAGGTCGAGTGCGCGCCTACCCTGCCCATCGCCCAGCAGGCGCGCAGGCAGCGAGGCGGCGAGATCCTGCACCCACCATGCGCCATCCTCGAACCCTTCGAGCCCATGCACCGCCTGCCCGCGCGAGAGGCGCAGGTGGCCGGGCATCAGGCTGTCCGCGCCCAGCTTCACCGCCCATTCGGCAGTCTGCGCGGGATCGCGCAGCGTCAGGTCGAGCGGCGGCGGCTCGGCGAGGCCTGAGGTGATGTCTCCTGCGCGCTCACCCCAGCGTTCAGCCACAGCTTCGGGCAGCGTCGGCGCTGGGGGCAGTTCCACCCCCCGCTTGGTCAAAGCGCCGAACACGCCATGCGCCAGCCGCTTCGTCCCGCCCGAAAGCAGCGGCAGCGCGGTCGCGACCACCGCATGCGGCGGCGTATCCAGCCGCAGCCATTGCGCCAGCATCAGCCGCAGCACCGCGCGCGGCTTGGCATCTTCGGGCAGGTTCTCGCGCGTCGCGCTGTCGATCAGCGCATCGAAATCGACCAGCCAGCGCAGGGTTTCCGCCGCGATCGCGCGCGCGAGCCCCGCATCGGACGCGGGTAGCCCGCGCAAAGCCGCCGCCTCGTTCTGCTCCAGCGTCTCGCCCCGGCGCAGCACGCCATCGAGCATGCGCAGCGCCGCGCGCCGCGCGGGCAGGCCCGCCACATCGCCATCGGATTTAGCCATGCGCGCACCTCTGTTCGGGGCTCTGCTTGAAACTTGAGGCGAGCAAGATCATTTCTCTCATATGAAACGCGCTACCGAACGCCCCGAAGGATTCAAGAAGCCCGCGCACTGGAACGACGATCCGCCGCCCCAGCCGCAGCCGATCGACGCGAGCGTGGAGGACCCCAAGGGCCTCAGCCCGACGCGCTATGGCGACTGGGTGAAAGACGGCATCGCGATCGATTTCTAGTGGTCATCCTCCCCGTTTTGCGCAGCCAAACGGGGAGGTGGACCGCGACACCGCAGGTGTCGGGGTGGAGGGGCAATTTCGCGTGTGCCCCTCCGTCAGCCGCCTGCGGCGTCTGCCACCTCCCCCCTTGGCCTTCGGCAAAGCGGGGAGGATCGACTTTTCTCAAAGCTTCTCCAGCCTGATCTGCAACCCGTCTCTCGGCTGCGGGATCGGCCAGGCCTGCCATGCGGGGGCGTAGCCGTCGGCCACTTCGATGCGGTAGCTGGTCAGCAGGTGCGCCATCAGGATCTTGATCTGCATGTAGGCGAAGTGCAGCCCCAGGCACATGTGCGAGCCGCCGCCGAACGGCACCCACGCATATTTGTGGCGCGCCTTTTCCGCTTCCTTGGTGAAGCGCATCGGATCGAATTTCTCGGGCGAATCCCAGATTTCCGGGTCGTTGTGGACGAAGGTCGGGTTCACACCCACCGGCGTGCCCGCCGGGATGCGGTATCCGCCGAACTCGAATTCCTCGAGCGCGCGGCGCGGGATCGAGGGCACCGGCGGCATCATCCGCAGCGCTTCCTTGAACGCCATCTCGGTCAGCTCGGCTTTCGCCAGATCCTCGTACCTCAGCGCGCGCCCTTCCCCACCGGTGATCGCGCGCAGTTCCTCGCGCAGCTTCTCCTGCCATTCGGGGTTCTTCGCGAGGTAATAGACCAGCGACGTCGCGGACGAGGTGATGGTGTCGTGCGCGGCCATCATCAGGAAGTTCATGTGGTCGACCACCTCGTCGACCGGCAGCAGCTCGCCATCCTCGCGCGTCGCGGTGGCGAACTGGCTGAACATGTCCTGCCCGCCGCCCTCGGCCCGGCGACGCTCGGTCTCACGCGTGAAATAGTCGACCAGGTAGGCGCGCCCGTCGACGCCCTTCTTGAGCTTGGTGAAGGGCAGCGGCCGCCGGATCGGCGCGACCGAGGCCTGCACCATGTCGACGAAAGCCTCGTTCACCTTCTGCGCTTCGGGCCCGAAGGGAATGCCGATGAAACTGTCCGCCGCCAGATCGAGCGTCAGTTGCTTGATCGCGGGGTAGAAGGCCATGTCGCCCGTGCCCCATTCCTCGATCCGCTTGGCGATCCCGTGGTTGAGGCTGCCGACATAGTGGCGCATCGGCTCGGGCTTGAAGGCGATCGACAGCGCCTTGCGGTCCGCCCGGTGATGGTCGAAATCCATCAGCATCAGCCCGCGCGGGAACAGCTGGTCGAGAATCGGGCCCCAGCCCTGCTCGCTCGAGAAGATCTTCTTGCGGTCGAACAGCACCAGCTCGTTCGCGTCCGCGCCGATCAGCGCGACGACCGTGCCGCCGAAGGCGTTGTTGCGGTAGACGCGGCCGTATTTCTCCACCATTCCTCGCGTGAAGGCAGTCGGATCGGCGAGCATTTTGAAGGTGTTGCCGATGATCGGCAGGCCGCTCTCACCCGGAATATGGGCAAGATCCGCAGTGGTCGGGTTGCCTTCCTTCCAGTGGGTCGGGCGGACGAAATCAGGCTGGTGGGCAGCGAGTGTGGCCATCGGGAATCCTCTCCTTACTGACCTCAATGTAAGTTATTTCAAACTTCAAATCCAGCCGCCACATTCACGCCTGAGCAGACCCTCCAGCATGGCCAGCCCGGCGTCGGACGTGTTGAGGCACGAAAGCGCGGCGAATTGCTCCCCCCCGGCTTCCCTGAACTGCTCGCGCCCCTCGATCGCCAGCTCCTCCAGCGTCTCGAGGCAGTCGGCGGAAAAGCCCGGCGCGACCACCGCGAGCCGCCTGGTGCCAGCCTGCGCTTCCTCCACCAGCACCGCATCGGTCGCCGGTTCGAGCCACTTGGCGCGCCCGAAGCGCGACTGGAAACTGGTGCGAAAGCGCAAGCCGGGCCGCGCCATTTTCGCTTCGAGCAGCCGCGCGGTCTTGTGGCAGTGGCAATGGTACGGATCGCCCAGCGCCAGCGTGCGCGCGGGCATCCCGTGGAAGCTCAGCAGCAGCACCTCGGGATCGAAGTCGAGCCCGCCCAGCTGACGTTCGATGTCGCTCGCCAGCGCGTCGATATAGAGCGGATCGTCGTGGTAGGGCGGCAGCGTACGCAGGCTCGGCTGCCAGCGTTGCGCGGCGAGCCACTCGCTCGCCTTGTCGACCACGGTCGCGGTCGTCGCAGCGCAATATTGCGGATAGAGCGGCGCGAGCAGAATGCGGTCGCACCCTGCCTCCTTCAGCGCATCGAGCGCATCGGGGATGCTCGGCGCGCCATAGCGCATCGCCCAGTCGACCTGTGCGGCATCACCAAAGGCGCGCTGCATCGCTTCGGCCTGACCCTTGGTGATCGCGGCGAGCGGCGATCCGTCTTCGCTCCACACCTTGGCATAGGCTGCGGCGGACTTGGCGGGGCGGGTGTTGAGGATGACCCCGCGCAGGATCGGTTGCCAGATCGGCCATGGGATTTCGATCACCCGCCGGTCGGAGAGAAATTCGGCGAGGTAGGTGCGCACGTCGCCCACGGTGGGGGAGACGGGCGTGCCGAGGTTGACCAGCAGCACGCCGATCTTGCCCGACGCCACGGGCACGTGCCCCTCGGGCAGTTGCTGCGCTTGCCATGTCATACGCTGCGCCAAGGGCATAGCGGCGGTTTCGTCAAGATGCCCATGCGGGAGGAGGCCTCGCCGCGCGGCGCGATCAGGCGGATTTGAGGTCGAGCGGGAGCGTGCGAAACCGCCTGCCGGTGGCCGACGCCAGCGCGTTGGCGATGGCGGGCGGGGCGACGACCGTCCCCAGCTCGCCGGGGTCGAACGGCTCGGCATCGCTGGTGACGAAGTCGATCGTGATCTCGGGGCTGTCGGCCAGCCGGGGCAGGTTGAGCGGACCGAGGCGGCTGGTCGCCGGGAAGCCCTTGGCGAATTCCATCGCCGATCCGATCGCGTGCGACAGGCCGTAGATCAGCCCGCCCTCGATCTGCTGGCGGGCAAGGTCGCGGTTGACGATCCGCCCGATATCCGCCGCCACGCTCAGCCGGGAGACGCGCACTCCGCCCTCCCCCAGTGAAGCCTGCGCGATGCACGCGATCCGCCCGCTGCGCTCGCCCAGCTGCATCCGGTGGCACGCCAGCCCCTGTCCGCTGGCGATCTCGCCCCCGTTCCATTCGGCGAGCCGCGCGGCGCGCTGCAGCACCTCGACCATCCGCAGGTCTTGCCCCAGCATCGCGATCCGGTACGACAATCTCTCGCGCCCCAGCCGCTCGGCCAGTTCGTCGACGAAGCACTCGGTGAAGAAGGCGGTGAACGCATCGCCCCCGCCGCGCATCCGCGCGACCGGCAGGCCGATATCGACCGGCACGTGATCGACCGCCAGATTGGGGATCGCGTAGGCGGGCACCGCGCCCGCCAGCGCGAGCGGATCGGCCTGCCCCGCGCTGTCCTCGCGCGCGGCCCACGTGGTGTGGTTGTCGAACAGCCGCTCGCCCTGTTCGCGCATGAAGGGCGGCATCGCGACCTTGGTCCTCAGAGCGATGATCGCCCCATCGCGGCTGAGCCGCGCGCCGACCACTGCCGCCGCCGGAGCGCGTGGCGCGCTGCCGAGCATTTCCTGCCAGCGCGACCAGACGAGCTGCACCGGGCGATCGAGTTCGCGCGCGATCACCGCCGCCTCGATCGCGTGCGCATGGTCGAGCCGGGCGTCGAAACTGCCGCCCGCCGCCATCGGCACGAGGATCACGTTCTCGACGCTCATGCCAAGCGCGCGCGCCGCCGCAACCCGTGCGCGTTCGGGCGCCTGGCTGGCGATCCACAGCGTCAGCTTGCCGTCCTTGAGCCACGCTGTCGCGCTCGCGGTTTCGATCGGCGCGTGCATCGCGGGTGCGATCTCGTAGCGTAGCGTCAGGGTCGGCTTGCCGTCGATCACCTCGCGCGCGCCGACCTGTGCGATCCGCGTCGCTGAACCCTTGGCCAGCCCCTTGTCGAGCGCGCTGGCGATCCGCGCGCTGTCGGCAGCATTCTTGCCGATCGAGAACACCGGCTTCATCGCCTTGAGCGCCTTTTCCGCCGCCCACCATGTTTCGCCCGCCGCCGCGAGCCAGCGATTGCCCTCGACGATGCCGAGCAGCCCGCGCACCTTCGCGCCAGCCGCCTTGTCGTAGCTTTTCAGCCGTGCGCGATCGATCGGGCCGTGGCGGATCGCGACGAAGGCCATGCCCGGCAGGCGGATGTCGCCCGCGAACAGGAAGCTGCCGTCGACCTTGGCGGGCAGATCGAGCCGGGGGAAAGCCGTATCGGCAGTGGAGCCTGCGCCGGTCGGCGGTTCGGCGGGCGGCTCGCTCAGCAGCGGCGGCACATCGGGCGGGTCGCGCCGCGCGGCCCCTTCGGCGAGCGTGGCGAACCGCAGCCGCCGGTCGCCCGCGATCACGAAGCCACCTTCGGTGCGGCATTCCTCGGGCGCAACGCCGAGCCGCTCCGCCGCCTCTTCGATCAGCATCGCGCGGGCGCTGGCGGCGGCTTCGCGCGCGGGTATTTCATACGCGGCGAGAGTGGTGCCCGCTGCGGTCGTGGTGAAGCGCGTACGCTCGGCAAAGCGGCGTGCGAGCAGCGAATCCTCGTCGTTGGCGATGTTCGCCCCGCCGGCCAGCCACAGGCGCGACCAGTCGCTCGCGAGCGGAACATTGGGGAAGGCACCGCTGGGCGGCGCGGGTTCGACCGCGATCTGCCGCCAGTCCGCGCCCAGCTCCATCGCGACGATCTGCGGGATCAGCGTGGTGACGCCCTGCCCCATCTCGCACTGGGGCACCGCGACGGTAATCACTCCGTCGGTGGCGATCTTGAGCCATGCGTTGAAACCCGCCTCGCCATCGCTCGCGTCGATCGGCGCGCCGAAGCGCTGCGGCATCAGGACGAAGGCGATCGCGAGCCCGCCGCCCGCAGCCGCACCCGCCAGAAAGCCCCGGCGCGATATCCTCATGCCGTGCCCGTCCGCACCCGTCCCTGGCTCTCACCCGTCGTCACGCAAGCGTCAATAACACCAAAAATGCGCCCGCAACCCCTGTTTTTCGTGAGAAGTGCTCTTATAACCGGTGACATGAAAATCTTGGACGGGTTCCATTCGCGAATCGCGCTGGCGATGGCTGGCAAAAATCCCTGGGGCAGTTCTTCCGACGATTCCTCCGATGGCGGCGATCGCGCGGGCAAACCGCGCGGCAATGGCGGCGGCGATGGAAGCGACGGCGGAAGCGACTCCGATGGGGACAAGCCCAAGCCCAAGGGCCCGCGCAATCCCTGGCTGCCGCAGGGCGGCGGCGACGGACCGCGCCGCTCCGCCTCGATAGAGGATATCTTCAAGAACCGCGGCCCCGAAGGTCCGCGCCGCGGATCGGGCGGCCCCGGCGGCCCCAACTTCCGCATGCCCCAGCGGCCCGGCGGCAAGAGCTGGGTGCCGGTGATCGTGCTCGGCGTGCTGGTCATCTGGTGTCTCGCCACCAGCTTCCACCTGATCGGCCCGCAGCAGAAGGCGGTGGTGAAGACGCTGGGCAATTACACCCGCACGCTCGATTCCGGGCTTCAATTCACCGCCCCCTTCCCGATCGAGACCGTCGATGTCGAAGATGTCGAGGGCGTGCGCTCGGTGCGCATTCCGGGCAGCGACAAGAAGGTGAAGCTGATCCTGACCGGCGACCAGAACCTGGTCGACCTGAGCTATATCGTGCGCTGGAACATCAAGGATCTGGAAGGCTTCAAATTCCGCGTGGCCGACCCCGTCGAAACCGTGAACGAAGCGGCCGAGGCCGCCATGCGTGCAGCGGTGGCGGAAACCAACCTGGACGAGACGTTCTCCGGCCAGGGCCGCGCCCAGATCGAGCAGGACGTGCGCAACCGCATGCAGGCGACGCTCGACAGCTATGGCGCGGGCGTCCGCGTGCTCGGCGTCGAAATCGAAAAGGCCGACCCGCCCGCGCAGGTGGTCGATGCCTTCCGCGATGTGCAGGTGGCCGAACAGAACGCCGATGCCGCGCGCAACCAGGCACGCGGCTACGCGCAGCAGGTGCTCGCGCAGGCGGAAGGTGAGGCACAGGCGTTCGACAAGGTGTACGAGGAATACCGCCTCGCGCCCGAAGTGACGCGCCGCCGACTCTATTACGAAACCATGGAGCGCGTGCTCGGCCAGAACGACAAGACCATCGTCGAAACCGACAATGTCACGCCGTACCTGCCGCTGCCCGAAATCGGCAAACGGCGCAGCACGGTGACACCACCCGCGCCCGCCACCACCGCACCGCAAGGGAGCCAGTGATCATGCGCAACCTGTGGGAAAACTATCGCGCCGCAATCGTCCTTGCCGGGGTCGTCCTCGTCGGACTGATGCTGAGCGTTTACATCGTGCCCGAGGAAGAACAGGCCGTGGTGCTGCGTACCGGCGAGCCCAAGCGTGTGGTCAACACCGTCAACGGCACCACCGGCGCTGGGCTGTACCTGCGCATTCCGTTGCTCGAAAGCGTGCGGGTTATCGAAAAACGCCTGCTCGACCTCGAGATGAAGGACGAGGAAGTGCTCTCCGCCGACCAGCAGAGGCTGCTGGTGAACGCCTATGCGCGCTTCCGGATCGTCGATCCCGTTCGCATGGTCGAACGCGCGGGCAATACGGACGGCGTGCGCTCCGCGCTCGAGCCGATCCTCAACTCCGTGCTGCGTCAGGAACTGGGCCGCCGCACCTTCCAGGCGATGCTGACGGCGGAGCGCGGCAACGCGCTGGCCAATGTGCGCGCCAATCTGGATCGGCAGGCGCGGCAGTACGGTGCCGAGGTAGTCGACGTGAAGATCATGCGCACCGACCTGCCCGACGCCCCGCTTGAATCGGCGTTCCGCCGGATGGAATCGGATCGCCAGCGTGCAGCCCGGACGACCCGCGCGGAAGGCAACCGCGATGCGCGGATCATCCAGGCAGAGGCCAACGCCCAGGCGGCGCGCATCTATGCAGAGAGCTTCGGCAAGGATCCCGAATTCTACGATTTCTACCGCGCCATGCAGAGCTACGACCAGACCTTCTCCAAGGCGCAGCCAGGGGAAGATCCGAAGGGCGAGAGCAATATCATCCTCTCCCCCGACAACGAATATCTGCGGCAGTTCCGCGGACGCCGTTGACGGTTCGTCGAACGGACATGCCGTTCGTCAGCGCGAGCGGCGTCCGTTCAATCGCGATTAAGCCCCTGCGTCTTTGAAGAAGACGCAGGGGATAAGACCGGCCCGTGATGCGTTGATTGCACCCAAGGGCAGAGGACCAGAAAAGGAACCAGAAGGACGTGAGACCCGTGCGATATGCTTATGGCGTAACTTCCGCACTGCTGCTCGGCGGTGCGACCATCTCCCTCATCACCGGCCAGCCTGCGGGCGCGCAGGTGGCCCAGAACGCAGACCCCCAGATTCAGACGGTGGTGCCGCGCGCGGGAGCACCCGCGAGCTTCGCCGACCTGACCGAACAGCTCGCCCCGGCGGTGGTCAACATCTCCACCCGCCAGCGGATCGAGGTGGAAAGCGCAAACCCCCTCGCCGGAACGCCGTTCGAGAGGTTTTTCGGCAACCCGCAGCAGGGCCAGCCGACCACACGCGAAGGCCAGTCGCTCGGCTCGGGCTTCCTGATCTCCGCCGATGGCTATGTGGTGACCAATAATCACGTGGTCACGCCGCAGGGTGCCAAAGGCACGGTCGAAGAGATCACCGTGATCATGCCCGACGGTTCGGAATACGAAGCCGAACTGGTCGGCAAGGACACCGATTCCGACCTCGCGGTGCTCAAGATCGACGGCGACAAGCCCTTCCCCTTCGTCAAGTTCGGCGATTCGAACGCAGCGCGCGCGGGTGACTGGGTGGTCGCGATCGGCAACCCCTTCGGCCTTGGCGGTACGGTGACCAGCGGGATCATCTCGTCGGTTCTGCGCACCGCCGGTGCGGGCGCCTACGACCGCTTCATCCAGACCGACGCGGCGATCAATCGCGGCAATTCGGGCGGCCCGCTGTTCGACATGCACGGCAACGTAATCGGCATCAACAACGCCATCCTCTCGCCCTCGGGCGGCAGCGTTGGCGTGGGCTTCGCGATCCCGGCGGACACCGCCGCGCCGATCGTGGAACGTCTGCGCAAGGGTGAAACCATCGAACGCGGCTACCTCGGCGTCGCCATCGGTCCGGTGACCGATGATTTCGCCGCCGCGCTGGGGCTGCCGCGCAACCGCGGCGAAGTGGTCCAGTCGGTGGTCGAAGGCGAGGCAGCGGAGCGCGCCGGGATCGAAGCGGGCGACGTCGTGATCTCGGTCAACGGCAAGGACGTGACCCCCGACCAGACGCTGTCGTTCCTGGTCGCCAACATCAAGCCGGGCACCACCATCCCGGTGACGCTGATCCGCGACGGCAAGCGGCAGACGGTGAAACTCAAGGTCGGCACCCGGCCGAGCGCGGAAGAGCTCGCCCAGTCGCAGATGTTCGGCAACGACAGCGACGAAGAAGACCCCATGAACAGCCCGCTCGACGGCGGCGAATTCCTCGCCCAGAAGCTGGGCTTGGGCGTGGTCCCGATCACCCCCACGATCGCGCGCCAGCTGGGCGTGGCGGGGGATGTCCAGGGGCTCGCGGTCGCCGTGGTCGAAAACGGCTCCGACGCGCAGCTGAAGGGCCTCCAGCGGCGCGACATCATCCTGTCCGCGAACTACCGCCCGGTCACCACGACCGCGGAATTGGAGAAGGTCGTCCGCGAAGCCGAAAGCGCCGGTCGATCCGCAGTGGTTCTGCGGGTGCAACGCGCGGGCGGGCCGGCAGGCTACGTGGCGGTGCGGATCAAGTAACCCTCCCCCAACCAGCTCACCAGGAGGGCCCCGCCGGAGCGATCCGGCGGGGCTTTTTCTTTGTTTCTTTGTCGTGTTTACGCGCGGCAGGTGCGCGTCGGCTGACGCTGGTAGGTCTTGCTGACCTAGTCGTTGGGCTGCCGCTGCCCGGACGGCAGCGCCGGGGCCTCGCCCCGCCCGCCGGGTTGCGCCGGGGTCGGGCGCGGCTGGGGTTGCGGCGAGGGTTGCGGTTGCGGCGGCTGCGGACGCGCGCTCTGCCCGCCCTGGTTGCTGCCGCCGATCGCGCGTTCGAGGAAATCGTCGTCGATCGCCTGCCGCTCGCCATCGGCACCCTCGCCGGGCTGCGGACGCGGCCGTTCGGTCGCGCCCTCGCTCGCCGGGCCGGGTTCGCCCGCGCCGCGTCCGGGCTCGATCAGGTTGCCCTGTTCGTCGATGAAGTAATAGTCGTCCGGGTCGCCGTAATAGAATTCCTCGTCCGGCTCGCTCTGCCAGTCGGGCAGGTCGGTGTCGGTGTCGAAGGGTTCGACCGGGCGGTCCTTCACGGCGAAGCGCATGAAGGCGGCAAAGGCCTGCGCCGGGGCGCGCCCGCCTGACAGCCCGCCGACCGCCTTGTTGTCGTCGCGCCCCATCCACACGCCGGTGGTGATGCCGGAAGAGAAGCCGACGAAATAGCCATCCTTGTTCGAACTGGTGGTGCCGGTCTTGCCCGCGACCGGGCGACCGATCTGTGCCGCCTTGCCCGTGCCGGTCTGCACCGCGGCCTGCAACAGGTCGGTCATCTGCGTGGCGACGTAATCGGGCACCAGCCGCACTTCGCGTGGAGCCTCGTGCTGGTAGAGCGTCTCGCCCGACGAGGTCGTCACCTTGACGATGCCGTAAGGCTCTACCGCCATCCCGCCTGCGGAAACCGAGGCGAAGGCGCGCGTCATGTCGAGCAGGCGCACTTCCGAACTGCCGAGCACCATCGACGGGTAGGTGGAGACGGGCGAGCTGATCCCGAAGCGCCGCGCCATCGAGGCGACCGTACCGAAGCCGACTTCGTTGCCCAGCTGCGCTGCGACCGTGTTGATCGAATAGGCAAACGCCTGGCGCACGCTCATCTCGCCGGCGAAGCGCCCGTTATAGTTCTTCGGGCTCCAGCCATTGATGGTGACCGGCGCATCGACCACCTTGTCGTCGGGGCGATAACCCTTTTCGAGCGCGGCGAGATAGACGAACAGCTTCCACGAAGAGCCCGGCTGCCGCTGCGCCACGGTGGCGCGGTTGAAATTGCTGGTGACGTAATCGGTCCCGCCCACGAGCGCGCGGATCGCGCCATCGCGGTCGAGCGCGACCAGCGCGCCCTGCGTGCCCTTGGGCACATTCGCCTTGATCGCGGCGGAGGCTGCGCGCTGCATCCCGGTATCGATCGTGGTCCACACCTCGATCGGTTCGAGCGTGTTGGGCAGCAGGATATCGAGCTGCGGCAGCGCCCAGTCGGTGAAATAGCGGACCGAGTTCTGCCCCGCCTCCTGCTTCAGCTTCACGGCGGAAGGGTCGACCGATGCCTGCTCGGCAGTGATCCGCCCCTGTTCGCGCATCAGTTGCAGCACCACCTGTGCGCGGCCCACGGCGGCGTCGACATCGGCGGTGGGGGAATAGCGGCTCGGCGCCTTGACCAGCCCGGCGATGATCGCGGCCTCGGCGGTCGAAAGCTGCGTGGCCGGGTGGCTGAAGAACTTGCGGCTGGCCGAATCGACGCCGTAGGCACCGCCGCCGAAATAGACCTTGTTGAGATACAGCTCGAGAATCTGTTCCTTGTCGAACTTCATCTCCAGCGCCATCGCCAGCACCGCCTCGCGCAGCTTGCGGTCGAGCGAGCGGTTGGAATTGAGGAAGATGTTGCGCGCGAGCTGCTGCGTAATGGTCGAGGTACCGCCGACGCGCGCGCGCGATCCGGTAATCCCTTCGACCAGCGCGCCGCCGGTGCGCCAGACGTCGATCCCGAAGTGGTTGTAGAAGCGACGATCCTCCACCGCGATCATCGCCTGCTTCATCTCTTCGGGGATCTCTTCCTTGTCGAGCCATTCGCCATAGCTCGGCCCCAGCTCCAGGATCTCGCTGCCGTCGGCGGCGCGCACCACGATGGTCTGCGCGGTCTGCGCGGCCTTGAGCTCGTCGTAGGAAGGAAGCGATCGCGCAGCGAAAGCGACCGCGAGGAACAGGAAAATCAGCCCCAGCAGCGCGAGCCCGCCGCACCACATCAGCGTCAGTCGCAGCCAGCGGGGGGTTTTCTCCCACGTTTCCGCGCCGGGGAAGCGCCGCTGCTTACTGCCGCGCGTGGTTACATACCTGGCCATCTAAGCCCTTCGTCCCAGCCTGTGGCACGCCGCGACACGCACCGAGTTTTCGCATCTCGCCTATGGAACGCGAAAGCTCAATGGCGAATGAATGAAAGCCACTTTTTTGCCTTAATCTGCGATCAGCTGCCGACCGGCGGATCGCCCGCCGCCTCGAACTCGAGCGCGACCGAATTGATGCAATAGCGCAGGCCCGTGGGGCGCGGCCCATCGGGGAAGACGTGGCCCAGATGCCCGTCGCAGGTCGCGCACAGCACCTCTGTGCGCATCATCCCGTGCGATATGTCCTGCTTCGTTTCGACCGCGTCGTCCTCGGCAGGCGCGGTGAAGCTCGGCCAGCCCGATCCGCTGTCGTATTTCTCGGCGCTGCGGAACACCAGGCTGCCGCAGCCCGCGCAGTGATAGTCGCCCTCGTCCTTCAGCTTGTCGTAGGCGCCGCCAAAGGCGCGCTCGGTCCCGGCCTCGCGCAGCACATGGAATTGCTCGCGGGTCAGGCGCTCGCGCCACTGGTCTTCGGTCAGTTCGAGTTTTTCGGGCATTGTCGAGCTCTCCTCTTTCCCGTCTCTATGGTCGAGACCCGCCGCTGTTCCGGTTCGGTCATGCGATTGGCGCTTGCAATTGGGCCCTTGCCGCCTCGCCTCCCCACCCGGCCACCAAGGGTACCCCCACGATATGGTGGCCGGGTGGGGAGGCGGGGCGGGAGGTCTGACGAAGGTTCAATCGTCGAGCTGGCCGTAATGGGAGGGCGGCTGGATCACATCCATCCGCTCACTCAATAAAGGGCCGAAGCTGGGCCTGCTCTTGAATGCGGCGTACCAGTCGCGCGTGGGCCCGTGGTCCTTCCAGTCGATCCCGCCGAGATAGTCGGCGACCGACAGCTGCGCCGCCGCGGTGATATCGGCCAGACTCATCTGCGGCCCGGCGATCCATGCGCGGTGATCGAGCAGCCAGTCGAGATAGTCGAGATGCGCGTGCGCCAGCTTCATCGCCTCGCGGATGACGCGCGAATCGGGCGGCTCGCGCAGCACCAGCCGCTTGCGCATCCGCTCGTGCAGCAGCGGCATGGTCACATCGCCGAACAGGTTTTCCTCGAACAGCGCGACCAGACGGCGGATTTCCGCGCGGTTGAGCGCCGAACCGTTGATCATCGGCGCACGATCCACGGTCTCTTCGAAATATTCGCAGATCGCGGTCGAATCGCTCAGCACGATGCCCTTCTCGGTTTCCTCGACCACGGGCACGCGGCCCGCGTGATTCATGTCGAAGAAATCGTCATCGGCCTTCCACGGGTCGAGCCGCTGGAGGCCGAAGGGCACGCCCTTTTCGCGCAGCAGGATGCGTACCTTGCGGCTGAACGGGCACAGAGGGAATTGGTGGATGGTCCACATGTGCGCCCCAGATGGCGCATTCGGACGCGCAATTCCACCCGTCTCCAACGACTTGTCCGAATTTCCCTGCGGACGGGCGTTACAACCCCGATGCGTCGAGCAGCAGCAGGCAGGCGGGCATGATCTGGTCGATCGAATTTTCCGCCAGAATCGCGTCCGCCGCGCCGCGCAGCCGCGCCTCGATCTGGATACGGTCCAGGTGCGCTTCGTCCATCAGCTGCGCGCTCGACCGCACGAAGAACTCGCGCCCCCGCTCGCCCAGCGCCGGATACTTGAGCGCGGCCTCGTCGCCCTGCCTCTGCCGCTCGGCAACCAGCGCAAACGCCGCAGAACAGCGGATCGCGCCTTCCTGCGCGGTGTTGAGGGCTACGGGCGCATCCTCCCCGGCGGTGTCGGTGGGGGCCGGCACTGGCTGGGCGGAAAGAAAAACGAGCGGCAGGAGCTTGGCGATCATGGTCCGGGCCTATACCTGAGGCCGAGCCCGCGCGCTGCCCCTTTCTGGGCGGCGGTGCGAAAACAAGACGAACCGTTACCGACAGGAGCCTGCATTATGTCCGACCATTCCTCCCTCCACCTGCTGATCGGCGGCGAGAAAGTTTCCGGCAGCGGGCGTCAGACGCAGGACGTGATCGACCCGGCGACCGCCGAAGTGCTCGGCGCGCTGCCACATGCGAGCAGCGACGATCTCGACACCGCACTCGCGAATGCCGACAAGGGCTTCCACGTCTGGCGCAAGGAAAGCGCCGACAAGCGCGCCGCCGCGCTCAACAAGGCGGCATCGCTGATCCGCGAGCGCGCTTCGGACATCGGCATGCTGCTGACGCGCGAACAGGGCAAGCCGATCAAGGAAGCCATCGGCGAAGTCATCTACTGCGCGATGCTGTTCGAATTCTACGCGGGCGAGGCGAAGCGCACCTACGGCCGATCGCTGGTTCGCCCCGAAGGGCAGAGCGCGCGCGTGATCTATGTGCCGGTCGGCCCCGTCGCCGGTTTCGCCGCGTGGAACTTCCCCGCGATCAACGTCGCCCGCAAGGTCGGCGGCGCGATCGCTGCGGGCTGCTCGGTGATCGTCAAACCGTCCGAGGAAACCCCCGCAGCGGGCCTCGCGCTGGTGCAGGCGCTAATCGACGGCGGGGTGCCGGGCGATGTCTGCCAGGTGGTGTTCGGCGTGCCCGACGAGGTCAGCCGCCACCTGCTCGCGAGCCCGGTGATCCGCAAGGTCACCTTCACCGGCTCGACCGCGGTGGGCAAGCATCTGGTGAAGCTGGCTGCCGACGACCTCAAGGTCACCACGATGGAACTCGGCGGCCACGCGCCGGTGATGGTGTTCAAGGATAGCGATGTCGAAACCGTGCTCGATACGATGGTCGGCGCGAAGTACCGCAATGCCGGGCAGGTGTGCGTCAGCCCGACCCGCTTCCTGATCGAGGAAGACCTGTTCCCCGCCTTCCGCGACGGCTTTGTCGAGCGGGTCAAGGGCATCAAGGTCGGCAACGGGACCGACAGGGACACGCAGATGGGCCCGATGGCGAACGAGCGCGGGCCCGAAGGCCTTGCCAAGAAGATCGCCGACGCGAAGGACAAGGGCGCGAAGGTGGAAACCGGCGGCGACCGGATCGGCAACCAGGGCTTCTTCTTCGAGCCGACCGTGCTCAGCGAAGTGCCAACCAATGCCGAGATCATGAACGAAGAACCGTTCGGCCCGATCGCGCTGCTCAACCCCATGCCCAATGCCGACGCGATCGTGGAAGAGGCGAACCGCCTACCCTACGGCCTCGCCGCCTATGCCTGGACCAACGACCCCAAGCTGCGCAACAGGCTCGCCGCCGAGGTCGAAGCCGGGATGCTGGCGATCAACGGCGCCAATGTGAGCGCGCCCGACGCGCCGTTCGGCGGGGTGAAGTGGTCGGGCTTCGGCCGCGAAGACGGGGCCGAGGGCGTGATGCACTGCATGGTGCCCAAGACCATCCACGAAAGCTGATCTGGCGAAGGCGGGCGGCGAACCCTCAGGTTGCGCCGCCCGCCTCCCACAATCTCGGCCTCCCGCTATTTCGAAACGCGCGCCGGATCGATCCGTTTGCGCAGCTTGATCGTCTGTGCGGGCAGATCGATCACCACCAGCTCGTCGTGGTTGGGGTAACCGAGCAGGATCGACAAGCGCTGGCCATCGAGCATCTCGACATGGTGGATCGCGGTATAGCCGCGCGCCACCTGCGCTGATGAATAGTCGCTCAACGTTCCCACCAGCAGCCGGCGCGCCGCAGGGTTCGCGCGTCCGCGCTCGTCGAGCGGTTCGACATCGAGCATGAAATGCGTCGGCGCGACGCCTCGCGCATCCTCGGGTGCATCGCCTTCGACCACTCCTGCCACTGGCCAGATGATCCAGTGCCCGGCCAGGATGCTGCGCTCGTCGGGCAGCAATGCCACGCTCGCCCCGGTGGTCTTGTCGAGGATGACGACATTGGCGGCCGGCCGAATCGACTTGTAGGACGAACTCATGCCGCTCGGCGCGCGGTCCTTGCCCCGCCAGCCGACCTCGGCGAGCAGCCAGTCGGTGCCCTCTATGGAGCTGGTGTCGAAGATGCGCGTGCCCGGTTCCGCCCGCGTCGGTTCGGCTTCTCCCGGTTCGCTCCCCCCAGCCTCTTCGCTCCGGTCGAACGGCATCGGCGGCTCGCACCCGGCGAGCAGCAGCCCGATTAGCAGCAGCGGTAAAATCCTCATCGGCACCCTCCCCCTCTGCAGCCATCATGACACAAGAGCCCCCATGCGCCACAGCCGCAATTTGCCGCGCTCTGTGCTCCGTGCCTCGTGCTTCCGGATCGGCGGGGAATGGTGTATTGCACGCCATGGCCTTCACGGAGCATCCCCTCCGACGTGAACTGGTGCACGAGATGCACCTGCGCCGTTTCGCCCCGGTCCATGCCCCCGCCCGCATCATCCAGATGGTCTACCTCATCGCAGAGGATCAGCGCGGGCAGGAACAGCGCCACCTCACCTCGCTTCCCGTGAAGCCGGTTTCGATTGAGCAGGAGGCCCGCCACGCGGTGCTGCGCTTCGCGGGCGATCTGACCGTCCTGTGGGAACGCCACACCGAAGCGACCACCATCACCCTGATCGCCCCGCTCGATAGCGAGGGCGACATGGCCCCGCTCGCAGAATGGTTCGGCGCGTGGCCGGGATCGGCCCTGCGCGCCACCAGGATTTTCGTCGAACCCGGCGAGGCGGAGGCCGAGGCGCTGTTGCCCGAGATGGGCTTCGAGGAAGCGGACCTGGTCTCTTGCCACGTATGTTCGGGCGTGCGCGTGTGGTCCGATTTCCGCATCCGCGACGATGGCTATGGCCGCCTGCTGGTCTCCGCGCCGGGCCGCCAGCCCGACGATCTGGGGCGGATCGTGCAGCGGGTGCAGGAGCTGGGCAATTATCGCAATCTCGCGCTGGTCGGGCTGCCGCGCGTCCAGCTGCTCATGCCCGAGCTGAACGCGCTGGAAGAGCGGCTCGCGGCGCATGCCCAGGCGCTCGTCAACGACGCCGAAGGCGACGACGAGCGGCTGCTGCGCAACCTTTCGCAGGTATCGGCGGAGCTGGCGCAGATCCGCGCGGAAAATTCCTATCGCACCAGCGCCAGCCAGGCCTACGCGCAGATCGCGGCGGACCGGCTCGGCGCGCTCGATGTGCAGCCGATCGACGGGTACCAGAGCCTGACCGATTTCACCGAGCGACGGCTGGTCCCCGCGACTCGCACGATCGAGACCTTCGTCAACCGCCTGCGCCGCCTGTCCGAACGCAGCGGCGATGTGATCGCGCTGCTCAACACGCGGATCGACACGCGGATCAAGGCGCAGAACCTCGAACTGCTGCGGTCGATGGAAAGCAGTTTCAACCTCCAGCTGCGGCTGCAGAACCTGGTCGAAGCGCTGTCGGTGATCGCGGCGAGCTACTACGCGGTGGCGCTGATCGCCTACATGGCGAAGGGCGCCGTCGGCTTCGGGGAGGAAGGCCACGGAGTCGACGTCGCCATCGCGCTGATAACCCCGGTAGTGATCCTGACTATCTTCTTGCTGGTCTCTCGAATTCGCCATCGTTTCATCAAGGAAACCGAAAGCGCGGTACATCGTTCTGGAGCAAAGCGCGCTTTGAATGAGGATAGAAAAGGTTTATAGCGAGTGCGCGCTTGGTCGCAGTGGGTGATGGAGAGGAAGTAATGAACAAATCTCATGTTTTCGTCGGCGGTATTGCAGCTGCATGCCTGCTGGTTTCCGCTGGGTGTAACAGCCGCGCGGATGAAGAAGCGGCCGCTCCTGCGACCACCACCGAAACGCCCGCGACCGCCGCGGCCGAAACCGCGACTCCGGCAGCCGATGTCGACTACGCGAGCCTCACCGGCGATGCCGCCGCGGGCGAGAAGATCTTTGCGACCTGCTCGGTCTGCCACAGCGTCGAAGAAGGCGTGAACAAGGTCGGCCCCTCGCTGCACGGCGTGGTTGGCCGCGAAGCTGGCTCGATCGAAGGCTTCGCCTATTCGGACGCGAACAAGAACAGCGGCATTACCTGGACGCCCGAAGAACTGTTCGTCTACCTCGCCGATCCGCAGGGCACCGTGCCCGGCACCAAGATGGCCTTCGCCGGCCTGAAGGACCCGCAGCAGCGCGCGGATGTGATCGCGTACCTCAAGACGCAGTCCTGATTCGCATCGTCGATGCCTAAAAGGGCGCTGTCGCGAAAGCGGCGGCGCCTTTTTTGTTTGTGGCAGGTGCGCGGGGGCGCTCGCCGTGGGCCGCGCGGCTAGTCGACCTTGGGCCGGCCTTCCTCGCGCCGTTCCTCTTCGGCTTCATGGCGGCGCATCTCATCCGCCGCCTTGCCCTCCGGCGTATCCATCGGATGCCGGTTGGAACGCTTGCGCATGAAAAACAGGAAGGCGACCGCGAGGATCAGCAGCACCGCCACCAGCGTGACGATGTTCAGCGGTGCAGCCACCGACAGGATCGGGAAATGGGTTGCAGACATAGGGGTTTCGCTTTCTCCCCCCGGTCCGCAACCAGAACGATGGTGCGTCTAGTCCGCTCCAAAACCATCCAAAGTTGGTTTCACGCGACCGCGTCCATCCGCGCCAGCTCGCACTGCGACCAGATCTCGCTCAGCGCGTCGATCAGCCGCCCGGTATCGCCATCGGTGTGCACCGGAGAGGGCGTGATCCGCAGCCGCTCGGTCCCCACGGGAACGGTCGGGTAGTTGATCGGCTGCACGTAGATGCCGTGGTTGTCCATCAGCCAGTCGCTGATCATTTTGCACTTCTTGGCATCGCCGACCATCACCGGGATGATGTGGCTCGGGTTGGGAAGGTGCGGGATGCCCATCGCGTCAAGCTTGCGCCGCACCTCGGCCACCCGTTCCTGGTGCAGCGTGCGTTCGCGATCGCTCGTCTTGAGGTGGCGGATGCTCGCCGCCGCGCCCGCCGCCACGGCGGGCGGCAGCGCGGTCGAGAAGATGAAGCCGCTGGCGAAGG
>CAZNOY010000015.1:0-54672 GCA_964574905.1 uncultured Citromicrobium sp. | reverse complement strand
CGGTGCCGTACCAGCCGATCTGCGCCGCGCCGATGCCGCTGGTGATGTGGTCGTAACCGGGCGCGATATCGGTGACGAGCGGCCCGAGCGTGTAGAACGGCGCCTCGCCGCACGCTTCGAGCTGCTTGTCCATGTTCTCCTTGATCTTGTGCATGGGCACGTGGCCCGGCCCCTCGATCATCACCTGCACGTCCTGCTCCCAGGCGCGCTTGGTCAGCTCGCCCAGCGTGTAGAGTTCGGCGAACTGCGCTTCGTCGTTGGCGTCGTAGATCGATCCGGGGCGCAGGCCGTCGCCGAGCGAATAGGCGATGTCGTAGGCCTTCATGATCTCGGTGATCTCGTCGAAGCGCTCGTACAGGAAGCTCTCCTTGTGATGCGCGAGGCACCACTTCGCCATGATCGAGCCGCCGCGGCTGACGATCCCGGTCATGCGCTTGGCCGCCATCGGCACGTAGGGCAGGCGCACGCCCGCGTGGATGGTGAAATAGTCGACCCCCTGTTCGGCCTGCTCGATCAGCGTATCGCGGAACACCTCCCACGTCAGATCCTCGGCAATGCCGCCGACCTTTTCGAGCGCCTGGTAGATCGGCACGGTGCCGATCGGCACGGGGCTGTTGCGGATGATCCATTCGCGCGTGTCGTGGATGTTGCGACCCGTCGAAAGGTCCATCACCGTGTCCGCGCCCCAGCGGATCGACCAGACCATCTTGTCGACTTCGTTGGCGACGTCCGATGCCACGGCGGAGTTGCCGATATTGGCGTTGATCTTGACCAGGAAATTGCGCCCGATCGCCATCGGTTCGCTTTCGGGGTGGTTGATGTTGTTGGGGATGATCGCGCGGCCGCGCGCGACCTCGTCACGGACGAATTCGGGCGTCACGAATTCGGGGATGGCGGCACCCCAGCTCTGCCCTTCGCGATCTTTCGCGATCTGCTCGCGGCCAAGGTTCTCGCGCTCCGCGACATATTCCATCTCGGGCGTGATGATGCCCCGCCGCGCGTAGTGCATCTGGCTGACGTTGTGGCCCGCCTTGGCGCGCAAGGGGCGCTTCACCGCATTGGGGAACTGCGGCACGCCGCCGCTGCGATCGGGGCCGAGCTGGCCGTTATCCTCCGGCTTGATCTCGCGCGCGTCGTATTCCTCGACATCGCCGCGCGCCATGATCCACTCGCGGCGCAGCTGCGGCAAGCCCGCATTGATGTCGATGTTCGCGTTCGGATCGGTATAGGGGCCCGAGGTGTCGTAGACGCGCACCGAAGGCTCCCCGCCCTCGAGGTCGATCTCGCGCATGGCGACACGCACGCCCGAGCCGGTGCGCGCGGCGACATGCACCTTGCGGCTGCCGCGAATGGGCCCGGTGGTAACGCCGATTTCGACGGGTGAATTGATGTCGGCCATGAAAAAACGCTCCTCAAAAATCGGAGCGAGGGCGGTGGCCGGGGCATTTTTCCGAAAACCGCTCCCTCCCTCCGCCCGTATTACCGGGATCAGGTTCGACGGGTCGCGGCATATTCCGCTCTCAACCTGCGATCGCGCGGCAGGCTCCCCGGGGATGGGAGGGGTGTAGGGCCGATTGGCAGGCGCGGCAAGCCGCTCCGCCGACCGCCAGGACCCCGCCTTGAAATACTAACATTGGTAAGGCTAGGTTCTGCCTCAGCAATTCGGGGGGAAAGAATGACCGACACGATCCGGCCCTACAAGCTTGGCGAGCGCGAATGCGCCAGCCTTGCGGACCTTGCCGCAGCCATGGCCGAGAACAACGAGACCGCAGCCGAACATATCGAGCGCGGGTACATCCAGAAATGGCTCGAGGACGAGTTGCGCGAATACGATGCGCGCATCGCTCTCGACAAGCTGCTGGAGGAGAACGACCCCGAGCGCGCCTTCTTCGAGTTCGCGCTGCGCTACGCGCCCGACTGGATTCCCGTGATCGAGGGCTTGCCGGTCCAACCCGAGTTCCTCGACGAATACCTGCCGCAATTGCTGAAGGACGATTACGTCGTCGCGACAACGGAACTGGTGCGCTTCGCGGCCAAGCTGTACCGGTGGAACGTACTCACGGACGAACGTGTCTCCGGTGGCAACGAGAGATGGGCCGCTATCGATGCGGCATGGCGGCGCGAGTATCACGATGCCGCACTCGCGCATGGTGAGACGCTGCTCTACCGCTCTTTCTGGAAGGCGCCGGGCGATGCGGTCGATCCCATTCTTTCGGAAAACCGCAACGTGGAACTGGCGCTGGCGCGCGCGGCGGCAAAGTCGGCGGACCACGACCCGGAGCAGTTCGAGAAAGCGAAGTTGATACTGGCGGCGAAGGAAAAGCTCGCCCTGCTCGCCGAGCTGTGGGTGGCAGACAATCCTGCGGCCCAGCAATCCCCTCGCTTGAAGGTCGAAGACGGCCTCTATTACGAACAGGCGATGAAGCGCGCCTGGTTCGCGGACTTGCTGAAGAGCGATGAATTTCGCACTCCCGGGCGGGAAGCGACATTGCATTCCGTCGCGAAGATCGCGGCGTACCAGCAGAGCGATGCGGAACACCATGCCGAGAAGGCCGAAGCGGAGGCTGCTTCGGACAAGCCAGGCATCATGAACCGGATCGATCAGAAACTCTCGGGCATCGACGCCAAGGTGCGCGCGGCCGCCTTCGCGCTTGGCCTCTTCATTCCCCTGTTCTTCTACGACAGGTATGGTGGCAGCGTGCTCTGGGGTCTCCTGTGCTGGGCGATGCTGGCGGCGACGATCGGCTCGGGAGTCATGCGTGTCTTGCCGGTCAAGCCGGAGAAAAGGTGGATCGACGTCCTGGGCGCGCTCTTCATCGGCTGGGCGCTGATCTCGTACTTCGCCATGGACCTCGACGCGTCGGCTTTCCTGTACGAGGCTGCACTGGCCGCGGTGGCGGGCGCGATCGGATTCTTCTGGTCTCAGCTCGGCTCCGTCCGCCGGAAAAGACTCGAACGCGAGGCGCAGGATGCGCAGTCCGCGATCGACCCGAACGATACGAAGCGCATCTCGCCCGATGCGCTTGCCAAGATGTTCTTCCCGGAACTGATTTTGGACATCCCGTTCGCGCAGCGCACCGCACGTGAAAAGGCATTCGCCGCCGCAGTCCAGTACGGGCATGCGGACACCACCGGCCTGACCCGCTTTGCCGATCCGCGAAGCCCGGTCGCGCCCAACCACGGCGGTGGCATGTCGGTGAACGCTGGTGGCTTCAACGTGGCGAGCGACGGCACCACGACCACCCAGCTGATGGACGGCGTTTCCTTCGACAACAAGAACAACTGGAACGTGCGCGTGGCCGACGGGGTGACGGTTCACTCGGACGGCAAGCACACGGTCAGCATGGGCGGCATCGACGTCCGCAGCGATGGCCAGATCAGCACGGAAGTCGCCGGTATCCGCATTTCGTCGAAGGGCAAGGACGAGAAGGCAGCCAGCAGCTGGCTTGCCCCGAAGGAAGAAACCGACTGGTTCGGTAACAAGAAGAAGAAAGGCTGGTTCGACTAGCCGCCGGGCGTCCGTTCGTTGACAGCAGTCGCACCGACTGGCCAGACTTGCGACGAGCAGGAAAGGAACCGAGGACATGCACAATTCGAAGATCGCGCTTGCCGCACTGGTAATGCTGGCGGGCTGCGGCGGAGCGGATGACGCGGCGTCGGCTTCGCCCTCCGAGACCACGGCTCCAACCCCTGCGGAAACGACGACGGCGGATGCTACGGACACGGCATCGGTCGACCAGGTCGAAGCGGTGCCGGAAGAAGCATCGAAACGCACCACCGTATCGGGCACGGTCGACAGCCTCGTGCTCGAAACCGATCCGCCGATCGTCATGCTGACCGCAGCCGACGGGACGAAATATATTGGCAACGTCGCAGCGAGCGCCGCTGACGCCGTGACCGACGCGATCAAGGGCGTCGGCTCCAAGGCGACGCTCGACTGCAAGCCCGCAAAATCACCCGAAGGCGCAGAGCCGGGCTACACCTGGCTGGAGGACTGCAAGCTCGCGGGCTGATGCAGGCCCGATCAGGCTCGGGCAATTCGCCTAGAGCCCGATCGCATCAAGCAGCGTGTCGTACCAGTTGCCGGTCGCGTAATCGCGGAACGGCATCGTGTTCTGGTAGCCCCAGACGCAGCCGTCGATATCAGCGGCGTGGAAGGCGTCGGTCACCGCCTCGTAATAGGCCGCGCGCTGGGCGAGCGGAACGCCCTCGTACACGCCGTATTCGCCAAGGAACAGCGGGCGCCCGGTGCGCGCCATGTAGTCGCGCGCCTTCTGCACGTCGGCGGCGAGCTGGCTTGCATCGGCGGCGCTGCCGTAAGTCACGCCGGTCGGCTGCACCGGAGTGATCCACGGCGCGCCCTGGTGGGTGAAGCCGAACGGGTCGTAGTAGTGGAATGTCGCGATGAGATACGCGTCGCTCTCCACATCGAAGGTCGCGAGCGAATTGATCCCGCTATAGGATTGCCCGCCGACCACCACGGGCCGCGTCGGGTTGGTCGCGCGGATTTCCGCGATCGCGTCGGCATAGAGCGCGGGCAGCCGGGAATTGGTCAGACTGCCGTACGGCTCGTTCATCAGTTCGAACCAGACGTCGGCGTCCTTGCCCTGAAACCGCTCCGCCACCTGCTTCCACAGCGCAACGAAGCGATCGTGCTCGGCTGCCGGATTGGCCATCAGTTCGTCGTAATTGTGGTTGTCGAGGATCACCCGCAGTCCCTGCGCGCGGGCGGTGTCGACGATATGCTCGGCCCGGTCGAGGAAGGCGGGGTCGATGGTATAGGGCGCGGTCAGCTGCTGGTGGCCGGCGAAGCGGACAGGGAAACGGACGGTCTCGAAACCCTTGGCGGCAATGTCCACCAGATCGCTGTCGCGCAGCGCGGGGCCCCAGTCGCCTTCGTTCGGAGCTTCCAGATAGTTGGCGAGGTTTACGCACGCGCCGAGCTGCGCGTCGGCCTGCGTGAGTGCGGAAGGAACCGGAGCTGGCGGCGGCGGGGGCGTTGTTGGAGACGGAGGGGGTGCGCCGGTCGCCACCGGTCCGGGCGGACTGCCCGAACCATCCCCGCCACACGCCGCCAGGGCCAGCGCCATCGCGGTGCCCAACAGCACGCCGAACGAACCTGCACCTGCGGACCTGCGCCCCATATCGTCTTTCCTCATCCCCTGCCTGATAGCGCTATCATTATTTCAGTCGACTGCCAACGCACTGCGGTGCAGCCCCGACCACGCGGCGATTGACGGACGCTGCCCGCAGCCGCAGTCTCGTCCGGCAATGACAGACCGCGCACCCTCCGAACTCCCCGAAGCCACGATCACCGTCCACCAGTTTGGGCACGAGCGTGAGCCGGTGGTGCAGATCGACGGGTTCAGCGGGCAGGTGGAAAGCCTGATTGCAGCGGGGCGGTCTGCCGCCTTCGAGCCCGCAGGCGCTTACTACCCCGGCCTGCGCGCACCAGCGACGCCAGACTATCTCGCCGCGCGCAATCCCATGCTCGCCGAGATCATGCGGCGGGTGTTCGGCTTCAGCGAATCTCTACGGTGCGAGGCGGCGTCGTTCTCACTGGTGACTCTGGCGCCCGACCAACTCTCCCCTTCGCAGCGCATCCCGCATTACGACGACACCGGGCCGGGGATCATCGCGGTGATGCACTACCTGCTCGGCAAGGAAAGTGGCGGGACGGCCTTCTACCGCCATCGGAGGACCGGGTTCGAAACGGTCTCACGCGCACGCAAGCCAGCATTTCTTGCGGCGCTGGTGCAGGATGATCTCGACTACGGCGCACCGCCGGCCGGGTATCATTATGGCGACGGAGATCGCTACGAGATGATCGGGGAGATCGAAGCGGCGCCCGATCGCCTGATCCTGTACCGGGGGCGCCTGCTCCATTCGGGCGTCATTCCCGATCCCGCCGCGCTGTCGGACGATCCGGCGCGGGGGCGGCTGACGATCAACATGTTCCTCGAAGGAGCCTAGCCGAACGCCGACCGGCTGTCGCGGCGAGCTAGAACGTATCGAGCCGCGACAGTGCGACGAAGATGAACCCCGCGCCCATCACTGCGGAGACGCCCGCCCACACCTCGCTCGCGCCGGCGAACATCCGGCGGGCGAGCGTGACGAAGCGTTCGCCAGCGGCGAGGAACAGGATCCCCTCGACCGTCATCAACCCGCCCAGCGCGGCGATCGCGACAAACAGCCAGTCGTCGGGCCGCCACGGCGTGACAAGGTAGATCGTCGCCCCCAGCGAGAGCGTGAGGATCCCGACGACGAAGCGCATTCCGGGCGATTGCTCCAGATCCTGCAGCATGCCCTTCCACGTGCCCGGCATCCGCAATTCGCCCATCGCGGCGGCGAAGGCATAAATGCCGAGAAACAGGGTGATCCAGGCAGGGACGGTATCGGCGGTGGCCATGACGCGGCGCGTGCTCCTTCTATCGGGGTGTGCGAAAGCCGCGCCGGGCTATCGACCGGCCCATGCGCCGACGAATCCCGGACAGGCATCTCGCTGCCCCATATCCCGAAAAATGCCGACCATCCGTCCGCACCAGCGCCGCGCAACGCACGGGGGTGGCGAGCAGCCGGAAATCGGCTCTTAACAATTGTTTCTTGCCGGATCGCGCGGCCGACCGCAAGCCGGTGCCGGGCGCCTGTCAGCCGACGCCCCGCATTGCGACATATCTCTGAAGATGCGTTGCTAACCACCAGAACTGATATCCAATTCATCGGACCGTTCCGGTCTACTTGCGAATACATATGGCCAAGGCGGGTCATTGCCCCGATAGTTGACGAATCTGGAGTTGAGGGGGGCGATTCCATGACCAAAAGTTTGACCGATCTGGAAAAGGACGTGCGCGCCAAGGTCTGGGCGGGCGAACAATACGACAGCGGCTGGCGGTTCGATATCGATCCCGAGGATGGCGAGAAAATCGTCGCTTGCCTCGGTGATAGGCATGGCCCACTCGAGGACGCTCCTCAGGTCTCGGCGGAATTCGTCCGTGACCTGTTGCTGACCTGCGAGAGCGCCGCAGATAGCCAGGCACGGGGCGTTCGGCTTTGGGGCCTCCGGATCGCTGGCAAGCTCGCCCTGGATTTCGCACGCGGCACCTCCGACCTCAGACTGCCCGCACTCGAGATGTATCACTGCTATTTCGAGGAGAAAATCTCGGCTCAAAATATTGAAATTGCCAAGCTCGATTTTTGGGGAAGCGTGCTCCCTGGGGTCGAAGCTGCATTCACGCATGTTGCCGGCCCATTCGGACTTTTCGACGCGATATTAACGGGGGAGAGGCCCGCTGTTGAATTGGCATGGGCGAAAATCGAAGGCGCCGTAGGCCTGAGCGACATGCGATGCACGAAAGCAGCGGTTTGCATCGAACTCTCGATTTTTCAGGCCGACATACGCGGCGAGCTAAGTGTAGAGAATTCTTCGCAAAGAAGTGAAGGAGAGCCAGTCCCCATCAAGATCACTTTGTTCGATAGCTGCACGAAGGGAACCGTAAATCTAAAGCGCAATCACATCTCGTCCCTGTCCGGCAAGAATTTGGATTGTACCGGGTCGGTGGAACTGTTCGAGTCGCACCTTGTCCACGCCCCAGGCGATAAACTCAACAACATGATCGACCTCGAACGCGCACGTATTCAGGGAACCCTGATCTGCCAATCGATGACGTCGACGGAGGAAGCCTGCGGGATCAACCTAGAATCGTCGCGCATCGGCTTCCTCAACGCAAGACAGTCCGTCATACACGGCGGGGTGCAGATGATCGGGGCGGAGATCGCAGAAGCCGATTTTGAGGGTGCCACCTTGGTCGCCAATGGGAGGGGTCCCAAACGGGTTTTCGCCCTCTATGCTAGGTCCGTCAGGATCATCGACAATCTTCGCCTGCGGGACATGACGACAATGGGCAGCCTGCGGCTACCCCATGCCAAAATCGGCGGCGATTTGGAGTTGAATGGCAGTGAAATAAAAGAAGCTGTCGGCCTCACATATCCTGAGAATCTGCCTCGCTGGAGTATCGACCTGACCAGCGCGGAAATTGGCGGATCACTCTTGCTGGGTTCCAAGCTCGGTCGTGACGCGGCGATCTTGGAAGAAGGTCTCTGTCTCGATCTTGCCGAAGTAACACGAGATGTCGATCTGACCGGCACTAGGCTGGGCACAAACGAAGACGACTTCGCCGCATCGCTGTACGACACGAATATCGGCGGCAAACTGCGGGTGCGCAACCTAGCCTCGCCAACCCGCAATTCCCTTATTGATCTGCGCGAATGCCGTTGTGGCCTGCTCGACGACGAAGGGGGTGATGCGTGGCGCGGGTCAAACACGCGCAGCAAGAATGCTCCTCGCTTCTCCTTACGGCTCGACGGCTTCTGCTATGATCGCTTCCAGGCAGACGGCAGTAAGCGCGCTCTTTGGAAAAGCCGCAAGCGCTGGTTGGCGATGGAATTGCGCCGCGAAGACGACAAAAAGGTGTTTTTCCCGCAGCCATATGACCAGTTGATCCGGACATTGAAGCTTGAGGGACGGGACAACGAGGCGCGCAAGGCCATGATCGGCAAGCGGATCGCAATGCGCAATCAAGGGGACACGAACTTTTTCAATCGCCAGATCAGCCGCGTCTATCACCAGACCTTTGGCTACGGCTGTTCTCCTGGCCGCGCTCTTTTCACTCTGGTGGCCTATTGGGGGATCGGGGCTTTCGCGCTGTCTCTCGCCGAAGGTGCCGACATGATTCAAAATCTCGATACCGGCGCGCCTTGCGGCAAGAACTATTCCAATATCGTCCACGCACTCCAACTGATGGTGCCGCTTCCCAATCTCTTGGAAAGCGGCTGTACGATTGACCCCGCCCTGTATTGGGCAAAGATCCTTGAGATACTCTATGCGCTAGTGGGAGCGATCATCCTGGCACTCACCGTGCTCACCTTTTCGGGTATCGCACGCAATGAGATGAACAAGTAGCCCGCTTGCCGCTCACCCGCCGCCGCCCGCAATCCAGCGGTCGATCTTTTCCTCCAGCACGGGCAGCGGCAGCGCCCCCGTGCCCAGCACCTGCGCGTGGAAATCCTTGATGTCGAAGGCATCGCCCAGCTCGCGCTCGGCCCGCTCGCGCAGTTCCTGGATCTTCAGCGCGCCGATCTTGTAGGCCACCGCCTGGCTCGGCATCGCGATATAGCGTTCGACCTCGGCGACCACTTCGGTGCGCGTCATGCCCGAATTTTCGAGCATGAAGTCGATCGCCTGATCGCGCGTCCAGCCCTTCGAATGCAGCCCGGTGTCGACCACCAGCCGCATCGCGCGCAGCTGCTCGTCCTGCAAGGTGCCGTAGCGGGCCCAGGGGTCCTTGTAGAAGCCCATCTCGTCGCCAAGCGTTTCGGCATAGAGCGCCCAGCCTTCGACATAGGCGGTGTTGCCGCCGAAGCGCATGAACGCGGGCAGCGCCTCGTTCTCCTGCGCCAGGCTGATCTGGAAATGGTGCCCCGGCGCGCCTTCGTGGAGGTACAGCGTGACATTGCCCGTCGTCAGACGGCTCGGCAGGTCGTAGGCGTTGAAATAGAACGTGCCGGGGCGCGATCCGTCGGGCGTGCCCGACTGGTACGATCCGCCCGCGCTGAACTGTTCGACCGAGGGATCGTAAGGCTTGATCAGCAGCTCGCTCTTGGGGACGAGCGAGAACAGGTCGCCGATCTTCTTGTCGACCTTCTCGCCGATATCGTAGTACGTCTGCGTCAGCGCCTCGCGGCTCTTCGGCTTGAACTTGGGATCGGTGCGCACGTAATCGAAGAATTCGGTGAGCGTGCCCTTGAAGCCGACCTCTTTCTTCAGCGCTTCCAGCTCGCCCTTGATCCGCTCGACCTCGCTCAGGCCGAGCTGGTGGATATAATCCGGCTTCAGCGGCAGCGTGGTCGTGTCCTCGATCATGAGTTCGTAGAGCTTCTCGCCGCCCTTCATCTGGCTGAGGCCGACCTGTTCGCGTGCCACCGGCAGGTATTCGTCGCGCAGGAAATCGCGCAGCCGAGTGTGCACGGCGTAGATTTCCTTCGTCTTGGCTTCGTAGGCGGCGGTAAGCCGGGCCTTGTCCTCGTCCGAGAAATTCGCCGGAAACATCGTGGTCGGCCCCATGAAGGGCGATTGGGCGATCGGGATCGCCAGCTGCGTGTCGAGCTGCGAAATCACGTTGCCGATGGTCAGTTTGGTTTCGAGCACACCGCTCTTCATGCCTTCGCGCGATTTCTCGATGATGCGATCGGTGATGGCGATGTAATCGTCGTGGCGGCTGAGGTTATCCTCGTAATTGGCGAGGGTCTTGAACGGCGCTGCGCCATTGCCGCTCGCAAAATCGGGATAGAAGACGTGGAAGCCGGTGAAATGGTTGACCGGGCGCACTTCGGTCAGCGCGCGGATTTCCGGCGTGCTGCCCTTGAGCGACTCGTCCACGTCGTACTTGAACACGTCGTAGGCGAGCTGGTCGGTCGGGGAGAGCTTGGCGCGGTCGATCTGCTGGAGCAACGCGGCGTTGAGCTGCGTGTCGCGCAGGTCCGCGTAGTAAGAGGCATCGGTCAGGTAGTCGCCGAGCCGGTCGGCATTGCTGTCGTCGCCACGGAAGAGGCGGCCGAGCGGATCGAGCTCGAGCGAGCGCTTGTCGGAATCGGCGAACAGCGCGAAGAGCTTGTCGTGTTCGGACTGCTGCGCGCCTTGGTCAACCGCCCCGCCCATCGCTGCCATATTGGCCTTGGCATCGGCAGCGGCGGCATCCTGAGCCAGCCCGATCCCCGGTGCGGTCAACAGGGCAAGCGCGGCGGCGCCGGTAAGAAGGCGGCGGATGGTCATCTAGGTAGTCTCCCCTGGGAAATTCTTCGCGCGCGAACCTAGGCGCGGGCGCGCGATCCGCCAAATGCGTTCGACGAGCGCCCTCGATCGTTCGACCGGGGACGCGACAATATTCATGGGGTTGGCAGTACCGTCAGAGAGAAACGGTCACTCCGCCTGCCGAGACCGCAGTCAATCCTACTCCAGCCGTCACATACACCGAAACACCGGGACCGATTTGCAGCCATATGCCATCGACATTGGTGCCCGCTGTCGTGCCATCTGCATGCCAGGACGTTCTTCCACTCAGCGCAGTGCTGCCGTCGGCATGCCATGCGGCTGCGCCGGAAACGGCGGTCGAGCCATTGCTGTGCCAGGCAGCCCGTCCACTTACTGCGGTTGAACCATTGGTGTGCCACGCGGTCTTCCCGCTGATCGCGGTCGATCCATTGCTGTGCCAAGCGGTCGCCATCAGCCAACTCCGATCGCAATTCGAGCCCTGTTGCCAGCCCGAATGACTATCGGATACGCGGATTCCTCGCAATGCAATGCGCGCGGAAACGCGCCTCGGCGAGGGAGGCACCCGGCATCGTTCGGACGAGGCCGGAGCCTAGAAGGTGTAGCCGATCCCAGCACCTACCATCCACTGGTCGGCATCGCCGCGCTGCGCGACGTAGGGCGAGTCCGCCGCATCGCCGATCATCCGCGAGTAGCCGCCGATCGCGAACAGCGCGAGCCCGCCATTGGTCAGGTCGCCGTCGAGGTCGAACCCGCCGATCATCGTCGCGCCCAGCTTGTTGAAGCCTGCATCGGCCGCATAGGAGGGCAAGCCGCTGGCGATCGCCTGCGCGGGGGTGACCGAGAAGTAGTAGCTGTTGAACTTGTCGTCGCCATGCTCGGCGGACAAGGCAAGCGAGACCGCCGCACCACGGCTGAGCGGGGTGAAATAGGTGATGCTGGGGGAGATCGTGCGGCCTTCGTGCGCGCCTGCAATGTCCCACCGCACGTCCACGCCGGCGCTGATGCTGTCGTAGGGGTGGAGCACGCCCGAATAGGTGATCCCCACGCTCGGCCCGACTTCGATCGCCGTGTCGAGCTCGCCCGCCGCCGCGACCACCGGATCGGAAATGTCACCCGTGCGGCTGGTGCGCACGCGCAGCGCCGGGCCGAAGGACAGCGCGACCTTGCCGTCGCCATCGGGCACGAAATCGAGCGCCACGCCCGCCGGACGCGGCTGGATACCGATGCCCCCGATGCTGCCCTGGATCAGCGGCAGCGGGAAGACCTCGTAATCGTCGGAGCCGTCGTAATCGGGGGCGTAAGCGGCCCCGATGCCGACCTGCACCCAATCGCCGTCGAACACGGTCTCTTCCGCATTCGCGTCGGACTGCGCATCGGGATCGGGGGCGCTCTGCGCGAGCGCGGGGCTCGCGCACAGGGAAAGGACGCTCGCGGCGATAACCGGCGTGATACGGCGCATAATTGTGAAAACTCCTCGTTCCCCTGTCGAACGGGCATTGCGCGAGGCGGTTCCGCCCTGCCCCCAAGTCCATTTGCCTCTTGTCACCGGGGCCCCTAACGAACGGGTCATGACAGGGGCCACGCCGCAATCACGCGCCGACATTGCAATCCTGGGCGGCGGCCTTGCAGGCGGGCTGATCGCGCTCGCCCTGCGGCGGGCCGACCCCACGCTGTCGGTGGTGCTGATCGAAGCGGGCGAGACGCTGGGCGGCAATCACCGCTGGAGCTGGTTCGAACACGATCTGCCCGAAGGCGGAGAGGCGCTGCTCGCGCCGTTTCGCAAGACGCAGTGGCCGGTCGGCTACGCGGTGCTGTTCCCGCAGCACACGCGCACGCTCGACAGCACCTATTGCTCGCTCTCCTCGGTCGATTTCGATGCCGCTCTGCGGCGCGAACTGGCGCAGTCGACCATCTTGACGGGCCGCCGCATCGCGCAGGTCGATGGACGCGGGGCGACGCTGGAGGGCGGCGATCGGATCGAGGCGCGCTGCCTGATCGACGCGCGCGGCTATATCCCCTCCAGCGCCTTCGAAGGCGGCTGGCAGGTGTTCATGGGCCGCCACCTGCGCACCCACGCCCCGCACGAGCTCGATCGCCCGCTGGTGATGGACGCGCGGGTCAAGCAGCACGGGGCGTTCCGCTTCCTCTACACCCTCCCGCTCGCCGCCGACGAGCTGTTCGTCGAGGATACATATTACCAGGACACGCCCGAGCTGGACCGCGCGGCGCTTTCCGCCCGGATCGATCGCTATTGCGCCGCGGTCGGCTGGCAGGGCGATCCGCTGGCGTTCGAAACCGGGGTGCTGCCCGTGGTCACAGGTGGCGATTTGGGCCGCTACCAGCGCGAGGTACGCGTGCCCGGCGTGGCGATGGCGGGGGCGCGCGCGATGATCGCACACCCGCTGACCAGCTACACGCTGCCCTTCGCGCTCGAAACCGCGCAGCTGGTCGCGGCCAATCGCGAATTGCCGGGCGAACAGATGGCCGCGCTGCTGGAAGATCACGCGCGCCGCGTGTGGCAGCGCACCGCCTTCTACCGGATGCTGGGCAAGATGCTGTTCGGCGCGGCCGAACCGAGCCAGCGCTATCGCATATTCGAGCGGTTCTACCGCCTGCCGCAACCGCTGATCGAGCGGTTCTATGCCGGGCGCACCACGCGCACCGACAAGCTGAGGATTCTGACGGGCAAACCGCCGGTGCCGATTCCGCGTGCCTTGCGCGCGCTCGCCGGGCACAGCCCGCCACTCGTACAACATGAAGGGTCGTGAACGACATGGCTGAAGGCCGCAACGCATGCGTGATCGGGGCCGGGTTCGGCGGGATGGCGCTCGCCATTCGGCTCCAGAGCGCCGGGATCGCCACCACCGTGATCGAGGGGCGCGACAAGCCCGGCGGGCGCGCCTATTACTGGGAACGCGACGGGTTCACCTTCGACGGCGGGCCGACCGTGGTCACCGACCCCGATTGCCTCAAGGAATTGTGGGCGCTTTCCGGCCACGACATGGCGCAGGATGTCGAGCTGGTTCCGGTCAAGCCGTTCTACCGGCTCAACTGGCCCGACGGCACCAATTTCGACTATTCGAACGACCACGAAGAGCTGTTTGCCGAGATCGCCAAGCTCAACCCGAAGGATGTCGAAGGCTACCAGCGCTTCCTCGAATACTCCGCCGGGGTGTACGAGGAAGGCTATCTCAAGCTCGGCACCGTGCCGTTCCTCGATTTCAAATCGATGCTCAAGGCCGCGCCCGCGCTGGCCAAGAAGCAGGCCTATCGCAGCGTCTATTCGATGGTCTCCAGCTTCGTCGAGAACGAGAAGCTGCGCGAGGCGCTGAGCTTCCACACGCTGCTGGTCGGCGGCAATCCGATGAAGACCAGCGCGATCTACGCGCTGATCCACAAGCTGGAGATGGATGGCGGCGTCTGGTGGACACGTGGCGGCACCAACCGGCTGATCGCCGGGATGGTCCGCCATTTCGAACGGCTGGGCGGCACGATGCGGATCGGCGATCCGGTGGTGGGGATCGAGGTCGATGCCCATCGCGCGAAGAGCGTCATGACCAAGAGCGGCTTCGTGCAGGGGTTCGACGCGGTCGCGAGCAATGCCGACATCATGCATTCGTACCGCGACCTGCTGGGCAAGTCGCAGCGCGGGTGGAGCATGGGCCGCAGGCTCAAGCGCAAGAGCTACAGCCCCGGGCTGTTCGTGGTCCACTTCGGGCTCGAAGGCACCTGGCCCGGCATCGCGCACCACATGATCTTGTTCGGCCCGCGCTACAAAGGCCTGCTCGACGATATCTACCAGCACGGCGTGCTGCCCGAGGATTTCTCGATCTACCTTCACCACCCGAGCAAGAGCGATCCCTCGATGGCTCCGCCGGGGATGAGCACGTTCTACGCGCTGGTTCCGGTCGCCCATCAGGGCAAGCTGCCGGTCGACTGGGACGAGATCGGCCCGCTGCTCGAAAAGCGCATCCTCGACGAGGTGGGCAAGCGGCTGGTGCCCGACATTCACAAGCGGATCGTGACCAAGTTCCACTACGCGCCGTCCGACTTCTCGACCGACCTCAACGCGCATCTCGGCAGCGCCTTCAGCCTCGAACCGGTGCTGACGCAGAGCGCGTACTTCCGCGGCCACAACCGCGACGATGTGATCAGGAACTTCTACCTCGTCGGCGCGGGCACGCATCCGGGCGCCGGCATCCCCGGCGTGGTCGGCAGCGCCAAGGCGACCGCCGGGCTGATGATAGAGGATCTCAAATGATCCTCCCCGGCACGGGGAGGGGGACCATTCCCGGACTTGTTCCGGGAATGGTGGAGGGGCACCGCCCGTGATCACGGGCCCCCGCCAGACGGTAAAGCTTGCACGCAAACTTCGCAGCGAGATGTCGCTGCCAGAAACCTTGCTGTGGACCGAACTGCGCAAACGCCCCGGCGACTTCAAATTCAGAAGGCAGCACGCGGCTGGCGAGTATGTCCTCGACTTCTATTGTGCCAAAGCCCGGCTGGCAGTCGAAGTAGACGGCATGGCGCATGACAGCGAAGATGCGGCGATCCGCGATGCCAACCGATCAGCTTTCCTGAGAGCGCGGGGCATCGCTACGAAGCGAATTCCGGCCAAATTGATCCTTGAGGATATCGGGCCGGTCGTTACCCGTCTGACGCAAATCTGCAGAGAGCGTATGCAAGAACAATCCGTGCCCCTCCACCAGCCTGCGGCTGGTCCCCCTCCCCGTGCCGGGGAGGATCGGTGAACCGCCCCCTTCGCAAACTGGCCATCTATTGCGGCGCCGCCACGCCGCCTGACCCGCGCTATATCGAGCTGGCGCGCGACGTCGGCGGCGAGCTGGCACGACGCGGGATCGGCGTGGTTTATGGCGGCGGGCGGCTCGGGCTGATGGGCGCGCTGGCGCAGGGTGCGCTCGAGCAGGGCGGCGAGGTGATCGGGGTTATCCCGCACGCGATGGTCGAACGCGAATTCGCCAACCACGACTGCACGCAGCTGTTCACGGTCGACACGATGCACGAAAGGAAGCAGCGCTTCACCGATCTGGCGGACGGGTTCATCACCCTGCCCGGCGGGATGGGCACGATGGACGAGCTGTTCGAGGCATTGAGCTGGGCGCAGATCGGCTATCACGAAATGCCGGTCGGCCTGCTCAACGCTTTCGGCTTTTACGATGATCTTGTGCACTTCATAAACCGGATGGCGGATACCGGTTTCGTGCGCGCGACGCATCGCGATATCCTGCAGGTTGCGGAAAGCCTGCCGGAACTGCTCGACAAGCTCGCCGCTTATGTGCCCAATACGCCGATCTATCGTATGAGTGCCGACCAGTTGTGAATCAGGCCCGCCCGCTTGTCCCCTCGCGCTTCGTGCGCCCCTCGATCCCGCGCCCCGGCGGCGGGCGCGATCGTGCGGCACTGGTGCGCCAGTCTTACGAGGCGATCGCCGAAGGATCGCGCAGCTTCGCCTTCGCTTCCCAGCTGTTCGACAAGCCGACGCGCGAACGGGTGTGGATGCTCTATGCGTGGTGCCGGAGGTGCGACGATCTGGCCGACGCGCAGGATATGGGCGGCGAGCTGGGCGATCAGGCGGGAATCGAGGACCGGCTGCAGGCGATCAAGGTGCTCACCCGCCGCGCGCTGGAAGGCGGGGCGACCGCCGACCCCGCGTTCGACGCGCTCGGCCAGGTGGCGGGCGAAGCAGGCATTTCGCGCGACATGGCGAACGAGGTGATCTCGGGCTTCGCGATGGACGCGGCGAAATTCAGTCCCGCGACCGAGAAGGAGATGATGCGCTATTGCTACCACGTCGCGGGCGCGGTGGGCGTGCTGATGGCGCGGGTGATGTTCGCCCCCAACGACAGCTTTATCTACGACCGCGCGTGCGACCTCGGGCTTGGCTTCCAGCTCGCCAATATCGCGCGCGACGTGGCCGAGGATGCGGCGGCGGGGCGCTGCTACCTGCCGCATGACTGGCTCGCCGAAAAAGGGCTGGAGCCGGGCACGCATGCCGACGAGGAAAACCGCTTCGCGCTCGCCGCGGTGGTCGCGCGGCTGGTCGACCGGATGGAACTCTACGAGGATGCGGCGCGGCTCGGCGCGAAGCACCTGCGTTTCCGCCAGCGTTGGGCGGTGCTCTCCGCCGCGCGCATCTATGGCGCAATCGGGCGCAAGGTGCGCGCACGCGGCCAGCTGGCGTGGGACCGGCGGGTCTATGTGCCGAGTTACGAGAAGCTGTGGCACGTAGTCGCCGCTTTCGGAGAAGCCGTGGTCAAATACGCGCCCGAGCCGCAGCAGTGGCCGCCCTACTCACGCGAAGACCTGCGCCCCGTTGCCGGTTGGTAGGCGTGGGAGTATTATCGCGCGCATGACCCAACTGCATCGCGCGCTCGCCCCGATGCTGCACGAATTGCCGTGGATGGTGATCGGCATCAACGGCAAGCCCGCGATGGCCTATCTCAACCACCGTTCATGGGTCTCCTACGCGACGCAGGACCTCTCGATCATCCTCGACGTGTGCGACACGCTCGACGACATCGACATGTGCGAGTGATATGCGTGGTGGAGCCTGCGGAAAGCTGATCCTCCCCTCCCCGTCGGGGAGGGGATCGAGGGGTGGGGGCTCCCACACTTGAGAGCGTGGCACACCCCTCCCCAACCCCTCCCCTCAAGGGGAGGGGCGTGTATCGATCAATCCTCGTCCACCGGCGGGCCGAACAGCTTGCCGCGTTCGGCGAACAGCACCAGGCCGATGCAGATCACCGCACCACCGAACAGCGCGGTCGCGAGCGGAATTGCGGTGCCGTTATAGGCGAAGCCGATCCCGGCACCGATCAGCGCAGCGGTGACCATGCGCACGAAGGTCTGCGCGCTGGCCGCAGCGCCTGCGGTTTCCTTGAACGGGTTCATCGCGATCGAGCCGAAGTTGGCGCCGATGAAGCCGAGCAGCATCATGTTCGCCGCCATCAGCGGGACGAAGGTCCACAGCGTTTCCTCGGTCATCGTCGCAACGAACAGCTGCACTGCGGCCACGATCAGGAACAGGAACAGGCCGGTATGGCTCACCCGCCGCGCGCCGAAGCGTTCGACGATGCGCGAGTTGGTCCAGCTGGCAATCGCCATCACGCCCGCACAGCACGCGAAGATCGCCGGGAACCAAGGGCCTGCGCCGAACGCCTCGCCCACCAGCTGCTGCGCCGAGTTGATAAAGCCGAACAGCGCACCAAAGATCACCGCGCTGCCCAGCGTGTAGCCGAGCGCCTGCCGCATCGTCAGCGTGGCGCGCATGTTGCGTGCGATCACGCGCGGCTGGATCGGCTGCTTGTCTTCGGGGTGCAGCGTCTCGGGCAGGTTGCGCCATGCCCACGCGCCCATCGCGCACCCTGCGAATGCGGTGAACACGAAAATCCAGCGCCAGTCGCCCATCAACATCAGCACGCCCTGCCCGATGCTGGGCGCGATCGCGGGGACCATCAGGAAGATGACGAAGATCAGGCTCATCATCCGGGCCATCTTGTCGCCGCCGACCCGGTCGCGGATGATCGCGGGCGGCAGCGCGACGATCCCCGCCGCGCCGAAGCCCTGCAGGAAGCGCAGCGTCAGCAGCGATTCGAAGCTCCACGCCATCGCGCACAGGAGCGAGAAGGTGATGTAGAGGCCAAGGCTGGTGAACAGCACCGGTCGTCGCCCAAACCTGTCCGCAAGCGATCCGGGCACCAGCGCGCCAAGCCCGGCGGCAAGCAGGTAGGCCCCGACCACGAACTGGCGGGAATTGCCCGCCACGTCCAGATCGGCTGCCAGATTGTCGAGCGCGGGCAGCACGGCGTCGATGCCCAGCGCGTTGAGCGCCATCAGCAGCGCCATCATCCCGATCAGCTGGCGTTCGCCGATCCGCTTGCCCGACGGGGGCAACGCGGCAGGCGCGCGCACCGAGGGGTCGCGCGCCGGTTGCGGGTCGGCGATCTCGCCCGCTGAAAATTGATCATTTCGCATGTGCACAAAACCGCAGATGGCGCGGTCGGTTCCGATTGGCAACCGGTATGCTAAAGCAGGCACCGGTCATGGACGATGCACTGCCACACGAGGAACGGGACGAGACCCCACCGCCGCAGCGCAAGATCATCCATGTCGATATGGATGCCTTCTTCGCCAGCGTCGAACAGCGCGACAACCCGGAACTGCGGGGCAAGCCGGTCGCGGTCGGCGGGGCGAGCGGTCGCGGTGTTGTCGCCGCCGCCAGCTACGAGGCGCGCCGGTTCGGCGTGAAATCCGCCATGCCCTCGGTCACCGCCAAGCGGCTCTGCCCCGACCTGATCTTCGTGAAGAGCCGCTTCGACGCCTATCGCGAGGCGTCCGACCAGATCCGCGCAATCTTCCACCACCACACCGATCTGGTCGAGCCGCTGAGCCTCGACGAGGCCTATCTGGATGTCACGGTCAACAAGCTCGGCATTCCCTCGGCCACGCGGGTCGCGCAGATGATTCGGCAGGAAATCCGCGCAAAGACGCGCCTGACCGCCAGTGCGGGGGTGAGCTACAACAAGTTTCTCGCCAAGCTGGCGAGCGACCAGAACAAGCCCGACGGAATGTGCGTCATTCGCCCCGGCGAGGGTGCAGCCTTCGTCCGGACGCTGCCGATCCGGCGGTTCCACGGGGTTGGCCCGCGCGGGGAGGAGAAGATGGCGCGGCTCGGCATTGCCACCGGGGCAGACCTCGCCGCGAAGGACGCGGCCTGGCTCGCACAGCATTTCGGGAGCTTCGGCGAATACCTCTACCGCGCGGCGCGGGGCATGGACGACCGTCCCGTGCGCGCCAACCGCATCCGCAAGTCTGTGGGCGGCGAACGCACCTTCTCGGTCGACCGGCACGAGGCGGAGGAACTGCGCAGCACGCTGGCCGAGATCGTCGATATCGTGTGGGAGCGGATCGAGCGGGCGCAGGCGCGCGGGCGCACCGTCACGCTCAAGCTCAAATATAACGACTTCCAGCTGATGACCCGCGCCCGTTCGCTGCCGCGCAATGTCGAGGGGAAAGAGGAATTCGCGGTCATCGGACGGCAAATTCTCGACGATCTCCTGCCGCTGCCAAAGCCGATCCGGCTGATGGGCCTGACGCTCTCAAACCTCGAACGCGAAGGTGAAGCGGACGACGGGGATGCACAGGGCCGCGAAAGCGACGGGGGCCAGCTCGCGCTGTTCTAGTCGCCGCGCAGGAAGGCGATCCGGGCGGCGGTCAACCGGCTGACCGGCAGCGGCGGATCGCTCGGCATGGCAAAGCACACCTCCACGATTTCGCGCCCGTCGGGCACCGGCACCTCGTCGATCTCCGCGAGGAAGAGATAGGCCGTATGCCGGGACGACGAGATAGTCTCGTCGATCGTGCCCAGCGCGCTGACCGGGCCGAGCGTCAGCCCCAACTCCTCCGTCATCTCGCGCCGGGCGGCGTGTTCGGGCTGTTCGCCGCGCCCGATACCGCCACCCGGCAGGCTCCAGGTGGGTGGACCATAGGCATGCCGCACGAAGAGCACGCGCCCCTGCGGATCGCGCAGGATCACGCTCACCCCGCGAAGGTGCGGCTTCGCCACCCGGCGCCAGACATGCCGGACCCTGTGCGCGACACGCAGCGCCAGGCGATGGACGGGACGGGGAAGCAGCGGAGACATGCGCCAAGGGGATAAAGCAAAGGGCCGACCCGGCACAGTGCGGATCGGCCCTCCTGTTCGCGAATTGCGCGCGTCTCGTTAGCCGAGCGTCGCCTTGAGGAACCAGGCGCGCTGTTCGGCCATGTCGGTCCAGTCGTCCAGCAGGCCGTCTGTCGCGTTGTCGCCGGCTTCTTCTGCCAGCGGCTTCATGCCCTTGAGGCGCTTGACCATCGCGACGTTGTCGGCGTGCAGTTCCTTGACCATCGCCTCGGCATCCAGATCGGTCGAATCCTGATCCTTCACCTGCGTCGCGCGGGCGACCGAGCCGATCGAGGTCAGCGTATTCTCGCCCAGCTTGCGCACACGTTCGCCAATGATGTCGATCTGATCGCGAAGTTCGATCGCGTGCTCGTCGAACAGCAGGTGCAGGTCGCGGAAACGCGGGCCCTTCACGTGCCAGTGGAAGTTCTTGGTCTTGAAATAGAGCGCGAGGTGATCGGCGAGCAGACCGTTAAGTTCCTGCACGAGCGCGGTTTTCGAATTGTCGCCAGCCTGGGCCATGTTTGGTCTCCTTGTTCGGGTTTGGGCTTCTGGGGGGTGTTTCACTCTATCAACGCCCCGACCCCCGCCGGTTTCCCGCCGAAGCTTCGATCACTGTGATTGATCGCGTGATTGCGCGTGGGGGGATGGGGGCGGGAGATCAGATGATCCCGCGTGCACCCAGCCCCATCGCCAGCCCGGCGATCAGCACCACTGCGCCCATCGCGAGTCGGAAGGCGCGCAGCGGCAGCCCCTCCAGTTCCTCGCCCAGCGCCCAGCCGCCCGCCAGCGCGACAGCAGCCCCCGCCGCCCCGCCGAGCGCGACAAACGCGGGCAAGGCAGTCGCCGCGGCAAGCGCGAAGACGAGGAAGCGCGCGGCATCGCCCCATTGCCGGGCCAGCAGCACGACGAAGGCGGCGAAGGGAGAGCGCGTCGGCTCCTGCACGCGTTTCTCGCGTACCGGCCAGAATAGCTCGAACGCGGCGACCAGCAGCGCGATGGCGACCAGCATCTGCCGCGCGGCATCGGGCAGCAGCGCCGCAATGGCATCGCCCGCCAGCGCCATCAGCCCGGCGGTGAAGATGGCGGAGAGGAGCGCGGCGAGCAGGATCAGGCCGCCCAGCGGATTGGCCAGCCGTGCGACCAGCAACTGGTCGCGCGCGCCCACGGTCAACAGCAGCGCTGCGGCAAATCCGAACAGGAAGGATGACATGCGTTCGGTGCGGCGGTCAGGCGGCGTCGGCCACGCGCCCGCTTTGGGGGGCGATCAGCACCTTGTTGCGGCCCGCCTTCTTCGCCTCGTACAGCGCGTTGTCCGCGCGGCGCAGCGTCTCTTCGCTGTCCTCGCAATTGGCCGCCACACCGGCGGAGAAGGTGATCACCCCCATCGGCTCGTCGGTCTCGCGCAGTTTGAGGTTGCGGTCGGCGAGCGCATCCTTCGCCAGCGTCACCCGCTCGACCACCCGGTTCGCGTCGGGCGTCTCGGCGATGACGAGAAATTCCTCCCCGCCCCAGCGCGCCACCGGCCATGGCGCAAGCCCTTCGGTCAGGGCTTCGGCGACCAGCCGCAGCGCACGGTCGCCGACGGCGTGCCCGTAGGTGTCGTTGATCGCCTTGAAGTGATCGATGTCGATGATCGCGGCGCAATAGCGGACCTTGCGGATGGCGAGGTCCTGAATCGTCGTGCGCATGGCGCGGCGGTTGGGAATGCTGGTCAGTTCGTCGACCAGCGCCTTGTTGCGCGCCTCTTCCAGATCGCGCTGGAGCCGGTCGATCCGGCTCGATGCGGTCGACAGCTCGCGCTCGGCGGTCGCGGCGCGGTCGATGATGCGGCGGATCGCGCCGGTCAGGTCTTCGCCCTGCGCGCCCTCGCGGATCGCCTGGCTTTCCTCGGCAATGTCGCGGCCCACCCCGTCGGCCTGCCGCTTGGTCTCGCGCGCCAGCTCGCCCGCCGCGTTGAGGAACATCTCGACCGCTTCGTCGCGCGCCGCGATGCGTTCCTCGGGATCTTCGGAGGCATGCGCGTGCTTGCCCATGATCTCGACAATGGTTTCCTGCTTCATGCGCATGCCGTTGTCGATGTAGGTGTCGGTTTCCTCGCAGATCACCTTGCTCGACCGGGTGAGGTAGAGATAGCCGAAGCGGTAGTTGAGCGGCGTCGGGTCGAGCAGGTTTCCGGCCAGAAAGGCCAGTACGTCACCCCCGATATTGTCCTTTGTCATATCCTTCCCACTCGCACGTGCAGTTATGCCAGCGTCTTCGCCAGCCTCGCACCATACGCCTTCCTACGACCCGCAGATGAATTATTACAGAAGGTCGCCGCAGGTGAGCAAACCAGCGCTTTGAAAAGAGGTGGATATCCGCGCGGGTGCAGCCGCGCGTGACCTCACGCCAAGGCTCGCGCGCGGGGACGGGGCTGGCGAGCGAGTGCGCCTATTCGAGGATTTCGAGCATCCTTTTGTAGGCCGGGCGCCAGTCGCCGCCCCATTCGGCCAGCCACTCCTCGCTGTAATAGGTCGAGGCGTAGCGTGCGCCATCGTCGCACAGCAGCGTGACGATGCTGCCAGACTGCCCGGCGGAGGCCATCTCCTCGATGATCTGGAGGCAGGCGAACAGATTGGTGCCGGTCGATCCGCCCACCTTGCGCCCGAGCGTCTTCGACAAGGCGAACATCGCGCCGATCGAGTCGGCATCCTGCACCGCGATCATCCGGTCGATCACGCCCGGCACGAAGCTCGGTTCCACCCGCGCGCGCCCGATCCCCTCGATCCGGCACTCGCAGCGACCGTCGAGCGTCTCCACCGCGCGATCCGCGTAGTGGCGATGGAACACCGAGCCCGCCGGATCGGCCACGCACAGCTGCGTCGGGCGGCGCTGGTAACGGATGTAGCGGCCCAGCGTCGCCGAGGTCCCGCCGGTGCCCGCGCCACATACGATCCACGCGGGGTTCGGATGATCTTCCTCGCTCATCTGCGAGAAGATGCTCTGCGCGATGTTGTTGTTACCGCGCCAGTCGGTTGCCCGTTCGGCGTAGGTGAACTGGTCGAGATAATGCCCGCCGGTCTCCGCCGCGAGCCTTTCGGACTCGGCGTAAACCATCCCCGGATCGTCGACCGGGTGGATCTGCCCGCCGTAGAACCGGATCTGCTCCAGCTTCGCTTCCGCCGTGCTCGCGGGCACCACCGCGATGAACGGCAGGTCGAGCAGCTTGGCGAAATAGGCTTCGGAGACCGCAGTCGAGCCTGACGAGGCTTCGATCAGCGTGGTGTCCTTGCCGATCCAGCCGTTGCAGAGGCCGTAGAGGAACAGCGAACGGGCAAGCCGGTGCTTGAGGCTGCCCGTAGGGTGCGAGCTTTCGTCCTTGAGATAAAGCTCGATCCCCCGGCAATGCGGCAGGGGCACGCGGATCAGGTGCGTATCCGAGGAGCGGTTGTAATCCGCTTCGATCAGGCGGATCGCCCGGTTGAGCCATGTTTCCTTCGTCATGCGCGCGCCCCTGCGACATGCGCGTGGCAAGGGCAAGCCATCGTCTGCGGCGACCGCCCTCGCGAGCGGCTCATTCGGCAGTACCGGGCTGCTTCGTGCCGACCCGCAGCGTAAATATCGCCCCGCCCCCCTCGCGGTTCGCCACGGTCACGTCGCCGTTGTGAAGCTCTGCGATGGCCTTGACGATCGCCAGCCCGAGACCATGCCCGCTGCGCGCCTTGGACAGGCGGACGAAGGGTTCGAAAACATCCTTTATCCGGTCGGCGGGCAGCCCCGGCCCGCTGTCGCTCACCGTGATCGTGGCATCTTCGTCCAGACCGATCACGATCTCGCTTGCGTCAGGGGCGAAGCGCAGCGCGTTTTCCAGCAGGTTGCCGATCGCCACCACGAGCAGGGCCCCATTGCCGATCCTGACCACGGGCGCCTTGGGCATCCTGAGGCGGATCGCGACCTCCCGCTCCATCGCGGTCGCCAGATGCTGGTCGCGCACGTCGCGAACGATGTCCGCCAGATCGACCTCGTTTTCCACCCGCCTCTCGCGCACACCCATCAGCAGCAGCAACTGGTTGACCAGCGAGCTGAGCCGCTGGACGTCCTGCACCAGCCGTTCGCGGTATTCTGCGTCCTCGATCATCTCCAGCCGCGTGCGCAGGACCGTCAGCGGCGTGCGCATCTCGTGTGCGGCGGCGGAGAGGAACAGGCGGCGGTGGCGCTGGTCCTCGTCCATCCGCGCGATGACCTGATTGACCGACCGCACGAGCGGGAGGACTTCGGCGGGCACTCCCTTCTCAGGCAGATAGCGATGCGGCCCGTCGGGATCGATCGCTTGCGCGACCTTCGCCACCCGCCGGATCAGCAGAACATTGAGCAGGATGATGACCGCGAAGAAGGCGAACACCATGATGACCGGGTACAGGAAATTGTCCGAATAGAGCTCTATCCAGCTGTCGTACCCGCGCTTGCCTTGCGGTTTGATGTCGATCGCATTGGCGAGACCGCTGATCTCGACATAGGAATAGCTGTCGCAAAAGGAGTACTCGACGTAGCTCCAGCCGTCGGCATCCTCGAAATTTCGACTCAGGTATGCGCAGGGGCGGTCTTCAGGCGGAATTTTCGCGAGCGTCCGGGTGAGGGAGCCGAGGCCGTACCTGGCCTGCATTCGAGGGGCGCCGATGTTGCCGACCTTCCTGTCGCCCGCGTCGATGAAGTACCGCATGTCTGGATTGGCGGCGAGGATCCGTGCGAACTCCGGATCGTCCTTGGGCAAGGTTGCCTCCTCTCCGCGCCGCAGCGCGAAGGCGTATTTGTTGAGCTTGTCGCTCGCCAGACCGCGCGTCAGCGTGAGCGGGCTTTCGTCGATGATCTCCGGCCGCTCGACGATCGGCGACGCGACGAAGGTGTAGAAGCCCCAGCCAAGGAAAAGCACCGTGACCAGCGCCATCTGGACGAAGATCGATCGACCGAAGCGTGTCATGTCCCGCAGCGCCATCAGTTCTGTGTGCCCGTGCCGCGGCACTGTGGGAAGGGAGGAAACGCGCCCGCACCATCGGACCCGCGACTCAGCACGCTTCCCAGAATGCTCTGCACGTCTTCGTATGCGGCTTGCGCGGCACCGGTATCGACCCAGCAGGCGAGCGCCGCGACGAAGCCCTCGGGGCTGACGACATCGGGTTCGGGCGGCAGGAGCAGCGGCGGTTCGTCTTCGCCGTAACGCGTCTGGAGCGCCGCATCGTGGATCAGCCGCGCGGCGCTGTCTACATCGCCAGCGCGGCCCAGCATGCCCGCGAAATACAGCCGCTGGCGGGCCGAGAGGATCGGATGGGCGCGCAGGAAATCGCGCAGCTGGCCACCGTCCGCTTGCTGGCCCTGCGCTTCCTCGATCGCAAGTCGCACCAGCATCGCGTGCGAGGGACTGCCCGCAAGCTCCGGCGTGCGTCCCGCCGCCGCATAGCCGCGTGCGGCGGCGCGGTAGAGATCGATGAAACGACCGCGTTCGCCGTCGTCGAGCCCGCGGAGCAGCTCGACCAGCAGCGCACTCGCGTTGAGAGGGAGTGGCGGAGCGCCCGGTGCCAGCGCAGCCCCGCCGATCGCATCGGCAAGCCGCCCGCGCGCAATCGCGCTCGCGCCCGTTTCCTCGCCTTGCACCTCGGCCGCATGGCGCCAGGCCATGCGAAGGTCGCGCAGGCTGCTGGTCTCGCCATCGAGTACGGCGCGGGCGAGCACATCGACGGGCCTGTCGCGCTGCGGGGCCGGTCGATCGACAATATCCGCGAATGGCAGGTCGCGCCGCGCGGCGGCGAGGTCGGCAAGCAGGAATCCGGCGAGGTCGAGCATACCGGTGCGCGATGGCGGACCCGACTTCGCGCGCTGGAGCGCCGCCTGCCATGGGCTCGCATCATCGAAGGGAACACCCGCCGCACGTGCGATATCTGCCGCTTCTGCATCGCGGCCATTGGCCAGCAAGGCGAGGCTCAGCGCCATTGCAGCGGCATCGTCCTCTTTCACGCGGGCCAGATAGTCCTTCAGCAAGGCGATCCGGTCTGTCTCCGTGCCCGTCTGGCGCGCGGCGATGAGATAGCCGGAGAGATAGTCGCCATTGGCGGGGACGAGTTCGTGCAGATGCTCGAACACGCGCAGGACGAGCGCATCGGGAATGCCGCGCGCCAATGCGCTGGCAAAGGTCTCGCGATAGAAGGCCGTCGCGTCCTCACGCGCCATGTCGTCGTTCGTCAGGAAGCGTTCGATGTCGGCGTTGACCTGATCGGCGAACCATTGCTGCTCGATCCGTGGCAGGTAATCGACCGTGCGGCCTTCCGCGCGCGTTTCGGTGTGCAGCCTGTGCAGGGCCGCCAGCGCGGTCTCGCGCTCGTCCGCGTACCATGAGCGCAGCGCCTCGGGCAGCGCCGCCCCGTCGGGAAAGCGGCGAGCGAGCGCGTCTGCCGCTGCCAGCAGCACCGGACGGTTCTCCTCCGGAATGTCGAAGATCAGCAACGTGGGAACGAACCACGCGGCGGTGTTCTCTTCCGCCCCGCGACCGCCGACCGCCTGCTTGCGGATCGAGGCTTCGACGCGCACGCGCTGAGCCTGCGACAGCGGCACATGAATCAGCTGCTGGAACAGCTCTGCGGCCAGTGCATCGTCGATGCCGGTCGTCACGATGCGCTGCACCAGCCTGTCGTACAGCTCGATCTTCTCGTCGGTGGAGAAGCGATCGATGATCGTGCCGAGCCCGGTCGCGTCGCTCGTGCCCCTGCGCGATTGCGCCGAAAGCGGCAGGCCCACTTCCCCGCCCGTCACGATGCGGTCGATCAGCCGGGCGTTGTCGATCACAGCGAAGCCGAGCGCCTGCTGCAACTCGTCGTAGCGCGCGGGCGTGGCGCGCAGCATGTCGAACGCCAGCGCATCGCGCTGCTTGCCCGCGGGCAAGCGGTCCCAGACGAGGCTGCGGAACTGCCCGGGCGGGAGCGCGGCCAGCGCATCGAGCGTGAAGCCGAGCAGGAGCCCGCGCGGCGGGCGTGGCGGTCCGGCGGTGACGGGCCGCATCCGCTCGCGCGCGTCGTCCGCTATCGCTTGGTCCAGCAGCTCCGTCAGCCACGTGCGATCCTGCGCCTCCAGCGCCAGATGCGTCGCGAGGTAGAAATTGCCGCTGTCACGCGCCTGCACGGCGAGTCCCTTGTCGAGCGCGACCCCGGAAGATGTTGGCAAGCCGATCAGGTGCTGGCGGTAGGCCATTTCACGGGCCAGAAGCGGGTCGTCGCCAAAGCGCGTGCGCAGCGCGTCACGAAGCGCGGCGATGGCATTCGCGTCCCCCCGCGCGGTCGCCAGCCGGAACGCGGCGTCGGCGGCAAGCCGGAGACGAGCCTGCTCGGCATAGGAGCCCGAAAGATCGCGACCTTGCGAAATTGTCGTATCGACCAGCGCGACAAACGCGGCGAGGCTCGCTTCGCTCCCGGCATCCTGCGTGCCCGTCAGGGCGAGCCCTTCGAGCATGGTCGGGTAGTAGCGCCGGATTTCGAGGCCCTGCTCGCCCTCCAGCACCGGCGGCGTGCCGAGCACCGGCTGGCGCGCGATCAGCGTCTGCAACCCCTCGCGATACCAGCGATGCGCCAGCTCTTCCTGCCCCAGCGCCTCGCGCAGGATCGACGTCGCGACGATCAGGCCGGGATCGGTGCGATCGTGCAGGAGCGCGGTCGCGTAACGCGCCAGCGCCTGCTCGAACAGGCCCGCCTCCTCGTAAGCGCCAGCGCGAATCTCGTCGACGTTCACCAGTCCGGCGAGATCGTTCATCAGGGCAAAGGCGCGCGCCGCGCCCAGCGGATCGCCCTGCCGGAGCAGCGTGGTGCCGATATCGGCATAGACCTCGGGCGGATATTCGACGCGCAGCGCGATCAGCCGCCGCCCGTACTCGGCCTTGCGTTCGGCATTGCCATCCGACGCACCGCCGATCGCACCCGCATCGCGCCTCGATGTCATCGTCACGAGGCGGCGCAGGATATCGGCGCGCTGGTCGCCCGCCCACGGCAGCATCTGCTCGGTCGCGAGCAGCTGATCCTGCTGGTCGTTTCCGCCCGCCGCGACATCGGCGATGCGCGAGAGGATATCGGGCTCGGCCCCTTCCTCCAGCACCTCCTCCAGCAAGGCGCCGCGCAGCAGCCCGCGTGCAGCCTCCATCCGCCGGGCGAGCGCGGGGTCTTCGCCGCCTTGCGCGCGCGCGACGCTCATCAGCGCATCGGCAGCGCGCGCCTGCGATTGCGCGTCGGGCGCATTGACGAAGCCGTAGCTCGCCACGCCGATCGCCTGCATCGAACGCCCCTTATCGCCGAGCAACTTCACCAGTTGCTGGAAGTTCTCGCCATAGCCCGGCGACAGCGCGACGGCGCGGCGATAGGCTTCGATCGCGCGATCGGTGAGCGAGGCAAGCTCGTAGATCGCCGCCGTGCGCGAGGCCGCCTCGGCATCCGCACCCGAACCGGATTCCAGCTGCGCGATCAGCGCGTCGATGGCGGCCTGCTGGTCTTCGGCAGAATCGAAGGCGCCCGGCTGGTTGAGCACCGCCAGAATGCGCTGGCGCAGATAAATGTCCGCATGATCGGGCTCGAGCCGCGCGAGCTGCGCCAGCGAATCGTCGAGCGCGGCGTAGTCCCCCGTCCGCGCATAGATCGTCACCAGCTGCCGCAGCCGATCGCCCGTGTTCATCCCGGTCGCCGCAGCGAACCGCGCCACCGCATCGCGCGCCTGCCGCCGCTCGCCCTGCGCCATGCGGATCGCGACCAGCAGTTCGAGCGCGCTGCGCCCACCGCCGGAAGCCAACTCCCTTTCCGCCGAGGCGGCCAGCGCATCGAGCGTGCCCAGCTTCTGCGCCGCGCGGACAATGCGGGTTTCGAGGAAGCTGCGCCGCGCGGGCAGATCGGTCTTGCGCCACAACTTCTGCCAGGCGGCGAGACCCGCCTCGACCTGGCCGTCGTCTTCGAGGAGCTGCGCGACCTGAACCTGCCGGTCGTAATCGAGCAGGCCGCGCGCAGCGAGGTCGCTCAGCACCGCGAGCGCGGCCTTGCGGTCGCCCAGCCTGTCCCACGCATCGGCGAGGTCGGCGCGCACGGGATCGTTGCGCCCCATCGCGGCGTCCACCCTTTCGAGCGCCGCGCGCGCCGCCGCATCGTCTCCGCGCGCGAGCAGCGCATCGAACAGCACGAAGCCGACCGGAACAGCCGCACCCTTGCGCTCGGCCAGGCTCTCGAGCCGCGCGAGCGCCGCATCGTCCAGCCCCATGCCGAGCATCTGGCGCGCAGCTTCGACCTGCGCATCGAGCGGCGGATTGGTCGCGAAGAAGCGATCGAACAGCGCGCGAGCCGCCACATCGTCCCCCTCGCTCATGCGCAGCAGCGCGAGCCGCACGTAAGGGGAGGAGTCGCGAGGATGTGCGGCCAGCGCCGCCTCGTACTCCGCCGCAATCCGTGCATCGTCGCCGACCATGCGGAGCAGTTCGAGCCGCAGATCGCGGCTGGCCGGATCGTTCCGGTCGGCCAGCAGATCGAGCGCGGCTTCGTAATCCTTCGCGCGCATCAGCAGCGCGATCCGCGCATCGTCCACCGCCTCGCTGTGCGGAAGCGCGGCGAGCTTGTCGGCCAGCTCCCTCCGCGAAGCGGGATCGCCTGCCGCTTCGGTCAGCAGCGCGAGCGCGTACCGTTTGTCGGCAGGGGTGGAGACCGCGCGCGCCGCCTGCCATGCCTGGTCGCGCGCGGCGGCCATGTCGCCCGACTGCAGGGCCTGTTCGGCGAGCATCATCGCCCAGCGCGCATCGCGCCCCGACGCCGCGCTCCCGATCCGCAGCGCCTGCGCGGGGTCGCCGCTCAGCGCGAGGGCTTGTGCCACATGGCCGGGACTTGCCGCACCCGATTGCGCCAGTGCGACGATGTTCGCGCCGTCCGTTCCGGTATCGAGCAGCGCGATCTGCCGGGTTATCGCGGTTCGTTCGCTCGCAGTGCGCGCGAGCGGCAGCGCGCTACGATAGGCCTCAAGCGCCCCGGCCGAATCCCCGCGCAGGGCCGCGAGTTCGGCCAACAGCACGTATCCATCATGGCCCGGAGCCAGCTCCAGTGAACGGGCGGTACGAGCCATCGCTCCATCGAGATCGCCACCGCGCCACGCCACCAGTGCGCCCGCGAGATCGGCCATGGCGCGCTGGTCGGCAGGCAGCGCTTCGTTGGCAGCGTGATTATCGAAAGCCGCCAGCGCATCGGTGCCAGCCACAAGGGCATCACGCGCGTATTTCTCGACAGCACTCCGATCGAGTTGCGGCGCGCTGACAATCGCGCGCGCGCCGCTCTGCTCCGCCTGCACAACAGGTGCGGACGCCGTCTGCGCGGCAGCGGGCACGCCGAGCGCGAATGCCAGTGTGGCGCAGCCCGACAGGAGGACGAGGCGATAGGAGGTCAAGACTCTCTCCGTGGGCGGGGGAAGCGTCGCCACGCGATGTCGGCGAAGTAGAGCAGCAATGCGAGCAGCGACAGCCATTGCCACAGCGGCGTGGCCCGCTCGCTCGCACCGTCGGAGGTGGGCGAGGGGCGAATTTCATCGCCCGCCGAAGCCACCAAGCCGCCGGTCTGGGCCGCGAGATCAGCAAGCGGCAAAACCCGGTCGGCAGGCCCGCGTCCCCGGGAAGGGGGCAGCACCAGCCGCCGCGCGGATTGCCCGCCCTCGCTCGCCTCGATCAGCAGCTCGCTCGCCGGGTCGGCGGGAATGCTCGCTGTGAAAAGCCCCGGCCCGCTACGCGTCAGCGCGACATCGGCCAGCGGTTTGCCTCGAGCGGCAGCCCGCAGACGAGGCGTCGCATTGCCCTGCGCCTGCACGGTCACAACCGCATTCGCACCTTCGCGCGCCGCCTCGACCGACAGGCTCTCGGTCGGCTGCGCCGTGCCGATCAGCACTCTCGCCAGCCACTCGCCATAGCCCGGCCAGCCGCGCCAGCGCGCGGTGCCCTGGCCCAGCGGGTCGGCGGTGAGCATCGTCACCCGGCCCGCGCCATATTGCCAGCTCGCCAGCAGCGGTGCGTCGCCCGCCACGGTGGCAATGGCCTGCGCGCCCGAGCGCAGCTTGCCCGGCGCATAGCCGTCGACCGGCGGTACGGAACGCGTCGACATGCCTGCCCACCAGCCGACGCCCGGCACGGTCTTCACCGCGAAGGACCCACTGCTCCAGCCAGGCGCTGGCTTGGTCTCGGGCCGCGCGAAATCGACCTGCACCAGGCTGAACTCGTCGCGCACCGCGTAATAACGCCCCCGGCCCCAGCGCGCCCAGTCGGCCATCCGCTCCTCACCTTCGGGATCGCTGCCGACGAGCACGCTCGACAGGTTGATCTTGTCGCGGGCAATGAAGCGGATCAGCTGTTCGTAGCGTTCCTCCTCCACCCCCGCATCGGAGATGACGAGGATGTGCTTGTAGCGCGCGTCGGTGCGCTTGAGCGCAAACAGCGCCTCCTGGATCGCGGGGTAGAGGATGCTCGACCCCTGCGCTTCCATCCGCCCGATCGCGCGCTCGATCGCCTCGGTATCGCGCGCATATTGCATCGGCACCGCCCACTGGCGCGCGCCGTAGAACTCGACCACGCCGACCTGATCCTGCGGGGTGAGCCGGGCAACGGCAAGCCGCGCGGTCTGCTTCGCCATCTGGAGAAGCTTGCCCTGCATCGAGCCCGAACTGTCGATCACGATGGCGAGCGCGACGCTGGGCTTTTCGATCTCGCGCTTGCCCTGCGTCACGACCGGCAGGGCAGCGGCGAGCGGGGCTTTGCTGGGAGGTTTCGCAAAGGCATCGGGACCACCCGCGAAGAGCAGGCCCTTGCCCTGCTGCGAAACAGCCGCGCGAAGACGCGTCTGGCTCGCCGTCGCCATTCGCGAGAGCGGCATATCGTCGAGCAGGACCAGATCGAATCCGTCCGCATTGCCGAGCGCATCTGTCGTGACCGCATCGACTGCAAAGCCAGCACCCAGCAATCGCTGCAAGGGGGCCGCACCGCCCCCCCCGCCGCGCACCAGCGCGACACGCAGCGGATCGTCGCCCGCGATGGTGACGGGAACTGCCCGATTATCAGGTGCACCGGCCAGCACGACTTCGAGCGTGTCGAAACCCGCGTCGCGCCGTTGCAGATCGAGGCTGATCGTCTGCATTCTATCGACCGAAATCGGCTGCGAGCGCCGCACCGTCCGTCCGTTCTTCCGCAGCTCGATGACGATATTCTCGCCCTCGCCCATCAGCGTCACATCGACCGAAGCAGGCGTTCCGGGAGCGCCGGGCTTGGCGAGGGCGGAGACGATACGCGGTGTGCCGGGTGCACCGTCGAGCGAGGCAAAGCTCAGCGGGATCGAGCGACGTGCGATAACATCGCGCGCCTTCTGCCACTCGGCGCTGCGGGTGCGCGGATCGGCGATCACCGCGATGCTCCCCCGCTCGCCCGGAGCGATCGCCGCCTGCGCATCGAGCAGCGCGTCGGCCAGACCGGTGTCGCCCGGCAGCATGGTCCATTCCGCGCCGTCGCCCGGGGCACGATCTCCGCCGATCTGCACCACCGCGATCCGGTCGTCGCTGTCGGCCTGTGACAGAATGTCGAAGAGCGCAGCGCGTGCCTGTTCCTTCGCCTGCTCCCCCAGCCAGTCGCGCTGGTCGAGCACGATAACCTGCCGTGTCGAGCTATCGTCACGCAACAACACCGGTTGCGCGAGCGCGAGCACCACCGTCACGATCAGCAGGCTGCGCAGCACCAGATGCACGCGCGTGAGCCGCCGACCCAGCCACAGCGCGGCGGGCACGAGCAACAGCAACAAGAGCGCCAGCGGAGAGAGCAAGGACACGCTCATGGCATCCGCCTGCGGGTGAACAGCCACCATTCGGCCATCAGGAGGACGAGCGCCACGCCGAGCATCCAGACCCACAGCGGCAACGCGGACGCGCCCGGCAGCGCCTCAACCTTTACCGCGGAGGACTGCGCGACGGCGCGGGTCGTCGCCTCACCCGGCACATCGGCACTCGTCCGCGCATCGCCATCGCCGCGCCCGGCAAGCCACAGCAGAGCCCGCGAAACGAGGATCGGCTGCGCGGCCTGCACCGCCGGATCGTCACCCTGCGTCAGAAGCGCGCGCGGCAGCGTCAGCGCGCGGGTTTCGGCAGGGTCGAGCGACACGATCGGTGGCGGCAGCCCCGTCGCCGCGCGCGCGGCCCACGGCGCGATACCGCTCGCATCGACCGACGCGGCCAGGTCCGCCGCATCGCCCGCGCCGGAGAAGGTGATCGCGTTGGCCGGAGTGACGCGCAGCGCGGGTTTCCCCTCTGCCCCCGCGATATTCACCACCACGTCCGCCTCGTCCGCATCGCTGCGCACCAGCGCCGGGTCCCGCGCAATGGTCTGCGCAACCAACGCAGGCGTGCCGTTGCCGATCGCCACCCTGGTCGCGCAGCGGAGCGGGAGCGTGATGGTTGCCTGATTGTCCTGCGCGAAGCCGTCTCGCTTGCGCAGCGAGACGGTCAGTTCGGAGCCATCCGCCGTCAGACCGGAGAGGATGATCGCCCCATCGCGCCCGCGGCTGAGCGCCTCGGGTTCGATCTGCCGACCGTCGCGTGAGAAAGTCAGCGCCTCGGGCGGCAGAGGCTCGCCCGCCGTATCGATCGCGCGTACCACCACGTCTGCCCGGTCCCACGCACCCGACGCAGCAGGACCTGCGGCGAGCGTCACGATGCCGCGATTGTCCCGCACCGGTTCGGCAAGGAAGCCTGCCTTCACGCGCTCGGGCAGCGTGGCGGGAAGGTTCGCCGGAAGCCCGTAATAGCGCACCAGCCCGTCGGGCGCGCGCTCCAGCCATGCGCCAAAAGCGCCGGGTTTGCTGGCGGCATTGGCATTTTCGAGCCGCCGGGCCAACAGACCGGCCGGCTCGCCGGGGCGCAGCAGCACCGCGCCCGATCCATCGCCCAGCACGACCTTGCGCAGCCGCGCCGGAGTGGCCGAAACATCCGCGATCAGCTGCGCGCGTGCCTGCCCCGCCTCGCTGGCCATTGCGGACGAGCTGTCGAGATAGAAGGTCGTGACCGCACCCGCCCCTGCCTCTTCCCGGCCCGGTTGCGCGAAGGCACCCCACAGCAGCAGCGCGATCGCCAGCACCAGCAGAAACGCCAGCCACTGGCGCAACCGCCGGTCGAGCACGCGCGCAGGCGCGCTCTGCATCGCCTGTGCCCACAGCGGCGCGGCGGGCAGGCGGAGCGTGCGCGGTGCGGGCCGCAGTCGCTGGAGCGCAAGCAGCAGCCCCGCGATCACCACAGCACCCGCCGCAGCCGCCACCCAAGACAGGTTGAAGCTCATCGGTGGACCATCGTCCCGAACAGCGCGTCCAGCTGGTCGAGCACCGGGCGCCGAGTATCGAGCCGGACGAGCCCCGCCCCCCGCTCCATGCAGAAGCGCGCGAGGTGTTGCGAAAAGGCGCGATAGCTCTCGGCGTAGCGCTCGATCAGCTGCGGGGTCAGCGTCACTGCCAGCGGATCGCCTCCCTCACCGCTGTCGATATCGAGGTCCGAACCCTCGGCCATGTCGGGGTGGAGGCGCGGGTCGACGTCATAGTCGCGCACCGTCTGCACCAGCAGCAACCGGTGCGGCATGCGCCCGAGTGCATCGAGCGCGGCATCGAGGCCGCCATCGGCGAAGAAATCGGAGATCACGATCAGCAGGCCGGGACGCTCCCCCATCGCGCCGAAGCGGCCCACCGCTTCGACCAGGTCGGAGCCACCCATCGGTTCGCACTGGGCGAGATAATGCGCCGCGCGCTCGATCATGTGGCGGCCCGAGAGGCGGCGTGCCTGAACACTCAGCCGGTCGGCAAAGGCATAAAGGCTGACCGTGTCCTGCTGCTGCAGCCCGACTGCGGCAAAGGCCAGCGCGGCGCGTGTGGCGGCGGCAATGCGCGGCGGATCTTCGACGAACATCGAATTGGAACAGTCGACCAGGATATGCACCGGCAGGTCGTGGTGTTCCTCGAACACGCGCACGAAGGTCTTGCCCAGACGCGCGTAGATATTCCAGTCGATGGTGCGCAGGTCATCGCCCGGCACGTAGGGCTTGAAGTCCCGGAAATCGGTGCCCTGCCCACGCGCCGTGGTGCGCTGTTCGGCCAGCCTGCGCCCGCGCTTGGCAAAAGGCAGGCGCAGCGTGAACGCTTCGAGCCGTGAGAGATACGCCGGGTCGAACAGCTCGGCCTGCGAGGGGGCGGGAAACAGCGTCACCGACCGCCACCGCGCGCGAACCACTCGCGCAGCATGCGCGTCTCGCGCTCCGACCGCGCGGGCTGCGGCTGGCTGCCCGTACGCCCGCTGCCGGTGCCGCGATCCTGCGCCTGCGTGCTGCGCGCGCTCGCGGGGGCCGGCGGACCCTCGGCATAGCGGCGGCGCGCCGGGCCCGGATTCCGCGTACCGGTCAGCTGGTCGGCCATCGGCACGCCCAGCAGCAGGCCTGCGACGCCGAACGACGCCTTTTGCTCGCTGGAGCTGTCGTTGGAGCCGTTGCGCGCGCCGGAGCTGCGCCCGCGGCCCGGCTGCGACTGGGATTGGGAGCCATCGCGCGACTGGCCTTGCTGCGACTGGTTGCCGTCCTGCTTGCCGGTGCGCGATTGGCCGCTTTGCGCGGCGTTCTGCTGCGGCTTCGCGCCAGTCTGCGCGCTGGCGATCGGGGTGGACGCACGCGCTCCGCCGCCATCGCCGGTGGAGCGTCCGCCCTGCTGCGCGCCCTCGCCAGACAAGGCACCACGATCCCGATCGGCATTCTCTCTCGACCGTTCCCCGGTAGCGCCCCCGGCCTGAAGGCCGGAGGAGCGGCGCACGTTCGCAGCGCCTGCACCGCCAGCAGCGGCGGCCCCTGCCGAGCCACCCATAGGGGCACGGCTCGCCGCAGAACCCGACGCGCCGCCACCGCCTGCACCATCCCTGCCGCCGAGGCCGTCACGCGACGCACCGCCCTGCGCCGCGCCCGACTTGCCAGCCATTCCATCGATCGATCGGGCTTCGGACCCGGCGCGAGGCGCTCCGGCAGCATGCCCACCGAGCCCCAAGGCACTGGCCATCGCCGCCGCGGGGCCAGGCTGCACGTCACCGCTCGCAACCGGCGCGGAATGCCACAGCCCTGCCATCGCGACGGCGGCAAGGATCGCAGCGATGCTCCCGGCGATGATCCACCAGGCGCGCGTGGGGACGGCAAACTGCACAGCCTCATGATCGAGCCGCGCATCCGCAATCCGCTCCAGATGCCGCTCGGCATCCAAAATCGCCGCCTGCTCGAAGCCGCCCTGCGCGCCGTAGGAGAGGAAGCGGTCGGCGGAGCGCATGCGGCCCTTCAGGCCCAGCGTGCCGTCGACCCAGCCGAGCGCCTCGCCGCGCGCGGCGCGTGCCTTTGCAAAGCCGATGCCTGCCAGAACCGCGAATGCGGCCAGCGGGACAACCAGCCCGAGCAATGCGACCGCGAGCGGCGGAGCACCGACCAGCGTCGCCGCAAACGCGACGAGCGCCGCCAGCGGAAACGCGGGGATCGCGGTCAGGAAAGCATCGCCCGCCGCCCGCCGACGCGCCGCGTGGACAAGCTGCGCCGCGCCGCGACCCGCGAGCCGGTCGAGGCTGCTCAGCATGGTGTCTGGCACGGTCGTTCCCGACACGGTGTTCATCCCCCGGTTTCGCCTCGCCCCATCCCGCGGATTCTCTGCGCAAGGCTTCATCCTCGTTCAATAAATCCCGTAACTTGCACCAAGCTTGCAGTCACCCGTCCGCCGCCACGCTTGCATCGACGCATCCACCGCCTGCGCCCCTGCAATTTACCTGCAAGGTTGGCGTGTTCTGTGCAGCCTCGAAGTGGTCCGAACCGGGCCTGCAAGGGAGCACCCCCATGACCATTCGCAAGACCTTCGTCGCAGCCCTCCTCGTCAGCGTGTCGTTCGTCGGCGGGTCGGCCGCGCTGGCGGAGCCGGTTTCCGTATCGACAACGGCAAAGGGCGATCAGCCTGCGGTGAAGCTGGATTACGAGAGCTTCACGCTGCCCAATGGCCTGCGCGCCATCGTGTACAGCGATACCAGCGTTCCCAACGTCTATGTCGGTGTGCGCTACCGCATCGGCTCGCGCCACGAGCCCGAAGGGCGCACCGGCTTCGCCCACCTGTTCGAACACCTGATGTTCGGCCCCACCGCCAACCGCGAGGGCAGCTATTTCGCGCCGCTGCGCGATGCCGGGGCGGTCGACATCAACGGCAGCACGACCGAGGACTGGACCGAGTACTACGAGATCGTCCCCGCACACGCGCTCGACCTGGCGCTGTGGATGGAATCGGACCGGATGGAATACCTCATGGGCGGGGTCTCGCAGACCGTGCTCGACGAACAGCGATCGGTCGTGAAGAACGAGAAGCGGCAGCGCGGCGCGGCCCCCGGGACCAAGGCCTACGAGCGCTTCCTCGAATACTACTACCCCGAAGGGCACCCCTACGCTCACACGGTGATCGGATCGATGGACGATCTCGACGCCGCCACGCTCGACGATGTGCGCAGCTGGTACGAGAATTACTACGGTGCCTCCAACGCGGTGCTGGTCGTCTCGGGCAATGTCGACGTCGAGCAGGCGAAGGAGCGGATCGCGCATTATTTCAGCGATGTGCGCCCCGGCGAGTCGATCGACGCGCTCGACCGCTGGGTGCCGAAGATGGCCACCGCCAAGCGCGACGTCGTTCACGAGCGGGTCGGCGCGGTCTCGATCGACCGGACCTGGCCCGTTTCAAGCAGCGATCCGCGCGTGCGCACCCTGCTGCAACTGGCCGCGCGGACGATGGCGGGTACGCCCGAATCCTATCTGCCAAAGCGGCTGGTGGACGACGAAAAGGTGGCGCTGAATATCTCCGCGTCGTTCCAGGGGCACGATCTGGTCGACAATTTCAATGTCGCGATGGCGGTGGCGCCCGAGACCCCGCGCGAGGAAGCCGAGGCCGCGCTCGACGCCGCGCTCGCCGGTTTCCTGGAGACAGGTCCCGAGCAATCGCGGATCGACGCGATCCACGCATCGAGCATTGCCGGGCTGACGTCCTTGCTCGACAATCCGGTCGCGCTGGGATCGTGGCTGCTGTCGAACACCGTCGAGAACGACGATCCCACCTTCTTCATCGAGCAGGCCGACACGATCGCGGCGGCGACTCCGGCGCAAGTGGTCGCCGCGCTGCGTCCTGTGATAGACGCGCCTTACCTCGAAACGGTCACCATGCCCGAGAGCGAAGCACAGGCGATGGAACCGGTGGTCGATCGCGCCAGCCTGCCCAATGCCACCCCGCCGACGGCACCGGTCGCCTTCCCCGCGATCACGCAGACGCAGCTGCCCAACGGGCTCAAGATCGTCGTCGGCGAACGTGCGGACACGCGCACCACGACCGCAGCACTGGTTTTCGATACAGGATCGCTGCTCGACGACGACTATGCACCCCGAACCGCTTCGAACGCGCTCGGCCTGCTGACCGCCGGTACGACCGAGCGCGATCGGCTGGAACTGCAAAAGGCGATCGGCGATCTGGGTGGATCGCTGAGCGCCAATGCCGGTGGCCGCGAAAGCATCGTGAGCTGGACGGTCCCGTCGGACAGGCTGGGTGAAGGCTTCGCGCTTGCATCCGAAGTGGTGCGCCAGCCTGCCTATCCCGCCGAGCTGGTCGACAATGCCCTGCGCGGGATCGACAGCGAGTACGACGAGTACGAGAAAAACCCCCAGAACGCCGCCGGGGCGGTCTTCAGCCATAACATCTGGGGGCCCGACAACCCCCGCGGAGAAATCGCCACGCGCGAGGAGGCGAAGACGCTGTCGCTCGACGGCATCAAGGCGTTCCACGACCGCGAACTGGGCCCCGCCAACGCGACGCTCTATGTCGTGGGTGCGACCACTCCCGAAGAGGTCGAGGCGCTTGCGAAGCGCTATTTCGGGGACTGGGCGACAAACGATCCCACCCCCCTGCCCCAGCCGCTCCCCGCGCAGCCTGCCACCGGCACTATCGTTCTGATCGACGCACCCGGTGCAGAGCAGAGCACGATCGTCACCGGCATGCCGGTGAGCGCCTACGACAGCGACGAGGCAGCGGCCGATTCGCTGATGTCATCGATTCTCGGCGCGAGCTTCGCCAGCCGCCTGAACACCGAACTGCGCGAGCGGCGCGGCTGGGCCTACGGCTTCTCGGGCGGGGTCCAGAACGTCCCCGAGGGCGAGCGGCTGTTCGTCGCCAGCGGCAGCGTGCAGACCGACAAGACCGCCGATTCGATGCAGGTCATTCATGACATCATCGCGGGCTTCACCGGCGAGCAGCCCGCGACCGAGGCCGAGCTGGACGTGGCGCGCAACGCAGCGGTGCTCTCCGTGCCCGCAGGCTTCAGCGACAACGCCGATTACCTGCGCTCGATGGCCACGTCGGCCAGCTACGGCCAGCCGTTCGACCGGTCGGCCACCGCCGCGCAGCGCCTTGCCGCGGTCTCGCTCGACGACGTGCGGCAGCGGGCGACGCAGCTGCTCGACCCCAACGCGCTGACCTGGGTGATCGTCGGCGACCTGTCGCAGATCGAAGAACCGATCCGCGCCGCCGGTCTCGGCAAGGTCGAAGTCCGCGACGTTTACGGCAAGCCGGTGAAATAGCGGCAGAGCCATAGACACACAAAAGCCCGGCCTCTGGCGAGGTCGGGCTTTTTGTCGTGCGCCGGATCGTAAGGGATGGGCGCTTGCCGCGCGCCGAAAATCAGCTGGGCTGCTGAACCGCCTTCAGGATCGCATCGACGATCGCATCGCCATCGACCTTGTCGGCCTGCGCGTGGAAATTGGTCACGATGCGATGCCGCAGCACGGGATGCGCGACCTGCGCGACATCCTCGCACGCGACCGAAAAGCGCCCGTCGAGCAGCGCGACGACCTTCGCCGAGAGCATCAGCGACTGAATTCCGCGCGGCGACGCGCCGAGATCGACATAGTCGGCGATCTCCCTGGGCGCATAGCTGTTGCCCGGCTGCGTCGCCATGACCAGACGGATGGCATAGGTGCGCACGAAGTCGGGCACCGGCACCTGACGCACCACCTGACGCATACGGTTGATCGTGTCGCCATCGCTGACCGGGTGCAGATCGACCACTTCCTCGCCCGTCGTGCGCGCGATGATTGTGTGGTAATCTTCTTCCGACGGATAGCCGACCTTCAGCTTCATCAGGAAGCGGTCGAGCTGCGCCTCGGGCAGGGGATAGGTGCCCTCCTGATCGACCGGGTTCTGCGTCGCCATCACGCAGAACGGCTGCGGCATCCTGATCGTGCGCCGCCCGACGGTGACCTGCTGTTCCTGCATTACTTCCAGCAGCGCCGACTGCGTCTTGGGCGTCGCGCGGTTGATCTCGTCGGCGAGGACGAGGTTGGCGACGATCGGCCCTTCCTGAAAGCTCAGTTCGGTGCCGCCATCGGCGGTCTCGGTCAGCATGGAGGTGCCCAGGATATCGGCGGGCATCATGTCGGGCGTGAACTGGATGCGCGAGAACGGCAGGTCCAGCGCGCGGCTGATCGAGCTGATCAGCATCGTCTTGCCGAGGCCGGGCACACCCTCCAGCAGCACATGCCCGCCCGCCAGAATCGCGGTGAGCGCACCGTCGATGACGTCGCCCTGGCCGACCATCATGCGGCCAATCTCCTTGCGGATCGCGCCATGCGTCCGGCGGAATTCGTCGGCGCTGTCGCGGGCCTTGTCGATCGTTTCTGTCAACACGGGGTCATGCTCTCCCTGCCTCATCGGGCCATCATTATGTCGGGCGGCTGGCACCAGCCTTGCAGCGCCCATTTTGCAAATTCGCGGGCCACTCTAATCGGTTGCCAGCCGGTATCCCACGCCGCGCTCCACCTGGATACGCAGCTTGTCCGTCCGTTCGCCAATCGACTTGCGCAGCCGGCTGATCTGCGATTCGAGCGAGTTGCTGGTGACGATCTTGTCGTAGCCATAAACCCGCGCCTCCAGCGTCTCGCGCGACACGAGGCCCCCGGGCCGCGCCATGAGCGCCGCGAGCACGAGCGCCTCGGCACGGCGGACCACGAAAGGCTCCCCGTCGAGCGTGAAGGCCATCGTCTCCACCTCGAACGAGAGCGGTCCATAGGTCTTGGTCTGCGGGCGGGCCTGCGGTGTGAAACGCATCGCGTTGCGGATCCGGGCCACCAGTTCGCGCGGCTCGAACGGCTTGACGATGTAATCGTTCGCCCCGCCCTCCAGCCCGGCGATCCGATCGTCCACCCCGTCGATCGCAGTCAGCACCAGAACACGCTGCGGGCGGCCGATCCGGTTGGCGAAATCGAGCAGTTCGAGCCCGTCGCCATCGGGCAGCATCCGGTCGAGCAGGACCACGTCGAACTCTTCGTCGCGGATCGCTTCGCGCGCGATCTCGAGGCAGTCGGCCCGGTCGACGACGAAGCCCTCGCGCACGAGGAAGGCGACGAGCGTTTCCGCGACCTCTTCATCGTCCTCGACCAATAGTACCCGCATGACATGATTCTCCGGCCGTCGGCGACAGGGGTGGAAAGGGCGGCACGAACATAGCCCGTGCCGCCCCTTCTGAAAAAGCCCACCACACCCGGAAGTGCATCTGCAAGAGAGGGGACGTGCAGCTAGCGGGCCTTTCCAGTGGCTTTGGCCGGCCGGGCGATGCTTGTCGTCTTCACCCGGTCGGCGTCAGAACGAATAGCCGAGCTGCACCGACACCCGGCGACCCGCCGCGTTGTAGCGACCGGTATCGTACGGGCGGCCCTGCACCACCGCGAGCGGAGGCTTGACCGCCAGCAGATCGCGCGCCGCCACATCGAGCCGCAGGTTGCGATTGATGTTCCAGGAGGCGGTCAGGTCGACCGTCGTGAATGCGTCGACTTGCCGCGAGTAGTCGGGATTGGTGATGGTTCCCGCAGCGGTCTGCAGCTCGTAGTCGTTGATGTAGCTGGGGATATGATAGACCCACATCGTCGCGCGAACATCGCCCTTCGACCAGCCGAGCGAACCCACGAAACGATGGTTGTCCGGCCCCTGAAGCTTGCCCAGCGAGGAGATCGCCGGCGTGTCTTCGAACACCTGCGTCTCGGCCTTGAGATTGTCGAGATAGGTTAACCGCGGTTCGAACCGGCCGATGCCTGTTTCGAAGACATACGACGCCTCGTAGGTGATCGACTCGTACTGCGAACCCAGGATGTTGAACGTAAGGTTCTGTGCAGCCGTGATCTTGCCGTTCTCGTCACGCGGATAGAACTGCTCGATCTTCTTGATTTCGGCCTGTGGGAGGAAACCGTTGAGCATGTCCCGGGTGGCGTACTGGTTGTCGATGGTGATCTTGTTGTAGGTCGCGGACAACTGAAGTCCGCTGAATACCCCACCCGGCGTCAATGTGGCGCCGAGGGTCAGGTTATCGGACGTTTGCGGCTTGAGATCGGGATTGGGCGCGGTGGTCTGGGGCACGTAGTACCCGTAGTAGGTCGGCCCGTAGTCGAAATCGCAATCGTTGTTCGCTCGGCAGTCGTAGAGCGGGTCGTCGGTGATCGCCGCCTGGTAGGTGTAGCCGCCGGAAACGTTGAACAGCTGGGTGAAAGGCGGTGCCCGGAAGCCGGTGCTCCAGTGCGCGCGCAGGTCCAGCGAATCGAAGGGGGACCACAACAGGCCCAAGCTCGGCGTCGTGCGCGAGAAGGTGTTCTTGGCGTAGATTATCTCGCCGCCCTGATCGAAGGGGACGCCGTCGACGGTACCGACCGCGCCTTCGGTGACATAATTGTCGTTGCGGGCGGCAGCGGTCAGGATCAGACGCCGCAGCAGCGGCAGCCTGGTGTCGCCGCCCAGCAGGGGCAGCTGGACTTCACCGAAGAAGGCGTAGCGATCCTGGCTCTGCGAGGCGCCGGTGAAGTTGTTGATTTCGCGGCTGTCGATGCCGTCATCGGCGTATTCCGCACCCACCGCGTACTGGACCGGCCCGCCGGGAAGGTGGAACAGGTCGCCGCTAAGCCGTAGCTCGTAGTTCTTGATTTCCGAACTGCGGTTTTCCTGATCGAGCCGGTACAGGAACGGATCGATCGAACCACCTCCACCGTCGGCGCTGGATTTCCAGGGGTTGAAGGCGACATCCGGATCGCTGCTGGTCAGTGCGGCGCACTGCGCATCGAACTTTGCCTGGAGATATTCGCGCTGATCCTCCGGGAAACGGTTGTTGGCGAGCATGAAATTATAGCAGGAATAGCCGTCCGGCGAGCTCGGGTCGGCGATGAAGCTGACCAGCGACTGGAAGTTGTCCGACTGCGCGCGGGCCTTCGAGCGGGAACGCGTGTGGACGAATTCCAGCCTTGTCGTCGGCGAGAAGTCGTAGCTCAAACCTGCGTTCACGCTCCAGCTGGTCTGCTTGTTGGAAATCGTGCCGGGCGGGATCAGGCCCTGCGCGACTTCATCCTCGGGATAGTAGTAGACCGAGGTGCCCCAGGAATATTGGCTCGTATAGAAAGCCGGAAACGGGCTGTAATATTGCGTCGGCGCGAGGTTGAGCGAGAGGCCCACGTCGAGCACACGATCCTGCCGGTTCGTGCTCTGGCTCCACAGGCCTGTCGCGAACACCCGCAATTTGTCGGTGATGTGCTGCTCGAAATCGAGCGTTGCCGACACGGTTTCCGATTTGGGGCCTGCGAATTCGGGCACGAAGTCGCGCCGCTCATCGGGCCCGATCTGGATGAGATCGTTGAGAGTGGGAGCGCCGGTGAACCCCTCCGGCACCGTCAGGCCGTTCTCGATCGTGTAGAAAAAGCCGGTGTCGGGATCGTAGACCGAAGTGAAGATCGGGAAGACACCGGGCTGAACGCCACGGCGGAAAGAGCGGTAATCGTAGGCCGGGTTGCCGTTGAAGTAGTCCGAATAATCCTCGGTGACGTAGCCGGACTTGTAGTTGTTGACCGGATCCCGGCGGCTGTACGACACGGTGCCCGAGATGTTGCCGGTCTCCCAGCCTTGACGCGAATAGAGGCTGACGCGGCTGTTATCGGCACCATTCTTGCTGAATTCGTGCTGCGCGGTGATCGTCGTGCCCGAATAATTGCTGCGCAGGATGAAGTTGATCACCCCGCCCATCGCATCCGCACCATAGATGGCCGATGCACCCGCCGTGCTGATCTCGACACGCTCGACCGCGCTGAGCGGGATGTTGTTCAGATTGACGAAGCCATCCTGAATCCCGGCCGCGCCTGCAATGCGCCGCCCGTTGACCAGAACCAGCGTGTTGCCTGCGCCCGCGCCGCCCAGGTTGGCGGCGGAGACGCCCAGCGAACCGAGTTCGGAAACCGGCGCGTTGCCCTCCCGCAGCGGACCGCGGGCACGCTCGTTCGTGATCGTACCGATCGTCGCGACATTCCGGGGCAGCGTGCGGATAAGCTCTTCGACACTGGTGACGCCGCGCGCGCGGATGTCCTCCGCGGTGATGACGGTGACCTTGACGGAGGGATCGCCGCTGGCGATGCGGCTGCCCGTAACCGTGATCGTGGTGTCGGGATCGGCTTCGGGGCGAACGGAATCGTCCTGCGCCTGCGCGTCCGAATCATTTTCGGCGGTGGACTGCTCTGGACTGGTGGCGGCTTCCTGCCCGAATGCCGGGCTCGCGCTCGCCAGGCTGGCGGCGATTGCAATCATGGACAAGGCGTAGCGGTCGTTCATCGTATTTCCCCCGTAGTGCGACTGGTGTCGTGCCTCCTCAAGGGTGGGAACCCGCTCTCTTCATCCGCCTTCTTGTCCGCACTTTTACGGACATCAGGCCCGGTGCCCCATTTCCCTATTCGGCAATGGGTAGGACGCGAGGCTTGCACGAAGCTGGCGTGGATTGCGCTTAAGGAAAATACCGGAAGACAAGCCGCGATTTCGGCCATCGGGCCGGGGGAATCTGCGAAGATCTGAGATTTTCTGGAGCGGGTGAAGGGAATCGAACCCTCGTCGTCAGCTTGGGAAGCTGCTGCTCTACCATTGAGCTACACCCGCCTGTCGGCACCAAATCGGGCCGGGGCCGCGTGCCTTTAGCCATGCTCGAAACAAAATGCCAGCACAAGCGCTGGTGCATGGCAGGCGGTGCGCTTTGCAAGGCCAGCGCCCTCGCGCTAAGCGCCGCGCCGAGACAACAATATTCACGGAGAGCCCCCCATGCGCCAGATCGACCATTTCCTCGCGAGCGGCGTTGCCGCCGGTGAAGCTGCCCGCTCGCACAAGGTGTGGAACCCCTCTACCGGCGAGGTTCAGGCCGAGGTGGCACTGGGCGATGCGGCGCTGCTCGATCGGGCGGTGGCGAAGGCCAAGGAGGTCCAGCCCGAGTGGGCGGCGACCAATCCGCAGAAGCGCGCACGGGTGATGTTCGAGTTCAAGCGGCTGGTCGAGGCGAACAAGCAGCAGCTGGCCGAGCTGCTGTCGAGCGAACACGGCAAGGTGGTCGATGATGCGCATGGCGACGTGCAGCGCGGGCTCGAGGTGATCGAATATGCCTGCGGCATCCCGCAGGTGCTCAAGGGCGAGTACACGCAAGGTGCGGGCCCTGGGATCGACGTCTATTCGATGCGCCAGCCGCTCGGCATCGGGGCGGGGATCACCCCGTTCAACTTCCCCGCGATGATCCCGATGTGGATGTTCGGCATGGCGATCGCGGCGGGCAACGCCTTCATCCTCAAGCCGTCCGAACGCGACCCGAGCGTACCCGTGCGCCTCGCCGAGCTGTTCGTGGAGGCAGGCGCGCCCGAGGGGCTGCTGCAGGTCGTGAACGGCGACAAGGAGATGGTCGACGCGATCCTCGACCATGACGACATCGCCGCAATCAGCTTCGTCGGGTCGTCCGACATCGCGCAGTATATCTACGGCCGCGGCACCGCGAACGGGAAGCGCGTGCAGGCGTTCGGCGGAGCGAAGAACCACGGCATCGTGATGCCCGACGCCGATCTCGACCAGGTGGTGGGCGATCTGGCGGGCGCGGCGTTTGGCTCGGCGGGCGAGCGCTGCATGGCCCTGCCCGTGGTGGTTCCGGTGGGCGAGGATACTGCCGACCGGTTGCGCGAGAAGCTGATCCCCGCGATCAACGGCTTGCGCGTGGGCGTCTCGAACGATCCCGACGCGCATTATGGTCCGGTCGTGACGCCCGAGCACAAGGCGCGCATCGAAGGCTGGATCGACACCGCCGAGAAGGAAGGCGCCGAGGTCGTGATCGACGGACGCGGGTTCACGCTGCAGGGCCACGAGAAGGGCTTCTTCGTCGGCCCGACCCTACTCGACCGCGTGACCACCGACATGGAGAGTTACAAGGAAGAGATCTTCGGCCCCGTGCTCCAGATCGTGCGCGCGAAGGACTTCGAGGATGCGGTGCGTCTGCCGAGCGAGCACCAGTATGGCAACGGGGTCGCCATCTTCACCCGCAACGGCCACGCCGCGCGCGAGTTCGCGCACCGGGTCAACGTCGGCATGGTCGGCATCAACGTGCCGATCCCGGTGCCGGTCAGCTACCACAGCTTCGGCGGCTGGAAACGCTCGGGCTTCGGCGACATCGACCAGTACGGCACCGAGGGCCTGAGGTTCTGGACCAAGTCCAAGAAGGTAACCCAGCGCTGGCCCGACGGCGGCGGCGACGGATCGAACGCCTTCGTCATCCCGACCATGGGTTGAATCGTCGACAAGGAATCTGCCACACTCCCTTCCGGATTTGATCACGGGGGGAGTGACGGATGAGGATTGCGGAATACGCTCTGCCAGTCGCGGCTTTGGTCGCGCTGGCAGCTTGCAATGGCACTGCGGGCGAAGAGAGCGGCGACGACGCGGCGGAGACAAGCGCAAGCGCCGCCGAGGATACGGCAAAGGAAGACGTGGTCGAAGCGGAGCCGACGCCCGCCGCGCTCGACGCGATCCCGGAGAAGTTTCGCGGCTATTGGGACAGCAGCGACGACCCCCGGCTATCCTGCACCGATCTGAGCGACGGAGGCATCTTCGTCGCCAAGAAGGAAATCGGATTCTACGAAGCGACCTTCGAACCCAAGACGATCACGCAGGTCTCGCCCGACGAGATCGCCAGCAAAGGCGTGTTCAACGATCTGGGCGAAACCTCGGATGAAAACTATCGCCTGAAGCTGAGCAAGGATGGCAAGCGCCTGACTCTGGCGGGCGATGGCTTCGATCCCTTCGAGTACCGCAAGTGCGGCGCCAAGCTGAAGAAGGCGGACCTCGACGTCATACCCGCCGAATTTCACGGCAAGTGGGCGTGGCAGGACCCGACGAACTGCCCGGTGAACCCGTCCAGCGATCTGATCGTCACCGAAAAGTTCGTCACTCTGGGCGGCAGGAAGGGCAAGGTCGGCCAGCTCGATAACCGGGGCAATGGCTCGATCATCGTTCATTACACCAATTCCGCGGGCAAGCCTGCCGAGATGCATCTCGACCTGATCGAAAACGGCCAGCGGATCGCTTTTGGGGAACCGGGCTCAACCGGGACCATTTTTGCGAAATGCTCATGAAACCTCTTCGCCTCGCCCTTCTTCCCCTGCTCGCATGCGGCCTCGTCGCTTGCGGCGGGTCGGACGACGCAACCTCACCCGGCCCGGATAACCCGGCCGCCACCGAAACGCCGATCCCGGTCGAGCCCGATGGCGGGATCGGCGACGGGGCTGGCCCGCCCGAAGGTTCGCCTGCGTCGGACGACGGGAGCGGGGCGGAGGAACCAAGCGCCTTCGCCAAGACCTTCCCGGTCGCGATCCGGGGCAAATGGCGCGAGACCGATGGCGCGGCCGTCACCAAGGCGCAGTGCGACGGCTACCAGCAGGAGAATATGGGCAAGGTGCTGACCGTGCGCGAAGACGGCTATTCCTACTTCGAGACGGGCGGTCGGTTCATCTCGGTCAGCGACCGCGAACCGGGCAGCATCCGGGCGCTGTTCGACACCACCTATGCCGACGATCCGACCCGCGCCGAGCTGGAATTCCGGGTCGATCCGGTCGCGAAGACTCTGACCGTCCGCAATTTCGACACGGGTGACCGCCCGACCACAACCTATCGCCGCTGTCCGGGCTAAAGCCCGGAGCCATGCGCTGGCTCCTTCTTTTCCTCCTCGACCTGCTCGCCGCTTGCGTGCACGCCGGGGGCGTTCCCACTCCGCCGCAAACGCCCGAAAAGCGGATTGCGCTCACTTTCGACGATGCGCCGCGCGCGCCGGGCGCGTTCCTGAGCGAGGCCGAGCGCACGCGGCGGCTGATCGACAGCCTGAAGAACGCGGGCGTCGAGCAGGCGGCGTTCTTCGTCAATTCGGGGCATATCGACGGGCCCGACGACGAGAGGCGGATCGCCGCCTATGTCGCGGCGGGCCACGTGCTGGGCAATCACGGCGCCAACCACCTCCAGCTCTCCGATACCGATGTGCGCGCCTATCTCGCCGATATCGACGCGGGCGAAGCATGGTTGCGCGGGCGCGAAGGCTATCGCCCGTGGTTCCGCTACCCGTATCTCGACGAGGGACGCGGCGATAAGCCCAAGCGCGATGCGGTGCGCGCGGGGCTGGCCGAAAGGGGTCTGTCCGATGGCTACGTCACCGTCGAGGCGAGCGACTGGTTCTACGAAGCGGCGGCCAAGACGGCGGTGGCGAAAGGTCAGGAGATCGACCGCGAGGCGCTACGCGATCTGTATGTCGAGGTGCATGTCGATGCGGCCGAGTTCTACGACCGGCTTGCGCGCGACGTGACCGGTCGATCGCCCGCGCACGTCATGCTGCTGCACGAAACCGATCTGGCCGCGCTGTGGATCGGCGATCTGGTCGCTGCACTCAGGGCAAAGGGCTGGACCATCGTCACCGCCGACGAAGCTTTTGCCGATCCGTTCGCCGCTTATGCCAAGACCTACGACACGCCATCGGCGCAAGGCACGCTGACCGAAATGGTCGCGTGGCAGGCGGGCACGCCCGCGCCGCGCTGGTATCGCGGCAACGACACACGGCTGGCGCAGCAGTGGTTCGACACGCGCGTGCTCCACCTCCCGCCGCCCGAGGCCGACTGACGCGCTGCGCCCCGCTGCGCCGAGGCACTTTTGCTTCGCGCCCCCTGCTGCTAGCCTTGGCTCAAGCGGATTTCAGGGGGATTACGATGACGAAACTGACACCGATTGCATTGCTGGGTCTGGCCTTGCTGGCGACCGCATGCGGCCCCGCGCAGGACGGCGATGAGGCGGATGCGACCGAGGGCGCACCCACTGCGTCGGCAAGCGAAGAGGCGAACGCGCAAACCCCACCCACCGAAACTGCGAGCGAAGCCGAACCGCTGATCCCCGCGCAGTTCCAGGGCAATTGGGGCGAGGCGGAGGATCACCTCAACTGCGCGCCCGACGGCTCCAACGTGATACGCGTGACCGCGGACACGATCGCCTATCCGACCGGTACCACGCAGATTTCCGAAGCCCGCGCGATCGACGCGGATACGATCGCCATCACCGGGCGCTATGGCGACACCGGTCAGGCCCCGTCGAAGGACGTCAGCCAGCAGCTCAAGCTGTCGAACGGCGGCGACACGCTGAGCGAAATCTTTGCCGGTATGGCGCCTTTCGACTATATTCGCTGCTGATGGCGCCTTCGCGCCGGCTGTTGAGGGGGCAAAGCGGATGAGCAAGGCAGCGACCACGGGCGCGTTGATGGCCGCTATCGCCCTGCTGGCAGCGTGCGACACGAAGTCGCCCGCCCCTTCCTCGCAGGAGACCACCATCGCGGTCGACGGCAAGGAAGTGACCGTCGATGCGACACCCACTGCCGAGCCCGCCAGTGGGGGCGAAGCACCCACATCGCTCGACCCGCAGGGCGATGGCGGCGAAACGCCCGCGCCCGAGCCCACGCTGATCAATCCGCACCGGGTGCCTGCAAACGACGTGGCGGACGACAGCGCCCCGCTCACCGCCATCCCGGCCCGCTTCCTCGGCCAGTGGGACGGCATAGAGGGCAGCTGTACGCCCGATTCGGACCTGTTCCTGACGATCCGCCCCGGCACGATCACCTTCTACGAATCGCAGGGCGAGGTCGCAGCGGTGCGGCGCGGCAAGCCGGGCATCGTGGTCACGCTCGCCATGCAGGGCGAAGGCGAGAGCTGGACCGCCGACTACGCCATGAGCCTTGCGAAGGGCGGCAACCAGCTGGCGACGCGCGAGCTTTCCGAAACCGGTGCCGGCACGCTGCGCCGCAGGTGCCAGGCCGACCGCAGCACGCCGGGTTCCTGACACCCTTCGTCCGCGCTGGCGGCTGCCCCCTTTTCTTGCCGCTCCAGCGGAGCTAGGCCGCAGGCCATGCAAGGACAATTCCAGCTCACCGAAGACCAGCTCGCGATCCAGGACATGGCGCGGCGGTTCACTGCCGACAACATCACGCCGCACGCGGCGCAATGGGACGAGGATCACCACTTCCCCCTCGAGACGATCAAGAAGACCGCCGAGCTTGGCTTCGGCGCGATCTACGTGTCGGAGGAATCGGGCGGGATCGGCCTCGGCCGCCTCGAAGCCGCGCTGATCATGGAGGCGATGGCCTATGGCTGCCCCACCACCAGCGCGTTCATCAGCATCCACAACATGGCGAGCTGGATGATCGACCGCTTCGGCGGCGCGGGGGTGAAGGAGAAGTACCTTCCCGACCTCGTCACCATGGACAAGATCGCGTCCTACTGCCTGACCGAGCCGGGCAGCGGCTCCGACGCGGCGGCGCTCAAGACGCAGGCCGTACGCGATGGCGACCACTACGTGCTCAACGGCACCAAGCAGTTCATCTCGGGTGGCGGGGTGAACGATGTGTATGTCACCATGGTCCGCACCGGCGAGAACAAGACCAAGGGCATCACCTGCCTGGTGGTCGACAAGGATACGCCGGGCGTCAGCTTCGGCGCGCCGGAAAAGAAGCTCGGCTGGAATGCCAGCCCGACCGCGCAGGTGATTTTCGAGGATGCGCGCATTCCGGTCGAGAACCGCGTCGGCGACGAGGGCGAAGGTTTCCGTTTCGCGATGATGGGGCTCGACGGCGGACGGCTGAACATCGGCGCATGCTCGCTCGGCGGCGCGCAGCGGTGCCTCGACGAAGCGGTGAAGTACACCAAGGAACGTCAGCAGTTCGATACGCCCGTCGCGGACTTCCAGAACACGCAGTTCATGCTCGCCGACATGGCGACCGATCTGGAGGCGGCGCGCGCGCTGCTGTACCTCGCGGCCGCCAAGGTGACCGACGACGCGCCCGACAAGTCGCGCTTCTCCGCCATGGCCAAGCGGCTGGCGACCGACAATGGCAGCAAGGTCGTCAACGACGCGCTGCAGCTGTTCGGTGGCTATGGCTACCTGAAGGACTACCCGATCGAACGCTTCTGGCGCGACCTGCGCGTGCACTCGATCCTCGAAGGCACCAATCAGGTGATGCGGATGATCGTGGGCCGGGACCTGCTGCGGCAGGGGGGGTAACCTTGAGAATTCGCGTTCCATCTCTGGCATATGCAAGCGCATGCTTGGTTGGAACCGCTGCCGTCGGATTGCTTGTCTTAGCTGACCTGACAATCAGGGACGACGCGCCTTCTCCAGCACCCATCGGCGTGTGGGTAGGCGACCTGGCCCTTATCTTTCTATGGGCCCTACTTGTCTCGTTGCCGTTGGGTTTGCCGACCATCATATTGACCGAGAAGAAGCAGAGCGGACCGGTTTGGGCTTTCTTGTTCGTCGCACTGCTTCACGGCCTTGTAATTACGCTTTGGGCCTACTTCGTCCACTCGCAGATCGCTTGGGAAATCTCGGCTATATGCACTGTGCCATTTCTCGCTGGATGGCTGACGTACTGGACCATTGCCTGGCGGTTATATCCGCCCGCCGAAATCGCTGAGGAGCGGCTAACCTGATGACGCAAGACATTCTCACCCACACGCACGGCACCGTCGGGCATCTCTCGCTCAATCGCCCCAAGGCGATCCACGCGCTCACCACCGAAATGTGCGGCGCAATGAGCGAGGCGCTGGGCGGCTGGGCGGACGATGACGACATCGCGGCGGTTATCGTGGACCACGCGGAAGGGCGCGGTTTCTGCGCAGGCGGCGATATTGCCATGCTGCGCAACTCGGCGCTCAACGACGAGGGCAAGACCGGGCGCGAATTCTTCCACGCCGAGTACCGCCTCAACCACCAGATGTTCACCTACACCAAGCCGATCGTCGCCTTCATGGACGGGATCACGATGGGCGGCGGCGTCGGCATCAGCCAGCCTGCGGCCTTCCGCGTGGCGACGGAGAACACCAGGTTCGCCATGCCCGAAACGGGCATCGGCCTGTTCCCGGATGTCGGCGGCGGCTGGTACCTGTCGCGCCTGCCGGGTCGGATCGGGCAGTTCCTCGCGCTTACCGGCGCGCGGCTCGACGGGGCGGAGTGCCATGCGATCGGCCTCGCCACGCATTACATCGCGAGCGAGAACCTCGCCCGCGTGAAGGCGGCGATCATCGACGATCCGGCCAGCATCCAGTCGATCCTCGACGATGCGTCCGAGACCCCGCCCGAAGCGCGCATCCTCGGCAACCGCGAGAACATCGGCCGGCTGTTCGCCGGGGCCACGCTGGAGGAAATCTTCGCCGCGCTGGAAGCAGACGACGGCGAGTGGGCGGCCAAGGAACTAAAAACGCTGCGCACCAAGAGCCCGCAGAGCTGCAAGGTCGCGCTGCGCCAGCTGGCCGACAGCCTGACGCTGGGCAGCTTCGCCGAGGAAATGCGGATGGAATACCGGATCGGCTCTCGCGTGCTTGTCAGCCACGATTTTGCCGAAGGGGTTCGCGCGGTGATCGTCGACAAGACGGGCGATCCGCAATGGAACCCCGCCACTCCGACAAGCGTAACCGACGAACAGATCGAAGCGATTTTCGCCCCCTTGCCCGAGGGTGAGGAGTGGTCGCCGCTCGGCACCTAAACTTGCCGTCACCCCTGCGAAGGCAGGGGCCCAGATGCGGCCCGCAGGTCGCACCACACACGTTATCTAGGCTCCTGCCTGCGCAGGAGCGACGAGGAGCAGACATGGCCTACGAAACCATCACCACCGAAACCGACGGTGCCGTCACCACGATTACGCTCAACCGCCCGCAGGCGTTGAACGCGCTGTCCAGCGTGGTGCTCGACGAGCTGATCGATGCCTTCGCCGCCTACCAGAACGACGACAGCCAGCTGTGCGCGATCCTGACCGGTAGCGGCGACAAGGCGTTCGCCGCGGGCGCCGACATCAAGGAGATGAGCGAGAAGGACGCGGCGGATTTCTATCTGCAGGATTTCTTCGCCAAGTGGACCAGCCACATCGTCGAAGCCGTGCGCAAGCCGTGGATCGCGGCGGTCAACGGCTTCGCGCTGGGCGGCGGGTGCGAGCTTGCGATGATGGCCGACTTCATCATAGCAAGCGACAGGGCCAAGTTCGGCCAGCCCGAGATCAAGCTGGGCGTCGCGCCGGGCATGGGCGGATCGCAGCGGCTCACCCGCGCGGTCGGCAAGGCCAAGGCGATGGAAATGTGCCTGACCGGCCGGATGATGGACGCCGAGGAAGCCGAACGCAGCGGCCTCGTCGCGCGCGTCGTGCCGCACGACACGCTGATGGACGAGGCGCGCACCACCGCCGCCACCATCGCCGGAATGCCGCCGATGGCCGCGATGGTGAACAAGGAAATGGTCAACGCCGCCTACGAGACCTTCCTCGGCCAGGGCGTGCTCCACGAACGCCGCCTGTTCCAGATCCTCACCGCGAGCGAGGACAAGGCCGAGGGCATGAAAGCCTTCATCGAGAAGCGCGACGGGCAGTGGAAGGGGCGGTGATGGGTCCGGCCATCTACCCTTGGATCGGCTTGTTGGCTGGATTGTTTGGTGGCTGGCTTTGGCAGAACCTTAGACCGGGGATCATCGCCGCCATCGTGATTGCGCTCTTGGTAGGTGCATTGACCAAGTTCTCGGATGGCGTTGATGCCTTGGACTTTCTGATCGTCGGGCTGGGGGTAACACTTGCCGCGCTCATGTCGTTCTTCGGCAGCGTAGCGGGTACCCGCCTCAGAGATTATTTTGAGAGGAAGTCAGAATGAAAATCGCGTTTATCGGCCTCGGCAACATGGGCGGCGGGATGGCCGCGAACCTGGTCAAGAACG
>CAZNOY010000014.1:0-59891 GCA_964574905.1 uncultured Citromicrobium sp. | reverse complement strand
GGTGGCCGATATCGCCGGTGTAGATCGAATGCGCGCAGCCGGCGGAATTCTCGCAAGTGCCCAGCCGGGTGAAGGTCGAACGGTCGACCACCAGCCGCATCATCGGGTCGTTGGCGGTCAGGATGCCCTGCTGGCTGTCGCGGAACCACGAATTGGCCACCGTCAGCTTGCCCGCTTCCAGGCGGATGCCCGCGCCGTTGCCGTCGGGCACGGTGATGTGGCTGAAGATGATGCCCGATACGCTTGCTTCGTCGCCGCGCAGCACGAAGGCACCTTTGCCCTCGCACGCGGTGCCGGTGAATTCGACTTCACCCGGCTCGCTCGCGAGGTAGGCGATCCGCCCGGCTTCCTGCACCGCGCACTGGCGATAGCTGCCCGGCGCGATGGCGATGCTGCCCTCGCCCGAACCGATCGCATCGACAGCTGCTTGCAGGGAATTGTAGCCGAGATTGGTCTCGACCACGGTGAAAGGTGCAGGCGTGCCCTGCGCCATCAGCGCAGCAAGCGGGATCAAGCCCACCGCAATCAGCGCGACAAGCGCGCACAGCAGCATCGAGGGCCTGCCGAGAGCAGCGCGACTCGGAGTCGCCGGGGCGATAGTTTTGCCTGCATGGGTCATGCGCGGCAGAACTAGGGGATAATGGTAAACACACCGCTAAGCTTTAGCCGCATTTCCCTTTGCCGTGCGCGAGTGCGTCTGCTTAATTCGGCGGCAGCGTACCGGCGATTGCGCGCATGGTCGCAAATTATTCCAATGGAGGATGGGCACATGAAATTCACATTCCGCAAAAGCATGCTCGGCACCATGGGCGTGCTCGGCGTGAGCGCGCTGGCGCTCGCCGCGTGCGGGGACAGGGACGACGCGAGCGATGAAGTCGTCGCCGAAGACGTCGAAATCGTTGCCGACGATGCGCTGAGCGATGTCGACGAGGAACCGGTCGAGGACGAAGGTCTGGCAACCCCGGAACCGATGCCCGCTCCGGCACCGACCGAAACCTCCAGCTTCGAAGAGCGTCAGGCCGCCGAACGCGAGAAGATGGCGGACGACGCCGAGGCAGCCAAAAAGGCGGCAGCGGATATCAAGGCAGAACTGGAAAATATGAACTCGGGCAACTGAGGTCGTTTCTTGATCGATCGGCCCGGGCGGCGTGTGGTGCGCCGCCCGGCCAACAGTGCGCCAAAACAATAGCAAGGCCAGGAAAAGGATCACCATGTCGGGAATGGATGCCGAAGTCTTCGACCAGTTTATCGAGCAGCTGTGGCGCTATGTGCACGAACGGCTGATCCCGGCGGAGAAGGAAGTCATCGCGGCCAACGCGATTCCCGACGAGATCCTCGACGAAATGCGCGAGATGGGCCTGTTCGGCCTGACCATGCCCGAGGAATACGGCGGCGCGGGGATGAACACCTCGCAATATGTCGAAACCATCCGCGTGCTGTCCTACGCGCTGCCCGCCTATCGTTCGATCACCTCGATCAATCTCGGCATGGTGTGCACTGCGCTCAAGACTGCGGGCACCGAGGAACAGAAGGCCGAATGGCTCCCCCGGCTGGCCGCGGGCGAGATCGCCTGTTTCGGCCTGACCGAGCCGGGCAGCGGCTCCGACTCCGCCGCGATGCAGACCACTGCGGTGAAGGACGGCAACGGCTACATCCTCAACGGCTCGAAGCGCTACATCACCAACGCGCCCTTCGCGAAGCTGGGCCTGATCATGGCGCGCACCAGCAAGGAAGCGCTGCCCAAGAACGCGCATGTCAGCGCCTTTCTGGTCGACATGGAGAAGGCGGGCGTCACCGTGGGCAAGCCCGACAAGAAGATGGGCCAGGAAGGCAGCCAGATCGCCGACATCTATCTCGACGATGTGCATGTCGATGGCGACGCGCTGCTCGGCGGCGAGGAAGGCCAGGGCTTCCGCACCGCGATGATGAGCCTCGACAACGGGCGGCTGTCGGTCGCGGCGGCGAGTGCGGGCTACGCGCGCCGCATCCTCGATACCGCGATGAAATACGCGATGGAGCGCAAGGCGTTCGGTGAACCGATCAGCCAGTTCCAGCTGATCCAGGCGATGCTGGCGGACAGCGAGTCGGAAATCTACGCCGCCGAATGCATGCTCAAGGATGCCTGCGCCAAGGTCGATGCGGGCAAGCCCTCGCTGCTGCCCGCTGCCAGCACCAAGCTGTTCGCGTCCGAAATGTGCGGCCGCGTGGCGGACCGCTGCGTCCAGATCCACGGCGGCGCGGGCTATCTGGCGGAATACGAGGCGGAACGCTTCTTCCGCGACAGCCGCATCTACCGCATCTACGAAGGCACCAGCCAGATCATGCAGCTGGTGATCGCCAAGAACATGCTGCGCCAGTTCGCCGCCGGAGGGCAGGCATGAGCGCGCTGCGCCGCGCCGCCATCGTCTCCCCGCTGCGCACGCCCGTCGGGCGGTTTCTCGGCACGCTGACCCCGCTCGAGGCGGGGCCGCTGGCAGCGACGATCATCGAAGCCGTTGTCGAGCGCAGCGGCGTCGATCCCGCGCGCGTCGACGACGTGGTGTTCGCGCAAGGATACGGCAGCGGCGAGGCCCCGGCCATCGGGCGCTGGGCATGGCTCGCCGCCGGCCTGCCGATCGAAGTGCCCGGCTTCCAGCTCGACCGGCGTTGCGGATCGGGGCTGCAGGCGGTGATCGAAGCGGCGATGATGGTGCAGACCGGCGCGGCGGACTGCGTGATGGCGGGCGGCGTCGAATCGATGTCCAATGTCGAACACTACACCACCAAAGCCCGCCACGGTGCCAAGATGGGCGACATGGCGCTGTGGGACCGGCTGACGCGCGGCCGCCTGATGAGCCAGCCGATCGAGCGTTTCGGCGTGATCTCGGGCATGATCGAGACCGCCGAGAACCTCGCCAAGGACTACGACATTTCGCGCGAGGCAGCGGACGAATACGCGGTCGCCTCGCACCAGAAGGCCGCTGCGGCATGGGACGCGGGCAAGTTCGATGCGCAGCTGGTGCCGGTCGATGTGCCGCAGCGCCGCGGCGATCCGGTGCGCTTCGGCCGTGACGAAGGCTTCCGCCCCGATGCCTCGATGGAAAGCCTCGGTGCGCTGCGCCCCATCGAGAAGGGCGGCGTGGTCACCGCAGGCAATGCCAGCCAGCAGAACGATGCGGCCGCCGCGTGTCTGGTCGTCTCCGAAGACAAGCTGGCCGAACTCGGGCTCGAACCGCTGCTGTGGTTCGAAGGCTGGGCCGCCGCGGGGTGCGACCCCGCGCGCATGGGCATCGGCCCGGTCCCTGCGGTCGAGCGCCTGTTTGCGCGCAGCGGCAAGGGCTGGGACGACATCGATCTGGTCGAACTGAACGAAGCCTTCGCGCCGCAGGTGCTCTCCGTGCTCAAGGGCTGGGGCTGGAGCGGGGACGATTCGCGCCGCGACATGCTCAACGTCAACGGCTCGGGCATCTCGCTCGGCCACCCGATCGGCGCCACGGGCGTGCGCATTCTGGCCGACATGGCGCACGAGTTGCACCGGCGGCAGGGGCGCTATGCGCTCGAGACGATGTGCATCGGCGGTGGGCAGGGGCTCGCGGCGCTGTTCGAACGCGCGGCCTGATGGCCAACTGGTCGGCCTGGATCGGTCGCGAGCAGCGCAGCGCCGAACGGCTCGACGAATCGCTCGTCGCGCGGTGGCTGGCGACGCTCGACCTTGCAGCGCCCGAGGGCGCGCAGATGCCGCAAGGCGTCCACTTCTGCCTGTGCACGCCGCAGGTGCCCACCGCGATGCTGGGCAAGGACGGGCACCCCGCAAGATCGAACGATCCTGCCGGCCTTTACCCGCCGATCGACCTGCCGCGCCGGATGTGGGCGGGCAGCAAGGTGCGCTTCTTCACCCCGCTCTCGCTCGGCACCCGGGTCGACAAGCTCAGCAAGGTCGTGTCGATCGAGGAGAAGGAAGGCCGCAGCGGTCGGCTCGCCTTTCTGGAGCTGGAACACACGATCAGCGCCAACGGCGCGGTCGCGATCCGCGAGACGCAGACGCTGGTCTATCGCGAGGCTGCGGCGAAGGATGCCCCGCTCGTCCCGCCGCCGGTGACGCCGGGCGCCTTCGATGCGACCGCGTGGGACCGGGTGCGCACGCTCGCGCCGAGCGAGGCGCTGCTGTTCCGCTTTTCCGCGCTCACCTTCAACACGCACCGCATCCACTATGATGCGCCCTATGCGCAGAACGAGGAACGCTATCGCGGGCCGGTGGTGCACGGGCCGCTGATCGCCACGCTGCTGCTGCAGCTGGTAGCCGAGGTCGCGGGGCAGAACCGGTTGAGGGAGTTTTCCTTCTCCGCCCGCTCCCCGGCGATTGCGGGCGATCTCCTGCACTTGTGCCTGCGACGCGACGGCACGCAGGTCGAGATGGCTGCGCTCGACGATGCGGGCACGCTGCTGACCCAGGCGAGCGCGTCGCTTATCGGCTAGCCCGAGAGATCGAATTGTACCGCACCGCGCAAGATGCTATCGTAAACGGCATGAACGCTGTAACAGATATCGAACCCGACTTTACGCGCATCCCGACGCTCGACTCGGATGTTTTCACCGCTCCGCTCAAGCGCCCGGCGCATATTGGTGAAGACTGGCTGGAGCCCAAGCAGACCGAATACGACAGCGAAGACGACGCGATCTGGGACGATCTTTTCACGCGCCAGATGGAAGTGCTGCCCGGCCGCGCGGCGAGCGCCTTCATGGAAGGGCTCGAGCGGCTCGATCTCGGCAAGGGGGGCGTGCCCGAATTCGGCGAGCTTTCGGAATCGCTGGGCAAGCTTACCGGGTGGAGCGTGGTCCCGGTGCCGATGCTGATCCCCGACCACATCTTCTTCTGGCACTTGGCCAATCGCCGCTTCCCGGCGGGCAATTTCATCCGCACGCGCGAAACCTTCGACTACATCCAGGAACCCGACGTGTTCCACGATGTGTTCGGCCACGTGCCGATGCTCACCAATCAGGTCTTCGCGGACTACATGCAGGCCTATGGGCGCGCGGGCTGGCGGGCGATGGAATATAACCGCCTGAAGGCGCTCGGCGCGCTGTACTGGTACACGGTCGAATTCGGGCTGATCATGGAGGATGCGGGGCTGCGTGCCTATGGCGCAGGGATTCTCTCGGGCCCGACCGAGACGGTCTTTTCCGTCGAGGCGAAGAGCCCCAACCGGATCATGCTCAACGTCGATCGCGTGATGCGGACCGACTATGTCATTTCCGACCTGCAGCCGACCTATTTCGTGATCGAGAGCCTCGACGATCTCTACCGCAAGACGGTCGAGCGCGATTTCGAGCGGCTGTACAAGAGCCTGCCGGTCTCGTTCACCTATGCCAATTCGGCGGTGATCGACATCGACGACGTGCTCAATGTCGGTACGCAGGAATACCTGCTGCGCGGCGGGCGCGGAAGCGCGGCAAAGCCGGTCTAGCCCACGCATCGCTGCGCGCCCTCGGCACGCCGGGGCGCGCGCGTTTCCATCGGACAATAGAAAACCGGCCCCGAATCGCTTCGGGGCCGGTCGAATTCATCCGAAGATGACGCGCGATTACTCGGCGGCGGGGGTTTCTTCAGCAGCCGGGGTTTCTTCGGCAGCCGGAGTTTCTTCCGCGGTCGCGTCGGTCGCGGCGGTTTCTTCGCCCATCGCGTCGGTCGCGGCGGTGTCTTCGGTCATGGTTTCGGGAGCGGCGGTGTCTTCCGCGGTGGTTTCGGTCGCAGCTTCGTCGGCCTTTTCACCGCAAGCGGCAACGCCGAGGCCCAGAACGATGGTCGAAGCGAGCATAGCGGCTTTGAAAGTGGTCTTCATGATTCTTCCCCTAGGTTTGGTTGGGGGTCCCGCATAGCCATGTTTTCGCCACACGGATACCCTGAATCCGCCTTATTCGGACTCGCCGTGTCACATTTTTCGGGGGTTATCTGCGGACCAGCGGGCCCATCAGCGAAACGAGCGCGAGCACCGCGCTGCCAATGCCCAGCGCCATGACCAGCGCACCTGCGCCAAGTGATTGAATTGGCGGCGCATCGCTCACCACCAGGCCCGAAAGCACGGTCGCCGATGCGCCCAGGATCACCCGCAGCCACGCGGCGCGCGCATCCTGCGCTCCGGTGACGAGCGCGACCAGCCAGCCGAGAACGGCGCCGCTGCAGATGAGGATCAATAAGCCCATAGCACTTGGTAAATTCGCTGTTTTCCACCCATCCGAACCAGCTGAGCCGCGATTGGTTCCAGTTTGGTGCGCCTCGCGCCGCTGCGTTAGCGCAAGAAGAGCCAGATCAGCGCCGCCGATCCGGCGACGATGCGATACCAGCCGAAGGGCGCGAAACCGTGCTTGCTGACGTAGGCGACGAAGGCGCGAATCACCACCAGCGCCACGACGAAGCTGACCACGAAACCGATCAGGATCTCCAGCCAGCCAACCCCGTTTGAGGCGGCGGCGAGCTGATCGTGCTTGGTCGCCAGTTCGAGCGTGGTCGCACCGATCATCGTCGGCACCGCGAGGAAGAACGAGAATTCGGCGGCGGTCTTGCGGTTCACGCCCATCGCCAGCGCACCCATGATCGTCGCGCCCGAACGGCTGACGCCGGGGATCATCGCGGTGCATTGCGCCAGACCGACGCCGATCACCTTCGACAGCGGCAGGTCGGCGACGCTCTCATCGCCGCGCGGGTCGGCCACCTTCTCGATCCCGATGATCGCGATCCCGCCGAGTATCAGCGCCCAGGCAACCACGCTGGGGCTGCCGAGCAGGATGTCGATGTAATCCTTGAACGCCAGACCCAGCACCACGCTGGGCAGGAAGGCGACGAGGATGTTGCGCGCGAAACGCAGCCCGTGCTCCTCTAGCCGCAGCACGCCCATCCCTGCGTTCCAGAAGGTCGGCCAGTACTGGTAAACCACGGCGAGGATCGCACCGAGCTGGATGACGACGTTGAACATCGCCCATTCGGACGCATCGTAACCGAACAGCTCCGTCGCGAGGATCAGGTGCCCGGTCGAGGAGACGGGCAGGAATTCGGTCAGCCCTTCGACGATGCCGAGCAGGATGGCAGTGATGACGGTGTCCATGGGCGTGACGCTCAATGGCAAGGGGCCGCGCAAGTCAAGCTCGCGCGGCCCCCAATCGGCAAAACCCGAAGGTTTTGAACGCTTACCAGATGTGGACGCGCTTCTCCGGCGGCAGGTACAGCGCGTCGTCGGGCGTGACGTTGAACGCCTTGTACCAGGCATCCAGATTGCGCACGACGCCGTTCACCCGGTACTCTTCGGGGCTGTGCGGGTCGGTCCGCAGGCGGTTGCGCAGGTTGTCCTCGCGCTGCTGCGAACGCCACACCTGCGCCCAGGCGAGGAAGAAGCGCTGGTCGCCGGTCAGCCCGTCGATCACGGGCACTTCCTTGCCTTCGGTCGCGATCTTGTAGGCACGATAGGCAAGGCTGAGGCCGCCCAGATCGCCGATGTTCTCACCCAGCGTCAGGCTTCCGTTCACGCAGGTCTCGCCATCGTCGAGCGGGCAGAACGTGTCGTACTGCGCCACCAGCGCGTTGGTGAGCGCGTCGAAGGCCTCGCGGTCGGCATCGGTCCACCAGTTCTGGAGCGCACCGGTCGCGCTGAAGCGCGAACCCTGATCGTCGAAACCGTGGCCCATTTCGTGCCCGATCACGCCGCCGATCGCGCCGTAATTGACCGCGATGTCGTTGCTCGCGGCAAAGAACGGCTGCTGCAGGATGGCTGCGGGGAAGACGATCTCGTTCTTCAGCGGGTTGTAATAGGCGTTCACCGTCTGCGGCAGCATGCCCCATTCGGTGCGGTCGATCGGACCGCCCAGCTTGTCCAGATTGTCGCGCCATGCCCAATGCGCTGCGGCCATCCGGTTGGTCCACGGCTTGCCCGGCTCGATCGCGAGGCCTTCATAGGTGTCGAGATTGTCGCGATAGCCGATCTTGGGATCGAAGCTGTCGAGCTTGGCCAGCGCCTGCTGCTTGGTTTCCGGCCCCATCCAGTCGATCTCTTCGATCGACTGGGCCAGCGCCTTGCGCAGGTTGCCGACCAGCTCGCCCATGTCGGCCTTGCTCTCGGGCGGGAAATAGCGCGCGGCGTAGGTTTTGCCGAGCAGTTCGCCCAGCATGCTTTCGGTTTCGCCGATCGCGCGCTTCCAGCGTTCACGCTGCTGCTCGGTCCCGCGCAGGGTCTTGCCGAAGAAGTCGAAATTCGCCTCGTCGAAGCGGGCCGGCAGGATCGAGGAATTGTTGGCGAGCATCTCCTTCGCGGTCCACGCCTTGAGCGTGTCGAGCGGGGTATCCTCGAGCAGCGTGAGCATGCCGGTGAAGCCGGTGCCCAGCTTTTCCATCACTTCGGGGGTCAGGCCCAGTTCCTTGGCCCGCTCCTCGCTCGGGCGCAGATCGGTGACGATCAGGCGATCGGTTTCACCGAAGCCCGACGCCTCGATCATCGTCGCAATCGGGAAATCGCCCGCAAGATCTTCCAGCTCGGCCGGGGTGAAGGGGTTGTAGATCAGGCGCACGTCGCGGCTGGCCGCACGATCGGAAGAGATGTCGCGCGCGATCTTGCCTTCGAAGGCATAAACCGCATCGGCGGTTTCGCGCGGCTGGTCGTAGCCTGCCTCGGTGAAGAGGAAGGTCAGGTAATCGCGATATTTCTGCTGGATCGCGACGCCTTTTTCGGTGTCGTCGAGATAGTAGTCGCGATCGGGCATGCCGAGCCCGCCGGTGCCGAGATAGACCGAATAGCGATCGGGCTCCTGCGCATCGACCTCGACCCCGCCGCCCAGCGGCGAGGGGTAACCCGGCGTCGACCACAGCGCGACCAGACCTTCGAGCGTGTCGGCATCGGCAATACGGTCGAGATAGACCTTCGCCGGTGCGAGCCCGGCGGCATTGATCGCGTCGGTATCGAAATAGGCATCATAGGCGTCGACCAGCCGCTTCTCGTCGGCGGTCAGCGTGGCCGGGTCCTTCGCTTCCAGATCGTCCATCAGCGCCTTGACGTCGGAGGTCGACTTTTCGCCGAGCAGCGTGAACGCGCCGAAACGGCTGTACTGCGCGGGCAGCGGATTGTCGGCCAGCCACTTGGAATTGACGTAGGCGAAGAAATCGTCGCCCGGATCGATCGTGTCGGACAGCAGCGAGGTGTCGACGCCCCATTCGCCGAAGCTCATCGTCGGGGTGGCGGCATCGCCTTCGTCTGCCGCCGCGTCGTCCTGCAGCATGTATTCGGTGAAACCGTCGGTCGGCCCGTCGCCCGCAGCAGCGGCGGGGGCGGCAAGCGCGAGCGCGGCAACGCTGGCGGTGGTGGCAAGGATTGTGCGGATCATGGTTTGGCCCTTGTTAAAAGTATGACGCCTGTGTGGTCGCGCGCGATGAACGGCGGATTGCGTGCCGCCATCGCATAGACCCGCAGGGCGAGAAAGCGCCGCCGCCGGTCGAACCGGGTTGGCCGTTGATCGAATGATCGCCCGCCGGTCACCCGGTTGCGCTGCCGGTATTACCGGCGATTTCAGTGCGCTGCGGATCGAACTGGAGCCGCGCGAGCCGGGCATAGAGCCCACCCTGCGCCAGCAGCTGGTCGTGCGTACCCTGCTGCACGATCCGCCCACCGTCGAGCACCACGATCCGGTCCGCCTCGCGCACGGTCGCCAGGCGGTGCGCGATCACCAGCGTCGTACGCCCGCGCATGACGCGTGCCAGCGCATCCTGCACCAGCCGCTCGCTTTCCGCGTCGAGCGCGCTGGTCGCCTCGTCGAGCAGCAGGATCGGCGCATCGCGCAGGATCGCACGGGCAATCGCGATGCGTTGCTGCTGGCCGCCGGACAGGCGCGTGCCGTCCTCCCCCAGATTGGTGTCGAGCCCCTGGGGGAGCGATTCGATAAAGCTCGCGGCGTTGGCCAGCCGCGCCGCCTCCCAGATTTCCTCGTCGCTCGCGTCCCACCGGCCATAGCGCAGGTTGTCGCGCGCATTGCCCGAAAACAGCGTGCCCGCCTGCGGGACGAAGGCCATCCGCGCGCGGATTTCCGCCGGGTCGGCGCTGGGCAGTGCGATCCCGTCGAGCCGGATCGTGCCCTCCTGCGGATCGTAGAACCGCTGCGCGAGCGCGAACAGCGTCGACTTGCCCGCGCCCGAGGGGCCGACCAGGGCGACCGTTTCGCCCGGCTCGATCTCGAGCGACAGGTCCGCGAGCGCGGCCTCGTCGGGGCGCGTGGGGTAGGTAAACCCGACGTTGCGGAACGACAGGCTGCCGCGCGGCGGCACGGGCAGCGGCTGCGGCTTCGCCGGGGCGGCGATATCTGGTTCGGCATGGAGCAGCTCGGCCAGCCGCTCGGCCGCCCCCGCCCCGCGCAGCAGATCGCCATAAACCTCGGTCAGCGCGCCCAGCGCGCCCGCCACCAGCCCGCCGGTGAGCACGAAGGCGGCGATCGTGCCGCCCGATATCGCGCCCTCGGAAACCGCCAGCGCGCCGCGCCACATGACCAGCGTGATCCCGCCGAAGATCAGCACGATCACCACCGAGGTCATGATCGCGCGCAGCAGGATGCGGCGCCTGGCGGTGTCGAAGGTGCGTTCGACCACGCTCGCGAAGCGCTCGCTCTCGCGTGCTTCCTGCCCGAAGCTCTGGACGATCTGCATCGCGCCGAGCACTTCGGTGACATATCTGCCGACATCGGCGACGCGATCCTGATTGGTGCGAGAGAGCGCGCGGATCTTGCGCCCGAAGAACACGATCGGCAGCACGATCAGCACGATGCCCGCGAGCAGGCCGAGGGTCAGCGTGGGCGCGAGGTAGAGCAGCAGCAGGATGCCGCCGATCGCAGTCAGCACATTGCGCAAGGCGATCGAGACGGTCGAACCCACGACCGTTTCGATGATCGCGGTGTCGCTGGTCATCCGGCTGGAGATTTCCTTGGGGCTGTTCTCCTCGTAGAAGCTGGGCGACTGGCGCAGCAGGTTGCGCTGCACTTTCAGGCGGATATTCGCGACCACCCGCTCGCCGATCCAGCTGACGAAGTAGAAGCGGAGCGCGGTGCCCAGCCCGAGCACGACGACGATCATCAGCAGGTACTGGAAGGCGTGGGCGATCTGTTCGGGCCCCGCGCCGCCGCCGAAAGCATCGTCGATGATGACCTTGAAACGCCACGGAATCGCCAGCGTCGCTGCCGATGTCGTGATCAGTGCGCCGAAGGCGAAGGCGATCTGGCGCGGATAGCGCGCCGCCTCCTGATAAACCATCCGCAGCGAGCCGAGCGAACGTGCGCGCCTGGGGGATTCGGCGGTCTTGTCTGCACGAGACCGTCCGCGCTTTTTCGATGTGTCGTTTCCGCGAGCCATGAGCATGACCGCCTAGACGCGCACGGCGACGAAATCCACTTGGGATGAGGCCGTCATTCCATCTTGTGCGTTGCACAAATGCATTAACGCAGGCAGGCTATGCTCCTGCATGCGGCGCAAGCCCCGCGAAAACTACGCAAGAGGTCGTTTCTTTGCTCTATCACGCCTACGAACTGCAGGCCGCCTGGCTCAACAGCGCCAGCGCCATGGCCTCGATCGGTGCCGAGTTGCTCGCCAATCCGAGCAACCCGCTGGCCTATAGCGGCATGGGCCCGGTCGCCGGGTCCGCGCTCGAAGTCTTCGCCCACGCGACCATCCGGCGCGGCAAGCCCGAATTCGACATCGAAAGCGTGACGATTCGCGGCAAGCCCGATCCGGTTTCCGAAACGCTGGTACTGCACCGCGCATTCGGCGATCTCAAACGCTTCCGCCGCGCCTCGCTGCCCGACGATGCGCCCGCCGTGCTGATCGTCGCCCCGATGAGCGGACACTTCGCCACGCTGCTGCGCGGCACGGTGGAACGGATGGTCGAGAGCTGCGAGGTCTACATCACCGACTGGCACGACGCGCGCGACATTCCGCTGTCCGAAGGGCGCTTCGATCTGGACGACTACATCGACTACATCATCGAATTCCTGCAAGAGATCGCCAAGCGCAATGATGGCAGGGCGGCGCACATGATCGCGGTGTGCCAGCCCTCGGTCCCCGCGCTCGCCGCGACCGCGCTGATGAACGGCGCGAAGGACAAGGCCGCGCCCAAAACGCTGACCATGATGGGTGGGCCGATCGACACGCGCGAAAGCCCGACGACGGTCAACGATGTCGCGATGAAGCGCCCGCTCAGCTGGTTCGAGCAGAACGTGGTCGCCACCGTGCCCGCGCAATATGCGGGCGGCGGGCGGCGCGTCTATCCCGGCTTCATGCAGCTCGCGAGCTTCATGAGCATGAACCTGGGCGCCCACATCCTGAGCCATTACGAGATGTTCAAGCACCTCGTCGCGGGTGACGACGACAGCGCGCAGATGACCAAGGATTTCTACGAGGAATACCGCAGCGTCTGCGACATGACCGCCGAATTCTACCTGCAGACGGTGGAAGAGGTGTTCCAGAAGCACTCGCTGCCCAACAACAGCTTCGAACACCGCGGCACGGTGATCGATCTGGGCGACATCACACAGACCGCGCTGCTCGCTGTCGAAGGCGAGCGCGACGATATCTCGGGGATCGGCCAGACCAAGGCCGCGCTGCCGCTGGCGCGCAACCTGTCGGAGAAGAAGAAGCGCTACTACCTCGCCGAAGGCGCGGGGCACTACGGCATCTTCAACGGCAGCAAGTGGCGCACCAAGATCGCCCCGGTGATCGAGCGGTTCATGGCCGCCAACGCCTGACGCGGGGCAGCTAGGCGGGGCCGGGTCGCTCGCGCGTCCGGCGGAAAAAGCGTCTCACCGCGCGCCCGACCACCACGATCAGCACGATGCTGAGCACCAGCAGCACGGCGGCGATCACCGCCGCTGCAACCGGATTGGCGATCGCCAGCGCCAGCAGCCCGATGGTGGCGATGTCTTCCGTGGTCGAGACCAGCATGTTGCTGACCGGTTCGGGACTGATATTGACCGCCGCACGCGCGCTCGCCTTGCCCGCATGCGCGGCGAAGGCCGCCCCGCCGCCGAGCAGGAAGGCGACCACCTGCCAGGTCGGGTCGCTCGGGTCGATGATCGCCAGCGCCAGCAGCGCGCCGCCGATCGGGCGGATCAGCGAATGCACCGCGTCCCAGATCGAATCGAGCCACATGACCTTGTCGGCAAGGAATTCCATCACCGCGCCGACCGCCGCCACGCCGAGCACCCACGGGTTCGCGAGCACGTCGAGCATCTGCAACTGTTCGGGCAGCGGCACCCACCCGGTCCGCATCGCCAAGCCCGTGATCAGGATCGTCGCGTAGAGCCGCCAGCCAGACAGCAGGCTGACACTGCCCGCGAGGCCGAGAAGTTCGATCACACCCATCGACGCGCTATAGCACGATCACGCCGTTTGCATCAGCGCGCGTTGCCGATGTATTGCGGCTCCTTCCCGCAGTCGAAATTGATCGCTTCGGTATCCGCAATCTCTCTCGCGCGTTTGTTGGGCGCGGACGTGCCGCCGTTGATCTGCGCCACCCGGCAGCCCGGTACCCCGTCGCGCCCGATCTTCTCGACCGCCAGCACCGAACGATCGCCGCTCTCCATGCTGACGTCGCGGTAGCGGAAGATCACCGCGAACGGTTTGCCGTCGCGCAGCCGCCATTCGATCGTGTCGCCGATCTCGTTGAAGGCGGCGATTGTGGCGAAGTCTCCGTTCTTAATGCCGGCATCGACATCGAACCGGCCGTCGCCCTCGCTCACGAACAGGGGAATATCCTGCAAGCCCTCGCAGCGAAATTCGATCCAGCTGCCCTCGCCCGTGCTCTTGTCGAGCACGCGACACGTGTCGAGGTCGAGCTTGGTGTAGCTGGAGGCGTAACCCTTCGCGGACGCAGACTTCTCTCCAACAGATGTTTCATCCGCGGCGGCCGCCGGGCTCGCCGTTTGCGATGCGCTGTTGTCGTCCGCTGGTGCGTCTGCGCCGTCGGAGTCCGGGCTGGGCGAGCAGGCGGCAAGCAGCGCGATGATCGAAAAGGTGGCGAGCGAACGAAGCATGGGACGTCCTTCAAAAAAACCGCGAAGCCCGTCAGCTCCGCCGATGGGCAGCCACATCATAGGGTTCGCCCGGACGACCGGCCGGAATGTCGAGCGCCGTGCAATCCCATTCTGCATGCGACGCGATGGCGCGATAAGCGCTTTCGAGAAATTCGCGCAAGACGGCATCGGGGTTCTCGGCGCTGCTTACCGCCGCGTAGGGCAGCACGAATTCGCCCAGATCACTGTGCCAGTAGGCCGCATCGGGGGCGATGGCCGCTTCTCCCAGGCCATCGGGCGCCGGGTAGCCATAGGCGTAGAACGCCGCTTCCTCGACCCCGCCACCGCCCGGCCAGAAGCCGACGCTGGCAACCTCGTGGCTATAGGCTTCGCGGGTGACCGCGTCGGGCAGGTTGGGGAAGCCCCCCGGATGCAGCGGTGCCTCGCGTCCCGAAAAGCGCGTGACTGCAAGATCGAAGCTGCCCCAGAACAGATGCACCGGGCTCGACTTGCCGACAAATCCGGTGCGGAACTCGAACAGCACCCGCGCGGCGTCGGAGAACGCGCGGTGGAGCCGCTGGACCGTGTCGCTATCCCACGCGCGCGGGGCAACGTCCTGCGCAAAAGGAACCGCCTCCTCGACCTCGTTGGGGGCGCCGTCGATCGAGGTGGCGATGCCCGCCTCGCGGAGCATTTCGCTCAATTCGGAATGGAACGCCGCCACGCTTTGCCCGGTGACGGCCATAGTCCGCTCGCGCCCGTCGGACGTCGTCAGGACGAGGCGCGAGGCGAGGCAATCGAGCAATATCTCCGCCTCGCCCGACTCGGTCGGCAGCGGATAGGTGCGAAAGCCGGTCGGCACGACCAGCATCGCGAGGTGCCAGCTGTGGTTGCACCACGGCAAGGCACGGGTCGGCAGCTTGCCGATCACCTGGAGAAAGGCGTGGACGGTGGCGTAAACCGATTTCTCGGCCTCGAAATCGAGCGCGGGCCACCGTCCAGCCATGTCAGTCTCCGTTATGCGTAGATCACAGGACCTCGAAGATCCCCGCAGCGCCCATGCCGCCGCCGACGCACATGGTGACGCAGACGTACTTCGCACCGCGGCGCTTGCCTTCGATCAGCGCGTGGCCGACGCAGCGTGCGCCGGTCATGCCGTAGGGGTGACCGATCGAGATCGAGCCGCCGTTGACGTTGAGGTCTTCGTCGGGAATGCCGAGCTTGTCGCGGCAGTAGAGCACCTGCACCGCGAAGGCTTCGTTCAGTTCCCACAACCCGATGTCGCTCATCTTGAGGCCGGTGCGTTCGAGCACGGCGGGGATCGCGAAGACCGGGCCGATGCCCATCTCGTCGGGCTCGGTGCCCGCGACCGCCATGCCGACATAACGGCCCAGCGGGGTCAGGCCGCGCTTCTCGGCGAGCTTTTCTTCCATCAGGATGCTGGCCGACGAACCGTCCGACAGCTGGCTGGCGTTACCCGCGGTGATCGTGCTGCCCGGGCCCATCACCGGCTGGAGCGAGGACAGGCCTTCGAGCGTGGTGCTCGGGCGGTTGCCCTCGTCCTTGGCGACGGTGACTTCCTGATCGGAAACCTCGCCGGTTTCCTTGTCCTTCACCTTCATGGTGACGGTGACGGGGACGATCTCGTCGTCGAACTTGCCCGCTTCCTGCGCAGCCGCCGTGCGCTGCTGCGAACGGAGCGCGTATTCGTCCTGCGCCTCGCGGCTGATGCCGTAGCGCTTGGCAACGGTTTCGGCGGTCTGCAGCATCGGCATGTAGACCGCGTTGTGCATCGCCATCAGCTCGGGATCGGGCATCACGCGCATTTCGGGGGTCTGGACGAGGCTGATCGATTCCTGACCGCCGCCCGCGACGATATCCATGTTGTCGACGATGATCTGCTTCGCCGCGGTCGAGATCGCCATCAGGCCCGACGAGCACTGGCGGTCGATCGTCATGCCCGAAACGCCGATCGGGCAACCGCTGCGCAGCGCGACCTGGCGGCCGAGGTTGCCCGCCTGCGCACCCTGCTGGAGCGCGGCGCCCCAGATCACGTCGTTGATTTCGCCGGCTTCGATCTTGGCACGCTCGATCGCGGGGGCGAGCGAGTACGAGCCGAGCGTCGCGCCCTTGGTGTCGTTGAAGCCGCCCTTGTAGGCGCGGCCGATGGCGGTGCGGGCGGTGGAAACGATGACTGCACTACGGGTCATGGGAAGGGTCCTCTTACTGAGTCCCAGCGAAAGCTGGGACCTCCTAATTCTTGCTGCCTGATCGCATGAGGTCCCAGCTTTCGCTGGGACTCACACCAGGGATTTAAACGAAGTACATCGTCATCCATTCGCAGATCAGGGCGGGCTTTTCCTCGCCTTCGATCTCGATCGTGATTTCGACCGTCTGCTGCCACTGGCCGGGGCGCTTCTCGGTCATTTCGAGCAGCTTCCAGTGGCCGCGAATGCGCTTGCCCGAGCGGACGGGATTGATGAAGCGCGTCTTGTTGCCACCGTAGTTGACCGCCATCTTGATCCCGTCGGGATGCGGGATGTCCGAATGGGCCCCGAGATAGGGGATCATCGAGAGCGTCAGGAAGCCGTGCGCGATGGTGCCGCCGAACGGCGTCATCTTGGCCGCTTCCTCGTTCACGTGGATGAACTGGTGATCGCCCGTCGCCTCGGCGAACAGGTTGATCCGTTCCTGCGTCATATCGGCCCATTCACTGGTGCCGATCTGTTCGCCGACCTTCGCTGCGATATCCTGGGGGGTCATGCGCGCCTCTCCTGCGGTTGGATTTGTGCGCGCTCCATGCCGGATGGCGGGCGCTAGCGCAATGGACGCGGGCCTGTCGCTACGGCATCGGGACCGGCGGCCCGCCGCTGCGCCGCCAGCCGCTCTCCAATGGTCGCTCCTTCGGGCGAATCATACCGCCTGGCGTAGTTCACCAGCGCGATCTGAAGCCCCGCGAGCATCATGATGAAGGGCTGCCAGGCGATCCCCTGGAAGGTCGCACCGACGAGGTAGATGACCAGCGCATATTGCAGCGCAATCGCCAGATGGCCGATCCATGCCAGCTCGGGGTCGCCGCGCTTGCGCATTCGCCGTCGCAGCCGCTCCATCTGGTAGAGGCCGAGCGCCTGCAACGCGACCCATGCGGCCAGCCCCGGCCAGCCCTGTTCGCCGAGCATCTCGAAAAAGGCCGAGTGGTACGCGCGCCCCTCGTCGACGACCTTCTCGTACTTCGTGCTGGTCATGTTGCCGTTGCTGGTGGTCTGCGGCATCCGGTAGGTGAAACTGTTGGCGCGATAGGCTTCGAACCCGCCGCCCAGCGGGTGCTCCTTCGCGAAGTCGAGCGTCCATTGCCACACCGCAACGCGGGTCGATGCGCTCTCGTCCTCGTCCGCCTGCGTCATGGTTGCCATGCGTTCGGCGTAGCTCTGCGGCAGGAAGGGGAACGCCGCGACGCACAGCAGGACGCCGCCGATGATCAGCAGCAGCTTGTACTTGCTCTCGCGCAGGATCAGCAGGCCGAGCACCGCGATACAGACAAGGCCGGTGCGCGCCTCGGTACCGATCGGGATCAGCAGGCACGCGCCCGCCAGCCCGGCGGCGAACAGCTTGACCGGCAGGCTGGGCGGAAACACCGTTCCGTACCGGGTGAACCAGTAGATCAGCGGGATGATCGCGATCGCCACGGTCGAGATGGTGGAGCTTTCGTAGATCCCGCTGTTGTCGTTCACGAAGAACGCCAGCGTGCCGTAGCCGCCCCCGCCGAGCACGGTCTTGATCCCGCCCGAAATGATGATCGCGCCCGCGGTCAGCACCATCACCAGCGCCGCCGCTTCGAACCGCAACTTGGTCGTCACGGTGAAGGGGAGGAACATCGCGAAGACCAGCGTCTTCCACACCCAGTCCCACTTCTCGCTCGCCGGAATCGGGAACTGCGCGCCCTGCAGGGTGAACCACGCCCATACCAGCAGGAACAGCATCAGCCCCTGGCGCAGGCTGAAGGTCACCCGCGTCTTCTTGTCCATCATCAGCCAGCCGCCGAACGCGGCGGCAAAGGCGATCAGCGACACCGGCACGCTGGTGATCGGGCCGTAGCCCATCTTCTGCGGGGCAAGGATATCGACATAGAGGTAGGCGCACACCCACAGGAACGGGCGCTTCAGCCCGAACAGCAGGAAGGTGGCCAGAAAGCCGAGGAGAAACAGGTCGGTCACGGGGTGCGGTCGCCCCCATGATCGCCATCTAGCTGCGGATCTTCGTCCAGATCGTCGCGCAGCATCAGGCGATAGCCTGCCAGCAGCAGCAACCCGTGGATCGTAACGATGACCAGCATGTCGATCACGGGCGGGCAGCTCCTTCAGGAAACGGGCGCGGACACATGCCCGGCCATCGTGGCGAAACGGCTAGCAGGGCGGAGTTGACGCGGCGTTAAGTACGGCTGCGCTAGGGACGCCCACGCCATGCGCGTACTCCACGTCCTCGACCATTCGCTGCCGCTGCACAGCGGCTATGCCTTTCGCACCAAGGCGATCATGCGCGCGCAGGCCGCCGACGGGATCGAGGTGCGCGGCATCACCGGCCCGCGCCATTCCGCCGACGGACCGGCCGAGGAAACCTGCGAGGGGCTCCACTTCCACCGTACCACCGGCATGGCAGGCGGCCCGCCGCTGATCGCCGAATGGCGCGAAGTCCAGGCGCACGCCGACGCGATCGTGCGGCTCGCGCAGGACTGGCGACCCGACGTGCTCCACGCGCATTCGCCCGCGCTGGCAGGCCTCGCTGCGATTCGCGCGGGCCGCAAGCTGGGCATCCCGGTGGTCTACGAAATCCGCGCCTTCTGGGAGGATGCGGCGGTCGGCAACGGCACCGGGCGCGAAGGATCGGCCAAGTACCGGCTGACCCGTGCGTTGGAAAACGCGGTCGTCAAACGCGCCGACGCGGTGTTCACGATCTGCGAGGGGCTGCGCAGCGATCTGCTGGCGCGCGGATTCGCGCCCGGCAAGATCGGCATCTCGCCCAACGCGGTCGACCTGACGCAGTTCGGCGAGCCCGCCCCGCGCGATTCGCAGTTGGCTGAAAAACTGGGGCTGGCGCGGGGCCCGGTGATCGGTTTCATCGGCAGCTTCTACCCTTACGAAGGGCTCGACGATCTGATCGCGGCCATGCCGCTGCTGCGCGAGCGTCAGCCGCAGGCAAAGCTGCTGCTGGTGGGCGGCGGGCCCGACGATGCCGCGCTGCGCGCGCAGGCTGCCGCCTCGCCCGCGAGCGACGCGATCGTCTTCACGGGCCGCGTGCCGCATGGCGAGGTCGCCCGCTACTACGCGCTGATCGACGTGCTCGCCTTCCCGCGAAAGCGCAGCCGCCTGACCGACCTCGTGACCCCGCTCAAACCGCTCGAAGCGATGGCGCAGGGGCGAATCGTCGCCGCGTCGGATGTCGGCGGGCACCGCGAGCTGATCGAACATGGGCAGACCGGCGTGCTCTTCCCCGCCGACGATCCTGCCGGTATCGCGCGCGCCCTCGCCGATATGCTCTATAATGCGCAAAACTGGCCCGCGATGCGCGAAACCGCGCACGCTTTCATCGCCGCCGAGCGCGACTGGCAGATCAATAGTCGTCGTTATCAGACCGTTTACCATCGCCTGATAGGCAGGCCGATGGATCGGTCGCCCGAAAGCGCGGCGTGGATACCTCCCGAAAGGAATGTCCACGCCCGCCAGGCGCCCAGAAATGCAGGCCGGAGGCGAAAGTCCGAGATGAAGGCCTGATATGAAGGAAGGCATCTTGATCGACAGCGATCGGGAATTCGATGACCCGGACGAGAGCGCGGGCGGACTGACCTCCAGCGCGGCATTCCCCGTGCTGGTGGGTCTGTGGTTCGCCGCGCTGTTCGGCGCCGGATGCCTGTTTCTGCCTTCGGTCCTGTTCGACATGGCGTTCGGCGGCGAATCGCCGCTCGGCGCGCAGACGCGCATCGTCGCCGCGCTGGTCGCAGCGGTCATAGGCCTGGCGCTGGGCCTGTTCATCGCGAGCAAGGTCCGCACCGAGCCCAAGCGCGATGTCGCACCACCACCCCCGCGCAAGCGCAAGCGCGACACGCGCCCGCCGCTCGACGTGCGTGCCGCGCTCGGCCTGCCGAGCGACGATGAGGACGACGAGGACGACCTCGAGGCTGCCCTCGACGACGATGACCGGTTCGACGACGACGTCGATCTGGCCGACGCGCCCGAGCACGATGCGTTCGAGCTGGCCGACGAATACAAGCCGCCGATCGACGATCCCTATTTCGCTTCGGCATGGAGCGATGCCGGGCAGCACGATTCGCACCCGCCGCAGGACGCCGACGATTGGGAAGCCGATGACGCGGCGCCCGATCAGGCGCAGGACATCCCGCCGACCCGCTACAATCCTTTCGCGGACTTCGTGAAACCGGACGAAGAGGAAGAACCGGCGCGCCCGGCCTTCGAACAGCCGCGCGAGGATCACTCGCGGGCCCCCGAACCCTGCGATGATGCCTGGCGGGCCGAGCCCGCCGATGCGGCATGGAAGCCCGAACCCTTTGCGATGCCCCAACCGGCACGGCCCGCCGTGCCACCGCCGCCGCCCGCGTGGCCGCTGCCGCGCAGCGAGGAGCCTGCTCTGGGGGAACTGGGTGTCGCCGAACTGGTCGAACGACTCGCCCGCGCGCTGCAAGGGCAGGAACGCGATCAGCCCCGTGCGCAGGCCTGCCAGTGTCCGATCTCCCACGAACCTTCGCATGACGCGCCCTATGTGCGAAGCACACCTACCGCGCCCGATATCGACCGCGCGCTGCGCGGCGCGCTAGACCGCCTGTCGCGGCTCGACGATGTTGCCTGAGCCTCGTTTTCTACGCGAAGCCAGCCGTCATTAGTCCAGCCGCCAATCGATCGCGCCGCGTCCCGTCTCTTCCAGAAACGCATTTGCACGGCTGAACGGCTTCGAGCCGAAGAATCCGCGATGCGCCGAAAGCGGGCTGGGATGCACGGATCGGATCACGCAATGCCGCGAGGTCGCGCCCAGTTGCTCGATCCGCGAGGCCTTGGCCTGCGCATGGCTGCCCCACAGGATGAACACGCTGGGCTCGCTCCGCTGCGCCACCGCCGCGACGCAGGCATCGGTAATCGCGTCCCACCCGCGCCCCGCATGGCTGCCCGCCTGCCCCGCCTCGACCGTCAGCGAATTGTTGAGCAGCAGCACGCCGCGCTGCGCCCACGGTGTCAGGTCGCCCGATGCGGGCGGCGCAATCCCGCAATCATCGGCCAGCTCCTTGAAGATATTTCTGAGCGATGGCGGGTGCTTCACGCCGTCGGGCACCGAAAAGCTCAGCCCCATCGCCTGCCCCGGCCCGTGATAGGGGTCCTGCCCCAGAATCACGACCTTTACCGCGTCGAGCGGGGTGAGTTCGAGCGCACGCAAGCGGCACCCGCGCGGCGGATAGACCGCCTTGCCCGCCGCTTCCTCGGCCTGCAGGAAGCCGCCCAGCCGCCGCGCGGCGGGGGTTGCCAGCACCGGGTCGAGCACGGCGCGCCAGCTTTCGGGCAGATCCTCGGGCATGGGCCCCTCGCTATGCCGCGCGGGCGGCGCGCACCAGATGCCCTTCCCCTCTTTTCCCAATATCCCTAGGAGCAGGCAGGGGCGGGCTGGCATCAGACGAAGAAAGTTTCCAATGGCGGTACATTTCCACGAAGAAGACCTTCCCGCAGGCGTGCTGGCCGAAGGGGCGGCGCTGGCGGTCGATACCGAGACCATGGGGCTGATCACGCCGCGCGACCGGCTGTGCGTGGTGCAGATCAGCGACGGGCTGGGCGACGAACACCTCGTGCGCTTCGGCGTGAACTCCACCTTCGATGCGCCCAATCTGAAGGCGGTGCTGGCCGATCCGTCGCGCACCAAGCTGTACCATTTCGCGCGGTTCGACCTGGCCGCGATCGAGCACTATCTAGGGGTCACCGCCGCGCCGGTGTTCTGCACCAAGATCGCCAGCAAGCTGACCCGCACCTATACCGATCGCCACGGGCTCAAGATGCTGGTCAACGAACTGCTCGGCGAAGATATCTCCAAGCAGCAGCAAAGCTCGGACTGGGGCGCGCCAGTCATCACCGATGCGCAGCGCGAATATGCCGCCTCCGACGTGCGCTTCCTCCACCGCCTGCGCGACATTTTCGAGGAACGGCTGCAGCGCGAAAACCGTATGGAGATTGCGCAGGCCTGTTTCGACTTCCTGCCTACGCGCGCGCGGCTCGATCTGGCGGGCTGGGCCGGCGCGGATATCTTCAGCCACGAATAGGCACGAGGTCCACGACCCGATGGAGCACGATCCGGTGGCAGAGACGCAGCAGGCGAGCCAGCAGCGCCGTGGGCGGCAGAAACAGGCTGCGCCCGGCGGCTTTCACGACCGGCTGATCAAGATCCTCGCCATCACCCTGCCGATGGCGACCGGGGCGATCGTCGCCTTCCTCGTCATCGCGCCCTTTTCGCCGCGCAGCGAGGTGTCCTTCATCCTCGACCGCGACAAGGTGGAACAGATCGACGAACGCCTGCGGATCGACAGCGCGACCTATCGCGGCGCCGACGACAAGGGCCGCCCCTTCTCGCTGGTGGCGAAGGAAGCGGTGCAGAAGTCGAGCAAGGAAGGGATCGTCCGCCTGCAACAGGTCAACGCGCGCATCCTGCTCGCCGACGGGCCCGCCCAGCTTTCCGCCGAAGGGGGCGACTACGCGATCGACGACGAACTGCTCAAGGTGCACGGGCCGGTGAAGCTGGAGGCGACAGACGGTTACGGCCTGATCGCGCGCGGCGTCTCGGTGAACCTGCGCGAGCAGATGCTGATCGGCTCGGACGGCGTTTCGGGCTCGGTCCCGGCGGGCACCTTCTCCGCCGACAGCCTGCGCGTCGACCTTGAGAACCGCACGATTACGCTTGACGGCAATGCGCGCCTGCGCATGGTGCCCGGCGCATTGGAGAGCATGCGATGACCGCCCGTTCCACCCCCCGCCTGACCCGCGACCACCTGCGTCTAGTCGTCCGTTCGGGCGCGGCGGGCTTCGCGCTTGCGGCATGCACCCTCGCCGGGCTGCAACTGCACGCGCAGGCGATCGCGGCGCACAATTCCAACGCCCCGGTCAACTACGCCGCCAACCGGATCGAGCTGCAGGATCGGCAGGACCGCGTCGTCCTGTCGGGCAATGTGGTGATCGACCAGGCGAACCTGCGGCTGACCGCGGGGCGCACGATCGTCGACTATTCGGATGCAGGCTCGCTCAGCATCCAGCGCATTTCGGCAACCGGCGGCGTGACCGTGACGCGTGGCAACGAGAGCGCGCGCGGCAGCGTGGCGGTGTACGATTTCAACCGTCGCCTGATCACGATGACCGGCGATGTCCACCTGCAACGCGGATCGGACACGCTCAACGGCGGGCGGCTGACGATCGACCTGCGCACCGGCCTTTCCAGCATCGATGGTGCTGGCAGCGGCGATGGTGGCCGGGTCACCGGGTCCTTCTCCGTCCCGCAAGACTGATTCGATTTAATTGTGTGCGGTACCGGCCCGCACCCCCGCCCGGCCAACCCATTGGTATTATCCTGTCGGGTTGGCCGGGCGGGGGTGCGGGCCGGTGCCGGATCAGCGAAGCTGAAAACCTACCGCGCGGCCTCGCGCGCGATCGAGGCGATTTCCTGCGACAGCAGCAATTCGGCCTGCTGGCTGTTGCCGAGCAGCGCCTGATGCAGCGCGGTCAGCCGCGAGACCAGCCGGTCGAGCCGGGCTCCGCGCCAGATGCGCAATTGCACCGCGAGGTCGCGCTCGTCCTTGAAGAAGATCCGCCGCGCGCGCTTTTGCGCCTCCATGAACGATCCCAGGTCCTCGCCCGGCCGCATCCGCGCCGATAGCTGCGCCAGCTGCGCCGCGCGCCGTTCGAACGCGAGCGCCACTCCGACCGGGTTGAGCGCGAGCGTGTGGAGCCGCGCAAGCTCGCCCGGCAGCCGCTTCGCCTGCCCGCTCAGCGCCGCATTGACGAGCGGCATGAACCCGTCCTCGTCGCTGGTCGCGCCGATCTCGTCCCAGGTGGCGGCCTCGGCGGTCTTGGGCGAATCGGGCGCGGCATCGAGATAGAGCGCCAGCTTGCCGACTTCCGCTTCCGCCAGGCGCCGGTCGAGCCCGGAGGCGCGGGCGATCCGCTGCGCGAGATCGCCGCCCAGCCGCAACCCCGCCTTGTCCGCCAGATCGCGGACCGTGTTGGCCATGTCGGCGAGGTTGGGCGGGTAGAACATCGCCACCAAAGTGCCGCCCGCCGCCGCGACCAGCTTCGCGGTGCGCGACTTGTCGGTGGCGCTGGTCGCGATCACCAGCACCGGGCACGCTTCGCCCTCGGCCTCGAAATGGATCTTCAGCGCATCGTGCGCCTCTTCGCCGTTCGCGCGCACGAGAATGTGGCGGTTGTCGCCGAACAGCGAGGAAGAGCGCGCCTCGTCCGCCAGCAGCACCGGATCGCGCCGGATGTCCGCGCCGGCCAGCTCGACCCGCTCGCCCGCATCGGGCAGCGCGGCGACGATTGCGGAGGCCGCTGCCGAAGCGGCGCTTTCATCGGGTCCGCAGAAAAAGAAGGTGTGGCATTCGCGCGCGGCCTGCTGCGCCATGCGGCCGAAGCTGTTCTGGTTGGCCTTGAACGATTGCCGCTTCGCCATGCGCTCAGTTGCGCTTGCGCAGCGCCAGCGAGACGCGGGTGACGATCTGGTCCGCGACCACCTGCGCCAGCCGCTCGACCGCCGCGCGTTCGGCGGCGAGGGTGGCATAGTCGCTCGACACGACGTCGATCCCGGCATCGGACCCGGCGGTGGCATCGAGCACGATCGCCCCGTTGCTGAGGTCGACCAGCTGATAGCGCGCGCGCAGAATGCGCCGCTCGCGCGTGACGCGCTCGTCGCTCAGCAGGCCGAGGCTTTCGAGGCTGTCGTCCAGCTGCACGTCGAGGCGGTAGCGTGGCGCTGTGTCGGTCTGGCGCAGCGATACGCGGTCTTCCAGCGCTGTCGCGACCAGCCAGCCGCTGCGCCCCTCGATCGGCGCGATCTGCACTGCGGAAAGGTCCGCCGCCGCGCCGCGCCCGTCCGCACCGGCGTAGATAGGCTGCAAGCCGCAGGCGCAGAGGGCGAGTGCCATCAGCAGCGCAAACAGCGCTTGGCTAGCCAACCCGTCATGCTGAACTCGTTTCAGCATCCATCCTTCCTTCGCGAATTTCGGCACCTAGCCGGGAACTGGACCCCGAAACAAGTTCGGGGTGACGAGCGACGCATCAGGTGACGATATTGACCAGCCTGTCGGGCACCACAATGATCTTGCGCACCTCGGCCCCGTCGAGCGAGCGTTGCACCTTCTCGCTCGCCAGCGCCATTTCCTCGAGCACTTCCTTCGAAGCCCCCTTGGGCGCGGTCAGCGTGTCGCGCAGCTTGCCCTTGTGCTGGACGGCGATGGTCACCTCGTCCTCGACCAGCATGGCGGGATCGTGCTCGGGCCAGTCGGCCTCGGCAATCAGCCCTTCGCCGCCCGCACGGTGCCAGGCTTCCTCGGCAAGGTGCGGCATCATCGGGGAGACGAGCTTCATCAGCGCGAAGATCGCATCGCGCCGGTCGGCGCTCGGCTGCGCCTTCTCGATCGCGCCGGTCAGTTCGTAGAGGCGCGCGACCGCCTTGTTGAACGACAGCGCCTCGATATCCTGCGCCACCGCGACGATTGTCTTGTGCGTCTTGCGGCGCAGATCGATGTCCTCGCCCTGCTGTTCGCCAGTCGCATCGGACACCAGCCGCCATACGCGCTGGACGAAGCGCGCGCAGCCCTCGATCCCCGCCTCGGACCAAGGAAGGTCGCGTTCGGGCGGCGAATCGGACAGCATGAACCAGCGCACCGCATCCGCGCCGTAGGTCGCGATGATCGTATCCGGGTCGACGACGTTCTTCTTCGACTTGGACATCTTGATGACGCGGCCGATCTCGACCTCGCCGCCATCGTCCTTCAGCAGCGCACGCTCGGCCTCGCGGCTGATCTCTTCGGGCGCGTAATAGACCGTCTTGCCGCCTTCGACCCGGCTATAGGTCTCGTGCGTCACCATGCCTTGTGTGAACAGGCTGGCGAACGGCTCCTTCACGTCGACCATGCCGATATGGGCGAGCGCGCGGGTCCAGAAGCGGGCGTAGAGCAGGTGCAGGATCGCGTGCTCGATCCCGCCAATATACTGCTCGACCGGCAGCCACTTGGCGACTTCCTCGCGGTCGAACGGCTTGTTGGCGGGCTGGCTGGCGAAGCGCAGGAAATACCACGAGGAATCGACGAAGGTGTCGAGCGTGTCGGTCTCGCGTTCCGCCTTGCCGCCGCACTTGGGGCAGTCGACATGCTTCCATGTCGGATGGCGGACCAGCGGGTTGCCCGGCGTCTTGAAGTCGACATCCTCGGGCAGCGTGATCGGCAGGCTGTCCTTGGGTGCAGGCACCACGCCGCATTTCTCGCAATGGATGAAGGGGATCGGCGTCCCCCAATAGCGCTGCCGCGAGACGCCCCAGTCGCGCAGCCGCCACACGGTCTTGCCCGTGCCCCAGCCCTCGCCCTCGGCCATCTTGATGATCGCGGCCTTGGCATCTTCGACGGTGTAGCCGTTGTAGATGTTCGAATTGACCAGCACGCCGTCGCCCGCCTCGGCCTCGGTCAGCGGATCGTCAGCTTGGGAAGCTGACGCCGCGACGACGCGCACGATCGGCAGGCCGTATTTGGTCGCGAAGTCGAAGTCGCGCTGGTCGTGCCCCGGCACCGCCATGATCGCGCCGGTGCCGTAATCCATCAGCACGAAGTTCGCGATGTAGACCGGCAGGTCCGCCCCGGTGAACGGATGCTTCGCGGTGATCCCGGTGTCGAAGCCGAGCTTCTCTGCGGTTTCCAGCTCGGCAGCCGTGGTCCCGCCGCGCTTGCACAACGCGATGAAATCGCGCGCCGCGTCGCTATCGAGCGACTGCGCGACCGGATGATCCGCCGCCACCGCGACGAAGCTCGCACCGAAGATCGTGTCGGGCCGCGTGGTGTATACGGGCAGTTTGTCGCCGTTCGAAAGCTCGAAGCTGAATTCGAGACCCTGCGACTTGCCGATCCAGTTTTCCTGCATCAGCCGGACCTTGTCGGGCCAGTTTTCCAGTTCGCCGAGCCCATCGAGCAGTTCCTCGGCGAAGTCGGTGATTTTCAGGAACCACTGCGCGAGCTTGCGCTTCTCGACCTCGGCGCCCGAGCGCCAGCCCTTGCCTTCGATCACCTGTTCGTTGGCCAGCACGGTCATGTCGACCGGGTCCCAGTTGACCTCGCTTTCCTTGCGATAGACCAGCCCCGCCTCGAACAGGTCGATGAACAGCGCCTGTTCGTGGCCGTAGTAGTCGGGCTCGCAGGTCGCCAGCTCGCGGCTCCAGTCGAGCGCGAAGCCGAGACGCTTGAGCTGCGCCTTCATCGATTCGATATTGGCGCGCGTCCAGCCGCCGGGATGGACGCCCTTTTCCATCGCCGCGTTCTCGGCAGGCATGCCGAACGCGTCCCACCCCATCGGGTGCAGTACCTCGTACCCGCGCATCTTCTTGTAGCGCGCGAGCACGTCGCCCATCGTGTAATTGCGCACGTGCCCGATATGGATCCGGCCCGAGGGGTAGGGAAACATCTCGAGCACGTAGCTCTTGGGCTTGGCGCTGTTGCTGTCGGCGCGGAAGCACTGCGCCTCGTCCCATGCCTGTTGCCAGCGCCCGTCGGCTGCCGACGGGTCGAAGCGGGTGTCACTCATGTTCGGGTCTTTGCGTGTGGTGGGTGGCTCAGCCGGAGACGGACTGCTGGCGCAGCTGGCGCGCCTTGGTCAGGATGATGTCTTCGAGCTTCTGCACGGTCGCGGCCTGCACCGGCGCATCGACCCAGTTGCCGCCCTGGCTGATCTGGCGGCTGGCGGCGACTCGCAGCGCATCGGCGCGCAGGTCCTGATCGAGGATCGAGACCGTCAGCTTGACGCGTTCGCCCGGATTTTCGGGGTTCGAGTACCAGTCGGTGACGATCACGCCGCCCGAACTGTCTGCCTGCAGCAGCGGCGCGAAGCTGACCGCTTCGAGGCTGGCACGCCAGAGGTAGGAATTGACCCCGATGGTCGTCACCTGGCTGGCGGCGGCATCTGCGCGGGGCAGGCTGCTGCCCCCGCCGCAAGCCGTCAGCGCGGCGCACAGGCCCAGCAGGGTGGCAGAGGTAATCGGGAGGCGGCGCTTGATCATCGTGGCTTACTTTCCAGTGAAGGATGCGAAGTGACGGTTCTGAAGACCGCGCAACACCGGGTCTCTATCGCCGCGAACCGACCGCAGCAAGGGTGCGCCTGCCTTGATCGCCTAAGCAGCGTCCCGCGGCTGTACGCATGATGAACCCGGGGCGAAGAATGTGTGCGTCTTGCAACACTGTACGGACAAGCGCGGGCCGCCCCTGTGGAAAAGCTGGCAAGTCTCCGGATGATTGCCTAGCAATGGAGTCAGAACCGGGCATTCCGGTCGTTCATCTGCCGTAAGATTCGCGGCGTTAGGATAAGAGGCATGGGCGAGACGAAAGCTCTCCGACTGCGCAAGCTGATCGCCCCCGTGCTGGGCGGGGCGCTGGCGCTCGCCATCGTGCCGATGGCCGGGGTTGCCCTGGCCGAAGCCACCACGCCCACGCTCGTCAGCACCGTTGCGACCAGCGCGATGCGCTTTACCCCCGCGACTGTCGATCCCGAACTCGCCCGCCGCGTGAACGAACGCTACGCCGCACGGCGCGAGGCGCTGCCGTTCACGCCCGCTGCGGGCAAGTCGATCAGCCCGCGCATGGTGACCGTCGCCGTGCGGGTCGACGATGATTCGGCGCGCGCGATTTCGATTCGCTCGGCAATCGACGCCGCGCGGAGCGAACCGGGCCGCCGCGATATCGCCATCGCCCCCTCGGCCTTCGATCTGCGCGTGGCGCGCGGCTACCAGAGCTTCAGCTCGCCCGCGTCCGACCTGCCCAAGACCGTTTCCAAGCTCGCGATGCCCGATCTCTCCGAATTCCGCCCCTCGAAGGGCGCGAAGGACGAACCGAGCCGGTTCCAGCCGCGCATCTCGGTCGATCAGGAACGCACCCCGGGCCGCGCACCGCGCACGCTCGAAGGGCGCGGCGATCGCCAGCTCGATCTCGGCGGTGCCTACCGCGTTTCGCGCAATCTGGACGTGACCGCAGGCGTGCGCCTGTCGGAAGAACAGAACGCGCGACTCGCCCCGCTGACCGATGGCGTGGACGACAGCCAGTCGGTCTATATCGGAACCCAGCTGCGCTTCTGATCGCGCGCCGATTGCATTGGGGCCCGAACCGGGCCTCAATCCTCTAAAAATCCAGCCTAAACCGGCATTTCGCTTTGCGCGCGAGCGCGATGACGCTACGTCATCGGCATAAAAATGAGGTGGGAGAGTTCTGATGGCACGTGTCGCAGTGGTGACGGGTGGAACGCGCGGTATCGGCGAGGCGATCAGCCTCGCGCTCAAGGATCAGGGGCGCACGGTAATCGCCAATTACGCGGGCAATGACGAGCGCGCGCGCGAATTCAGCGAACGGACCGGCATCGCCGTGATGAAGTGGGACGTGGGCGACCACGAGGCCTGCCTCGAACATTGTTCGCGCATCACCGAGGATTACGGACACATCCAGATCGTGGTCAACAACGCCGGGATCACCCGCGACGGCACGCTCGCCAAGATGAGCTTCGACGACTGGAACGAGGTGATGCGCGTCAACCTCGGCGGCTGCTTCAACATGGCCAAGGCGTGCTTCCCCGGCATGCGCGAGGCCAAGTGGGGCCGAATCGTCAATATCGGCTCGATCAACGGGCAGGCAGGCCAGTACGGACAGGTCAATTACGCCGCCGCCAAATCGGGCATCCACGGCTTCACCAAGGCGCTGGCGCAGGAAGGCGCGCGCTTCGGCATCACCGTCAACGCCATCGCGCCGGGTTATATCGACACCGACATGGTCGCCGCCGTGCCCGACGAGGTGCTGGCCAAGATCGTCGCCAAGATCCCGGTCGGCCGGCTCGGCCAGGCCGAGGAAATCGCGCGCGGCGTCGCCTTCCTGACCGCCGAAGACGGAGCCTTCGTCACCGGATCGACGATGAGCATCAACGGCGGGCAGCATATGTATTGATCGGTTCGCCGGGACCGGCCACTGCGCGAGATGCCTCAGGGCCTTGAAATTGCAGCCAGAGGGAGCTGGAGCATGCCTTACAGGATCCTTCAGGCCTTCGTGCTTTGCCTGCTGGGCATTGGGATCATGCCAGTCGCCTCACCGGCGACCGCCGGACCGGTATCCGACCGCGTCTATCAGCCGGTGGCGCTGGCCGACACGCGGGTAGAGTTCCGAGGCCCCCCTCCACAGGCGATCACCGTAAAGACCGCAGACGGATTGACGTTGGACGGCGCGTACTGGCCGCCGGACGACGGGGTCGATCAGGTCGTCATCGTGTTTCACGGGAATTCGTACAACCACATGGTATCCGCCTATCGCGCGGAGCCCCTTCGGGTAGGCGGCAGGGGCGTGCTGATCGCATCCTACCGGGGTTATGGCGACAATCCGGGCAAACCCTCCGAAGCCGGTCTCTACTCCGATGCCGAGGCCTGGATCGCCCAGGCAGCCGAGCTCGCCCCCGATTCGCGCCTCTACCTTTTCGGCTTTTCGCTCGGCGGGGCCGTGGCCATCGAAATGGCTGCCAGGCACGAGTTCTCCGGTGTCGCGACGCTGGGCGCTTTCACCCGGCTGAAGGACATGGTTCCGGGGATCGCCCGCGCGCTGGTCACCGAACGGTACGACAACCTGGCCCGCATCGGCGCGGTCGAAGAACCGCTGCTCCTGATGCACGGCACGAAGGACGAGGTGGTCGATCCGGAAGCGGTCGCAAAGCTGGAAGCGGCGGGAGGGCCGAACGTGGTGCGCATCAACCTGGTAGGTGGAGAGCACTGGGTGCCGCTCGACCAACTGGCTCCGCGGATTTGGGCGCAATGGGAAATGCTCGAGGCGGAGCAACCGAAGGCGACCGCGCCGTAACTGTTGGTGGCTGGATCACCGGGCGAGAGCATTGCGCTCGCAAGACACGTGCGCCACGGTTTTCCAATGCGCTACCACCCGCCAGTCAAACGATCGGTCGAGATTGCCGGGCACAAGACCAGCATCACGCTGGAGCCGGTGTTCTGGGATTTGCTGCGCGATCAGGCCGAGGCCAAGGGGTTGCCGATCAACGCCCTCGTCGCGCGGATCGATGCCGCGCGGCTCGAGGCCGAACAGCCCACCGGGCTCGCCAGTGCGATCCGGCAATATCTGGTGGCGCAATTGAGGCGCGGGGGCGAAGCCTAGCTGCGCCCCCGGCCCATCCTTCGGGTCAGTACTTGGCGGTCGCGTCGCTCGCCGGGAAGGTCTCGTCGAGCGCCTCGTCCGTCTTGCTCATCTTGTCGCCCTTGGTCGCGGTCGCCTTGGAGCCCGCATCGCGGACATTGCCGGTCGGCTGACCGTCGGCGAAGGCAACGCCGTTCTCGTCCCTGTGGTTCTTGTAGGCCTTGTAGCCGAGATAGCCGAGGCCACCGAGAATTGCCGTGCGAATCAAACCCATGTCACGTCTCCAAAAATGCTCTTCCTTTGGCGAACGTGGGAGAACGGCTTTGGGTCCGGCAGGTCAGACCGGAAAATAGAAATTGTTGCGGATGCGTTCCTCGTCACGGAGCGCGGCATCGCCCGTGTATGTCGATACGATGTGGAACTTGCGCAGCAGGAACCAGACCTTGGGGCGCGGCCCATAATCCGATCGGGTCACCTCTTCCACACCATCGAGCGAGCTGAGCAGCATGCGGATCGACTCGGCCTGCCGGTCGTCCTTTCCTTCGATGAACAGCTTGAACTGCGTCCCCAATCGCCGGTGGACGCGAAGCGACACGGTGCCGCGATAGGTGCGCGTTTCTGCGTCGAGCGGAAAGCGGAACGTGTCGACAATCAAGCGCGTGCGCCCTTCGAACCGTTCCTGATCCGATGCCATCCGTTCGAGGTAGTCGTCGGTCCCGTAGCGAATGGTGAGGCACTTGATCTCCGCCACCTCGGGCAAGGTACCCAGCCGATCGTCCGGAATGGAAAACGGCCCGATCTCGACTTCGCACCGTTCGGCCTTGCTCCACACGAACTCGCGCACATGGTTGTACACGGCGGTGCCGAGCAACCAGAGCATCCGGAAGGCCGGCGTCAGAAACAGGATCAGAACTGCCGAGAGAAGCTCGTCGCTCCGCAAGAGCCGGTCGAAGAATGGCTCCATCGTGTCCCCCGCCCCCTTGTTACGCCCTAGTCGTCGCCGACCCGTTCGATCTGCGCGCCGATGGCCTGCAGCTTTTCCTCGAGCCGCTCGTATCCGCGATCGAGGTGGTAGATGCGCCTGATCTGCGTTTCGCCCTCCGCCGCGAGCGCGGCGATCACCAGGCTCATCGAGGCGCGCAGGTCGGTCGCCATCACCTCGGCACCGGTCAGGCCCGGCTGGCCGTGGACGATGGCGGTGCGGCCCGACACCTCGATATTGGCGCCCATGCGATTGAGTTCGGGCACGTGCATGTAACGGTTTTCGAAGATCGTCTCGGTCAGCACGCTGGCCCCTTCGGCCACGGTCAGCAGCGCCATTAGCTGCGCCTGCATGTCGGTCGCGAGGCCGGGATAGGGCGCGGTCGAAAGGTTGGCGGCCTTGAGCCTGCCGTTCGCCGCGACGTGCACGCCCTTGCGATCGGTGGTCACCTCGACGCCGATATTGCGCAGCGCGTGGAGCGTGGCGGACATATCCTCCGCGTTCGCGCCCTCAAGCCGCGCTTCGCCGCCGGTGATCGCGGCGGCGCAGGCGTAGGAGCCCGCTTCGATCCGGTCGGCCATCACCTTGTAGGTCGCGCCGTTGAGGCGCTTCACGCCGTGGATGACGAGGTCCGACTGGCCGATATTCTCGATCTCGGCGCCCATCGCGACCAGCAGGTTGCACAGGTCGACGATCTCGGGCTCGCGCGCGGCGTTGCGCAGGGTCGAGGTGCCATTGGCGAGCACCGCGGCCATCAGCGCATTCTCGGTCGCGCCGACCGAGACCACCGGGAAATCGAACTCGCCGCCGGGCAGCCCGCCATCGGGGGCGTGCGCACGCACGTAGCCCTGCGCCAGCTCGATCTCGGCACCCAGCGCCTCGAGCGCGCTCAGATGCAGATCGATCGGCCGATTGCCGATCGCACACCCGCCCGGCTGCGACACGGTGGCGACGCCCGCGCGCGCCAGCATCGGGCCGAGCACGAGGATCGAGGCACGCATCTTGCGCACCAGATCGTATGGCGCGGTGGTGGAGGTCAGCCGGGTCGCTTCGAAAGTGACCACCCGCCCGAAATCCTCGGGCCGGGTGCCCGCGATGTTCACCGCGACGCCGAACTGCGTCATCAGGTGCTGGAAACCGTCGATATCGGCCAGCCGCGGCAGGTTGCGCAGCGTCAGCGGCTCGTCGGTGAGCAGCGCGCAGGGAATCAGCGTGAGCGCCGAGTTTTTCGCGCCGGAGATCGGAATCGTGCCGGAGAGGCGTTGCCCCCCGATAATGCGTAGTTTGTCCATTCCATCGGCGTTTAGCGGGCGCGCGCAGCAACACAAGCCAAGCGCGCATGCAGCGCTGGCGGGCCCTGCACCCTCCAGCGCGTTGACGCACACCGGCGGCACGCGCATAGCCCGCCCTCATGACCCACAAACCGATCCGCAAGGCCGTGTTTCCCGTTGCCGGGCTTGGCACCCGCTTCCTCCCCGCAACCAAGGCGATCCCCAAGGAAATGCTCGCGATCGTCGATCGCCCGCTGATCCAGTACGCGGTCGACGAGGCGCGCGAGGCGGGGATCGAGCAGATGATCTTCGTCACCGGGCGCGGGAAGACCGCAATCGTCGAGCATTTCGATATCGCCTTCGAGCTCGAACAGACGATGGAGGAGCGCGGCAAGGATCTCTCGATCCTCGATTCGACGCGCGCCACGCCGGGCGACATCATCACCGTGCGCCAGCAGGTGCCGCTGGGCCTCGGCCACGCGATCTGGTGCGCGCGCGCGATCGTGGGGGACGATCCCTTCGCGATCTTCCTGCCCGACGAGCTGATGATCGGGAACGAGGGCAGCACGGGCTGTATGAAGCAGATGGTGGATGCCTACGAACAGGTCGGCGGCAATCTCATCAGCGTGCTCGAAGTGCCGCAGGAAAGTGTATCGAGCTACGGGGTGATCGATCCGGGCAAGGAAGAGGGCACGCTGACCGAGGTGAAGGGGCTGGTCGAAAAGCCGCCGGTCGCCGAAGCGCCGTCGAACAAGATCATTTCGGGCCGCTATATCCTGCAGCCCGAGGTGATGCGGGTGCTGGAGAATCAGGGCAAGGGTGCGGGCGGCGAGATCCAGCTGACCGACGCGATGGCCAAGATGATCGGCAACCAGCCGTTCCACGCGGTCACCTTCGACGGTGCGCGCTACGATTGCGGCAGCAAGGTCGGCTTCGTCGAGGCGACGCTGGCGCTGGCGCTGCAACGCCCCGACATGGGCGACGAGGTGCGCGCGATGGCCCAGCGGTTGCTCCAGGCGTAATATCTGCGCCGGACGCGCGGCAGCGGCGCGAGGATTTTCCTACCCTCAGCGGCTTTGCTAGGGCGAAGGCCGCTCTTTCATATCGTGAACCATGCAGTCGCAATCGCCCGTCGACTGTGCGGAAGCCGGAAACGGCCCCGAAATATCGAATCTGTCGCCTTCTTCCGGTCGCGTCGCGCCAAACACGCTCATTTTCAGCGGTTTGCCGCCTGAAGACGGAGGGTGACACCCGGGTGACACCTGTCACCCTGCCACCCCCCGTCGTGCAGACGCTGCTTCGCGCAGGTCACGGTTTTTCGGCGATATCCTCCTTCGGATCGGAGGCACGCTTCTTCGGTGCCTTGGCCGATTCGCCGGCGGTCTGCTTCGGTTCGGCTGCCTCCGCTTCGGTTTGCGAGTGCTGCTCGAGCGCTTCGCTCAGCGAGCCGGTGGCCGCACCTTCGACCAGTGCGCCGAGCGATGACCCGTCGAGCCCCAATTCCTTCATCAGCCCGTCGAGCACCGGCGCCTGCGCACGGTAGGCGAGCGCGGCGTTGACCGCATCGCCTGCGAGATTGCCGCTGCCGCCGCTCGTGCCATTCGCACCCGAGCCGCCGCCCTGGCCCGAGCGTCCACCATTGGTGAGCCCGTCGACCTGCACGATCTTGATCGAATCGATCGCCTCCATCGGCTTGGCGCTTTCGCGGATGACCTCCGGCAGGACCTTGAGCAGCGCGAGCTTGGTCTGCAGCCCAATCTGGTCGGACGACAGCAGGTTGGCTGCCTCGTTGATCGCCCGCTGACCGGCGGCCTCCACTTCGAAGCGGACCCGCGCGGCATCGGCGCGCAGCTTCTCGGCTTCCGCCTCGCCCTCGGCCTCGCGGCGCGCAGCCTCGGCCCGGTTCGACGCCGCGTCCTTCTCCGCCTCGGCATCGACGCGGATCTTGATCGCATCGCGTTCGGCCTGCTTGGCCGCCTCGATCAGCTCGATCCGCTTGTCACGCTCGGCGATCTCGGTCGCGCGGCTGGTCGAGACCTGTTCTTCGGCAGCGACCGCCTTGGCGCGTGCCTCGTCGGCTTCGGCCTTGGCCTGGCTTTCCTCGCGGCTCTTGTTCTGCACCGCGATCTGCTGTTCCTGCCGCGCGATCTCGAGCGCGCGCTGCTGGTCGATCCGTGCTTCCTCGACCAGCCGGTCGGCTTCGATCTGCTGGGCATCGACCTGCTTCTTCGCCTCGATCCGCGCGGCTTCGGCTTCGCGGCTCCGCTCGGCCTGTTCGCGCGCGATTTCGGACATCTGCTTGGCCCGGCGCATCTCGACCTCGCGCTCCTGCTCGAGGCGCGCATATTCATTGTCGCGGCTGATTTCGAAGCTGCGCTGGTCGGCCTCGAGGTTCTTGGTCTCCATCTGGACGCGCGTGTCCTGCTCGATGTCGTTGCGCAGTTTCTTGCGCGCCTCGATCTGCTCGGTCAGCTTGGTCAGACCCTCGGCGTCGAAGGCGTTGTTGGCGTTGAAATGCTCGATGCTGGTCTGGTCGAGCCCGGTGAGCGAGACCGACTCGAGCTCCAACCCGTTCATCGCGAGATCGTTGGAGGAGACCTGCTGCACCTTCTGGACGAAGTCCGCGCGCTGTTCGTGCAGTTCGTTCATCGTCATGCCCGCCGCGACCGATCGCAGCGCGTCGACGAACTTGCCCTCGACAAGATCCTTGAGCATTTCGGGCTGCATCGTGCGCTGGCCCAGCGTCTGCGCGGCCATGGCGATCGCGTTCGCGTCCGGCTTCACGCGGACGTAGAATTCCGCCTTCACGTCGATCCGCAGCCGGTCGAGCGTGATGAGCGCTTCGCCATCGCGGCGCACCACGCTCAGCACCAGCGTGTTCATGTTGACGGGCATGGTCTCGTGGAACACCGGCAGCACCATCGCGCCCCCGTTCATCACCACCTTCTCGCCGCCGACGCCGGTGCGCACGAAGGCGGTTTCCTTCGATGCGCGCCTGTACAGTCTGGTGATCGTCAAGCCGATGATCAGCAGGACGAAAAACCCGGCCCCTGCGAAGATGAGAACGGTCCAAAGGTCTTGCATAGTCTCTCCTGTCTCGGTGTTTGGTTGGGTGGCCCGCGCAGCGCCCTAAAGCGACAGCAGCGGATTATCGCGCCTCTCGGCGTAGAATGTGTTTCCGTCCCTGCGGACGAGGAGCACCTCCTCGTCGGCGGACAGCTCGGCTGTGGGATCATGCGGCTCGACCATCACGAGATGGGTCTGGCCGAACTGGTCGAGCACCCTTGCCCTTGCCGGCGATCCGGCGCGCGCGGTGCCGATCTGGATCAGCGCCATGCGCCCGACCAGCGACGACACCGGCACCGCGCTCGTCCGGTCGCCCGGCAGAACGGCGCCCAGCGGCCTGCTGATCACGCCTGTCACCGGCAGGGCGAACAGGCCCGCAAGCACGGCGGCGAGCGCGGGGTGAAGAACGTCGCCCAGCAGATCGGCGCTGAGCGCCTGAAGCGAGATGCCGATCAGCGCGAAGAGGAACAGCAGCAGCGCGAGCCAGATGAGCAGGGGCACGCGGCCGACCCCCAGCAGGCTCAGCAGGCCGCCGAGGAATCCGATATCGCCCGACGACGCCTCGCCCGCCGGGGCGTCGGTATCCAGATCGACGTCGATATCGGCATCGCCGCCGCCCAGAACATCGCCCAGACCGATGACCTGGCTGACCGCCAGCATGACCATCAGCACCAGCGCGGCGAGGAACGGAATATTGTGGCTCTGGAGCATTTCCATCACGAATTGCCCACGCAAATAATCGCCGAGCGGAGTGCGCCGACGACGCCGGTTTTCTTGTTCTTATCCATGCCGGGATATTAGCACGATTGGGCCCTAAACCCCAGAAAAACCGGACGTTCCACGCACGATTCGGGTCGCTTTTCGGCGCATGTTCACGGGCGGTTCGCGTGCCGGGAAAGGGCCCTTCGCTGCGCGCGCCAGGTCGGGATCCGCGATCCGGTCACGGCAGGCGCGACAGGTAGCCTGCCGGCACCCGGTCGACGAGCCACACGCCATTGGAGGACAGCAGGAACGCGAATCCCTCCTCGCTCATCGCGCCACTATCGATCGTCAGAACGAGCGGCGCGCCGCGACGCGCGCCGACCTTCCGCGCGGTCTCGATATCGGGCGAGAGATGCACATGGTGGCGACCGCCCGGCAGCAGGCCCTGGGACTGGATGCCAGGCCAGAACCGTTCGACCGTGCCGTGGTAGAGGACCTGCGGCGGCGTGGCGGCCTGCCAGCCGCCTTCGACCTTTACCGAATGCCCCTGTCGCGCGCGGATTTGCCGGCCATCGTCCGACAGCTCGAAACGCTGCTTGTCGTTCTCGTCGACAACCCGGCGGAGCATCGCATCGTCGGTCGGCAGCCGCGCTCCGGCGAGTGCGGCGAGGATGGCCGTCACATCGACCCAGCCCGACGGGTCCATGGAAAGGCCCGCGGCCTCCGGCTTGTGCCGCAGCCAGAAGGACAACGCCTTCGATCGCGCCTTGATCGGGTCGGCCATCGAGTGAACCTACCGCGCGTCCGCAGTGGCCGCCTCGGCGATTCGGGCGTATTCGTCGCGCAGTTCGCGCTTGTAGAGCTTGCCGTTCGCCTCTCGCGGCAGGTCGGGGCGGAAATCGAACTGGCGCGGCATTTTGACGCGGCTCAGCTGGGGTTCGAGGTAGTCGCGCAGCGTCTTCTCCAGTCCTTCGCCCGCCTGCTCCATGTCGACCGGCTGGATCACCGCGACCACCCTCTCGCCCAGATCGGGATCGGGCGCGCCGATCACTGCCGCATCAAGTACATCGGGGTGCGCGACGAGCAGGTTCTCGATCTCCTGCGGGTAGATGTTGACCCCGCCCGAGATGATCATGTGGCTCTTGCGGTCGGTCAGGAACAGGAAGCCGTCCGCGTCGATATGGCCGATATCGCCGAGCGTCATCCAGCCGCGATCGTTCATCGCCTCGGCGGTCTTGCCCGGATCCTTGTGATAGGTCGGCAGCTTGTCGTTCTCGAAGAACAGCAGCCCGGTTTCGCCCGGCGGCAGCTCACTGCCATCGGGGCTGCAGACATGCGCCTTGCCGTAGAGCATGCGCCCGACGGTGCCGGGCTTCGCCAGCCAGTCCTCGCTCTTGACCAGCGACATGCCGATCCCTTCGGAGCCTGCGTAATATTCCTGGATGATCGGCCCCCACCACTCGATCATCGCCTGCTTGATCGGCACCGGACACGGTGCGGCGGCGTGGATCGCGCGCTTGTGGCTCGACAGGTCGTAGCGGGCGCGCTCCTCCTCGGGCAGCTTGAGCATGCGGACGAAATGCGTCGGTACCCACTGGCTGTCGGTGACGCGGTAGCGCTCGATCGCGGCGAGCGCGCCTTCGGGGGTGAACTTGTCCATGATCACCACCGTCCCGCCCAGCCGATGGACCGTGCTGCACCAGCCCAGCGGCGCCGCGTGATAGAGCGGCGCGGGAGAGAGATAGACCATGCTCCCGTCGGTCGGCATGCCCACGCCCATCGTCGCGAGCCCGACCAGCGGGTTGGGCGCAGTGATGTCGTCGCTGGGTGGCGGGGGCGGCACGATGCCCTTGGGCTGGCCCGTCGTGCCCGAGGAATAGAGCATGTACTGGCCGGGCGTGGGGTCTTCGACCATCTGCGCCGATTGCGATGCGACCTCATCCTTGAACGTGGCATCGTCGACATCGACGATCGCAACGCCCGGCGCGGCTTTCGCCAATGCCGCGGCCGTATCTGCGAAGGCGAGCGAGGTCAGCAGCAGGGCGCATTCGGCATCTTCGAGGATATAGCCGATCTCGGGCGCGGTCAGGCGGGTCGATATCGGCACCAGCATCGCGCCGATGCGCTGCGTCGCCCACAGCAGCTGGAGGTAGAGCGGGCGGTTCTCCAGCAGCAGGCCGACCCGCGTGCCATGCTCCACCCCGCGCGCGCGCAGCCAGCGGGCCATGCGGTTGGCGAAGGCGTCCATCTCGCCGAAGGTGACTGTCTTACCGCTTGCCGCGTCGATAATGGCCGCGTGGTCCGGCCGCGCGGCGGCGTGTGTGATCGGATGCATGTAACTCTCCCGCCCGGCAGTCTCACGCATGGGCGGGCCGCAGGCAACAAAAAAGGCGGCGCCGCAGCACCGCCTTTTTGTGACTGTCGAGAAGGTTAGCCTCTTTCGGCTTACTCTTCCTCGTCGCCGCCGCCGATGCCGCCGGGGCCCATCGCGAGACGGAACGTTTCCTGCGCTTCGGTTTCAACCATGAAGGGGCGCGGGTCGACAGGCTTGCCATCGACGCGGACTTCGTAGTGAAGGTGGGGGCCGGTCGAGCGGCCGGTCGAGCCGACGTAGCCGATCAGGTCGCCCTTGTGGACCTTCTGGCCGTCGCTCACCACGATCCGCGAGAGGTGGCCGAAGCGCGTCTCGATCGCATTGCCGTGGCCGATCTGGATATAGTTACCGTAGCTGCCGAACCAGTTGGCGCGCTGCACCGTGCCATCGGCGGTCGCGTAGATCGGAGTGCCGGTCGGCGCGGCGAGATCGATGCCGTTGTGGCGGGCGCGCTTGCGCAGCACGGGGTGGTCGCGCATGCCGTAGCTGCTGCTGACCCGGAAGTTTTCGAGCGGCATGCTCGAAGGGACGGAGACGGTCGGGATGGCGACCGGCTGTCCACGCTCTGTGTCGAGCGTCTGCCAGCTGGCGAAAAGCTGGCGGAATTGGGTGTCGCCATTGCCGAGCGGGCTTTGTTGCGCATCTTCGACCGCTTCGGAGACGTCGACCGCGGCGGCGGCGCTGGAATTGGCGTGTGCGGGCATGGCCGCAGTGGCAAGAGCCGCACCGAAAATGATGGTCGCGCGGCTGAAAAGTCGATCAGTGGTCAGCAAATGATCCGTCCCTCTGTCGGCGGCGGAGGCTGGCTCCACCGGTTCCGATCCCTGACGCGCCTACGATCCGATGGCGCCGAGACCCCTCTAGAAATCGACGGGAACAATCCCCGTCCGTCTGTGTTCAAAGGGTTATCCGGGCTCAGGTTAATCCGGCAAGGGCAGCGTAGTACTCCCGCGATAAACCGGCTGCGGAACGCGCCGAGTCGTTGAACGGTGGCTTAATCACCCCCCTAAAGTGCTGGTTAACGAGGCTCCGCCAGTGTTTCGGCGGGTCGAATCCCTCGCGTCTGGCATGTGCGACGAAGTGCCTTGTGCCGATCGCGACATGGCGGATTTCATCGTCAAGAATGCGCGCGAGGATATTCGCGCCGCCTGCATCGCCCTGTTCGCGCACCCGCGCGAGCATGGCGGGCGTCACATCGAGCCCGCGCGCTTCCAGCACCATCGGCACTACTGCCAGCCGCGCGCCGACATCGTGGCGCGTTGCATGCGCCGATTCCCACAGCCCGGCATGCGCGGGGAGCGCACCGTAATGCGTGCCGAGCATGGCCAGCTTGCGGTCGAGCAGCGCGAAATGCATCGCCTCGTCCGCCGCGACGCCGAGAAAATCGTCGATGAAATCGCGCGGCATCTGCGCGCCAAAGCGCCCGACCATGTCGAGCGCGAGGTCGACCGCGACGAATTCTATATGCGCCAGTGCATGCCACAGTGCGATTCGCCCCTTGAGTGAGCCGCCCTTGCCGCGCTTGGGCATCGCGCCCGGTGGGAGCAACTCGGGCCGCGCCGGGCGCGCGGGCGCATCGGGCATGGCGACGTCGAACACCGGGGCGAGCCGCCCCAGCCGCCAATCGCGGGCCACCTGCCGCGCCGCGAACACCTTGGCGCGCGCCGGGCCGGTCAGCAGCGCGGAGCGAATCGCGCGGGCGAGGCTCGGGCGCGGCGCTTCGTTCACAAGCCTTGAGCGGCGGCGAGCACCTCGTCGGCGTGCCCATTGACCTTCACCTTGGGCCAGATGCGCGCGATCTTGCCATCGGCATCGAGCAGGTAGGTGCTGCGGACCATCCCCATGAAGGTCTTGCCGTACATCTTCTTCTCCGCCCACACGCCCAGCGCATCGGACAGCCCGCCTTCTTCCGCATCGGTCGCGAGGTCGACCGTCAGATCGTGCTTGGCGATGAAGTTCTGGTGCTTCTTGCTCGAATCCTTGCTGATCCCGAGCAGGGCGACGCCCGCCTTCTCGAACTCCCCCTTCAGCGCGGAGAAGTCCTTCGCCTCGGTCGTGCAGCCGGGCGTGTTGTCCTTGGGATAGAAGAACAGCACCGCCTTGCGCCCGCGATAGTCGGAGGGTTTCACCTCTTCGCCATCGTGCCGCACCATAGCGATGTCGGGCATCGTGTCGCCTTCGCTCACGCTCATCAGTCCATCTCCAGTCTGGTATCGAAAATCTGCTGCCACACCCGCGCGACCTCCTGCCGCGCCTCGTCCACCAGGCGCAAGAGCGCGTCGATATCGGCACATCCGCAGGCGTGCGACAGCGCCTCGCCCGCCGGGCCGCCGGGCACCGCAAGGTCGGGCGCGAGCAGCCGCGCCGCGACGATCAGGCGGGTGAGAAAATCGTGCGCCTGCGCAAAGGCGGCTGGCACCAGCCCGGCATGGACCAGCGTCTCGCACACTTTCGACAGGCGCGGGTCGAGCGCCACCTGATCGCGCAGTTGCAGGAAGTGGACGATGAACTCGATATCGACCAGCCCGCCGCGCATCAGCTTGACGTCGAGCGGGCCTTTCGCCGGCTTGTGCTCTGCCATCTCCCCGCGCATCTTCAGCACATCCTCGCGCAACGTCACGGGGTCGCGCTGCGTGCACAGCACCTCGCGGATGATCTGTTCGACATCGGCGCGCGCCGCGTAGGAGCCTGCGACCACGCGCGCACGCGCCAGCGCCATATGCTCCCACGTCCACGCCGATTCGCGCTGGTAGCGTGCAAAGCTGGCCACGCTCACCGCCAGCGGCCCCTGCGCGCCCTGCGGCCTTAACCGCGTGTCGACCTCGTACAGCGGCCCTTCGGCGGTCGGCACGCTCAGCGCCGCGCCGACCCGCTGGGCGAGGCGATTGTAATAGCGCGTGGCATTCAGCGGCCTTTCGCCATCGCTTTCCGCCGCATGGTCGCCGGTGAACAGATAGATGATGTCGAGGTCGGAGGCATGGGTCAGCGCCTCGCCGCCCAGCCGCCCGAGGCCGAGGATCACCATCTCGCTACCCTCGATCGTGCCGTGCGCCTTCGCAAACTCGGCGGTTGCGCCCGCCAGCGCCGCCTGCATTGCCGCCTCGGCCACGATCGCGAAGCCGCGCGCGATGTCGAGCGGATCGTGCGTCCCGCTGATCAACTGCGCGCCGAGCGCGAACCGCGCTTCGCCGGTAACCACCCGGATCCGGTCGAGCAGCGCCTCGTAATTGCCCTGGGGCTCGGCGCGCATCATGCGGCGCTGCAGCTCGGGCACACTCTCGGGCAGGTCGTGTGCCGAACGGTCGATCAGCGCGTCGAACAATGCCGGGCGGCGCGCGAGATCGTCTGCCAGCGGCGGGGCGAGCGTGAGGATGGCGAGCAGCTGTTCGAGCAGGCCCGGGCGCGCTTCGAGCAGGCGGAACAGGTTGATCCCGCTCGGCATCGCCTGGAGCAGGTGTTCGAGCCGGACGAGCGCCCGGTCGGGCTCGGCCGACTTTGCCAGCGCATCGAGCAGCGGGGGCAGCATCCGGCGAAAGGCGTTCTGCGCATCGGTGCTGCGCAGCGCGCGATAGCGCCCGTCGAGCCAGCCTGCGACCCGCTCTGGCAGGTCGGGCAGGTCCGCCAATGGGCTCGCCGCGACCAGTTCGCCGACCGGTCGCTCGTTCGCCGCGCCGGTGTCGGAGGATTGCAGCAGCCGATCGAACGCCTCGGCAGTGGCGGTGAGGTGCGGATCGAGATCGGCGAGCAGGGCCGCGCCATCGGCAAACCCGTCGAGCCGCGCCAGCCGTTCGAGCGCCTCGCCTTCGGGGATGGCGTGCGTCTGGCGATCCTCGAGCATCTGGATGCGGTGTTCGACTTCGCGCAACCGGGCGTAGGCCGCCGCCAGCCGCACCGCGACGTCTTCCTCCACCAGCCCCGCGCGGGCGAGCGCCATCAGCGCCGCACGCGTATCGCTGCTGCGCAGGCGCGGATCGCGCCCGCCGTGGATCAGCTGGTGCGTCTGCGCGAAGAACTCGATCTCGCGAATGCCGCCGCGCCCCCGCTTGATATCGAAACCGGGGCCCAGCTTCGGCTCGCCCGTATAGGCCTCGCGGATACGGATACGCAGCTGCGCAATATCGTCGATCGCACCGAAATCGACGCTGCGCCGCCACACGAACGGCCGGATGCTGGCGAGGAATCGCTCGCCGCGCGCAACATCGCCTGCCGCCGCGCGCGCGCGGATGAACGCCGCGCGCTCCCACGCCAGCGCGGAGCTTTCGTAATGCGAGGCCGCGGCATTGACCGAAACCGCCAGCGGCGTGATTTCGGACGCCGGGCGTAGCCGCAGATCGACGCGGAAAACGTAGCCTTCCTCGGTATGGTCGGACAGCAGGCGGACGATGTCGCGCGCCATGCGCTGCGCGGTTTCGGGCGGGGTCGAACGTTCGCCGGGGGCGAGCACCTGCGGATCGAACAGCAGGATCGGGTCGATATCGGAACTGTAGTTCAGCTCGCGCGCGCCGTGCTTGCCGAGCGCGAGCGCGAAGAAGCCCTCCGCGCTCTGGGCCCCGGTGCGCACCCGCGCCGCTTCGCGAATCGCGGTATCGAGCGAACGGTCGGCAAAGGCAGACAGGCGCGCCATCACCTCGTCGAGAGCGAACGCGCCCGCCAGATCGCCGATGGCGAGCGTCAGCGCGAGCGCCAGCCGTTCGCGCCGCAGCGCCACGCCGACCTCCGCCCCGTCGCCCGCATGCGCGCAATATTCAAAAGCCGCCTCGGCATCGCCTTCCGCCAGCAGGCCGGCAAGGTCGGGCAGCCGATTGAGGCTGCGCGCCAGGAAGGGCGCGTTCGCGCGCGCCCGTTCGATCGCATCTGACCAGTCGACCACCATCGGCACCGCCCTGCCCGTGGCAGGCGTCGCTGACAAGCGCGCTCCCTTGCCCTCGCGCCCGGGGTTTGCAACAAGCGCGCCAACGCTCAATCCCCGGAGAGACCTGAGATGAAACGCATTCTTGCCGTGGCCACGCTCGCCCTAACCCTCGCCGGTTGCGATGCCGCAGTGCTCTCGGGCGGCGGCGGCGACGATACTGCGCTCGATATTCCCGAGGTCGCCGATGGCGACATCTCCGCCGCCACGATGATGGACGTGACGCGCGAGCTGTCGACCGACGAATACGAAGGCCGCATGCCCGGCACCAAGGGCGGCGAGATGACCGTCGAATATCTCAAGAAGCGGTTCGAGGAAGCGGGTCTCAAGCCCGGCAATAACGGATCGTGGACGCAGGACGTGCCGCTGATCGAGATTACCGGCAGCGATTACGCGCCGCTCACCATCTCGGGCGGTAAGGGCGAGGCGATGGCGTTCGACTACGGCAAGGACTGGGTCGGCGTCAGCTATCGCGACACGCCGCAGACCAAGCTGGCCGATAGCGAGCTGGTGTTCGTCGGCTACGGCATCAACGCGCCGGAGAAGGGCTGGAACGACTACGAAGGCATCGACATGAAGGGGAAGACCGCGGTCATCCTCGTCAACGATCCCGATTTCGAGGCGGAGGATCTCGAAGGGCCGTTCAACGGCAAGGCGATGACCTATTACGGGCGCTGGACCTACAAGTTCGAAGAGGCCGCAAGGCAGGGTGCCGCCGCCGCGCTGATCATCCACGAGACCGAGCCCGCCTCTTACGGCTGGAACGTGGTCGAAAGCAGCTGGTCGGGCCCGCAGGCCTATCCGCAGCGCGGCGAGGACGCGCCCACGCCGACGATGATGAACGGCTGGGTCCAGCAATCGGTCGCGCGGCAGATCTTCACATCGGCGGGCAAGGATCTGGGCAAGCTGACGCAGGAAGCGCGCAAGGAAGGGTTCAAGCCCGTCTCGCTCGGCCTCAAGGCGTCGACTAGCTTCGACAACGCCACGCGCGAATACATGTCGCAGAACGTGGTCGGCATCCTGCCCGGCACGAAGCGGCCCGACGAGTACGTGCTCTACACCGCGCACTGGGATCACCTGGGCCGGTGCACCCCCGGCGATGACGGCGACGATATCTGCAACGGCGCGGTCGACAACGCCACCGGCACCGCCGCGCTGGTCGCACTCGCCGAAGCGAACGCGAAGGCGGGCGCGGCGGATCGCAGCATGGTGTTCCTCGCGGTCACGGCGGAGGAGCAGGGCCTGCTCGGCTCTGCCTATTACGCCGCGAACCCGGTCTTCCCGCTCGATCAGACGGTCGGCGGGGTGAACATGGATGCCTTCCTGATCGCCGGGCCGAGCAAGGACGTGACCGTAGTGGGCCCGGGCAAGTCGCAGCTCGACAAGTTCCTCGACGCCGCGCTCAAGGCCGATGGCCGCGTCGCCACGCCCAACCCGGCGCCCGAGGCGGGCTACTACTACCGTTCGGACCACTTCTCCTTCGCCAAGCAGGGCGTGCCGATGCTCTATATCGACGGCGGCGAAGACCTCGTCGAAGGCGGGCGCGAAGCAGGCGAGGCGGCGTCGAAGGATTACCGCGACAACCGCTATCACGGGCCCAAGGACGAATTCGACGAAAACTGGGACTGGTCGGGCGTGATGGCCGACCTGCAGCTCTATTACCGGCTCGGGCGGATGATGGCGATGTCGACCAGCTGGCCCAACTGGGTCGATGGCGACGAATTCCGCGGCATCCGCGACGAAAGCTGCGCCGCCACCAACAAGGGTTGCTGATTTTCCGCGGAGCGAGCGCATGACCGGCGTGGGTAAGGTGCGGCTGCCAGCCGAATGGGCACCGCAGGAATGGCTGTGGATCGGCTTCCCGCACGACCCCGACGAATGGGGCGACGCGCTCGGCCAGGCGCAGGAGGAGATCGCAGGCTTCGCCAATGCGGTCGCCGAGAGCGGGCAGGAAGTCCGCCTGCTGGTGCGCGATGCCGCGAACGAGGCGCGCGCTAAGGCGCTGGTGTCGGGCGGAGTCACGCTCGAACGGCGCAGCTTCGGCGACGTCTGGCTACGCGATACCGGGCCGATCGTGGTCGAGACGGCGGGCAAGCGCGCTGCCGTTCGCCCCGGCTTCAACGGGTGGGGCGGCAAGTACCCGATGGCGGGGGACGAGACCATCGGCGCCGAACTGGCGGGCGATGCCGGTCTGCCGCTTGCCCGGCCCGACTGGGTGCTCGAAGGCGGGGCGATCGACACCGATGGCGAAGGCACTGTGCTGACGACCGAGCAATGTCTGCTCAACCCCAACCGCAATCCCATGCTGACGCGCGAGGAGATCGAGGCGCGGCTGACGAGCGATCTTGGCCTCGCGCGCGTGGTGTGGCTCGGCGACGGGCTGCTCAACGATCACACCGATGGCCATGTCGACAATCTCGCGCGCTTCGTGGCCCCCGGCACGGTCGCGCTGGCCGAGCCTGCGGGCGCGAGCGACCCCAACGCGCAGATCTATGCCGACGCAAAGGCGCGGCTGGAGCAGGCGGGGCTGACGGTCGCGCCGATCCCCTCGCCGGGCCTCGTCACGCGGGGCGACTGGGTGGAGCCTGCCAGCTATGCAAATTTCCTGATCGCCAACTCGATCGTCGCGGTGCCGACCTTCGGCGTGCCGCAGGACGCAGCGGCGGTCGCCGCGATCGATTCGCTGTTCCCCACACGCACCGCGATCGGCCTGCCAATGCTCGGCGTGCTCGCCGGGGGTGGCGGCTTCCATTGCGCGAGCATGCAGATGCCGCGGGCCGCGGCTTAAGGCAGGACAGCGCAGGCCTTCGTCTACATTTCCTCCATCGAGTCCGACATCATATCATTCGCAGGCTCAGGCGCGGTGCAGGTATGATTGGGCTCACCACTGGCCACGCCTCGAATCAAGGTGACCAAGCCGTCACGAACCACTTGCGCGCTGTTTCCATTCCCGAGGGCCCAGATATTGTAGGCCCTGCGTTCGTCGATATCCTGAAATCCCTGCTCGCCGTTGAAATAGCCGACACGCCTGCCGCGCGCTCTTATGCAGTCGCCCGATTTGCAGTCGATTCGAACGCCGGGCAGGCCGTTGTAATCAACCAGCTGAACGGTCGCAGAAAGCCTGCGAGGATCGACTTCGTAGCTGATCCGGTCCGACAGGACGGCACCATTATATCCGTCGGTCGCAGCATGGTTCTCTGTTTCCACCCACGCCCATTCGCTCTCGGTAAGGCTTTCGATCTCGACCGCGAAATTGAACCCGGCCTGTCTATTGCCGTCGGATGCGCCGTTCGAAACGCCCTCGAGCTTGCTCATGACCAGATTGCGCGCATTCTTCATATCGACCGCATAGTCGTGGCGTGCGCTGCTCGCCTCGCTCAGGCACTTTTCGTAACTCGCCTTGCGTTCGACGCGTTTACTCTCTGCCAGAGCAAGCCGCTGCGCTTCCGCCCGGCCTTCTTCACGCGCCTTTTCAATTGCTTCGCTATTGTCGCATGCCACGACCGCAAGGCCCGCGAATACTACGAGAAGTGCCCTCATGCCGATTTCCCCACCTGGCCGGACGCCCCCGCATCCGAATCCCGACTCCGCTATCAATTTAGCATGGGGGACACGGGCTGTTAACCAACCTTGTCGGCGGATCGGCCCCTCTTAGGCGATTGTTAAACACTGGCCGCCAGTCTGCCGGGCATGTCGCGCACCATCGCCCTCGCCCGCCGAATCGATATGCTCGCCAGTGCGCGCACCATTATCGTGAGCAGCTGTGCGATCGCGCTGATCGTGGCCGAGCGCTTCGTGCCGTTCGGCTAGCGGATCACACGACCAGCTTTGCGAGCGCCGCGAGAGCGGCAGCCGCCAGAACCAGCCCCACGAAAATCCTCCACGCGCGGTCGGACACGTGCCCGTCTGCCTTGCGCCCCAGCCACGTACCCAGAAGCACGACCGGCAGCAGCATCGCGCCGAGGACCGCCAGCCGCCAGTCCATCCGCCCCAGCGCCAGACCCGAGCCGATGCCGATAAGCGCGGCGAAGGTGAAGATCAGGATCATCGAGCTTTTCGCGACATGGCGCGGGATCGCGCGCCCGACATAATAGGGCACCACCGGCGGTCCCGGCATTCCGGCGAATCCCGTGAGCAGCCCCGTTGCGGCGCCTGTCAGCCCGGTCGTCACGATGCCGGGCTGTTCGGGCTCGCGCACCGGGAACAGGATCGCGAAAAACGCCGACAGTGCCACCAGCGCGATCAGCAGACGCGCAATGTCGGGCGGAGTGGCCGCAAGCAGCGCGAGCCCCGGCAAGGTGGTGAGCAGCACGAACGCAATGATCGTCCACACGCTCCGCTCGGCCTCGCGCAGCAGGCGCGGCATTTCGAGCCCGCCGATCAGCAGCGCCACCACATTGGTGGTCAGCACCGCCTCCACCGGGGTGAGCGCGAGCGCCAGCACCGGCACCAGGATGATCGCTAGGCCGAACCCCGCCAGCCCGCGGATGAACGCCGCGACCAGCCCCGTGGTCAGCGCCGCTGCAAGCTGCAGCGCGGTAAATCCGGCGAGAACCTCCAGCGGATCAGCCCTGCCTGAGATCCGGCGGGGTCGCCTCGGCGCGCAGCATCGCGATCGCTTCGTCGAGGCTCATCACGCGCTGGTCCTTTTCGCCCAGCGTGCGGACAGCGACGGTGCCTTCCTCGGCCTCGCGCTTGCCGACCACCAGCAGGTGCGGAACCTTGGCGAGGCTATGCTCGCGCACCTTGTAGTTGATCTTCTCGTTGCGCAGATCGCTGGCGACCCGGATGCCCGCCGCTTCCAGCTTCGCGACCGCTTCCTTCGCATAGTCGTCCGCATCGGACACGATCGTCGCGACCACCGCCTGCGTCGGCGCGAGCCACACGGGCAAGCGTCCCGCGAAATGCTCGATCAGGATGCCGATGAAGCGTTCGTAGCTGCCGAAGATCGCACGGTGCAGCATCACCGGGCGGTGCTTCTCGCCATCCTCGCCGATATAGCTCGCGTCGAGCCGCTCGGGCAGCACGCGGTCGCCCTGGATCGTGCCGACCTGCCACGTCCGCCCGATCGCGTCGGTCAGGTGCCATTCGAGCTTGGGCGCGTAGAACGCGCCTTCGCCCGGCAGTTCTTCCCAGCCGTACTCGTCGTTTGCCATGCCCGCTTCTTCGACCGCGTCGCGCAATTCCTGCTCGGCGCGATCCCAGTCGGCGTCCGAACCGAGCCGCTTTTCGGGCCGCAGGGCCAGCTTGATCTCGTAGGTGAAGCCGAAATCCTTGTAGACGCTGTCCGCCAGCTTGCAGAAGGCGCGCACCTCGTCGACCACCTGATCTTCGGTGCAGAAGATATGCGCGTCGTCCTGCGTGAACTGGCGCACGCGCATCAGCCCGTGGAGCGCACCATGCGGCTCGTTGCGGTGGCAACAGCCCATCTCGCCGAGCCGGATCGGCAGGTCGCGATAGGAGGTAATGCCCTGCTTGAACACGAGCACGTGCGCCGGGCAGTTCATCGGCTTGATCGCCATCCAGTCCGCATCGGCGGCCACCTTCGGCGCTGCCGCGGCCGCGCCGCTATCGTCCACCTCAGGCACGATATCGGGCACGGCAAACATGTTCTCTGCATATTTTCCCCAGTGGCCCGACTGGCTCCACTGGCGCACGTCCATCAGCTGCGGCGTCTTGATCTCGCGATAGCCCGCGCCGTCCATCTTGCGGCGCATGTATGCCTCCAGCTCGCGCCAGATGCGATAGCCGTTGGGATGCCAGAACACGCTGCCGTGCGCCTCTTCCTGCAGGTGAAACAGGTCCATCTCGCGGCCCAGCTTGCGGTGGTCGCGCTTGGCCGCTTCCTCCAGCCGCGTCAGGTGCGCGTTGAGCTGCTTCTTGTTGAGCCAGCCGGTGCCGTAGATGCGCGTGAGCTGCGCGTTCTTCTGGTCCCCGCGCCAGTAGGCACCCGCGACGCGCATCAGCTTGAACGCCTGCGGGTCGAGCTTGCCCGTGCTGGCGAGGTGCGGGCCGCGGCACATGTCGAGCCAGTCGTCGCCCGACCAGTAGACGGTCAGCTCTTCACCCTCGGGCAGCTCCTTTGCCCATTCGGCCTTGAAGGTCTCGCCATCGGCGGTCCACTTGTCGATCAGCTGCTGGCGGCTCCAGACTTCGCGCCTGAGCGGCTTGTCCGCCTTGATGATGCGCCGCATCTCTTCCTCGATAGCGGGAAGGTCGTCCATGCTGAACGGGTCGCGGTTGTCGGGCGCTTTCACATCGTAATAAAAGCCGTCGTCGGTCGCCGGGCCGAAGGTGATCTGCGTGCCGGGCCAGAGGCTTTGCACCGCTTCGGCGAGCACGTGCGCATAATCGTGCCGCGCCAGTTCGAGCGCGTCTTCCTCGTCGCGGCTCGTCACCAGCGCGAGTTCGCTGTCGCACTCGAAGGGGCGGTTGATGTCGCGCAGCTCGCCATTCACGCGCGCGGCAATCGCCGCCTTGGCAAGGCCGGGGCCGATCGCAGCGGCAACATCCGCCGGGGTGCTGCCGGGTTCCATCTCGCGCAGCGATCCATCGGGCAGGCTGATCTTGAGCAGTTCGGTCATTGTCTCTCGTCCATCGGTGCCCCTCGCGCTCGCGATCTGCGGGGCCTGCGCGCGCCATTGCATAGCATCGCGCGCGGGTGAAGCGGCGTTTGCGGGAAAGGCTTGGTCCGGGAGGAAACGCCACCGCCCGAACCGGGCGGCGGCAGTGCGCGTCAGGCGATGATGCCGTCCACGACCGACCGCCCCCGGGTGCCCGGGGTGGTGGTAGTGAGGAAGGTGGCAAACCGACGCTGCTGCATGCTCTCCATATAGCGCGCCCGCACGCGAACGCCAGAGCCACGCCTTGGCGACAGGGATGATGACAAGCACGCTTTGACGATTGGAAAGGGTAGTTGACACGCCCCGAGACTCGCCGTAAGACAAGCACACTTTCCAATTGCACAAGGGAGCTTGTCCATGAAATCCATCACACCGTATCTCTGGGGCCTCGCGGTTCTCGCGGTCGCCCTGCTCAACATCGCCGATGTGTTGCCCGACTGGACGACCTTCGCGGCAATTCTGACGCTGCCCTACCTGGCGACCCGCTCGAGCATGAGCTGCCGCCTGGGCCGCAAGGCAGCCTGAACGCGGCACCGGCACCCCATCTTTCCATCAAGACAAGGACATCTGACATGACCCCCAACCTCCTGATCGCACTCGCCTGGGCCGCCGCGATCATCGGCGTGGCCGCCGCCGGCCGTTCCGGCATGATCGAAGCCGACAGCGCGCGCACCCTGACCATGGTGATGCCGATCCTCGCCGTCGTCTCGATCGGCATCGCGTGCCGTACTTGCAGGGAACAGCGCGCATGACCGGCACCGCACGCATGGCGCGCCCCGGACTGTGGGCCGGGCTGATGCTCGGCTCGGGCGGGCTCCTCGTCGGGCTGAAGGTGACCGGCGCGATCAACCCGACGACCGCCTACATCCTCGCGATTATCCCGGTCGCCTTCCTGTTCGTGCTCGCCCGCTCGCTCAACGCCGCGCGAAGCGGCGCTTGCGGAGCCAACGCCAACCGCGCGGCACTGCGCTATACCAACGGCATGATGGCGACCTCGATCGCCTACATGCTCGGGCTCGGGATCGCGATCTGGACTTTCCGCAACCTCGAACCCTCGGAGGCGGTGACATGGGGCCTCGCCATGCTCCCGATCGCGCCGATCCTCGCGATGATCTACGTCATGGGCCGCTACATCGTCGAAGAGCACGACGAGTATCTGCGCCACCGCGCGATCATGGCCGCGCTGATCGGGCTGGGCTTCGTCCTTGCGATCGGCAGCTTCTGGGGCTTCCTCGAAACCTTCGAGCTGGTGCCGCACGTGCCCGGCTGGTGGGCGGTGCCGATCTGGGCGATGGGCATGGGGCTTGGCCAGGGCTGGCAATCCCTCAGGCAGCGGATGGACCCGGTCGATGAAGAATAGGCTCAAGGTCCTGCGCGCCGAGCGCAACTGGAGCCAGCAGAAGCTGGCAGAGGAACTGGGGGTCAGCCGCCAGAGCGTCAACGCGATCGAGACCGGTCGCTACGACCCCTCGCTCCCCCTCGCCTTCCAGATCGCCGAGGTCTTCGGCCTGGCGATCGAAGAGATTTTCATTCGTGAGAAAGACTGATCCCATGAGACTTCCCTTTTTTGCCGCAGTGGCCCTCGCCGCCATTGCCTCTCCGCTCGCCGCGCCTGCTTTTGCCGCGGAACCCGCCTCCGCAGAAGTCGCGGCCGAGCAGCGCTTCAGCGTCGAAGTCGTCGGCGAGGGGGAGCGGGACGCGATCCTGATCCCCGGCCTGCTCTCCCCGCGCAGCGTGTGGGACGGGCAGATCGCAACGCTGACCAAGGCGGGCTACCGCGTTCACCTGGTGCAGGTGAACGGCTTTGGCGGCACCGATGCAGGCGCCAACGCGGATGGCCCGGTGCTGCCCTTTCTGGTCGACGGGCTGGCCCGCTATATCGAGGACAACGACCTCACCGATGTGCACATCGTCGGACACTCGATGGGCGGGTTCACCGCGCTGACCATCGCGCTCGACCATCCCGATCTGGTCGACGAGGTGATGATCGTCGATTCGCTGCCGTTCTTCTCCGTCCTGATGGGCATGGACAGCGCAGAGGATGCCACGTCGCAGGCGGCGCAGATGCGCTCCGTCATGCTCGCGCAGGCGGCGATGGACTTGCCCGCCCCCGATTGCGAGCATCCGTCGATGCAGGCGCAAGGCATGGCCAAGACGCCCGCAGCGCAGTGCAAGGTGGACCAGTACTCCGCACAGGCCGACCTCAAGGTGGGCGGCCAGCTGATGTACGAGATCATGACCACCGACCTGCGCCCGCGCCTCAGCGCGCTCAAAGTACCGGTCACCATGCTCTACCCGGTCGATCCGCCCATGGTCTCCGCCGAAATGGCGAAGGGCCTCTACCCGGTGCAATACGCGGGTGCGCCGGACGTGACCTTCGTGCCGGTCGAGGGCTCGCGCCACTTCATCATGCTCGACCAGCCAGCCGCGATGAACGCCGCGCTGGCGGACTTCATCGCCGACTGATCCGGCAAACCTACCCCTTGGCGAGCGTGTTCGAACCGAGCGCGCTCGCCATCGCGTGCGTCCCGCCCAGCGTGGTGCTGCGCTGGCGCACACCCGACATGAAGCGCCACTCGCAGCTCGCCATAGTCGGCGTCAGCTCGACCGCCATGTAGCCGCGCCGCGAGGTGTCGGCCCATTGCAGCTGCGGGTTGGCATCTACCAGCGCGCGTTCGAGCAGCTGCGTCGGCACCTGCGGCAGATAGCTTTCGAAGCCGGGCGAGCTGACCGAGGACACGCCGAACTCGACGCCGACGGGCGTCCCGTCCTGCGCAAGGTCGAACGCCCAGCCATTGTGCGTGTCGCCCGCGAGCACCACCAGATTGGCGTCCGCGGCGAGCGCGGCGTCGAACACCCGCTTGCGCGCCGCCGGATAGCCATCCCACGCATCCATGTTGAACGGAATGCCCACGCGCGAAGCCATCGCCCCCGCCGCCAGCCGCTGGCGCAGCGCATCGGGCGTGTTCGCGGGCAATGCGTCGGGCAGCGCGGTCGGCGTGTTGAGGTTGCCCATCAGCACCTGCTGCACCAGCACCTGCCAGCGCGTGCCGTCGCGGGTCGAGGCCTTGAGCCCGTCGGCCAGCCACGCTTCCTGCGCCGCGCCCATCATCTGGCGCGCAGGGTCCGCCCATGCGCCATCGTGGAACGCCTTGAGCGCGGCCATCATCTCGTCGGGCGTGGACTTGCCCGCCAGCACCTTGGCGATATCGAGCTGTTCGGACCGCGCGGTGAGCCGCGTTTCGAGCCGGAACAGCGTGGCGAGATCGCCGACCTGATAGGCCTTCCACGGGTCGTCCGATACCGGCAGCCACTCGTGATAGGCGCGCATCGCGGCGGCCTTGCGCGCATCCCACGGCCCTTCGGTTTCGGGCTGGTGGTTCTGCGCCCCGCCTTCCCACGAATCGTTCGCGGTCTCGTGATCGTCCCACACGAGGATCATCGGATAGAGCTGCGTCAGCCGCTGCAGATCGGGATCGGCACGATAGGTCGCATGGCGCAGGCGGTAGTCCGCGAGCTGCACGATCTCGTTCTCGGGCGCGTCCACGCGACCCGGCACGATCTGGTCGGGCGAGGGGTAATGCTGCGCATCGTATTCGTAGTAATAATCGCCAAGGTGGACGAGCAGGTCGAGGTCGTTCGCCTGTGCCGCGTGGCCGTAGGCGTTGAAATAGCCGAAACCGAGGTTGGAGCAGGAGAACACGCCCAGCCGGAAACGGCTGGTCGGCCCCTGCGGCAGCGTGCGCGTGCGACCGACTTCGGAGCGCGACCCATCGGGCCCGACGAAGCGGTAATAGTACCAGCTATCGGGTTCGAGCCCGGTGACCTCGGCCTTGGCGCACCAGTCCTTCTCGGGCGAGGCGACAACTTCGCCCTCTGCCACCACGCGGCCGAATTCGGCGCTGTCGCTCACCTGCCACGCCAGCTTTGCCTCGTTGCGACCGACGAAGCGCGTCCACAGCAGCACGCCGGTCTGGCTCGGCTCGCCGCTGGCGATGCCCGAGGTGAAACCCCTCGCGCCGACCTGTGCGGCCAGCGGCATCGCGAACAGGCCCGCGCCCAGTGCACCGCCTGCCAGCAGGCTGCGACGATCGAGCGAGAGGGTGGAGCGGGTGCTGGTATCAGCGGCGGGCGCCTGGTGCGGCGGGGGGGCGAGAAGGTTCGACATGGGCCCCCGCTATACTCCGTTCGTGAAAGAACCGCGACGCTTCGATCTGTTGGATATCTGACACACCTGACACACCGTCCTGAAGTCGAAAAGCGGCCCCCGCGCGGACCCTTCCCAAAAGGCGCAATTGCGCGCGTTCGAAGGGTGGCAGGCGATCATGGCACAGGGCGTAGCGCGCCCACCGGGAGTAGGAAATCTTCATCTGGCATCCGCGTCGACACACGCCCCCAAATCCCCGCCCGATGGACAGGCGCCGGCCGCGCTTCTACCCCAACCGGCGATGACGCAGTTTCACGAAATGCCCAACGGCCGCCGGATCGCCTTTCGCCACACGCGCGGCAGCGGCGCGACGATCGTATTTCTGCCCGGCTACATGTCCGACATGGCGGGATCGAAAGCGACCGCGCTGTTCGACTGGGCACGGCAAAACGGGCGCGCCTGCCTGCTGCTCGACTATTCGGGATGCGGCGAATCCGATGGCGACTTTGCCGAGGGCACGCTGTCGCGCTGGCGCGAGGAAGTGCTGACGCTGATCGAGGCGCGGGTCGACGGGCCGGTGCTGCTGGTCGGGTCGTCGATGGGTGGCTGGCTGATGGTGCTGGTGGGCCTCGCGCTGAGCGCACAGGACCCGGCTCGGCTTGCCGGGATGGTCGGCATCGCCGCCGCGCCCGACTTTACCGACTGGGGCTATACGCCAGCGCAACGGGCCATGCTCGAGGCGGGCGAGACCGTCCTCGAAGACAATCCCTACGGCCCCGAACCGACCCCCACCTATGCCGCGCTGTGGGCCGACGGGCAGGCCAACCGGGTGCTGGGCGGGCCGATCGGCATCGCCTGCCCCGTCACGCTGCTGCACGGGCAGGCCGATGCGGACGTGCCATGGCAGACCAGCCTGCGCCTCGCCGAACGCCTCGTTTCGGGCAAGGTACTGGTTCAACTGACAAAGGATGGCGACCACCGGCTTTCGCGCGGCGAAGACGTGGCGCGGCTTCTGGCTGCCGTGGAGGCGCTTCTAACCGCCGCATGATCCACGCCGTGATCCTTGCGGGGCCACTCGCAAACTCCTAACGGCGCGGGTGGAGAGGCGGTGCCGTAACGGCACCGACGCAAGATCGATAAACCGGGCGCCGAACGCCGGGCATTGGAGACACGAATGGCAGCCGACCACAGGCAGTCCGAAGCCGCTTTGCTTGAACAGTTGACCACGCGCATGCGCGAGTCGCTCCTCCCCGTCGACCAGCCATTCGAGAACGGCGATCTGGAAGAGGCAGCCGCACTGGTGCTGCAAACCGCTGCCCGCCGCTCGACCGGCGAACCGGCGATCGCCATCGTCGAAGGCGGCAATGGCCGCCGCCGCCTGCGGATCGTGCTGATCAACGACGACATGCCGTTCCTGGTCGATTCGGTGTCCTCGCAGATCGCCGACTACGGCCTCTCGATCGACCGGCTGGTGCACCCGGTGGTGCGCGCGCGGCGCGATGGCGACGGCGTTCTTCAGGACCTGCCCGGCAAGGACAGCGACGCGCCGCGCGAATCGATGATCTATCTCGAAACCGAGCATGCCGAAGAAGCCGCTCGCGAAGAGCTGGAGCGCGACCTGCGGACCACGCTCGCCGATGTGCGCGCCGCGGTCGAGGATTGGCCCGCGATGCGCAAGGCGATGCAGCAGGATGCGCAGGCGATCGACGACAAGGAAGGCGCCAGCCTGCTCGAATGGCTGAGCGGCGGGATGCTGACTCAGCTGGGCCATCTGGTGCGCTATCGCGACGGGCGCGAAGACAACGCGCTCGGCATCTGCCGCGCGAGCGCGCGCCGGATCCTCGCCGACCAGTCCTATGCCCGCGCCTTTGCATGGTTCGACGATCCGCAGAACGCCACCGCGCGCGTGCCGCTGATCGTCAAGGCCAACCACGTCTCGAACGTCCATCGCCGCGTGCCGCTCGACCTGTTCCTGGTGCCGGTGCGCGAAGGCGGCGAGATCGTCGGCCTGTCGATCCACGCCGGGATTTGGACCAGCGCCGCGCTGGCGACCGATCCGCACGGCGTGCCACGCCTGCGCCGCCAGCTCGGCGAGCTGATGGACCAGCTCGACTTCGATCCCGATGGCCACGCGGGCAAGGCGCTGGTCCACGCGCTCAGCGCGCTGCCGCACGATCTGGTGATCGGCTTCCGCGACGAGGACGTGCGCCGGGTGGCGACCACCACGATGAGCCTGACCGATCGCCCGCGTCCGCGGCTGGCGCTGGTCGAGGCCCCGCTGTCACGCCACCTGTTCGCCTTCGTGTGGCTGCCGCGCGACACGATGTCGACGCAGGTGCGCCAGCAGGTGCAGGCGCTGCTCGAGGAAAGCACCGGATCGAGCCTGCTCGACTGGAGCGTGGAGATCGAAGGCGGCGCGCTCGCGCTGATGCGTTTCGTGCTCGATTTCCGCCAGAGCAAGACGCGGTATAGCGAAAGCGATCTGGAAACCCGCCTGCAGGAAATGCTGCGCGTGTGGGCCGAGGCGGTGGAAACCGAACTGTCGAAGCTGGTCGATCACGACGACGCCGCCACGCTCGCGCGGCGCTATGCCGACCACTTCCCCACCTACTATCGTGCCAGCAGCGGGGCGGAGGAAGCCTCGCTCGACATTCTCCGACTGCACGATCTGGGAAGCCGGCAGGAAGATGGCGACGCTGGCGAAACCGCCCGCGGGGTCCGCCTGCGCCGCAACACGGTGGAGGGTGCCGCGCATCTTCGCCTGAAGATCTACCAGCACGAAGGCCAGCTGGCCCTGTCCGAAGCGGTGCCCGCGCTGGAGAATTTCGGGCTCAAGACCATTACCGAGATCCCGACCCCGCTGTCCGATGGCGAGCTGGGCACGATTCACGATTTCCAGTGCAACCTGGGCCCCGGTGTAGATCCGTCGGACCTGCTGGCGCGCGCTTCGGCAATCGAAGATGCGATCGCGGCGGTGCTCAACGGCCATGCGGAGGACGATTCGTTCAACCGGCTGGTGCTCGACACCGGGCTCGAGGCGCGCGAGGCCGAGTGGCTGCGCGCGATCTATCGCTACCTGCGGCAGACCGGGATGGGCTTTACCATCTACACCGTGGTCGATGCGCTGGCGCATGCCCCCAAGGTGACGCGCGCGCTGATCGACCTGTTCGTTGCGCGCCACGATCCCGCGTTCGAAGGCGACCGCGAAAAGGCCGAAAAGGATGCCCAGGCTGCGATCAAGGACGGGCTGCACAACGTTTCGGCGATCAACGACGACCGCCTGCTGCGCCTCTATCGCAGCGTGATCGAGGCGATGCTGCGCACCAATGCGTTCGCGCTCCACCCCGACATCGCGCTGTCGTTCAAATTCGACTCGGCAAAGGTGCCGGGCCTGCCCAAGCCGATCCCCTACCGCGAGATCTTCGTCTATTCGCGCCGGGTCGAGGGCATTCACCTGCGCGCCGGCCCGGTTGCGCGCGGCGGCTTGCGCTGGTCCGACCGGCGCGACGACTTCCGCACCGAAGTGCTCGGCCTGATGAAGGCGCAGCGCGTGAAGAACGCGGTGATCGTGCCGACCGGCGCGAAGGGCGGGTTCTATCCCAAGCAGCTGCCCGATCCCGCACTCGATCGCGACGCGTGGTTTGCCGAGGGTAAGGCGAGCTACCAGGTGTTCATCCGCAGCCTGCTGTCGATCACCGACAACATCGTGGGCGACGACGTGGTCCACCCCGAGGGCGTACGGATTCTCGACAATCCGGACCCCTACTTCGTGGTCGCGGCGGACAAGGGCACGGCAAGCTTCTCCGACGTCGCCAACGCGATCGCCGAAAGCCGCGACTTCTGGCTCGACGATGCCTTCGCCAGCGGCGGCAGCAACGGCTACGACCACAAGGCGATGGGCATCACCGCGCGCGGTGCGTGGGTCTCGGTCCAGCGGCACTTCCGCGAAATGGGCGTCGACGTGCAGACCGAGCCCACCAAGGTCGTCGGCTGCGGCGACATGTCGGGCGACGTGTTCGGCAACGGCATGCTGCTGTCCAAGGCGATCCGCCTCGTCGCCGCGTTCGACCACCGGCACATTTTCATCGATCCCGATCCGGACCCGGCGAAGAGCTGGGCGGAGCGCAAGCGCCTGTTCGACCTCCCCCGGTCGAGCTGGGACGATTACGACAAGGGCCTGATCTCCAAGGGCGGCGGGGTGTACTCGCGCGCCGAGAAGTCGATTTCGCTGTCGAAGGAAGCGCAATCGGCGCTAGGCGTCGACCAGTCCGAATTCGACCCCGAAACGCTCATCTCCGCCATCCTCAAGGCGCCCGCCGACCTGCTCTGGTTCGGCGGCATCGGCACCTATGTGAAGGCGGAGAGGGAGAACAACATCCAGGTCGGCGACCCCGCCAACGACGCGCTGCGCGTCA
>CAZNOY010000013.1:0-66885 GCA_964574905.1 uncultured Citromicrobium sp. | reverse complement strand
GCGCGGATGGTCTTCTCCGGCTCGGTGACGACGGGGGAGAGGAGGTGCGGAATATCCTCGTAGCTCTTGAGTTCCAGCACCTTGGGGTCGACCATGATCAGGCGACACTCGGCGGGCGTGAAGCGGTACAACAGCGAGAGGATGATCGTGTTGAGGCCGACCGACTTGCCCGAGCCGGTGGTCCCCGCGACGAGCAGGTGCGGCATCGCGGCAAGGTCCGCGATCACGGGCTCGCCCGCGATATCCTTGCCCAGGATGATCGGCAGGTCGCCCGGCGCATCGTAGAAGTCGGAACAGCCGGCCAGTTCCTTGAAACCGACCATCTGGCGTTCTGCGTTCGGCAGTTCGATGCCCATCACCGTCCGCCCCGGCACCGTGCTGACGCGCGCGGAAATCGCGCTCATGTTGCGGGCGATGTCTTCGGACAGGCCGATCACCCGCGCGGCCTTGGTGCCCGGCGCAGGCTCCAGCTCGTACATCGTGACCACCGGGCCGGTGCGCACCGCGGTCACCTCGCCCTTCACGTTGAAATCGTCGAGCACCGATTCGAGCAGCCGCGCATTGCGTTCGAGCGCCTGCCGGTCGAGCGGGACGATATTGGCGTCCGCCCGGTCGGACAGCAGATCGAGCCCGGGCAGTTCGTAGTCGGCGAACATGTCCTTCTGGCGGGTGATCGCGTGGCCATCCGCCTTGCGCGGCGCGACCTTGGGATCGACGATCTTGGGCACGCGGCGCGGGGGGGCGGCTTCCTCGGCCGAGTCGTCCGCCTGATCGGTCGTGGGCATCGCGGCGGGCTTGCGCCTGCTCCCCTTGGGCTTGGCAGGCGCAGGCTCGGCGCGCTCCCTCACCAGGCTGCGCGGCATGCTGGGCAGCGTCATCAGCGCGCGCCAGTCGATCGCGAACACCCGCGCGACCAGCAGCGCGCCGCCCGCGAGCATCGCCAGCGCCACGACGAGGATCAGCCACCCTGCCGCCGCGCCGAACAGCCGCGTCGCGATCGCCTCGATCACGCCCGCGCCGAGCAGGCCGAACAGCCCGCCGCCGCCTGCGGGCAGCATCATCGGCGCCTCGGGCAGGGCCAGCGTCACCACGCTTGCCAGCAGCACCATCGCCAGCGCCAGCATCGCCGCCGGACGCCACCAGCGCGTGCGCGCCTCGCCCCGTTCCTCCTCGTTCGCCATGCGCCACAGGCTGCGCGCGCCGATGTAGAGCAGCGGCAGGACGAGGATGGAGGTCCACCCGAACAGGAACAGCGCCCGCTCGGCAGCCCATGCGCCCGCGCGGCCCATCCAGTTGGCGATCGGCCCATCGGGCGCCGCGGCGGTCGACGGGCTGGGATCGGTGTGGGTGTAGCTCACCAGCGCGAGCGCGAGGAAGACGAGCGCCGCGAACAGGATCAGCGCACCCGCCATCTGCAGCGCCCGCTTGAGCGAGTGCTGGAACGCTTCGCGCCAGTCGACCTGTTCGGTCGTTACAAGGGCCTTGCTCGCCACGGTCGTTCTCCCTGGGGGGTGGGGTGCGGAACGCACCATGAATCCGCAGGGACTCCCCCGTCAAGGGTTTTGGCCGCGCGGGGACCTGCCCGAGCCATCGGAAAAGTCAGGAAAGCCCGTCGATTGCAGCCCATCTGCGTACGCCGAGGCCGCGCGCACGCTCTGCCGTCATCCCGCCGAGCGCGATCACCGGGATGGTGCTGCGCGCGGCCAGATCGTGAAACAGCGCTGCACCCAGCGCTGTGCCATCGGGATGCGACCGGGTGGGAAAGACCGGGGAGAGGAACAGCGCGTCAGCTCCGTTGCGATTGGCGAGGTCAATCTCGCGCGCGTCATGCGCCGTGGCGAGTCGCACCAGGCCGGGTCTTTTGCCGAGCTTCCCCGGCGAACCATAGATCCCGTCGGCACCCCATTCGAACCCCGTGTCTGCATCGCCCGACAGGACCATGAGGTGATTTTTGCTGCGCACAATGCTGCGCAGCATTTCCCACCTCTCTCGCCGTTCGCCCGGCTCCAGGTGATAGTGGCGAAAGACGAACCCCGAGCCTTCGGGCAACGTGGCGAGCGCTTCCTCCAGCACGGCGTCGTTGCGGGCATCGGAGAGCAGCCAGAGACATGGCAGTTCTTTGGGTCGGGGCTGGATCGGCATCGCCCAGACGCTATAGCGGCGCGCGATGGATAGCGCAGCAGCCCTGAGCCAAATCGAAGAGCGGATCGCCCGTGCGTGCAAGATCGCCAAGCGCGATGCCGGTGATGTGAACCTGATCGCGGTCAGCAAGACGCACCCTGCCGAAGCGATCGAGCCGGTGCTCGCGGCGGGCCAGCGGCAGTTCGGCGAGAACCGCGTGCAGGAGGCGCAGGACAAGTGGCCCGCGCTGCGCGAACGTTACCCCGATGTGGAACTGCACCTGATCGGTCAGCTGCAATCGAACAAGGCGGAGGACGCGGCCGCGCTGTTCGACGTCATCCACTCGCTCGACCGGCCGAGCCTGCTCAAGGCGCTGGCCAAGGCCTACGACAAGCTGGGCAGGCGCGTGCCGTGCTTCATCCAGGTCGATGTCGGCGAGGAGGAGCAGAAGGGCGGCTGCGCGATTGCCGACCTGCCCGATCTGATCGCGCAGGCGAACGAAGGGGAGATCCCCCTGCTCGGCCTGATGTGCATCCCGCCTGCCGACAAGGAACCCGCACCGTTCTTCGCGCTGCTCGGCGAACTGGCGCGGCGGCACGAGCCCGAACCCGGCGCGTGGGGCCTGAGCATGGGCATGAGCGCCGACTTCGAGACCGCGATCATGCTCGGCGCGACGCAGGTGCGCGTTGGCTCCGCGCTATTTGGCGCGCGGGGGTGACGGGCTAGGGGCGGCTTGTGGGCGTGGGGTGCTTGTCCGGTTCTGGGCTTTATCCGCTCAATAGCGGACGCTTCGGCCTGGGGTCGGCAAAACGGCCAACGGCCTTACCAACGCATCTGGCCTGCGATACGCCTGAAATTTTCTACAAACACGTCGATGAACGCCGGATCGCCCTTTCCGAACCCTGCGTTTGCAAGGGTGACCTTCCTGACATCGACCTGAATCTCCGCGACCAGCTTCTGGGCGTTCTTTCCATTCCAGCCCGACCTACCAACGGGCATCCAGGCGAAATTTCGGCTTTGTCCTTCTGCGAGTTGCTTATCGATATCGGCCTTTTCGTTCTGTTCCAGATGCACCAGTGATCCGAGAAATTCGAAGCGCTCGAACATGAGCTCGAAGTCGGGAGTCAGGCCGATGAACCGTTTTCCCCAATCGGAAAATAGCGACAACAGGTAATCACTGAGCGGCGTCTTATGCCGCTCCATGCCTTCCATCTGCTGCCAGACGCTTTTCTCGTCACCACTCCAAGCCCACAGAAAAAGCGAGTCCACAATGCGAACTGGGTCGCCGTATTTTTTGTCGATCGTCGCGGAGTAAAGTTGGTGGAGAACGTCCCAGCGCTCGGCCCTGACCAGCCCCAAGCCGTACGCTGTGAAGATCAAAACAGCAGGATAGGAGCGAAGACCAAGATAGACTGTCAGGCCACTACCTTCTTTGTCGGCATGAGCAGACAGAGTGCGAATGACATCGAGAACGAGTCGGAATTCGGTTCCATCACCCCAACGCCCAAGCACACCGACCATGGAGGCAAGCGTCTCGCTGGCGGCGTTGTACCTTGCGACGCGGTTTCTGAATTGCTCTTGGTCCCATGACCCTTGCGCGGAGAATTCGGGGTTATCGAGTTGCGCAAGAAGCCGCTCTGTCTCGTCGGCAAAAAGTTGGTCGAGCTGGATGCGGTATTCAGGCCTTGCGAGGAAGCGCTTAGCGCTACCGACCTGAAGATCAATACTGACAGGATCTTGCCGTTGGCTTTCCTCAAGCGTTTCCACGCGCTGGCGAAGCCCCCCGAAAAAACTGTCGGCGTCAGATATCGGAATCAAGCGTGCCGCACGATGCTTGATTAATTCGTCCGCGCCCTCCTTCGGTGCACCTCGCGAAGCCCAATAGACAGTGTATCGCCTGTTTGGTGCGCGTAGAAATGCGGCGCGCAAGGCGTGGTCCCACTCGCCTGACCAGCCACATACGATCAAACCATGCTCGTCAAGAATGCGGTCGAGGGCAACTTCATACTGCTCGGGGTATGCGCTTAATTCCGCATCCGTGTTCAGGATGCGCGCATCCTTATAGTCCCCGTGAAGTTTCAAAATGTAGCAAGAAGTGTGGGTTAGCGGCTCCGCACCTTCCAGCGCATCGGCGGACGCCACGACGGTGGGTTCGACGCCACGCTCCCGCAAGGCATTTTCCAAGAGGCGGTCAAAGTTGGTCGTAATGACAACGCGAATGTGGCCGCTTTGAATGAGATCGGCGATAGCTTGATGTGCAGCCGTCGGAACCTTTCGCCCTTCTTCACGGTCTTCATCGGTCGGTTCGATGTAACCGTGCAAAATCGAACGGCGCTCGTCAGGCGATGCGCCGAGCTCTTCAAGCAGAGCAGAATAGTCGGGTTCCTGGCCTGTCTTCTTGCGATACCAATCAGCCCAATCTGTCTGTTTCTCCACACCTTGGGCAAGGGCAACGCGGCGGATCAGGTCCAGAGTGATTTCCCAACCTGTCGGGATGCCTGCAGCGCGGGACAGGCCCGAGCCGAGCAACAAGGCGAATACGCCCTTATTCTGGTGAACGGAGAAGGAAAGCTGTGTGAGGGGATCGTCAGCCAGTATACTCATCGCGCCTCACCATTTGATCGTGGCTGCGTTCGCTACAGGACTGACCGACAGTCCTGTGGACTTCGTCGCTAAGCACCACAGTCTACCTCAGAAAGCCGAGGTAGCATTTTAATCAGATATTTAAGTGGCGATAGACGCTCATGTGACCGATCCCCATTTGTCTTGTGATACTAGATGGCCGCACGCCCTCCTAGGTGGGAGCGGGCTAAGATTGGAGCGCGACTCCAATCATGCTCTAGAAAACCATCTTTCAACGTTAACATAGGTCCGCAATCTCATAGTCCGCTTGCGGGTGGCTAGAACGAGGATGCAAACGACCGAAATTAGGGCGCAAAGTCGTCATTCTTCTCTGCACCGCCTACCCGCCACGCGTTTTCCTACTTGCGCGCCCGATGCTAGCGTCGCTGGCCCGCTCTTTCACATCGTGATCCGCGACGCCTCCGGGCGCGCTTCTTCAAACACACTGCGCTGCATGTGCTTCGTCAACTTGCGCTTTGCGCAACCGAGCGTCGCACGGGCGCTCAGGCAGGCTCCAGCTCGGCCTGCATCTCGTCGCTCGCCGCGTCGATCAGCGCGGTGCGCAGCCCTGCGAGCCGTGCTTCGTCGGTGATCTTGTCGCCGGTCAGGTCGGTCACGTAAAAGGTGTCCGCCGCGCGCTCGCCATAGTGGGTGATATGGGCCGAGCGGAGCATCGCGTGATGTTCGAACAGCACCCGCGCCAGCCGGTTGAGCAGCGCAGGCCGGTCGCGCGCGCCGACTTCGATCACGGTGAACCGGTGCGAAGCGTCGTTGTCGAACGCGACGAAGGGCCGCACGTCGAACGCGCCCGCGCCGCGAATGGGCAAGGGGCGCTGGGCGAGCTTGGGCACCAGCTGCTTCCCGCTGGTCAGCGTCTCGGCAATGCTGCGCTCGATCCTCTCGAGCTGGGTGTCTTCGCCGAACGGGCGCCCGTGCGGATCCTGCACGAGGAAGTTGTCGATCGCGAAGCCGGTGCGCGTGGTGTGGACGCGCGCGTCGATGATGTTGCCGCCGACGAGATGGATCGCGCCCGCGATGCGCATGAAAATGCCCGGATGGTCGGCGGCGATCACCGTGACCAGCGTCGCGCCCCGTTCCTCGTCCGCCTCGCAATGGACCGACAGCGCCTCGCCCCGCTCGCGCGCGACCGAGTACTGCACGATGTTGCGCGCCGCGATGTCGGGCGGTTCGGCGATCCAGTATGGCGCGGTGAGCAGGTTGCCCAGCTTGTCCATCAGCCCCGCCTTGTCACCCAGCGCCTCGCGCACCGCATCCTTCTTCGCGGCCACGCGCCCCTCGCGCCCGCTGGTGGCATGGCCCAGCCGCAGGCGTTCGTGCGTCAGGTCGTAGAGTTCGCCGAGCAGCTGGCCCTTCCAGCTGTTCCAGGTGCCCGGGCCCACCGCGCGGATATCGACCGCAGTCAGGATCGCGAGCTGGCGCAAGCGCTCGAGCGTTTGCACCTCGGCGACGAAATCCTCGACCGTCTTGGGGTCGGCGAGGTCGCGCTTGAACGCGGTGTGGCTCATCAACAGGTGCTGGCGCACGAGCCACGCGACCAGTTCGGTTTCCTCTTCGGTCAGCCCGAAACGCGGGCACAGCCGTTCCGCAACCTCGGCACCGAGGATCGAATGGTCGCCGCCGCGCCCCTTGGCGATGTCGTGCAGCAGCGTGGCGACGAAGGCCACGCGGCGGCTCTTCAGGCTATGGATTTCGCGGGTCGCGCGCGGGTGTTCCTCCGCCAGCTCGCCCTGCTCGATCGCGTGGAGAAAACCGATCGCGCGGATCGTGTGCTCGTCGACCGTGTAGTGGTGATACATGTTGAACTGCATCTGCGCGTTGACCCGCCCGAAATCGGGCACGAAGCGGCCGAACACGCCCGCCTCGTTCATCCAGCGCAGCACGGTTTCCGGGTCGTTGCGCCCGGCCAGCAGATCGAGGAACAGCGCGTTGGCGCGCGGATCGTCGCGCACCGCATCGTTGATCGATCCGCTGTCGCGGTCCGCCTGCCGCATCGTGCGCGGGTCGATCTCCAGCTGTTCGCTCTCGGCGATCTGGAAGATCTCGATCAGGCGCACAGGGTCCTTGCGGAACCACTCGTCGCCCGGCGCGGCGAGCTTGCCCGCGAACACGGTGTAGCCGCGCAGCGTGCGCGGCTTTGCAGTGAACCCCGCCAGCAGCCCGCGCCGCACGCGCTTTTTGGCGAACTGATCCTCCAGCTGGCTGAGGAACACGCCGGTGAGCGATCCGACCCGTTTCGCCTGGAGGAAATAGTACTGCATGAACCGCTCGACCGCGCTCTTGCCCTGCCGGTCGGCGAAGTGCATCCGCCGCGCGATTTCCTTTTGCAGGTCGAAGGTCAGGCGATCCTCTGCCCGGCCGGTGATCTCGTGCAGGTGGCAGCGCACGGCGAGCAGGAAGCCTTCCGCGCGGCGGAAGCTGCGATACTCCGCCTTGGTGAACAGCCCCGCATCGACCAGTTCCGCCGCGTTGCGCACGCGGTGGATGCATTTGCCGATCCAGTACAGCGCATGCAGATCGCGCAGGCCGCCCTTGCCTTCCTTCACATTGGGTTCGACCACGTAGCGCGTGTCGCCCATCCGCTTGTGCCGGGCATCGCGTTCGCGCAGCTTTTCGGCGACGAACTGCCGCTCGTGTCCGGCGACCACCTCGGCGTAGAAGCGTCGCCGCGCCTCTTCGTAGAGCGCCTCGTCCCCCCACAGGTAACGGCATTCGAGCAGCGAGGTCAGGATCGTGCCGTCGGCTTTCGACATGGCAACGATATCGTCGACCGTGCGCACCGAATGGCCGACCGTCAGCCCCAGATCCCACATCAGGTAGAGGATCGCCTCGATCAGCTTGACCGTGCGCGGGTCGTCAGCGCGTTCGACGAAGAACGCGATGTCGATGTCCGAATGCGGGGCCAGTTCCTCGCGCCCGTATCCGCCCGCAGCCACCAGCGTGAGCGCGCGCGCCCGTTCGCCCTCCAGCACGGGGGCAAGCCGGGTGGCAGCGTAATCATGAATCAGCCGCATCAGCTGATCGATCAGGAAGCTGTTGCCCCCGCAATGCGCGTGGCCCGCCGAAGGATGCTCGGCCAGCCTGCGCGACAGTTCTGCGCGCCCCGCATCGAGCGCCTCGCGCAGCATCGCCAGCACCGCGTCGCGCGCGGTGCCGTCCTGCTCCTGCGTCGCGGCGATCAGGGCCGCGAGCTTGCGCCGGTCGATGATGGCGCGCTGGTTGGAGAGGGGCGGGGCGCTCAAGAGCCGGTGTGGACCTTCGCGTAGTGGTCGCGCAGCGCACGCCGGTCGATCTTCTGCGTGCCGAGGCGCGGCAGCTGCTCGGTCTCGCGCCAGATATGCGCGGGCCGCTTGAACGGCGGCAGCTTGGTTTCGAGGAACGCGGCCAGCTCCGCTTCGGTCAGCGAGGCACCGTCCTTGGTCAGGTACACGACCCCGACGATTTCGCCGTAGCGATCGTCGGGCAGCCCGAAGACCGAGCATTCGGCGATCGCGTCGTGCGCGTAGATCGCTTCTTCCACTTCGAGGCAGCTGATGTTCTCGCCGCCGCGGATGATGATGTCCTTCTTGCGGTCGACGATGAACAGGTAGCCATCCTCGTCGAGCCGCCCGAGGTCGCCGGTGCGGAAATACATGTCGTCGGTGAAGGCTTCCTGGGTCGCCTCGCGGTTGTCCCAGTAGCCGAGGAAGTTGGCGACCGTGCGGATGCAGATCTCGCCCACCTCGCCATCGGGCAGCTTGTTACCCGCCTCGTCGAGGATCGCCATGTCGACCAGCGGGCGGCTCGCCTTGCCGGTGCTCGTCGGCTTGGCGAGGTAGTTCTCGTTGAAATTGCCGCAGCCGATGGCGTTGGTTTCGGTCAGGCCATAGCCGAGCAGCGGGAAGCCGCCGGGGAAGGCCTTGTGGATCTTCTCGACGTGATCGATCGGGCGCGGCGCCCCGCCTGCGGCGAAGGAAGTGCAGGTCGAGGTGTCGTACTTGTCGCGATCCGGGTGCGTCGCCATTTCGTAGCTCATCAGCGGCACGCCGGTGAAATAGGTCACCTTCTCGGCTTCGATCAGCCGCAGCGCCTCGGCCGCGTCCCATTTGCGCATCAGCACCAGCTTCCGCCCGAGCGCGAAGCTCTGCAGGAAGACGGGGACCTCGCCGGTGACGTGGAACAGCGGCACCGCGACCAGCGCAGAGGGCTGAAGCGCGGACGATTCGCCTTTCCCCTGCAGATAGGTCAGCGCCATCAGCGATTGCACGACGTAGCTCATCGTCCCGTGCACGACACCGCGATGGTCCGAATAGGCGCCCTTCGAACGCCCGGTGGAACCCGAGGTGTACAGCAGCGTCGCGTAATCATCGGGCCCAACGGGGGGCAGCGGGGTGGTCGCCGGGTCGCCCCAGACCGCCTCCAGCCCCTCGGCCGGATTGCAGTCGTGCCCCAGCGGCACGATCTTCGCGCCGTGGTTCGTTCCTTCGAGCCGTTCGCCGCGCTTGCGGTCTGCTAGCACCAGTCGGCATCCGACCATGCTGATCGCGTCCGCCATTTCCTCGCCGGTCGAAAAGCCGTTGACCAGCGCGGCGCACCCGCCAGCCATGGTGATGCCCATATAGGCGACGATCCAGTTGGCCGAGTTGCGCGCCGCGATCCCGATCCGGTCGCCCTTGATCAGCTTGTGGCGCGACAGCAGCCCGGCGGCGACATGGCGCGCGGCCTCGTAGGCTTCGCCAAAGGTCAGCCGGCAACCGGCGTCGACCAGGAACGGCACATCGGCATGCTGGGCGCAATAATGCGCGAAATAGTGCGCAAGGCTGGGCGGCGCGGCCTTGAACGCGGGCATCGTCACGCCGTTGCGCACGAAGGGGACGGTTTCGGCGGGGCCCCCGGGCGCGACCAGCGTATCCATGATTGCGTCCAGTGTCCGGTCGAGTTCCGTTGGCATGCGTATCCTCTCGTTGTGCGCCCGCACGTGCTCGCGCGGGTCGCATTGTCCCTTTTGTCTGGCGCGTCGCTGTGCCAATGCACGCCGCATTGCCACGAGTGCGAGGCCGTTCGGGCGTATCTCTAAGGGGTCGATGGGATGCTGTCACTAGTCGCCGAAGCCGCAAATCAGCCGATTAACTGGTCTGATCTGGGGCTTACGCCGGGGATCGACCTCGGCTTTTTCACCCTGCGCTGGTACTCGCTGGCTTACATTTTCGGCATTGTCGTAGCGTATTTTCATCTCTCGCGGATGATCAAGGCGCCCGGCGCGCCGATGGCCCAGAAGCATGTCGAGGATCTGCTTTTTTATTGCACGCTCGGTGTGATCTTCGGCGGGCGGCTGGGCTACGCGATCTTCTACAAGCCTGAGCTGTTCGTCGATTTCAGCCACGAAGGCTGGATGCCCTGGGCACTCCCGCGCCTGTGGGATGGCGGGATGAGCTTCCACGGCGGGGTGATCGGCGTGGTGCTGGCGCTGCTGTGGGTCAGTTTTCGCAACAACCTCAACTGGCTGCGCGTCGCCGACTATATCGCGGTCAACGTGCCCTTCGGCATGTTCTTCGGACGGCTGGCCAACTTCGTGAACGGCGAGCTGTGGGGCCGCCCCACCGATGTGCCGTGGGCGATGGTCTTTCCGACCGACCCCGATCATCTCGCGCGCCACCCCAGCCAGCTCTACCAGGCCGGGCTCGAAGGGCTGGCGATGGCGATCATCATGCTCTCGCTGTTCTGGCTGACCCGGGCGCGGTGGAAGCCGGGCCTGCTGGTCGGCGTGTTCACCGCCGGCATCGCGATCGCGCGCTTCATCAACGAATTCTTCCGCCAGCCCGATGCCCAGCTGACCGAGTTCGCCCATTCGACCGGGCTTTCGATGGGCCAGTGGCTGAGCATTCCGATGATCCTGATCGGGCTGGGCGTCGCCTTCTACGCCCTCAGGGGAAAGACGGGCACGGCGAAACCGGTGCCGCAGGAAGAACCCGAGAGCGCATCCTGAACGAAGCGACCGACCGCAAGAGTCTCGCCCAGCGCTTCGCGCGGCTGATCGCCGTGCACGGGCCGCTGCCGGTCGCGCGCTTTATGGGCGAGAGCAACGCGCACTACTATGCCGCGCGCGATCCGCTGGGCAGTGCAGGCGACTTCACGACCGCGCCCGAAATCAGCCAGATGTTCGGCGAGCTTGTCGGCCTGTGGCTGGCCGATATCTGGACCCGCGCGGGCGCACCTAAGGATGCGATCTATTGCGAGCTGGGGCCGGGGCGCGGCACTCTGGCGAGCGATGCGCTGCGCAGCATGGCGCGTTTCGGCCTGTCTCCGCAGGTGCATTTCATCGAGGGATCGCCTCCGCTGCGCGCCTTGCAGGCGCAGGCGGTGCCCGGCGCGCATTTTCACGACGACCTGTCGAGCGTGCCCGAGGATCGCCCGCTGCTGCTGGTCGCCAACGAGTTCTTCGACGCGCTGCCCGTGCGCCAGCTGGTGCGGACGGAGAAGGGCTGGCGCGAACGGATGGTCGGGGTGGGTGAGGATCGCGCCTTCGTGTTCGTTGCAGGCGATCAACCGATGGATGGCGCGGTGCCCGATGCGTGGGCGGACAGCGCACCCGGAACGATTATCGAGACCTGCCCGGCGGCAGCGGCTGTGATGGGCGAGATCGCGCGGCGGCTGGCGGCGCAGGGCGGGGCGGCGCTGGCGATCGACTACGGACACCTCGCGCCGCGCGCTGGCTCTACCCTTCAGGCGATTGCGCGGCACCGGAAGGTCGATCCGCTGGCCGATCCGGGCACGGCGGATCTCACCGCGCATGTCGACTTCGCCGCTCTGGCCGAGGTCGCGCAGCGCGAGGGCGCGCGGGTGCTCGGCAGCGCGACGCAAGGCGAATGGTTAGCCGCGCTCGGGATCGACGCCCGCGCCGCCGCGCTCGCCAAGGCAGCGCCAGAGCGGGCGGAGGAGGTCGAAACGGCACGCGCAAGGCTGACCGCGCGCGATCAGATGGGCGCGCTGTTCAAGGTGATGGCTTTCGTTCACCCCGATTGGCCCGACGCGGCAGGGCTGCGGAACGGTGCCAATAGCTGACCGTTTGCGCCCCATGAGAACGATCATCGCCACATTGCTTGCCGCTGCTGCCGGGCTCGCCGCGCTCGCCACTCCGCTCCTCGCAGCGGAGCCCATCACCGGCAGGTGGATCACGCAGGATCGCACGGCGGTGGTGACCTTGGGTGCGTGCGGCGCGAGCCTGTGCGGCAAAATCTCCAAATTCCTCGTGACGCCCCCCGACGGTGCGGACCAGCGCGACATCAACAACCCCAAGAAGTCGCTGCGCAGCCGCAAGCTGATGGGGCTGCCCGTGCTGACCGGTTTCAGGGAAGAGGACGATTTGTGGCGCGGTGAGATCTACGACCCGAAGAAGGGCAAGACCTACCGCTCGGTCATCCGCCGCAAGAGCGCGACCGAGCTGGAGGTGAAAGGGTGCATCGGCCCGTTCTGCCAGACGCAGGTGTGGACGCGGCCCTAGACGCCTGCGCGCCCGCGAACCGCAGCCTCACTCCAGCCCGATTTCCTTGGCGAGCGCCTCTGCCGCCTGTTGCGGAGATCTCTTCTCGCCATCGGTGCGGTCGACCGAGAAGTTCGCCTCGCGCATGGCCTCGACATTGATCGTTCCCAGCAGCGGGCGCAGCGCGGCTATCAACCGTTTGTCGTTCGCGCGCTCAGGTGAAAGGATGATCAGCGTGTCGTAGCTCGGCAGAGCCTCGCGCGGGTCTTCGAGCACGCGCAGTCTGTCCGCCGCGATCCGCCCGTCGGAGGTGTAGGCGGTGATGACGTCCGCCTCGTTCGATCGCAGCGCGTCGTACATGAAGGTGGGCGAGAAATTGCGCTCGTTCGCGAATTTCAGCCCGTAGGCATCGCGCACCGCGAACCATTCGGGCCGTTCGAACCACTCGGGGTCGCCGCCAGCCACCAGCCGGGGGGCGGCGCGCGCCAGATCGGTGATGGTGGTAATGCCGAGCTCCTTCGCGCGATCCTCTCGCATGGCGAAGGCATAGGCATTTTCGAAGCCCAGCTTGCCCAGCACGCGGGTGCCCTGCACCTCGCTCTCCCACTTGACGATCGCGTCGTACATCGCGTCGCGTCCGGGGTTGTCGGTACGCTTCATCTGGTTGGCCCAGATCGTGCCGGTGTAGTCGAAATAGATGTCGATCGATCCGTTGGCGACAGCCTGCGCGACCACGGCGGAGCCGAGCCCTTCGCGATATTCGACCCGGTAACCGGCATCGCGCAGCCGGTCGCCCACCAGCCGCCCTAGGATCAGCTGCTCGGAAAACTGCTTGGTGCCGATCACGATCGTGTCGCGCCCGTCGTCGCGGCTCCAGTCGATCTGGCTGACGAAAGCCGCCGCCACACCCACCGCGACTGCAATCGCTCCGCCGAGCCACAGCCGTCGGTCGCGACGCCGGAAGCCGGCCTCGATCAGGCCGAGCAGCGCGTCGGCGATGATCGCCAGCCCGGCGCTGGCAATGCAGCCGGCGAGTACCAGTGTCCAATTCTGCGTCTGCAGCCCGGCGAAGATCGGATCGCCCAGGCTTGGCTGGCCGATGGTGGTCGAAAGCGTCGCTGCGCCGATGGTCCACACCGCAGCGGTACGGATGCCCGCCATGATGTAGGGCGCGGCGAGCGGTGCTTCGACCAGCCGCAACCGCTGCCAGAAACCCATCCCCACACCGTCGGCGGCTTCGAGCACACCGGGGTCGAGATTGGTCTGCGCGGTCACCGCATTGCGCAGGATCGGCAGCAGCGCGTAGAGGGCCAGCGCCAGCAGCGCGGGCAGGAAGCCGAGCGTCGGCAGGCCCTCGCCGAACACCGCACGCAAGGACAGCAGGATCGGGAAGAAGAGCGCCAGCAGCGCGAGCGCGGGGATCGTCTGGACGAGGCTCGCGAAACCGAGCGCGCCGCGGCTGACCGCCTGGCTGCGGCTCGCCCACACCGCCAGCGGCAGTGCCACCGCGATGCCCAGGCCGATCGCGCAGGCGGCGAGGATGACGTGCTGCGCGAGCACGTCGCCCAGCCCCAGCAGCGCGTTCCACACCGCGCTCATGCCTCGAGCGCCTTCAATCGTTCGGCCTGATGGCGCGGGACGGCGACCAGCGCCTGCGCCACCTCGCCTCCCTTGCCGCTGGCGAGCGCGCCCGGCGTTTCGTCGGCAACGATCAGCCCCTTGTCCATCACCAGCACGCGGTCGGCCAGGATCAGCGCCTCGGCCATGTCGTGCGTGACCATGATCGTCGTCAGGTCGAGTTTCTCATGCAGGTCGCGCACGCGCGTGCCCAGCGCGTCGCGCGTCACCGGGTCGAGCGCGCCGAAGGGCTCGTCCATCAGCAGCAACGCAGGGTTTCCTGCGAGCGCGCGCGCCACGCCGACGCGCTGCTGCTGCCCGCCGGAAAGCTCTTCGGGTAGGCGGCGAGCCATTCCGGGTTCGAGATCGACCAGTTCGAGCAGTTCGCCGATGCGCTCGTCCGACAGCCGCTCGCCCACCAGCCGCGGGCCGATCGCGACATTCTCGCCCACGCTCAGGTGCGGGAACAGCCCGATCCGCTGAAAGACGTAACCCATCGTGCGGCGCATCGCGGTGGGATCGCCATTGGCGACGTCGCTGCCATCGAGCAGCACGCGCCCGCTGGTCGGCTCGACCAGCCGGTTGATCGTCTTGAGCAGGGTCGACTTGCCCGAGCCCGAGGCACCAACAAGCGCCACGAAACTGCCCGGTTCGATAGCGAGATCGATCCCGGCCAGCGCCTCGGTAGTCTCATAGCGCTTGGTGACGCCTTCGAACGCGAGCGATGCAGCCATCCGCCGGGATGCTACCCGGCGAGGACGCGAAGGGAAAGGTCCAGCGTCACCGTCAGCCCGTCGTCCGACCATTGCCGATCGATCTGGCCCTGCATCTGCCCCTCTACGCTCATGCGCAGCAGGCGCGATCCGAAGCCCTCGGGTTCTTCGCCTTGCGGGGCGACGCCGGGTTCGTGCCACACGATCCGCAGCCGCTCCGGCTCTTCCTTCGCAATCGTCACGTCCACGCGGCCATCGTCGCGCGAAAGCACGCCATACTTGGCCGAATTGGTCGCGAGTTCATGGAACACCAGCGCCAGCGGCGTGGCGGCGCGCGCCTGCACCGGCAGATCTTCGCCCGCTATCATCACACGCGGGGTGTCGCCTTCGCGATAGGGGGCGAAGATCTGTTCGAGCAGGCCGTGCAGCGAATTTTCCTCGACGATGCCGGTCGGCGCGACGAACTGGTGCGCGCGGCCGAGCGCGGAAATCTTGTCGGTCATCTCCTGCGCGAAGGCGCGCAGGGCGGGGTCGCGCCGGGCGGACAGCGTGATCAGGCTGGCGACGACCGCGAAGATGTTCTTGATCCGGTGCGATAGCTCGCGGGCCAGCAGGTCGCGGCTGTCCGACAGGCGGTGTGCGTCGTCGACGTCGATGATCGTGCCGACCCAGCGCCAGCCGCCATCGCCCAGCTCGATCGGCACCGCGCGGCTCAGCGCCCAGCGATACGAACCATCGTGCAGGCGCAGCCGCCATTCATCGCTGAAGACGAGCTTCCGTTCGGCGCAAAAGGTGAACTTTTCGATGGTCCGGTCGAATTCGTCGGGATGGATATGCTCGCGCCAGTCGTCCAGCGTCGTGGGGGTCTCGGCTCCGGTAACTTCGGCCCAGCGGGCATTGAAGAAATCGAATTCGAGCGCCTCGTTCGCCGACCATGCGATCCCCGGCACCGAATCGAGCACCAGCGAGAGCATCCGCGCGCGGTCCTTGTCGCGCGCGCGCGATCGCCGCGCCTCGCGTTCGTTGACGAAGCGCCGCAGCGCCGAGCGTGCGAGCACGCGCAGCCCCTCCTGCTGGAAATCGCTCAGCCCTTCGGGGTGCGGCTCGGTATCGATCACGCACAGCGCGCCCAGCTCGGTCCCGTCCTCGGTCACCAGCGGGGCGCCTGCGTAAAAGCGAAGGTGCGGCGGCCCGGTGACCAGCGCGTTGTCGACGAAGCGCGGGTCCTGCGTGGCGTCGGGCACTATGAACAGGTCGCGCCCCTGCATCGCCTGCGCGCAGAAGCTGACCGAACGCGGCGTCTCGCGATCTTCCATCCCGTGGCGTGCGAGGAACCGCTGGCGTTTGTGTTCGACGATGGTCACGCTGGCGCTCGGCGTGTTGCACAGCCTCGCGGCGAAATCCGCTATCGAGCGCAGCTCGGGGTCGTCCTCCAGCGAATCGACGCCGAACGGCGCAAGCTCGCGCGCCCGCGCGTCGGGCGCTGCGGCCGTGGCTTCGGGGCGATTGTCGTCCCGGCCGTTCTTGGTGACAATCGAATCCATCCGCCCCTTCCGATAGATTTCCCGATATAGGCGTCTTGCAGGGGAACGCCATAAGAGACGTGCATTTCTCCCGTGTTTGCAAATTGTTGCGGGCACCGGGCCGGCTCCACTTGCGGTGCCAGCCTGCCCGACATCGGCGCGGGCATGAGTGGAATCCACCGCATGGTCATCGACCGCGACACGAACCTCGTCACACGCAGACGCAGGCGGAAACAAGGCGAGGCGTGCTCGTTCAGCTGTGTGCGTGGTGGATCGCCGCCGCGCAGTCGCGAAAGGCCCCGCCAATGAACGAGACGCTGCTCAACATCCTGCAATGGTACGGCGCGGGCGCCGGGCTGATCGCGGCGCTGATCGTGTCGCTCAACCTCGGTATCCGCCCGACCGGCTGGGCCTTCGTGATCTTCGTCAGCAGTTCGATCGCGCTGATCGCGTGGGGCTTCCTCAACGACGAAGGGCAGGGCATCGGCTGGCAGAATATCGGCCTGCTCGCGATCAATGTGGTCGGCGTATACCGCTACCTGTTCGCCGGCAAACCGGGCGATAGTGGCGGGCAGCCGCAGCCCGAGTGATGGCACGCCCGAAGGGCGGCAGCGTGCCTGCTGCCGCCCTTCGGGAAGCCTGTCGTTACCAGACCTTCACGCGCTTTTCGGGCGGCAGGTACAGCTTGTCGTCCGGCTTGACGTCGAACGCCTTGTACCATGCATCGATGTTGCGCACGGTCAGCGCGCGGTAGTTACCCGGCGCGTGGCCGTCGGTCGCGATCCGCTGGCGCAGCGCGGCTTCGCGCATCTTGGTCGCCCAGGTCTGGCCGTAGGCGATGAAGAACCGCTGGTCGCCGGTGAAGCCGTCGATCACCGGCGCTTTCTTGCCCCCGAGCGAGGCGTGGTAGGCGTCGTAGGCGGCCTGCAACCCGGCCAGGTCGGCGATGTTCTCGCCCAGCGTCAGCTCGCCCTTCACGTTGAGGCCGGGGAAGGGTTCGTACTGGTCGTACTGCTTGGCCAGCGCCTGACCCGCTTCCTCGAACTTGGCCATGTCGGCCTCTGTCCACCAGTCGCGCATTGCGCCGGTGGAATCGAACGCCGCGCCGTTATTGTCGAAGCTGTGGCTGATCTCGTGACCGATCACGGCACCGATCGCGCCATAATTGAAGGCAGGGTCGGCCTTGGGATCGAAGAATGGCGGCTGCAGGATCGCGGCGGGGAAGTTCAGCGAGTTCTGAACCGGCAGGTTGACCGCGTTGACCAGCTGGGCGTTCATCCACCACTCGCCCTTGTCCTGCGGCTTGCCGATCTTGGCCAGCTGCTGCTTGTAGCGCAGTTTCTCCGCCGCAATCACGTTGGCATAGGCGTTGTCGGGCGAAACCGAGAGGCCATCATAGCTGGTCCAGGTGTCGGGATAGCCGACGCCCACTTCCATCGTCTCGACCTTCTTCTTGGCTTCGGCCTTGGTCTTGTCCGCCATCCAGTCGACCTTGTCGATCCGCTGGGAAAAGGCGGTCTTGATGTTGTCGACCATGCCCTTGATCTCGGTCTTGGCCGAGGCGGGGAAGTACTTGTCGACATACAGCTGGCCCAGCGCGTCGCCCATATAGAGGTTGACCGCGGAGAGCGCGCGCTTGTCGCGCGGGCGCTGCTCTTCCGCCCCCGACAGCGCCTTGCCGTAGAACGCGAAATGCAGGTCATCCAGCTTGGTCGGCAGCACGCTTGCATGGCTGTTGATCTGATGGAAGGCGAGCCAGTCCTTCCACGCGTCGAGCGGTTCGGATTCGACCAGCGCGGCAATCTTCGGGATCGCGTTGGCATGGTAGGCGTCGAACGTGTCGAACTTGCCCAGCTGGGCAGCGTCGAAATAGGCCTTCCAGTCGAGACCCGGCGCCTTCTTGGCGAAGTCGTCGCGGCTCCACAGCTGGCTGGCGACCGTCCAGTCGTCGCTTTCCTCGCGGCTGGTATGCGCCTTGGCGATCTTCGTCTCGAGGTCGAAGATCCGCTGGGCCTTGGCGTCCGCATCGTCGATATTCGACGCCTTGAGCACCGAAGCGATGTAATCGCGATATTGCGAGCGCAGGCCGCTCATCTCGCTATCGCCGGAAAGGTAGTATTCGCGCTCGGGCATGCCGAGGCCGCCCTGCAGGATGTAGGGAACGACCTCGCCGCCCTTGAGCGCCTGCGTCACGAACACGCCGAACAGGTTTTCGGTCCAGAAGTTGGTCGCGTTGAGCGGATCGACATCGGCGCGGGTCTGCTGGCCCAGAACCGTGGCCAGCTGCTTCTTGTCCTTGATCGCCTCGAACCGCTTGAGATCGGCCTGAATCGGCTTCATGCCGTCGGCATTGATCTGGTCGGTATCGAGGTAGGCATTGTAGAACGCCTTGACCCGCGCGGCATTGGTGCCCGCCTTGGGATCGCTCTTCTGGATCTCGTCGATCAGTGCGGCAAGGTTCTTCTCGGTCTGCTGGTCGGCAATGTAGAAACCGCCCACGCCCGATCGGTCGGCGGGGATTTCGGTCGTCTTCATCCAGCCGCCGTCGACATAGTCGTACCAGTCGTTGCCCGGCTCGACGGAGGTATCCATCCACTCGGTGCGGATGCCGAGCTCGGTGCCCTGGGGCGCGTTCTCGGTCTGCTCGGTCGTGCCGGGCATGTCGCAGGCAGTCAGCGCGCCAAGCGCGGTCGAGCAGACGAGGAGGGTGGCAAGAAGCGGGGTCTTCATGGGCAGGTCCATTTGCGGCAAAGTTAAACCTCGCACCTAGGCCCCCCGCGCGCGAGCAGCAATGCCATGCTGACGAGCGGTTTATCTGGATCGACGTACGGCCACGGGGAAGTTTGCAAGCGGGGCACGACGCGCTAGGCGGATGCAGCATGAACGCACCCGTTCCCACCTCCCCGCACCACTGCGAACCCGCTGGAGCCACCCGATGAGCGCCGACGAAGATTACGTCTATGACGAGGAAAGCGGCGAGTGGATGCCCGCTTCCGAACTGGCCGCAAAGCAGGCCGCGGCCGACCGGATCGAAGTGCGCGACGCGGTGGGCAACCTGCTGGCCGATGGCGACCAGGTGACGCTGATCAAGGATCTGGAGGTCAAGGGCGCGGGCCAGACGCTGAAGCAGGGCACGCTGCTCAAGTCGATCCGCCTGACCGGTGACGCGCAGGAAATCGACTGCAGGTACCCCGGCATCAAGGGCCTCGTCCTGCGCGCGGAGTTCGTGAAGAAGCGCTGATCCGTACTGCACCAAGCTGGCAGCGCGGCAGAGTCCTCAGTCCTCGTGCGGGGGCAGCGTCGGTGGCTCTTCCAGCTCTGGCCGCGCGAGGTTGCGCAATTGATCGAGCGTCAGCGGTTCTGCGGGCAAGGCAAGTCGCTCCGGCGGGATAGGATCGAGCGATACATCGGTCAATTCGATCGATAGCATCCGCAAGGGTGCGCCCTGTCGAAGGATATCGATAATCTCTTCGTCCATCATTTCGAGCATAGTGCCCATCGATCCCAACGACACTAGCGACTTCGCCATCGCAGCTTTGGAATCGGCTAGCGCCTCCCCAATCGGCGCAAGTTGCGGGTTGTCGCTGATGACGAGCGAAGCGTATTGGGGTTCCTGATCCTCCTCGGTGACGATGCCGTAGCCGGTGCCGATGCGACCTCCGACGGTCTCCTGCCCCATTCGTGCGAAATTCGATTTCGGCACTTCAAGCGTTTCCTCCTTTTTGGGGAAAAACTCGTCCACAATCTCCGCCTGGACGGTAAGCAAGTCTGCAATCCGAATGACCGTTGGGCCCCTTTCGCTGGCCGTGACCTGGAACACGTCGCCGTCAGTGAGCAAATAGTAGAAACTCAGCCGCGGTATCTGTATTCGCACGTTGCCGTTTTCGTCCGCCTCGAGAGTCATCTCCATTTTCATGGGAGTATCTTCGTCGACGGTCTCGAAACGTGCAGCAATGTCGGCGTGGGCGGGCGTCGATCCCGCACCTGCAAAAACCAGTGCTGCAAGAATGGTGGGTGCGATCCGCATACCGTGGCTCCTCTTACCTAGGCGAGAGGATGCAGTGGGGATTGGGCGCACACAAGGAGTTTCCATGACCGCGCACACACTCACCTCGACGCTCGACTGCGAGTATCTATCCGACAAGGGCCTTCTCTCCCGCGCCGCGTTCGTGAAGCCGCGTTCGTGAAGAAGCGCTGAGTGCCGGCGGGCTAGTCGCGCGCCGTTGCGACTGCCTCTTCCAGCCATGCGATCCGCATCTTCAGCAGGCGGATATTGAGTTCGATCCGGATCGCCTCGACCGGATCTTCGTGCTTCTGGTCTTCGATCTCCGCCGCAAGCCGCGCCTCCAGCGCGGATCGCAATTCGGCGACGAAGGCTTCGTCCTCAAGCTCGCCCGATTGCAGCCAGATGCCCGAGCGCAGGCGGAACGGATCGATCCCGACGCTGACCGAGCGCAGGCAATCGCGCGACCAGTCCTTCAACGCCGCCCGGCCCTGCGCCGTCAGGAACAGGTGCCGCGTTGCGCGCTTGTCGTCCTGCTCCACCGCGTCGAGCAGACCCGCCGCGATCAGCCGCCTGACCGCCGGATAGACCGCACCCGCGCTGCCGCTCCACTCGATCGAGGGCGATTGCTGGAATGCCTTGCGCACCTGGAACGCGGTTTTCTGCCCGCGATCCGCGATCTCGGACATTATCGCACCTTCGATTTCGGTCAGCTGGCTTGTCAGAATCGCGCCCCCGCTCTATTTAGTACTAATCGTACTAACTGGAGATATGCCCCGTGTCGCGTTTTCTTCCTATTCAAATTGCCTTGGCCGCGTCCATCGCCTTCGCCGGACTTTCTCCTGCCGGTGCGCAAGTGCAGGCGTGCGGGGATGACGGCCCGAAAATGCTCACGCCCGCCGACACGGATGTCGACATCCCGGTGTTCTCTTCGGAGGTTTCCCCGCTGGTGATGGTCGAGCTCGACGGTTTTCCGCGCACGCCCTTCGTGCTCGATTTCGGGTCGGGCGGAAACCTGGTCTCCTACGATCTGTCCGATCGCCTCGACCTGCCGAACCTTGGCGCGTCCAATTCGGTCGATGGAGCAGGCGATCCGGTGCCCGGCTTCGAAAGCTGCTTTCGCAACATGCGCATCGGAACGGTGGCCATCCCCAATCGCAGGGGCACCGTGTTTCCCTATGATCGCGACGATGCCGAGGGGATCATCGCGCCATCGAGTTTCGACGGTGCACTCGTCCGGTTCGACGGCCCTGCATCGACGCTGACGGTGCTTGCGTCCCAAACCCCGGATGCCGATTGGGGAGAGCCGGTGAAATGGGCTGGCGACAAGACCGACACCGTGCCGCTGATCGAATTGACGTTCGGCGAATTGAAGATCGACGCGATCGTCGACACCGGAAGCACCAGCCCGATCATCCTGCCGCTGTCGTACCGCGACAAGTTTCCCTTCCTGACACCGCCCGAAAAGGTCGGCGAATTGGGCTTTGCCGCGAACGCTTCCAGCGTGCCCTTCTACGAAGCGAAAATCGACGGCATGCTCTCCGCCGGTTCATGGTCGGTCGAAAACCCGGTGGTCAGCTTTGCCGATATCGACCACCCGCTGATTGGCTGGCCGTGGATCAGGCAGATGGTCTTCGTGATGGACCCGGCGAAACAGCTGACGTGGTTTCCACCTGCGGAGTGACCGCGTTCAGCGTGTGACGCCCGCTAGTCTGCCCGCGTGTAGACCCCGCTGAAGGTCACGTTGGCACCGCCGCAGCGGCGGTTGTCGGAGATCAGCAGGAAATCGCGGAGCAGCGTCAGTTTGAGTTCGCACAGCATGTCGTCTGCGTAGGTCGCGCGGTGGCCGGTGATATCGAGCGCCCCGTCGACCTCGCCGATATGGATCGAAACCCAATCGTTTTCCTCGGGCCGGGCGGGCCAGAATGCGTTGCCGCTGATGAAGGTGCGTGCCCCTTCGCGGACGATCGACACGTCGGCGCTGGCGCCATCGGTCCATGCGCCCTCCCAGCGCGATGCTGCGGGCGTGGTATCGGCAAGCTCGATGCGCAGCAGCGAGGCCTTGATCCAGCCCGCCGTGCCGCCGACGTCGTTCGGGTAGAAGGCGCACACGAAGTCACCCAGCTTGCGCCCGTCGATCACCAGCGCGTCACCCCGGATGACGTAGGACCGGGTGCGGCACGCGCCCGCAGTCGGGCAGCCATCGCTGTCTTCGTGGAAGAACGCGCGCTTCGCGGTCACCTGCGCCTGGCGGAATCCTTCGCCGTCGGCGAACAGCCCGTTGCGGCAGGTGGTGTCCTGCGCAAAGGCGGTGGCCTGTATTCCAGCGGCCAGCGCGGCTGCGACCAGCCAGCGAAAAATCGAACGAACCACGGCAGCCTCCTGACGGCGCGACCCTTGGCGATCCTGCCGCGTCGCGTGCCGCTTGGCCAGAGGACGCGTTACAGCGCGTTGGCGCAGGCGTGTGCGCTCGCCCACGCCCACTGGAAATTGTACCCGCCGAGCCAGCCGGTCACGTCGACCGCCTCGCCGATTGCGAACAGGCCGGGCGCGCGCTTCGACTCCATCGTTTGCGAAGACAGCTCGGCGGTCGATATGCCGCCCGCGGTAACCTCGGCCTTGGCGAAGCCTTCGGTGCCGTTGGGGTGGAACTGCCAGCCGCGCAGACGGTCTTCGGCCTGCGTCAGTGCCTTGTCCGATGCGCCCTGCAAGGGCCCGTCGATCCCGATCCGCCCGGCGAGCGTATCGGCCAGCCGTTCGGGCAGCAGCTCGCGCAGGATCTGCGTCAGCGTGGCGCGTGGCGCGGCGTTCTTGCGCTCGACCAGCCAGCCGCGCGGTGCGTCGGGCGTGAAGTCGATCCGCAGCGCCTCGCCGTGCCGCCAGTAGGAGCTGGCCTGCAATATCGCCGGGCCCGACAGGCCCCGGTGCGTGAGCAAAGCCGCCTCGCGGAAGGTCGCCGCCGCCTTCCCCTGGCCCGCGCTCGCCGCGACCTCGGCAGACACACCCGACAATTCGCGGAACAGCACGTCCTCTCCGCCGAGCGTCAGCGGGACAAGCGCGGGCCGCGGCTCGACCACCTTGAGACCGAACTGGCGGGCGAGGTCATAGGCGAACCCGGTCGCGCCCATCTTCGGAATCGATGGCCCGCCGGTGGCGATTACCAGCGACCTCGCGCGGTGGCTCACGCCGTTCGCCTCGACCGCGAAGGCCGCATCGTCGCGCGCCACCGTGCCGATCTCCTGCCCGGTGAGCACCTCGACAGCGCCCTTTTCACACTCGGCGAGCAACATCGCGACGATCTGCTTGGCCGAGCCGTCGCAGAACAGCTGGCCAAGCGTCTTTTCATGCCACGCGATCCCGTATCGCTCGACCAGATCGAGGAAATCGCGCGGGGTATGGCGCGCGAGCGCCGACTTGGCGAAGTGCGGGTTGGCGGAGAGGTAGTTTTGCGGGCCTGCGCCAAGATTGGTGAAGTTGCAGCGCCCGCCGCCCGAGATGAGGACCTTCTTGCCCACCTGATCGGCCCGTTCGAGCAGCAGCACGCGCAGCCCGCGCTGCCCGGCAATCGCCGCGCAGTAGAGCCCGGCGGCACCGCCGCCCAGGATGATCGCATCATAATCCATTCGCGCCTGCGCTGGCGCTTTGCCGCGCGCTTGGCAACCGGCATGGCAATCGACTGGGCGGTTGACGCAAGGGGAGGGTGGCCTATCGCGTGAAGACGGGGATCGAGGACCATTCGATGAGTGCGATGATTTGAACGCCGAGAACCCCCGCCGCTCGGCCCTGTCGCGGATCACGCTGGCGGTGTTCCTGTGGCTCTACCGGCGCGAGAACTGGCGCGCGAGCGTCAGCGGCCCGCAAACGCGTGTGCTGCCCCGCAAAGCCGTGATCATCGCGGTGCCGCACGCGACCAACTGGGATCTGGTCAACTATCTGGGGCTCACGCAAGAACTCGGCCTGCGCACCCGCTTCATCGCCAAGCTGAGCCTGTTCCGCTGGCCGATTGCGCGCTTCATGCGCGACATGGGCGGCATTCCCGTCGATCGCAGCCGCAAGGCCAATCTGGTCGAACAGATGGCGGAGCAGTTCGCCGCGCGCGACGATCTGCTGCTGACGATCGCGCCCGAAGGATCGCGCGCCAACACGGAAAGCTGGAAAAGCGGCTTCTACCAGATCGCCCTGCGCGCCGATGTCCCGATCCTGTGCGGATGGATCGACTACGCGACGAAAAGCGGCGGCATCGGACCGGCGATCATGCCCACGGGCAACTACGCCGCCGACATGATCGAGGCGCAGCGCTTCTACGAGAGCAAGGGCATCGCCGTGCCGGACTTCGCAGCGATGGCCACTGACGGCGACCCGCCGGGTTAGCCCCGATCAGATATCGAGGTTGGCGACGTTCAGCGCATTGTCCTGAATGAACTCGCGCCGCGTTTCGACGACATCGCCCATCAGCCGCGAGAAGATCTCGTCGGTGACGTCCGCATCCTCGATCTTCACCTGCAGCAGCGCGCGGTTGTCCGGGTCGAGCGTGGTCTCCCACAGCTGCTCGGCGTTCATTTCGCCAAGACCCTTGTAGCGCTGCACCGACAGGCCCTTGCGCCCCGCCGCGATCACCGCGTCGAACAGCTGCGTCGGGCGGATGATCGTGCCCTGGCCTGCACTGGCCGAGCGATCGGGCGTGCCGCCATCGTCTTCGCTATCCGGCTGCGTGTCTTCGGCGTCGGCGGCGCTCGGCTTCACCAGCCGCGCCGCGCTTTCATAGGCGTCGAGGTTTTCGGCCGCGACCTTGTGCAGCTTGCGCGCTTCGGCGCTTTCGAGGAATTTCTCCTCGATCAGGTGGGTGTCGGTCACCCCGCGCCACAGGCGGTTGATCATGATCCCGCCATCGGGGGAGCGCTCGCCGCTCCACTTGGCTTCGGTGTCACCCATCTGCAGCCGTGCGGCAGCGCGCTTGAGCGCTTCGTCCGCTGCGAGGTTTTCCGGGTCGAATGCGCCCGCCATGGCGAGCGTTTCGATAATCGCGGTGTCGTATTTGCGCGGCGCATAGGCGAGCAGGTTGCGCATCCGCAGTGCATGGTCGACCAGCGCGGAAAGATCCGCCCCGGCGCGCACGCCGGTCGGGCTGTCGAGCACGCGATCCTGCAGCCCTTCGGCGACGAGGTAACGGTCGAGCGCGCGCTCGTCCTTCAGGTAAACCTCGCTGCGCCCGCGCGCGACCTTGTACAGCGGCGGCTGCGCGATGAAGAGATGGCCGTTCTTGACGATCTCGGGCAGCTGGCGGTGGAAGAAGGTCAGCAGCAGCGTGCGGATATGCGCGCCATCGACGTCGGCGTCGGTCATGATGACGATCTTGTGGTAGCGCAGCTTCTCGATGTTGAAATCGTCGCGAATCCCGGTGCCCATCGCCTGGATCAGCGTGCCGACTTCCTTCGAGGAAATGATCCGGTCGAATCGCGCGCGCTCGACATTGAGGATCTTGCCCTTGAGCGGCAGGATCGCCTGCGTCTTGCGGTCGCGCCCCTGTTTGGCCGAGCCGCCGGCGGAGTCACCTTCGACCAGGAAGAGTTCGCACTTGCTCGGATCGCGTTCCTGACAGTCGGCGAGCTTGCCGGGCAGGCTCGCGACGCTCATGGCACCTTTACGGCTCATTTCGCGCGCGCGCCGCGCGGCTTCGCGGGCGGCGGCGGCGTCGACGATCTTCTGGACGATGGTCTTCGCGTGGGTCGGGTTTTCCTCCAGCCACTCGGTCATCTTGTCGCCCATCAGGCTTTCGAGCGGGGAGCGGACTTCGGAGCTGACCAGCTTGTCCTTGGTCTGCGAAGAGAACTTGGGGTCGGGCAGCTTGACCGAAACGATCGCGGTCAGCCCTTCGCGCATGTCTTCGCCCGAGAGCGAGACCTTCTCCTTCTTCAGCAGGCCGCTAGCCGCCGCATAATTGTTGAGCGTGCGGGTCAGCGCGGTGCGGAAGGCGGCGAGGTGCGTGCCCCCGTCGCGCTGCGGGATGTTGTTGGTGAAGGCGAGCACGTTCTCGTAATAGGAATCGTTCCATTCGAGAGCGACGTCGATCCCGATCCCGTCCTTCTCCGCCGAGACCGAGATCGGCTCGGGGATCAGCGCTTCCTTGTTGCGGTCGAGATAGTTGACGAAGGCGGCAATCCCGCCCTCGTAGAACAGATCGTGCTCGGCGACATCTTCGCCCCGACGGTCGCGCAGTTTGATGTGCACGCCCGAGTTGAGGAAGGCGAGCTCTCGGTAACGATGCTCGAGCTTGTCGAAATCGAACTCGGTGACGTTCTTGAACGTTTCCTCGCTCGCCTTGAAGGTGACGCGCGTGCCCTTCTTGAGGCCATTCTCGTCACCATTCGACTCGACCGGCGGGGCATCGCCCGTGACGCGCAGCGATTCGACCGCGTTGCCGCCTTCGAAGCGCATCCAGTGTTCCTTGCCGTCGCGCCAGATGACCAGTTCGAGCCATTCGGACAGCGCGTTGACCACCGACACGCCCACGCCGTGGAGCCCGCCAGAGACCTTGTAGGCGTTGTCGTCGTTGGTGTTTTCGAACTTACCGCCCGCGTGCAGCTGGGTCATGATGACTTCGGCGGCGGAGACGCCTTCGCCCTTGTGCATGTCCACCGGAATGCCGCGGCCATTGTCTTCCACCGAGACGCTGCCGTCGGGGTTCAGTTCGATCAGGACGAGGTCGCAATGGCCAGCCAGCGCTTCGTCGATCGCGTTGTCGGACACTTCGAACACCATGTGGTGCAGGCCCGATCCGTCGTCGGTGTCGCCGATATACATGCCGGGGCGCTTGCGCACTGCGTCCAGGCCCTTGAGCACCTTGATCGAATCGGCGCCGTATTCACCGGTATTCCGGCTGTTTTTCGTGTTCTCGTCCATCGGGCGAATATAGGCACACGCGGCCGGAAACCCAAACGATTGATGGCGAAAATGCAGGCTTTTCCACGGGGTGTGGCCGCTCTCAGGGCACCAGAAGCGGGGTTGGGCATTGATTGGGTGATGATGATGACGCTGATCGTGGTTGCCGTGGTCTCGGGCGCGCTCCTGCTGGGCGCTGCGTGGGGACTCTACGCGCCGCTCGGAAAGAAGCTGGAGGGCTTCCTCGTGGCGCTGGCGGGCGGGGCCCTGCTGCTGTCGGTGACCAGCGAGCTGATCCAGCCTTCGATAGAGCGCAGCTCGCTATGGATCGCAGCAGGCGGCGTGCTGGCGGGCGCGGCGGTGTTCACGCTTGCCGACTGGCTGGTGAAGGAAAAATGGGGCGGCGGTTCGGGTGGCGGACTGCTCGCCGCGATCACGCTCGACGGCATTCCTGAAAACCTGGCGCTCGGCGTCGCCCTGATCGGTGCGGGACCGATGGAGGTCGCCGCGCTTGCCGGGTCGATCCTGCTGTCCAACCTGCCCGAGGCGGCGGGCGGCGCGAAGGAAATGAGCGAGGATGGCCGGTCGCGCGGCAAGATCTTCCTGCTTTGGGCGGCGACCGCTGCGATCCTCTCGGTCGCGGCGATTGCGGGCAACCTGCTGCTCGAAGGCGCGAGCGAGCATCTGCTTGCTGTCATCCGCTGTTTCGCCGCCGGCGCGGTGATCGCGAGCCTGACGGTCGAGGTGTTCCCGCAGGCTTTCAAGGAAGACGATTACTGGGCGGGCATAGCCACCGCGATCGGCGCCGTGCTTGCCTTCGCGCTCGGCTCACTCGGCGGCGGGTGAGCGATTGACGTTGCGGAATGCATGGCCCATCGCGCGCGGCAATGCTTTCAATCCTCGACATTTTCCGCATTGGGATCGGCCCGTCATCCTCGCACACCGTCGGGCCGATGCGCATTTCAAGGCGCTTCGTGCGCGCGCTCGACAAAGCTGACTTGATCGACCGCGTTGCGCGGGTGGCCATCGAGTTGCAGGGCTCGCTTGCGCTGACCGGGGTGGGGCACGGAACGCTCGACGCGAGTATCCTGGGTCTGGCCGGTTTTCGCCCCGACCGCACAGATCCCGACGAGGCCGCAGCAGCGCTCGCCAGCATTCGCGAAACGCACCGGCTGATGCTGGGTGGTCGGCGCGCCATCGCGTTCGATCCGCAGGGCGATATCGACCTGGCCGGGAACGTCATTCCCGATCTGCACCCCAACGGCATGGTGCTGCGCGCTTTTGACGAAGGCGGCGAGGTGCTGCTCGAGCGGACCTATTTCTCCACCGGCGGCGGGTTCGTCGCTTCCGAAAAGCAGTTGCGCGACAAGCCGAAGGACGACCGCGTCAACACGGGGCCCAGCGTGCCGCACCCGTTCGGATCGGCAGAGGAACTGCTCGCGCTGTGCGCGGCGCAGGGCCTGACCGTTTCCGACCTGATCCTCGCCAACGAAGACGCGATGCGCCCGCGCGAGGAGACGATCGCCGGGCTCGACCGGATCGCTGCCGCGATGGACCAGTGCATCGACCGCGGCCTGACCCAGCGCGGCGTTCTGCCCGGCGGGCTCAAGGTGCAGCGCCGCGCGCCGGATTTGTGGGACAAACTCTCCGCCAATCCGCAATCGAACGAGCGCGAACAGCTGTTCGACTGGCTCAATTGTTACGCGATGGCGGTGAACGAGGAGAACGCGGCGGGCGGCCGCGTGGTCACCGCGCCCACCAACGGCGCGGCGGGGATCATCCCGGCGGTGATCCGCTTCTATTGCAAGACCGCGGACGACAATGACTGCATCGAGAGGCGGCGGCTATTCCTGCTGACGGCGGGCGCGATCGGCCTTCTCTACAAGCAGCGCGCAAGCATTTCGGGTGCTGAAATGGGTTGCCAGGGCGAGGTCGGCGTCGCCTGTTCGATGGCTGCCGGGGGTCTTGCCGCGCTTTGGGGCGCGAGCCCGGTGCAGGTCGCCTGCGCGGCGGAAATCGGGATGGAGCACAATCTCGGGCTCACCTGCGATCCGGTCGGCGGGCTGGTGCAGGTGCCGTGCATCGAACGCAACGCCATCGGCGCGGTCAAGGCGGTCAACGCCGCGCGCCTCGCGCTCCATCGCACCGGCGCGGAAAGTCGCGTCAGCCTCGATCAGGTGATCGAAACGATGCGCCAGACCGGGCTCGACATGTCGAGCAAGTACAAGGAAACCAGCCAAGGCGGGCTGGCGGTCAACGTCGTCGAATGCTGATCGTTGAAGGCTGAACGGGGCCTAGGGAAATGCGCGGCGGAATTTGACCGCGCCGCCCCAGATCGACTGGTCGAACAGCGGCACCATCGCTGCGCGGGTCGCCTCATCGAACTGGGTCGCGTGGCACTTCGCCGCTTCGGCGGCGCGAGCCAGCTCCGCATCGTCGTACTCGGCGCGCGCATCGATGAGCTTGGGATCGGTGGTGGCCCAGCGTTGCAGCTCGGGCACCGGGGGAAGCGTGCCGTTTGCGATCGCGGGAAACAGCAGCAGCGGCGCGGATGCATCGTGATCGATCCGCTGGACGATCTCGGTCACCAGCGCGCTGACCATGCGATGGTCGGCGTGGCCATAGCCGCCATCGGGCCCCCAGGTGATGATCGAGGCGGGATGATAGGATTCGATGAGCGCGTTCAGCTTCGCCTCCAGCGGGCTTGCCGCGCCTTCCTTCGACTGCGCCTGTTCCCACAGCGTGCCGTCGCCATAACCGAGGAACAGTGGTTCATGGAGTCCGAGCGCGCGTGAGGAACAGCGCGCCTCCGCCTCGCGGGCGGCGGCCAGCGCGGGGCCCTTCTCGAATTCGGATACGCCTGGCCCTGCATCGCCGCTGGTGGCGTAGATCACCGTCACCTGCACGCCGTCCGCCGCGGCATCGGCCAGCGCGGCGGAGACGACCAGTTCGTCATCGGGATGGGCGAAGATCGCGAGCATTACAGGCGCTTCGTCCTGTGCCTGCGTCGGCGCAGCCAGCATCATCGCGGTGGCGGCTACTCCGCCCAAAACCCTCTTGCGCATCCTCGGTCCTCTCCAGCCTCTTGCACGCGAGCATATGCCAAGCGCGGGGCGGCGGGTCGAGAAGGAACGCCAGATACGAAAAAGCCCACTCGCCGGAGGGGGGGCGAGTGGGCCGTTTTCCAGACAGTCAACGGTGCGCTTTTGCGTCGCCGTGGCTGCCATCGGGTGGAAGGCCGGGGGCGGGTCAGGGGGGGGGAGAGGACGACCCGCCGCCGGCTCGAGAGGCGAAATAATCTTGCCCTCCCCTTTATGAAAGTGAGAAAACCCGCAGGTCTGTTCAGTTTTATGCAACAGGTCGAAAACCTCAGCCTGCGGCGAACTGCTCGCGTGCATAGGCGGGCAGCGGACCGCGCTTGCGCCCGACGATTACGAAATACTCGAGCCAGTCGCCATCGATCGAAAGGCGGTGCCGGTAGCGTTCGATATGGTGCAGCTCGATCAGGTCTTCGGCCAGCAAAAGCTTAACGAAATCAGCGAAATCTGCGCCCGATCCGCCGCGCAGGAAATCGGTTTTGATGTTGAAGGCGATCCAGCCATCCTCCGCAATCGCCTCCATCGCTGCGACGAAAGCGGGCGCGGGAATGTCGTCGAAGCCGAGCGCGGCGACGCAGGTCACCGCCGTCAGCTGCCAGTCGGCGAGCGTCGTGTGTTGCTCCGCGCTCAACGATGTCATGTCGGCGACGAGATAGTCGTCATACGCGCCAGGGCGGTCGCGGAAGGCGGCCGCGCGCGCCTCGGGAATGATGTCGAGCCCCACGACTCGGGAGACTCCGACCTTGTCGAATTCCTGCGCCACGATCCCGTTGCCCGCTCCCAGATCGAGCACGCGCTGCGTCTGGATCGATTCGCCCGCGTGTTCCACCGCTCCCCTGAGGCGGGAGACGACCACCTCGGGCGACTGGCAGCGCAGCCGCTCGTAGAATAGCTGTTCGTACAGACCGGGCCGGTCGTAGATCGCGTCGTAATCGTGGAACTTGATGCGCTTCGTCTCGCCGTCTTCGGTGAGGAAGAAAAACGCCTCGTTCTGGCCGAGGTCGTGGCTCGGCTCCTTGGGGAACCGGATGGCGTGGCGCGCCGGGATGAAATCGGAATATTTGTGGCTGGTGATCGGTGCCTCCTGTTGTCGCGCAAGGGATAGGCTTCTCACAGGTCAGTGCAACCGTGGCGGCGGACGCTGGACAGGCTGGAGGGCAGCACTTACCGCGCGGCCATGCAGCCAGACCACATTCCCGATTCCATCCTCATCGTCGATTTCGGCAGCCAGGTGACCCAACTGATCGCGCGCCGCGTGCGCGAGGCGGGCGTCTATTCCGAGATCGCACCCTTCAGCCAGGCCGAGGAAACCTTCGAGCGGATGAAGCCCAAGGGCATCATCCTCTCCGGATCGCCCGCCAGCGTATGCGATGAAGGCTCCCCGCGCGCCCCGCAGGCGCTGTTCGACAGCGGCCTGCCGATCCTCGGCATCTGTTACGGCCAGCAGGTGATGACCACGCAGCTGGGCGGCGAGGTGAAGCCGGGGCACGAGACGGGCGAGGGCGGCGAATTCGGCCGCGCCTTCCTGACCGTGACCGAGCCCTGCGTGCTGTTCGAAGGCCTGTGGGAAGTCGGCGAGCGGCATCAGGTGTGGATGAGCCACGGCGACAAGGTGACCAGGTTCGCCGAAGGATTCCGCATCGTCGCCACCAGCGATGGCGCTCCGTTTGCGCTGATCGCCGATGACGAGCGCCGCTATTACGGCACGCAGTTCCACCCCGAGGTGTTCCACACCCCCGATGGTGCCAAGCTGCTCGCCAATTTCGCGCGCCATGTCTGCGGCCTCTCGGGCGACTGGACCATGGCCGAATACCGCGCGACCAAGATCGCCGAGATCCGCGAGCAGGTGGGCGACGCCAAGGTGATCTGCGGGCTGAGCGGCGGGGTCGATTCCTCGGTCGCCGCGATCCTGATCCACGAAGCGATCGGCGAACAGCTGACCTGCGTCTTCGTCGACCACGGCCTGCTTCGCCTGAACGAGCGCGAACAGGTCGAGACGATGTTCCGCGATCACTACAACATTCCGCTGGTGGTGGTGGACGCCGAGGACCGCTTCATGGCGGGCCTCGCGGGCGAGACCGACCCCGAGAAAAAGCGCAAGTTCATCGGCAAGACCTTCATCGACGTGTTCGAGGAAGAGGCGAACAAGATCGGCGGGGCGGATTTCCTCGCGCAAGGCACGCTCTATCCCGATGTGATCGAGAGCGTTTCTTTCACCGGCGGGCCGTCGGTGACGATCAAGAGCCACCACAATGTCGGCGGCCTGCCCGAACGCATGAACATGAGGCTGGTCGAACCCTTGCGCGAACTGTTCAAGGACGAAGTGCGCGATCTGGGCCGCGAACTGGGTCTGCCCGACATGTTCGTCGGTCGCCATCCGTTCCCCGGCCCCGGCCTCGCGATCCGCATTCCGGGCGAAGTCACCAAGGAACGCTGCGACATCCTGCGCAAGGCTGACGCGATCTATCTCGAAGAAATCCGCAATGCGGGTCTCTACGACGCGATCTGGCAGGCCTTTGCGGTGCTGCTGCCGGTCAAGACAGTCGGCGTGATGGGCGACGGGCGCACCTACGACAGCGTGTGCGGCCTGCGCGCCGTGACCAGCACCGACGGGATGACCGCGGACGTCTATCCGTTTGATTCCGCCTTCCTCAGCCGCGTGGCGACCCGCATCGTCAACGAGGTACGCGGGATCAACCGCGTGGTGTACGACTATACGAGCAAGCCGCCCGGCACGATCGAGTGGGAATAGACTGGGGCGGTTTCCGAAACCGCCTCACCCAACGCTCCCCACATCCTTCAAGTGCGCACCAACTCGCTCGCCCGAGTTTGATCGGCATCAATGATTTTGCGGCCCAACCGCTGCACTGAGGCATCATGGCCATCAATGCGGGAGCCGATTGATGTTTCGAATAACGCTCATCCTGTTGCCGATCGTGGCGACCTCTCTCATGGGAATGGCGGTGATTGCGGTCCTTTCGATGGACATGCAGGCCGGATGGCAGCCGATCGCTGTGGCGTCGGCGGCGGGCTTCGTCCTCGCGATCCCGATCTCATGGTTCATCGGCCGAAAGATCGTCGCCAAGACCGGCCTGGGCAGCTGACAGATCGCAGGCGAGGGTGCTTGCCGCCTTCGCAATAGCCAGCCTATGCCGGGGCGATGCAGCTGCCCCTCGGCCCCGATCCGCGCACCGAGACGCTCCGGCGGCTCCAGCCGTTGCTGATCCAGCGGTTCGGGCGGATCGAGCGGGCCCCGCGCGAACGTCGCGCGCCCGAGTGGGTGCTGGTGCAGGGGGTGATCGGGGCGCGGACGCGCTCGGAGGTTTCCAACGAAGCGACCGACCGGCTGCTGGCGAAGCACGGCAGCTGGGAGGCGGTGGCCGGGGCTTCGCTCGAAGATCTGCAAGCCGATCTGACGAGGCAGACCTATCCCAATGTCGCAGCCGAGCGGCTCAAAGCCTGCCTTGCCGATCTGGTCGCGCGGCGCGGCGCGGTCGATCTGACACATCTCGAACCGATGGAAACGGACGCGGCGATGGCGTGGCTCGAAACGCTGCCCGGCGTCGGACGCAAGGTCGCGGCGGGGGTGGTCAATGCCTCGACGCTCGACCGCAAGGCGATGGTGCTCGATTCGCATCACCGCCGCGTGCTCCAGCGCATGGGGCTGGTCCCGCCCAGGGCCGATACCGCGCGCGCCTTTGCCGCGATCACGCCGCTGCTGCCGCCCGAATGGAGCGCGGCGGATTATGACGAGCATCACCTGCTGATGAAGGAAGTGGGCCGCAATTACTGCCGCCCGAGCAGCACCGACTGCGCGCCGTGTCCCGCCCAGGCGCTGTGCGACACGGGGCGGGCCAAGCTTCAGGACGCCTAGTGCACCGCGCGCGCTACCACGCGTTCCCCGCCTCGATCGCGCGCGCTTCCGCCGCGCTGCTCGTCCGGCCGAGCACCGCGTTGCGATGGGGAAATCGACCGAAGCGCGCGATCATCGCGTAGTGGCTGCGGGCAAAGGAAAGCGAGCGCCCGAGCTGTGCGAACAGCCGCAGGCTCGTCCGCTGGTCGGCGATCGATTCGCTGTGCATCAGCGGCATGTAGAGAAACTGCCGCTCTTGCGGGTCGAGCAGGCGATGCCAGCCGCGCGCGATAGTCTCCTTGGCGATGGCGCGGGCAAGTGGATCGCTGGCAAAGGCGCGCGGGTCTTCGCGGAAGATGTTGCGCGGAACCTGGTCGAACAGCAGCACCGCGGCCAGCGCACCGCGCGGGCTGTCGAGAAAGGAAGCGGCGGGTTGGCCGCGCAGCGCGTGCCAATGGCCTGCGAACCGCTGACGCAACAGCGCGTCGACATGCTCCCCGCCGCGATACCAGTCGCTCGGGGAGAGATGATGGAACCAGACATAGTGCAGGTCGCGCGCCCAGGCCCTTGTCGCAGCCACCATCTAGCGGTGGCCACTGCTCGGGCCGGGGGAGCGGCGCGCGCCTGCTTCGGTCACGCTCAGTTGGTGCCCTTGACCCGCGTGTAGGGAATGAAGTCGGTCAGGAAGATCGCGCCGGTGAAGAAGTCGCCGGAGCGGTCGCGCGTCGTGATCTGCGTCGTGCGGCACAGGCTCGGCGTCGGGTCGCGGACCACCAGCAGATCGTCATCGTCGAGCGAATCGGGATCGCTGGTGTAGTTCACGTAAACCGTGCGGCCGGTGTCGTAGACCAGCGCGGTCCCGTCGATCACGTACATGCGGGCCGAGGGGCGCGAGGGAACGCAATCGGTCGGCGTGCCGGCGATGCGGCCATCGATCAGCTTGGCGAGGCGTTGTTCGCCGCGGGTCGGCTGGGCCTGCTCGGCCGAGGCGCCGACGGGTGCGGTCAGGGCGAGCGCGCCGAGCGCGATCATGGCGGGAAGGGCGATTCGGGGGGTTTTCATGGGCATCATCCTTTCGGCCTGCATTGTCGCACGGCCTGCCTGAACAACGCATGATCCAGTCGGATGCTCCCGCCCGAACGTCCCAGCGCGGGGGTCAGTGGCCCGGGGTCAGTGGCCCGGATCGGCACCTTCGGAAATATCGGGCAGGCTGCCCTGGTCCATCCCGTCGGCAGGCCCGCCGATCAGCACGAAGCGCCGGTCGCAATAGCCGCAATCGACGTAGCCGTGCTCGTCGATTTCGAGATATATCTTCGGATGACCGAGCGCGGCGGGCTTGTAGTTCTGGCCCGAGCGAATGTCTGTCGCGCCGTCGCACCATACGCGGCGGGTGGCGACCTTGGCGATTTCGGGCGGAGGTATGGACATGGGGTTGCCGCATATCCGCGTGCCCGGATAACGGCAAGAGGGCGGTTGGCCTTCGGTGATCGCTAAGCAGTGGCCAATCGGCTCGCCGGGCACTAGTGGCGTTTGTCATGAGCACCCGTCCGGCGATTTCGATCCAGAACCTGACCAAGCGCTACGCCCCCGGCAAGGGAGAGAGCGAAGGCAAGCTGGCGCTGAAGGGCGTCAGCTTCGATGTGCCGCAGGGCGGCATTTTCGGCCTGCTCGGCCCCAATGGCGCGGGCAAGTCGACGCTGATCAACATCCTTGCCGGGTTGGTCACGCGCACAGGCGGCAGCGCGGAAATCTGGGGCTTCGACATCGCGAAGAACCCGCGCAACGCCAAGCGCGCAATCGGCATCGTGCCGCAGGAAATCGTGTTCGACCCGTTCTTCACCCCGTTCGAGGTGCTGGAGAACCAGGGGGGCTTCTACGGCATTCCGGCAAGCCAGCGCCGCAGCGAGGAGCTGCTGAAAGCGGTTCACCTGTGGGACAAGCGCGATGCCTACGCGCGCACCCTTTCAGGCGGGATGAAACGCCGCCTGCTGATCGCCAAGGCGATGGTGCACTCGCCGCCGATCCTGGTGCTCGACGAGCCGACGGCGGGCGTCGATGTCGAGCTGCGGCGGCAATTGTGGGAACTGGTGACCGAGCTCAACCAGCAGGGCGTCACCGTGGTGCTGACCACGCACTACCTCGAAGAGGCGGAGCAATTGTGCGACCGGATCGCGATCATCAACCATGGCGAACTGATCGCGGACAAGCCGACTCGCGAACTGGTCGGCATGGCGCGCGAGAAGATCATCCGCCTGGAGGTCGACAAGGATCTCGCCGGGCCGCCGATGGACCCCGCCTTCACCCGCGCCGAAGTGACCGCGCCGCGCACGCTCGAAGTAACCTATGACCGCGACAAGATGACTGCGGGCCAGGTGCTCACCATCGTGCAGGGCCATGGCTACGCGATCCAGGATGTCTCCACGCTCGAGCCCGATCTGGAGGACGTTTTCGTCCAGCTGACAGGGGCGGGCTAGCGCGCGAGCCGTGCGAGATGGCGGGGGCGAATGCACCCTTCTCAGCCGGAAAAACTAACCTTTGATCAACCCATCGTCGCTACTGCGGCTATGTGAGTATAATTCTGTCTGTATTCAGGGTGTTGGCGCAGCATCGCGCGGGTGCCGCCATCCTGACCGCCGGGTTTTGCGCGCTCGCCGCAGGGCCGGCTTCGGCGCGGTGCGTCGGCAGTCTCGATCCCGTGGTCATGCAGGCGGAACTGGAGACCGGACGCGATCCGGCCGGCGCGGTCGATCTCATCGCGCGCCGGATTGCCGCCACCGACCCTGCGGACAAGCGCCGCCTGGCCGAGCTTTATCTCGCCCAGGTGGCCGCGCTGACGATGAGCGGAAGGCCCACCTCCGCTGCCCTCGACAACGCGCGCCGCGCGGCGAGCGGTTTCGGCCGCGGCGATGCTGCGAACCTGATGGTGCGGCTGGCCGACCTCCACGCGATCGAGGACAGCGCCCAGAAGAGCCGCGCTCTTGCTTCGATCGAACGGGATTATCGTGCGCTTCCCGACGGCAGCACGGCGAAAGCGTGCCGTGCGGTGGACCTCTCGTTCCACTATTCGCTGCTCGAAAACGAGCGCAAGGCCTTCACCTACGCGTCGCAGGCCTATCGCGAGAGCGTGGGCAAGGGGCAGTCGCTGGCGCATGCGAAGGCGGCCACGATGCTCGCCTATCTCGTCTCGGTCGGGCACGATTTCCGCTATGCGGAGCAGCTGCACTCCGAAGCGCTCGATACCTACCTGAAATTGGGCCTGAGCGATCTTGCGGCCAACGAACTCATGATGCGCGGCTACACCGAACTCGAGGATGGAGATTCCAAGGCCGCGATGGCCGACTTCCGCGCCTCGGCCCAGCAGGCGCGCTCCTATGGCGGCGAATATGCGGTCGATTACGCGCTGCTCGGCGTGTGCCAGGCCGCCTACGAGAGCGGCAGGATCGGCGATGCGGGCCAGGAGTGCGAGCGCGTCTACAAGTCTCTGGGTCGCGAAGGCGAACGCATGGCCTTGCCCGCCACCGCGCTGATGGCCGCCCTGCTTACCGAGCGGGGCAAGCCGGGCGAGGCTGTCGTGCTGCTCGATCCGCTGATCGCGGAGGGCAAGGGAGAAGCCTCCAACGACGACTGGATCCTGGCACTCGATATACGTGCGAAGGCCCTGGCGATGCTCGGGCGCGACGCGCAGGCCTATGCCGACATGCGCCGCGCGAGCGATGCCAATAGGGACAGGCGCGAGGAAGAGCTGCGAAGCGGAGTGACCGCGCTGCAGGCACGGTTCCAGACCGAAGAGTTGCAGAAACGTCTGTCTGCCGAAGAACGCGCGAGCGATGCCCGGCTGCGGCTGGCGATCGCGGTCATCGTCGGGTCGGTCACCACGCTCTTGCTGCTGGGAACGCTGATCTTCTTCCTGCTGCGGCACCGCCGCCGTTTCCACCGTCTGGCGATGACCGATCCGCTGACCGGGCTCGCCAACCGGCGCGCCACGCTGGAAAAAATGGACCACGCGCTGCGTAACATCGGCACGAGCCAGCCGCGCGCGTCGTTCGCGCTGCTCGATATCGATCACTTCAAATGGTGGAACGATAGCTTTGGTCACGACGCGGGCGACAGGATTCTCAATGATTTCGCACGGGTGGTGGAGCGCAGTGTGCGCCCGACCGACATCGTCGGCCGCTGGGGCGGTGAGGAGTTTCTCGTCGTGCTGCCTGCCACCGGGCTAGAGGAAGCAAGGCAGATCATAGAGCGCGTGCGTAGCGAGGCTGCGCTCGAGGTGTTCGACTTCGCGCCCGGTTACCGGCTTCGTTTCAGTGCGGGCATCGCCATGCCCGGCGAGACCGGCGGCCTGACGGACGCATGCATCAGACTGGCCGACAGACGGCTCTACGCCGCAAAGGCCAAAGGCCGGAACCGCACCTGTATCGAGGGGGAAGAGATGCCTATCGACGACGCCGCGAAGGCGAGTAGGGAGTCGGTGTCTGTCGCCGCTCCTAATCCGGCCAAGGCCGCCTGATCCGCGGACTGAGCGCAGCAAAGGATACCTGACCCGGGCTTAACCCCAGGCGCGGATTCTCCAGAAGGGATCGTCAAAAGCGACGGTCAGCAGCCAGTTCCCTGCCGTGCTCCACAGCTCGACATGGCTCAGCGACACGCCGGCCAGCGGCTCCTGCTCGATGTCGCGGTACCCCATCGCCACCAGCGAATGGAACGTGGGCACGAGCGCGGTGACAGGCATCAGCACGTAGGGCGATCCGGTCCGGTTGTGCGGCACGCCGTACATGCCCACCGTCGCGACCAGCGTTGCATCCGCCTCGCAGCGCGCCTCCACGAAATCGCTCACCAGCGTCTGCAAGGCGTCGATATCGTCCGGATCGACGACTGTCTTCAGACTCTCCTTCTCGATCCCCGGTCGGTCATTGTAGACGTGCCGAGGCCTCCGTGGGCGTCGCGGATCGTCGTCGCGGATCAGTTCGTGCGCGATGCCAAGGCCGGCGAGCGTTTGGGTCAGCGGGAACGCGTAGAGCTGCGCCAGCGCGTCGAGCCGGGCGTCTTCTTCGGGCGACAGTTCGGGCGGCAGGGCGAGCCGCGCGATGTCGTCACGGTTCATCTCGATCAGCCAGTTCTCCGGATAGCCGGTGATCCAGATCGTCCAGCCGAAATCGAGCAGCACATCGAGATTGGCGATCGCATCGCTCGCCCTGAGTGACACGTCGGTTTCGAAGCCGGTGTCGTAGCCGAAGCGGACCTCGGTATCCGGAGCGGTCGCGCGTTCGATCATCCGGCGGATCACATCGACGCGCAACTGCGCGGTCAGGGTGCCCTTGGGATCGACCTCGTCATTCAGCCAGCAGTGGTCGATGTCCGCCGGTTCGGGGCAATCCGGCCACCACACGCCATTGCCCGCGACGCGGATATAGGGCGGGGTCCAGATTCCATCGAAGCGTGGCTCGTGCGGCACGCCGCGTTCCGCGAGCCGCGGGATGATCGTGCCTTCGACGCGTCGGGGCGGCGGAGCCTCGCGCAAGGCTGCGCGGCGTTCTTCAAGCTGCTTTCGCCGTTCCGGGTCCATCGCGGGTTTGCACACCGCGAATGCTTGACGATCAAGCAAAATCTTGCAGCACCGCACCGTGCCCGCCATGAGACGGGACATGACCGAAACCCACGACGTCCTCATCATCGGGTCGGGTGCCGCCGGGCTGACCGCGGCACTGGCCCTTGCCGAAGAGAAGAAGGTGCTCGTCCTCGCCAAGGGCTCGCTCACCGGAGGCAGCACGGCGTGGGCGCAGGGCGGCATCGCCGCCGTCCTCGACGCGGGCGACACGTTCGAGGATCATATCCGCGATACAATGGTGGCGGGCGCGGGGCTGAACGATCGCGACACGGTCGAATTCGTGATCGAGCGCGCGCCGCACGCGATCGACCGGCTGATCGAGCTGGGCGTGCCCTTCAACAAGGAAAGCGGCGCGCTGCACCTGACGCGCGAGGGCGGCCATTCGCACCGCCGAATCGTCCATGTGAACGATGCGACCGGCTGGGCGGTGCAATCCGCGCTGCTGAAGGCCGCCGAGGAAAACCCCAACATCACCCTGCTGCCGGGGCGCACCTGCGTAGACCTGATCACCGGGCGGCACGAGCTGCGCTATTCGGGCGCGGGGCAGGTGTGGGGTGCCTATGCGCTGAACGAGGAGACGGGCAAGGTCGAGGCGCATGTCGCGCGTGCGACCGTGCTCGCGGCGGGCGGCGCGGGGCGCTGCTACCTGTTCTCCACCGCGCCGCGCGGCGCGACGGGCGATGGCATCGCGATGGCGTGGCGCGCGGGCACGCGCGTGGCCAACATGGAAATGATGCAGTTCCACCCGACCTGCCTCTACAATCTGGAGGTCAAGAACTTCCTGATTACCGAGGCGGTGCGCGGCGAGGGCGGGCGGCTGTTCAATCCGCGCACCGGAGAGCGGTTCATGACCGCCTACGATCCGGAACGGATGGAGCTGGCCCCGCGCGACGTGGTGGCGCGCGCGAACGACGACCAGATCAAGCGCTACGGGCTCGATTACGTCCATCTCGACATCAGCCACAAGCCGCCCGAGTTCGTGCGCGAGCATTTCCCCACGATCCACGAAAAGCTGCTCGGCCTAGGGATCGACATGACGAAGGAGCCGATCCCGGTCGTGCCCGCGCAGCATTATACCTGCGGCGGCGTGCTGGTGGACCTCTATGCGCGGACCGACCTGCCCGGCCTGTGGGCGGCGGGCGAATGCATCGAAAGCGGGCTGCACGGGGCGAACCGTCTCGCGTCGAACTCGCTGCTCGAGTGCTTCGTGTTCGGCGAGGCGGCGGCGCGCGACATCCTGTCGATGTGGGACGAGCTGGAGGCTCCGCCCGAGATCCGCCCGTGGGACGCGAGCCGGGTGACCGATTCGGACGAAGAGGTGGTCATCAAGCAGAACTGGACCGAGATCCGCCGCTTCATGTGGAACTATGTCGGGATCGTGCGCACGACCAAGCGGCTCGAACGTGCGGCGAACCGCATTCGCCTGCTGCAGTCGGAGATCGAGGACTACTACGGCAGCTTCCGCGTCACGACCGACCTGATCGAGCTGCGCAACCTGGTTCAGGCGGCCGAGCTGATCGTGCGCTGCGCGCTCGAACGCAAGGAGAGCCGGGGGTTGCACTTCACGCTCGACCACCCGCAGACCGATCCGATCGCCCGCGATACCGTTTTGCTACCGCGCTGAATTTTATAACAATTGCTAATTATGGCCAAATAGCGGCGCTCGACCATTGGTGGGGTGTGCCGCCCGTGCCGGGCGGAGGCAATTGAAGGACCAATTCCCATGAAGAAGATCGCACTTATCGCCGCCCTGCCTGCCGCCGCCCTTGCGCTGAGCGCTTGCGGTCAGGACGATGCCGTCGAAGAGCAGGGCGACATGCTCGAACAGCAGGCCGATCAGGTCGAAGCCACCAGCGATGAGCGTGCCGACGCGCTCGAAGAGCGGGCCGACCAGGCGCCCACCGAAGCGCAGGAAGATGCGCTGAATGCCAAGGCCGATCAGGTCGAGGACTCGGGCGAGGTGAAGGCCGACGCGATGAACGAGCGCGCCGACGAGATGGAATAAGCGCGTCGCGCACATCCACCACCGGCGCTTTTGCCGGTAACCGGGGCTCTCGCGCATGGCGCGGGGGCCCTTTTTCGTGGCCGTTTTTCCGGCTGCCAATCGGTATCGCGGGGCAATCGCCCGGCACACTCGACGCGCGAAATGTTTTGCACAGTTTGATCGCGCCCGAAGCACGTCTGCGAATCGGCGCGCGCGTTGGTTTTGTAGCCGCGTCCAGTCACATTGCGGCGTGCGACACATATTTTTGCGTCATCTCACCCCTTGCGCCTTCCGGCCTGCTGATTCATGTTCGCAATCCTTCGCGATGCGGATGAGGACCGGAACCGACCCGGCCATTCGAGACGCAGGCGGCAATGGGGGCAATGCTCTTCGCAGCAGATTGGCTCCGTATGCGCGCTTTGCGTGGCGGATTGGGATTCCCGTCTAGACCGGCGCGAAGGCGAATGATTTTGGTGGGCGCGGCCTGCCGCGTCGAACGATCACGGTCGTGGGGCGGGGAAAGGCCGCTCCATCGGGCACTACTTTAGGGGCGAGACTATGGAATTCAGCACAGGCGAAACCGATATCTCGACTACCGGCGAAGAGACGGTGCGGCCTACGGGCAAGGCCGGCGCGAAGAAGGCCAAGACCAGGACCCCAAAGAAGGCAGTCGCGATGGACAAGCAGGATCACGGATCGGAAGAACTGGTGGCTGGCGCCGCCGCCGAGGCCATGGCCAAGGCCGTCGCAGCAAGCGTCGCCGACACGTCCGACAGCAAGAAGGTCAACCCGCGCCGGTTCGAGATCGTCACCGACGAAGCGCGCGATGACAACCTGACCGAATTCGGCAAGGAAACGCTCAAGGATCGCTACCTGCTGCCGGGCGAGAAATATCAGGACCTGTTCGCGCGTGTGGCCGATGCCTACGCCGACGATCAGGAGCATGCGCAGCGCCTGTACGACTATATCTCGAACCTGTGGTTCATGCCCGCGACCCCGGTGCTCTCGAACGGCGGCACCCATCGCGGCCTGCCGATCTCGTGCTACCTCAACTCGGTCGAAGACAGCCTCAACGGCATCGTCGACACCTGGAACGAGAACGTGTGGCTCGCCTCCAAGGGCGGCGGGATCGGCACCTACTGGGGCAATGTGCGCGGGATCGGCGAGCCGGTCGGCCTCAACGGCAAGACCAGCGGGATCATCCCCTTCGTGCGCGTGATGGACAGCCTGACGCTGGCGATCTCGCAAGGCTCGCTGCGGCGCGGCTCGGCGGCGTGCTACATCGACATCAACCACCCGGAGATCGAGGAATTCCTCGAAATCCGTAAGCCCTCGGGCGATTTCAACCGCAAGGCGCTGAACCTGCACCACGGCGTGCTCGTCACCGACGAGTTCATGGAAAAGGTGCGTGCGGGCGAGGAATTCGATCTCGTTAGCCCGCGCGACGGGTCGGTCCGCAAGACGGTCGACGCGCGCTCGCTGTTCCAGAAGCTGGTCGAAACGCGGCTGGCGACGGGCGAACCCTACATCGTCTTCTCCGACACGGTGAATTCGATGATGCCCAAGCATCACCGCGACCTGGGCCTGAAGGTTTCGACCTCCAACCTGTGCAGCGAAATCACGCTGCCCACGGGCCGCGACCACCTGGGTAACGATCGCACGGCGGTGTGCTGCCTCAGCTCGCTCAACCTCGAAAAGTGGGACGAGTGGAACAGCGACAAGCAGTTCATCGAGGACGTCATGCGCTTCCTCGACAACGTGCTGCAGGACTATATCGACCGCGCCCCGCCCGAAATGGCGCGCGCGAAGTATTCCGCCAGCCGCGAACGATCGGTCGGCATGGGCGTGATGGGTTTCCACTCCTACCTCCAGTCGCAGGGCCTGCCGCTCGAAGGGCCGATGGCGAAGGCGCTGAACGTCAAGATGTTCCAGCACATCAACACCAAGGCGAACGAGGCATCGATGATGCTCGCGCACGAGCGCGGGCCGTGCCCCGATGCCGAGGAAATGGGCGCGATGGAGCGGTTCAGCTGCAAGATGGCGATCGCACCGACCGCCTCGATCAGCATCATCTGCGGCGGGACTTCGGCGTGCATCGAGCCGATCCCCGCCAACATCTACACGCACAAGACGCTGTCGGGCAGCTTCGTCGTCCAGAACCCCTACCTCAAGGAACTGCTGGCGAAGAAGAGCAAGGATTCGACCAATGTGTGGAATTCGATCCTCGAACGCGGCGGTTCGGTGCAGCACCTCGACTTCCTGACGCCCGAGGAAAAGGCGGTCTACAAGACCAGCTTCGAAATCGACCAGCGCTGGCTGCTCGACTTTGCGGCGGACCGCGCGCCGATGATCGACCAGGCGCAGAGCCTCAACCTCTTCATCCCCGCCGACGTCGACAAGTGGGATCTGATGATGCTGCACTTCCACGCGTGGGAGCGGAAGATCAAATCGCTCTACTACCTGCGGAGCAAGAGCGTGCAGCGCGCGGGCTTTGCCGGCGGCGTGGAGGCGGACAACACCTCCGAAGCGGCGAAGTACGAACTGGCCGCAGGCGCCGGCGGAGAGCAGACCGACTACGAGGAATGCCTCGCCTGCCAGTAGGCGGCGTGCCCACGGCGGCCCCGCAATAGAGGAACCCGCGCAGGTCGGTGCCCACGTGCCAAGCGCGCAAGCGCGCGCATCGACCCGGCCCGTGCATCCGGCCCGCGTTCTTGCATGACCCGATCGAGCCGGTAGGGTGCCCCCCGACGCACAGGAAGGGGGGGGCGCCTTGAAGATTTTTCGTATGCTATTCGCGCAGGCCACGGGTTTTGCACTGGGCCTGCTGGCGGCAGGAGCCGTTCCGGCAGCCGCGCAGGAGCCCGACTACGAGTTCGCCGATGTGCTCGCTCCCTATTACGATGCCGCACCGCAGGAAGACATCCTCAACCTCAAGCTTGGCATGAATGTCGACCAGGTGCTGGTCGCCCTTGCCGCAAACGATTTCGAGGTGAAGGGGAACAGGCTCGGGCGGACCGCGCTTGGCCGAGGGGCGATGCGTTATCTCGAGGCCGATCGGGACCACGAAGGCACCCGCCCCTCTTACGAGCGGATCACCGTCTACTTCGATTTCAGCGAGAATCCGCGCGCGCTCGCGGTCTATCGCGAGAGTTCGTACCGCCGCGGTCACTACCCCGCCTACACTACCGTGATGGACGCGCTGCTCGAAAAATATGGCGATGCACCTGTGTACGATACGGACAGGGGCGAGGTGATGGGCGCCTGGTTCCCCAAGAAGCTGCCGCGCAAATGCGGGCCGATGCGCAACAATTTCCGCTATTTTCGCGCCCCGCAGAATATCGAGCAGCACGAGGGCTGCTATTGGGGCCTTGCGGTCAAGGTCGGGTTCCAGCGCAGCGTGGTCGGCCGCCCGGTTGAATATACCCGCAGCTTCCTGCTCGACACGCGCATTCTCGACGCGAATTACAAGGAAACCTGGCGGCTGGCGCGCGAGCAGGCCGAACAGCGGGAGCGTGAGCGGCAGGACAAGGTGCGCGAAAACCCCGCCGCCGATTTCTGAATCTTCCGCCAGCAATGGCGCATCGCAAGGCCCCCGGCCCCGCGCATGACGGCGCGGGGTCCTGCCGCAGCGCCTAGGTGATCCACTCGCTGATGGTTTCGACCCGCCACGCGCCGTCTTCCCACAGGAATAGCAGCGTGCCGCCGGTCCAGCCCGCCGACCACTGGACGTAGCCGCGCGTGCCCGCCCGATTGACGACCATGCGCGGCAGTTTGATCGTGCGGAAGTCGGGCGTGCGGCGTTGCAGCTCGGCTATGTCGTCCTGCGAATAGACCATCACCGGCTGCGCGATCGACAGGCAGGCGAAATCCGCCGGATCGCCCGCGATGAACAGCGGCAGGTTTTCGGCTGTCGGCACGCGCTTCCATCCACCTATGATCTGCGAAGGGGGGCGGTCGACCGGTTCCACGATGGCGCGCGCCGAAGTCTGGAAAATATGCGCGAACATCTCCGCGCGCGCGAGCATCTGCCGATCGGGCGGGCCCTCGCATGTCACGGGCACATAGTTGCCGACCACGAAGGGCGTATCGAGCCCTTCGCGCGGGCGGTCGAGCAGCAGGTGCGCTTCGGCAAGGTCGGTGAGCCCGTCATTATCGCTGTCCGCGCGCAGCCGATCGAGCGGCAGGTCGAGTACCAGCCCGCCTTCGCGATCGATCGTTTGCGTGCCGATCGGCGGATAGGTGATCGTCGAGGTGTCGATCAGCGCGCGCTCCACCGGCAGGTGGATCGTGTCGCCATCGCGCAGCCGCATGGTCGATGCGGCATCGAAGACAAAAGGGAAATAGGCCGAGAGGCCGGTGTAGAGCGCGTCGGCCCAGCTCTTCCCGCCGTTTTCCGACAACAACACCCAGTACCCGCCGGGGGAGACTTCGCCCGCCGGATCGAAGATCGGCGAGATCGCGATCGCGGTAACCCTGTCGCCGTCCACATCCCAGCGTAGCGGCCACATCGCGGGCGGCGGATCGCCAAAATTGTCTGGCCATTCGGGCCCTTCCACATCGTCGCCCTCGTTCGCAAGGCGCGGGGCATCGGCGGGCTGCCGGGAGACGGCAAAGTCGGGATAGACCGGATCGACCCGCTCGCGCTGCCAGTTGTCATCGTCGAGCGGGCCATAGGCGGCGCGCGCCTGCGCCAGCCGCTGGTCCGTTGCCGCTGCGATTGCCGCAAAGCCGGGCAGGCCCAGATCGCGGATCGCGGCGAATGCCGGCTCCGATTCTTCGGCCTCGTAATCGTCCAGGTCGAGCGTCGCGCTGCGCGCTACCGACTGGCGCAGGCTATCGCAGATATCGGCATATTGCGGCTCGGCGAAGACGATGCAGCCGAGATCGGCGACCGGTCCGGATTGAGAGATGGAGCCTGGAAAACCGCTCCCGAAAATGACCTCGGCCAACGGGTAGGGATCGCTCTCGGGTTGGTGCATCTGCTTGTCGAGCAGCAAGATGGTTTGCGAATCCGGTTCGTCCCCGCACTGAGTCTTACGTTCGAAATCGGTCCTGCATTCGGCCCACTTGCGGCTCTCCGCCAGTCTGATGTCGGATTGGAGCAGCGCCTCTGCCTCCGGCACACGACCCGCGTTGTAGAGTGCGATGGCGAGGTGAGTTGTCAGCGCACTCCAGGGTTCGAATTCCTTCCACACGACCGAGTGACCTGAAATGGTGATGGTGCGGCCGGTTTCGACGCTGCGTCGAGATTTCTCGTCGGTCGCGACGGGCGCCCCACTTGCGATGATCCGCTCCTGCACCTCGGATGGCAGGCCATCGTAAAGCGCCAGCGCGCGTTCGGTCAGGCCGCTTTCGAACAACTGGTCGAGCAGGCGCGCGGTGATGCCGCTCCGGTAGCTCGCCCGATCGGCGGGCGCGACGGCTGCGACTGCGGCATCGCTCGCCAGCCATTCGAGCACCGGGATGCTTCGCACATCGCTCAGCGAGCCATAGGTCGCCAGGCGGTAGACTGGTGCGACGGCGTGCGCGGGATCGGCTTGCAGAGCGCGCACGTAGTTCCGGCTGCAGGTGGCCGCCTCTGCGATGATCCAGGCCGCGTCGGTGCCGGGCGCGGCGCGCGAAAGCAGACCGTCGAAATTGGCCTGTGCGCACTCGTCGACCGTATCGAGAGCTTCAGCCAGCACCGCCAGCGCCGTCGGGTGCCCGCCTGCCGCTTCGAGCGCGTCGAACGCCTGCCGTCGGAACTCGGCAACCATCTCACCATCCGATTCCCTCATCCGGAAGCCGTTGATCGACGAGATCAGCCACAGGCGAGACACCTCTCGCGCGGCTGCCGGTGCAATCCGGGTATCGCCCGCAATCGCCTCCGCCGCATCGTCGAGCGTGCCTCCGCCCGCGAGCGCAGAATGCAACCTCACCAGCCAGGCAATCTGCTCTCGGCGAGGGTAGGCGCGATAGTTCGACACCGCGCCTTCTTCGCAGGCGAAAAAGGCGATATCCTCGGCCGTCAGTTCGAGCGGGTTGCCCGGTTCCTCGCCATCGAGAAACGCATAGGCGGTCGCCGTTTCGCCCTCCGCCTCGGCGTCGATCTCCGCCATCATGGCGGCGACCCCCTCTGCCAGATCCTGGGCCGCCTGCCCGGTTTTCGTGCGAGTGTCTGTCTCGCTCGCGCACTCCTGAGCCGAGGTGGGTGCGGCTGCCGCAGCCGCCAGTGCCGCCGCTGCGATGCAAACCATTCGATTCATTGCTCATCCCCCAATGAGACAGTGTTACACGAAATCTCGCATCGCGCGCAAGCGCCTTGCCCGCCAGCTGGCGGCCCCAAAGACAAAGCCCCCGCTCCGGCGGGGAGCGAGGGCTTCGTGAATGAACCTTCCGGCCGGTGTCAGGCCGGTCGGTGTCAGGCGGGTAAGGGGTCAGGCGGGCGCGGTGGCCTTGTTGCCGAGGCCAACGGGCAGCGGCGTCCCTTCCTTGAGGACGACGCGGTTGTCGTCCAGCTTGTCCACCGCGTCGAGCGCGATGAAGTGGTGCTGGTCGTCCATCGCATCCGACTTGGTCAGCTTGATGCGCTCGTCTTCGACTTCGTCCACCGTGCCGACGTGCTGGCCGGTCGTATCGACGATTTCCATGTGTTCCTTGATGCGGATCTTCTCGAACATAAAATGCTCCAATTCTTCTGCGTTTTCAGCGGCCTGTGTCGGCTCGCCTTTCAATAAACCAACGGCTGGCGCGTCGCTTTCGTTCCGCGGTTCGTCGTTGCCCGGCCACGGCTGGCGCGCCAATCCTGGCGTTGTTCGCGCTTGCGAGCCGTGCGGGGCTGGGCCATCCGGTTGATTATGGGAGGGGATACGATCCTGCATGTCGGCGGGGTGATATGCGCGCCTTCTTTAGGGAGGCTGCGGCGAGCCGCGGTGCGGCGATCGGTCTCGGAATCGTGATTGTCGTGATGGTCGTCGCCTTGTCGATCGGCGGATTGCCCGGCTAGCTGCGGCCCCCGGCCCAAAGGCGGTAGCGCCCGCACCGCTTATCCCCGACCCATTCGCAGCTCTTGCTATCGAATCACCGCTGTGATTCCTTATGTTGGCAGACCCTGCAAGATCGCAACCACCGAAGAAGGCCCCCGCGCCCCGGAGAACACCAATGTCGCTGCTCGAAGCCCGCAAGACCTACAAGCCCTTCGAATATCCGTGGGCGTACGACTTCTGGAAGCGACAGCAGCAGGTTCACTGGATGCCCGAGGAAGTGCCCTTGGGTGAGGATTGCCGCGACTGGGCGCAGAAGCTTTCCGATCACGAGCGCAACCTGCTCACCCAGATCTTCCGCTTCTTCACCCAGGCCGATGTCGAGGTGCAGGACTGCTACCACGAAAAATACGGCCGCGTGTTCAAGCCGACCGAGATCAAGATGATGCTGGCCGCGTTCTCCAACATGGAGACGATCCACATCGCGGCCTACAGCCACCTGCTCGACACGATCGGCATGCCCGAAAGCGAATACGGCATGTTCCTCGAATACGAGGAGATGAAGGACAAGCACGATTACCTGCAGCTGTTCGGCGTCGACACGGACGAGGATATCGCCCGTACGCTCGCGGCGTTCGGCGGCTTCACCGAAGGCATGCAGCTGTTCGCCAGCTTCGCCATGCTGATGAACTTCCCGCGCTTCAACAAGATGAAGGGCATGGGCCAGATCGTCAGCTGGTCGGTCCGCGACGAAAGCCTCCACTGCGAAGGCATCGTGCGGCTGTTCCACGAATTCGTGCGCGAGCGCGACTGCTACACCAAGGCGGTGAAGGAAGACATCATCGACATCTGCCAGAAGTCGGTGCGGCTGGAAGACAACTTCATCGACCTCGCCTTCGAAATGGGCCCGGTTTCCGGGATGACCGCGAAGGAGATCAAGAAGTACATCCGCTACATCGCGGACTGGCGGCTGGGTCAGCTGGGCCTGCAGCCGATCTACATGATCGACGATCACCCGCTGCCGTGGCTGACCCCGCTGCTCAACGGCGTGGAGCACGCCAACTTCTTCGAACAGCGCGCCACCGAATATTCCAAGGGCGCCACCAAGGGCGACTGGAACACGGTGTGGAGCACCTTCGACAAACGCACCAAGGCCAAGGCCGCGAACGAGGTGGACGGCACCGAGGACGACGGCCCGGGGCTGTTCGGCGATGATGCTGGGGGGAGTAGCCAGCCAGAAGCGGCGGAGTAGGACCCTTAGTCCAAGTAGAGGGCCATATGATCGACTTCCTTTATGCGGACCATGAAAGAGTCGCGGCGCTGGTTTCTCAAATCGAAGGGGTAGGGGCACTGACCGGCTACGAACGGATTTCGGGGAAATCCAAGTCGTCTGAAGGTGCTGTAAAGGGGTCTCTCGGTCCCGTCAGCGGCCAAAGGTTGGGAAGTACAGATCTGAATCGACAGCTCCGCGAGGAGTACGACCCGCTTTGGATCAATTCAACAAAGTTCGTTGGGCTAGTCGAAGAAAAGTCGACCGCATCTGAGCAGCGCGAGTTGGATTACGGTCAACTTATCATGGCGACTGGCAAGCTGGTTGCGGTAGATCAAAAGCTTTTCAATGATCTTCTGCAAAGTGAAGCGATCATTGATCAAATCGCCGAAGGGCTCGAAGCTTCTGATAAAGAGCGGAGTGCTAAAGTTCAAAAGGAAGAGCGGAAGCGCCTTGCCGATATTATAATAAAATTCACGCAAGCGCTGCCATTGGGTGTGATTTTCGTCCTTTTTTCTGAAGAGCATGTGTTTTGGTTTAACGTGAAGCGGGAATTTCTTCAGATACAGGATCTCGATATACCTCTGAAGTTCCCAGTTGAAATAGGTGGCCATTGGCATGTGGGCGGAATTGTCGACGCCCTGCCCGGCGACTATGTAACACTGGGAGGAGGCGAGTTGGATAAGTTCGGCGAGAAAAAAATTCTCTCCGGCTCCACAACCATTATCGCCCAGATCATCATACCCTTTGTCGGCTTATTTGGTCGTCCCGCTGACGTTTATGGCCTGAGCCCGGTCACAATTCACAGGGAAATCAGTTTTTAATTTACATCGGCCGTTCAAAATAGCCTGCAAGAACGCCCAGTTGATCCACCCGGGCGAACCTCTCGCTCCGCCCGGAGCGCTTCACCATTCACCGCCAATAGTCCCGCCGCCCGGCCCCATTATGGCGCCCGAAGCGCAGGCAGCAGCGCTTGAAATCTCATCCCGAACCGCACGGGCACGGGTCGTTCCGCCCGAGCTTTTTGAGCAGTTCGATTGCCCTTCGCTTGATCGCCTGCCGATGCGCCGCGTTCACTATACCGGCGCACTTTCCGCTCACTAACCGCGTGTACGCTCCCGCGCATGAGACGCCTGCTGGAAGTTTTCTTCACCGTCGCCCTGCTCGGTGTGGTTGGGGTCGCGAAATTCGGGATGCCCGACAATCTGCCGTGGTCTTCCGCAAAGGAAGATGTGGTCGATCCGCAGGCCGCTTTCGATCGGCGGTGGGGCGAGCAGTCGATGCGGCAGGAAGTCGGCGCCATCGCATCCTACAGGAATTGCGCTGCCGCCCGCGCGGCAGGCGCCGCGCCGATCCGGTATGGCGAGCCGGGGTATGGTCCGCATCTCGACCGCGATGGCGATGGTGTCGCTTGCGAGCCTTATCGCGGGCGCTGATCGCCCTTTGCTTGCCGATTATTCCGGCGCGCTCTAGATTTGCTCCATGCCCACAATCTCGGCCTTCTTCGGCATCCTTATCCGGATGTATCATCGCGATCACGGGCCGCCGCATATTCATGCCATCTACCAAGGGTTCGAAGCGCTGATCGCGCTCGACGACGGGCGGGTGTTGCAAGGCAAGCTTCCACCCAAGGCGCTCCGGCTGGTGCAGGATTGGGTCGCGAGCCACTCCGCCGAACTCGTTGAGAATTGGAAACGGGCCGAAGCGCTGCTACCTCTGGAGCAGATACCCGGAGCCGATCAGGATGATTAAGCTAACCCATGTCGAACCGAGCGGGCCGCACAGCCTGTCGCTCGCCTTTTCCGATGGCAGTCACGGGGAGTGGTTCGGCGAAGACCTCCTGAAGGCGAAAACGGTTTTGACCGAGCCGCTTGCCGACAAAAGTTACTTTGCGCGCGCCTTCATCAGTTTCGGAGCGCTTGCTTGGCCCAATGGGCTCGAACTTTCGGCTGGCTCGCTGCACGAGGAGCTGGCCTCCTCCGGAAAGCTGAATTCTGCGGCGGCTGCCTGAGGCCCCTCAACACCACGCCCGTCGCGGCTCGCCCCAGCGCGTCGCCAGACCCTCTGCCACCAGCACCTCGACCGCGCTCGATCCGCCGCGCGAGAGGACGCGCAGCTTGCGGCCGTAGCGGTCCTCGTCGCGGCCGTCGGGGTTGGGGTGGACTTCGAAGGGAGCGGCGTTGAGCCACTGCGTCAGCCGCTCGGTCGCGCGCATGCCGACTGCACGCTCGCTCTCGCATTTCGGTTCGAAGATTTCGGGCGCGTTTATGTCCGCGATGCGGATCTTCTGGTCGTGCAGCCAGATCGTGTCGCCATCGACCACGCAGGTGTGCCGCTCGCCGCCGATGCAAGGGCCGAACCGCGCCTCGACCAGCCGACCCTGCGCGGGAGCCTGCGCGCTGTCGGCGGAGGCGCGCACCGTGGGCACGCCATCGACGAGCAGGACGGCGCTGAACACCGCCAGTGGCGCCGCCACCAGCACCAGCCCGAGGCTGCGCGCCGCGTCCGTCCACGAGGAAGTTTCCGACCGATGGGCAGGCGCGGCTCTGCGCGCCGCGGGGCCGCGATGCGCGGCGGCGCGGGGGGAAGGCCGGCGAAAGGGGACAGGAGCGCCCATCGCTCCGCCATCGCGGGAAAGGTCTCAAGAAGCGATGAAGGGCGATCCTTAACGCATCGCTATCCCCCTCAAAACAGCCATGTTTTCGGGCTGGGCATCGGCCGCCGGTTGGCCGCATTGGCGAGCGAGAGGATGCTGCGTACGCAGAACCAGAGGAACATCAGGAAGCCGAGCAGCATCGCGACCAGCAGCGCGGCGATGATCGGCAGCGGTGCCTTGCCGTGCTCGTCCGGGCCGAGATTTTCCGCCAGCGGAATCTCCATCGACAGGGCGATGCCCCCGAAAAGCAGCAGCACGCCCGCGACGATCGCGACCCAGAAGCCGATCCAGAAGGTGCGGATGAGGTAGGTGAAGTGCGTCTCCTCCCACTCGGTCGTCGCCCCGTCATTGCGCCAGACATAGGCCAGGATCAGGCCGATCAGCACGGTAAAGCCGGTGACGAGGTTGAGCAGGTAGAGCACCGAGACGAAGATCGGGCGGTACAGCGTGACGCCGGTCGCCTCCGCGCCCGAAGGATGCGTGCCCGAGGGATGCGCGAGGTATTCTCCGCCCGGTGCAGTCTCACCCTCACGCTCGCCCATCGCGTCTCTCCCCTCGAAATCCCTCGGGCAAACATAGCCCGCGGGCCGGCACGGGCAAGGCTTGCCCGCCCGCGCGCTGTCCTACAGGCCGCGTGCAATGCTATGCTGGCGGGATGCCGCCTGTCCCGCCTCCGTCCATCGCCCCGAGTGCGCGCGCCTGCGTATGGCACGGCTTTCGTGCCCTGCGGAGGGGGCGATCCGGGGGGAGGGTTTTTGACCTTAGGACTGTGTGTCAGGTGTGTCAGGCAAGCCGACCCGGTGCGCTGCTGCGCGAGTCTCCTGTCGGAACCGGGGCGCGTGCTCGTGCCTTGTTCGGGTAGCAGCCTCAGATCAGGAGAACCGCTGTGATGACCAGAACCGCCGTACTCGCCCTGCCGCTTGCCGCCGTGCTCGGCCTTGCCGCCTGCACCCAGTCCGACGAGGACAAGACCTACGAGGCCGATGCCGTCGACCAGGGTGGCGGCGATCTGATCGTGACCGAGGAGGACCCCGATGCCGTCCCGGTCGAACTGCCCGACACCGCGATGACCAACGCGCCGACAGAAGGGGCGGGCGAGGCGACCGCGCAGCCCGAACCCATGTCGAGCGCCGAACCCACGCCCGACGAATAGCGCAATTCCGGAAGGCGCGGCGCGCGTCGCGCCTTCCCAAACCGCTCCGCACGCGGTAGCGCGCGGGCCATGAGCGAGACCCCGCAAACCGCCACCTCCGACGAAGCCGGCCTCGACGCCGGTGCCAAGGCCAGCGTCCTGATCGAGGCGCTGCCCTTCCTGCGCCGCTACGCCGGGCGCACCTTCGTGGTGAAATACGGCGGACACGCGATGGGCGACACCACCGCCGCCGCCAGCTTCGCGCAGGACGTGGTTCTGCTGAAAGCGGTCGGCATCAACCCCGTCGTCGTCCATGGAGGCGGCCCGCAGATCGGCGCGATGCTGGAGCGGGTGGGGGTCGAAAGCCGCTTCGTCGACGGCCTGCGCGTGACCGACGAGGCGACGGTGGAGATCGCCGAGATGGTGCTCTCGGGCGCGATCAACAAGCAGATCGTCGCCGCGATCCACGCCGCCGGGGGCCGCGCGCTGGGCCTGTCGGGCAAGGATGCCGGGCTGGTGAAAGCGCGCAAGGTCACCCGCGAAACCCGCGTCGAAGACAGCGCGATCGAACAGCTGGTCGACCTGGGCTTCGTAGGCGAGCCCGAGACGATCGATCCCGAAGTGATCGAAATGGCCACCGCCAGCGGCCTCATCCCGGTGATCGCGCCGATCGCCGCGGGCGAGAATGGCGAGACGTTCAACATCAATGCCGACACCATGGCCGGCGCGATTGCCGGCGCGATGGGCGCGGCAAGGCTGCTGCTGCTGACGGACGTGGCAGGGGTGCTCGACGGCGAGGGGCGGCTGGTTACCGAGCTGGACGAAGCGAAGATCGCGGCGCTGCGGGCGCAGGGGGTGATTACCGGCGGGATGATCCCCAAGCTGGAGACCTGCCTCGCCGCGACGCGCGAAGGGTGCGAGGCGGCGGTCATCCTCGACGGGCGGGTGCCGCACGCCATGCTGCTCGAGTTCTTCACCGCCAGCGGCGCCGGTTCCCTCGTCAGGGCGCGCGAAAACGGCTAGGGCGACCTTGCCTTTGCCCAGAGGCGTCTTACTCTCCTAAGACGCCCAATCGAAACTTCAGGAGACCGGGCCACCATGCAAGCCCTATTCGCAATCAGAGACATCGTAGGCCTGATCGTGAACGTGTTCGTGATGCTGATCATCGTGCAATTCGTGATCGGCCTGCTGCTCGCGTTCAACGTCGTCAGTCGAGGAAACGATTTCGTGCTGGCGATCTATCGCTCGATCAATTCGCTGCTCGATCCGATCCTGCGCCCGATTCGCAACATGCTGCCGCAGACAGGGGCGATCGACTTCTCGCCGCTGGTACTGATCATCGGCTTGCAGATCTTCCTCATCATCCTGAACTCTATCATTGCGAGCCTCTATTGACCGCTGAGCTGATCGACGGGAAGGCCTTCGCGGCCGAACTGCGCGAACGTGTTGGCGCGCACGCCGCTGCGTTTGCCGAAAAGGCAGGCCGCAAGGCGGGCCTCGCCGTGGTGCTGGTGGGCGAAGACCCGGCGAGCGAGGTCTATGTCCGCTCCAAGGGCAAGGCGACCGTCGCCGCGAACATGGAGAGCTTCGAGCATCGCCTGCCTGCGGACACATCGCAGGACGATCTGATCGCGCTGGTCGAGCAGCTCAACGCCGATCCGGCGGTCGACGGTATCCTGGTGCAATTGCCGCTGCCGGGCGATCTCGACGAGCAGGCGGTGATCGCGGCGATCGATCCGGGCAAGGATGTCGACGGCTTCCATGTCGAAAATGCAGGGCGGCTCATGGTCGGGCGCACCGGCTTCGTGCCGTGCACCCCGCTTGGCTGCATGATGCTGCTGCGCGACCGGCACGGCGACCTGTCGGGCATGAACGCGGTCGTCATCGGCCGCTCCAACATCGTCGGCAAGCCGATGGCGCAGCTGCTGCTCGACGCGAACGCGACGGTCACCATCGCGCACAGCCGGACCAAGGACCTGCCCGATGTGGTGCGCCGCGCCGATATCGTCGTTGCCGCAGTGGGCCGCGCGGAAATGGTCAAGGCCGACTGGCTGAAGCCCGGCGCGACGGTGATCGATGTCGGGATCAACCGCCTGATGCCCGCCGAGGGTGAAACCAAGGGGAGGCTGGTGGGCGATGTCGACTTTGCCGGAGCGCGCGATGTGGCGGGTGGAATAACACCTGTGCCCGGCGGTGTCGGCCCGATGACCATCGCGGTTCTGCTGCGCAACACGCTGGTCGCCGCGCACGCGCACGAAGGCCTCGAACCGCCGGAGGGACTGTGATCGCCATGTTTCGGATCGCCGCAATTGGCTGTGCCGCGCTTGCGCTGGCGGGCTGCATGGGGGGGCAAGGCCCACGCACGCCGAGCAAGGTCATCGACCGCGTGCTGGCGAGCGCACCCTATGCCGCGCAGCCGAGCCTGATCGTCTCGCGCGAGATCGCCTTCGAGCGGGCGGCGCGCGAAGACGGCCAGTGGACCGCCTTTCGTGCCTTCGCTGCCGACAATGCGCTGCTCCATACGGGCAACGGGCCAATGCCTGCGCAGTCCGTGCTGGCGCAACTCGACGACCCGCCCAAGGCAGTCCAGTGGTCGCCGCGCACCGTGATGATGAGCTGCGATGGCCAATTGGCGGTCAGCCGCGGTCGGTTCCTCGATCCGGAAGGGCTCGTCGGCACCTTCGTGACGGTGTGGGCCCGGAAGGGCATCAAGGACGACTACAAGTGGGTTTACGACAGCGGAGCGGAGGACAACCCCCAGCCCAAGCCGGTTGAGCGTGACCCGAACGAGATCGTCGCGACCGCCTATGACGCGGTGCAGGGGCTCGTCGCCGACTGCCCGAGTGCATCGGACCCGGTTCCGCCGCCGCCTGCGCTTCCCGACGCGGGCACTGCGCGCCGCGGCGAACAGCTTTCGCCCGATGGAACGCTGCGCTGGGTGTGGGAGCACCGCGAGGACGGCACAAAGTATGTTCGCGGGGATTACTATACATCTGGCGCGTGGCAGAAGGTTGTCGAAGAGACCTTCCCTCCGTCCGCCCAATGATCCGTTTCAGCCGATAGGCACCCGATGCTCGAACTTTTCGTCTCTGCCTTCGTGACTTTCTTTGTCGTGGTCGACCCGCCCGGCTGCGCGCCGATATATGCCGGTCTGACTCGCGATGCGAGCCGCGGGCAAACGATCTCCATGGCGATCCGCGCGGCGGTGATCGCGGGGCTGATCCTGCTCGTGTTCGGCTTGTTCGGGGAACAGCTGCTCCAGACGCTCGGGATCGAGCTGGACAGTTTCCGCATCGCGGGCGGCATCATGCTGTTCATCATCGCGATCGAAATGGTGTTCGAAAAGCGCACCGAACGGCGCGAGGAACGCGCTGAGAAGATCAACGCCAATCCCGAGATAGAGGATGTCTCGGTCTTCCCCATGGCGATGCCGATGATGGCCGGGCCGGGGGCGATTGCGGCGATCATGCTGCTGATGAATCAGGCGACGGGCCTCGAGGAAAGCCTCGTGGTGTTCGCCGCCGCAGCGCTGGTGCTGCTGCTCACCATGTTCGCGCTGATTGCGGCGGGGCCGCTGATGAAGCTGGTGGGCACGCGGATCGAAGCGGTCATCACACGCCTGCTCGGCGTGTTGCTCGCAGCCTTCGCGGCGCAGTTCGTGATCGACGGGTTGCGCGGAACGCTGCTGGCCTAGGCAAACCGCCTTATTGCAGGGTAACCCGGTCGTCGGTGCCGTTCTGCCGCCCGAAGAAGTACATCAGCTGGATCAGAAGCTCGCATCGCGCAGCAAGGTCCGGCGCTTCGAGCAGCGCCTGCTTCGATGCCGCGTCGAACGGGGCGATCTGGCTCACGCCGTTGATCAGCGACTGGTCGTCGAGCTGCGCGACCGCATCCCAATCGACCGAATAGCCCTGCGCATCCGCGAAGCGGCGCGCCTCGCGTTCGAACCCGGCGCGTTCGATGCCGCTCAGCACCTCATCGCCATCCTCGGCGATCAGCTCGCCTTCGACCTGGCGGAAGGGTGTGGCGACGTCGAGCTCACGGGTCACGCGAAAGCGGCTCTCCCCGTCGAGCACGAGGTTGTAGCGCCCATCGTCCATTGCCTCGACATCGGCGATCTTGCCGATGCAACCGACGTCGTAGAGCGGCGCGCCCTCGCTCGCCGTCTTCGGCTGGATCATCGCAATCCGCCGGTCACGCGCCAGCGCATCGCTCACCAGCGCGCGATACCGCGGCTCGAACATGTGGAGCGGCAATTGCAGGCCCGGAAACAGAATCGCGCCGGTCAGCGGGAATATCGATAGGCGCACCAGGTTTACCCGAACAGGATCTTGGAGAGGCGGCGGCGCGTCGCAACCACCCACGGGTCTTCCAGCCCGACCGCCTCGAAGATCTGCAGCAGTTTTGTGCGCGCTGCGCCCTCGTTCCACTCGCGGTCGGCTTCGACCATGGCGAGCAGTTCGTCGGCGGCTGCATCGCGCTGTCCGGCCGCGAAGGCGGCTTCGGCGTAGGCATAGCGTGCATCCATGTCACCGCCCTGCGCCTTGTCGCGCAAGCTGGCGAGTTCGCCTTCGTCGACCTTTTCGCCCGCCAGTTCGATGGCGGAGCGCGCCCGCTTGATCGCGGGGTCTTCGGCCAGCGTGGCATCGAGGCTGTCGAGGTGTTCGCGCGCCTTGTCCGCCTCGCCCAGCGCGACCATCGCGCGCACCAGACCGGCATGCGCGGCGGCATTGTCGGGCGCCATGTCGATCACCTGAGCAAATATACCCAGCGCGCGCTCGTTCTCGCCCTCGGCAAGCACATTCTCGCCCATCTCGATGAACTGGGTGACGTCTTGCTGCGGCTGTTCGCCGCCGCCTTCGCCGATCGGCAACTGTGCGAGGATCTGGTCGAGCGCATCGCGCAGCTGGCTTTCGCTGCGTGCACTGGTGAGGTCCGCCACCGGGCGGCCTTGGAACATCGCGTAAACCGTGGGGATCGACTGGACCTGAAACTGGCTAGCGATGAACTGCTCTTCATCGACGTTGAGCTTTTTCAGAACGACGCCCTTGTCGGCGTATTCCGCGGTGACTTTTTCCAGCACTGGCGTCAGCGCCTTGCACGGCCCGCACCACTCGGCCCAGAAATCGAGCACCACCAGTTTGGACATCGAGGGTTCGACTACGTCGTCCCGAAACCTGTCGACGGCTTTCTGTTCGTCTAGATTGAGCCCCATGCTGGCCAAGTGCGGTCCCCTTCGTGCGAATTGATGCGGTTTCAGTTGGCCCCAATGTGGGCCTTTGGCGGGCGATGTGAAGGGCCGATCGGTGCACGTGATTTTGCGCTTGCGATAGGGTGCGCGCATTGCTACTTGCCCGCTTCCCGTTCCGGACAGGCCCATTGGTTGCTTGCCGGAAACGCCATGTGAGCGGGCGTAGCTCAGGGGTAGAGCACAACCTTGCCAAGGTTGGGGTCGGGCGTTCGAATCGCCTCGCCCGCTCCAGTTTTCTTGAAGACAATTCGATGTCGGTCGCATTCGTGGAATGCGGCTGACGGTCTGCGCCCTGCGTCTCTCATCGCGGCGCGGGATTCGTCTTTTCTCTCCCCTTTCCGACGAACCGACGATTCTGGCCGTCGAAGCGCAAGATCGGCCTTGCGCTCCCAATATCGACGCTCTAGCGGCAGATGATATAAAGTCACACTCTAGCAGGATCGTTCCCCCAATGAAGTTCTCCCCCCTCGGCGGCTTGCCGCTGCTCGCACTCGCATTCGCGGCCGTCCCATGCGTTGCGCAGGCTCAGACCGCAGACCAATCCACAGAGAGCGACGACGATGTGGGAGACGATTTTCACAACCGTTCCGCCCAGCAAGCCGAAATCGTCGTCACCGCAGGCAGGAGCCTCAGCCAGCTAGACGTGCTGGCGGGCACTTCGGTGGTCGAAGGTGTTGAACTCCAGCGGAACATGAACGGTCAGGTCGGCGAAATCCTTGAAGATTTGCCGGGCGTATCGGGCAGCGGATTTTCGCCCGGTGCCTCCCGCCCGGTCGTTCGCGGCTTCAGCGGCGAGCGCGTGCGCGTGATGGATGACGGTATTGGATCGCTCGACGCGTCCAATACGTCTGACGATCACGCGGTCAGCATCGATCCGCTGACGGTCGAGCGGATCGAGGTCCTGCGCGGCCCCGCTGTTCTGCTGTACGGCAGCCAGGCGATCGGCGGTGCGGTCAACGTGATCGACAAGCGTATTCCCCGCAGCATCCCCGACGAACCGATCCATGTCGACGGGCTCGCTAGCTACGACAGCGTAAACGACGAATACCGCGTCGGCGCTTCGGTCGATGCGCCGCTGGGTGGCGGCTTCGTTGCTCACGTGGATGGCAGCTACCTCAATTCGGGCGACATCCACGTTCCCGGCTATGTCCTGAGCAACGGGCTCCGCGCAGACGTGCTGGCGGATGCTGCCGAGCACGAGAATGATGGCGAGCCCGAAGAGGCTGCCGAACTGCGCGAAGTTGCGAACCAGCGCGGTGTCGTCCCCAACACCTTCGTCGAGACCAAGTCCGTCAATGCCGGCCTCGCCTTCTTCGCAGGCGGCAGCAATTTCGGCTTTGGCGGAGGGTATTATGAGACCAGCTACGGCGTCCCCGAGAACCCGGCCGGCGGCCACGAGCACGAGGATGGCGGCGAAGAGGAGGGCGACGCGGGCGTCTCCATCGGCCTCAAGCAGTATCGTGCGGGCTTCCGCGGCGACCTCGATCTCGGTTCGGGCTTCCTCGACCGGCTGCAGACCCGCGTCGGCTACAGCGACTACACCCACACCGAATACGAAGGTTCGGAAGTGGGCACGGTGTTCGACATCGAAGGGCTCGAGGGCCGGGCTGAGTTCATCCAGGCCCCGGTCGGCAACCTGCGCGGTTCGTTCGGCGGGCAGTTCTACATTCGCGATTTCTCTGCGGTTGGGGAGGAAGCCTTCGTCGCGCCGAACAAGACGGAGCAGTATGGCTTCTTCACCCTTCAGGAACTCAGCTTCGGCGACCTCCAGTTTGAGGGCGCGGCACGGTTCGAAACGTCGAGCGTGTCATCGCAGCCGCTCAACGTCGATCGCAATTTCAACATCCTCTCGGGCGCACTCGGCGTGTCGTACGACATCGGCGGGCTGCGCATCGGCGTGAACGGATCGCGTGTGGGCCGCGCGCCGGCAGGCGAGGAACTGTTCGCTGACGGGCCGCACGTCGCCACGGGCCAGTACGAGCTGGGCGATACGAACCTCGCGGTGGAACGCGCCTGGGGCCTGGAAGGCTTCGTCCGCGGCAATATCGGGCCCGCGACAGTCAGCCTGACAGGGTTCAAGAGCTGGTTCGACAACTACATCTACCTCGACAACACGGGTTCCTTCGTCGGCGACGGCGGCATCGTGCTGCCGGCGGGCGACGAGGACGGCCTGCCCCTGTTCGCCTACAAGCAGCAGGACGCGACCTATTACGGTCTCGAAGCCCAGATCAGCGCACCCCTTGTGGAGAGCGACGGCTTTTCCCTCATCGGTGAAGCAAGCGCCGAGTATGTCAAAGCCGAGCTATCCGACGGCAGCCCCGTCCCCCGCATTCCGCCGCTGGGCCTGACCGGCGCGCTGACCGCCAGGACCGGCCCCATCGAACTGCGCGGCGAGGTACAGCACTTCGGCAAGCAGGACGATGTCCCTGCGTTCGAAAGCACCACCGACGCCTTCACCTACGTCAACGCATCCGTCGCGTGGCGCCCGCTGCGCGGGAACGACAACGTGACGCTGCTGGCCAAGGTGGACAACATCTTCGACGTCGAAGGCCGCCGTGCGACCAGCTTCACGCGCGACTTCATCCCCATGGTGGGGCGCAACCTCTCGGTCAGTGCACGCTTCAGCTTCTAGCGCACCGATAACGCATCAGTGGGCGGCGGCTTCTTCCGCCGCCCGCGCTTCGGCCTTTGCGGCGCGCAGTTCCGCACGGCGCGCACGGTCGCGTTCGCGCCACACGTCGACAGATCCGCTCGCCTGACCATAGGCGAATACCATCAGCAGGCCGCCCGCCATTGCCAGGTTCATGAGCGCGACCTGAAACTGCAGCCCGTCGCCGATGTTGCTGTGAAACAGGGCAATCGCTGCCAGCGTGAAGCCGAACAGCAGGATGCTGCTGATCCGGGTCATGAACCCGACTGCCAGGAACACACCGAACACAAGTTCGAAGATGCCAACCGGCAGCGCGAGACCCGTCGGCAGGCTGGTCGATTGTTCGATAAACGCCGCCGTTTCGGGAAGGTGCATGATCTTGCTGATGCCCGAGACGATGAAGATCAGGGCGATCAGTATTCGCCCCAGGACTGAAGCCAGAAATGCCATTATCCACCCTCTCCGTTTGCGATCCCTCGATTCAATGGCCTGAAGCCCGTTCGGCTCCCGCCTGAGGCTATTCCTCCACTTCGAAGGTCAGCGCGGCGTGTTCGCGCAGACGTGCGACCAGCGCTTCGCCGAGGATCGAGCCGGGCGTGCCGATCCCGCCCGGCGCATCGCTTTCGAGCAAGGCAATACCCGTCTCGCCGATCATCCGGCTGGTCGAGCCATAGCCCGGATCGTAGCGGCCCTTCACTGCGTAGCGTAGCGTGCGCCCGTCGGGCATTTCGCCGATAAGCAGCACGTCGTAATAGCCGTTCTCGCGCTCTTCGGGCGTGGGCCCTTCGCCCGGCTTGGGCGGCTTCGCACCGAACGGGTTCTTCATCATCTCGGCAGCAGCATTGGCCGCCGCCTTGCCCGCTTCGCCCGGGCTGGTGAGCACCATCTCGTCGTAGCGGAAATCCTCGCCATAGGGGTGCCCGCGCAGGAAGTTGGTGCGGTGGACATTCTTGGTGTTGATCGGCGCCATCACGAAGGGCGCGGCCCACTTGCCCAGATCGCTCTCGTACATGGGGATCATCCCACCCGGCTGATCCGGCCCTTCGAAACCGGGCGTCAGGCCGAAGGGGCTGCGCATGATCTTGATGAGCGAAGGGTCGCGCGCCATCGCCTTCATCGATTCGGTCAGGCTGGCAGCGGTGCCGCCCGAAAAGGTCCCCTTCATCGCCCGCACGCGTCCACGCACACGCGGGCACGGCGCGCCAAACCGCTCCTGCGCCTCTTTCTGGAGCATCAGCACGCCCAGATCGAAGGGGATCGAATCGAAGCCCGAGGAGAAGCTGATCCGTGCCCCGCTCGCCTTGGCGTCCGTGTCGTACTTGTCGATCATCTGCCGCATCCACGCAGGTTCGCCGCACAGGTCGGCATAATGCGTGCCGCTCTTCGCGCAGGCGGCCAGCAGCGGCTCGCCATAGAGCTGGTAGGGCCCGACCGTCGTGATGATGACCTTCGCCTGCTCGCACATCTGCGCGAGACTGGTGGCATCGGCCGCGTCCGCCACGATGGTGGGGGTGGAATCGGACGCACCGATTTCGCGCTTCACCTCGGCAAGCTTGTCCGGGTTGCGGCCCGCCATCGCCCACTTAGGCCCATCGGAGCTGTCGCCATATTCGCGCAGGAAATGCTCGGCGACCAGACGCCCGGTATACCCGGTCGCGCCGTAGATCACGATGTCGAATTGCTTGGCCATGGTCCCACCATCCTCTCTGTTTCGTCACCCCCGCGAATGCGGGGGTCCCGCGTCGCCTGCCTGGCATGCGCCAATGGCGTGTTTGTGTTGCCTGTATGTGTGCGGCGGAAGCACGGGCGTGTCAAAGCCGCATCCGCGCCAGATGCCCGCCAGCCTGACACACCTGACACACAGTCCAAGGGTAAGAAACATCGCTACGCCCAAGCACACCCGAGCATTGCCATGCCGGTGCGATAAGCGAGGGAGGATGACGCCACATTTCGGCATCATGCCAGCACAGGGCCAAGTAGGAAAATCCTCCCGGCTTCGGCCAGCACAGCACGGCGCTCACCGTCTCAATCAGCCCCGGTTCATTGGCCCACCGGCAACCAGCGCCACGACCGCCGTGTCCGGGGAGGGATCGAGTGAAGTTTCGTTTCGCAATCAGCGCCGGGTGCATTGCCCTGTTGACGCTCGCGCTGCCGGGCCATGCGCAGATGTCGCCCGAAGCAATACCCGTCGTGCAGCGCCCGGTCGAGGTGACGCGCAGCCAGGATGTCGAGACCGTCCCGCTGATCCCGCACATGGGCAAGTTCGCCGTGCAGGCGTCCGCGAACGGCGTAGAGCGCAGCTTCGTCTTCGATACAGGATCGCCTACGCTGATCTCGCAGGAGCTGGCCGATCAACTGGGCGTGACCGTGGTCGGATCGAACACCGGGCGCGACGCCAACGGGCAACCGTTCACCACCAAGATCGCCTTGCTCGACCAACTGACGATAGGCGGTCTGGCCTTCACCAATGTCCCCGCGCTGATCGCCGACTTCCGGGTAGCCGACCCTGACGGCTGCTTCTTCGATGGCGGCGTTATCGGCTCCAACATATTCCCGGGAAGCGTCTGGCATTTCGATGGCGCGCGAAATTTGCTGCAGATTGCGCGCGACGCGGGCGACCTAACCGCCTTGCGCAAAGGGGCGCGTGCCCACGTCAGCCGTCTGTATGCCGATGCCTATCCCTACGCGCCGGTATTCGATTACGCGCTCGGCAAGATGAAGGATCGGGCACTGTTCGACACCGGCAGTTCGGACACGGTCGTGCTGTTCGACCGGCTGCTGGGAAACAGACAGGTCGAACAGTCGATCGTGCGCGGCAGCAAGTCGAAGGGGCGCGGCTCGCATGGCGTATCCGCCGCAGGCTTCGGCGACATTGGCGACCTGTTGCGGTTCGATCTGGATGGCCTGACGGTGGGCGACGCGCTCCCCCGGCTGCCCGGCACCACGCGCAATGCGCCGCCCTCGCTGATCGGTCTGGGGATACTGGATCGATACGATGTGACGCTCGACTATCCGGGTGGGCGGATGCTGCTTCAGGAGCGTGACGCCCCCGCGCCATCGACCGATTTCCCGGGCTACGCCCTGATGATGCGCGATGGGGCGGCGGAAGTGGTGCAGCTGTTCGATGGTTCGGCTGCCAAGAAAGCAGGGCTGCGGCTGGGTGACCGGGTGGTCGCGATCGACGGGCGCTCGCTTGCAATGCAGGAGGGGGCCTGCGCGGCATCGCGATGGCTGGCGCAAGATCGCCCAACCCATCGCGCACAGGTGCTCACGGTATTGCGCGATGGTGTGCCGGTGGAATTGTCCGTGCGCCCGCGCTGACCTGAGTGAGCTTGGCCTACAGTCGCGGCAGCGTGACCCCGCGCTGACCCGTGTATTTGCCCGCGCGTCCTACTTCTTCCGCGGTACCACCGGCAACTCGATGTACGACGCCTCGCCCTCCGCGTGATGGATCCGATTTTTCGCAACGACCATCCGGGTCTCGCTCTCGTTGTCGCCCCCGGTGTTGAGATTGCGGACGAATTTCGGGAAATTGGACGAGGTCACTTCGATCCGGATGCGATGGCCCGGCAGGAAGGTGTTGCTGGTGGTGATCGGCGTCGGGCGCAGCGTGTAGATGGTCCCCGGCGTCATCATCTGCGGATCGTCGAACCCGTCGCGATAGCGCGCACGAATGATCGTATCGCCGAGGATATAGGCGGTCCCGTCGGGTGCCACGTCAACCAGCTTCACCGCGAAATCGGTGTCCGGCGCATCGGATGAAACCTTCAGCACCGCCTGCACGAAGCCAGTGACGTCGATCGGGCGATCGAGCGGCTCGGTGCTGTAGACCAGCACGTCGTCGCGCGCCTCGATCTGGCGCTGGTCGAAAGCGCCGGGCGTGACGAGGCCGCCATTGCAGCAATCGCCGCCGCCGATCGTCTGCACCGGATTGGCTGGATCGTAGGTGTAAAGGTCTGCCGCCTCGCCTGCCGGTGGCTCGTCGGCTGCCAGTCGTCCGTCGCCGTAAAGGCCGTTCGCTTCGCCGTTCGAGCGCAGATAGAGCCGCATGGTCTCGGCATTGGCGGGCGGGAACTGTGCGGCCTGCTCCCACTCGTTCGCGCCCATGTTGTAATAGCGCACGTGCGGGGTGCTCGCCGGGAAAGCGGAGCGGTCGCCCTTCAGCCAGCGGTCGAAAAACGCAAAGATCTGTCCGTCCGTGTCGAAGCTCGCATCGCCCAACTTGCGATCGCCGGAGGTGAAGTCGTGCCCCAGGCGGGAGAACGCGCAATGCGGATTGGGGCCCACGACGGCATACTGGTTCGCGCTCGCCTCGGCATCGCTGCCGACCGAGCGGGCATGGTTGAACAGCGCCATGTTGGGCCCGATCGACACGTCGTACCAGCTGTTGAACCACAGCGCGGGCACGCCCCAGCCCATGTCGTCGTGATACAGTCCGCCGGTATGCCAGGCCGGATCGCCGGGGCCCGACCGCTGGATGAATTCCTCGAAGGTGCCCTCGGGCTCGCCAAGGCTGGTCAGCAGCTCGGAATAGGGCAGGTGCTTGATCTGCGTCGGCCAGTCGACGTCGGGCTTGTCCGCGTCGAGATCGTTGTAGCGCGCAATCCGCGCGCGCGTCGCCGGGTCGATATTTGCGGGCAATTGCGCGCGCTGAGGATTGTCGACACCATAGAGCCAGACATGGAACAGGGTGCGCGGCACGCCCCCGGTGTACCAGTTGCCCTGTTCCTTGAACGGCCCGACCTCGCCGATGCCCGCGCCCGACGCCATCGGCACCATCGCCGCATGCGCGGGGTGGTTCATCCCGGCCAGCGCCAGCTGCCATTCGGCCGAGGACGAACAGCCAAGCGTGCCGACCTTGCCGTTGGACCACGGCTGCTCCGCGATCCAGCTGAGCGTATCGTAGCCATCGGTCTGCGGGCGACCGAGGATTTCGTAGGTGCCTTCGGAGAAATAGCGTCCGCGCTCGCTCTGCACGACGTAGATATAGCCGCGCTTGATCGCTTCGAGCGCCCGGCGGCTGGTCCAGGTCTTGTAGGCCAGCTCGTTGTACGGGGTCTTCCACAGGATCACCGGCAGGGGGCCGCTCGCATCCTTCGGGCGGTAGATGTTGGTGGCGAGGCGAACGCCGTCGCGCATCGGCACCATGACGACCATGTCGACGGTGGCCTTCTGCGCAAGCTCCCGCTCGATCGCAGCGTCCGAATAGCTGGCGTAATCCTGAGCCATTGCCGGGACGGCAAGGAACAGCGCGGCCATCAAACTGGCCAGACCAATGAGAAATTTCACGAACGCACCCCGTCTGTCGATTGGCTGATGGCAGCCGCCTCTCTGCCCTCGTCGATACACAACCGGGTCGCCGCAATCCACACCAACCCGCCGAGCGAACCTGTCGACCGATAGCTGCGCGATCGGCCGGCCCTCCTCGGCGGTCTGGTCAAACCGCCGGCCCGCCCGACCGCTACA
>CAZNOY010000012.1:0-81642 GCA_964574905.1 uncultured Citromicrobium sp. | reverse complement strand
GCGGCTTCGGCGTCAAGGAATTCGCCAACGCCAAGGCGATCTTCGTCGGCGCGGAATAGCGCCAGGGCGGGCTCGAACCGGAGCCCGGCACACGCTTGTTATCGGCCATGCGAGACAGTACCGTTTCGCATGGCCGACGCCGATCCTGCTCCAACGTCGAAACCCCGCGGGCGACCGCGCAGCACGGCATCGCGCGATGCGATCCTGGTCGCCGCGCTGCGCCTGCTGGTCCGCGAAGGGTACGAAAAGCTCACCATAGAAGGCGTCGCGCGCGAGGCGGGGACGGGCAAGAGCACGATCTACCGCTGGTGGCAGGGCCGCACCGATCTGGCGGTGGACGCGTTCTTTTCCGCCGTCGACGAGACGCTCGATCCGCAGGAAACCGGCTCTGCCGAAGCAGATTTTCGCAGCCAGATCCTCGCCATCGCAAGCCAGCTTCGCGGGCCCACAGGGCAGGCGTTCGCCGCATTGGTAACGGGTGCGCGCAACGATGTCGCACTCTCGACCGCACTGCGCCGCCGCTGGCTCGATCCGCGCCGGACCTGGGGACGCGAGCGGATCGCGTGGGCTGCTCAGGCCGGGCAGCTGAACGACGGCGTCGAGCCGCGCGCCGCGCTCGCACTGCTGTATTCGCCGATCTATTCGCCACTGCTGTTCGGCACGGACATCCCGCCGGACAAGGAGCTAGGGGCGTGCTTCGACCTCGCCGCGCGGGCGATCTTCCGCCGCTAGCCAGTCGGCATGTTCGTGCGGCAGCGGAGGCAGGCTGCGGTCGCGCGCCCACAAGGGACGGACGACATTTCCACGCCGCATGGCCAGCCACACCATCGCCACCCCGGCCCCGGTCGCCAGCACCATCGCCACCACCGACGCCTCGAGCCCGAAGGCCCCGCCAGAAATCAGCGGATCGCCGATCGCGCGCGCATTGACGAGTCCGTCGACGTCGCCGCCGGAAACCGGCACGTCCCAGATATAGCCCTGCACCACGTTCCACCCGAAATGGATGCCGATCGCCAGCCACAGGTTGCGCGTCAGCATGTAGGCCCCGCCCAGCAGGATGCCCGCTTCGATCGCGATAGCGACCGAGGATAGCAGCGTCGCGTTATCGTTGGTGATGTGCGCAAAGCCGAACAGCGCAGCGGACAGCAGCAGCGCGAGCCAGCTGCCGACGGTTTCCTCCAGATAGCGGAAGATGATTCCGCGCACGATCAACTCTTCGAGAAAGCCCGCCTGCAGCCCGGCGATAAACAGGATCTGCATGAGCGAGGTGCTGCCGCCCCAGCCGAGGATCTGGTACCCGCCGAGCAGCGCGGCGATCCCCACGATCGCGCTCATCAAGACGGCGGCAAACAGCGCGCCGATCACGAATTGCGGGATTGCGGGCCGCAGCGGCAGGTCGTCGCGAGGGTGGGCGCCGAGGCGGCGCAGCACCAGCTTGTAGGTCGCAAAGGCGAGCAGCGGAACGACGATGCCGTTGATCACCGCAACAAGGCGCTCGTCCAGCCCAGCCTCGGCCGCGGTGCCGACAGTGGACGCGGCGAGAAACGACACGCCGACGAGCACGAGCACGAGGATGGCGAGCGAGAGCACCATCGTCACGAGGGGGAAGTCCACAATCCTGCGCCACAGCGGCTTGCCGACTGCCGGTTCGTCGATTTTCCCGTCCATATTCGCCCCTTTCGTCATACCCGCCGCATGGTGCGCCATCGGTAGTCTGGCCATGGCTTATCGGCAAACGGCTTGTCGGGACGTACGGGCGTCGGTCAGGCTTCGCGGACGGTGCGACAGAAACGGTGCGGGAGGCGCGTGTCTACGACCGCTCGCGGCGGAGCAGTTCTTCCTTGATGTCGGTGCCGTAGGCATAGCCGCCGATCCCGCCATCGCTGCGGATCACGCGGTGGCACGGGATCAGCACCGCGACATTGTTCGCGCCGTTGGCACTGCCCGCTGCGCGCACCGCCTTCGGGTTGCCCGCCGCGGCCGCGATCTCGCTATAGCTGCGCGTCTCGCCCGGCGGGATTTCGCGCAGCGCCTTCCAGCAGGCCTCCTGAAACGCAGTGCCCGCGACGTCGAGCGGGATGTCCTGCCCGGTGCCCGGCTGTTCGACCGCGTCGATCACCTGCTGGAGCAGCGTGGTGAAATCCACCCCGCCCTGCGCCAGATCGGCCTTCGGGAAGCGCTTGCGCAGCTCCACCTCGCCTTCGTTGAACGAGAGGCGGCACACGCCTTTATCGGTAGCCGCGACCAGCATCGCGCCGAGCGTAGTCTCGACCACCGCCCAGCGTATCGTCACCCCGCGTCCGCCATCCTTCCATGCGCTCGCGCTCATGCCCAGCTTCCCTTCCATCGCGGCGTAGAAGCGGCTCGGCGCCTCGTATCCCGCGTCATAGATTGCATCGGTGACCCGTGCCGACCCGGTCAGCGCGTCGCGCGCGCGTTCCTCTCTCAGCGCGCGAGCATAGGCGGCGGGGGAGATGCCGGTGGCACGCTTGAACACGCGGCTGAAATGGGCCGGAGAATAACCGGTGATCGCGCCCAGCTCGTCGAGCGTCGCGCTCTCGCCGGAACGGATCGCATCAATCGCCGCACGCACCGCCGCCTCGTCGCGCGAAACATCGTCGGGCAGGCAGCGCTTGCAGGCGCGCAGGCCGGCGGCGCGTGCCTGCGCTCCATCGGCAAAGAAGCGGACATTCTCCCGCGCCGGATGACGTGCAGCGCACGAAGGACGGCAGTAGATGCCGGTGCTCAGCACACCGGTGACGAACTGTCCGTCGAACGCGCGGTCGCGCCGCAGTACGGCGGCCCAGGCAATATCGCTGGCGATGGGATCGGTCATCTCACGCCTCCGATATAGCGTTCCACTCGCGCCGCGAAACAGCCGTGCATGGCATTGTGCGCGTCGATATAGGCGATCTCGGCATGCTCCAGCAGTTCGCGGACCTTTGCATCGACATCATCGTCAAGTGCGATTGCCGCATGCCGAAGCGAGCCGCCCTTATCGTAACCGCGCAGCGCGATCGCCCGCTGCCGCAGCACCGGCGGGATCAAATCGACGAACTCCGCCGCCTGGCCCGCGTCCTTGCGCACATAAACCGCGAAAGTGTGGCGGTAGGGTGTATCGACAGCGTGGCTGGTGAAATTGGCGAGCACCAGTTCGTCCCCCGGTCGGGCATCCTCCAGGCTGACGCGGCACGGATAGCGCCCCGTCTCTCGCGCAAACACGCGGCGGGCGAGCGCGCCCTGCAATTCGTGCTCGTCCATCGCGAAATAATGGGCGAACTGCCCGGGATCGAGCCCACGGATCCGATAGGTCATGACGATGCTCCTCAGTGAAATCGAGGGCACCCTGCCTCCAATGCGAGAAACGCGCATCCCGAAGCTTGCGGCCAAACATCGGTTGGCCAGATACAATCCCGGCGACGCAGGCTACCTCACTGCACGGTCATCGATCGGGCCACATCGCGACTGCGCTTTTTCAAGGTGTCGATCCCGGCACCATCGGGCCGGTTATCGTAGGAATAGATGGTAAAGCCCTGACCGCCGACCAGGGTCGTGCAACTGGCCGCCCGCGTGGTGATAGCGAGACTTTGTCGGACCGAAGTGATCGTCCCCGCCAGATAGGCGCAGGTGTCGTCCGACCCCACGAACCCGAAATCCTGACTGGCAAGGCTGACTTGCCCGTCGCTCGACCGCGAAACATCCTGCGCGCCCACCCGTTTGCCCTCTTCAAGTGCCGAACCCTCTTCCAGGACTTCGGAAAGTGCGGTGATGAAGTCGCCTCGCGACATATCGAGGGGCGTCGAAATCCTGGGCGTCTTGATCAGAATGTAGTCCTTGCCCCAGGTTCCGCATCGCGCGAGGTGCATGAGAGTCTCGTTCTGCGAATCGCCACTCGCGTCCTCGTCGGCAAAGATCTGCTGCTCGCTGGTCGGCAGGCAATAGCCAGCCGGGATCGGTGCCTGGTAGGTCTTGCCCGCCCAGGTGAACGTGGCGGACTTTGGCGCTTCCTTCGCCGTGGCGATCGCCCCCGGAGAGATCACCGGCAGAAGCAAACTCGCGGCAATCAACCCCAGCCGCAGACCCGAACCCTGTTTCATCGAAATTCCCCCACTGCCGCTCCGACGCGCAGCTCCTCTTGCGTCGATTACGCTGCGTTCGCTGAAATCTGCAAGTGCCAGATTCGCCCGCGCATCCCGCGTTCGCGACTTCGACCGGAACAGATGCAGCGCGTAGCCATGGATGCTTGCGGTTGAGCCACAACGCCGCCTAAACGGGGGCCATGCTCCGATTCCTCGCGCTTATGCTGATGGCATTCCTCGCGCTCCAGCCGCTTGCGCCCGCGCAGGCCGAGCCTGCCGATATCGACGCCGCCGCGCGCGGCGTGGTGCGGATCGTGATTTTCGAGAAGAATGGCGACGATCTCTACCCGCTCAGCCACGGCACCGGCTTTGCCGTCTCGCCGCAGCGGATCGTCACCAATGCGCATGTCGTGCGCGATGCAATGTTCGGGGGTGAGTTCGAAGGCGACCGGGTGATCGGCATCGTCCCGCCCGATGGCGATGCGCCCGCCTTCGCCAGTATCGTCTCGATCGATCAGGGGACCGACCTTGCGCTGCTGGCGATCGAGGGCAAGCTGCGCCTGCCGCCGCTGACGCTGGCCGGGGGCAGCCCCGGCGGCAGCGGCGATTCGGTGACGTCGGTCGGCTACCCGATGAATGTCGACCGCGCGCAGGGCCTCTCGATCGCAGACATAGTTCGCTCGCAGCCGCCCGTGAAAAGCCGCGGCTTCATTTCGGGCGAGCGGCCCAGCCGCCAGTTCGATACGATCCTGCACACCGCGCCGATCGCGCGCGGCAATTCGGGCGGCCCGCTGCTCGACAATTGCGGGCGCGTCCTGGGGGTGAACAGCTTCGGCGCGGAAAGCGACGGGACCGATGCGGAATTCTACTTCGCGGTCTCGAACAAGGAACTGATGCCGTTCCTGCGCGCACACAAGGTTTCCGCGCGGATCAACGACATGCCCTGCCGCTCCCTCGCCGAACTGGACGAGGCCGAGCGCGAGCGGCGCGACGCCGCCGCCGAAACCGCCCGCCAGCAGATGCAGGCTCGCTCCGAGGCGGCAAACGAACGGCGCGCGAGACTGCAGCTCGAAGCCGAGCTGACGGTGCAGGAAGAGCGCGAGAACCGCATCGCCGCCTCGCTGCTGCTGCTGCTCGGCGCGATCGGGCTCGGCGTGCTCGGCTACATGCTCGCCCAGCGGCGCGAGAAGCAGCTGGCGACCGGCGAGACCGTGCCCGACGAAGCGCCCGCCGACGATCCCGATAGCGAAGCACCCGATTGGGACAGCGACGCACGCAAGGGCATCCCCGAATGGCTGCCCTATGCGTGCTACGCGGTCGCCGCGGTAATGGCGGTGGCAGCCGCCGCGCTGTACCTCACGCGCCCCGGCCTCGACGCGATCGACCGGCGCGTGGCCGCCGCGCTGGAGGAAGAGACCGGCAGCGAACAGGTAGCGGGCGATTCCTCGGCGGCGAGCGCGGGCAACTTCGTCTGCTCGCTCGAGCCTTCGCGCAGCCGGGTGACGGGCGATCCCGCAAAGTCGGTCGACCTCGACTGGTCCGCGAGTGGCTGCGTCAACGGGCGCACGCAATACGGCTTTGCCGGGGGCCAGTGGGCGCGCGTGTTCGTGCCCAATGACGAGGATGTGGTGAGCGTGGCACGCTACGACCCGCAAAGCCGCACCTACCGCGCCGACCGCTACCTGCTGTCACGCAGCGCGATCACCGCCGCGCGCAGGGCACGCGGCAGCTACGAAGCGCCCTCGTGCAAGGCCACCGACGGGGCGGCCGAGCTGGGACGCTCGCAGGAAGCGGTGCTCTCAGCACTGCCGAGCCAGCCGAACGAGCGACTGGTCTACTCCTGCCAGCCGGCGGATTAGCGGTGATCTTCCGCCTGGCCCTCGTTGGAATAGGAGCACTTGGCCTGGTCGGTTGCGGAGAGGTGAAGGAAGCGGACTCCGTTGAAGCTGTGGCGATGCCCGATCTAGTGAAGCTCCAGCAATTGGCCGATAAAGCGTGCCTTTGCGAAATGCGGGCAGGCGTGGAAGGCCAATGCTGGGACGCCTTCGAACAAGCGCACGAGGGCATCCCCGCAACGGGCTTCGGAAGCGCGAGCGCCCCGTTAAGCTTCGAAACGATCTGTTTTAGCGAGGCCGGCAGTCAATGCGTGTCGGCTGGCGCGCGCCTGGTCGATCAATCGTTGTCACTCGTTTGCACCGACGAACAGGTTAATGAGATTGAGGCGCTGTACGACCGAGTGATGGGCGAGAATGGCCCGCAGACCCAAGTCGCTGATACCGCTGCCCGCGAACGCATCGCCGAAATGTCAGCCGCTCTTCGCAGTGGGAAAGACTAAGCCGCCAGCGGTTCCCCGCTCAGCGTGATGCGGTGCATCTCGCGTGCGTGGCCCTGATAGTCGTTCATCGCCATGTGCCAGGTCGTGCGGTTGTCCCAGATCGCGACCGATCCGGGTTGCCACACCACCCGCGCCTGATTCTCGGGCAGCAGCGCGGCGGCGAACAGCTGCTGGAGCAGCGGCATGCTCTCCTCGCGCGTGCGCCCGACAATATGCGTGGTAAAGGCGGCATTGACGTAGAGCAGGCGGCGCCCAGTCTGCGGGTGGCGGATCACCACCGGATGCGTCGCACCAGTCGTCACTTCTTTTCCGCGCAGCGATTCGCCCATGTCGGTCTGCGCATAATAGCCTTGCGGGCTGTAGACGTGATCGGCGGTGTGGAAGGCCTCCAACCCCTCTATCTCTGCCTTCAGATCGTCGGACAGCGCATCATAGGCCGCGCCCATATGCGCAAACAGCGTGTCGCCACCGCTCGGCGGCAATTCGCGCGCGACGAGGATGGAGCCCATCGCGGGCACAGAATCGTACGAATGGTCGGTATGCCACCCGCCGCCGATATTGGTGACCTGGTCGGGCCGCTTGCCGACCACCGCGATCTCCGGAAAGGCGTCGGTCAGCGGGAAGTAGTTGTTGATGTCGATCCCGCCCCACGCCTTCGCAAAGGCGATATGTTCGCGCGGACCGAACTCCTGATCGCGGAACAGCGCGACCCCGTGCTCCCACACAGCCTGCCGGATGGCGGCGAGCGTCTCGCCCTCGGGTTCGCTCGCCACAGCGGCCAATTGCACCCCGTCGATCTCGACCCCGCATTGCGGTGCCAGCTTCACAATCTCCATCGCGTCTCTCCCGCCGGTTTGCCGGACCCTGTCACACCGGATTACCGCTGTCGTCGCCGTGCGGCAAACGAATCCCTCCCGCCGCCTTGCGCTCTTGAAACCCCGATGCTAGGCGCGCGCCAGCCTTGCCGGGGCCGATCATGCATCCCCTGGATGTGGCCCAAAACGGCAGGCGACCCGAATCGTTATTTTCCGGACCCGAAAGAGGACCCCTTCGAGTGGAGATTTCCGCCGGTATTCAGGCTAGCCTAGCAGGGCGCTACGCCGTCGCCTTGTTCGAACTGGCGGCCGAGGATGGCGTGGTGAGCATGGTCGAATCCGACCTCGAGAAGCTCTCCGCCGCACTCGCGCAATCGTCCGAACTGGTGTCGCTCACCACGAATCCGCAACTTGGCCGCACGGCCAAGACTCGCGCGATCGAAGAAGTGGCCAAGCTGCTCGAAGTGAGCCCGCTCACGCGCCGCTTCCTCGGCGTGCTGGCAGAGAATCGCCGCCTGGCAGAGCTGGGCCGCGTGATTCGCGCCTTCCGCGACATCGCCGCCGCCCAGCGCGGCGAGGTGAGCGCGGAAGTGATCAGCGCGCACCCGCTGTCCGAAGACCAGCTCTCGACGCTCAGGCAAAAGCTCACCGCGCGCGAAGGGCGCACGGTCAAGCTGACCAGCAGCGTCGATCCCGACATGCTCGGTGGCCTTATCGTCACCATCGGCTCCAACCGGATCGACGGATCGATCCGCACCCGTCTCAACGCGCTTACGCAGGCAATGAAAGGCTGACAGCGACCTCTTTACGAGGGCTGTCGATGAAAGGCTCAGGCAATGGATATTCGCGCCGCTGAAATCAGCAAGGTCATCAAGGACCAGATCGCCAACTTCGATGCGCAAGCGCAGGAAAGCGAAGTCGGCACCGTGCTCTCCGTCGGGGACGGGATCGCCCGCATCCACGGGCTGGACAAGGTCCAGGCCGGTGAAATGGTCGAGTTCAACGGCGGCGTGAAGGGCATGGCGCTGAACCTCGAAGCCGACAATGTCGGCGTCGTGATCTTCGGGTCCGACACCAACATCAAGGAAGGCGACACCGTTCGCCGGACCGAAACCATCGTGGACGTTCCGGTTGGCAAGGCGCTGCTTGGCCGCGTGGTCGACGCGCTGGGCAACCCGATCGACGGCAAGGGCCCGATCGCCACGACCGAGCGTCGTCTGGTCGAACAGAAGGCCCCCGGCATCATCCCGCGTCAGGGCGTCAGCGAGCCGGTGCAGTCGGGCCTCAAGGCGATCGACGCACTGGTCCCCGTCGGCCGCGGCCAGCGCGAACTGATCATCGGCGACCGTCAGACCGGCAAGTCCGCCGTCGCGATCGACACCTTCATCAACCAGCGCGATGCGCACCAGGGCGATGACGAGAACGAGAAGCTGTACTGCATCTACGTCGCGGTCGGCCAGAAGCGCTCGACCGTCGCGCAGATCGTCCGCCAGCTCGAAGAAAACGGCGCGATGGAATACTCGATCGTGGTCGCCGCGACCGCGTCCGAGCCTGCGCCGTTGCAGTACCTCGCACCCTACACCGGTGCCGCGATGGGCGAATTCTTCCGCGACAACGGCATGCACGCCGTGATCGTGTACGACGACCTTTCCAAGCAGGCCGTTGCCTACCGTCAGATGTCGCTGCTGCTGCGTCGTCCTCCGGGCCGCGAAGCTTACCCGGGCGACGTGTTCTACCTGCACAGCCGTCTGCTCGAACGCGCCGCGAAGATGAGCGATGCGATGGGCGGCGGTTCGCTGACCGCGCTGCCGATCATCGAAACGCAGGCGGGCGACGTGTCGGCCTACATCCCGACCAACGTGATCTCGATCACCGACGGCCAGATCTTCCTCGAAACCGACCTGTTCTATCAGGGCGTGCGCCCGGCGATTAACGTCGGCCTGTCGGTCAGCCGCGTCGGCGGTGCCGCTCAGACGAAGGCGATGAAGAAGGTTTCGGGCTCGATCAAGCTGGAGCTGGCGCAGTACCGCGAAATGGCGGCCTTCGCGCAGTTCGGTTCGGACCTCGACGCTTCGACGCAGAAGCTGCTCAACCGCGGTGCGCGCCTGACCGAGCTGCTCAAGCAGCCGCAGTTCAGCCCCATGCCGTTCGAAGAGCAGACCGTGTCGATCTTCGCGGGCACCAACGGCTACCTCGACGATGTCGCGGTCGACCGGGTGACCGAGTACGAAACGCAGATGCTCAGCTTCATGCGTCACGAACATGCGGACATCCTGAAGGACATCCGCGACAGCAAGAAGTTCGAAGGCGAAACCGCGGACAAGACCAAGGCCGCACTCGACGCTTTCGCCAAGCAGTTCGCGTAAGCCCTAGAAGGACAGGGAGCCAGCATGGCTAGCCTCAAGGAACTCAAGGGCCGGATCAAGTCGGTCAGGTCGACCCAGAAGATCACCAAGGCCAAGCAGATGGTCGCGGCGGCAAAGCTGCGCCGTGCGCAGGAGGCTGCCGAGGCCGCGCGTCCCTATGCGGAGCGGCTGAACGCGGTGATGGCGTCGCTGGCGAGCAAGGTCGGCGGAAGCGATTCCGCGCCCAAGCTGCTTGCCGGCACGGGCAGCGACCAGCGCCACCTCCTGGTGGTGGTCAACACCGACAAGGGTCTGTGCGGCGGTCTGAACGCCAACATCGTCAAGGAAGCGCTCAAGAAGGCGAACGACCTGCGCGGCAAGGGCAAGGACGTGCAGTTCTACCTCGTCGGCAAGAAGGGTCGCGCGCCGATCAAGCGCAGCAACGCCGAAGCGATCGCCAAACACTTCGATACCTCGGACGTGCGCACCCCCGGTTTCGAAGAGGCCGAGGCGATCGCGAGCGACCTGCTCGAGATGTTCGAAGCGGGCAAGTTCGACGTTGCGCACCTCGTCTATCCGATTTTCAAATCGGCGCTGGCGCAGGACCCGACGACGCAGCAGTTGATCCCCGTCCCCGCAGCCGAAGGCGACGCGGCGGCGAAGGGTGGCGATGCGCTGGTCGAGTACGAGCCGAACGAAGAGGAAATCCTCGAAGTCCTGCTCCCGCGCTATGTCCGCACGCAGCTGTTCGGCGCGCTGCTCGAACGCGAGGCGTCCGAACAGGGTGCCTCGATGACCGCGATGGACAATGCGACGCGCAACGCGGGCGACCTGATCAAGGACCTGAACATCGAATATAACCGCAGCCGCCAGGCCGCGATCACGACCGAGCTTATCGAAATCATTGCGGGCGCCGAAGCGCTCTAAGGATACGGACCAAGGAAACGAACATGGCCACCGCCGCAACAACCACCACCAAGCCCAACCTGACGGGTAACGGCACGATCGCCCAGGTGATCGGCGCCGTCGTCGACGTGCATTTCGAAGGCGAACTGCCGCCGATCCTGACCGCGCTCGAAACCAAGAACGGCGACAACACGCTGGTTCTCGAAGTCGCGCAGCACCTCGGTGAGAACACAGTACGCACGATCGCGATGGACGGCACCGACGGCCTGATGCGCGGTAGCGAGGTGATCAACACCGGCGCGCAGATCAGCGTGCCCGTCGGCCCCAAGACGCTCGGCCGGATCATGAACGTGATCGGCGAAGCGATCGACGAACGCGGCCCCATCGGTGCGGAAAAGACCGCCCCGATCCATGCCGAAGCCCCCGAATTCGTCGACCAGTCGACCGACTCGAGCATTCTGGTCACCGGCATCAAGGTCATCGACCTGCTCGCGCCCTACGCGAAGGGCGGCAAGATCGGCCTGTTCGGCGGCGCGGGCGTGGGCAAGACCGTGCTGATCCAGGAACTGATCAACAACATCGCGAAGGGCCACGGCGGCGTGTCCGTGTTCGCGGGCGTGGGTGAGCGTACCCGTGAAGGTAACGATCTCTACCACGAATTCCTCGACGCGGGCGTCATCGCCAAGGATGCCGACGGCAACGCGACCAGCGAAGGTTCGAAGGTTGCGCTCGTCTTCGGCCAGATGAACGAGCCTCCCGGTGCGCGTGCCCGCGTGGCACTGTCGGGCCTGACGATGGCGGAATATTTCCGCGATGAAGAAGGCCAGGACGTGCTGTTCTTCGTCGACAACATCTTCCGCTTCACGCAGGCCGGTTCGGAAGTGTCCGCACTGCTCGGCCGTATTCCTTCGGCTGTGGGCTACCAGCCGACGCTGGCGACCGACATGGGCAACCTGCAGGAACGCATTACCTCGACCAACAAGGGCTCGATCACCTCGGTGCAGGCCATCTACGTGCCGGCCGATGACCTTACCGACCCTGCGCCTGCCACCTCGTTCGCCCACCTGGACGCGACGACCACGCTGAACCGCGCGATTTCGGAGCTGGGCATCTACCCGGCGGTCGACCCGCTCGACTCGACCAGCCGCGTGCTCGAACCGCGCGTCGTGGGTCAGGAGCACTACGAGACCGCTCGTAAGGTCCAGGAAACGCTGCAGAAGTACAAGTCGCTGCAGGACATCATCGCGATTCTTGGCATGGACGAGCTTTCGGAAGAAGATAAGCTGACCGTCGCCCGCGCGCGCAAGATCCAGCGCTTCCTCTCGCAGCCGTTCCACGTCGCCGAGGTGTTCACCAACATCCCCGGCCAGTTCGTGCAGCTCGAAGACACCGTCGCCAGCTTCAAGGCGGTTGTCGAAGGCGAATATGACCACCTGCCCGAAGCCGCTTTCTACATGGTCGGCGGGATCGATCAGGCGGTCGAAAAGGCCAAGAAGCTGGCCGAGGACGCGTAAACCGATAGCCCTCTCCCCTTGCGGGAGAGGGTTGGGAGAGGGGTTCGGAGCGCCAGCTCCGATCACCCCCCTCTCTACTGCGACTAGGGCCTGCTACGCAGCCCCAAGTCTCGTATCTCTCCCGCAAGGGGAGAGAGGTGAGGTATAGAATGGCACTGCATTTCGAACTCGTAACCCCCGCCCGCCACGTGCGCAGCGACGATGTCCACATGGTCGTGGTACCCGGTGCCGAGGGTGAATTCGGCGTGCTCGAAGGGCACGCGCCCTTCATGTCGACGATCAAGGATGGCGCGGTGCAGGTCTACAAGACCGCAGGTGCTTCGCCGGAGACGATCGAAGTGCGCGGCGGCTTTGCCGAGGTGGGCGAGAACGGCCTGACCATCCTCGCAGAACACGTCGAAGGCTGAGGCCGCGCGCCACGCCCCCATGCCGGTGATCCCGATCCCCGCCCTGCTTGCGCGCCTCGCGCGCATCGGGCTGGTGTTCGCCGCAATCTTCGCCTTTGTCGTCGCGATCCTGCCCTCGGTTCCGGGGCCGGAAACCTACAACGACAAGGTTCTGCACGCCTCCACCTTCTTCGTGCTGGCCGCGCTCGCCAGCGTCGGCTGGCGCACGCGCGCCGCCATCGCACTGTTCATCGCGCTGACCGCGTTCGGCGGGTTGATCGAGATCGTACAGGGTCTCGACATTATCGGGCGCGATGCCGATCTGTTCGATCTGCTGGCAGACATGGTCGGCGCGGCGCTGGGCCTGACCGCAACCAGAGCCCTCACCCGCCCGGCCTGATTCCTGCTCTCCTCAGCGGGTCGGCGCGTGGAAATCGGGCGGCTTGTCGGCAATCCACACGAGAAACTTCGCGACCGCCTCGTTCTCCTTCAGCCGCGCAGGATCGTCCCCGATCCGCGCCAGCTGGGCATTGGTGAAGTTGGCGTGGATCGCCTTGTGGCAGATCGGGTGGACCGGAACGGTGCCCCGGCCCTTCTTCGACTTGGGCACCGGGTGATGCCATTGCAGCCGTGTCTCGATCACCCGCCCGCATAGCCAACAGGCGAGCGGCACTGCTGAGTCGTCAGTCCTCGGGATAAAAGATCTCGTCCGCGACGCCGCCGTAATCGTCGCCCGCCATCACATCGACCGATTGCGGTTCGCCGGTGCATTGCATGTCGCTCAGCACCTTGCCGCCGCGCACGACCATGACGCCGTCGGTGAACTCGGGATCGTTCGGCTCGCCCGGCTCGAAATTGGTGCGCACCGTGCGGCTGTAAACGATGTACCGCGTGGCGCCGTTGACGAACTCGATCTGCCCTTCGCCACCGCCCGAATAAGGCACGCTCGCGAAGCGCCCGCCGTTGAGCACGATTTCGGCAGTGTCCGAGCCGTAGCGGTATTGGGCCTGCGGCTTACCCTGCGCATCGCTGACGCCGCACACCGCGATCTGCTTGCGTCCGGCCTCGCAGAAGAACAGCGTGCGTTCGCGCCTGGAGCAGGCGACCGGCTGGGCGATTTCCTGCATCGCCGTGTCGGCGGATTGGGAATCGTCGGCAGTCTTCGTCACGGGCGCGTTCGGGGCAGGCGCGTCGGCGCTCGCTTCGAGGTCTTGCGTGTCGAGCTGCCCGGCCCCGTCGCCCGATCCGCTGTCGCAGGCCGTGAGCGAGAGCGAGAGGCCCGCACAGCCGATGAGAATCATGCGCTTCATTTGGTCTCCCCCGCCTTCTTCTTTTTCATCGTATCATGAAAACGGTCGGCCCAGCCCGGTTTCATCGACTGCTCGGCGCGCTCCATTCGCAGCTCGCCCGCTGCAACATCACGAGTGACTGTGCTGCCCGCTGCGACGATGGCATCAGCGCCGATCGTGACCGGGGCGACCAGCGCTGAGTTGGAGCCGATGAAGGCGCGCTCTCCGATGGTGGTCTTGTACTTGAAATAGCCGTCGTAATTGCAGGTGATCGTGCCCGCGCCGATATTCGCGCCCGCGCCGACTTCGGCATCGCCGAGATAGGTCAGGTGGTTGGCCTTGGCCCCTTCGCCCAGTACGGCCTTCTTCATCTCGACGAAGTTGCCGACCCGGCTCTTCGCCTTCATCACCGCACCGGGGCGCAGCCGTGCGTAGGGGCCGACTTCGCAACCTTCGCCAACGATCGCGCCTTCGAGGTGGCTGAATGCCTTGATATGCGCGCCGTCGGCAACGCGCACGCCGGGGCCGAAAACCACGTTGGGGTCGATGGTGACGTCGCGGCCGATCTGCGTGTCGTAGCTGAAGAACACCGTCTCGGGCGCGCGCAGCGTGGCGCCGCCCGCCATCGCTTCCTCGCGCTTCAATTCCTGCCACTGCGCTTCGGCGCGGGCGAGTTCGGCACGGCTGTTGATCCCGGCGACTTCACCCGGATCGCTCGCGGTGACCGCCGCGCAGGTCTCGCCATCGGCGATGGCGATATTGACGATATCGGGCAGGTAATATTCGCCCTGCGCATTGTCGTTGCCCACGCGCCGCAGCAGTTCGAACATGTCGGCGGCGCGCGCTGCCATCAGGCCTGAATTGCACAAGGTGCAGGCGCGCTCGTCTTCGGTCGCGTCCTTGAACTCGACCATCTTGGCGATCCTGCCCTCGTCATCCGCGATCACGCGCCCGTAGGCGAGCGCGTCGTCGGGCTCGAAGCCGAGCACGACCACCTTGGGCGCATCCTCTGCGTGCAGCCGGTCGAGCATCGCCTGCATCGTCTCGCCGCGCACGAAGGGGACGTCGCCGTAGAGCACCAGCACATCGCCGGTAAAATCGCCCAGCGCGTCTTCCGCCTGCTGCACCGCGTGGCCGGTGCCCAGCTGCGGTTCCTGCACGCGGGTCTGCGCGTCTTCCCCCAGCGCCTGCTCCAGCTGCTCGCGACCCGCGCCGACCACCACGACCTTGTGCTTCGGCCCCAGCGTGTCGAGCGAGGCGATCAGGTGGTGCAGCATCGGGCGCCCCGCGATCGGGTGGAGCACCTTGTGCAGATCGGACTTCATGCGGGTGCCCTTGCCCGCGGCGAGGATGATGGCGGCAAATTCGTTCATACGCGGGGCTGTGCCACCATCGGCTTGCAGATTGAAGAAGCTTTCGCCACGCGGGATGGCATGAGTGATTTTCCCTTTGACGCCATCGGGCTCGATCTCGACGGCACGCTGCTCGATACAAAGGGCGATCTGGCTGAGGCGGTGAACGTCGCGCTGGCCGAAGGCGGCTACGATACCGTGCCCGCGCAGCAGGTGCAGGGGCTGATCGGCGGCGGCGCGAAAGTGATGCTCGCCCGCGCGATAGAGGCGCAGGGCGGCAGCCTGGCGGAAGAGGATTTCCGCCCGCTCTACAAGCACTTGCTTCGCTACTACGCCGATCACAACGCGGTCCACACCGTGCCCTTCCCCGGCGTGGTCGAAACGCTCGACCGGCTGGTCGCGATGGACGTGAAGCTGGCGGTGGTGACCAACAAGTTCGAAAGCTTCGCCACCAATATCCTCGCGCAACTCGGGCTGGCCGAGCGGTTCGTCACGCTGATCGGCGGCGATTCGCTGGGGCGCGATGCGAAGGGCAATTTCCGCGCCAAGCCTGCGCCCGATCCGGTGCACGCCGCGATCGAGCGGTGCGGTGCCACGCGCCTCGCCTTCGTGGGCGACAGCACTTACGACGTCATGGCGGCTCGTGCCGCCAATGTCCCGGTGGTCGCGGCAGGCTACGGCTATTGCGACAAGCCGCCGCACGAACTGGGTGCGGACGCCGTGATAGAGCGATTCGATGGGCTGATCGCCGCGCTGGAAGCGCTTTAGGCGGCGCGCTGCCTCGCCCCGCCGCTACGGCAGCCACGCTTCGCCGGGGCGTTGTTGCAAGCCACCCCGGAACCTGCCAACCCGGCGCGGAATTTCTAACGCGTATTTCTAACCCGTAGAACACGAGAATGGAGAGATCCTCATGACCATTTCGTTCAAGGATAAAGTCGTCATCGTCACCGGCGCAGGCGGCGGCCTGGGCCGCGCCTACGCGCTCGAACTCGGGCGGCGCGGCGCGAAGGTGGTGGTCAACGACCTGGGCGGCGCGCGCGACGGCACCGGTTCGTCCGACGCGGCAGCCGCCGTGGTCGAGGAGATCGAGAAGGCCGGCGGCGAAGCAATGGCCAACGGCGCGTCTGTGACTGAATACGAGCAGATGGAAAAGATGGTCGCCGACGCCAAGCAGAAGTGGGGCGGCGTGCACTGCCTGATCAACAATGCAGGCGTGCTGCGCGACAAGAGCTTCGCCAAGATGGAGCCTGCCGACTTCGAATTCGTGGTCGACGTGCACCTCAACGGTTCGGCCAATGCGACCAAGGCATGCTGGGACACCTTCCGCGACCAGGCCTATGGCCGCATCCTGATGACCGCCAGCTCGACCGGCCTGTTCGGCAATTTCGGCCAGGCGAACTACGGCGCGGCCAAGCTGGGCCTCGCGGGCCTGACCAAGACGCTGCAGATCGAAGGCGCAAAGTACAACATCAAGGTCAACACGCTGGCACCCGTCGCTGGCACGCGGATGACCGAAGACCTGTTCCCGAAGGAAGCGTTCGACCTGTTCGCGCCCGAGAACGTGGTTCCCGCAGCGCTCTACCTCGTCAGCGAAGACGCCCCGACCAATGCCATCGTCGGCGCGGGCGCGGGCGGTTTCCACTCGACCTGGGTGGTGATGAACGACGCGGTGTGGCTGCCCGAGGGTGAGCGCACGGTGGAAGGCTTTGCGGAGAACTGGGACAAGATCAGCGACTTCTCCAACCTCAAGGCCCCGCAGTCGGGCGCCGAGCAGTCTGGCGCGATCCTCACCGCGATGCAGAAGGTCACCGGCACCGGACCCGGCAGCGCCAGAGGCTAACGGCGCGGCTGATCCCACCGACCAACCGCAGACCCGCTTCGCCGGGCTGTATTGACACTCTAATACACCGGTCGTAGCCTTCCCCGCTGAACAGGCAGGGGAGGGCTTGGCCGGTGTATTCGGAAGAAGATATCAATTCCGCCGTCGAGGCGGGTGCGCTGAGCGAGGATGCGGCAGCATCGTTTCGCGCGCATATGAGCGAGGTGCGCGGCATTTCGCGCGGCGACGAGGAGAACTTCAGGCTCCTCAATTCCTTCAACGACATCTTCGTCGCGATCGGCATCTGCATCATGCTGTTCGCCGCCGGAGCGATCGGCCAGCAGTTGGGCAAGATGATCGTGCCCGTGCCGGGCATCGACTGGAATAACGAGACCTCGGACGCAGCGCTGGTCGCATATCAGCAGCAAGTCAGCCTCAGCACCGCAGTATCGATCGCGATTGCCGCCGGTCTGGTGGCGCTGACGTCGTGGCCGCTGGCAGAATTCTTCACCCGTGCGCGGCGCATGGCGCTGCCCAGCATCATCCTGTTGCTCGGCTTCGTCGGCGGCGTGTTCGTCGGCTCGACCGCGCTCGGCGTCTCGCTCGTCGGGCCGGATCAGAGCAACGAGATCGCGGGCTATTTCATCGCGGGCGCGGGCGTGGTTGCGGCGCTGGCCGCGTGGCTCCACTGGGCGCGCTTCAAGGTGCCGATCACGGTTGCCGCAGGCGCAGCTGCGGTGGCCGCGACGGCGATCGGGCTGGCACTGTCGGCGCTCGAACCGCTCAACGTGGACACCGGCGATGTCGCCCTGGCGTTGACCTTCGTCGCGGGCCTGGCAGTGTTCGCCTTCGCGATGCGCTGGGACCTCCAGGATCCGGGACGGATCACGCGCCGCAGCGATGTCGCCTTCTGGCTGCACCTGCTCGCCGCGCCGATGATCGCGCATCCGATCTTCTACACGCTGGGCGTAATGGGCGGATCGGATATCGGGGTCGGCAAGGCGATCGCGGTGCTGGCGATCTACATCGCCTTCGGCATCGTCGCGCTGATCGTGGACCGGCGCGCGCTGCTCGTCTCGGCACTGATCTACGTGCTGGTGGCGCTGGCGTTCCTGTTCGACCGCTTCGGCGCGGTCGAGCTGACCGTGGCGCTGACCGCGCTGGTGATCGGCTCCGCCCTGCTCTCGCTCTCCGCCTTCTGGGCGCCGATCCGGCGGGGCGTGCTGGGGATCGTGCCCGAAGACTGGCGCGATGCCCTGCCGAGCAGCGAGCGGGAGCTGGTGGCGGCTTGACCATCTGCCCGCTCCCTTGACGGAAGGGGTTGCGGGCGGGTGTTCGACGTTCGCGAAGCTTGGCACGCCCCCCATCCAACCCTCCCCCGCAAGGGGGAGGGCTTTTCGTCCATTAGTCGTCGATCGCCTTGACCAGCCGCCGCTCCAGCGGGGCGAGCACGCCTGCCAGCTCGTGCCCGCGCTTGAGTACCTGGCCGTGTTCGCCGAACAGCGTCCACATGCCCTGCTTGTTGCGCAGCGCGGGGCGTTTCTCGACGCGGGCCTGCGGGCGCTCGGCGGTCCGGCGGAAAGCGGCGAAGCTCGCCGCGTCGCGTCCGAAATCCATCGCGTAGTCGCGCCATTCGCCAGCCGCGACCATGCGGCCGTAAAGGTCGAGGATGCGTGTCAGCTCGTCGCGGGCAAAGCCGACTTGGCTGGGGCCCTTGAGACCGGCTGGTCCACCGGGGAAAGACAGGATGGTGCCGCCTGCGGGCGTGCTCATCAGCTGTTGGTTCCGCTACGCCGCACCGGGTCGGGGTCCGGCTGCTGCTTCTTGAGCGCCTCCACTTCGGCGCGCAATTCGGCCAACTGCGCCTCCAGCGCGTCGGCGCGACGCTGACCGCCGGGGGTCTGCTGGTCGCACGGCTCGTCGCACGGGGTGCCGTAGGGAATAAACTCGCGCAGCCATTCTTCTGCTGGCACGAGCGTGGAGCGCGCCTTCATGCCGACCATCGTCGCACCTTCGGGCACATCGTCGGTCACCACGGCATTGGCCCCGATCCGCGCGCGCGGGCCGACCGTGATCGGCCCGATCACCTGCGCGCCGGAGCCGATGATGGCATAATCGCTGATGGTGGGATGGCGCTTGCCCGCCTTGCCGTTGGTCGGGTTGGTCCCGCCCAGCGTCACGCACTGGTAGATCGTCACCCAGTCGCCGATCTCTGCGGTTTCGCCGATCACGGTGAAGCCGTGGTCGATGAAGAAATACTTGCCGATGGTGGCGCCCGGATGGATGTCGATCGCGGTCAGGAAGCGCGAGAAGTGGTTCACCAGCCGCGCAAGGAAATAGAGCTTCGCTTCGAACAGCCAGTGGGCGACGCGGTGCAGGCCGAGCGCGAGCACGCCGGGATAGAGCAGCACTTCCCACCGCGATCGTGGCGCGGGGTCCCGCTTCTTCACGGAGTCGAGATAGTCGATCAGGCCCACGAACATCGTCTCACAAGTCTTTCACCCTTCCCCGCCTAAAGCAAGCGCGCTTGCGCCGGGCCTTCCAGAGATTCGAGCGCATCGCGGCACAGGTTACGCGTCGGCCGCGATTGTCGTTCCAAAGCGAGACGGTCGAGCGCGGCGACGAAGCTCTCCGCCGCCGCGAAACTGCGTGTCATCCGGGGGACCACGTATGTGAGTGCGTCCTCCCCCAACATCAAGCCGCGCCGTTCGGCATGGCTGACGATGAGATCGCGCATCATCGCATCGTCGGGTGCCCCGATTTCGAGCGCCAGAGCCGCTCCGAGCCGCGATCTGAGATCGGGCAGCGCAATCTCCCACGGCGCGGCATCGGGGATGAGCAGCAGCGGCGTGCCATCCTCCTGGGCGCGGTTCCAGCGGTGGAACAGCGCGGTCTCGTCGACCGTGTCGGCAGCGTCGATCGTCTCGCCCAGCCCGGCATGTTCGAACCACCGCCCGAGCAGCGACTTGCCCGAACGCGGGGCTCCCCGCAGGATCGCGGTGCGAAACGGCCAGCTGGCGGGCGCACGCAGCGCCTCGACCACGCCGGCATTGGCCGCGCCGATCACGATCTGCGCCGGGTCGCCCTCGCGCGCAGGCGGCAGGGGGAGTGCGATCTGGGAGGCGGGCGAGCCCATGCGCGCGCAGCCTCGTCTAGCGACTGATGGTGAGGTTGGTGCCGTTGCGCTGGACGTTGTAGCCACGTTGCGCGAGCGCGCCGACCAGATCGTCGAGCGTGCCGGCATAGGTCACGCTCATGACCGAAGTCCCGCCGATTGCGGCGCTCGAAACCGATGCTCCGCGAATCCCCGGCGTGCCGCGCACCGCGGCGAGCCCTGCGTCGAAGGCGTCGGCGTCGGGGCTCGGGAAACTGACGAACAGGTTGATGATCGTCGCGCCCTCGCCCCCCTCGGCGGCACCCGCCTGCGCGGCGTTGGCGTCGGCAACGTTCTGCTCTTCGGTCTTGTTCGGACGCGCGCGGGCAGCCTCTGCCTGCGCGAGGATCGCGCGACTCTGCTCGATCAGGCGGGCAAGATCGCCATCCATCGTGCCGCGACCGCGGTTGAGCGTCGGGTCGGGCCGGATCGTGCCATCTTGCAGCGCGGCGACGAACATCGCGTCGAATTTCTCCACCGCGCGGTTGAGCATGGCAGGCAGCTGGCGCGGCGAATCGGCGCGCATGGTGAAGCTGCCGAGATATTCGTTGTCGGGTCCGTGGCGCGCCACGAAGCGCCCCTCCACCGGGCCGCCGGGATAGAGGTAGCGCAGCTCCGCAATCGGGACGAGCACGTCGGCAGCGCCGAACTGATCGAGAATCGTCGCCCACCAGTACCGGCTGCGGCGCCCGGTCTGGCCGTATGTCAGCAGCAGCGATTCGCCGCCCGCGCCCGACGGGCGGACGTAGTCGACCCGGCTCGCCCCCGGCTGGTATTCGGCCCAGGCGCGCTGCCACGGGTTGACCTGCTGGTACATCAGCTCGGTACCGGCGGTGATCGTCACCGGCAACAGCAGCATCGGCGCAGACCGGCTCGTTTCACCCGAACGGCCGAGATAGCCGCCCGCGCGCTGCCGGTCGAAGGTGACGCCGAGCGTGGCGACATAGCGTTTGGGCCCGATTTCCTCGTGCTGGATCACGATCGAGGAGACCAGTCCTTCGATCTGGCTTTCGGACAGCTTGGGCCCGCCCAGCTTCTCCCACGCCTTGACCTGCGCCTGCTTCCACGCCTTCTGTCGCGCTTCCTCGCCGGTATCGGCGGTCACGTTGACCTCGATCCCGCCGACACTGATGTCGGTGCTGACCATCAGCGGCGCGATGCCACGGTCGCCTTCGACCTGCGCGTTCGCCCACCCGCCGTTCAGCACGGCCAGACCCCCACCGAGCACGAGCGCAAGGGCGAGACAGGCGAGGGCGACGCGCGCCAAGGGGGAAGCGGGAATGGTCATCGGGAAAATCGGGTGCCTTTTGCCCAAGTGGCGATGGATTTCCAAGCGCGAATGCGTAAGACGGACCGCGATGAACGATCCCGAAACAGGCTATACCTACGAAAGCGCAGGCGTCTCGATCGCGGCGGGCAACGCGCTGGTCAAGGCAATCGGCCCGCTGGTGCGCGCAACCGCGCGACCCGGTGCCGATGCGGAGCTGGGCGGCTTCGGCGCTTTCTTCGATCCGAAAGCGGCAGGCTTCAAGGACCCGCTGCTGGTCGCCGCGAACGACGGTGTGGGCACGAAATTGAAGCTCGCCATCGACCACGACCGGCACGACACGGTCGGCGTCGATCTGGTTGCGATGTGCGTCAACGACCTGATCGTGCAGGGCGCGGAACCGCTGTTCTTCCTCGACTATTTCGCCACCGGCAAGCTGGAAAGCGGCGTTGCCGAACGTGTGATCGCGGGCATCGCGGATGGCTGCAAGCAGGCAGGCTGCGCGTTGGTCGGCGGCGAGACCGCCGAGATGCCGGGCATGTATGCCGAGGGCGATTACGACCTCGCGGGCTTCTGCGTCGGCGCGGTCGAGCGCGGGCAGCAACTGACCGGTGAGCGAATCGCGCCCGGCCATGTGCTTCTCGGACTCGCCAGCTCGGGTGTCCATTCCAACGGCTTCTCGCTCGTCCGGCGACTGGCGGCAGACAAGGGCTGGAAAATGGACCGCCCCGCGCTGTTCGATCAGGACCGCCTGCTGGTCGATCACCTGATGGAGCCTACGCGGATCTATGTCGCAAGTCTGCTGCCGCTGATCCGAGACGGCCTGATCGACGGGCTGGCGCACATCACCGGGGGGGGCCTGCTCGAAAATATCCCGCGCGCGCTGCCCGATGGCACGCGTGCGAAGGTGCACGCACACCGCTGGCCGCTTCCCGGCCTGATGGCCTTCCTGCAGGCGCAGGGGAATATCGAGCCCGTCGAGCTGGCGCGTACCTTCAACTGCGGCATCGGCATGGTGCTGATGGTGGCCGAGAGCCAGGTCGATGCTGTGACCAGACGCCTTCAGGACGCAGGCGAAACCGTCTTCCCGATCGGCGAAGTCGTCGAAGGAACGCGCGGCTGCGACGTCGACGGCAGCGCCGGGCTGTGGTCCGCGCAGAGCGACTGGGTCGCTGAGCATGATCACTAAGTTGACTCCCACCCATCCTGTTTACGGGAGGGGCAGCGAGACTTGGCACGCAGTGCCTGGTCGCAGCGGGGTGGGCCGTTCGGCCCATGCCCACCCCCAACCCCTCCCGCGTGCGGGAGGGGAGCTTTGACGTCTCGCTCAAAAGTCGCGGTGCTGATCTCGGGCGCGGGGTCGAACATGGCCGCGCTGCTCTATGCCAGCCGGATCGGCGCCCCGTTCGAGATCGTGCTGGTTGCCAGCAACGATCCGCACGCAGGCGGCCTGTCGCTCGCCGAGGCGGAGGGCATTCCCACCTTCGCGCTATCGCACAAGGGCATGAACCGCGCCGAACACGACGCGGCGATGGATGCGGCGATCCGCGAAAGCGGTGCCGAATTCGTCGCGCTGGCGGGCTATATGCGCGTGCTCTCCGACGAGATGGTGCAGCGGTGGGAAGGCCGGATGCTCAACATCCATCCCTCGCTGCTGCCCAAGTACAAGGGGTTGGACCCGCACGCCCGCGCTCTCGAAGCGGGCGACGAGGTGGTCGGCGCATCGGTTCATCTCGTCACCACCGAGCTCGATGGCGGCGAGGTGCTGGGCCAGGCCGAGGTGATGGTGATGGGCGGCGACACGCCCGAAACACTGGCGCACCGCGTGAAACTGGCCGAACACCAGCTCTATCCGCGCGTGCTGGGCGACTATGTGTCGCGCGGCAACGACCCGCAGTGGCTGCTGGGTCGCTTGACCGGGATGGCGCTGGCGCTCCCTGAAGCGGAGGCCGCGACCAGCCATGGCTCGCCCGGCTTCAAGATTTCAGGCAAGAGCGGCAAGTTCTTCGCGCATTTCGCCGATCGCCACCACGGCGCGCACCAGATCGCGCTGCTCGCGAAGACCAGCGGGCAGGACGAACTGGCCGATCTCGTCGAGCGCGACCCCGAGGTATTCTTCCGCCCCGCCTATTACCACGCCAGCGGCTGGGTCGGCATCACGCTCAACAGCCCGGACTGCGACTGGGACCAGGTGCAGCACTGGCTGGAGCGCTCATGGCGCAGCGTTGCGCCCAAGCGGCTGACAAAGCTGATGGATGCGGCGGAGGAGTTTTAAGCCTCACGAGCGCGTTTCGGGAGACAGAGGTGGCGGTTATCAGATGTTGGCGTGCGCAGCTTTGATGATTGGGTAGGGAGCGGACCTTACGCCTCACCGTTGCAGTAGGCCGATACGATAGCCTTACGTTGCACATCGTATTCAACCTCAATGAAGTTGCACCCCCCATCTTCCACCAATGGGAGACTCACATCATACGCAAACCAGCGGCGTTCTCCTGCTTGCATGCCATCAGGGGGTGGGCAGAGCAGCGCAATTTGACCATTCGTGCGCCCGCCTGACTTTGCTCCTTTGCAGCTTTCGTCAATGAAGCTGTCGCTCGGCATGAAGTAGTGGGCCTCGACGCGATTTGGCGACGCGAACTTGTAGGTGCGCGCATAGCGGCGCAGCTGCTCTGCACCGTTCGGTAGCTCGAGTCCTTGTTCGATGACATCCATCAGTTCGGCGTGCTGACGTTCCTCAGCTGGACCACACCCGGCGGCGAGCAACACGGTCGCGAAGATAAAATGCCGTTTCAGCCACATGCGCACACTCCGCTATACAGTCGGTCGTGCGTAATCTGTAGTCGAACGCCGACGTTCGCAATGGGGTCGCTCGCGGTCGGTCAGGTCTCGAGCCAGCTCGGCGGAGAAACCGGCATTCGCTGAAGAACGACACCTCTGCGGAGCAATGCTGTCGAGGCTTGGTGGTTCGTGCGGCCCGAATGGATCGCCGACCGGCTTGCCCCATTTCAGCAGCGGTCAGAGCCCCCCGCCTGCCGACCACTTTTTTTGGCGGTGTAGAGCGCCGCGTCGGCCCTGATGAACAGTTCTTCGGCGTCGTAGGAATGCGGATCGGACGGAAACGCGATGCCGCTCGAGGCGCTGATGGTGAACATGTGCCCTTGCCACAGAATGGGCGCGCGCAAGCGGCTCAGGAAGCGGCTGATGCGCGCCTCGATCAGGTCTGCCGGCTCTTCATTGCCAAGGATGACCGCGAACTCGTCACCGCCAATCCTCGCGGTCAGCAGGGCTTCCGGAAAGACCGCAGACAACCGCTCCGCGAATACCTTGAGACAGGCATCGCCCGCCAGATGGCCCCACCGGTCGTTGATCGTCTTGAAATCGTTCAGATCGAAGAGAACAAGCGCGCCGAGCGATGCGACGGCCGAGCCGGTGCGCCGCCCGTTGAGGAACTTGCTTTCGTAGATTGCGCGGTTGGCAAGGCCGGTAAGAGCGTCGTTCTCCGCCAGGCGCCGCAGCGCCTCCGAACGCAGCTTTTCCTCGGTCACATCCTGCTTCAGCCCATGCAGGATGGGGCCGGAGCCGACGCGACGCACCATCTCTCCGTGAATCCGCATCCACCGCAATTCGCCATCCGGACGCTTAACCTGAGCATCGAGAGTAAAGACGCCGCCTCGGGTTATGGCTTGGGCACGGAGCCTTTCCACCGCATCGCGAGATTCCTCCGCGTACATATCGAGCGCCTGCCGCCGATCGAAGGCGGCGTCGTGCGGCAACCCGAAGATATCGTAGACGCCCGAGGTCCAGCTCAGCCTGTCGTCGGAAAGGTTGCACGACCAGGCACCTAATTTCGCCGAGGCCATGGCACGCTCGATGAGCGGATCGATCCTGCCAGGCTGGTATCCCGGAAAGTTCGGCGGGCATTCGGATTGCGCGCCGCAGGACAGATCGGCCTGCTGAGGAAGCATCGACATGACACAACGATACGCCGGGGTGTCTTAAGAGACCGTATTCGAGGCGGCGGCATTGCAGCTCTGGGCGGCGGAGAGAGGCTTTTGGCGAATGTCGGCTCAGCAAGCCCGAAGCTTCCTACGCGGACAGTTTCTCCCCATCGCCACGATGCATAGACCCCCGCCAACGACCATACAAAAAGGGCCCCGGATCGCTCCGGAGCCCTCTTTTGTTTTACCGTTCGTCTGAAGATCAGCCAACAATCTCGTCGTCGCTGAAGAAGAACGCGATTTCGGTCGCAGCGTTTTCGTCGCTGTCCGAGCCGTGGACCGAGTTCGCTTCGATCGATTCGGCGTAGGTCTTGCGGATCGTGCCGTCGGCGGCGTCGGCCGGGTTGGTCGCGCCCATCACGTCGCGGTTGCGCTTCACAGCGTCTTCGCCTTCGAGCACCTGCACGACGACCGGGCCGCTGGTCATGAAGTCGACCAGTTCGCCGTAGAAAGGACGCTCTGCGTGGACTTCGTAGAACTTCTTCGCCTGGTCTTCGCTCATGTGGATGCGCTTGGACGCGACGACGCGCAGGCCGGCTTCTTCCAGCATCTTGGTGACCGCGCCGGTCAGGTTGCGACGGGTGGCGTCGGGCTTGATGATCGAAAAGGTGCGGGTAACCGCCATGGTGGTATCCTTCATATTGTCAGGGGGAATGCGTTGCGCGCGCCACTAGCAGCTTCGACGCCAGCCGCAAGTGCGTGGGAACCATGTACGCCCGAAGGGGCGCGCGATCAGGCGACCTTCACCCAGCGCCCGTCGCGCTGTTCGTAGAACGATCGTTCGAGCCCGTCCTTCGCCGAAACCTCGCGCCATGCGGTGCGCGCGGCGTCACGCCCGGCATCGTCGAACAGCAGGAACACGCGTTCGAACGCGCCGCTCTCCAGCGTTTCGGCGCGCCACTTGCCATCGGCGAGGATGCAAGCACTCGCCCCGTTGGCGGGCGCACAGCTTTCCGACAGCAGGATCGGCTGGCGCGCGTCGTGCTCGCCGCCAGCAGGGCCGTTGGCGAGGAAGGCTTGCGGCGCGTCCCACAATGCCTGCTCGAGCGCGACATGTTGCACGACATCTTCGCTGACCACCAGCGCGCGCCCGCCTTCGCCGAGCACGCGCCCGGCGATCATCGCGACCACGCGCTCCGCCGGGTCGCGGCTCAGCAGCCAGAAATCGACTTTCATGACGACGCCTTAGCGCTGCGCCTGCACCGCTCCGAACAATATTTCACGGCGTCCCAGTCCCGCTCCCACTTCTTGCGCCACGCGAAGGGCAGCCCGCAGGCCGCGCAGATCTTGCTCGGCAGGTCGCCCTTCTTGCGCATTTTGGCCATGGGAACGACCGGCGATCAGCCTTCCAGCACGTCGCGCACGTATTGGTCGAGCAGACGCACGCCGTAGCCGGTTGCGCCCTTGCCGTAGGTTGCGCCCGGCTTGTTCGACCACGCCATCCCGGCAATATCGAGGTGCGCCCACGGCGTGCCATCCTTGATGAAGCGCTTGAGGAACTGCGCCGCGGTGATCGAGCCCGCTTCGCGCGGGCCGACGTTCTTCATGTCGGCGATCGGGCTGTCGATCAGCTTGTCGTAGGCCGGGCCGATCGGCATGCGCCACACCTTGTCACCGCTCACCTGGCCCGCCGCGGAAAGGTTGTCCGCCAGCGTATCGTCGTTGGAGAACAGCCCCGCCTGCTCGTTGCCCAGCGCGATCAGCATCGCGCCGGTCAGCGTGGCGAGGTCGATCACGACGGCGGGCTTGTACTCTTCCTGCGCCCAGTGGAGCGCGTCGCACAGCACCAGCCGCCCTTCGGCGTCGGTGTTGATGACTTCGACGGTCTGCCCGCTCATCGTCTTGACCACGTCGCCGGGGCGCTGCGCCTTGCCGTCGGGCATGTTCTCGACCAGCCCGCACACGCCGATCACGTTTGCCTTGGCTTTCCGCTTGGCGAGCGCGACCATGGTTCCCGCCACGGCGCCCGCGCCACCCATGTCCCACTTCATGTCTTCCATGCCCGCGCCGGGCTTGAGCGAGATGCCGCCGGTGTCGAAGGTGACGCCCTTGCCCACGAACAGCGTCGGCTTGTCGCCCTCGGCCCCGCCGTTCCACCGCATTGCGAGGATGCGCGAGGGGCGATCCGAACCCTGCCCGACGCCGAGCAGCGCGCCCATGCCGAGCTTTTCCATCTCCGCATCGTCGAGCACGGTGATCTCGATCCCCGTGCCGTCGAGCGCCTCGCGGCAGCGTTCGACGAAGCTTTCGGGATAGAGGACGTTGGCAGGCTCGGTCACCAGCAGCTTGGTGAACTCGACGCCTTCGGCAAGTGCGCTCTCGCACGCCCATGCGTCCTGCGTGCCATCGGGCGCGCCGACCACGACCGCGTTCTTGAGCGAAACCTTTTCGGCATCCTTCTGCGTGGTGCGGTATTCGTCCCACCGCCACGCGCGCAGCCGCAGGCCGAGCAGCACCGCAGCGGCATCCTCTGCCGAAAGCCCGCTACCGCCCAGATCGAGCGCGAGCGTGCTTTCGCCCGAGGTCAGGTATTTGGCAGCGAGCGCGCCGCCCGCCTTCTCCAGATTGGCGCGGCGATCCGTGGCCTTGGCGTCGCCCGCCCCGGCCAGCGCGACGCGCACGACCTTGCCCTCGCGCTCCACGAAGCCGTCGATCACCTGCCCTGCCGCACCCTTGAACCGGCCGCGCTTGGCGCCTTCGGCAAGAGCGGGCTCGATCCCCTCGGGCATCGAATCCTTGTCCGTGATCGAAGCGACGAGCGTGGTGTCGGCGGGAAGGCTGTCGGCAAAAGTGATCTGCATGAAGAAAATGGTCCTTCGGATTGATTTGAGCGCGGCGGGAGGCGCCGTGGAGAAGGTGGCTTCGCGGCCACAGAGCCTGCCGCTGTCGCGCGTCCTTCCAAGTGCGATTGCGATTAGGCAGGACGAGTGCAATAGGCAAGCAATGCGCCCGAGCGATCGTTCCCCCACACCACTCCTGACTCGCCGTGCCCCCCTGCTGGGCGGGGTCGCGCTCGCCGTGCTGGCGGCGGGTGGATTCGCCGTGCCCGCAGCCGCGCAGGACCAGCCCGGCAACGAACAGCCCGCCGACGAGAACGACAGCGTCGAACAGGCGGTGCAGGACTATATCGAGGGCGACAATCCGCCCCCGGCCGGCGGCGAGCGCGATATCGGGTTCGAAGCCGACACGCTCGAATATGATTCGAATGCCGATACGGTGATCGCGCGCGGCAGCGTGGTGCTGCGCGAAGGCGACCGCTCGGTTCGTGCCGACAACGTGCGCTGGAATCGGCCCGCCGGGCAGATCCAGGCGAGCGGCAACGTGCGCTACGTCGATGGCGACGGCAACCAGATCTACGCCAGCGAGCTGGAGCTGACCGACAAGTTCGAAACGGGCGCGCTCGAAGACCTGCTGCTGGTGCTGCGCGAAGGCGGGCGGCTGGCAGCCGAGAGTGGGGAGCGCACCAGCGACGGGCGAATCGCCTTGCGGCGCGCGGCCTATTCGGGCTGCGCGGTGACCACCTCCGACGGATGCCCCAAGAGCCCGAGCTGGAAGATCACGGCGGAACGCGTGATCTACAATCCCGACGCCAGCACGGTGCGGTTCGAAAAGGGCTATTTCTCGCTCTTCGGCAAGCGGCTCGTGCCGCTGCCCACGCTCGAGCTGCGGACCGATGGCGGCCCCAGTTCGGGCTTCCTCGTGCCCGACCTGCGCATCTCGCGCTCGAACGGGCTGGAAGTGAGCGGGAGCTATTACTGGCGGCTGGCCGAAAACCGCGACCTGCAGCTGGGCGCGCACGTCTATACCGAAGCCCCGCCGATGGCGAACGCGACCTACCGCCAGCTGTGGGGCAATGGCGCGGTGCAGGCGACCGGTTACGCGACCTACAGCCGCCGGGTCGATCCGCTGACGCAGGCCGCGCAGAGCGAGCAGGACTTTCGCGGCTACCTGTCGGTCAATGGCCGCTGGGTGTTCGACCCCAACTGGCAGCTGACCGGCTCCGCCCGATTGGCGAGCGACCGCACCTTCCTGCGCCGCTACGACATCAGCCGCGACGATCGCCTGCGCACGATGGCCGAACTGGAGCGGATCGACGCCGACAGCTATTTGGTGGTCGCGGGCTTTGCCACGCAGACCCTGCGGCTCGACCAGCAGCAGGGCACGATCCCGATGGCGCTGCCGCTGATCGACTATCGCCGCCGGCTGACCGATCCGCTGGTCGGCGGCACGGTGACGCTGCGTGGCAACAGCCTGGCGATTACGCGCGAGGACGGGCAGGATACGCAGCGCGCGCTCGCCTCCGCCCAGTGGGATCTGCGCCGGGTGACGCCGCTGGGCCAGGTATTCCAGCTGACCGCGCTCGCGCGCGGCGATGTGTACCACACCGCCAATGCCTCGCAGACCCCGATTGCGAGCTATCGCGGGACCGAGGGCTGGCAGACGCGCGCCATCGCGCTCGCCGCGCTCGACGTGTCGTGGCCGCTGGTCGGCCCGCTGTTCGGCGGCACGCAGGTGCTGACCCCGCGGGTACAGATCGTCGCAACGCCGCCGATCCAGAACGCGACCATCCCGAACGAGGATTCGCGCGCGATCGACCTGGAGGACGTCAACCTGTTCTCGCTCAACCGTTTTCCGGGCGACGACCGGTTCGAAGACGGCGCGCGGGTGACCTACGGCGTCGAATGGCAAATGACCAAGCCCGACTGGAGCGTCGCGGCCAATATCGGGCAATCCTACCGCCTCGACGACAAGCAGATCATTTTCCCCGACGGGACCGGCCTGTCGGACCGCTTTTCCGACATCGTCGGGCGCGCGCGGGTGCGGTACAAGGATTTCGTCTCCTTCACCTACCGCTTCCGGCTCGACAAGGACGACCTGACGCCGCGCCGGACGGAGATCGACGCGACCATCGGCAGCCGCCGGACCTATGCCGAACTCGGCTACCTGCGGCTCAACCGGAACATCCCGCTGATCAACGAGGATCTGGGCGACCGCGAGGAATTGCGCGCAGCAGGGCGCGTAGCTTTCGCCAATTACTGGTCGGCGTTCGGATCGGCGGTGGTCAACATGACCAATCGCAACGAAGACCCGACGCTGCAATCCGACGGTTTCCAGCCGATCCGCACCCGGTTGGGGATCGCCTATCAGGACGACTGCATCGACCTGGGGCTGACCTGGCGGCGCGACTTCGTGACGCAGGGCGATGCGCTGCGCGGCAACACGATCGAGCTGACGTTCCGCCTGCTCAATCTCGGTCTCGCCAGGTAGCGGGAGGGACAGGCGACGCTGGCGCATTGGCAGGCGGGGCCAGACGCGCTAGAGGCCGGACAACGCAAGGCTCAGCCAAGGTTCAGCCTCGCAGCCCGATGAAACGTGTTGGGGTGGATCCCGAACACCCGACAATTGCGAACAGCAGGTTTTCTTCGTGAACAGCACCATATTCAGTAAAGTTGCCTCCATCACTGCGGCCGTGGCGATGGCCACCCTGCCAGTCGCCGCGCAGGCGCAACAGGCGCAGGACCAGGCCGACAGCGCGCCCGAACAGCCGCTGGCGGGTACCAATTCGCTCGGCATTCCGTCGGACGCCACTTTCTTCGAGCGGCAGGACCCCAACGTGCGCTCCGCCACGGCGAAGGTGAACGGCGCGGTGATTACCGGCACCGACATCGCGCAGCGCGTCGCACTGGTTCTCGCCGCCTCGCCCGAGCGCAAGCTGACCGACGAGGAAATGCAGGCGCTGCGGATGCAGGTGCTGCGCAACCTGATCGACGAGACGATCCAGATCCAGGCCGCCAAGGCGCAGGAAATGGAAGTCACCAAGGATGAGGTCGACGAGCGTTACATGGCGCTCGCGCAGCAGAATTTCCCCGACAACCCGCGCGGAATGGACGAATATCTGACGCGGATGGGTTCGTCCCCCGCCGCGCTCAAGCGCCAGATCGAGGGCGAAATCGCGTGGAGCCTGCTTATCCGGCGCAACGTTTCGCCGTTCATCAATGTCTCGACCGAAGAGGTCAACGAGATCATCGAGCAGATGCGCAATTCGCGCGGGCAGTACGAATATCGCCTCGCCGAAATCTACCTTTCGGCGACGCCCGAAACCGCCGCCGCCGTGCAGCAGAACGCGGCCCGGATCATGGAGCAGATCCGCAACGGCGGCAGCTTCCAGGCCTATGCCCGCCAGTTCTCCGAATCGACCACCGCTGCGGTCGGCGGCGATCTCGGCTTCGTGCGGCTCGCCACGCTCCCCACCGAGATGGCCGAGGCTGCCCAGACGCTCGACGTCGGCCAGCTGGTCGGCCCGGTGCAGATTCCGGGCGGCTACGTGATCATCGTGCTGCTCGACAAGAAGCAGATGCTGACCGCCGATCCGCGCGATGCGGTCCTCAGCCTCAAGCAGATCGCGATCAGCTTCGAACCGGGCGAGAGCCAGGAAAAGGCCAACGAGCGGGTGCGGAAGTTTGCCGAGGCAGTCGGCACGATTCGCGGCTGCGGCGATGCCCAGCGCGCCGCCGACCTCGTCGGTGCGAGCGTGGTCGACAACAACGCGATTCCCGTGCGCGAGCTGCCCGAGCAGATGCAAGCCACCATGCTGCAGATGAAGGTCGGCGAAGCGACCCCGCCTTTCGGTTCGCTCGAAGATGGCGTGCGCGTACTGATGCTGTGCGGCCGCGACGATCCGGAAACGGTCGAAGAGCCCGATTTCAACAAGATCAGGAACGAGCTCGAAGATCAGCGCATCAGCAAGCGCGCGCAGCGTTACCTGCGCGACCTGCGCAACGACGCGATCATCGAGTATAACTGATCCGGTGCCAGAGCCGGTGAGCGACCCGCGCCCGCTGGCCGTTACCCTCGGCGATCCGGCGGGGGTCGGGCCGGAAATCGTGGTGCAGGCATGGCTCCGGCGGCGGGAGTGTTCGCTGCGGCCCTTCTTCGTCATCGGGCCTGAGCGTCTACTGCTCGAAGCGGCGGCGGGCCTGGGTGTCGAGATAGCCACCGAGTGCTACGGCAATGATCAAGTCGTTCCGCTTGGCTTCGACCGGGCGTTAGGATTCGTCGAGGGGTTCGACGATGCGGCATACGCGCCCGGTCGACCGGATCGCGACGGTGCCGTGACCGCCCTCGTGGCGCTCGAATTTGCGGCGGATCAGGCGAAGGATGGCCATGTCGCAGGCGTTGTGACCGGACCGGTCTCCAAGTCCGCCATCGCGCAGATCGAGCCCGGCTTCGTCGGCCAGACCGAATTCCTCGCCGACGCCTGCGGCATGCCGCGCGAGGATGCGGTGATGATGCTCGCCGGGCCATCGCTCAAGACCGTGCCGATGACCGTGCATTGCGCGCTTTCCGAAGTGCCCGCGCGCCTCTCGCACGGCCTGATCGTGCAACGCACCCGGATCGTGCACGAGGCGCTGCGCACCGACTACGGCATCGAAAGCCCACGCATCGCCATCGCCGGGCTCAATCCGCATGCGGGCGAGGATGGGCGCATGGGGCGCGAGGAGATCGAGGTGATCGCCCCCGCCATCGCCACGCTGCGTGCCGAGGGAATCGACGCGACCGGCCCGCACCCTGCCGACACGCTGTTCGCTCCGCGCAAGCGCGACAGTTACGATGTCGCCATCGCAATGTACCACGACCAGGCACTGGTGCCGCTGAAAGCGCTCGATTTCGACGAGGGCGTGAACGTGACACTCGGCCTGCCGATCGTGCGCACCTCGCCCGACCACGGCACCGCGTTCGACATTGCGGGCAAGGGCATCGCCCGCCCCGACGCGATGATCGCCGCGATCCGCATGGCGGGCGAGATTGCCGCGCGGCGGGAAACATCCATCCAACACCGCTTGCCCTGAGCTTGTCGAAGGGCCGCACTTCCTGTTTGAGTTGGTCGAAGAAGAAGGGCAGTCCTTCGACAGGCTCAGGACAGGCGGAATCATATAATTGACCCAAGGCCCCGACCTCCCTCCCCTTCGCGAAGTCATCGCGAGCCACGGCCTCAGCGCGTCCAAATCGCTCGGCCAGAATTTCCTGTTCGACGAACAATTGCTCGCCCGCATCGCCGCAATTCCGGGCGACCTGACGGGCAGGAACGTGCTCGAAGTCGGCCCCGGCCCCGGCGGCCTCACCCGCGCACTGCTGCGCTCCGGGGCGCAGGTCACCGCGATTGAGATGGACAGCCGCTGCCTGCCCGCGCTCGCCGAGCTGGGTGAAGCCTTCCCCGGCCAGCTGACCGTACTTCACGGCGACGCGCTCAAGATCGAGCACGACGCGCTGTTCGACGGAGAACCCTACGCAATCCTCTCCAACCTGCCCTACAACGTGGGCACCGCGCTGTTCACGCGGTGGATGGGAGGCGAGGAGTGGCCGCCCAACTGGACCTCGCTGACGCTGATGTTCCAGCAGGAGGTCGCGCAGCGGATCGTCGCGCAACCGGGCGGCTCGGCCTACGGGCGGCTCGCCGTGCTCGCCCAGTGGCGCGGCACCGCAAGACAAGCGATGAAGGTCCACCGCAGCGCCTTCACGCCTCCGCCCAAGGTGATGAGCGCCATCGTCCACGTAGAGCCCGCCGCGATGCCCGAGGGCGTTTCGGCTGCGAAGCTGGAGGCGATAACCGCCGCCGCCTTCGGCCAGCGCCGCAAGATGCTGCGGCAGAGCCTGAAGCCCGTGCCCGGCGCTCTCGCTGCGCTGGAGACGCTCGGCATCGACCCCCAGCGTCGCGCCGAAACGCTCGACGTAGCGGAATTCGTGGCCCTCGCGCGCGAACTGTCCACCTGACCGGACTTGGCCCGCCGCGCCGCGCACGCTAGGCCCCCGCCATGACGAGACTTTCCGGCCCCCTCAAACAGGCCATAGATACAATCGACGGCGCGCAAATGCTCGCGCAGGTCGAGCGCTGGGCGCGCATCAATTCGGGCACTTCCAACCTCGATGGGCTCGCGCGCATGGCGGACGAGCTGGCGCAGGCCTTCTCCACGCTCCCCGGCGAAATCACGCTGGAGGAGCCCGCCCCCGTCACCGCAGTCGACCCCAGCGGCAAGGAAACCGCCGTGCAGAACGGCAAGCATTTCGTGCTGCGCGTACGGCCCGAGGCGGAGCGGCGCTTCATCCTGACCGGCCACATGGACACGGTGTTCCCCGCCGATCATCCATTTCAGGAACTGACCTGGCTCGACGACGAGGTGCTCAACGGCCCCGGGACGGCGGACATGAAGGGCGGGCTCGCGATCATCCTCGCGAGCTTGACCGCGCTCGAACGGATCGAGGCATGGCAGCAGGTCGGGTACGATGTGATGATCAACGCGGACGAGGAAACCGGCTCGCTTTCCTCCGCTCCTCTGATCGAACGGCTGGCACAGGGCAAATATGCCGCGCTGACTTTCGAGCCTGCTGCGACGCCCGAGGGCACGCTCGCCCATGCGCGCGGCGGCAGTGGCAATTACAGCCTGACGGTCACCGGCAAGTCCGCCCACGCCGGGCGCAATCCGCACGAGGGACGCAACGCGATCGTCGCCGCGTCCACGCTCGCGGTGCGACTCAAGGAATTGCAGCGCGACGACATCAGCGTGAACCCGGCCAAGATCGACGGCGGTGCGGCGAACAACGTGGTGCCCGACCATGCCGTGCTGCGCTTCAACATCCGCCCGAAGGAGCCTGCCGCGGCGGAACGCTTCGAGGCGGAGATGCACGCGCTGATCGGCGAGGTGAAGCAGGCGCAGGAAGTCGATATCGCGATCCACGGCGGCATCTCGCGCCCGCCCAAGCCGGTCGACCGCAAGGCGCAGGCGCTGTTCGATCTGGTGCGTGAATGCGGCGCAGAGCTGGGTCAGGATATCGACTGGAAATCGACCGGCGGCGTGTGCGACGGCAATAATATCGCGGCGACCGGCGTTCCGGTGGTCGATACGATGGGCGTGCGCGGGGGCAAGATCCACTCGCCGCAAGAATTCATGATCGCGCCCAGCCTGGCCGAACGCGCGGCATTGGCGGCCATGGTGCTGCACGAACTGGCGACGGAGAACCTATTGTGAGCTTTGTTATCCGCCCGTCGCGCACCAGCGACCTCGAGCATTTGTACGAAATGGCCAAGCTGACCGGCGGCGGCTTCACCAACCTGCCCGCCGACCGCGACGCGCTGAGCGGCAAGCTCGAAAGATCGGCAAAGGCTTTCGCTAACACTGGCAACGCGCTGACCGACGAGACCTTCCTGCTGGTGCTCGAAAATACCGAGACCGGCGCGGTGCGCGGCACCTGCCAGCTGATGACGCAGGTCGGCCAGCAATGGCCGTTCTATTCGTACCGTCTCAACACGTTGACCCAGTACAGCCAGGAACTCGACCGCACGGTGCGCGCCGAAATGCTGCATCTGGTGACCGATCTGGAAGGCTGCAGCGAAGTGGGCGGGCTGTTCCTCCACCCGAACGAGCGCGCCGGCGGGCTCGGCCTGCTGCTCGCGCGCAGCCGCTACCTGTTCATCGCGATGCACCGCGCGCGCTTTGCCGAGCGCGTGCTGGCCGAGCTGCGCGGGATCATCGACGATCGCGGCGGCTCGCCGTTCTGGGATGGGGTCGCAGGCCGCTTCTTCGGGATGAGCTTCCAGGAAGCGGACTATTTCAACGCGATCAACGGCAACCAGTTCATCGCCGACCTTATGCCCAAGCACCCGGTCTATGTCGCGATGCTCGACGACGACGCGCGCGAAGTGATCGGTCTGCCCCACCCCACTGGTCGCGCGGCGATGCGCATGCTGGAGAAGGAAGGCTTCCGCTTCGAAGGCTATGTCGACATTTTCGACGGCGGACCGACGATGCTTGCACGCACCGACGATGTGGTGAGCGTGGCCGATGCGAACCCGCGCAAGCTCGGCAATGCGGCGCTCGACAGCGGCCAGCGCGCGCTGCTCGCGACCGGGCACCTGACCGATTTCCGCTGCTGCTACGGCGCGCGGACGGTCGACGGGGACAGCATCGCGATCGACTCTGCGGGTGCCGAGACGCTGCGCGTAGGCGAAGGCGATACGGTGTGGAGCGTGGCGAAGTAGCCCCTCTCTCGTCATCGCGAGGAGCGAAGCGACGTGGCGATCCATGGCCCGCGCGCTTTGCGATAAGTTCATCCATGGATTGCCGCGCGACCTCCGGTCGCTCGCAATGACGACGGGGAAAACCGTGTTCAAGGAAATCAATTTCGACGGGATCATCGGCCCCTCGCACAACTACGCGGGGCTGAGCCTCGGCAATATCGCCAGCGCCACGCATCGCGGGCAGACCAGCTTCCCGCGCGAGGCGGCCTTGCAGGGGCTCGCCAAGATGCGCGGGAACATGCAGCGCGGGCTGGCGCAGGGATTCCTGCTGCCGCTGCCGCGCCCGAACCGCGATCTGATGCAGGCGCTCGCGCTCGACGGCACGGAAGACCCCGCGCTTGCCGCCGCGCCCTGGTCCGCGTCGAGCATGTGGACCGCCAATGCGGCGACAGTTTCGCCCGCGCCCGATACCGGGGACGGGCGCTGCCACCTGACGCCCGCCAACCTCGTGACGATGGTCCACCGCGCGCAGGAATGGCCCGATACCAAGCGCCAGCTCGATATCGCCTTCGCCGACCGCGAGCATTTCGAAGTCCATAGCGCGGTCCCGCCGACCTTTGGCGACGAGGGCGCGGCGAACCATATGCGGCTGTGCGAAAGTCACGCCGCGCCGGGCGTCGAGGTGTTCGTCTACGGCAGGCCGGGCGGCAAGTTTCCCGCGCGCCAGCACGAACAGGCGAGCCGAGCGGTAGCGCGGCTCCACGGTCTCGATTTCGATCGCTGCGTCTTCGTCGAACAGAATCCCGACGCGATCGAAGCGGGCGCATTCCACAATGATGTGGTCGCCGTGGCCAACGAACGCGTGCTGTTCACCCACGCGCGCGCTTTCGCCGATCCGCAGGGCGCCTACGCGGCGATGCGCGATGCCTTCCCCGCGCTCGAACTGGTCGAAGTGCCCGAGGACGCGGTCAGCTTGGAGGAGGCGATCCGCACCTACCTGTTCAACGCCCAGCTGGTTACACTGCCCGACGGCGCGATGGCGCTGGTCGTCCCGAGCGAGTGCCGCGAGAGCGAAACCGTGTGGCGCTTCTGCGAACAGATGATCGCGGGCAACGGCCCGATCCGGCAGGTGATCCCGGTCGACGTGCGCCAGAGCATGGCCAATGGCGGCGGCCCCGCCTGCCTGCGGCTGCGCGTGGTCGCCGACCCGGCAACGGTCGACCCACGTTTCCTGCTCGACGAGGCAAAGGCCGACCTGATCGAAAGCGTGATCGCGTCGCACTGGCCCGATCGGATCGAGCCGGGTCAGATCGGCCATTCGCCCGAACTGGAGGAGGCGATCTCCGCCGCCTGGGTGGCGCTGGTCCGCGCGCTCGAGCTGGGCGAGCTGATCGACTGATCCGCGCCGCTGCGGGAACACCCTGGTTAACGCGCTGGTAACGCTGTCGGTTAGGTTTACACTCGATTTCGGGTTAACCATCGTCGTCCGCAGCGATCCTCATCTGGCACGAGAATTGCGACGGGTGCGAGGCACGCGCGTTAAGGAAGTCTCTCGAATGTTTCGCAAGATCGGCCGGCTGTTCGTCATCAAGTCCCGCTTCGAAGCGTTCCTGATCATCTACGCGCTGGCTTTGGGCGCGACCGCGCGCGGCGCGAGCTACCTTCACCAATATCCCGGCTGGGGCGGCAAGCTGCTGTTCCTCGCCACCACCGGCGCGGTGTTCATGGCGGGGGCGAAGATTCTCGACTGCCTGAAGTACGAGCGGGGCGAGAAGGAAGTGGCGCAGCAATAAGCTGCGCGATGCCTGCGGTCGAACCGGCTAGAAAGCTTCGCCCCGCCGCATCTTTACGAGGCAGGCATTGAGCTGGCTTGCGGCGGCGTCACTCCGCGACCCGAGCAGGTAGCTGTAATAATGCTTGCCCCCGTGGCTCAGCCGGATGCGCGCCGATTCACCCATGATTTCGACAAACCGGCCCGTGACTATGCTTTGGACCCAGCCCTCTTTGGCCGGTCCGCGTAACTGATAACCGACATAGTCCTTGCCCGCGAACCGCCGGCCGGTAAATTCGGTCGTCGGATCGGGGTTGTTGACGCCGGTGTAGAAACCGACCGTCATGGTGCTGTGGCCGTCGCTCCATGTGGCCGGATCGTCCACGGCAATCACCAGGGATGTTTCGCCATCGGGCGAAACCCGCAATTCATACGCCGGTTCGCCACGTTCGTAGCGCGTCGCATAGCAATATCCGGCTTCGGTATTGTCGTCGACAAACCATCCGACATTCGACGTCGGCTGTGCGGTCGCGGCTGCCGCCGCGAAGACGAGCAAAGAAAGCATTGCATCCCCCCAAGATCAATGTCCGGCAGGAGCATATTCATGTCGACCTCGAATGCAAACATGCCGGCTGGCGCGACCGCGTCGGGCAGATGATCGGGCAAAGAGGCGCTGGATTCTGTTGCCAGGCTCCCGAGTCTCTAGTCTTCGGGGAAGGACCGCCGCGATTGCGGCTACAAGGGGTCTCTCCAGCTAGCGATGAGGTGGGGGATTCTGTTGCTAGGCTCCCCCGGGCCCCCGGTATCCGTTCTGTTGCCCGGTCGGTCCAACCGCGCTTTAGCTTTGTAAATTCAGGCCGTTAGGCCATCAAATTACGCAGCGAGAGCGAGTGCTTCGTTATCGTTGGCACTTGTGAAAAGAGCTTTTTACGGAGTGCTCATTCCGGGCAAAAACGATGCTTTTCAACGCATGTCGATCCTGGTTCGGCCCCATCAGGAAGCCCGCCCCTCTCGCTGGGGGACCGGGCCTTTTGGTGGAGCCGCCGGGTACTGCCCCCGGGTCCATTGCGTCTATTATACACCGCCGTTTATCACCATAGCCGGCCGAAACCGGCACCGACCCATATAGGCGTTTCCGGCTTAATGTGAAGTGGACGGGGGGATCGGATTCCAATTCCTCGTCATCCCCGCGAAGGCGGGGATCCCGCTCACTTTGGCCTGCACGTGATCGACAAAGCGGGACCCCCGCCTTCGCGGGGGTGACGAGAGGAAATTTCTAGCCGACCTTGTCGGCCTCGCCCCGCTCCGCCTTCAGCTCGGCGAGAATCTTCTTGAGCACGTCAAGCTGCGGATCGGTCGGCACGTCGTCGCTTTTCGAACTGTCCTCGACCTCGGCCTGCTTGCGGTGCATTTCTTCGGTCAGGCGATTGACGCCGCGCACCAGCAGGAACAGCGCGAAGGCGACGATCAGGAAATTGATGATCGCGGTGATCAGCGCGCCGTAGCCGATCATGGCCACGCCCGCTTCCTTGAGCTGCTCGTAATTGTCGAGCGCGCCGTCATACCCCTCGGGCACCTCGCCGAGCCGCCAGAACCAGTTGGAAAAGTCGATATCGCCGAACAGCCAGCCGATCAGCGGCATCAGCACCGCGTCGGTCAGCTGTTTGACGATCCCGCTGAACGCCGCGCCGATAACCACGCCGACCGCCAGATCGATCACGTTGCCGCGCGCGATGAACTTCTTGAATTCCTTGAACATGAGCGAGATGCCCCCAAGCTTGCAGAATACCCTGCCGCGATCCTTGGCATAGCGCCGATAGCGAGACAATCTGTCGCACGAATCCTTGCGCGGGGCCGCGCGTGTTGTATATTGGCAATACACCGTTTTCCGGAGGGATAATTCGATGGCGTTCCGCACTCTTTTCCGCTCGATCCTGCTCGCGCTGGGGCTCGTCTCGCTCACCGCCTGCGGCATCAACTCGGTCCCCACGGCAGAGGAAGAGGCCAAGGCCCGCTGGGCCGACGTGCAGAGCGCGTACCAGCGCCGCGCAGACCTGATCCCCAACCTCGTCAAGGTGGTGGGCGCCGCCGCCTCGTCCGAACAGGAAATCCTGACGCAGGTGGTGCAGGCGCGCGCCAGCGCCAGCCAGGTTCAGCTGACCACCGACGATCTGAACGATCCAGCCAAGATCCAGCAGTTCGACCAGGCGCAGAGCCAGCTCGGCGGCGCGCTCAGCCGCCTGCTGGTGACGGTAGAGAAGTATCCCGAACTCAAGAGCCAGGCTCGCTTCGCCGACCTGATGGACCAGCTCGAAGGTTCGGAAAACCGCATCGATAATGCGCGTACGAAGTACAACGAGGCGGTGCAGGAATATAACACCACGATCCGCACCTTCCCCGCGACCATCGCCGCCAATGTGATCTACGGCTCCAAGCCGATGCAGGGCTTCGAAGCCAAGGCCGGTGCCGAGAATGCGCCGGAGGTGAATTTCGACGATCTGGGCGGCGCGTCGACCAATGCCGCCCCCGCGAACGACAACACCGCCACGGGTGAGGCCGCGACCGGCACCGACAATTGAGCGGGCAAGTTATGCCTGCTCGTTTCGCAGCATTTCTTACGTTGTTGCTGGCAGCGCTTCTGGCGCTTCCGGCAGCGGCGCAGGACTTTCCGACACGACCCGAAGGTCCGGTTTACGATGGCGCCAATATCCTCTCCAAACAGGAGGAAGCGGCACTCGATCAGCGACTGCGCGACTATAACAAGGAGACGGGCCGCACGATCGTCGTGGCGACAGTCAATAGTCTCGATGGGCGAGAGGTTGCCACTTACGCGCGCGACTTGGCTGAAAATTGGGACTTGGGGGGAGAAGAGACCGAAGAAGCTGCACTGATGCTCGTTGCCCCGAACGATCGAAAGGCGTGGATCACGACCGCGCGCGGGGTTCAAGTCAGACTAACCGACGCAATGTCGGGCCGGATTTTTCGCGAAACGATGGTGCCTGCATTCAAGGCCGGAGATTTTGCAGGCGGTATCAACGCCGGGGTCAACCGGATCATCGAAACGCTGAACATGGACCCGGCAACCGCGAAGGCGATCGCCGAGGCGGAGGCTGCCGCGCAGGCCGATGGCAAGAGCGAGCGTTCGGCAGCGACCTTTGGCGGCGCGGCAGTGTGGATCCTGATGATCCTCGCCTTCATGTTCATCTTTGGGCGCGGCAAGCGCGGCCGCAGGCGTCGTCGCTATGGCGCAGGCAGCGCAGTAGGCGACGTTCTGCTGTGGACCGCAATCAACTCCGCGCTCAATTCGGGCGGCCATGGGGGTGGAAGCTCCTGGGGCGGTGGCGGGTCTTCTGGCGGTGGCTTCGGCGGCTTCGGTGGCGGCGGAGGCGGCTTTAACGGCGGCGGTGCCGGGGGTGGATGGTGATGCGCATTACCGAAGCCGATAGCGAGATCGTTACCAAGGCGGTCGCGGAAGCCGAGCTGAAAACCTCGGGCGAGATCGTGACCGTGGTCGCGCAGTCGTCCGACGGATATACCGACATCGCGCTGGCGATTGCCGCTTTCCTTGCTTTCACCAAGCTGGTCTCGATGGCCTTCCTGTCGCACATCACGCTTGGCATTGCCGACGCGTTCACCCGGGGCTGGAACACCGAATGGACGCCCGCCGCCCTGTTCGGCATCGCCAGCGCGGTCGGCATTGCGACCTTCCTGATCGTGTTCGCGATCCTGTGCATCCCCGCGGTGCGCTTCGCGCTGATCCCCGGGCGGGTGAAGACCTTGCGCGTGGAAGACGCCGCGATCCGGCACTTCAAGGTCGGGGCAGAGCGCCGCACGCATGGCCGCACGGGCGTGCTCATCTACGTTTCGCTGAAGGAGCATCGCGCGCAAATCGTCGCGGACGAGGCGATTGCGGCGAAGGTCCCGCCAGAGGTGTGGGGCGACGCGATGATCGACATGCTGCGAGAGATAAAGGCGGGCCAGCTGGGTGCCGGAATCGCAGCGGGCGTGCGCGACGTTGGCGAGATCCTTGCCCCGCACTTCCCGCGCGCGGAAGACGACCAGAACGAACTGCCAGACCGGCTGATCCAGGTTTGACGGCCTGATCAACGCGAACCTCCCTTCCCCTTGGGGAGGGGGCTCGGACCTCTCAGTCACACAAATACACCCATCCCCAACCCCATCCCTCCTAGGGAGGGCTCAGTAGGGCCGATCCAGAATGACCTATCCCCCCGATCACGACGCACCCGAAGAAATTCGCTGGCAGGGCAAGTACATCGTCGCCAAGCAGCGCGGCCGCTGGGAATATGCCTGCCGTGCGCGCAACATGCGCGCCGCCGCGATCATCGCGATCGACACCTCCGATTCTGAGGCACACGTCCTGCTCGTCGAGCAGTATCGCGTGCCGCTGGGCCGCCGCTGCATCGAGATCCCCGCCGGGCTGGTGGGCGACGACGCTGGTTCGGAGGACGAAAGCGCCGTCACCGCCGCGCATCGCGAGCTGGAGGAGGAAACTGGCTACCGCGCGGCGAAGTTCACCGATCTGGGCGAATTCTTCTCCAGCCCCGGCATGGTCTCCGAAGGGTTCTCGCTGTTGCGCGCAGAAGGGCTGACCAAGGTCGGCGAAGGCGGCGGCGTCGATGGCGAGGATATCGTTGTCCACCGCGTACCGCTGGCCGGGCTGACCGATTTCGTCGAAGGCAAACGGGCGGAAGGGCTTGCGATCGACGTGCGCATCGCCATGCTGCTGATGACACAAAAGATCGGAGAGAACGGATGGCTGGACGGGTAGCGGGTAAGCGCGCGCTGGTAACGGGCGCGGCGCAGGGGCTCGGCGCGCAGGCGGCGAAAACGCTGGCGCGCGAGGGCGCGAAGGTGCTGTGCACCGATATCAACGGCGCTGGCGCGGAGGAGACCGCCGCCGCGATCAACGAGGAGCTTGGCGCGGGCACCGCCTTCGCGTTCACGCATGATGTGACCGATCCCGATCAGTGGGATGCCGCAATTGCGATGGCGGGCGACACACTCGGCGGGCTCAGCATCCTGCTCAACAATGCCGGTATCGGCGTGCGCGGGAATATCGAGACCTGCACGCTGGAGGAATGGCGGCGCGGCTTCGCGGTCAACGTCGATAGCGTGTTCCTCGGCTGCCAGAAGGCGCTGCCGCTGATGAAGGACAATCAGCCCGGATCGATCATCAACATCAGCTCGATCGCTGGGCTGATCGCGAGCGATACCATGCCCGGCTACAACGCGAGCAAGGCGGCGGTGTGGATGCTGAGCAAGTCGGTCGCGCTCTATTGCGCCAAGATGGGCTGGAACATCCGTTGCAACTCGATCCACCCGACCTTCGTCGATACGCCGATCCTCGACGGGATCGGCAAGAATGCGGGGATCGAGAAAGAGGTGGTGATGGGCAAGCTTGCGCGGCAGATCCCGCTCGGGCGCGTGGGCAAGCCTCAGGAAATCGCCGATGGCGTGCTGTTCCTCGCGAGCGATGAAAGCAGCTTCATGACCGCCGCAGAGTTGCGGCTGGATGGCGGCATTTCGGCGATGTGATTTGAGGGTGCGGCGGGGGCGCGACCTTGCGGGTCTTCGTGCGCCCCCCGCAATCCGAACCGGGTCTGCGATGCCCGGTCGGGAGGGGTGATCGGGCCTTTGCCTCAGTCGGCGATGGCCCAGATGGCGAGGTAGACCAGCACCAGCGATCCGGCGAGGAAGATCGTCGAGAGCACCCAGGCGAGGCGGACCATCGTCACGTCCCAGCCGAAGCTGTTGGCCATCCCTGCGCAGACCCCGCCCAGCTGGGCGCGCTGCTTGTCGAGGTGGAAGCCGCGCTGGGGCAGGCTGTTGCGATCGTTGTTGTCGAGCTGGCTCATGCGACCATCCTCGCGCTGTCGACCATCACCGGGACGACCGCGAAAGCGAAGGCGAGGCCGGTGAAGGCAAGCGCACCGACGGCGGCGAGCAGGTTACGGGCGTAGGACGGCATTTCAGATAACTCCATTGATTGGTGCGGTCGAAACCGCATTGCATTGGGTGGCTCAGACGATGGTCAGGCCGTGGGGGCTGGCGGGCACGATCGCGGTGGCGAAGAACACGGCCGAGACGCCAACGGCGAACAGGGCGGCGAACAGGCGGGTGCGAATGTCGTTGGTGGCAGTCATTTTCGATCTCCAAATCTCTTTCCGGAGGGACGATCCCGCCGGATATCCCATTGGTTGCAGGACCCGTGCCAAACTGACGGAATGGCAGAATTCTGCGGTTTCGGGCGTCGCACTTTCCGAACGATCCATTCATCAATCCGAAAGCTTGGGATTTTTCACCAACTGTTGGATCGGGCATTTCGGCACGGTCGGGCTGGCTTGCGCATTCCACCCCCGCTAGGCAGCGGACAAAGGCCCTTCCGCATGGCGCTCGACCGCATTTCGATCCACGACTTCCGCAATCACGCTGCGACCGCGCTGGATGATACCGCGCGTTTCAACCTGCTTGTCGGGGCCAATGGCGCGGGCAAGACCAACGTGCTCGAGGCGCTCTCGCTGCTCGCACCGGGGCGCGGGTTGCGGCGGGCAAAGCTGCCCGAGATGGCGCGCAAGGGCGGCAGCGGCGGCTTCGCGATCGGCGCGCGCGTGCAACCGGGCGACGGTGCCGAGCCGGTGCAGCTGGGCACCACGGTCGACCCAGCGCAGCCCACGCGCCGCCGCGTGCGCATCAATGGTGCGGACGCGAGCGCGCTGGGGCTGGCCGAGTGGCTCTCGGTCCGCTGGCTGACCCCCGCGATGGACGGGCTGTTCACCGACAGCGCGGGCGCGCGGCGGCGCTTCCTCGATCGGCTGGTGCTCGCCACCGCGCCGGGGCACGCGACGCTCTCCAACCGCTACGAGGCGGCGCTGCGCGATCGCAACCGGCTGCTGGCAGACGAAATCGCGCCCGATCCGCAATGGCTCGACGCGCTCGAGGCGCAACTGGCGATACACGGCGCAGCGATCGCGGCAAACCGCCGCGCGCTGGTCGATCAACTCAATGGCGCGCTGCTGGCGCAGGACGACCCGCACTTCCCCCGCCCCACGCTCGCGCTCGAGCCCGTCGGTCCCGAAGAGCGCGACTCGCTGGCGAAGGCGTTGCGCGACAGTCGCGCGGTGGAGCGGCGCGCGGGCCGCACGCTGATCGGACCGCATCGCGCCGAGCTGGCGGTGACGCTGGCGAGCAAGGGCGTGCCCGCCGCACATTCATCGACCGGCGAGCAGAAGGCGATGCTGATCGCGATCGTGCTGGCGCATGGCAGCCTTGCGCTGGCAGCGGGCAGCGGCGGCGCGCGCGCGGGCATCCTGCTGCTCGACGAAGTGGCCGCGCATCTCGACCCGGATCGGCGTGCCGCGCTGTTCGCCCGGCTCGATGCCAATGGCGAACAGGTCTGGATGACCGGGACCGAGCGCACCCCGTTCGACGCGATCCTGTCGCGCGCGGCGGTATGGGACGTGTCGGGTGGTACGCTCCAGCGGATCTAGGGCCCGCGCGCCAGCTGCAAGCGGACAGGCACAGACCTGCTAGGCGAAGGTGTCGGCTGTAAAATCGTCCTTGGGGCTCGGGCCGTATTGGTTTTCGCCCGGAGTGCCGTCGATGAACATGAAGATCAGCAGCACGAAACCGCCGAACGGGATGAAGTTGATGAGCAACCACCAGCCCGACTTGTCCTGATCGTGGAGCCGCCGGATCGTCACGGCGAGATTGGGAATTACGAGCCCGAGCCACAGAAGGGCGAACGGGATCGTCATAATGTTCAGCAAGGCAGTCTGCTCACCGGGATCGGTCGCCGCTCCGACTGCAACGAGCGGTATCGCCAGGAGAAAGAACAATATCCACTGGCCCAGCTGGAACATCCAGTATTCCATCCTGCGCGAGCGACCCTGGAAGTCGGCATAGCGTTTGACCGGCAAAAGCATCCATTGCATGTGATTTCCCCCGAACGGTCAGGACCCATGCGCGCTACCCAGCCACGCAGAGCGACCATGCGGATTTGCGCATGGCGACCCGCATATCGCAAGCCGTTTCATGCGTTGCCCGAACAAAAAAGGGGCCCCTTGCGAGGGCCCCTTTTCCTTTGGTCCGATGGTCCCGAAGGATCAGAACTTGAAGCGTGCCATCGCGCCGTAGGTGCGCGGTGCGCTGGGGTAGCCCGAGACGGTACCGGCCTGCGCCACACCGTCGAACACCGTGATGATGTACTGGTCGTTGAGCAGGTTGCGCGCCCACACGCCGACTTCGAGGCCCATGTCGAGCGCCACGGTGGCCGAGGCGTTCACCAGGTTCACTTCGCGCTTGAAGTTGTTGGGGCCGTAGGTCGGCAGGCCGTTGTTGATCTTGGTGTTGCTCTCGTGGCTGTAATCGATGCGGGTCAGGAGGCGGTTGCCGCCACCGAATTCCAGCGTGTGCGTGGCCGAGGTGGCAATCGCCCATTCGGGGATGCCGCCCGGACGCTGGCCGGTCAGATCGCCGACGGGGCTGCCGGTGAAGCTGTCGTAGACCGCATCGAGATAGGTCGTCGCGAAGGTGAAGACCAGCGACGGATCGGGGATGATCGTCGAGCTGAATTCGAAGCCCTTGACCGACTGCTGGCCCGCGTTGGCAAGCGAGAAGCCCGTGCCGGTGAACGAGAAGCTCTGGAAGCCCTTGATGGTCTGGTCGAACACCGCGAGGTTGAAGTTCAGACCGGGGAAGTCGCCCTTCAGGCCGATTTCGTAGACTTCTGCGTTCTCAGGCCCGGCGAAGCGCGACCCGGTGTTGAGGTTGGCGACCGCCAGCCCAGCGTCGGTGATGGGCGAGGACGGCGCGGCAAACGTCGACCGGACCGGACCGGGCGTGAAATCGCCCGCTGCCGGCTTGGAATCGCGCGACAGGTTGACCGAGCTCGCCTTGAAGCCGGTCGCGTAGCTGGCATAGACGTTCAGGTTGCGATTGATCTCGTAGGCAACGCGCGCGAGGTAGGTGAACTTGTCGTCGCGCGTCTTGCCGTCTTCCACCGCATTCGGAACGGAGAGGAAGGGCGGCTGGAACTGGAACGGCACCAGCCCGAGCAGGGGGTTGCCCGTTGCCGGGTTGGCCGAAGGCGTCGTCGCCAGCGTAAGCAGCGCGGCCTGGTTCGCTGCAGGCAGCGCCTGGAACTGGGCCCGCGTGCTCACCGCACCCGCAGTCGCCAGGGTGATGTAGGCATCGACCACGTTGAGGTTGCTGAGCGGATCGAAGGCCTGGCCGGTGAGTGCGAAGTCCTTCTTGTCGTCGGTGTAGTTGAGGCCGCCGGTGAACACGAGGCCGTCGATCGGCTCGAAGTCGACCGTGCCGAAGATGGAGAACGCTTCGTTGTCCATCGAGTAGTCTTCGGACGTCAGCGGTCCCTGCGCGAAGATCGTGTTCTGCTGGAAACCGAGCGGAGCGAGCAGGCCCTCCACCGTGTTGAAGGTGAAGGTCGGGTCGCTGGTCGCGGCACGCGCCAGCAGCGTGAAGAAGTTGCGCGAGTCCGCGCCGGTGAACAGGCCGCTGTCCTGCTTGACCGTTTCATTGAAGTAGAAACCGCCGAGCAGGAAGTTGAGCGGGCCGTCGAAGTCAGAGGCGACGCGCAGTTCCTGCGTGAAGGTGTTCACCCGCTGGTCGCGCACTTCGCGCACGATGTCGGCGCTGGTGAAGTCGACGTCCTGATCGACGAAGTTCTTGAGTTCGCGATAGGCGGTGATCGAGGTGATCCCGATCGGGCCGCGATCCCAGTCGACCTGGACCGAGCCGCCGTAGTTGTCGACCTTGTTGATCGGTTCCTGGTTCAGATAGGTGTCGTAGCTGAAGAAGTCGGTGCTCAGCGCACCCCCCACGCCGAAGATGGCGGGTGCGGTCGGCCCGGCCACGACGGTGCTGACCACGCAGCAGATTTCGTCGATCTTCTGGTAATCGGCGATCGCGCGGATCTTCAGATCGGCGGTCGGCTCGATCAGCAGCTGCGCGCGCGCGGTCCAGCGGTTGCGGTCCGAAACGTCCTTGCCGAGATTGACGATCTGGCCATAGCCGTCGCGGCGGTTGTAGCTGCCATCGATCGAGAAGGCGATCGCCTCGGTAATCGGGCCGGTGATGTCGCCCTTCAGCGTAACGGCGTTGTAGTTGCCGTAAGTCGCTTCGACCTGGCCGCCGAACTCGAACTGCGGCTCACGCGTGACGACCGAGATGACGCCCGCGCTGGCGTTCTTGCCGAACAGCGTCGATTGCGGGCCGTTGAGCACTTCGATGCGCTGGACGTTGGAAAGATCGTTGAGCGAGGAGGCCGAGCGCGAACGGAACACGCCGTCGATGAAGACGCCGACCGAAGGCTCGATCCCGAAGTTGTTGTCGCCGTTGCCGAAGCCGCGGATGATGAAGGTGGAGGACGAGGAGTTCTGCAGCTGGCTGACGCGCAGCGACGGGGTGACCGTCTGCAAGTCGAGCACGTCGCGGATCTGCGCCTGTTCCAGCGTCTCGCCGGTGGTCACGCTCACCGAAACCGGGGTTTCCTGCAGCGTCTGTTCGCGCTTGGTCGCGGTGACGACGATGGTGGGCTTCTCGGCCAGCTCGGCTGTGAGCTCTTCCTCGGTCTCGTCGGCATCCTGCGCATGGGCGACTGCGGGCAAGGCCAGCGCGGCGACGCCGACGAACAGTGCGGTGCGCGAAAAACCGGCTTTGCCGGCGAGCTTAATAGCCATCAGGTTGTTCCTCTCTGAATGATCCCGTGCGCATGATTTACGCTTACCGTGTCGTCAATAAACGCGTCGCGGGCGGCGCTCAACTGCGAAACGTGCGGATTCCGGTGGCTACAGGCCGATCTGTTGCCAAAACGGCACATTCGTATGCATGTCTGCACGCATGCCGTAGCGGAATGGTACAGATCACCGCCGCTACGGTGCATTGCTCACCCGCGCTATGGGCGGGCCGAGCCTTGGAAGCGCGTTCCACTCCGCGCCTTCGCGACCGTTACCTGCGGGTCATCACATATTCGTCGAAGCTGCTGCCCTCGCCGGCATCCATCACCAGTTCGCGTCCGTCATACGACACGATCGGATAGGTGTCGGTTCCGGCCATGCCCGTAGAGAGCCTGTCCGCAAACCCCTGCATGGCACTGCGCTTCTCATTCGAGGCGTCGGCGGGGAAGACCGGCGTGGTCTGCGCGCTCTCGGTCGCCCATGTGATCGCGCCATTGGCAATACTTACCCGGCCCCGGCTGGTCGTGCTGTAGGTTCCGTCGAATTCTGGATGGTCGCGAAACCGGAACGTCACCTCGGACGCATCGGAAAATGTCCCGTCCGGCGCGATGTCAACGACCGTGGCGGAGCCGACGACCTCCATTTCGCCATCGTTGCTGTTGGTGACCGGTTCGACCCAGGTCCCCGCAAGATCGCGCACCGTGACCGTGGTCGCGGAGGCCGAGGCCAGCATCGCGACCGGTTCTCCCGCCATCGCCGGACCGGCCACGAAAGTGCCTGTGGCAAGGCCGAGACCGCACAATATCGAGAAAACAGGCTTCACCATCATGCCCCCTTCGCCCGACCCCGGCAAAAATCCGCGTCCGCCAGATCTCGCCCATCCCTACACCGCCTACGGCACGCAGCAACTCGGAAAATCGACGCCGGGCCACGGCGTGTTGCGGTGCAGCAGCGACCCGGCTAAGGGACCTCGCAAGTCCGGCGATGACGCACGGGCCGCTCCCATCCTTTTCCCCGAAAGCAGTTAGCCCCGTGTCCCTACGCAATATCGCGATCATCGCCCACGTCGACCATGGCAAGACCACGCTGGTCGACCAGCTCTTCCGCCAGTCCGGCACCTTCCGTGAGAACCAGCGCGTCGACGAGCGCGCGATGGATTCGGGCGATCTGGAAAAGGAACGCGGGATCACCATCCTCGCCAAGTGCACCAGCGTGGAGTGGGAGCATGACGGCGAGACCACGCGAATCAACATCGTCGACACGCCCGGCCACGCCGACTTCGGCGGCGAGGTGGAGCGTATCCTCAGCATGGTCGACGGCGTCATCCTGCTGGTCGATTCCGCCGAAGGCCCGATGCCGCAGACCAAGTTCGTCACCGGCAAGGCGCTCGCGCTGGGCCTGCGCCCCATCGTGGTGGTCAACAAGATCGACCGGCCCGACGCGCGCCCGCAGGAAGTGCTCGACGAAGTGTTCGACCTGTTCGCCAATCTCGACGCGAACGACGACCAGCTCGAATTCCCGAGCCTGTGGGCCTCGGGCCGCGACGGCTATGCGAGCGAGGACGAGAATGCGCGCGAAGGCGACCTGACCCCGCTGTTCAAGCTGATCGTCGACCACGTGCCGCCCCCCGGGCTCGACACCGAAGGCCCCTTCGCCTTCCTCGCCACGCTGCTCGACCGCGACAACTTCATGGGCCGCGTGCTCACCGGCCGCGTCCAGCAGGGCAAGATCAAGGTCAACGACCCGATCCACGCGCTCGACCGCGACGGCAAGGTGATCGAAGTCGGCCGCGCGACCAAGCTGATGAGCTTCGACGGGCTCGAGCGCGTGCCGGTCGACAGCGCGCAGGCGGGCGACATCATCGCGATGGCCGGCCTCGAGAAGGCGACCGTCGCCAACACCATCGCCGACCCGAGCGTGAAGGAACCGATCGCCGCGCAGCCGATCGACCCGCCCACGCTCGCGATGCGCTTCGCCGTCAACGACAGCCCGCTCGCGGGCCGCGAGGGCGACAAGGTGACCAGCCGCATGATCCGCGACCGCCTGATGCGCGAAGCGGAAACCAACGTCGCCATCCGCGTGACCGAAGCCGACGACAAGGACAGCTTCGAAGTCGCGGGCCGCGGCGAACTGCAGCTCGGCGTGCTGATCGAAACGATGCGCCGCGAAGGCTTCGAACTCGGCATCTCGCGCCCGCGCGTGCTGTTCAAGGAAGAGAACGGCCAGCGGCAGGAGCCGTACGAAACCGTCGTGATCGACGTGGACGACGAGTTCTCCGGCACGGTCGTCGAGAAGATGCAGCGCCGCAAGGCCGAGCTGACCGAGATGCGCCCGTCGGGCCAGGGCAAGACGCGCATCACCTTCTCCGCGCCGAGCCGCGGGCTGATCGGCTACCACGGCGAATTCCTGTCCGACACGCGCGGCACGGGGATCATGAACCGGTTGTTCGAGAAGTACGATGCCTACAAGGGCCCGATCGAGGGCCGCCAGAACGGCGTGCTGATCTCGATGGTGCCGGGCGAGGCGGTGCCCTACGCGCTCAACGCGCTGGAGGACCGCGGCGAGCTGTTCATCGGCGGCGGCGCGAAGATCTACGAAGGCATGATCATCGGCGAGAACGCCAAGCCCGACGATCTCGAAGTCAACCCGATGAAGTCGAAGCAGCTGACCAACTTCCGCTCGACCGGCAAGGACGACGCGATCCGCCTCACCCCGCCGCGCGTGATGACGCTGGAACAGGCGATCGCCTATATCGACGACGACGAGATGGTCGAAGTCACCCCCCAGAACATCCGCCTGCGCAAACGCCACCTCGACCCCCACGAGCGCAAGCGCCACAAGCGCAAGATGGACGCGTAAGCAGCTTGAATTCCTAGCTCTCCCATCGCATCACGCGATCGATGGGGGACGTGGACACAGCCGCAATCGACAAGCTGATCGCCGACTTCGAAGCCTCTGGAGGCTCGGAGTTGGCGAACGCGCAGTTGTTCGTCGAACGGCTGACTGGCGCGCTCGGGGTCGAGCAACCCTCGCCTGCTCGCGAGGATACGCGCCTCAACGACTACGTCTTCGAACGCAACGTGACCTTCCGCCATGCGGGCGGCACGACCACGACCGGACGGATCGACTGCTACAAGCCTAACACCTCTAATTGGGAAGCCAAAGCAATCGGTCAAGCGTGAGTGAGCCCGCGCCAGCGAACAACTGAAACTGATCGGAGTCGAACAAAGCAGAAGCGCGGCCCCGCCAAGTGCGGCATCAAGAGCTCGGACAGTATCATAATCGCGGAAAAGCCAGAGATTCGAAGCCTCGCAAACCCATAAGGCTTGAAACACTAGGATTCGCTGAAAGTATTCTCTTCGCTGTGGAAACGTTGGATCTCTAAATACGGTTCGAAAAATGGACGCCAGCTTTCCTAACTGTGAGTCTTAACGACTTCCAAATAGCATAGCGCTATAAATTTTGGACCGCATTGATTTTCTGTGATGTTTCGAATCTTCTGAGTCACTTCTTATTCATTATTTTCGTAGTTAAAATCAATCGCATGGCGAAGAACGCTATCAGTTATTCAACATGATCACTCGACATTTTACGAGGTTACGCACTCCTTGCGCACGTTTAGTGACCTGCCTCCTCGCCACAAAATCATCGATAGTATCGGACTAAATATTTAGCTTTAGGCATCTGATATGCCGAGATACGCCAATACAATATTTTTTAACATATAACAAAGGTATTAGCTCTCTATATATAGAAAAGATGTTTATCGGCTGTCAGCGAGATTATTACCTAGAAAAAACTATATTTGCGATTTTTCTTCTTAAACGTGATATCACTTTTCACAAAGCAACGCGCGATTTTCAGCTTGATAGATCATTAACAGAAATTTAAAAAACTCAAATTTTTGGCTAGACAGCCGTCAAAATGACGCTATTAATGCACTTAAGCGTTGGCGGAGCGCAGAAAAACGCTCTGCTTTGCGGTCCAACAATGCCACCGCTCATGGTGGTGAGCGACCTGCGCACCATTGCCTTGCAGTGGTGCGCAAAGTCATATGTGGCAGCACTGGGTCGAAGGTAGATTATGGAGATTAAAGAACGAGAAGCCGCCGGTAAGGCAGGGCGGAAATTCACTCTACGGCTCGGCCCAGAGGCGGTTAAGGATGTAGAGTGGATTGCCGAACAGTATGACGGAGCAACGATCACCGAGGTTATTAAAAAGGCCTTGGCTACAGAAAAGTATCTTCTCGAACAGCAGAATGCTGGAGAGATTATAGTTCTCGAAAACAAAAGCTCCCGCCGCCAGAGAGAGCTTGTTCTTCGATAAATCTATCTGTGACTCGCTGTTCCTCCAAAATAAAATCCCACAACAGCGCCGAAAACAGAAAGTAACGGCGAAACAAACGCTGTTGCCAGATCTTTAGCTGCATCGAGTGGCGTATTGCAAAACAGTACGCCGCCAATGAGCGTTAAGCTTATGACCCCAATCAGGCCGAGCAAGAAATAAGCGAGCCAACTTCGTACAAGTTTTGGATCGCCCCTAGGCATCGGCGGGTCTTCCTTCCGAAAACGCCCACCGCCTTCATCAACATCTTCAATTTCGATGCTCTCTGTATAAGACTCGGGGGGACCTTCTGCCATTGGACACTCCTCACAAAGAGCGACGAATTGTCGCGCGAGCAGGATCGACACGAGGTGGCGCTCGCTCTTTTGCCAAAAACTCCCTTTTTGGCACGGACATAATAATAATTTCCTCAGCCATCACCGCTTGAGGCATAACCATACCCCCTGAATTTTACTGAAACACACGCGCGAACTGCGTAGACGCACTTGACGAACGGATCAAGCAATTAATGCCGTCAGAACGACGGCTATTTGATTCCGACGCAACGAGAAGACTGCTATCGTAGCAAGCACCTGTGGCCGTCCTAGATTCGTGCCCTCGGCGCGCAGCCCCAAGGTCTATCTTCGTGGGATTTTTCCTTCCGCGCGGACGCATGGCGCGGTTTTCCTACTCCCCTGCCGCGCGCTACACCCTTCGCCGTCTCGCGCACCGCTCTTGTCCATCGTCCGTCCCCGCGGTCTTCGCCGCTCCCGCTTCTTGATCGGCCCGCTCGATCAATCGCGCCTCGCTGATCGAGTGGATTTCACCCTTTGGACTGTGTGTCAGGTGTGTCAGGCGGGGTGCGTGCGACTCTCCTGCGGCTCGCCGCGCCGCTCTCCATCACCCTCGTCCGGCGGCGCAATCGACGGACCGCGCATGGCAATCCACTGGCGGGATTTCCCCCCGCTTCCCAATCCGCCGATGCGCTGACAATATGGTTAACGGGTCGTCAAAGCGGAGGGGATTCGCTTCGATGAAATTCGTGTTGCCTGGCTTCGCCGTGCTGCTGGTGCTCGCCGCGCTGCTCGCCTGGGTCGGCGGGCCGAGCATGGCGCAGTGGATCGCGGACAATGCGCATGGCGGCTATGCCTACGGCTACGACTATGCGCGCGAGGAAGGGCCGGTGTGGCCGGTCGGCAGCGTGTGGCTGATGCTCGCCTTCGTCGGTTTCGCGCTGGTCGGCGGCTTGGTGATTGCCGCGGCGTGGGCGATGGAGGCCGCGTTCAAGCCGCCCCCGCCGCCCGACGCGAAGGAGAAGCGTGTCGCCAAGGTTCGCAAGATCATCGAATCGGTCAACCGGCGCGGCGATCTGACCGCGGGCGAGAAGGATGGCTTCAAGAGCAGCGCGCTGACGCTCGCCCAGGCGGACGAGCCGATCGCGATCCGCGCCGCCGATGCGATCGGCGAAGGCGATGCGGTGACGGCCGCGAAGGACCTGGCGAGCGAGGCGGAGGCGGAGTTCCTGCTGGCGCTGGGGCACGCGGCGAATGTCGCGCTGCCGTTCTCCGACCAGACGGGCAAGGTGCTCGCCACGAGGCGCGCCGATTTCGCGCGGCTCGACGCGCTGGTCGCGGCCTGGGACGCGTGCGAAGCGCACCGCGCGAAGAGCGCCAAGCACTGCGCCTGCGGCGCGCGGATCGAGGGCGAGTGCGCCTGCGGGGATGAGGATTGCGAGCTGTGCTGCCGGTGCGAGAATTGCCGGAAGGAAGGGGCGGAAAAGGGCCGGCACGCCCGCCTCGACGTGGTGTGGGACTAGCCGCCCGCGCCCTCCGGCTGCCCGCCTGCGGGGTGCGATCCGGGGCTACGGTGGTCAAACGGGTCAAGAACCGTTAGGCAGCGCTCCCATGCAAACAGGGGTACTCATTTCGCTCGCCGCCTATTTCGTCCTCATGCTGGCGATAGGCCTTTTTGCCTGGAAGAAGTCGACCGACACCTCCGAAGGCTACCTCCTCGCCGGACGCGGGCTCTCGCCCGGGGTCGCGGCGCTCTCTGCCGGGGCGTCGGACATGTCGGGCTGGCTGCTGCTGGGCCTACCGGGCGCGCTCTATGCCAGCGGGCTGGTCGAGGCGTGGATCGGCATCGGCCTGTTCGTGGGCGCGGTGTTCAACTGGACGATCGTCGCGCCGAGGTTGCGCGAACAGACAGAGCGGATGGGCAACGCACTGACCATCCCCGAATTCATGGCCAACCGCTTCCCCAGCCAGGCCGTGGCGCTCCGCGTGGTCTCCGCGATCGTGATCGTGGTGTTCTTCATGGTCTATTCCGCCGCAGGCCTCGTCGGCGGCGGCAAGCTGTTCGAAACCGCCTTCCCCGCCTTGCTGCCCAATATCGGCATGAGCGACTACATGCTGGGCGTGTGGCTGACCGCGGGCGTGGTGCTCGCCTACACGATGATCGGCGGCTTTCTGGCGGTCAGCCTGACCGACTTCGTGCAGGGCTGCATCATGCTGCTGGCGCTGGTCGTCATGCCGCTGGTGGTGATTTTCGGCCCCGGGGGGAGCGCGGGCGACAGCCTGACCGAGATCCAGCCCGGCTTCCTCAGCCTGACCAACGGTCTGACCGCGATCGGCTGGCTCAGCGCGGTGACGTGGGGGCTCGGCTATTTCGGGCAGCCGCACATCATCGTGCGCTTCATGGCGATCCGCAGCATCCCCGAGGTTGCGACCGCGCGCAATATCGGGCTGGTGTGGATGCTGGTGTGCCTGATCGGCTCGCTCGGCGTCGGGCTTGCGGGCCGCGCCTATGCCGATCGCAACGGCATCGTGGTCGACGACCCGGAAACGATCTTCATCGTGCTCGCCGATCTCTTGTTCCACCCGCTGGTGACCGGCTTCCTGCTCGCCGCGCTGCTGGCCGCGATCATGAGCACGATTTCGTCGCAGCTGCTGGTCTCCTCCAGCTCGCTGACCGAGGATTTCTACCGCCTGTTCCTGCGCCGCGACGCGAGCGAGCGCGAGGCGGTGAATGTCGGGCGGATCAGCGTGCTGGTGGTGGCGCTTGCCGCGATCTGGGTCGCGAGCGATCCCGAAAGCGAAGTGCTGGGCCTCGTCTCCAACGCCTGGGCGGGCTTCGGTGCCGCGTTCGGCCCGCTGATCCTGCTCGCCCTTACCTGGCCGCGGATGACCGGCACCGGCGCGCTCGCCGGGCTGGTGGTCGGCGCGGCGACGGTCGGCTTCTGGATCGCGCAAGGCTGGAACAGCGCGTTCATGGGCGGCCCCGGCGTGTACGAGATCATTCCCGGCTTCATCGCCGCGACGATCGCGATCGTGCTAGTCAGCCTGGTGACCGGTGCCGAGGACCTCGATCGCTACGCGGTCGCAGCCGACTAGCGCTCTGCCAGCACGAAGTCCGCGATCGCCCCGGCTACGCCGGGCGCGAGCGGGAGATCGGGATTGTCATAGCTGGCGACGTTTGCCGCCCGGTCGCCGGCCGGCACCTGCTTGAGCACGTGGTTCACCCCGTCGAGCAGCACGAGCGTCGCATCGGGTCGCGCGCTCGCCAATAGCTGCGCGTCGGCGGCGGGCGTCTGCAAATCCTCGCGCCCGTTGAGGATCAGCACCGGCAGGTCGTGCGCGGCGATCAGATCGACCGGCTCCTGGCGCAACATGCTGCCGACGAAGCCCTGCACCTGCGGCCCGAACAGCGGGATGAGGCCCGGGTGCATCTCGCCCAGCGGTACGCTCTCGCCCGCCTTCAGCTTGGCGATGATGGCATCCACCTGCGGCATGATCGGTGCATTGGCAGGGTTCGCGGCGAGCTGCGCGCGGATCACATCGCCGATATTCACGCCGGGGCTCGCCACCAGCAGCAGCCCGCAATAGCGCGCAGGGTCCTTGGCGGCGGCGGCCATCGCCATCAGACCGCCCTCGCTATGGCCGAGCAGCCAGACGCACTGGCGACCGCTGCGCGCGGAAATCGTGTCCGCCCAGCTCTCGATGTCGGAAACATAGTCCGCGACCGTCACATCATTCGCGTCGGGCACTGCCCCCGCGCTGCCGAACATGCCGCGCTTGTCGATCCGGACCGAGGCGATACCGCGATCGGCCAGCGCCTCTGCCAGCAGCCTGTAGCTTTGCGCCGAGACCCCCAGCGCGCTGTTGCCGTTGCGGTCGGTCGGACCCGATCCGGGGACGATCAGCACCGCGGGCACACCTTCGGCCAGCGTGCCCTGCACCGTCCCCGCGAGATCGCCCTGCAATCCGGCGTGTGTGGTGGTGATCTCCTGTTGCACGTTGCCTTCCTGTGCGGCGGCGGGAAGTGCCATCGTTGCGACTGACGTCAGAGCGATGCCGAGCTTGGTCGCGGTGCGCATCTCAGGTGCCGCTCTCGGTCCGGTTGTCGCGCTGCCACAGCCGCCAGCTGTAGAATACGGGCACCAGCGAGGCGATGAACACGCTGGCGAGCACGACGACTACTCGCAATGGTGCGGAAATGGGGGCGAGCCCGGCAAGGATCATCGCAAAGCCGGCAAGCATGAACAGCTTGCCGCCCAGTCGGTGCGTCGCCACCCAGTTGTCGGAATTGGTGATGGTCCACGGCGTGCGGATGCCGACGAAGAAGCCGGGCCGCGATTTCGGGAGCATGTTGCCAAGCCCCACGAACAGCAGCCCGACCAGCGCGAAGATCAGCCCCTGGCCGGGGTGATACCCGAAAACGGGCGCCGCGATGTAGGCTTGCAGCGCTACCAACAGGGCAACCGTGCCGATCCATGCGGTGCGCAGCAGCGGGGCCGATCCCGATAGCCGGTCCTGCAACGGCTCGATCGCGGGCACCACCGCGAACAGCAGGCCGATGAAAACGGTCACACCCACGGGGAACAGCAGTGCCTGCAATGCCGGCATGGTGCCGTCTATTTCGCCCGCAGCGTTCCAGTGCGTCGGCAGTTCGGTACCCGGCGGCACCTGGCCCGCCGCCCACACGGCAAACACCGCCATGCCTGCCGCAACCAGCAGGGTGACGAGAAGCAGAGGCATGGTCTTCATGGCAATGACGCTCCTTTCGGACGGGGTGTGTCGGCCCGGCGCGATGGCTCGGTGCCCATGCCGACGCGATCCATGAAGCCGTGCAGCGCTTCCTCGAGGGTCGACATGTTGATCGAATAGATGACCGATCCGGCCCGGTTTTCTCCGTGGATCAGCCCGGCTTCCTTGAGCTTGGCGAAATGGCCCGACATGGTCGGCTTCGACACAGGGAAGTGCTCGGCCAGCGCGCCCGCACTCATCTCGCCGCCTTTCAGCAGCTCCAGCACCTCGCGCCGGATCGGGTGGGCCAGGGCATCGAAAACCTTGCTCATAGGTATTTAGCTAAATACCGAAATCGATCTCGTCAAGCCTCCTCCGCCGGTGTATGAAGAGCCTTGACTGACTCGGCGCGGGAGGGTGGAGATCATGGCGAAAGTGACAGGGCTGGGCGGCGTGTTCTACGTCGCGAAGGATCCCGCGGCGACGCGCAAGTGGTACGAGGATATGCTCGGCCTCACGGGCGAATACGGCCCGCAGCTTGCGTGGTCCGAAGAGACGCACCCCGCCCCCTATTCGCTCATCAGCCATTTCGCCGACGAGGAATATATCAAGCCGGGCCTTGGCGGGTTCATGATCAACCTGCGCGTCGACAATTGCGATGCGATGGTCGAACAGCTCAGGGCCAAGGGTGTCGAAATCCTCGGCGAGGTCGATGAAGGCTATGGCAAGTTCGCCTGGCTGCTCGATCCCAATGGCGTGAAGATCGAGCTGTGGGAACAGGCTGCCGAAGGCGGCTGAGCGCCTGTTAGATCTGCTACTCCCGCCACGCGCCGGCTGTGCTATGATCGCCAGCAGGGTCGCACCTGCGGGGGGAATTGCCAGCATGATTGCACACCTGTTGCCACGCGCCGCGTTGCTCGCGGCTGCCGGACTCCTGCTCGCCAGCCCGCTTGCTGCAAACGATTCCGAAGCCGAGATCGGCGTCGGCGGGATCACGCTCAAACCGTCGAGCGCGCTGCGCATGCTCAAGGAAGACCTCTACCTCTCGCCCGACCTCGTGCGCGTCGATTACGTGTTCGAGAACCCTACGGACGAATACATCACCACCACCATCGCCTTCCCCATGCCCACGCAGCCGCGCGGCATTCTGGGGCGCGACTATTACTACGAGACGTCGGAGGACTGGTCGGGCTTCGATTTCGCGACTTTTGTCGACGGAATACCCCGCCGCCTCCAGCAGATGGACCGGGCGATGATCGGCACCCGCGACGTGACCGACGAGGTTACCGCGCGCGGATGGCCCATCGCGTGGACCGATGCGAGCAACCCTTTCGAAGACCTGTCCGAGGCCCAACTCGCCACGTTGGTCGCCGAAGGGTGGGCCGTGCGTGACGCCCAGTTCGGCGACCGGATCGTGCCTGCCTGGGAAGAGGCGACCTTCTTCGTGCGCGAACAGACCTTCGAGCCCAACAGCAAGGTCGAAGTGAGGCACGAATATGTGCCACTGGTCGGCGGCAGCGCAGGCAGCACGCTGTACCCGGAATACCGCGACGGGGAGGACAGCTATTTCGACGAATTGCAAGCGCGCTACTGCATCGACGATGCCTTCCTCGCCGGGATCGACCGCAAGCTGGGCGACCGCACGCTGCCGACTGAGAACCTCGTTTACATGAGCGAGACCTGGCTCGCCTACGTGCTCTCCTCAGGCGCGAACTGGGATGGCCCGATCCGGGATTTCCGGCTGGTCCTCGATAAGGGATCGCCCGACGACCTCGTCAGCTTCTGCATGGACGGGGTCAGGAAGATCGGGCCGACGCAATTCGAAGTGCGCAAGACAGATTTCGAGCCGACGCGCGATCTCGACGTGCTGATCCTGAGCTTCCAGACCTATAACTGACCGCGTCGCGGCCTACTGGTACGCCTGAAAATTGGGCTGGCCGTTCGACGCGCTGACCCCGCCGTCGACCGGGATGTTCGCGCCGGTGACGAACCGCGCATCCTCGCTCGCAAGGAAGGCGACCACGGCGGCGACATCCTCGGGCTCTCCGGCTCTGCCGAGCGGGATGCGGCGCAAGAACGCATCGAGCAGCTGATCGTTTTCGCGGATACCCTTGCTCATGTCGGTTCTGGTCATTGAAGGACACACCGCATTCACGCGCACCCCCTGCCCGCCCAGTTGCAGCGCCAGCGCGCGCGTCAGGTTGGTCACCGCGCCCTTGCTGGCGTTGTAGATCGGCATGGTCCAGTCGCCGCCGGTGCCCGATACGCTTGAGGTGTTGACGATGCTGCCGCCACCAGGCGCGTCGCTCTCGGCCAGATGCGGGATCGCAGCGCGGCACAGGTAGAGGATACCCTTCACGTTGATATCGATGACTTTGTCGATGTCCTCGTCGCTGGCGTCGGCCAGCGGCCCCGCCGTAGCGGTGCCCGCGTTGTTGACCAGGCAATCGAGGCCGCCGAACCGCTCCATTGCGCGCTCGACCAACTCTTTGGGGAAAGAAGAGTCAGAGACGTCACCCTCGACCAGCAGGGTGCGCGCCTCGTCCAGGTCGGCGGCGACATTCTCCAGATCGTCGCGGCTGCGGCTGTTGAGCACCACGTTCGCGCCCTCGCTGGCGAAGCGGCGGGCGATTGCCGCGCCGATCCCCTTGGACGATCCGGTGACGATCACGGTGCGGTCGGTAAAGCGCTGCATGAATTCCTCTTTTCAGCTCGTTTCTATTGGCAATGGACGGGCCCCGCGGATGTTTCCGGGAACCCGGTCTTAGGGCGCTGTTAACCAAAGGGGGGCGATGGTCGCTCGCGCTATGAACGCACCGAAACCCCTGCTGCTGGCTTGCATCGCGATGGCCGTTTCCGGTTGTCAGCTGCTGCCGAGTGGAAAGGGGCCGTCCGGCGATGCGCCCGTACGGCGCACTCCCCCCACCATAGATCGCAGTGGCACCGCCGCGCCCAGCCTGACCGAGCAGCAGTGCCTCGCCCGGCTCGGCTCGACGGGGGCAAGCTTCTCGCTCCCCAACCGGTCGGAAGCGCAGGGGTGCACGCAGATCAACGCGGTTTCGCTGACCGGGCTGCAAGGCGATGGCAGCCGTTTCGGGATCGACCACCTCGGCCCATTGACCTGCGCGACTGCGAACACCTTTGCTGGCTGGGCGCGCTTCGGGGTGGACCGCGCAGCGCGGGTCTATCTCGGCAGTCCGCTCGCGCGGATAGAGACGATGGGCAGCTATTCGTGCCGCAACGTGGCGGGCAGCAGTAAACGTTCCGCCCATGCACGCGCCGAGGCGATCGATATCTCCGCCTTCATCCTGGAAGACGGGCGCAGGATACCGATTTATGGCGGATGGAACGGCGGTACCGAGCGCGAACGCGAGTTCCTGCGCCGGGTACGCCAGAGCGCGTGCAAACGCTTCGGAACGGTGCTCAGCCCCGATTACAACGCCGACCATGCCAACCACCTGCATCTGGAGATCGGCGACGGTTCGTTCTGCCGTTAGAGCGGGGCGCGGCTAGTCGTCGAGTTCGCGCGCGACCGCGCGGATCGCTTCGGGCGAGAAGGAAAAGCCCAGATGACTGCACCTGAGCGCCACGGCCCGGTCGCGTTCGCCGGGATAGCCCGCTGCCGATCGCGGGCTGATCGCCCCGTCGCACGGGCTCCATAGCGCCACGGTTTCGACCGGAGGCTTGCGTGATAGCTGCGCGGACATTTTGGGTTCGTCGACCCGGTGCCCGGCAATCGCCTGATAGAGCCGCCACACGTTGTTCGCGCGCAGGCTTCCCGAGAAGGGCGAACCCATCGAAATCACCTTGGCCACCGCATCGGGCTGACGCTTGGCCAGTTCGCGCGCGTACAGCCCGCCGAGGCTCCAGCCGACCAGCACCACCGGCTCACCCGCGCGTGCCCTGAGGTCGAGCAGTCGCGCTTCGAGCTGTTCGAACAGCTCGTCCGAAAAGCCCCAGTTATAGCCGCAGCCCCACCGCTTGACCGTGTGGCCCGCATCTTCCAGCCGCCGCGCGAAATAGCGCATCTTGATCGGGTTGGTCCCGAAACCGGGCAGCACCATCACCATGCGCGGATGGCTGGCCTTGGCGATCCTGAGCGGCTTGAACAGCGAACGATAGAGCCGCCGGACAGGCTCCAGCAGGTAGCCGAGTTCGGCGATGAGATACCACAGACGGGGGCCGCGTGCGCCGTCCGGATCGGGCTCGCGCGCCAGTTCGATGCGGCGCGCCCACTCGCTGTCGGCGATCGCGGTGAAGCCGCTGACGCCGGCGACAAGGCCCTGTGGGTGCGCAACAAGCGGTATCTTGAGGATGTCTCTCACACCTTCCCAATGCCACAGGCGGCTTTGGGTTTCCCGAAAGTCAAAGGTACCGCGCGAGGCGGCACCGGCGCGCGGCTATTCGCCGCCCCCGGCGCAGTCGCCGATCCGCTCGCTCACCACATGCATCGCGAGCCGCCCCTCGCCATTGCCGAGCCCTTCGACATTCATCGTCAGGTCGGTCGCCGTGGGGGAAACCTTGCCCGCGATCCGCGCGGTGGTTTCGGGCTGCATCTGGTCCGCCTTACACACCATCACCGCATCGAGCATGCCGCCCTTCAGTTCGTAACGGTCGAACCGGCAGCTGTCGTGGCCCTGCATGTCGAGCAGCGTCTCGCGGTAGCCGCCCACAAGATCTTCCTGCGTCAGACAGGCGGTGTTGTCGGCGAACTGACCGGCGGGGGCCCCGTTTGCGCCACCCTCGATGCTCATCTGCACCCGGTAGAGGCCGGGTTGCAGCTGCACGTCGCCATCGGCGGCCCCGTCATCGGCATTGCCCATCTGGCCGCCTGGCGGATCGCCGCACGCGACCAGAGACAGGGCGATGACGCCCAGAATTGTACAGCGCATTGTCAGATTGCCACCCGGTTGCCGAAACGATCGGTGCCCGGTTAGCGGCTGGCGTCAACCGGGGCAATCGCCCAGGCGTCGCCCGGTGACCGTGCCCTTGATCCGCACCTTGCCCATCTGGCCGCCGGTCACGCTGTTATCCATCGAGAGGGTGAACTTCTCCGCCCCGAACTCGCCATCCATGGCGACCTTCGTGGTGCCCCCGCCGCCGCCTTCGCAGGTCATGCGAAGCGTCATCTTGTTGCCGCTGCGGTCGAACTCGTCGTAGGTGCAGCTGTCCTCGTCTTCTCCGCTGAAGAAGTCGGGATCGGGCTTTTTCGCCTCTTCCTCCGTCATGCACGTCGTCGTGGTGATCTTGCCGCCCATCTGCTGGCGCAGCATGTCCTTCATGTTGCCCGGCGCGCCGGGAATGTCGAAGTCGGTGAACTCGACGGTGTTTTCCCACTGGCCCGGCCGCATTGCCATGGCTCCGCCCGAGGCGGCTTCGGCAGCCATTTCCTTCGCGCTGATAACGCCGTCGCCATCGGTATCGGCCCCGCCAGCCGTATCCTTGCCCGCCTTCGTGGCCACTTCGCTATCGGCATCGGTGCCCGCGTCGTTGTCAGAGCAGGCGGCAAGCAGCGCGAGGCAGGCGGTGGCGGTGATGATGGTGCGCATGTTGGTTCTCCCAAATCGATCCACGGATACGGTCCCCCAGTATGCCTCGCACCCTAAGGCGCGGCGGACACCCCCACAACTGCCATTGCGACGGAGGTGCGATGCGCCAATATGAACGCCATGGCCGAACTCGTAATCAGACGTGGGCTCGACGAGCCCGACACCACCGGCGAATTCACGCCGCACAAGCCCGCGCGACCGGAAAAGTCGATGCCGGGCAGGCGGTTCGAACTCGTCTCCGAATACGAGCCAGCAGGCGACCAGCCGACCGCGATTGCCGAGCTGGTCGGCAGCGCAAAGGAGGGCGAGAAGACGCAGGTGCTGCTGGGCGTGACCGGCAGCGGCAAGACCTTCACCATGGCCAAGGTGATCGAGGAATTGCAGCGCCCCGCGCTGATCCTCGCGCCCAACAAGATCCTCGCCGCGCAGCTCTATGGCGAGTTTAAGAGCTTCTTCCCCAACAACGCGGTCGAGTATTTCGTCAGCTATTACGACTACTACCAGCCCGAAGCCTACGTGCCGCGCAGCGACACCTACATCGAGAAGGAAAGCTCGGTGAACGAGGCGATCGACCGGATGCGCCACTCGGCCACCCGCGCGCTGCTCGAGCGGGACGACGTGATCATCGTCGCCTCGGTTTCGTGCCTCTACGGTATCGGTTCGGTCGAAACCTATTCGGCGATGATCTTCGACATCAAGCAGGGCGAGAGCGTCGACCAGCGCGAGCTGATCCGCAAGCTCGTCGCACTGCAATACAAGCGCAACGACCACGCCTTCGCGCGCGGCAATTTCCGCGTGCGGGGCGACAATCTGGAGCTGTTCCCGAGTCACCTCGAAGATACCGCATGGCGGATCAGCTTCTTCGGTGACGACATTGAAGAAATCGTCGAATTCGACCCGCTGACCGGCAAGCCCGGCACGCAGCTGGAAAAGGTGCGGGTCTACGCCAACTCGCACTACGTCACCCCCGGCCCGACGATGAAGCAGGCGACCGAGGCCATCAAATTCGAGCTCGCCGAACGGCTCAAGGAGCTGGAGGCCGAGGGCAAGCTGCTCGAACACCAGCGGCTCGAACAGCGGACCAACTTCGACCTCGAGATGATCGCCGCGACGGGCAGCTGCAACGGGATCGAGAACTATTCGCGCTTCCTCACCGGTCGCCTTCCGGGAGAGCCGCCGCCGACCTTGTTCGAGTACCTGCCCGAAAACGCGCTGCTGTTCGTCGACGAGAGCCACCAGACGGTGCCGCAGGTCAGCGCGATGGCGCGCGGCGACCACCGGCGCAAGATCACGCTCGCCGAATACGGCTTCCGCCTGCCGAGCTGCATCGACAACCGCCCGCTTCGCTTCAACGAGTGGGACGCGATGCGGCCGCAGACCTTCTGCGTTTCCGCCACGCCCGGCGGGTGGGAAATGGAGCAGACCGGTGGCGTCTTCGCCGAACAGGTCATCCGCCCCACCGGCCTGATCGACCCGCCGGTCGATATCCGCCCGGTCGAGGATCAGGTTCAGGACTGTATCGAGGAATGCAAGAAAACCGCCGCCAACGGATACCGCACGCTCGTCACCACGCTGACCAAGCGGATGGCCGAAGACCTGACCGAGTTCATGCACGAGGCGGGCGTCAAGGTCCGCTACATGCACTCAGACGTCGAGACGCTCGAGCGCATCGAGCTGATCCGCGACCTGCGACTGGGCGTGTATGATGTGCTGGTCGGCATCAACCTGCTGCGCGAAGGCCTCGACATTCCCGAATGCGGGCTGGTGTGCATTCTGGACGCGGACAAGGAAGGTTTCCTGCGCTCCGAAACCTCGCTCATCCAGACCATCGGCCGCGCCGCGCGCAACGTCGATGGCCGCGTGATCCTCTACGCCGACCGCATCACCGGCAGCATGGAACGCGCGATGGCCGAGACCGAGCGTCGGCGCGAGAAACAGCGCGCGTATAACGAGGAACACGGGATCACCCCCACCACGATCCGCCGCGCGATCGCCGACATCACCGCCCACGCCACCAAGGGCGAGGATGGCGCGCCAGAGGACGAGGCAATGCCCTTGGTCGGCCACAACCTGCGCGCCTACATCGAAGACCTCGAAAAGAAGATGCGCGAAGCCGCCGCGAACCTCGAGTTCGAAGAAGCCGGCCGCCTGCGCGACGAGATACGCGCTTTGGAGGCCGACGAGCTTGGGTTGCCGGAGGGCCAGCAGAAAGCGCCGCGCGTGGGGCGTAGCAACGAGGGCAAGCCGGGAACGCGGAAGCTGCGGTATGGGCGGACGCAGAAGAAGATGCGGTGAAGTGACGATAACACGATCGTGTTATCGGGACACATGATCGTGTTTTCGGCGGGTGCTACTGAAACCTAATGACACCCTTCGAAATCGTCTACACCATGGTCGCTCTTATCATGCTCGCAGGTGGGTTCGCCTATGCAGGCATCCAGATCGGCAAGTCGCTTGGCGATAAGAAGTGAGCACATTGCCCTCTTCCGTCATGCTGAACTTGTTTCAGCATCCAGCTCACCAGCCGAGCCGCACGGCACAGTCCGAAGACTGGACCCCGAAACAAGTTCGGGGTGACTTACCGGGAGTGGAGACCGCCAGTCAGGCGGTGCGCTGCTTCCTGATACCTTCCGCGACGGAACACCGCCGCGCTCCCCTCGTTCGGCAAGAGAACCGAAACGGGAAGGATAATCCCATGCGCGTTGCCCTTGTCAGCCTTACTGCCGCCGCCCTTGCCCTCGCCGCATGCCAGCCCGCGCCCGAAAACGGCACCGAGGAGCAGCCCTCGCTCGAGAACATTGCCGAGGCCGAGGGGGACGAGGTTGTGGCGCAGGATGCTGCTGCGCCGACCGCGGACGCGACCCCGCTGGCGAGCGACAAGGCCAGCTGGACGATCGACAAAACCCGTGCCGCCTACGGTCCGCCCGAAAGCGAGGCGCTGCTTTCGATGCGCTGCGAGAACGGCGCGCTCACCGTCCAGCGGATCACCGCGCAGCCGCTCAAAGGCAGCTTCGTCGCCAACATGAACTTCCTCGGCGAAGGCGCGAACACGCTGGTGCGCGTCACCAACCAGCAGAGCGAACTTGGCGGATCGCTGTGGCAGGGCGAGGTGCTCGACACCGCGCAGCTGGCCAACGTCATCGGGACAGGCGAGCCTGCGATCACGGTCGATATCGAGGGCGAAGACGCGGTGCTGGTCCGCCCGTCCGCCGAAGCGGCGCGGTTCGTGCGCGCCTGCGGGTGATCATTGTCGCGCGCGTCTTGCAGGCACAGCCCACCCTGCACTAAGCACGCGCGCAATGCACCGCCGCCCGATCGCCGCCGCAGCCCTGACGCTTGGGGCCTTGCTATGCGCCTGCCAGCCGCCCGCCGCCGACCGGTACGAGGAGCGGACCGATCCGCCCGACACCGCCAGCTATGCGAGCGAGCCGCAGCCTTCCCCCGATGCCGAAGGTGCAGTGTGGGCGCCGAGCGCGAAGCCGATGCGGCTCCTCTACGGCATTCCCGGCCAGCAGCCCTTCGCGGCGATCGCGTGCGAACTGCCGGGCAAAAACGGGCCGAAAAAGCCGGTGATCCGTGTCACCCGCTTCGCCCGTGCCGACAAGGGCGCGCAGGCGCTGATGGCGATCATCGGCAATGGCCACCGCGAACGCTTCCCGGTCGATGCGGTCGACAATGGCCGCGCATTCCTGTGGGAAGGGAGCGTGCCGCTCGCGTCCGAGAAGCTCGACGTGCTGACCGGGCTGCGCGGCTCGCAATTGACCATCCCCGGCGCGGGGACGCTGACGCTCAACGCGAGCGAGGCTCCGCGCGACCTTATCGAGAGCTGTCGCCGCGCGGCGCAGCAGCTTGCGCCAGCTCGACAACCGAATTCGGAGTGAGCACCTGCGGCAGCTGGGTCGGCTGCTCGGCACCGGGCGCGTACCACAGGTAGAGCGGCACGCCCGCAACCCCGTGCTGCGTGAGGAACGCGGTGATCGCGGGATCGCTGCGGGTCCAGTCGCCGCGCAGCACCACCGCATCGGCAGCAGCGAGCGCGCGCGCCGTGTCCTCGCGTTCGAGCGCGACGCTTTCGTTCACCTTGCAGGTGACGCACCAGTCGGCGGTGAACCAGACGAACACCGGGCGGTTCGCCGCACGCGCCTCGGCCAGCGCGGCTTCGGAGAAAGGCTCGCTGTCGAGCACCGATGCAGCCGCCGCGCCGTGGCCCGGTTCGAAAGCGCGCGGCGCGATCAGCAGCATCGCGGCAATCGACAGCATGCTCGCGATCATGAGCGGAATGCGCTGCCGGTGACTGCGCAGTCGTGCGCTCCAGAGCAAGGATACCAACGACACGACCGTGACCGCCATGATGGCGCAGGCGAGCAGGAACATCGTCCCGCCCATGCGCCACACCAGCCAGCCGAGTGCCAGGGCAGTCAGCCCCATCGGCAGCGCCATCCAGCGACGGAAAGTCTCCATCCAGGCGCCGGGCCTCGGCAGGCGGGATCGCAGCGCGGGCACGAAGCCCAGCAGCAGGAAGGGTAGTGCCAGCCCCAGCCCCAGCGCAGCGAACAGCGCCAGCGCCTGGGCCATGGGCAGCACCAGCGCCGCGCCCAGCGCCGCCGCCATGAACGGCCCGGTGCACGGCGTTGCGACGAAAGCCGCGAGCAACCCGGTCGCGAAACTGCCGCGCCCGCTCGCCCCGCCGCCGGTGATCGCCACGCCGGGAATCTCGAACAGGCCTAGGAAGTTGGCGGTGAGTGCCAGCGCGAGCACGAACAGCGCAACGACCACGCCGGGTTCCTGCAACTGGAAGGCCCAGCCCACGCTCTCCCCCCCCGCGCGCAAGGCCAGCAGCACCCCGCCGAGCGCGAGGCAGGCGAGCACCACGCCCGCGGTGTAGGCCAGCGCATCCTTGCGCGCGGTCCGCTCGTCCCCGCCCGCCTTGGCGAGCGCGAGCGCCTTGAGCGACAGGATCGGGAAGACGCAGGGCATGATGTTGAGGATCAGCCCGCCGAGCAGCGCCGCGCCGAGCAGCGCCCACCATGGCGGCAGGTCGCCGCCCATGCGGATCGGCTCTCCTCGTGTAGGCACTGTGCCGGGCCGTGCGGTAAAGGCGAGCCCGGTGCCATCGCCCAGTCGCAGGATGCCCGAAAGCTCATCGGCGCGCTGCGCGTCGTCGGCCAGCGCAATCTCCGCCACCAGCACGTCGCCGGTGCGCCGGAAGCTCTGCGGCTGCGCGTAGGCGACAAGGTCGCGGTTCTCCACGAAGACATGCGGCGCGCCCACCTCCAGCGTGCGCGGCAGCGGGATCGCGATCCGCAGCAGGCCATCCGAATACGCGAAATCAGCCGGACGATCGAGCGGCGCGGCGAGCGCGCTCTGGTAGGCCGCGAATGCAGGATCGGCGGCCCCCTCACCCACCAGAACCACGGCCTGCAAGCGCGCCTGCTGCGGCACGCAGATCTTGTCGGTACAGGCGAGGTAGTAGGCCGTGCCGCGCAGCACGAAGGGCTCGTCGACCGCAGCGTCTTTCGCCAGGCGCAGGCTTGCCACCACCGCGTAATCGCCCACGAAGACGTGGTTCATCAGCTTGTCGATCAGCAGCGTCTGCGGCGGCGGGTAGCGGAACGGGCCGACCGTGACGCCCGCAGGCAGATCCCATTCGATACGCATGCCCAGCCCGGCATCGCCGGGGTTGGACCAGTAGCCGTGCCATTCGTCCGACACCGGGGTGAAGCGGATCGCGATGCGAGTCTCCCCGCCGGGCGCCACCGGGCCTTCAACCTGCAGGTGCGCGTCGATATTGCGATCCTGCGCCAGCGCCGCCGCCGGCACCATAAGCAAGGCTGCGCAAAGCAGACTCAGCAGCCGGGCGAGGATGGGAACACTTGCGCGGGTCATCGCGAGCGGCCTAGGGCTGCGGCAATGCCGAAACAAGCGATGGACGTGCTCGCCATGCCTAAAAAATCCTCCAGCAAGCCTGCAATCTCCGAACCGCGCGACCTGCTGATCCTGGGTGGTGGGCTCGTCGGCATGACGCTGGCGCTGGCGGCGGCGAAGAAGGGCATCTCCAGCCATGTAGTCGACCGCGCCGATCCCGCCAGTCTGACCGCCGAAGGGTTCGACGGGCGCGCGTCGGCGATCTCGACCGCCAGTTGGAACCTGTTCAGCAATATCGGGCTGGCCGACTCGCTCGAACCGCATGGTTGCCCGATTTCGAAGATCGCCGTCACCGACCAGCTCAAACCGGGCCGGATCGACTTCCAACCCGACGAGGGCGACAGCAGCCTCGGCCGGATGTTCGCCAACCGTCAGCTGCGCCTGAGCCTGTTCGAAGCGGCCAAGAAGGAACCGCTGATCGCATGGCACGCAGGCGTCGAAGTGGTCGAGCGTACGCGCGGCGACCACAAGGTGTCCGCCACGCTCGCCGATGGCACCGTGCTCGAAGCGCGGCTGATGGTCGCTGCCGAGGGCCGCCGCTCGCCCACGCGCGAGGAAGCGGGGTTCAAGATCGCCAACTGGCAGTACAACCACCGCGCGATCATCACCGGGCTGGTGCATTCCAAGCCGCACGACAATGTCGCGTGGGAAATCTTCTATCCCGAAGGGCCCTTCGCGCTGCTCCCGATGCTCGACGACGAACAGGGCCGCCACCGCAGCGCGCTGGTGTGGACGGTCGACGAAAGCGATGGCGACGGGGTGCTGGCGATGGGCGACCGCGCCTTCATCGCCGAGGTCGAGAAGCGGATGGGGAACATCTTCGGCGATCTGCAGGCGAATGGTCCGCGTTCCGCCTACCCGCTCGGTTTCCATCATACCGCCAGGATCGTCGACCACCGGCTGGCGCTGGTGGGCGATGCGGCGCACGGCATTCACCCGATCGCGGGGCAGGGCCTCAATCTGGGCCTGAGGGATGCGGGCGCGCTGGTCGAGGTGATCGCAGAGGGCAAGCGGCTCGGGCTCGATCCCGGCGACGCCCAGCTGCTCAAGCGGTACGAAAGCTGGCGCGGGCTCGATTCCTTCATGGTCTCGCTCGCGACCGACGGGCTGACGCGCCTGTTCGGCCTGTCCGGCCCCGGTGCCTCTGCAATCCGCCGCTTCGGCATGGCGGGCGTGCAGCGGCTGGAGCCATTGAAGCGCTGGTTCATGGACGAAGCGCGCGGCGTCAGCGGAGACGTGCCCGCGCTGATGCAGGGCTGAGCCGCGTGGCCAGACAACCGGCTAGCGCTTGGCGCTAAGCGTGCCCTACCTCTTCGGCGTAGGCTTCGTCACCGGGCTCGGCTGCTCGACCCGCTCTCCCGAGCCATCGCGCAGACGGTTGGGTTCGACCACGGCGGCGGTTTCGATCAGGTCGAGCGCGCGCTGGGCCGCGGCATAGCGCCGGACATCAGCGACCCATTGATCCGCCGCGGCGGCGCCGGGCATATTCTGCACTTCCTCGATCGCGGCTTCGTAGCGGCCGGTCTGGAGGAACATCTTGGCGCGTTCGAGCCGCCGTTTGGGCTGCGGCGAAGGCGCGGTCTGGCGGCGAATGACGAACAGATTGGACAGCTCGCGCCGCAGGCGTTGCAGGCTCGGCTCCTCGGTCGAGGCGCGCAGCGCGGGTTCGAGCCCGTCGAGCCGCGCGAGCAGCTGGTCGATGGTCACCGGATTGCGGCTCATTTCGGTCAACGTCTTGACCGCATTGGGCAGTGCATCGCCGAAGCGCAGCCGCAGCTGGTCGGCCAGATAGCCAAGCTCCGCCCCGCGCTCGATCGATCGGCGGGTGGCAAAGGAGATCAACAGGCCTTCGGCGCGCGCGGCATTCCCGGCGGCCGCCTGCGCCTGCAGGTCGAGCCGCGAGAGTCGCTCTTCTGCGGCGGCGAGCCGTTGTTCGAGCCCGCCCTGCTGCTGCTCCACCTTCGCCACGATTGCGCGGTCGCTGGCAGAGGGGCTCGGCGTGGGGGTCGCGGAACCGGGTGTGGCCGCGCCGGGGCGAGGCACCCTGGCACCGGTGGCCGCCGGGGTCGCGCCCGCGCGCGCCAGCGGCTCGTCGGTGTCGCCCGAACCGCTCGACAGCGCAGCAACCGCACCCTCGTAGGCCTCCGGCCGCCAGACGAAGAACAGCGTGCCCGCCGTCACCAGCAGGACGATAATCAGTATGATACCCAGCCAGGCACTCGGATTGCGTGTGCGATCCTGCCGGGGTTCCTCAAAATCCATTACGTTTTCCAGCCCCGTGTGGCTTCGAGATCCCGATCGAAGCTTAGCGGTGAATGGTTAATGGCACATATCGGCTGCGAGGGAAAGCAACGCGGGATCGTCCGGCGTTGCCGCCGTAGCCACGCTTTTCCAGCCGTCTGAAACACTTTGCGCGACGCGCGGCCCGATCGCCGCGAGCGACAGATGCGCACGTTCGACCCCGCTGCGGATGCATTCGCGCTCGAAATGCCGCGCGGCCTCGCCCGAGTGGAGCAGCACCACCCCTCCGGCAGAAAGGCGGGCGATATCTGCCTCGTCGAGTGTGCGGTGAACGATGCGGTAGGTGATGGCGGTCGCGATGACGATGTGCGCGGGTGTGGAGAGCGGCAGGTGGTCTTCTCCAGCCAACCGCAGCAGCCTTAGCTGCCGGTCGGCGGGCAGCGCATCGACCAGCGCCTGCAACCCGCCCTTGCCCGTCACCGCAACCGTAAAGCCAAGCGCGCGCGCTTCCTCCGCAGTCGCCTCGCCCACCGCATAGATCGGACAGGCGCGCAGCTGCGCCAGCGCTTCGCCCGCGTGCCGCACACCGTTCGCGCTGCCCAGCAGGATGCCGTCGAACGCGCCCTCGGGAACCTGCCAGTCGAGCGGTTCGGCGCGGCTGAGCGGCATGGCCTCCATCGGCAGGCCCAACTCGCGCCCGCGCTCCATGGTCGAGGACAGGCCCGGTTCGGACCGCAATACGAAGATATTCCCGGTCATTCGCTGCCGGAAAACAGCGCCGCAACCCCCGGAGTTGCGCGCGCCAGCAAGTCGGCGGCGAAGGCGCGCATCGCAGCCTCGTCGTCGGGCGCGATTTCGGCCGCGCCATCGATCCGTTCGGCCCCGTCGGAGCTGAACAGCGCGACCGCAAGGCGGATTGCTGCGCCTTGCGCGCTCGCCAGCATGCCCACCGGGCTGTGGCACGAGCCGCCCAGCGCCTCGAGCACGCCGCGCTCGACCGTCACTTCGGCACGGCTCGGCGCGTGGTCGATCGCGGCCAGCGCATCGCGCGTCTTCGCATCGCCTGCGCGGCATTCGATCCCGATTGCCCCCTGCGACGGGGCGGGCAGCCAGTTGTCGGTCGCCAGCGGCGTGCCCACGCCTTCCTCGCCCAACCGCTCCAGCCCGGCAGCGGCGAGCAGCGTGACGTCCGCCTCGCCCGCCTGCAGCTTTGCCATGCGCGTGGCGACATTGCCGCGAAACAGCACCGCCTCGATATCGGGGCGCAGGTTCTTCATCTGCGCGGCGCGGCGCGGGGCGCTGGTCCCCAGCCGTGCACCCTGCGGGATCGCGCGGATAGAGGGTGCGCCGAGCAGCACGTCGCGCCGGTCCGCGCGCGGCAGGATCGCGGCGAGCGCGATGCTATCCGGTCGGATCGTCTCGACGTCCTTGAGCGAGTGCACCGCAGCGTCGATCCGGCCTTCGGCGAGCCACGCATCCAGCTCACGCGTCCACAGCGCCTTGCCGCCCATCTCGGCCAGCGGGCGGTCCTGCACCTTGTCGCCCCCCGCCACCACGGGCACCAGTTCCACCGCGCTCTCGTCCCACCCGTGCGCCGCGCACAATCGGGCGCGAGTCTCGTGCGCCTGCGCAAGCGCGAGCGGGGAACGGCGGGTGCCAAGCTTGATTAGGGGCATGTTCGTCATAGGCTTGTCTTGCCCTAGCCCGACGCTGCTTTAAGGGAAAGGACCATGCCGGTGGTACTCGGGATCGAATCCAGTTGCGACGAAACCGCGGTGGCGCTGGTAAGCACCGACCGCCGGATCATTGCGCAGCGCATCGCCTCGCAGGACGAGGCCCACCGCCCCTATGGCGGCGTCGTGCCGGAAATCGCCGCACGCGCCCATGCGGAACGGATTGCGCCGATGGTGGCCGAGGTAATGGGCGAGGCGCAGATGGAGCTGTCCGATCTTTCCGCCATCGCCGCGACCGCCGGGCCGGGCCTGATCGGCGGCGTGATGGTCGGGCTGGTGAGCGCCAAGGCGCTGGCGATGGCAGGCGATGTGCCGCTGATCGCGGTCAACCACCTCGAAGGCCACGCGCTGAGCCCGCGGCTGGTCGATGAAGACCTCGCATTTCCTTACCTGCTGCTGCTCGTCTCGGGCGGCCACTGCCAGATCCTGCGCTGCGAGGGTGTGGGGCGGTACAAACGCCTCGCGACCACCATCGATGATGCGGTGGGCGAGGCTTTCGACAAGACCGCCAAGATCTTGCAGCTAGGCTTCCCTGGCGGGCCTGCGGTGGAAAAGCTCGCGCGCGAGGGCGACCCGAAGGCGGTTCCCCTGCCGCGTCCGCTGGTGAATAGCAGCGAGCCGCATTTTTCCTTCGCCGGGCTCAAGAGCGCGGTTCTCCGTGCGCACGAGAGTGGCCGGTACGCGAAGGCGGACATCGCCGCCTCGTTCCAGCAGGCGGCGATCGATTGCCTGACCGATCGGCTGGAGGTTGCGATCGGCAGCGGCGGACATGCCCCATCACTGGTGGTCGCGGGCGGGGTCGCCGCCAATGCAAGCGTACGCGCCGCGCTGGAAGCGCTCGCGCAAAAGCACGCGATGCGCTTCGTCGCGCCGCCGCCTAAATTGTGTACGGATAATGCCGCGATGATCGCGTGGGCGGGCTGCGAACGGCTTGGCCAGAACGATCCGCTAGATTTCAAGGCGCGCCCGCGCTGGCCGCTCGACCCGGCAGCCGAGCCGGCGCGCGGAGCCGGAGTGAAAGCCTGATGAGCAAAGTAGCAGTCCTTGGCGGCGGAGCATGGGGCACCGCGCTGGCGCAGATGCTCGCCAGTGCCCCTCAAAACGAGGGTGGCCGCGATGTCCTCATATGGGTGCGCGAACCCGAAGTGGTCGAGGATATCAACGCGAACCACCGCAATTCGCGCTTCCTGCCCGATGCCGAACTCGCACCGAGCATTCGCGCGACCGGCAATCTGGGCGAGGTTGCCGATGCGGCCACCATCCTCGCGGTGACGCCCGCGCAGCACCTGCGCTCGGTGCTCGCCGAAATGCCTTCCTTCGCGGGCGATCTGGTGATCTGCGCCAAGGGTATCGAGCAATCGACCGGCGCGCTGATGAGCGAGGTCGCGCACGAGGTCGCGCCGCAGGCCACGCTGGCCGCGCTGTCCGGCCCGACCTTCGCACACGAAGTCGCCGCCGGGCTGCCCGCCGCGGTTACGCTGGCATGCGGCGGCGGCGAGGATCAGTGGGCGCGGCTTGCCGACGTCATCGCCCGCCCGACCTTCCGCCCCTATTATTCGGGCGACCTGATCGGCGCGGAAATCGGCGGCGCGGTCAAGAACGTGCTCGCCATCGCCTGCGGCGTTGTCGACGGGCTGGGACTGGGACAGAACGCCCGCAGCGCGCTGATCACGCGGGGCTTTGCCGAAATGACCCGCTACGGCGCCGTGCGCGGCGCCTCGTTCGAGACGATGGCGGGCCTGTGCGGGCTGGGCGATCTGGTGCTGACCTGCTCGTCCACCTCCAGCCGCAACTTCTCGCTCGGCAAGGCGCTCGGCGAAGGGCGCAGCGCAGCCGAACTGATGGCCAATCGCAACACCGTGGCCGAGGGTGCGCACACCGCGCCCGTGCTGTGCCGCCTCGCCGCCGAAGCCGGTATCTCGATGCCGATCGTCGACGCGGTCAACCGCCTGCTCGACGGTGCGCGCGCCGAAGATGTCGCCGATGCGCTGCTTTCGCGCCCGCTGACCACCGAAAGGCGCCCTGCTTGACCCAGCAGGCCCCATCGCAGGGCGATTCCCCGGCGGCGGGGCCCAGCGCCGATATGGCCGCGCTTGCGCGTGGGGGGCGGACCAATTTCTTCGGCTTCCTGATCCGGCTCGCCGCGCGCGTCCCCTTTCTGCTGATCGCCGGGCGGCTCTACGGCGACGACATGCTCGGCCGGTTCGCGGCCGCGCTCGTGGTGATCGAGCTGGCCAGCCAGGTCGCGGTGCTCGGCCAGAAACGCGGGCTCGCCCAGCAATTGAGCGAGGACGATATCCGGCCACCGGCGCACATCGTGGCCGATGCGATGGCACTCAGCATCATCACCTCGCTGGTGTTCACCGCGCTGCTGGTCGCCTTTCCCCAGCCGATGTTTCCCAACGGGGCCAATGGCGACCTGTCGTGGCTGCTCGTCTTCACGATCCTGCCCTTTGCGCTGACCGAGGTGGCGCTGGCCGCGTGCGCCTACCGCTACGACATCGGCGCGACCGTGCGCAGTCGCGCGGTTGTGGAGCCATGGGCGATTTCCATTGCGGCGGGCGCGCTGTTCTTCGTAATCCCCGAGAGCGGGCTGGAGGTCGCCTATGCGATCTCGATAATCGCCGCATCGGTCGCCGCGTTCATGCCGGTGATCCGTCATTACGGCCTCCCCCGCCACTGGATGCCGCACCCTGCGCGCGTGTTCCGCCTCGCGGTGCGCAACCTGCCGCTGGCGGGTGCCGACGCGATCGAGTGGGGCACGCGCAAGCTCGACCTCGCGATCCTCGCCCAGTTCGCCACGCCCTCGCAGGTCGGCGTCTATTACGCGGTGCAGCAGGTCGCGACGCTGCCGCAGAAGCTCAAGACCAGCTTCGACCCGATCCTGGGCCCGGTGATCACCGCCGCGCTGAAGGTGGGCGACCGCTCTGCGATTGCCAAGCAGGTGTGCCAGGTCGGTTTCTGGATCGTCGCGATGCAGGCGGGCGTCGCGCTGGCGCTGGCAATCCCGGGCGAGGCGGTGATGGGTCTGCTCGGGCCCGATTTCGTGGGCGGCACCGGCGCGCTCTCGATCCTGCTGGTGGCCGAGGTGGTCGCCGCGCTCGCGGTCGTCTCCGAAAGCGCGCTCATCTACATCGCCCGGATGCGCAATCTGGTGGTCTCGCTGATCACGATCCTGTTCCAGGCCGCGCTGACCGTGGGACTGATGCTCGCCATCGACGCGTACGACCTGCCCGAATTCTGGCGCATGCCCGCCGCCGCACTGGCGCTGGCGATTGCGCTGGCGGGGGCGAGCATTGCCAAGAGCGTGATGCTCGGCCGCATTCTGGGCGAGACGGTCAACAATTTCCGCTGGGGGCTGTTCGTCGCCGCGATCCCGGCGGCGGGCGTCGGCTGGCTGGCGACCCAATTGCCCGAATGGGTCGAGCTGATCGTCGGCATCCCCGCGATCCTGGGCACCTACGGCATCATCATCTGGTTCGTCGGTTTCCGCGCCGACGACCGCGTGCTGTTCCGCCGCAATCTCGCTCCCGAAGAGGATTGAGAGAGACAGTGTAACATTATTCAGAGCCGGTTCACGCCGCCGGGGCGAGCAATGCGGGACTTGCTGCAAGCAACATACGAGGGGAGAGCTTATGTTGGGAAAGAAGAAACTCGCAGTCGTCTCGATTTTCGCCATCGCGCTGGCGGGTTGCGCAACCACCGACAACTCGGATGGCTATCGCGCGGCTGGCAAGGCCGAGCAGACTCCACCGCTTCTCTCTCCCCCTCCTCCGTCCCCGCCGCCCCCACCACCGCCACCCCCGATGATGAGTGCCCCGTCCTTGATGGTCTCGGCTGCTCGCAGGACGGAGGATCCGGGCGCAGCACCTACGACGCAGAATACCACCTCGCCCGACCTGCGCTACGTCCCCTCAATCGTCGTGCCGACCGAGCCCGACCGCGAACGCTATGACGGCAAGGACGTGTCGCCGGTGGCGATCACGATGGAACAGCCGGTCTCGACCTTCTCGGTCGATGTCGACACGGGTGCCTATTCCAACGCCCGCCGCATGCTGACCGACGGCCAGATGCCGCCCAAGGATGCGGTACGGACCGAGGAATTCGTCAACTACTTCCGCTACGACTATCCGCGCCCGACCAGCGCGAGGGCCGCGCCGTTTACGGTCAACATGGATGTCGCGCGCACCCCGTGGGATGCCGACACGCGGCTCGTGCGGATCGGCCTTGCCGGATACGACGCGCCCAAGGAAGCGCGCCCGCCCGCCAACCTCGTGTTCCTGCTCGACGTCTCGGGCTCGATGAGCTCGTCGGACAAGCTGCCGCTGGTGAAGACCGCGATGAAGACGCTGGTGGGTCGCCTGACGCCCAAGGATCGCGTCTCGATCGTGGTCTATGCGGGCGCGGCGGGCCTCGTGCTCGAACCGACCAGCGACTCGCGTGAAATCCTCGCTGCGCTCGACGAATTGCAGGCGGGCGGATCGACCGCCGGGGGCGCGGGGCTGGAACTGGCCTACAAGGTTGCCGAGGCGAGCAAGGTCGACGGGATCAACCGCGTAATCCTGGCCACCGACGGCGATTTCAACGTCGGCCTGTCGGATAACGACAAGCTGCTCGAATATATCGAGGACAAGCGCAAGAACGGCATCGCGATGAGCGTGCTGGGCTTCGGCACTGGCAACATCAACGAAGCGCTGATGGAGCAGATCGCCGACAAGGGTAACGGCAACTACGGCTACATCGACAGCGCGATCGAGGCGCGCAAGGTGCTGGGCGAACAGCTCGGCGCGACGCTTTACACGATCGCCAAGGACGTGAAGATCCAGGTCGAGTTCAACCCCGCCGTCATCAGCCAGTACCGCCTGATCGGATACGAGAACCGCGCGCTGCGCGAGCAGGATTTCGATAACGACGCGGTCGATGCGGGCGATATCGGATCGAGCCATCAGGTCACCGCGATCTACGAAGTCGTGCCCGCCGGGGCCGATGGCTGGATCGCGGGCCGCCGCTATCAGGACAAGGTTCCGCAGGCGGCGAGCGACAAGGCAACCGAAGCCGCCTTCGTCAAGCTGCGCTACAAGGCGCCCGACGGCGATACTTCTACGCTGATCACCGAGGCGCTGCCCGCAAGTCTGCTGGCCAACGCGCCTGCCCCCTCGGGCGATTTCGCCTTCGCTACCTCGGTCGCCGCCTTCGCGCAGAAGCTGCGCGGCGACACGATGCTCGATGACTATTCCTACGACGCCATTCGGCGGCTCGCGGGCCGCCAGACCGACTTCTACCGGCAGGAATTCATCAAGCTGGTCGGCGTCGCCGAAGGGCTCGATCAGGAATAAGTTGCGGCCAAGCCGCTTGTCCTGACCGGCACGCTCTGGCTATCGGGGCGGGGTGAGCAATCGCCCCGCCCTTCATCCTGCCATCGTCATCGTCGCGGGCGCGCTGCTGGTGTGCGCGCTGGCGCTGTTCGCCGCGAGCCAGACCGCGACCGCGTTTTCCGCCCGGCTGGCACGCGAAGCAGCCGCACTGCCCGCGCAGCAGGGGCCGGAGCCTGAGGTCGATATCCGCTTCGTCAACTCCCGCGGCTGGCCCACCCGGCACCCGATGCTGACGCCGCGTGGCGACCTGTCCGAACTCGAGCGCGCGCGCATTGCGCAGGCGGTCGCCGCGATACCCGGCGTCGGCGGCGTCCACTGGACCGACGGGACGCTGCTGGCCGCAGGCGACGCGGACATCGAATCGCTGCGCTGCGAGAACGAATTGCTCGGCGTGCTCGCCGAACGCACCATCCGTTTCGAGGAATCCTCCGCCGAGTTCATTCCCGGCAGCGAGGAAGTGCTCGACGAACTGGCCACCGCGCTGCGCCCTTGCGTTGGCGCGATCGTCGCGATCAGTGGCCACACCGATACCTCCGGTTCGCCCAAGCTCAATCTCGCGCTGTCGCAGGACCGCGCACAAATGGTGCGCCGCCAGTTGATCGAGCGCGGGATACCGGCCCAGAACCTGCGCGCCACGGGCTACGGCTCCGCGCGTCCGGTGCGCGGGCTCGACCCGGCAGACCCGGCCAATCGCAGGATCGAATTCCGGGTCGTCTCGATGGAAACGACCAAGCCCACACCGATCGACACGCCGGCGGCAAGGTAGGGGGCAGACCATGGCGATATCCATCGAACTGATCGTGCTGGCGCTGGCCGCCTATGCCGCCGGGCTGGGGCTCGGCGCGGGGGCGTGGAACCTTTGGTCTTTGCGTGGGCCCCGCTTTCACGTTAATGCGACGGAAAGAAAACGGGAAAGAGGCCTGAGCCCCTATGATTGAACTGATCGAGGCCAATTGGCTGTTGATCTTGCTGGCCGTGCTGGTCGGCTTCGTGGTCGCCTGGTTCCTGCTGTCCGATTCGCGCAAGACCAAGGTGACGCGCGAGGATACCGGTGACGAACCTGTCGGCACGAAGCGCAACCAGGCGTTGATCGACGCGCCGCCCGCGGCGGCGAAGGATATTGCGCCACCACCGCCTCCACCCGCCCCCGAACCGGCTGCGCCCGTGGCGGACAAGCCCGCCGCGCCTGCCGAAAACCTCGGCGGCGCTGGCGCCGCAGTGAGCACGGCGGCACCGGAAGTGCCCGCAAAGCCGCCCGCACCACCGGCCACCGCAGCGACCGGTGGGGACGACCTTACCCGCCTCAAGGGCGTCGGCCCCAAGCTGGCGACGCAGCTCAACACGCTCGGCGTCACCTCCTTCGCGCAGATCGCGGCGTGGAGCGAGGCGGATATCGACCGGATCGACGACCAACTGGGCCGCTTCAAGGGCCGCATCCGGCGCGACGACTGGATCGGGCAGGCCACGCTGCTCGCCAGCGGAGATACCGCCGCTTACGAGGCGCGCTTCGGCAAGCTGTGAGCGCCGTTCCACTGCAATAAAGTGCTTGCCAGAACGCGTGTTTTGGAACGATCCTGCGCGCACGCCGTTATCGGCTATTCGTGGTCGCAGTTGGAGAGCACATGGAACAGCCCATAATCCTCATTGCAGAAGATGAGCTGATCGTCGGCATGGACCTGTGCGATACGATGGCGGAAGCTGGCTACGAGGTCGAAGGGCCGCATGGCGATCTCCATTCGGCGATGCTCGCGTTCCAGAAGCGCAAGCCCGATCTCGCGATCCTCGATATCCGCCTGCACGATACCGTGGTGTACCCCTTCGCCGAAAAGCTGATCGCGGAGGATGTGCCGGTGATCTTCCATTCGGGGCACCTGCCGCTCGAAGAAGTGTCGGACCGGTTCCCCGATGCGCTCGCGCTCGCCAAACCGTGCCCGCCGGGCGACATCATCACGCAGGTGCAGCAGACGCTCAATCCCGACGGTGCCGAGACGATCGGCAGCGAAGCCGCGCCCGGCGAAATCGAAACCGCCTGACGCGGCGCGCGCTCCCGCCGGCGCACCCCGCCTCGGGTTCCCAAGGTAAAGCTTGCGGGGACCATCCCCGATTTGCCATGGGCTGGCGCTCCACTACCAGCGAGCCCAGACCGACATGATCCCCTTCGATCCGACCGACCCCTTCCGTCTCGACGACCAGCTGACCGAAGACGAGCGGATGATCCGCGAGACCGCGCATGCCTTTGCGCAGAGCGAATTGCAGCCGCGCGTGATCGACGCCTACCGCGAAGAGACCAGCGCACCCGAGCTGTTCCCGCTGATGGGCAAGGCGGGTCTGCTCGGCGCGACGATCCCCGAGGAATTCGGCGGCGCGGGCGCGGGCTATGTCGCCTACGGTCTGATCGCGCGCGAGATCGAGCGGGTCGACAGCGGCTATCGTTCGATGGCGAGCGTTCAGTCCAGTCTCGTCATGTACCCGATCCACGCCTTCGGCACCGAAGAGCAGAAGAGGAAGTACCTCCCCGGCCTCGCCAGCGGCGAGCTGATCGGCTGCTTCGGCCTGACCGAGCCCGATGCGGGCTCCGACCCGGCGGGCATGAAGACGGTCGCGAAGAAAGACGGTGACGATTACGTCATCTCTGGCAGCAAGACGTGGATTTCCAACGCACCCTTCGCCGACGTGTTCGTGGTGTGGGCCAAGAGCGAAGAGCACGGCGGCGGCA
>CAZNOY010000011.1:0-91409 GCA_964574905.1 uncultured Citromicrobium sp. | reverse complement strand
GCGATGTGATCGGGGTGCGCTTCGCGGAAGGCCTTGAACTTCTCGGGCGGGCAGCTGTCTTCCAGGCTGCACCCGGCGTCCATGTCGGGCAGAACGACGATTTTCTCGGGGCTCAGGATCTTGGCCGTGTCGGCCATGAACTTGACCCCGCAAAAGGCGATCACGTCGGCATCGGTCTCCGCCGCCATCTGCGAGAGTTGCAGCGAATCGCCGACGAAATCGGCGAGGTCCTGAATTTCGGGCCGCTGATAATAGTGCGCCAGGATCACCGCGTTGCGCTCCTTGCGCAGGCGATCGATCTCGGAAAGCAGGTCCTCGCCGGTCGGCGGGCGGGTCTGGTCGGTCATTGTTTCTTGGCCCCGGTCGTTCGTGTTGCGGATCGCATATAGAGCGAACGGGGCCGCGCGCGAGTGTGTTCCGCGCAATCGCCGGTGCGCGGGAGGTTACATCGTGAAACCGGGAGGCAGAAAGGCTTCCATCGGCCGCTCCGCCCCGGGGGTGCCCGCGACCACCATTTCGGTGAACGCGTAACCGATCGGCGAGTAGGCGATCAGCATGGAGAGCAGGAAAACACCGACATAAATGCCCGTTCCCCAAAGGTAGGCAGGATGCACCCGCCCGTCACGCCGCCAGTCCGCCACCATGCCGATCACAGGGAAAACCATCGTGAGTCCGATCGTGATCGGCCACGCGTAGGGCATCATCAGCGGGTTGGGCAGCAAGCGTCCGAGGCCGGGGCCGGTCATGATCGCCATCGCGACCAGCATCAGTCGCCGATGCCAGCCCGTGTAACGCTGCCGCCGCAGCGCCCACAGTGCCAACCCTCCGAAGGCGAGCAGGCTCATCAGATTGCTGACGAGAAATTCGTTCTGCGCGAAGAAAAACGGCCCGCCGGTGCGCCGCGCGACGAGGATCATGATCGTCGATCCTGCGGCGACCATTGCTGGCACCCAGAAATAGGCCAGTTTGCCCAGGCGTCGGTGCAGCGCCCACTGGCGGGTGGCCGCCGTGTAATGCTGCGCGAGATAGAGCGCCAGCCAGCCCATGAAAATCAGGGCATGGACGTGGTAGAGCACCGGGACCGCGAAGGTCGACCGGCCCATGGCGAGGTTGAGCGAAAAGCCGGCGACGATAATCGTCGCCATCACCAAGGCCATGATCATGAAAAAGCGAGTATTGCCTTGGCCCTGTTGGGGCCGAGGTGCAGCGAGAGTAGCCATTGTCCGAGATCCCACCCGAAAGACTTGCGACCGTCGGGTGCGATTTACTTCGCTATCAAAAATCCGGCAACGCTATTGGTCGATCCGGATCCGGCGTTTGCCGGAAAGCCGGCACCCCCTGCAGGGCGCAAATCAGTTCGCTTTGGTTGCCTTGGGCTGGGCAATCGACTTCTGCCCCACAATCGCGTCGGGGTTGTCGCCGTCGAAGCTGACATTGACGGTGATTCCGCGATAGCCTGCCGCAGCCAGCGGAACGGCGATGTTCTGCTGCACGGCGGAGCGGGCCGAGGCACGCGCCAGTTCCATCAGCGCCGGGCTGCGCGCGCCTTCCAGCGCCTCGCGCTCGGCAATCTGGGTGTTGTTGCGGCTGAGGTCGTCCTCCGCGTCGCGCGTGATCCACAGGCCTTCGCGCATGTAGCGCGCGCGCGCCTCGTCGAGGTTGGGCTTGCTCAGTTCGAGCGCGGGGAGCCGTACGTCCATGGTCTTCGTCTCGGCATTCCACGACAGGCGCGAGCGGTCGACCTTCGACAGGTCGATCGAATAATCGACCCGCGCGGGGATCACTGCGACCTGGCGGCTCTTGAGAGCGCCGAAGAAGCGGCTATCCTTGCTCGCTACGACGGGCGCGAATTCGGCGGTGAAGACGACCAGCTTGTTCTGCTTTTCGAACGAGACCAGCGTGGTGCCGATCGGGTCGCCCATGCGGTTGGGCCCATAGGTGCGCCAGCCGATCCAGGCGAGCGCCGCGATCAGCAGGATGACCAGCAGCCACGGCAGGAATTGCGGGCGCGGCTTGCTCTGTACGTCGTCACTCATCTGGGTTCCCTCCACCGTTCGTCGTTACTGGGCAACAGTCCATCTGCCCTCCGAACGGTTAACCATGTGGCGTCGTTCCAGATCGATCAAATGGGCATGGACCGACATTTGCGCGGCTTTCTCCAGTCGCGGGTCCAGACCCTTGTACATAACGGGGATGAACTCAGGCAAACTGCGCTCCCCTTCGCCCAGCACCTTCATGATCTGTCGTTCGCGCTGGCGGCGGTGCCCGATCATGCCGCGCACGAGCTGGCGCGGATTGGTGACGGGCGCGCCGTGAGCGGGGTAATAGACCGCATCGTCGCGCGTGTAGAGCTTTTCGAGGCTGGCGAGATAGTCGCCCATGTCGCCATCGGGCGGCACGATCACGCTGGTCGACCAGCCCATCACATGGTCGCCGGTGAACAGCGCGCCGCTTTCTTCGAGCGCGAAGCACAGGTGGTTCGACGTGTGGCCGGGCGTGGCAACCGCGCGCAAAGTCCAGCCGTCGCCCGAGACGGTCTCATCGTCTGCCAGCACGCGCTCGGGCTCGTAAGTCGTGTCGAAGGACTCATCCGCGCGCGGGCCATCGTCGGCGATCACCAGCTTGGCGCAGCCCATCACCGGCGCGCCCGTCTCTGCGGCGAGCGGGGCTGCGGCAGGCGAGTGGTCGCGGTGCGTGTGCGTGCACAGGATCGCGGAAATCCGGGCGTCACCGGCAGCCGCAAGGATCGCGGCGAGATGCTCGGGATCGTTGGGGCCCGGGTCGATCACCGCGCGATCCTCACCCGCGCCGACCAGATAGGTCTGCGTGCCGGTGAAGGTGTAGGGCGAGGGATTGGGCGCGAGCACGCGGGTCACCAGCGGCTCGGGGTGTTCGGGCGTGCCGGTCGGCCATGGGCGGGGCGGAATCTGGACCATCGCCTTGCATATGGGCACCGCGCTGGCGCATGTCACGCCTCGGGATGAATGAGAGGATTGCCGTGAGCGACCATATTCTTGTGATCGACGCCGGGACGACCTCGACCCGCGCGATGCTGTTCGGGCGCGACGACACTGTTGCGGCGAGCGCGCAGGCGGAGCTGACGCAGCATTTCCCGCGCCCCGGCTGGGTCGAGCACGATGCGCGGGAAATCTGGGAGAGAACCCTCGATTGCATCCGCAAGGTGCTGGCGGAACATAGTGCCCAGAGTGTCGCCGCGATCGGCATCACCAACCAGCGCGAAACCGTGGTTGCGTGGGATCGGCAGACGCTCGAACCGCTGGCGCGGGCGATCGTGTGGCAGGACCGGCGGACCGCCGATGCGTGCCGCGCACTGCGCGAGGGGGACCACGAAGCCGAGGTTTTCCGCCGCACCGGGCTGCTGCTCGACCCCTATTTCTCGGCCACCAAGATGCGCTGGCTGCTCGAAAACGATGGCTGGGTTGCCGAAGCGGCGGAATCCGGGCGTCTGGCGTTCGGCACGGTCGAGAGCTGGCTGGTCGCCAAGCTGACGGGTGGGGCGCATATCAGCGATGCGAGCAATGCGAGCCGTACGCAGCTGTTGCCGCTGGGCGAGGCCGGGTTTTCGGCGGACTTGTGCGATCTTTTCGGCGTGCCGTTCGCCGCGCTGCCCGAGGTGGTCGATACGCATGGCGAACTCGCCCGCACCGATCCGGCCCTATTCGGCCAAACGATCCCGATTTGCGGACTTCTGGGGGACCAACAGGCAGCTACGATAGGCCAAGGCTGCCTCAAAGAGGGCGAGACCAAGGCGACATACGGCACCGGCGCCTTCATCCTCGCCAACCATGGCAGCGAGATCCCCCACTCGGACCATCGCCTGCTCTCGACCGTGCTCACCCAGCATGAGGGCAAGCGCACCTACGCCATCGAGGGATCGGTGTTCGTCGCGGGCAGCCTCGTCCAGTGGCTGCGCGACTCGCTTGGCCTGATTGCGACCGCTGCCGAGACTGAGGAGCTGGCGCGATCGATCGAGACCTCGGGCGAGGTGGTGATCGTGCCCGCGCTGGCCGGGCTGGGCGCGCCGCACTGGCGGGCCGAGGCGCGCGGGCTGATCGCCGGGCTCAGCTTTGCAAGCGGCAAGGCGCAGATCGTGCGCGCCGCGCTCGAATCGATCGCCAACCAGACGTACGATCTCGCCACCGCCTTCGCCAATGATGGCGCGGAATGGGAATGCCTGCGGATCGACGGGGGGATGAGCGCGAACGATTGGCTGGCGCAGGACATCGCGGACATTCTGGGCATCGCGGTCGAGCGTCCGCATTTCGTCGAGACCACCGCGCTCGGCGCGGCGGTGGCGGCGGCCACGGGCGTCGGCTGGTTCGGCGATCTGGCGGAGGCGGTGGCGGCGATGCGCGGCGGGATCGACCGGTTCGAACCGGGAATGGACGATGCGACGCGCGAGGAGCGGCTGGCCCGCTGGGCGAAAGCGCTCGCCGCGGCGTAATCCTCAGCCGCGCGCGAAAGCCCGGTCGAGCCGCTGGTTGATCGTGCCGATGGAGGGGATCGCCCGCGCGCTGCAGGCGCGATATTCGCGGTCCAGCCGTGCGACGCGTGCATGGAGGCGCTGCGTTTCGGCGACCAGAATTTGCGTCGGCAGGTCGAGCAGGTCCATCATCTCGGCAGCAGGTGCGCGATCGGGCGGAAGATGCGTGTGGCGTTCCCACATCTGATCGCTCATCTGACCGGCGAGGAAGGCGCGGTGATTGAGCAGCCACGCGAGCACGTGCATGATGCGCGTCGTCGTCTTGAGTCCCTCGCATTCGAGCGCGCGGCGAAGCGGCAGCTCGACGGGCATCAGGTCGCTCACCGCAGGGGCGAAAACGGCACGCACTTCGTCGGCCAAGACATTGGCTTCGCAGTACAATTCCTCGACGATGAGGGCCGTGATGTCGGTCGTGGAGCTCATGCAAAACGCTTACGCCGAAACCGCCAAACGCGATAAGCGGCTTGGTGGGACTGTCCCGACTAGGGGCGGACGAAAAGGTGCTGTGAATATCTTGCGCTGATGCAACACGGGCGCGGCGCTTGCGGGCGCGATGCGATCAATTGCGACTAGGCTATGATGTCGGGAATAAGCTCGTCCTCGATCACCGCCATCCGGTCGCGCAGTTGCAGCTTGCGCTTCTTGAGCCGCGCGAGTTGCAACTGGTCGGGCGTCGCCATCGCGGACAGCGCGTCGATCGCGACATCGAGATCGCGATGCTCGATCCGCAATTGCTCCAGCCGCTTGCGCAGTTCCGCTTCGGTCACGCCAGCCGTTCCCCATCCACGATTTCGACACCCAGCAATCAACAACCCGGCGCGTGTTACACCGCGTTAATCGCATGGCCTCATAACAGCCCTTCGCAGGAATGCGATTCTATGGTTGTATCGTGATTGCGGTGGTCGGCTTTCCCGACCCGACGTTCGGGCCCTTTGCCGACTTCCGCTTGCTCGCACCCATGCTTTTCGGGGGCGGGCAGCTTCGAACAAAGACGAAGGAGAAGAGGCATATGAACGCTTCGCACATCACCGCCCTGAAGACCAAGCACGCCACGCTCGAAGAGGCGATTGCGCAGGAAATGCAGAAAGCGGCCCCGGATGATGCGACGATTCGCAGCCTCAAGAAGCAGAAACTTCGCCTCAAGGAAGAACTTTCCACCGGCTGACGCAGCATTGGCCCGGTATCGGCTGTCGCGAAGCATTTCCCCTGCGCCGCGCAATAAGCTAGTTGCACTCGCATGAGTGCGACAGCAGCGGCACGGCAGATCCTTACCGGGCTTCACGGCCTGATGGCGACGCGCCTGTCGGCGCAGGAAAAGCTCGACCGTACGGTCGAGGTGGTGGGTGAAGCGCTGAGCAGCGAGGTCTGCTCGATCTACCTCCTGCGCGGCGGGATGCTGGAACTGTCCGCGACGCGCGGGCTGAACCAGTCGGCGGTCCACGTCACCCGGCTCGCGGTGGGCGAGGGGTTGACCGGTACGCTGGTCGCCAATGGCCAGACGCTGAACCTCGCGCAGGCCAAGGCGCACCCCGACTTCCAGTACCGCCCCGAAACCGGCGAAGAGAAATTCTCCAGCTTCGCGGGCGTGCCGATCGTCTACCGCGAACGCGCTGTGGGCGCGCTCAACGTGCAGCATGTCGATCCCCGGCGTTACGAGGATGTCGAGATCGAGGCGCTCCAGACCACCGCCATGGTGCTGAGCGAGCTGATCGTGAACGCCGGACTGATCGACGAACATTCCGCCGATGTCGCCGCGCCCGAGCTGACCGGCCCGGCGCAGCTGACCGGGCTGAAGCTGGTCGCCGGGCTGGCGAGCGGCAGCGCGGTGTTCCACCAGCCGCGCATCACCATCGACAAGGTCGTCGCCGAAGATACCGAGTTCGAGCGGCAGCGGGTCTATCGCGCGTTCGAGCGGATGCGCGAGCAGATCGACCAGATGGCGCAGCAGGCCGAATTCGGCGCGGGCGGCGATCACGACGAAGTGCTCAAGGCGTACAAGGCCTTCGCCTACGACGAAGGGTGGAGCCGCCGGATCAACGAGGCAATCGACGCCGGGTTGACCGCCGAAGCCGCGATCGAGCGGGTGCAGCAACGCACCCGCATGCGCATGCGCGAGATCGACGATCCGCTGCTGGCGGACCGGATGCACGATCTGGAAGACCTCGCCAACCGGCTGTTGCGGATCGTCTCGGGTCAGATGGGCACCGCGGCGACGACCGGCCTTAAGGACGATACGATCCTGATCGCGCGCAACCTCGGCCCGGCGGAGCTGCTCGAATACGACCGGCGGCGGCTGAAGGGCGTGATTCTGGAGGAAGGCTCGCTCACCTCGCACGTGGTGATCGTCGCGCGCGCGATGGGCATTCCGGTGCTGGGCCGGGTACGCGGCCTGCGCGGTGTGATTGCGGAGGGCGACCACCTGCTGCTCGATGCCGATGCGGGCATCGCGCATGTTCGCGCGCAGACCTCGGTCGTCGATGCGTTCGAAGCGCGCTTCGCCAAATCGAAGGAGCGCCGCGCGGCCTATGCCGAGCTGCGCGATGTCGAGCCGTTCACCCGCTGCGGAACGCGCATCCAGGTGATGATGAACGCCGGTCTGCGCGACGATCTGACCACGCTCCAGCTGGTCGGCGCCGACGGGATCGGGCTCTTCCGCACCGAGTTCCAGTTCCTCGTTTCCGCCACCCTGCCGCAGCGCGAGAAGCAGACGCGTTTCTACAAGGACGTGCTGGAGGCGGCGGGCGACAAGCCGGTGGTGTTCCGCACGGTCGATATCGGCGGCGACAAGGCGGTCCCCTACCTTTCCAACGACAGCAGCCTGGAAGATGAAAACCCGGCGATGGGCTGGCGTGCGCTGCGGCTGGCGCTGGAGCGCGAAGGGCTGTTCAAGGCGCAGGCACGCGCGCTGATCGAGGCTGCCGGGGGCCGGACGCTGCGCGTCATGTTCCCGATGGTTTCCGAACCGTGGGAGTTCGACGCGGCGCGCGAGGTGTTCGAACAGCAGCTCGATTTCCTGCGCTCGCACAAGCGGATCATGCTGCCAGAGGCGATCGAATACGGCGCGATGATCGAAGTGCCCTCGATCGTCGAAGTGCTCGATCTGCTGGTGCCCAAGGTCTCTTTCCTGTCGGTCGGGACCAACGACCTGACCCAGTTCCTGTTCGCCGCCGACCGCGCGAATCCGAAGCTTGCCGCACGCTACGACTGGCTGAGCCCCTCGATCCTGCGGTTCCTGAAGCGGATCGTCGACGCGACCGCCGGGCACCGCGTGACGCTGGGCCTGTGCGGCGAAATGGGTGGGCGACGGCTGGAAGCGCTCGCGCTGCTGGGCCTGGGCTATCGCCGCCTGTCGATCACGCCGGTCTCCGTCGGGCCGATCAAGGAACTGATCCGGCAGATAGATCTTGCCGAAGTGAGCGCGCTGATGAACCGCCTCGTGGCCCAGCCGCCCGCCGATCCACGCGAGGAACTGACCGCCTGGGCGCGCGAGCGCGGGATCGAGGTCGATTAGCGCCAGGGCGTTGCCGGCCTGCTGCGAATGCGAAAAAAGCTGCGAAATCCGGGGTCTCGGGCGTTGGCTTCGCGGGCGAAGGCCGCTAGACCGGGCTCGCTTGCAGCGGGGGCCGTAAGGATTGATGATGGCTGACGACGAAGCCGGATTTGAAATTGACAGTTCGGAACCGACCGCCCCTGGCGAACGGCTGCGTGCCGCGCGCGAGGCGCAAGGCATGAGCGTGGCTGACGTCAGCGCAGCGACGCGGATTCCCAAGCGCCACCTCGAAACGATCGAGGATGGCGATTTCGCGGTTCTTCCCGGTCGCACTTACGCGATCGGATTTTCGCGCAGCTACGCCAAGGCGGTCGGCCTCAACGACGAGGAAATCGTCAACGAAGTGCGCGAACAGCTCGGGATCGAAGACCCCAGCGAACGGCTGCGCGACGGGACGATGCAGACCGAGGACCCGACCAGGCTGCCTTCGCGCGGGCTGGTGTTCGGATCGATCATCGCCGCGCTGGTGCTGCTGGCGGGCCTGTTCGCATTCTCGCGCAGTTTCTTCGATCCGGGCAGCGAGCCCGACTCGCTGCTCGCCGAGCAGGAGGCGACCGATCTCGCGCAGGAAGACGCGCCGCCCTTCGCAGTGCAGAGCCCCAGCGAACAGCCCGCCACCGGCGGCCCGGTGGTGTTCACCTCGACCGAAGACGGCATGTGGGTGCGCTTCTACGACGGCGATGAATCGAACGTGCTGATGGAAAAGCTGATGTCCAAGGGGGAACGCTACACCGTCCCCGACAGCGCGCGCAAACCGCTGGTGCGGACCGGGCGGCCCGATGCCTTCACGATCACCGTCGGCGGGAAAAGCGTGCCTCCGCTGGCCGAGGAAGACACCGTGATGAGCGATGTTGCGGTCAGCGCGCAGGCACTGCTGGCGCGCGATCAGGCGGGCAGCTCGACCAATGGTGGCTCGACCACTGGTGGCGGGGCGGGAGGCGCAACGCGCTAGGTGCATTTCGCCGCCCGGCGCGGGCGCTGGTTCAGGCCCGGTTCGTCGCTGGGGCTACATGAACCGGACAGACGAATGAGACGACGAGGGAGACCATGACTTTGCCTATTACCTCCGCGAAACCCCGCGCGGTCCTGTTCGGCGCGTTGGCCGGATTGATGCTGACTTCCGGTACCCCCGCGTTTGCGCAGGACAACAGCGATGCACGCATCCGCAAGCTCGAGGCGGAAGTGCGCGCGTTGCAGCGGCGTGTCTTCCCCGGCAGCGACGGCCGCTATTTCGAGCCGGACATTTCCGCGCCCGCGAACGGTAGCACCAGCACCGGGCCGCAGACGACTGCGGTGACCGACATTCTCGCGCGGCTCGACGCGCTCGAATCGACGATCCAGTCGCTCACCGCGCAGGTCGAAACCAACGGCAACATGCAGCGCGGGATCGAGCAGCGGCTCGCCGTGCTCGAAGGCGCCGTCACCACGTCGGGCGGCACCTCGATGGCTGGAGGGACAGGCACCGGCACCACCACGACGCCGCCACCGCGTGTCGTGACGCCGACGCCCACTCCCACGACGACACCCGCGCAGTCCACCGGACCGAGTGCGGAGCGGCTCGCCGCGGTCCGCGCGATCACGAAGCCGCAGACCGACGATGCGGGCGATGACGACTATTCCTACGGCTTCCGCCTGTGGGAAGCGAAGTTCTACCCCGAGGCGCAGCAGGCGCTCGCCGCCTTCGTCGAGAAGTATCCGGGCCACTGGCGGCTGACCTATGCGCGCAACCTGCTGGGCCGCGCCTTCCTCGACAATGGTCAGGCGCGCGAGGCTGCACCTTGGTTCCTGCAGAACTACCAGGCGGACAACAAGGCCGCGCGTGCGCCCGACAGCCTGCTGTATCTCGCCGAGGCGATGATCGACCTGAACGACAAGGACCGCGCGTGCATCGCGCTCGCCGAGTTCAGCGAGACCTATCCGGCGGTCGCATCGGGCCGGTTGAGCGACCAGTACGAGAGCAATCGCCGTAAGGTGCAATGCAACTGACCACACGGTAGATGACGCCCGCCGCGCATCTGCCCTTGCATCTGGTCGAGCGGTTCCTTGCGGGCTGCCGGCTAGACCCGGATTACGGGGACAAGCTCGGCATCGCGGTGTCGGGCGGGCCAGACAGCCTTGCGCTGCTGCTGCTCGCCCATTCCGCCATGCCGGGCCGTATTCGCGCCGCGACGGTAGATCATGGATTGCGCGCCGAGGCGCGGGCCGAGGCGGCGTTTGTCGCGGAGATCTGCGCCGATCTGGGCGTGCCTCACGCAATTCTGCCGGTCGATCTTGAACCCGGCAACACGCAGGCGATGGCGCGGGCCGCGCGGTACGAGGCGCTCGGGTCGCACTTCGCGAGCGAACGCGTGCTGACCTTCGCGACCGCGCACCATGCCGACGATCAGGCTGAAACGCTGCTGATGCGCCTTAACCGCGCCAGCGGACTGGCGGGGCTGGCGGGCGTCCGGCCGTGGTCGATTTTCTTCCCCGTCGGAGTGCTCGCCGAAATGCTCCTGCTGCGCCCGCTGCTTGGCTGGCGGCGCGAGGAGCTGGCGAAGATCGTGAATGATGCGGGCATCGTGCCGGTGAACGATCCATCCAACACCGACGATGCCTTCGAGCGGGCGAGGATGCGCAAGGCGATCGCCGATCTCGACTGGCTCGATCCCTTGGCGATGGCCCGCTCCGCGCGGTACCTCGCCGAGGCGGAGGAAGTGGTTGAGGATGCGGTGCATGAGGTGCTGCAACGCTGCTGCACCTGGGAAGATGGCGGATGCTACTTCCAGTGGGGACACCCCCGGCTGGTGGAAATTGGCGCCGTAGCGAACATTCTCGATCGACTGGGCGCGCGCGACTGTCGCAAGTCCGAAGTCGCCCGCATGGTCGATCGTCTGCGGACAAGGGAGAATGCCTCGCTCGGCGGGGTGCTCGGGCGCAGGATGATGCACCGCGTATCCGACACACTGAGCAGGGACGTGATGCGGTTCGAACCCGAACCGCCGCGCAATTCCTAGAGAATCGGCTCGCCCAGCTTGAGCGTTTCGCCGCGCGTGATGATGACCTTGTCACCCTTGCTGGCGACGGCGAACACCTTGGCCGCGAAGTCGTTGGGCAACCCGATGCAGCCGTGGCTGGCATAGCCGTTCCTGACCGGCGATCCGTGCAGCGCGACGCCATCCCTGGTCAGGAACATCGAAAAGGGCATCGGCGCGTTGTTGTACTTCTCCGACACGTTGTTGCGCATCTTGTAGCGGATCGGGAAAGTGCCGAGCGGGGTCGGATGCTCCTGCGTGCCCAGCAGCACGGCAGCAGCGCCGATTTCGTAGCCGCCCCGGAAGACCGAGATCACCCGCGCGTCGAGATCGACCGTCATCACGATTTTGCCCGGCGGCACGCCATCGGTGTCCCAGAACCATTCGCCATATTTGATCGGCCCGGAAATCGGCAGCACGCGCTTGACGACCATCTGTCCCGAGCTTGAGCCCGAACCGGTGGACTGGGCGATCGCCCGCGTTGCGCGGTCGCGCGCATCGTAAACCGTCTCGCCATCGGCGCCGCCAGTGGCCGCGGCGGCGTTTTCCGTGGGGCGCGTTGCCGTGCCCGGCGCGGCGGCATCTGCGCCTTCGACCGTTTCGTCGGTCAGCGATGCATCGGCATCGGCCAGCGGATCGCCAGGCTGCGCGTCGATGACCGGCGCGCCGTCATTGTCGAACTTCGAACGATCGATCGGGATTGCGTCTTCCAGCGTCGGTGCGATCGCCGCGGCATCGTCATTGGCGTCCGCGTAAAGCATGCGTGCGCCGATCGCGACTGCGCCGAACAGCAGCATGGTCGCAAGCGTTGCCCCGCCGATCCAGATGAGTGCCTTGGTCATAGTAAAGCCGTTTGCCTCGCGCGCGTACAGAAACCCAGCCTTTCGCAGGCGCGCGTCTCTGCATCGGACGGTATAGCGGGCAAAGGTTAATGCGCTTTTCCGCAGGAGCTGCGCTGCCCGCCATGTGCGGGGGTCAGCTGCGGGTAACCTGTACGTCCTTTTCGCACAGGTCGACGGGGCCGAAACTGGTCAGAAAGCTGACGTCGGCGGCATCGCGCCCGACCCCGATCTTCACGATCTCGTCGGGCTTCGCCATGCCCGTCGCATCGACCAGCTGCCAGGTGCCGCCTTCATCCGATTCAGGATCGTGGAGGAAGACTTCGGCCACCGCATGGAAATCCTGCGGCGTCACATCGGGCGCGTAGCAGGCGACGAAGCGCGCCGGGATCACGCTCGCGCGGGCCAGTGTGACGACCATGTGCGCATAGTCGCGGCAAATGCCGCGCCGTTCGATGAAGCTGTCGTGCGCGGTGGTGGAGGCGTCCGAACAACCGGGCGTGTAGGTGAACTTTTCCGCGACCCAATCGTGGATTGCCTGCACACGCTCGCCGCCCGAGGTGCCGCCGAACTGGTCGTCGACGAAGCTGTGAAACATGTCGGCGAAGCAATAGCGCGAATCGAACAGGTATTTCACCGGCGCGGCGGGCATCTGGTGCGGTTCGAGTTGCCGCAGCGATGGCAGGTCGACGATCTGTCGCCGGATATCGACCTCCGCCTCGTGATGGACTTCGAAGCGCCCATTCGCGCGCACCCACACCCGCTCGCCAATCTCTTCCTGCGCCGGGATGCGCGCGCACCGCTGCGCGTCGGTCAGGCCGGTCCTGCAGGAAAGCAAATTCTGCTCGGGAATATCGGCCACTGCGAATTGCAGCAGGGCATCGATGGGTGCCTGCGTGGTGAAGGCGAAGCTCGATCGGATTGAGATGGTCATACCCGGTAACGGCTCGCGCGCATTAAGTGCCGCGCGGAATCAAATATTTCCGTTGGGCACGCCGAACAGATCGTGCTCGTCGGCGTCCTCCACCGTCACCTGCACGATGTCGCCCGGCGCAAGGCTGGCGGACACGTTGCGCAGGAAGACGTTGCCGTCGATCTCGGGCGCGTCGGCCTGGCTGCGCCCCGTCGCGCCGATATCGCCATCCTCGTCGGGTTCGCCGACTTCGTCGATGATGACCGGCAGCGTGCGGCCGATCTTGGCCTGGAGCTTCGCCGCGCTGATCCGCGCGGTCGCTTCCATGATGCGGGCGTAGCGTTCTTCCTTGAGCGCTTCGGGCACCGGATCGGGCAGGGCATTGGCCGCCGCGCCTTCGACCGGCTCGAACCGGAACGCGCCCACACGGTCGAGTTGCGCCTCTTCGAGCCATTCGAGCAGGTATTCGAAATCCGCTTCGGTCTCGCCGGGGAAGCCGACGACGAAGCTGGAGCGGACCGCGATGTCGGGGCAGATTTCGCGCCAGCTCTTCAGCCTCTCGAGCACCTTGGCCTCGTTCGCGGGGCGCTTCATGCGCTTCAATACCGAAGGCGCAGCGTGCTGGAACGGTATGTCGAGATAGGGCGTCAGCAGCCCTTCGGCCATCAGCGGGATGACCTGATCGACATGGGGGTAGGGGTACACATAGTGCAGCCGCACCCACGGCGGCGCGCCCTCGGCAGTGCGCAACTGGCCCAGTTCGCGCGCCAGATCGGTCATGTGCGCGCGCACCTCATGGCCCTTCCACTCGCGCGCCTCGTGCCGGGTGTCGACGCCGTAGGCCGAGGTGTCCTGGCTGATGACCAGCAGTTCCTTCGTCCCCGCCGCGACCAGCTTTTCCGCCTCGCGCAGCACCGCATCGATCCGCCGGCTGGCGAGCTTGCCGCGCAGGTCGGGGATGATGCAGAAGGCGCAGGAGTGATTGCAGCCCTCCGAAATCTTCAGATAGCTGTAATGGCGCGGGGTCAGCTTGATATCGGCCAGATCGGGCTGCGGGATCAGGTCGACATAGGGGCCCTGGCTCGGCGGCGCGTGTTCGTGCACGGCTTCGACGACTTGCTCGTACTGGTGCGCGCCCGTCACCGCGAGCACCTGCGGATGCGCTGCGCGGATCGCGTCGGCTTCCTCGCCCATGCAGCCGGTCACGATCACGCGGCCATTCTCGGCAATCGCCTCGCCGATCGCCTGCAAACTCTCTTCCTTCGCGGAATCGAGGAAGCCGCAGGTGTTGACGAGCACGATGTCCGCGCCCGCGTAGTCGGGGCTCATCGCGTAGCCATCGGCGCGCAGGCGCGTGAGAATCCGCTCGGAGTCGACCAGTGCCTTCGGGCAGCCGAGGCTGACCATGCCGACCTTCTTGGCGTCGGGAATATTGGTGGTGGGGGTGTTCATCAGGCGGCGCCTCTACACCCCAACCGCGATTTGCGCTAGCGCCGAGGCCCGTCACGCAAAGGAAGCAAGACCATGGGTAATCTCGCGCTGCTGCCAATCGTTCTGGCAGCCTTGGCATTCTTCGTCGTCGGTGCGCTCTGGTACGGCGTCCTGTTCAGCAAGGCGTGGCAGAAGGCTGCCGGAATGAGCGACGAGGCCGTGCGATCGGGCAGCATGCCGCTGATCTTCGGGCTGACCTTCCTGTTCGAAATGCTGATTTCGCTCGTGCTGGCGCACCAGTTCGCGATGACCGGCGCGAGCGACCGGGCGATCATGATGATCTCCTTCGGGTTCGGCGCCTTCGTGATGTCGCCCGCCATCGGGATCAACTATCTCTACCAGCGCAAGCCGCTGTCGCTGTTCCTGATCGACGCCGGGCACTTTGTTGTCGGGATGACCGCGATGGGCTGGGTGTACACCCTGTTCAACTAGCGCGCGGGGTTGCGCTGACAGCCGGTCAATGCGGGCGCGCGGCACCATTGTGCCCGTCGCCGCGTTCCTCGCCGGCTGTTGTCGGCACGATCTCGACCACGATATCGCCCGCCTGCAGGTTCTGACACTCATCTTCCCAGAAGCCGAGCGCTTCGCCGTTGCGATAGACGCGCAGGCCCCGGCCCCCGGTCTTGAGATCGCTGATCGCGCAGCCGCATTCCTCTGCGGTGACCGGCCGCTCGACCAGTTGCACCCGGCCCGAGATCGAGGCGAGATCGGCGAGGTAGTCGGCGATATGCGCGCCCTTTACGCTGCCCGCGAGCAGCAGCCCGGTGAAGTGTACCGGGTTGATGACGTTGTTGGCACCCGCCTGCCGCGCGAGGCTCTCGTTATCCGAGGCGCGCACCACCACGCTGATCGGCACTGCCGGCGCGAGCGCGCGCACGGTCAGCACGATCAGGATCGAGGTATCGTCGCGCCCCGCCGAAACGAGCACGCTCTGCGCACGGTCGACCCGCACGGCCTTGAGCGTTTCGTCGCGCGTCGCGTCGGCGGCCATGATGTTGCACCCCAGCGCTTCGGCCTCGGCCAGCCGCTCCTCGCTCGGGTCGATGACGACGATGCAGTGCGGTTCGATCCCGCGCTCGATCAGTTCGGCAACCGATTCGGAGCCGGAGACTCCATAGCCGAGCACGATGATATGATCGGCGAGTTGCTCCTGAATGCGGTTCATGCGGAATTTCTCCCAGCTGCGCTGAATGAGGAAGTTGTAGGCGGTGCCCACGAAAATGAAGAGCACGGCGAAACGGACCGGCGTCACGATCACCGCCTCCACCAGCCGCGCGCGGTCGGTGATCGGCGCGATGTCGCCGAACCCGGTCGTGGTGATCGAGATCATCGTGAAATAGACGACGTCGAGGAAGCTGACCTCGCCATCGAGATTGTCGACCAGCCCGTCGCGATCCCACCAGTGGATCATCACCACCAGCATGATGAGCCCGAGTGCGAGGCCGAGGCGGATCGAAAGATCGCCCCATACCGGCACCTTCACCGCGCGGCGGAGCGGCTGGAAGCGCGGCCCGCGCACGTCGCGCGCGCCTGCGCCGGTGCCGACTTTCTCGACCTGCTGGCGTTCCGGCTTGGCTCGGCTGCGGCTCAAGGCTGATATTCTTTCATCGGCATTGCCGGGCGTAGACTCGTGCGGCGCGCGCGGCAACCGATGGCGTCAGCCGTACCGCTCGCCGAGTTCGCCGAGCGAGGCGTGGTGCGTCAGGTCGAGCTGCAATGGCGTGACCGAGATGTACCCATCGCCGATCGCCTCCAGATCGGTGCCATGGTCGAGCGAGTGTTCGATCGCCTGCAGGCCGAACCAGTAGTATTTGAAGCCGCGCGGGTCGCGCCCTTCGACCACGGTGCCGCGCGAATAGTCGTGAAAACCCTGCCGCACCGCGCGGATGCCGTTGATCGCATCGCCGTGCAGCGCGGGGAAGTTGACGTTGACCAGCGTGCGCCGGGGCAGCGGCGCATCGAGCAGCGGACCGAGCACTTTCGGCCCCCACTGGCGCGCAGCTTCGAAGGTGTCGTCGGTGGCCGCACCGTCCTTGTTGGTCACCTGGCTCAGCGCGATCGAGCGGATGCCCGCCAGCGCGCCCTCGATCGCGGCAGAAACAGTCCCCGAATAGGTAATGTCGTCGGCCAGATTGGCGCCGCGATTGACGCCCGAGAGGATCACGTCGGGCGGCCCGTCCATCACCTGCCGCAGCCCCATGGTGACCGCATCGGTGGGGGTGCCGGTGACCGAGAAGCGCCGCTCGCCATGCTTGCGCAGGCGCACGGGCCGCGTCAGCGTGAGCGCGTGGCCCATGCCCGACTGCTCCTCATCCGGCGCGCAGATCCAGATATCGTCGGAAAACGCCCGCGCGATCTCTTCCAGCACATCGAGGCCGGGGGCGTGGATGCCATCATCATTGGTGAGGAGGATTTTCATCTGTGTTCCTTCTCCAATTCGTCATGCTGAACTCGTTTCAGCATCCAGCCTTCCTTCCTCGGCGACGTCTGCGCTGAGGAGTTCTGGACCCTGAAACAAGTTCAGGGTGACGGATAAATCACTCGGGGATCAGCTTCGTCAGCCCGCCCATATAGGGGTGCAGCGCCTCGGGCACGTCGACGCTGCCGTCTTCGTTCTGGTAGTTCTCCAGCACCGCGACCAGCGTGCGCCCGACCGCGAGGCCCGATCCGTTGAGCGTGTGGACGAACTCGGTCTTCTTATCGCCCCTTTCCGGGCGATAGCGCGCGTTCATCCGCCGCGCCTGGAAGTCGCCGGTGTTCGAGCAGCTGGAGATTTCGCGATAGGCACCCTGACCGGGCAGCCAGACTTCGAGGTCGTAGGTCTTGCGCGCGCCGAAGCCCATGTCGCCGGTGCACAGCAGCATCTTGCGGTAGGGCAGGCCGAGGGACTGGAGGATGCCCGCGGCACATTGCGTCATCCGCTCGTGCTCGGCCTCGCTATCTTCGGGCCGCACGATGCTGACCAATTCGACCTTTTCGAACTGGTGCTGGCGGATGAAGCCGCGTGTGTCCTTGCCCGCCGCACCCGCTTCGGAGCGGAAGCACAGCGTGTGCGCGGTCATCCGCAGGGGCAGGAATTCGGCGTCGATGATCTTGCCCATCACGCTGGCGGTCAGGCTGACCTCGGAGGTCGGGATCAGCCACCGGCCATCGGTGGTCTTGAACGAATCCTCGGCGAACTTGGGCAGCTTGTCCGTCGCAAACATCGCCGCATCGCGGACGAGCACCGGGGGATTGCATTCGAGATAGCCGTTCTCGACCGTCTGGCGGTCGAGCATGAACTGACCGATCGCGCGGTGCAGGCGGGCGATCTGTCCGCGCAGGAAGGTGAAGCGCGCGCCTGCGATATCCGCGCCGATCTCGAAATCGAGACCGAGGAAAGGGCCGATATCGGCGTGCTCCCTCGGCGTGAAATCGAAGCTGCGCTTTTCGCCCCAGGTGCTGATCTCGACATTGTCGTCTTCGCCCGCGCCATCGGGCACGTCTTCGGCGGGCAGGTTGGGAATGCCCGCGAGCAGATCGTCCAACTCGGCGCCGATCACGCGCGCCTGTTCTTCGAGATGGGGGAGGGTGGTCGCCTTCAACTCGCCGACTTCGGCCTTGAGCCGGTCGGCTTCCCCCGTGTCGCCCTTGCCCATCGCCTGCCCGATCGCTTTCGAGGCGGCGTTGCGGCGGTTCTGTGCCTCTTGCAGCTCGGTCAGCACCGCGCGGCGGCGGCTATCGAGATCGAGCAGCTTTGCGGCGAGCGGAGCGGCTCCGCGGCGGGCGAGCCCGGCGTCGAACGCATCGGGTTCGCGACGGATCGTGGCGATATCATGCATGCGTGCGCCTATGGCGAGCGGGCGCGGGCTTGGCCAGTCTCAATTGGGGGATGTCGATCACCTGGCGACTCGCGTGGCGCTGGCGCAGTTAGACCCCTGCACTGGACTGCCACGACGCCCGAAATCCGAAAAAATACGTCTCTGCGCCACCCTTTGACGCTCGATTTTCCCAAAACTGTGGCTTTTCTGCGCCCGGCGACTCGCGGGGTTCTGCGGGTGCAAAAAAACCGTCACGCAACCGCCGCACAACTGTCACCGACATGGCCCGAAACTGTCATTCACTGCGCCTAGCGACCCTCTCGCGATCAACATTTCGCGTTCGTCTGTTTTCGAATTTTCGGTTTTTTGAGGGGACCGCTCGCTGTGAAAAATCTCCATCGCTCGCTCGTCATCGGTTGTAGTGCGCTGGCTCTTGCCGGTTGTGGCGCTGACGATATTGCCTCGCCCGGCGGCGACGGCGTCGTCATCAATGTGCCGGCCTCGCCCGCACCGTCGCCCAGCCCGTCGCCGACCCAGGCGACCGTCACCCCCGCGGGCGCCTGCCCCTCGCTGACCAACGACGGCTCCGTGGTGCTGACCAACGCGGGCACGATCACCGGCCCGACCGGCGAATACCGCATCTGTCAGCTGCCTTCGCTCATCACCAAGAGCGTGACGCTGCCGCAGATCGACGGCCTGCTCTACGCCATGAACGGCCGCGTCGATGTCGGCTGCGATGGCGGTTTCACCGCCCCCACCGCGGGCTCGCCCTTCGCGTCGACCACCATTGGTTGCGGCGCGCTGACCGCCGACACCAACGTGACGCTCTCGATCGAACCGGGCGTGATCCTCTACGGCCAGACCGGCCAGTCGTGGCTCGCGGTCAACCGCGGCAACAAGATCAATGCAGCCGGTACCGCCGCGAAGCCGATCATCTTCACCAGCCAGGATAACGTCGCCGGGCTCAACACCGAATCGACCCCCGGCGGCCAGTGGGGCGGCGTCGTGCTGCTCGGCCGTGGCAAGGTGACCGACTGCGACGTCGGCAGCGTCGCTTCGAACACCTGCGAACGCGACACCGAAGGCGCGGTCAACCTTGCGCGGTTCGGCGGCAACGACGACACCTACAATGCGGGCACGATGAAGTACGTGCAGATCCGCTATTCGGGCTTCGTCCTGTCGAACAATAAGGAACTGCAGTCGCTCACTGCCGAAGCGATCGGCACCGGGACCACGATCGAGCACTTCCAGTCGCACCGCAGCTCCGACGATGGCGCCGAGTTCTTCGGCGGCAACTTTAACCTGAAGTACTACATCGCGACCGCTGCGGACGATGACAGCATGGACGTCGACACCGGCGCCCGCGTCAACGTGCAGTACGCGCTGCTTCTGCAGAAGCCGGGCGAAGGCGATGCGCTGTTCGAAATCGACTCGAACGGCAAGGAAACCGACGCTCCGCGTACCAACCTGAAGGTGGTCAACTTCACCGCGTTCCAGCCCGATGTCAGCTCGAACAACGAAGGCAACGACAAGGCGTCGGCGCTGTTCCGCGGCAACGCCGACGTGACGCTGTACAACGGCCTGATCATCACGCCGAACAACCAGTGCGTGCGGATGACCTCGAACACCGACAACGCCAACCGCGCCACGCTGACCGCACGCTCGGTCGCGCTGCAGTGCTCGGGCACCGGCGATGCGAAGTTCCTCGGCGACGGTTCGGGCAGCGCGCCGTTCACGCCTGCGCAGGTTGCCGGGTTCTTCGGCGATGCATCGAACAATCTCGACCTCGCGAGCGCGCTGAGCGGTACCTTCGTCAACGCCGCTGCCGCCGATGGCGTGGCGACGACCGACCCGACCGGCCTGTCGAGCTTCTTCAGCGCAACCCCGACCCCGTATCACATCGGCGCTGCCTGGAGCGGCAACACCGACTGGTACAAGAGTTGGACCTGCAACAGCTCGTACGCGCCGCTCGGCGGCCTGACCGACTGCACCACGCTGCCCGTCTACTAAGCCGCGGTTGCCCTCACATGCGCGCGGGGGCGGCCGCCTGTCGGCTGCCCCCGCGTTCGCATCCGGTTTCCAGTGTGTAGTGCTTTTGAATTGCAGGAGACATTCGATGTCCACCTTCTCGCGGCTGGCAGGCGTGCTGTTCCTGACCACGGCCTTGACCGCACCGTCGCTCGCCCATGCCCAGGCTGCGGCGCCCCAGCAGACGCCCGATACGCCCACCAGCCCCGAGCAGTCGGAAGATCCGACCGTTCCCGGCGCCGATCCCGTCGAGGATGCGTATGACGATACGCAGGCGCAGGAAGACGATGTCGACGTCTCCGTTCCCGGCGGGATGATCATCGTTACCGGGCGCAAGGATCGTAACATCACGCGCCGGTCGGATCAGGTCGTCTCGGTGCTCTCGACCGAGGAAATCGCGCGGACGGGCGAGGGCGACATCGCCGGTGCGCTGGGCCGCGTGACCGGCCTGAGTGTGGTCGGCAACGGCTTCGTCTACGTGCGCGGGCTGGGCGATCGCTATTCGCTCGCGCTGCTCAACGGCTCGCCCCTGCCGAGCCCCGAGCCGCTCAAGCGCGTCGTGCCGCTCGACCTGTTCCCGACCGGCGTGGTCGCCTCGTCGCTGGTGCAGAAGAGCTATTCGGCGAACTATCCCGGCGAATTCGGCGGCGGTGTGATCAACCTGACCACCACCGCGACCCCCGACGAGCCGTTCTTCAAGATCGGTTTCGGTATTTCGGGCGACACCGAAACCACCGGCCAGCTCGGCTATACCTACTACGGTTCGAAGACCGACTGGCTCGGCTACGACAACGGCAACCGCGATGCGCCGCCGGCCTTGCAGGCCTATTTCGACAGCGGCCTGCTGATCGGCACCGATCCGGTCGATTCGACCGCGATCGCCGCGCAGCTGGTGACCTCGCGTCAGGCGGTGGTCCAGAAGGCGAGCAAGACGTGGCCGAATTTCTCCGGCTCGTTCTCGGGCGGGAAGACCTTCGAGATGGGCGGCGATGCCCGGCTCGGCGTCATCTTCGGTGGCGGCTATTCGAACAAGTGGCTGACCCGCGACATCACCCAGCAGAGTTCGTCGAGCGCGGACCTGACCTCGATCGAGAACGATTTCCGCCAGGTCAGCACCGACGAGCGTATTCTGGTCAACGGCCTGTTCGGCCTCGGTCTCGAATTCGGCACCAACAAGGTGCGCTGGACCAACGTCTATATCCACGACACGATCAAGAAGGCGGCGCTCGCGCTCGGGCAGCGGCCCGCGCAGAACGGGGAGACCGACTTCCTCCAGCAGCGTACCGGTTTCTACGAGCGGCAGCTGTTCGACACGCAGCTGACCGGCGAATTCGACCTGACCGATGCGCTCAGCCTCGAAGTGCGCGGCAGCTACGCCAATACGAAGCGCAACGCGCCGGGCGAGCTGTACTTCGAATATGTCCGTTCCAACTCCGCGTCGGACCCCTTCGGCGCGGTGTTCGTCAACCGGCTGACCGGCAATAGCGGCTCGGCAAGCTACACCTATTCGAAGCTCGACGAAAACCTGTGGGCGGGCGGTGCCGACCTCTCCTACCGCTTCTCGCCCAGCTTCGTGGTGACGGCGGGCGGTGCCTATTCGGATACGCAGCGGTTCAATAGCCGTCGCGATTTCCTGTTCCGGTCGAACGGCAGCACGGTGTGCAGCGGGACGACTTGCGTCACCGACCCCGTCTATCTGAGCGCGATCGGCACGCTGCGCCCCGATGCGCTGCTGTCGCCCGACGTGGTCAACGCGCTGGGGATCGTGCTGGTCGAAAACGATCCGGGCTCGCCCGCGTTCGATGCCGAGCTGGAGATCAAGGCGGGTTACCTGAAGGGCAACATCGCGCTTGGCGACTTCGTCCAGATCGACGCCGGGGTCCGTTACGAGGACGCGACGCAGACCACCACTCCGGTGCAGGTCTTCACTTCGTTTGCCTCGGCCACTCCGGCAACCGTGCTCGCCAATGATTACTTCCTGCCTGCGGCCACGGTCACCTTCGAACTGGGCAATTCGATGCAGCTGCGGCTCAACGCATCGAAGACGATCGCGCGCCCGCAATTCCGCGAGCTGATCAACCAGCCTTACTACGACCCCGACAACAACCGGCCCTACCGCGGCAACCCGCTGTTGCAGGATAGCCAGCTGTTCAATGCCGAGGCGCGGTTCGAATGGTATTTCGACCGCGACCAGCGGTTCTCGGTCGCGGGCTTCTTCAAGAAGATCGACAATCCGATCGAAGCCTTCGTGACCGGGCTCGACCTGCTCACCTCCTACGCCAACGCGCCCGAAGCCCAGCTTTACGGTGCCGAGGTGGAAGTGCAGAAGTACTTCGACCTGTCGGGCCTTGGCGACGGCGGTTTCTGGGATGCGCGCCGGTTCATCGCGGTCGCCAATTACACCTACACCCAGTCCAAGCTGAACGTGGATGCAAGCGACACGGTGCAGGTGTTCGGTGCCGCATCGAACATTGCGACCGATTACTTCCAGGATGGCGCGCCGCTGACCGGCCAGTCCGATCACATCGTCAACGCCCAGTTCGGGCTGGAGGATGAGGACCGGCTGTCGCAGCAGACCTTCCTGCTGTCCTACGCGAGCGATCGCGTGGTCAGCCGTGGTCTCAACGGCACGCCGCCGCAGCCCGACGTGATCGAGTCGCCCGGCTTCCGGCTGGACTTCGTATGGCGCGAAGGCTTCGACCTGTTCGGTGCAGAGATGGAAGCCAAGTTCGAGGCGCGAAATATCTTCGGCCGCGGACACGAGGAATTCCAGCAGTCGGGCGACAACCGGATCGACGTCAACAGCTACGATCTGGGGCAGAGCTTCGCGCTGTCGATCTCGACCAAGATCTGATCACCGACGTCAACGGGCCTTTTTCGGAAGGCCGGACAATGCAGCGGCCGCCCCACGGGGCGGCCGTTTTGCGTTGGGGAGGGAAGGGCTGGTCGCCGCAGGCCTGCGCAGTTTCTGCGGTGCTCTCTCGCCATAGTTGGCCTTGACGCGGATAGCGGTGCGGATGTGCTAAAGAGTGCGTTGACACGCCGAGCAACATCGGCCAAATTTGTCCGGACAACTTTGAGAGGCTTGGGCCATGGCTAACGATCTTCCGCCCCCATACACTGCTTTGACCCGACATCCCATGATGCCGCGCGCCAATCATGATGAAGCGGCACGGTTCAACTTTCTGACCCACCTCAACCGCTACCTCTCGGGCACCATCGGCGCCGGCAACCGCCTTGCCTACGAACAGCGCGTGCTGCCGCGCTTCCGTGCCGAGCATGGCCGCGACCCCGAACATCGCTACGAAATCCGCGATGCGATGAACAATGATCCGTGGCACCGCACATGGTCCGGGCTGAAGCGCAATTCGATGGAAATGCGCCAGCACAACGGCCGCCAGGTCGTGCTTCGCCAGCTCGACGAGCTCGATGCGATGGCGCGCCAGTATAACGAGCATTCGGGTCTGCTCGAACTCGACCCCTCGATCGAGCAACCCGAATACCAGACCGCCGTCGATATCCACTGCCAGCCCGGTGGTTATCACGGCGGCGAGCGTGACGGCGACGTGACCGTGGGCGCGAACTACGATGTCGGCCTGTTCGCCACCACCGGCGGCGCGCTCGGCGGGTTGAACGACGGCGGCGGGCAGGCCGTGGTCGACTGGGTCAAGCGCGAGCGGCCCGACTGGCAGCCGCGCCGCATCCTCGATATCGGCGCCACCGTAGGCCACAATGCCGTGCCCATCGCGCAGGCATTCCCCGATGCAGAAGTGATCGCGATCGACACCGCCGCCGCCTCGCTGCGCTATGGTGCCGCGCGCGCCGCAGCCATGGGGGTCAAGAATATCCGCTTCGTCCAGGCTTCGGGCGAAGACCTGTCGCGCTGGCCGGACGGGTATTTCGACTGGGTGCAGACCACCATGTTCCTGCACGAATTGTCCGCCAAGGCGATGCCGCGCATTCTGGCTGAGGCCAACCGCGTGCTCGCGCCGGGCGGCCTGATCCTGCACATCGAACAGCCGCAATATTCGGACGATATGCCTTTGTTCGAGCAGTTCCTGCGCGACTGGGATGCATTCAACAACAACGAGCCGTTCTGGTCGGCCATGCACGGACAGGATCTGAAGGAAGTCATGGCCAATGCGGGCTTCCCCCAAGACAGCCAGTTCGTCGCCGGCGTGCGCGCGGTGGTCGACCCGGAGATTTTCCCGCCGTCCCCCGACGATGGGGAGGAGGATTTCGGCCGCGCCGCGATCTGGAATGCCTACGGCGCATGGAAGCCCGCCCGGCAGGCGGTGGCAGCATGAGCGAGGCAGCCGACAACGCGTTCGACTGGGTCGCCGCATCGGGCAAGCGTGCCAAGGGCCAGCGCCCCGCGTTCTTCGACGATCCCGCGCTCGACCGGCTCTATTCGGTGGTCTTCGCGCTCGCCGGGGAAGTGTCTGCATTGCGCGAGCGGCAGGACACGGTTGAACGGCTGCTGGAGCAGAACGGCACGATCAGCCGCGACGACATCGAGGGCTACGAACCCGACCGGACGGCGGGCGAGGAGCGCGCGCTGGCCACCCGAGCCTACGTCGCGCGGATCATGCGCGGCTTCCAGCAGGAGCTGGAAGCGATGGAAGCGAACGATCCGCCGATGATGGATTTGGTCGAGAAACTGGCGAGCGAATAGGGCGTTGCGGCCCGCTGTGGAGCGGGCCCTTCCGGGGGGAAAGATATGGATTTTCTGGCAACTAACGAGCTGAGCATCCTGCGATGGATACACATCCTCGCGATGGTTTACTGGCTCGGCGGCGAATGGGGCGTGTTCCAGACGAGCTACAACGTCACCAACCGCGCCCTGTCGCTGGAGGAACGGCGGCGGCACATGGAAACCGCCTACCGGATCGACATTCTCGCGCGCACAGGGATCGTCCTGCTGCTGCCGCTGGGGCTGCACATGGGCAAGATCTACGGTTTCGTGCCCATGCTCGAAGGGGCGGGCGTGTGGTGGATGTGGCTGTTCTTCGCGATCTGGCTGGGCATGACGTGGACCGCCTTCATCAAGCGCGAGACCGACATCGGCCTCAAGGTGACGCGCGCCGAAGAGCTGCTGCGCTATCCGCTGATCGCGACGATCTTCATCGTCGCGGTGATGGCGCTGGGCGGCAACGGGCCGGTGAAGGTCTCCGTCGGGATGCACTGGTACCCGACGAAGATGCTGCTCTACGCCTTCGCGCTGTGCATCGGCCTGTTCCTGCGCTTCGTGATGCGCCGCTGGACCGTGCGCTTCCGCGTGCTCGCCCAGGGGCCCGACGCGGCACAGGAAGCGGCGCTGGAGCGTGAGATCGGGCAGGCGCGCATCGCGGCCTATATTTATTGGATCACGATTGCCTCGGTCTGTTTCCTCGGCGCGGTGAAGCCGTTCTGATCTAACCGGAGAATACGCGTGCCCGCATACATGATCGTCACCGCCAAGATCGCCGACCGCGATGCCTTCATCAACGGCTACGGCAAGGCGGCGGGCGCGCTGGTCGGGCAGTTCGGCGGCCGCTACGTGCTGCGCGGGCCCGGGGCGGAGCTGCTGGAGGGCGATTTCGGCGATGGCGCGTCGATGGTCATTTCGGAATGGCCCGACAAGGAAAGCGCACGCCGCTTCTGGAACAGCCCCGAATATGCCGAGGCGAAGAAGTTGCGCGAAGGCGTTGCCGATTGCCAGGTGCTGCTGATCGAGGCTCCGGCCATCAGCGCCGCGTAGCGTCAGTCGAGCAGCTGGTTGATCTCGACCGCGATCCCGTCGGGATCGAACACGTTGCACCCCCGCACCCTGATCTCAGGCCCACCGTCGCGCCCCGGATAGACCTGCAGCCGCGGCTGACCGGTCATCAGCGTCCCCGGAACCGCCGCCGCGGCAGCGCAGCGCTTGTCGGCGTCGTCGGTGTTGACCACGATCACCGTAGCGCCCGATCCGAGCCGGGTGGGGTAGGGCGTCGCCACGTCGTCCAGCGGCGGATCGATCGGCTGCATCAACCCGATCCAGCCGATGTAGGGGTCCTTGCCGTTGAGCAGCACGAGCCGTGCCTTCGTGCCCGGCTCGCCGAGCGGCAGGTTCACGCCCGACAGCGGCACTACGATATCGTAGTTGAGCTCCAGCCCCAGCGCATCGCGCCAGAAGGCGAGGCTCTTTTCCATGTCGCGCACGATGAAGGTCGCGCGGCGCACATCGGTGGGCAGACGGGCATCGGCGGCCACGCCTGCCATCGCGCGGCGATCAGATTGCGAGTCCGCCACAGCGGTGTCGCCTGACGACGTGGTGGCGCAAGCCGTCGTAGCGAAGGCCAAAGCCACGATAAGTGCAGTTCTCATTTCTCATCTCCCAACACGCCGCTTTCGCGTAGCGCGGCGATCCGACTGGCGTCGTACCCCAGGTCTGCCAGCACCGCGGCGGCATCCATCCCCGGCGCGGGCAGGCTTTGCGGCGCACCGATCCGCGCGCCGTCCATTTCGAGCGGTATGGTCGGCAGACGAACCTGCTCACCGGAATCGAGCGTCACCTCTTCCAGCCCCCCGACATTGAGGTGCGGATCGTCGAACAGGTCTTCGGGCTTGCCTATGGCGGCGAAGGGCAGGCCGGTGCCTTCCAACTTTTCGATCACCTCGGCGCGGGTCATCGCGCCGATCAGCGCGCGGATTTCGGGTATGATGCGATCGCGTGCCTGCACGCGGGCGTTGTTCTCGCGCAGACTCTCGTCCGCCCAAAGCGCATCGAGACCGAACAGCTTGCAGAACTTCTCCCACAAGGCGTCGGTGACCACGCCGATGAATACGGGATCGTCCTGCGTCTGGAACACGTCGTAGATCGCCCAAGCGGAAACGCGCGCGGGCATCGGGGCGGCGGGTTTGCCGGTCACCGCAAACTGCGCCATGTGCTGCCCGACGAGGTAGGCCGTGGTCTCGAACAGGCTGGCGACGACCTTCTGGCCCTTGCCCGTGCGATGGCGTTCTTCCAGCGCGGCGAGCACGCCGATCACCCCGAACATGCCGCCCGTGACGTCGATGACGCTGGCCCCGGCGCGCAAAGGCTGGCCCGGCGGACCGGTCATGTAGGCGAGCCCGCCCATCATTTGCGCCACTTCGTCGAGCGCGGTGCGGTTCTCGTAAGGGCCGGGGAGGAAGCCCTTTTCGGAGCAATAGATCAGCCGCGGATTGGCAGAAGCGCAGCTTTCGTAGTCGAGGCCGAGCCGGTCGAGCGCGCCGGGGCGGAAATTCTCGACCAGAATGTCGGCCTTCGCCACCAGGTCTTTCGCCACGCCTATGCCGTCGTCGCTTTTCAGATCGAGGCAGATCGACTTCTTCCCGCGATTGTACATCGGGAAATAGCCCGAGCCCGAGCCGAGCAGGCGGCGCGTGCGATCGCCGCCGATCGGCTCGATCCGCACCACCTCCGCGCCCAGCCCGGCGAGGATGTGCCCCACGGTCGGCCCCATCACCATGTGCGTGAATTCGACCACCTTGAGGCCGGCGAGCGGGGTGGGGGAGGCGCTCATGCCGCGATCCTCTGCGCATAGTCGAGCATCGGCCCGGCATCGGGCGTGAAGCCGTAGAGCGGCTCGCCGGGCAGCGCCCCGGCAAGGATCGCGCGCACTTGCAGCAGCTTTTCGAGGTCGATCCCGGTGTCGCAGCCCATCGCATTGAGCATCAGCACGAGGTCTTCGGTCACGAGATTGCCGCTCGCGCCGGGGGCGAAGGGGCAACCGCCGAGCCCGCCGAGCGAGGCGTCGAACGTGGTGATCCCCTCGTCCAGCCCGGCGACCACATTGGCAAGGCCGAGCCCGCGCGTGTTGTGGAGGTGCAGCGTGGTCAGCATGTCCGCGCCCACGGCGGCCTTCACCTTGCGGGTGAGCCTGCGGACTTGTGCGGGGTCGGCATAGCCCGTCGTGTCGGACAGGCTGAATTCCTGCGCGCCGGCCTTCGCCGCCTGTTCGGCGAGGCGCACCACCTGATCCTCGCTCACCGCACCTTCCATGGTGCAGCCGAACGCGGTCGACAGGCCGACCGCGAAGTGGATGCCATGTTCGTGCGCGATCCGTGCCGCCTCGGCGATCTCGGCGAGCATGGCGGGATGATCCTTGCGCACGTTCTTGATCGAGTGCGTCTCGCTCATCGAGAAGGGGATGCTCATGCCGTCCACGCCCGCCTTTGCTGCCAGCTCCGCGCCCTTGGCGTTGGGCACCAGCGTGACGACGGTCAGCCCCTCAATCCCCTTGGCAAAGGCGACCAGTTCGGCGGTGTCGGCCATCTGCGGCAGCAGCTTTGGCGGAACGAAGCTGCCGACCTCGATCTCGCGCACGCCCGCCGCTGCTTCGGCTGCGATCCAGCGCTTCTTGGCTTCGAGCGGCATGACCCGTTCGATCGATTGCAGCCCGTCGCGCGGGCCGACTTCGGATACGAGGATGCGGGTCATCGGGGGGCCTCCTGCGTCACATGCCGGGCCGTTTCGGCAGAAAGGGCTTCGGGCATAGTGAGCTGATTATGGGGGGTTTTCGTCGCGTCTTGCATATCGGTGGTGTCACCTTTCGATTGCGCAGCGGTTCGCGAGACCGATCCGACATATGTGCCGCGCGGGGCGTTGAGTACGAAAGTCATTTCTCGGCCCCGGACAGGTAGACCCACGGCCTGCGCTGCCGGTCCGCCTCGGTCCAATGTTCGATGGCATCGCCCTGCGTCAGCGTCAGGTCGATGGCGTCGAGCCCGTGAAGCAGCATCTGCCGCGCTTCCGGGTCGATGGCGAATGCATGCCCCGCCACGGTGCATTCCTCGAGGTCGATGGCGATTTCCTCGCCCGCGAGCCTGTCGAGCACGGCGCGCTCGAGCGTGATCGGCAGGATGCCGTTGCGGATGCAGTTGTTGCGGAAGATCGGCGCGAAGCTCTCCGCGAGAATGGCGCGAATCCCCCATTCGGTCAGCGCCCACACCGCATGCTCGCGGCTCGATCCGCAGCCGAAATTGGCTCCGCCTACGATGATCCGGGCATCGCGGTAGGGCGGTTGGTTGAGGACGAAATCGGGGTTTTCGATCCGTTTGTCGGCATTGGAGTAGCGCCACGGCGCGAAAAGCCCTTCGGCGAGGCCGGTGCGCCCAGTGGTCTTCATCTCGCGGCTGGGGATGATCGTGTCGGTATCGACATTGTCGACCAGCAGCGGCGCGGCGCGCGATTGCAGCGGGACGGGGAAGGGCGTCATGCGCTTTCGCTTTCGCGCGCATAGTCGCGCGGGTCTGCAATGGCTCCGGCGAGCGCACTCGCGGCGACGGTCTCGGGCGAGGCGATGTGCGTGCGGATGCCGGGGCCTTGCCGACCTTCGAAATTGCGGTTGGTGCTGCTGATGCTGCGCGCGCCCTCGGGGAAGCCCTCTCCGCCCGCGTAGAAGCACAGCGAGCAGCCGCTCATCCGCCATTCGAACCCCGCGTCGGTGAATATCTTGTCGAGCCCCTCTGCCTCCGCCTGCCGCTTGACCGCCATCGATCCGGGTACGACCATCGCCTTCTGGATCGAGCCCGCGATCCGCCGACCTTCGAGGATCGCGGCGGCGCGGCGCAGGTCCGAGATGCGCGAATTGGTGCAGCTGCCGATGAAGGCGACATCGATCGGTGTCCCCGCGAGCCGGTCGCCCGCGCCAAGGCCGATATAGTCGTGCACCTTTTGCGGCCCCTGCGGGATCGCGGCATCGACCGCGATCGCCTCTTCGGGGCTGGTGCCCCAGCTGACCATCGGGGCGATGGCGCCCGCGTCGATTTCTATCTCGGCATCGAACGCGGCTCCTTGGTCGCTGTGCAGCGTCTGCCAATACGGATCGTCGAAATGCGCGGGGGCGAAGCGGCGACCGGCGAGGTAATCGAACGCCTTGGCATCGGGGGCGACGAAACCGGCCATCGCGCCGAACTCGGTCGCCATATTGCCCAGCGTCATGCGGCCTTCCATGTCGAGCGCCTCGACCGCGCTCCCGGCGAATTCCACCGCATGCCCCGCGCCGCCGCCCGCGCCGTGGGTGGCGATCAGGTGCAGCGCCATGTCCTTCGCGGTCACGCCAGCAGCCAAACCGCCGTCGAAGCGGACCCGCATGGTGCGCGGCTTTTCGAGCCGCAGCGTGCCCGTCGCCATCGCGTGCTCGGCCTCGCTCGACCCGATGCCCCACGCGAGTGCGCCGAACGCGCCCTGCGTGCAGGTATGGCTATCGGGCGCGACGAGCGTGAGGCCGGGCAGCACCACGCCCAGCTCGGGCGAAATGACGTGGACGATCCCCTGATCTCGGTCGTTGACGTCGAACAGCGTGATCCCCGCCGCCTCGCACGCCGCGCGCGTCTCCGTGATGAAGCCCGCGCCTCCCGGCATCAGCGTGCTGTCGCCGCGACCGGGGCGGGTGTCGACGATGTGATCCATCACCGCGAAGACGCGCGCCGGATCGCGCAGCGTGCGACCCGTCTCCGCCATCCGCCCGAGCGCGGCCGCGCCGGTCCGCTCGTGCAGGAACACCCGGTCGATCGCGATCAGGTGGCTGCCGCCCGCCGTCTGCGCGACGTGGTGGCTGTCCCAGATCTTGTCGAACAAGGTCTTTGGCAGGCTCGTTGGCGGCGTGTTCGGCATGGGGCGGCTCTCAGGCGCTCGCCTTCATCTCGGCGTCGACTGCGCGCCAGTCGCGCGTGACGAAGGTTTCCTGGATCGCGGTGCGCGTTTCCAGCTTGCCGTTGCGAATCCAGTGCCAGGTGCGGCAGCGGTTCTGCCCGTCGTCGGAGATCTGGATCTGCTCGTAGAGATAGAGCGAGGGGTCGCCGGTGCGCTGCCAGTAGAGCATCACGGTGCGGTTATATTCGTCGAGCGGCACTTCGGCGGCCCAGCCCTTGATCAGGTCATTGTCCCACCACACGCGTTTGTCGCGGTATTCGGCGGGAAATTCGCGCACTTCCGTCCGCCCGTCGGGCCAGGTGTAGTGGTTGGTCTGGTGGTAGGGGGCGCTGCCATCGTCGGGGAAGCGGCACAGCAGGCGGCTGGCATGTTCGTCGATCTTCTCGTCCTGCGCGTTGAAGTAGGTGTAAACGCCATCCCACACGCCTTCGTGGCGGGCGAGCAGCGGCATTTCCTCGCGGATATCGGCCATCGTCATACGTCCTTATGTAGCTGTCGGAGGGTTTCGTGCCAGCGGCGCGCCGCGCTGCCCGCGCGCAGCCGCGCAAGGAACCGCGCGTGGATCGCCGCCGGGTCGAGCATTGCCTGGTCGAGCGAGGTCGCGTGCGCCTGGCCCGCTGCGTACCACGGCTCGAAGAAGGCTTGCGCGCGCGCGGCGCCCCATGCGCGCAGCAGGTGCGACCCGAAGCGGTCGGGCGAAAGGTCGGGATAGAGCTGTTCCGGTTCGCCCGACGGAAGCGCGGGCAGGCGCAGTTCGAGCAGGTCGAGCTTGGCCATCGCTTGCGTGAGCGCCGCCTCGATATCGTCGCACGTATCCGACTGGCCGTGCCCGGGAAGGTCGATGGCGACTGCGTCTTCGATCGGGTCGCCCATCTCGCCCGCAGGCGCGTGCAGCGCCAGGTATTGCGAACCGCGCGCGCCCTTCCAGTGGATCAGGCGCCCGTCGAGCTCCAGCCAGCCTTCGCCAGTGTCCTCAGCCAACCGGCGGCATGGCTTGCTGCCGGCGAATTGCTGAAGAAAGCTGAGGCTGTGCGCGTGATGCTCGGCCAAGGTGGCCACTTTTCGCGCAACCCAGTTGGCGGGCATCGGCCCCAGACGGTCGATATGCGCCTGCAAGGGATCGCCGTCGTACGCGGTGATGAGCACGGGGGCGGTGGTCGCATCGCTTGGCGGGATGTCGCGCGGCGCGCGCAGCACCGCGCCATACCCCGCGCGGTAGGCGTCGCCCGCGTCGAGCATCTCCATCACCGCCTGGTTGACCCGCGCCACATCGGCATGCGCGACGCTCAGCCGCGCTTTCTCGCGCGTGTCGAACCACGGAAAGACCCAGCTTTGTTCGAGCATGCGGTTCCACAGCCAGGTCAGGTGCTCGCCATAGGCGCTGGGGTGGAATGGGGGCAGGTAACTCTCGCCGAAGATCGCCATCTCTTCCGGCGTCCAGACCGCGTAGCCGCCGATGGCGAGGCAGCGGAACAAGTCCGGATGGCGGCGCAGCGCGGTGACCAGGATGATCCCGCCCGAATGAAAGCCATAGGCGGGGCAACCGGCAATGCCGACCGCGCGCACGAATTGCGCCAGCGCATCGGCGAATTCGGCGATCTCCGGCTCACGACCATCGACGCTCGGCAGCGGATCGGACTGGCCGAAGCCGGGCGTATCGGGCGCGATGCAGGTGAAATGCTGCCCCCACAGCTCCATCAGATCGGCATATTCGGCGCTGCTGCGCGGACTCTGGTGGACCATCAGCAACGGCGGACCCTTGCCGCAGCGGCGGTAATGCACCTTGCGCGCGGGGCCGCGATCGGTCGCGGGCAGGGTCAGGATATGGCGCGTAATCATGCCGCTTGCCTCCGGCTGTAAGTTGTCCGGACAAATTTCACTCGACAAGCCTCTACGGCGCTTTATTGTCCGATGTCAAAGTGCAATTCAAAGCAGGAGCTTCCATGGCAGATCTGGTCGGCACGAAGATGGTGAGCGACGGACGCACCGCGCGCGAGATTTTCGAAGAGGTGATGGCCAACCCGGCGCGCAAGAAGTTCGGCATTGGCGAGAAGCTGGCGATCGTGAATGTCGATGTGCAGCAGGCCTACACCCGCACCGACCTGTTCAAGACCGCTTACGAGACCGACCCGAGGCAGATCGAATATATCAACACGATCAGCGCGCTGGCGCGGGCGCAGGGCATGCCGGTGATCTGGAGCCGCGTTGCCTACAAGGCCGACGCTGGAGATGCCGGGGTATGGGGCACGCGCACCGATACCGAGGATTCGCTGCAGAACATCAAGTACGAGAGCGAGCGGCACCAGTTCGATCCGCGCTGCGAGATCGCGGATGACGACCTGACCTATACCAAGCGCATGCCCAGCGCCTTCTTCGAAACGCCGCTGGCGAGCTACCTCACCTGGCACAAGGTCGACACGGTGGTGGTGACCGGCGGCAGCACCTCGGGCTGCGTGCGCGCGACCGCAGTGGATGCGCTGAGCCACGGCTACCGCGCGATCGTCCCGATCGAGACCTGCGCCGACAAGCACGAGAGCTATCACTTCGCCAATCTGACCGACCTGCAGCTGAAATATGCAGACGTCGAGCCGGTGCAGACGGTGATCGACTGGCTGGAGGCGCGGTGATGGAGCTGCCCCCTCATCCAACTTCGACTAGGCAGGCAAGCTGCCAAGTCTCCATATCCTTCTCCCCGAGGGAGAAGGATGGTGCAGCTTGCTCCACCGGGGCTAGCGGAGCCTGGATGAGGGGCGACGGATGAAACAAGACGCCCCCGATCCCGAACTCTACGACTATCATCCCTACCGGAACCGCCCGAAGATCGCGTGGCCGGAGGGAAAGACCTGCGCGGTGTGGGTCGCGCCCAATCTCGAATATTACGAGATCGATCCGCCCGCCAATCCGCAGCGCAAGGCGTGGCCCAAGCCGCATCCCGACGTGGTCGGCTATTCCTACCGCGACCATTCCAACCGGGTCAGCCACTGGCGCATGGCCGATGTGATGAGCAAGCACGGCTTCCCCGGTTCGGTCAGCCTGTCGGTCGCGCTGTGCCAGCATCATCCCGAAGTGGTTGCCGACGGGGTTGCGCGCGGGTGGGAGTTCTTCAGCCACGGCATCTACAACACCCGCTATTCCTACGGCATGGACCAGGCGCAGGAACGCGCGATCATCGAGGATTCGATCCGGACGGTGCAAGACGCGACCGGCCAGCGCATCCGGGGTTATCTCGCGCCCGCGCTCACGCACACGCCGCGCACGCTCGACCTGCTGGCAGAGTACGACTTCACCTATACCTGCGATCTCTATCACGACGATCAGGTGCAGGAGGTGAAGGTGGCTTCCGGTCAGCTCGCCTCGATCCCCTACAGCCTCGAGGTGAACGACCATTACGGGTTCAACGTCTATGGCATGTCGGGCCGCGAATATGCCGATTGCCTCGTCCGCCAGTTCGAGCGGCTGGCGGCGGAGGGCGAAGAATCGGGCACCGTGATGTGCATCCCGCTGCACGCCTACCTGATCGGGCAACCGCACCGGATCGGCCCCTTCGAAGAGGCGCTGGCGCATATCGCCGCAGACCCGCGCTGCTGGAAAGCACGCGCGGGAGAGATCGTCGATAGCTGGAGGGCGCAGCAATGAGCCTCGACCCGACCTATCTCGAATACCCCAACCGCCACGAGGGCTACGACCACGATTACTATGCGTGGTCCAGCATCCACACGCGCAAGCCGATGCAATGGCCCGGCGGCAAGCGGGTGGCGGTGTTCGTGTGCGTCAGCCTCGAATGGTTTCCGATCACGCCGGAGGACCAGCCCTTCCGCGCGCCGGGCCACATGGTCACGCCCTATCCCGACTATCGCCACTACACCGTGCGCGACTACGGCAATCGGGTGGCCGTGTGGCGGATGCTCGATGCCTTCGAGAAGGCAGGCGTCACCGCCAGTTTCGCGACCAACGCCGCCGTGGCCGAACGCTATCCCGAGCTGATCGCGGCGGTGCAGGCGGGCGGGCACGAGATCATCGCGCACTCGACCGACATGAACGGCACTATCGCCTCCTCGATGGACGAGGAGGCCGAGCGCGCGCTGGTCGCGGACGCGCTCTCGCGGCTCGAAGCGGCGACCGGCGCGAAGCCGCGCGGCTGGCTCTCCATCGCCCGTTCGCAAAGCTGGCGCACGCTCGACCTGCTGGCCGAGCATGGCGTGGAGTATTGCTGCGACTGGGTGAACGACGAGCTGCCCTATCGCTTCAACAACGGCGTGATCGACCTGCCGCTCAACACAGAACTTTCCGACCGCACGATCGTCGAGACGCAGCAGCACTCGGCAGAGGCGTGGGGCCAGATGATGCGCGATGCGTTCGACTGGCTGGCGGACGAGGCGGCGGCGCAGCAATCCGCGCGGCTGCTGCCGATCCAGCTGACGCCCTACATCATGGGCCAGCCCTACCGGATCAAGGCGCTGGAGACTCTGCTCACCGATTTTGCCGCGCGCGAAGACGCATGGTTCGCCAGCGGCAGCGCGATTGTCGAGAGCTGGGCTAGCCAAAATCCCTCTCCCCTTCAGGGGAGAGGGAGGAGCCCCGCAGGGGCGGAGGGTGTGGGGAACGCGGGCGCGGCATCGGCCGGAAATCCCCACCCCCCGACCCCCTCCCCTGAAGGGGAGGGGGAGCATTGAAAGCGCTCAACCCGCGGACCGGCGAGGCCGACTACGCATTCGAGCCGGATTCGCCCGAAACGGTCACGCAAACCGCACGGCGCTTGCGGGAAGCCCAGCCCGCGTGGGAAGCGCTTGGTCCGCAGGGGCGGGCGAGGGTGCTGGCCACCTTCGCCGATGCGCTCGAGCGCCATGCGGGCCCGGTTTCCGAAGCGCTTTCGGTCGACACGGGACGCCAGGCGATTGCGCGGATCGAGGTGGCGAGCGTCGTCGGCAATGCGCGCAAATGGGCGCAGCGCGGGCCGGAGCTGTTCGCGCAGCTTCCATCGGACCCAACGCCCTCCGCGACGCCGGGCATTTCGATCGTCCCGCGCTTCTCTGCTTATCCGCTGTTCGGGGCGATTGCGCCGTGGAATTTCCCGCTGCTGCTCGCCCATGTCGACGCGATTCCTGCGCTGATGGCGGGCTGCGCGGCGCTGGTGAAGCCATCCGAGGTCACGCCCCGTTTCGTCGAGCCCTTGCGCGCCGCGTTGTCCGAGGTGCCCGAACTGCCGCTCGCCTACGTGCTCGGCGGGCCGGATACCGGGCAGGCGCTGGTCGAGACGGTCGACTATGTGTGCTTCACCGGCTCCACCGCGACTGGGCGAAAGGTCGCCGAAGCGGCGGCGCGCGCACTGATCCCCGCCAATCTCGAGCTGGGCGGCAAGGACCCGCTCATCGTCACCGCGAGCGCGGACCCGCACTGGGCGGCGAAAATCGCGCTGCGCGCCAGCGTGGTCGCCACGGGGCAGGCGTGCCAGTCGATCGAGCAGGTTTTCGTCGCCCGCGCCATTGCCGAGCCTTTCCTCGCCGCGCTGGTCACCGAGGCGGAGCAGGTCGCGCTGACCTATCCCGACCCTGCGCAGGGTCATATCGGCCCCTTCATCTTCCCCCCGCAGGCGGACAAGGTCGCCGCGCAGATCGCGGACGCGCGTGCAAAGGGCGCGCGCGTGCTGACCGGTGGCGAAGTGGAAACACTGCGCGGCGGCAAGTACCTGCGGCCCACCGTGCTCGCCGATGTCACCCCCGAGATGGCGGTGCTGCGCGAGGAGACGTTCGGGCCCGTCATCCCGGTGATCGTGTACGCCGATCTGGAGGACGCGATCGCGCAGGCCAACGCCGGCGAATACGGCCTCTCCGCCGCGGTCCTCGCGGGATCGCTCGACGAGGCGGCGGCGGTGGGCGCGCGGCTCGAAGCAGGGGCGATCAGCCTGCAGGACGGCGCGCTGACCAGCATGGTCGGCGATGCGACCAACCATTCGCGCAAAGCCAGCGGGCTCGGCCCGAGCCGGATGGGCGATGAGGGAATGCTGCGCTTCCTGCGCCGTCAGGCGCTGATCCGGCGCGAGGGCGAGGCACCCTGTATTGATACTTTTGCGGAAGGGAAATCATGAGCGGAAATCGCGCACAACTGGGAGCGGTCATGCCTGCCATGCTGCTGCACGAGGGCTGGTGGGACGGCTGGTATCGCCATGTCGATTGCGAGGGCAACCTGCTCGACGCGCACAGGGTGAAGACGCATTGCGAGTTCCCCGACGCGGGCGATTGGCACTATATCCAGCACAACTGGCTGAGCTGGGACGATGGTCGCGAGGCGACTTACGAATTCGGCGGACGGCTCGATGGCGAACAGCTGCTGTGGGCAACCGATCGCTTTTCCGGCTACGGCTGGGAGACCGCCGAAAATACGCTGATGCTCAAGCTCGACCGGCTCGACGTGCCCGGCGCCTATTACGTCGAGATGATCCAGGTTGCGCCCGACGGGCAGAGCCGCGCGCGGACCTGGCAATGGTTCAAGGACGGAAAACCGTGGAAGCGGACCTTGTGCGACGAGCGGCGGATCACACCGCCCGCCTGATTTACCGGTCGAGCTCGACCAGCTCGTACCGATTCATCATGTACCCGTCGATCGACCCGTAGACGAGGATGGAGTCCTCGTCTGCGGTCACCCACATGTCGAAATCGGGGTGCCGTTCGCCGCCCATGCCGTCCGCGCTGTCATCGACATAGCGGTAGTGGCGGCAGGCGAAGGTGCCCGCAGCGACCGTCTTTTCCTCTTCCCCGATATATTCCATCGTCATCTCGACCTCGGCGATCTGCGGCGGGGTCGCGCCGCGATGGTCGGGGGAGGGGAGGAAAAAGCGCAGCCGCCGCCGGTGCGGGCCCTTGCTCACATCCATCAGCCGCGTGGTGAAGCCGTCGCCGACCACCGGATGCGTGCCGAAGGCGTCGAACTCGCCCGCCTCGCGCGTTTCCGAATTGCGCCCGATCGAGGGGCCGTGGCTTTCGCACAGGATGCGGTTCTGATCCGGTTCGTAGGCCATCCAGCCCGAGCCGAGAAATTCGTCGCCGAGCGTCAGGTGCACCAGCAAGTTGCGGGGCTGACGGTCGGGGCCGATGTGGCAGATGATGTCGCGCAGCACGGTCGGATCGGGTTCCTCGATCTCGCACCGCGCGCGCATGATGACCGATCCGTCGCCGTGGTGCGTGAAGGTGAACCATTCGCGCCCGCGCTCATGCCCCTCCATGCCCGGCTTCATCGAGGTGTAGGCTACTTTGCCCGAGACGGTACGGTGCTGCATCAGATGATTCCTGCCTTATCCAGTCGTGCGATCACGTCTTCCTGTGCCCGCTTGAAGTAGTCGCGCGCGGGCACCTGCGGCTGCCCGTCCGCCATCATCCCCCCGGCGCGGTGGAAATCCTCCGCCGCAGCGGCATAGGCCGGGGCGAACAGGCCGGGCCGCTGGCGCGCGAGGTAATTGGTCATTGCGGGCGTGCGCCGCGCCTCGCGCAGCGCGCTAAGATCGACATTGGCAAAGGCGGTGAAGGTTTCCCCGTCGTTGCTCTGCGCGACCACCTTGCCGCGATAGTCGACCACGCTGCTGTTCCCCTCCGCGCTGCTGAGCGGCAGCGAGGTGCCGCTGATCCCGGCGGTGTTGGCGGAGACGACATAGGCCATGTTCTCGAACGCGCGGGCCTGCTTGGCGATATCCTTGTTGGTGGCGAGCGGGGAGCCGACCTCGCTCGACGAATGGAGGAATATTTCCGCCCCGCGAAACGCCAGCACGCGGGCGATTTCGGGATAGAGGATCTCCTCGGACGCGATGCACGCCAGCCGCCCGATCTCGGTGTCGGCGACGGGAAACACAGCGTCGAGGCCGTAGCGATCGAGGTATTCGTCCCACACGTCGTGCGGGCTCGGCGCGAACATCGACAGCAACCGGCGATAGCGCAGCACCACATCGCCCGATGGCGCGACCACGAAGCTGGTCTGGAAGTAGAAGTCGGGGAAGTTCTCGTCGGTTTCGTAGGCGTTGCCCGCGAGGAACAGGCCCAGCCGCTGCGCCACCGCGCCGAGCGCTTCGTATTCGGGCCCGTCCTTCACAAAGCCAACCTTGGTGGCGAAATCGGGGATCGAGACCGGTCCGGGGTACGAAGTGAACAGGTATTCGGGCAGCACCGCCAGCTTGACCGGATAGCCGCCATATTGCGCGATGAAAATCGTCGCGCCGCGTATCTGCGCTTCGATCTGCTCGATATGCCGCAGGATCGCGGCGCGCGCCGACGCTTCGTCCGGCTGGCGCTCCAGCGAATGCGCGGTCAGCTGCATCGCGACGGCGGCAAAGGTTTTCGGATTGGGCAAAGCGCCTCTCCCTGTTGATGCGAAGACCGGACCGGGAGCGAGCGATGCGCAGATGCCTGCCGCGATTGCCCGCCTGCGGTCCAGCCGCAATGTCATAGGCCCAGCGAACCGGGGTTCATCAGGTCGCGCGGATCGACGTGCCGCTTGACGGCATGCAGCAGCGCGTCGGCTCCGGGGTCGAGGCTGTCGCGATAGCGATAGGTGCGCCCGATCTGGAAATGCACTGCATCGTGCGCAAAAAATATGTCGACGATCGCCTGCTTGAGCTGCTGCGCCAGCGCGCGCGCCTCGGGATTTTCGTCGAGGTCGGGCAGGCGGTCGAGGTGCGGCTTCTCGACCGTATCCTCGATCAGCGGATTGCGCGCATCGGGCCAGTAGAGGCACGGCTCGATCAGCGTGCCTGCACGCCCGACGGCGGCGACCAGCGTGCCGTAATGCACGCCCAGATCGCGCATCGCCTTGCCGTGCCGCTCGAACAGGTCGGCGAACGCTTCGAAGCACTCCTTCGCGCGCGCGTGCGAGAGGAGGCCGTGGATCGGTGCCCACTTCTCCCCCGCCGGGCCGAGCATCGAGTTGAGCGGCCCGAACGGATTGGCGCGGATGATCTTGGGGATCGTGTTTTCGACCTCGCGCCCGCCGTGCTTCGCCACGATCTCGCGCGCGAGGGCGATATCGGCGTCGGCGGCAGGCTGGTTGCGCGCTTCCGTGAGCACGTGGAGCGAGAAGTTTGCGTCTTTCAGGAAATCGCGCCCGGCCAGCGCCACGCGTGCGCCTTCCTTCAGGCCCTTCAGGATGCCGCCCTGCTTCTTCATCATCCCGACCAGCTGCTTGGCGTCGGACGCCAGACTGTCGCGCTTCATCCGGATCGCGTTGAGGTAGGGATCGAACCCGAAGCATTCGGTGGCCGGCCCCTCACGCTCGATCGCGGCTGCGGCGGCGAACCAGCCGTCGTGATCGTCGAAGGCGAAGCTGGCATAGCCGTGCGCACGCGCCTCGCGCACCAGTCCGAGCGTGATCTCCGCCTTGATGCCGAGCGCGCCGGTATCGGCGAGAAACAGCCCGGTCAGATCGGGGCCGTAGGGGCGGGTGAAGGCTTTGCCGAGCGACAGGATCGTGCCGTCGGCAATCACCACCTCCAGCGCGTTGGCGCTCTGCACCGCAGTGCCATAGCGGGTCGTCCCCCAGAAGATGCCGTTCTGGCTCATCCCCCCGCCGATCGTCGCCTTGAGGCCCGACAGAGTCCCCCACATCGGGGTGCGCAGACCGCGCGGAGCAAGCTCGCGATACAATTGCTCCCAGGTGCAGCCCGGCTCGACGCGCACCCACATCGCGTCCTCGTCGATTTCGAGGATGCGGTTCATCGCGGCAAGGTCGAACAGGACCGCGCCAGGTCGGTCGGCGGTGTAGCCGCCCGTATAGCTCATGCCCCCGCCGCGTGGGACGACCGCGAGGCCGGCGCGGGTCGCGGCGGCGACCGCCGCTGCCAGCTGGCGCTTGTCGCCCGGTCGCACGACCGCGGTAAGGTCCGCACCGCGCGCGTAGATGTCGTGCGCGAAGAAATCGAGCGAGGCCGGGTCGGTCAGCACCTCTGCGCCGGTTGCCTCGAGTTCGTGGACAATGTCGGGCTGTGCAATCGTGGCCATCAGGCTGCCTCCGCCATGGCGATGGGCGGGGCGGTTTCCGGTCCATCATCGGGTAAGGTTTCTGGGTATTTGCCGAGCAGGAGCAGCAGGCCGCCCCCCACGACGAAGGTGCCGATCGCGATCGTCAGGATCGGATCGTAGCTGCCCGTGCGATCGTAGACCTGCGCGTAGACCACCGGCGAAAATGCCGAGAACAGGCCGAAGGGCATGTAGAGCATGCCGTAGATCTTGCCGTAATGCGCCATCCCGAAATAACGGCCGGTGAGGTAGGCGATCAGATCGCTTTCCGCCCCGGCAGCGAAGCCGAGCAGGAACCCCGCCGCTGCGGCGAGCGGGAAGGTGAGGCCGTCGCCCAGCAGGATCCATGCGGAGATGGCCGGAAGGCACAGCAGCGGAAAGGCGACGAAACCCTGCCAGAAACGGTCGAGCAGCGCGCCGGTGATGATGCGCCCCGCCAGAATGCCGAGGCCGAGGATGCCCATCACGCTCGCCGCAGTATGCGCGTCCACCCCGCGCAGGCGGAGCATGGTCGGCATGTTGATGAAGGCACCGCCGAAGGCAAAGGCGATGAGCGCGATCGACAGCCAGATGACGTAGAAACGGTAATTGGTGAGCGCGGTGCCCAGTGTGACCCCGGTCAGGTTGCCGCTGGCGCCGGTCACCGCGCGCGGGCGTTCCTCCGGCCTCGGCTCGCGGAACAGCAGGTATGCGATGACCAGCGCGACAAGGGGGAACAGCGCGATGATCGCGAACATCGCGCGCCAGCCATAGGTCTCGATCGCCCACACCGCGACCTGCGGTATGACCATCGCGGCAAGGCTGGTGCCGAGCAGCAGGATGCCGAGCGCGAGTCCGCGATTCTTGAAGAACCACAGGTTGATCGCACGGCTCCAGGTGACCGGGGTCGATCCGATGCCCACTAGGCCGACCACCACCCAGAAACCGTAATAGATATAAAGCGTGGACGCCGTGTTCGCCGCCGGTGTCAGCGCGATCGCGCCGAAGGAGAGCGCAAAGGCCAGCAGCGACCACAGCGCCACCGGGCGAACGCCGTGGCGGTCGGCCAGCCAGCCGAAGACCGGGGCGAGCAGGCTCGCGATCACGCCGAACAGCGTGATCGGCAGCAGGATTTGCGTCTGCGACCAGCCGAACTCGGCGCTCAGCGGCTCGGCGGTGAAGCCGATGACGTTGTAGGGTATCGGCGAGGCACCGCATGCCACGCCGAGCAACCCGGCGAGCAGGATGGTCCAGCCGTGCGAGAACTCGCCGCGTTCGGGCCCGGCTTGTCCAGTCTCGTCAATCGCCATCGCTATAGAACTCCGTCAGGTTGCCGTCGGGATCGCGTACGCCGAAGATATCCACCTTGCCGAGACCCGCGATCGCAACATCTTGCGCCGAATAGGCAATGGCAACGGATTTGTCCGCGATCGCAGCGCGGTAGGCAGCCAGGTCGCGCACCGGATAGCGGACCGATAGGATGCCGAGATTGGGGGGCGAGGCACGTTCCGCATGATCGCGCCCGGTAAAGCCTTCGATCTGCATCACCTCGATCCGGCCGGTCTCGCCCGGAACGGGGAACAGCGCAGCCGCCGCGCGCGCGATCTGCGGCGTGAGGTTGTAGGGGATGCCGAAATTGGAAAACGCGGGCTGAGCCGGTTCGCTGTCGCTGTCGAACAGCACCCCGAAACCGAGCCTGTCGCGATAGAAATCGCGCGCGGCGGGGCGGCTTCGCACCATCCGCATGGAGTTGAACGCCTGGCTGATCCGCCCGACCGGGAAGGCGGTGAAATCGGGCGAAATCCGTTCGTACACCGCAAGGTTGATCCCGTGCGGGCCGGTCAGCACGACATTGCGCAGGTCCGATGCGCCGAACTGGAACCGGATCGGCGGGCTTTCCGCCCACCAGCCCAGCGCGAGCGCCTGTTCGTAGAGCGCTTGCACATCGTCGCTGCGGACCATGATCGAATAGATGCCGCCGGTATCCCACGCCCGTGCTGCGGGGCGGATCGGCTCCTGCGCGACGCCTTCGAACCGCACGAAGCGGATGCAGCCGGTGTCGGCCTCGGGCGCGCACCACCGCTCGAAACGGGCGGTCGCGGCGGCGGGCAGGTGCCAATAGTCCAGCTCGCCGCGATCGACCTGCCCCGACAGCACCAGCCGCCAGTTGCCCGCCACCCGGAAGACTCGCGTCGCAGGCTCGAACTCGGTGACCGAGACGATCGCTTCGCTCCACGGTTCCACGCCCTGGTCACCGGCAGGCTGGGCCTGCGCGATGCTGCTCAGGAATAGGCCGGCCGCGAGTATCAGCGGCCGGCCCAGGCGGGGGAACGCCATGGTCACGTCAGTCGAACTTGAAGCCCACGTCGACGCCGAAGGTAAGCGGCGGGGAAGGGTAGACTTGGTTCGTGCTGGTCGTCGCGCGGAAGTATTCCTTGTCGGTCAGGTTCTTGCCCCACACGGTTACGGTGTAGCGATCGCCCGGCCCACGATAGCCGATCCGCGCATTCAGGCGGAAGCCGGGCTCGACCAGCGATCCGGGCGTGTTCGAAACCAGCGCGTAGCTGGAAGCCTCGTAGGCGCCGTCGGCGCCGAAGAAGATCTCGCCGTTGCCGACTTCGAAGTCGTAGTTGAAGCCGACCAGAGCCTTCCATTCGGGCGCATTCTTGAGGTTGAGCGCCAGCGCGCAGTCGATCACCTGCTGCTGGTAATCGGGCGAAGCAGGGTTCGCGCTCGAGCAGGTCGGCCCGGCAGTCCCGGTGGTGCTGTTGCTGAGCAGCGCGGCCTGCTGGTAGTTCACGTCCTTGTACTTGGCATCGAGCCAGCTGCCATTGCCGTAGATCGTCAGGCCGTCGGTCGGCCTCACGCTCGCTTCCACCTCCACGCCCTGGATCCGCGCCTTGCCCGCGTTGATGCGGGTGAAGGCACCGTTGGGCAGCGTGCCGCTGATCTGCAGGTTCTTGTAGTCGTTGTAGAAATAGGTCGCGTTGAAGGTCGCCTTGCCGTCGAGGAAGACCGTGCGCAGGCCCGCTTCGATCGCGTCCAGATTCTCTTCGTTGACCGGTGCGAAGCACGCTGCCGGGTTGAAGCAGTCGGCCGATGCGCCGGGCGACTTGGTGCCCGTCGAATAGGACGCATAGACCATGATGTCGTCGGTGATCGAATAGTCGGCCTTCGCCGTCCAGGTGACGTTGTCGGTGGCGAATTCGCGCACGATCCCGGTGCCGAACGCGGCGAGCGGGCCGCCAGCGTTACCCGTGACCGTGCGGTCCTCGGTCGTCCAGCGCAGGCCCCCGGTCAGGCTGAGCGCGCCGATCTCGACATTCGCCTGCCCGAACACCGCGAAGCTTTCGGTCAGCGTTTCCATGTCGAACGGATAGACGAAGTCGAAATCGATGAACGCGTCTTCGTTGTAGTAATACGCGCCGCCGACGAGGTTGAAGGGCCCGTCGAACTTGGTGTTCAGCACCACTTCCTGACTGAACTGGTTCTGCGAGGTGGTCTGGCTGTACGGGTAGGTGATCATCGACGCCAGCTTGTCGTCCAGCGTGCGATAAGCGGTGATCGTGGTGACGTCGAACGAGTCGTAATCACCCGTCATCTGATAGGATACGCCGAACGCCTCGACCTCGCTCGAATAGCCGGTGAAGCAGCCGACCGGCAGGAAGTTGGCCGGCGTTGCAGCGGAGCAGGTCACGCCGGGCGCGGGCTCGATGGTGAACAGGTCGCCATCCCTGTCGGTCACCACCGACGGGCTGTCGCTCTTGTCGATGATCGACGCGGGGACCGGGTCGCTCTTGTCCTTGGTGTAGTCGACAATCGCGAGGAAGCTCCAGTTGTCGGACAATTCGCCCAGCAGGCTGGCGCGCACGGCGTAGACTTCCTCGTCGCCCACGCGCGTCCCGGCCTGCGAGGCGAATGCACCATTCGGGTTGAGCGTGAAATAGCCGTCGCGCTGGCGGTACAGGCCCGAAATGCGCAGCGCTGCGGTGTCCCAGGTGGCGATATTGGCGCTCGCCTTGGCCTGGATGCGATTATAGTTGCCGTAGCCGACTTCGCCCGAGAGCGAGGTTTCGCCCAGCTGCGGGTGGACGCTGGTGATCTTGATCGCGCCGCCATTGGTGTTGCGCCCGTACAGCGTGCCCTGCGGGCCGCGCAGCACTTCGACCTGTTCGATATCGAGCAGGTCGACCAGCGAACCGACCGTGCGGCCGAGATAGACGTTGTCGACATACAGGCCGACCGCAGGGTCGATCGCGCCGCGCGACTCATCTTCGCCGATCCCGCGGAAGAAGATACGCGCCGAATTGGCGGTGCCGGTGCCGTTGGAAATCACCACGTTCGGAATCTGGTTCTGCAGGTCTTCGGTATCGCCGATCTGCCGGGCCTCGAGCGCGGCGGACGAAAGCGCGGTAACCGCCGCAGGCACGTCTTGCAGGTTTTCCGCACGCCGCTGCGCGGTCACCACGATGACGCTGTCATCCGCCTCGTCGTCGACCACGACCTCGTCGGCTGCGCTCTCGTCGGTTTCCTGAGCTGCTGCGGGAGAAGCCAATATTGCCAAACTCAGCACGCTGCCGAGCGAGGTATAAAGTGCAGTGGTGTGCCAAGTGCGAGCCATTGATCCGTTTCCTCCAAAACCCTGATGGGTGCGCCCAAATCGGACGCTGTTAAGTTGTCCGGACAAATTTGCCTTTGTCAAGCGATCGTCATAACGAGCGAGTGGTTCGGAGGCAGATTGTTGCAAAATTGCCCCCGTTCGCGACATGAATCCTCGATGGAGATACGAATGATCTCGCTCTACACCTTGCTGGTTTTCGCCCACCTGCTGCTGTTCGTCTTGTGGCTCGGCGCCGATGTCGGGGTCTTCCTGCTCGGCCAGCATTTCCGCAAGCGGGCCACCTATACGCTCGACCAGCGAATCGCTCTGCTCAAGCTGCTGGTGCTGGTCGACATGACTCCGCGCAGCGCGTGGGCGCTGATGGTGCCGCTGTCGCTCAGCGTCGTGGCGGCCGGAGGTTATTGGGCGGTGCCGCCCGCGCTGCTGGTCGGAGCGTGGGCGATCGGCGGCGGCTGGCTGTGGCTGGCGTGGGACAGCCACTGGCACGACCAGACACCGCGCGCCGCGCGCAACCGCCGAATCGAAGGCTGGCTGCGCTGGATCGTCGGCATTTTCTACCTGTGGCTCGGTGGGCAGAGCCTGCTGACCGACGCGCCGCTCGCGCCCGACTGGCTGGCGGCCAAGGCACTGCTGTTCGGTTTCATCTTCGTCGCCGCGATCATGATCGACGTGACGTTCAAGCCGGTCGGCAAGCAATTGGCGGCGGTGCTGGAACAGGGATCCAGCGACGAGACCGAACTGCCGCTGCTGCGCACGATGAACCGCACGCGGGTGTGGGTGTGGGTAGTCTATGCTCTGCTGGTGGCGACCGCGTTTCTCGGCAATGTGAAGCCGTTGCCCTGATGTAACGGCGTGGGCATTCGACATCGTTCCGAAAATATTTGTCTGGACAAATTCTCAAAATGTGAAAATCTCCCTCCTTCCTAAGGGAGGCCCTCCACGTGAGGGCAGGGGAGAAAATCTATGAAGACTATGCTCAAGGCAGGGCTGTTGGCTGCGACCGTGCTGACACCCGGAGTTGCATTTGCTCAATCGGAAGATGTCGCGCTCGAAGATCCCGACGCGCAGGTCGACGAGGGCGTCGAAACCATCGTCGTCACCGCGCGCAAGACCCAGGAATCGATCAACGACGCGCCGGTGGCGATTACCGCATTCTCCAGCGAGACGCTCAATGATCGCGGGCTCAACGACATTTCGGATATCGGCGCGCAGACGCCCGGGCTGTCGTTCAGCCAGGCCTTCGGTCGCGATACCGACCGCCCGGTCATCCGGGGCCTCAGCAACGTGCTGGCAGGGGTGCAGTTCGGCGTCGAGTCGGGTGTCGCGATCTTCATCGACGGCGCGCTGTTTCGCGGCGATGTGCAGTCGCTCAACTTCGACGCGCTGGAGCGGGTCGAGATCGTCAAGGGATCGCAATCGGCGCTGTATGGCCGCAATACCTACTCGGGCGCGATCAACTTCATCACCAAGACGCCGGGCGATGAATTCGCCGGCACGGCGCGCGCCCGTATCGCCGAGTATGGCGAATACATGGCCTCCGGCAGCATCGACGTGCCGATCATCCCGGGCAAGATCGCCGCGCGGATCGACGGTCGCTATTACGAATATGGCGGCCAGTACCGCAACTCGCTGACCGGCAAGAAGGTCGGCCAGGAGCAGAGCACCAACGTCGCCGGTACGCTGTACATCACGCCGAGCGACAACTTCACCTGGCGCACCCGCGTTGCGTACGAAGTGCAGGACGACGGCACGCCCGCGCTGTTTCTGACCGATGCGGGCGACAATAATTGCAAGCCCGGCTACCGCAGCGCCGGCTATCGCGGGTCCAGCTTCGTGTTCCCGTACTGGCCGGTCACCAAAACCTCGACCAACACCAATCAGTATTACTGCGGCGTCATCAAGCCGGGCACCGTGGCGCTCAACAACGAGCCCACGACCGTGCGCACCAGCGCGACCAATCCCGCAGCCACCGATGTTCGCGATGGGACTGCGGTGGACGGCTATTACAAGGAACGCTGGTTCGTCTCCTCGGGCTTCGAGGCGGGGCTGGGCGACAGCGGCTGGACCGCCAACGGACTGGTCGCCTACCGCAACGAATATGCCCGCACGGGCACCGATTCCGACCACTCGGATGCGTTCGTGTACTTCAATACCGCGTTCGGCCCGCCGCCCAATCCGGCGGTGGAAGAACCGGCCTTCGCCAACACCACTGCCAGCAAGATCGAAGACGTGAGCGCCGAACTGCGCCTCTCTTCACCCGAAGACTTGCCCGTTCGCGGGCTGGTGGGCGCCTATATCTACAGCTTCACCTTGCGGAACAGCGAGATCGATTTCTCGAACGCGCCGGTCGGCGTGCCCTATGGTGACGCGGGCAGCTACGAGGAAACGATCGAGAACACCTCGGTTTTCGGGCGTCTCGAATTCGATCCGACCGAGACGATCACCGTGGGGCTCGAAGGGCGCTACCTGATCGACCAGAAGACCCGCAGCGAATACACGACGACCGGCTTTGCCCGCTATCTCGGCGACAAGACCAAGGACTTCGTGCCGCGCGTGACGGTCGACTGGCAGCCGACGCCCTCCACGCTGGTCTATGCAATCTATACCGAGGGCAACAAGCCGGGCGGCACCAACGCATCGGCTGGCGCGAGCATCAATCGGGTCAGCTATGCGTCCGAAACGCTGAAAGGCGGCGAAATCGGGATCAAGCAGACGCTGGCCGGTGGCAAGCTGCAGGTGAACGCTGCGGCGTTCTACAACGAAGTCGACAATGTGCAGCTGACCACCGCGCTGCCGGTGGGCGGCGGTACGCTCAACTCGGTCGCGACCAACCAGGGCAATGCCGAGGTCAAGGGTTTCGAGGTCGAGCTGACCGCGCGCCCGATCCCGCCACTGACGCTGAGCGCCGGGGTGGCCTACAACGACGCCAAGTTCACCAGCGGGTGCGACGATTTCGAATACACGCTCAACAGCGGCGGGTTGAAGATCTCCGATGCGCTCAACCCGACGGCTGCGGAAGCACCGCTGTGCTCGATCGCGGGCAATCGCCTGCCGCTCGGCTCGCCCTGGCAGGCCAACGGCGCGATCGATTTCCGCCAGCCGTTCGGGAACAGCGGCGAATATTTCCTCAACCTCAACGGCAGTTACGAGGACAGCAAGTTCATCCAGGTGCACAACCTGGCCGAAACGGGTGAGACCTTCCTGCTCAACGCGCGGGTCGGGGTGGCCTTTGGCCCGATCGAGCTGGCGGTGTTCGGCCGCAACCTGACCAACGAGGATACCATCCCGCTGGCAACGCGCTGGTTCGACCTGCGCTATGGCATCGGGACCAAGAACATCCCCGGCACCGTGACCAATGCGGACACCAGCTTCCCGCGCGCCTTCTTCGGTGCGCTGCGCAAGGGCCGCACCTTCGGGGCGGAGGTGAAGGTCAGCTTCTGACCGGAGGCGGAACGCCAAAGAGAGAGGGGCGGGGGTATCGGCCACCGCCCCTTTTTTGTACCCTCGATCCGCGAAGCGGCTTCCTCGCAGAAAGCCGCTTCGCGAAGTCGGGTTATTCGCCCCGCGAACCTTGCGCCGCGCCACCTTCGGCTTCGCGCTTCGCGTCGGTCAGCTTCTTGAACTTGGTCCAGGTGGTTTCGTTGGGGCGGGTATCGTCTGCCGGGGGCGCGTGTTCGTAGATCGGGTAGTTCTTGCGCACTTCGGCCTTGATCATGTCGGGCAGCTCTTCGAACCCGCCGGGCAGCTTGCGACCCGTCGCGTTGAACACCATGCCGCCATCGCGCCCGCTCATCTTCATCCACGGCATCCAGGCCGAAATCCGCACCCAACTGACCATCGGGTAGGCGGTCGGCTTGCTCGCATCGAGGATATCGTCAGCGGTACCGGCGAAATCGAAGATCTCCATCGCGTGGTACTTGTTGCCGACATAGTCTTGGTAATCGCCCGCGAGCGGGTTGGTGTAGAACAGCGGTACCTCGAACGGCATGAACACGTACGGCCCTTCGATCCGCAGCGACGGGATCGAGTAGGGCGTTCCATCGGCATTGACCGCGTAGGACGGTCGCCCGTTCACCGGATCGTTGTGGATATGCATCACCTCGACCGTCTCGCCGGTCCAGGGGTTGTCCCACGTGTCGAGGACCTCGCCCGTCTTGGGGTCGAGATAGAACCAGATTTCGCGGCTGACCATGTTCCAGCCCTTGCCGCGCACGGGATCGTCCACACTCACGCAGCGGCGGATATTGTAGCCGTCGCCCTTGAACAGCAGCTTGTCCCGCTCGCCCTGGCGGCGCGAGTACACGTTGCCGCTGAAGTGCCACACGGCTTCGGCGCCATCCTCCTCACCGCACTGGAATCGCTTGGCAATTTCGAGCGCATCCTCGGGCTTGTCCGGGTCGAGCATCTGCGCTGCGGCAGGCACGCAAGCGAGCGCCAGAGTAGCGACTGTGGCGGCGAAAAACGTTTTGGAAATCATCCTTCCTCTCCCACGATCCGGCCGAGCAATTAGCATAACGGCCCAATTCCAGCTTGACTTTAGATTTGTCCGGACAAATTGTGAAGCGGTAATCGAGGCCGAACGTGCCAGAGGGGAGAATTCCAAACGTGTTTGCCGCAAGCAGCCTTCTTTTCGTGCCCGGATCGCGGGCCGATCGCTTCGCAAAGGCGCGCGCTGCGGGCGCGGGGCTGGTGGTGATCGACTTAGAAGATGCAGTCGGCCCGGCGGACAAGGACACCGCGCGCGACGCCGCGCTGCGACAGATTGCCGAGGCGGGCGAGGGGTTCGCGATTCGGATCAACGCGGTCACCACCGCTGCCGGTATCCGCGATCTTGCGGCGCTGACGCTCAGCGATGTTCTGCCCGAAAAGCTGATGGTGCCGATGGTCGAGACCGCGACCGAGCTCGATATCGTCGCAGCCGCGCTGGGCGATCGCTGCCCAGAACTGATCCCGCTGATCGAGACCCCGCGCGGCCTGCGCAGTGCGCTCGCCATCGCGAGCCACCCGCAGGTGTGCGCACTGATGTTCGGCGGAGCGGATTTCTCGGGCGAATTGCAGGTCCCGGTCGGGTGGGAGCCGCTGCTTGGCGCGCGCCAGCAGCTGGTGCTTGCCTGCGCCGAGGCGCGCGTTCCGCTGATCGACGTGCCCTTCATCCACCTCGATGACGAGGCCGGGCTGGCGCAGGAATGCGAGCGGGCGCGGGGCATCGGCATCCAGGCCAAGGCCGCGATCCACCCACGCCAGGTCCCCGCGATCGAGGCGGCCTTCGCGCCGACCGAGGCGCAGGTGGCCGAGGCCGAGGAGGCTTTGCGGGTATACGAGGAAAACGGCGGCAAGGCGGTGCGGCACAAGGGCCGCATGCTCGAAGCGCCGATGATCAAAACCTATCGCGCAGTTCTGGCGCGTTCAAATGCGCACAAGGGAGCATAAGCATGCGTGACGGGGTCATAGAGGTCGCACCGGGCCGTTTTCGCGAGGTGCAGGGCCGCTACTTCGAAGATTTCGTGGAAGGGCACGTGTACGAACACCGTCCCGGTCGCACGATCACCGATGCCGACAACGTGTGGTTCACGCTGCTGACGATGAACACGCATCCGGCGCATTTCGATTACGAGCTGTCGAAGGATACCGAATTCGGCAAGCCGCTCGTGGTCTCGCCGCTCACCATCGCGCTGATGACCGGGATGAGCGTGTCCGACACCAGCGGCAAGGCGATCGCCAATCTCGGCTGGGACGAGGTGCGGATGGTCAAGCCGCTGTTCGTGGGCGATACCCTCTACTGCGAGAGCGAAGTGCTGGAAAAGCGCGAGAGCAAGAGCCGCCCCGAACAGGGGATCGTCACCTTCAAGACGATCGGCAGGAACCAGCATGGCGACATTGTGAGCCACTACAAGCGCACCGTACTCGTGTGGAAACGCGGGTTCGGCGGGCTCGACGACTAAGGCAGGCAGAAATGGCAACCGCAGCAGTTCTCGAAAACCAGATCCGCACGATCGACCCGGACGAAGAACGCGCCTTCATGGACGCGATCGACCGCTGGCTCGAACGCGAGGTGATCCCGGTCATCAAGCATCACGACCACGGCGATATCTGGCCCGAAAAGCTGGTCGACCAGATGGCCGAGATGGGCCTGTTCGGTGCCACGATCGGGCAGGAATACGGCGGGCTGGGCCTGCCTGCGACCACCTATGCCAAGATCGTGATGAGCATTTCCAGCCATTGGATGGCGCTGACCGGCATTTTCAATTCGCACCTGATCATGGCCGCCGCGGTCGAGCGTTTCGGCACGCCCGAGCAGAAGGCCAAGTGGCTGCCCAAATTCGCCAGCGGCGAAATTCGCGGCGGGCTTGCGCTGACCGAACCCAATGCGGGCACCGACCTGCAGGCGATCCGCACCGTGGCGAAGCGCGATGGCGACGACTACGTGCTCAACGGCACCAAGACGTGGATTTCCAACGCGCTCAACGGATCGTGCTTCGCGATGCTCGCCAAGACCGACCCGCAGGCAGAGCCGCGCTACAAGGGGATGAGCCTGTTCATCGCCGACAAGCGCGAGGGGCTTTCGACCGGCAAGAAGTTCGACAAGCTGGGTTACAAGGCGATCGATTCCGCCGAACTGGTGATGGAAGACTACCGCATCCCGGCAGACCAGCTGATCGGCGGCGTCGAAGGGCAGGGCTTTTTCCAGGCGACCGGCGGGCTGGAGCTGGGCCGCATCAACGTCGCCGCGCGCGGCGTGGGGCTGGCCGAAGGCTCGCTGCGGCTGGCGACCGAATATGCGCAGCAACGCGAAACGATGGGCAAGCCGATCGCGCAACATCAGGCGATCCAGCTCAAGCTGGGCGAAATGGCGACCCGCGCGCGCGCCGCGCGGCTGCTGACGCTCGATGCCGCGCAGGCCTACGACCGGGGCGAGCGGTGCGATATGGAAGCGGGGATGGCGAAGTTCTTCGCGTCCGAAGCGGCAGTCGAGAACAGCCAGGAGGCGATGCGCGTCTACGGCGGGTATTCCTATTCCAAGGAATATGACATCGAACGCTATTACCGCGATTCCATGCTGATGTGCATCGGCGAGGGGACCAACGAGATGCAGCGCATCATCATCGCCAAACAGCACATCAAGAACAATCCGATCTGATTGGCGAAGTGAGCATGCACCTTCCCCTTACCGGTTTCCGCATCATCAGCGCGGAGCAATATGGCGCCGGTCCCTATGGCACGATGCACCTGGCGCAGCTGGGGGCAGAGGTCATCAAGATCGAGCCGCCGGTCGTTTCGGGCGCGGACGGCACGCGGCGCGGCGGTGGCGACACCGCGCGCGCGGTCGGCCCGCATTTCCTGCGCGAACACGAAAGCGTCTATTTCACCGCCTTCAACCTCAACAAGCGCTCGCTGACGCTCGACCTCAGGGATGAGGAAGGGCAGGCGGTTTTCCGCAAGCTCGCCGCGACCAGCCATGCGGTCGCCAACAATATGCGCGGCGACCTGCCCGAACGGCTGGGGCTGACCTACGCCGCGCTCAAGGACATCAACCCCGCCATCGTGTGCGCGCACCTTTCCGCCTACGGGCGCGACAATCAACGCGCCAAGTGGCCGGGCTACGATTACCTGATGCAGGCAGAGGCGGGCTATTGCGCGGTCACCGGGGAGCCGGGCGGCGAACCGCAGCGCATGGGCCTGTCGATGGTCGATTTCATGACCGGCACGCTGATGAGCATCGGGCTCCTCGCCGCGCTGGTCGATGCGCAGCGCAGCGGTGTGGGGCGCGATGTCGATACCGATCTGCTGTCGGCGGCGGTGCACCAGACCAGCTATCCCGCGCTGTGGTACATGAACAACGGCGACGAGGCGCAGCGCACTCCGCGCAGCGCGCATCCCAACGCCACCCCCAGCCAGATGGTCCGCGCAAAGGACGGGTGGCTGTTCGTGATGTGCCAGCTGCCCAAGTTCTGGGACATCCTGACCGACCGGATCGAACGGCCCGACCTGCGCGAAGACCCGCGCTTCGCCACCAATGCCGATCGGCTGGCCAATCGCGACGTGCTGACCGAAGTGCTCGACGCGCATTTCGGCCAGCAGCCGATGGCGCACTGGCAGGATCTGCTCGCGGGTCATGTGCCCGTCGCGCCGGTCTATAGCCTCGGCGCGGCGCTGGACAATCCGTGGCTGGAGGAAATCGGCATGCGCGCCCGCGTCGACCACCCCGACCGCGAGGGGATGGAAATTCTCGCCAGCCCGATCAAGCTCGACGGACAGCGACTGCCCAACCGGGCGGCCCCGCTGCTCGGCGCGGACAGCGACGCGATCCTGGACGAGCTGGGCTATGACGAAGACGCCATCGCCCGCCTGCGCAGCGGCGGGATCGTCTGAGGCGATGGGCAAGCTCTCTGGCATCACCGTCGTCGATCTGACGCAATTCCTGCCCGGTCCGATGATGACCGTCATGATGGCGGATCAGGGCGCGCGGGTGATCAAGATCGAACCGGCGGGCGGCGATCCGGCACGGGCGATGGAGCCGCGCGAGGCGGGCCATTCGGTGTGGTTCGCCAATCTCAATCGCGGCAAGGAAAGCCGCGTGCTCGATTTGAAGAGCGAGGCGGGCAAAGCGCAGCTGGCCGAACTGTGCCGCGAAGCGGACGTGTTCGTCGAAGGGTTTCGTCCCGGCGTGATGGCGCGGCTGGGCTTCGATTACGAGGCGGTGCGCGCGCTAAAGCCCGATATCGTCTATTGCTCGATCTCGGCCTTCGGGCAGGAAGGCGCGCTGGCGCACCATCCGGCGCACGACATGGCGGTGCAGGCGCTGGCCGGCTTCCTCAGCGTCAACGACGGGCCCGATGGCATGCCGGTAGTCCCGGGCGCGCCGAGTGCGGACATGGCCGCCGGGCTCACCGCGCTCTCGGGCGTATTGATGGCGCTGCTGGGGCGCGAGCGGACGGGCGAGGGCGCCTATCTCGATTGCGCAATGTTCGACAGCCTGCTGCCGTGGTGCGCGCATACCGCAGGTTCGGCGATTGCCGGGGGCGAAGCTCCACGCAGCCAGACGCAGCGCTCGCTCGGCGGGGCGGCTTTCTATCAGGTCTATCGCACGAAGGACGGCAGGCACGTTGCGCTGGGCGGGCGAGAGATCAAGTTTGCACGCAACCTGCTGTCTGCGCTGGGCCGCGAAGACCTGATCGCTCATGCCGAGCGCGAGGCGGGCGAGCAGGGCGATCTGATCGCGTTCCTGCAACAGACTTTCGCGGGCAAGACGCGCGACGAATGGGTCGCGTGGTTCGCGGACAAGGACGTCGCCTTCGCGCCCGTGCTCGATTTTCGCGAAGCGCTCGACGAGCCGCATGTGCAGGAGCGCGGGTTGCTGGTGGAGGCAGGCGATGGTGCGCACCATCTCGCGCCGCCTATCCGCTTTGCGGGCGACGACTGGTCGCCCCGGCGCGCACCGGAACTGCCTACGCCAGAACTGGACGGTAAGTGATGCGGTCAGCCGGGCACGTCGATATGCATCGCGTAGGCAAAGCGATCCCCGGGGTGGTGGCTGACCGAAATCTCGAACACGTCGCCCTCGCGGTCGATATAGCAGCGCAGGATGCACAGCACCGGCGCGCCCTTCTTGATCTTCAGCGCCTTGGCGACCTTCGTATCCGCCGCCAGCGCCTGGATATCCTGCGTCACGGTGGCAGCGGAAACACCGGTCAGCCGCTCGACCTGGCTGAACAGCGTCTGCGGGCTGGCGTTGAGATCGAGCGAGTCGATCGCCTCGCCCAGCCGCTCGTGAAAATAAACGTCGGTCGTCGCGAGCGGCAGCTCGTCGAAGCCCTGTTGCCGCACGCCGGTGAAGGCGGTCCATTGCCCGCCGGTGTCGGCGCCGATCTGCTCGGCGATTTCCTGCGGCAGCGGGCCGGTGCCGAGCGGCTTGTAGATCACCGCACTGCCGCGCGCATATTGCAGCAGCTCGCCCACGTTGGAGAGTGGCTGGTGCAACGCGCCGCCGCGTGCCGCTGCCGGCTGGACCACGGTGCCCGATCCGCGCTTGCGCGCAATCAGGCCCTCCGCCTGCAACCGCTTGAGCGCCTCACGCACGGTAAAGCGGCTGACGTCGTAATGGCTGCACAGCACGGTTTCGGTCGGGAACTGAACCCCGCCGGAATAGCGCCCGGCCATGATCGCTTCGCGCAGCTCGGCCGCAAGCTGCAGATAGCGCGGGATGTTCTTCGCGGGCTTTTCGGCGGCTTCTGCCACGGCACTCTCCGGTCGGTCAGCACGTATGCGGAGCGGCCCTATGAGTGAACCGCTGCTCGTGCAACTCGCCCAAAGGCTAGCGCGTCCCGTCGGGGAAAGCGAGCGTCGCCGCGCGCGGGTACATCTGCTCGACTGGCTGGCGTGCGTCGCCGGGGCCCGGCGCAGCGATGCGGGGCTGCTCGGCAGCGCGATTTCGCACCTGCCGTGGGAGAGCGGCAGCTATCTCGGCAACGTGCTGGAGATGGACGATATCCACCGCACCGCGCTGCTCCATCCCGGCCCGGTGATCTGGCCGGTCGCGCTGAGCATGGCGAGCGCGCCGTTCGACGCGCGGCTCGATGCCGCAGTGCGCGGATACGAGGCGATGATCGCGGTGGGCGCCGCGCTCGACGCGCACCACTATGCGCACTGGCACCCCACCTCGACCGCCGGAGTGTTCGGCGCGGCTGCCGCGTTCGGATCGCTGATCGGCTTCGCGCCGGTCGAATACGCGAACGCGCTGGGAAATGCCGGATCGGTTGCGGGCGGGCTGTGGCACATGCGGCACGACGATGTGCTGACCAAGCAATGGCACGTGTACCATGCGGTGCGCACGGGGCGCGACGCGGCGATGCACGTCCACCATGGAGTGACCGGCCCGGCGGGCATCCTCGAAGGGCCGCAGGGGCTGTTCGCTGCGATGACGCGCGCGCCCGGCGACCTGGCGGCCAATGGCGACGGGTGGCTGATCGACCAGGTCAGCCTCAAGCCCTTCGCCGCCTGCCGCCACGCGCACCCCGCGATCGACGCGGCGATGGAACTGCGCGAGCGGGGCGAGCTGACCGCGCCCTTCACGGTGCACACCTATGCCGACGCGCTCGCCTTCTGCGACCGGCCCGACCCGGTGACAGAGCTCGACGCCAAGTTTTCGCTTCAGCACGCGGTCGCGGTGGTCGCTGACGGGCGCAGCGCAGAGCCGGAGGATTTCACCAAGGAGGCAATCGCCGCGCTCGCCGGGCTGCGCGCACAGGTGTCGGTTGCGGAGGATTCCGCGATCACCGCCCGCTACCCGGCGCATTTCGGTGCGCGGGTCAACGGCTTGGAATTGGTCGATACGCGCGGCGACCCCGAACGGCCGCTGAGCGAGGAGGGCGTGCTGCGCAAGATGCACGCGCTCGCGCGCTGGGGCGGTCTGGCCGAAAGCGAGGCGGACCGTGCGGCGCAAATCGCGCTCCACGGCGATGATGCGGCGGCAATCGATGCCATGCTCGAGGAGTGGCTGCGATGAGCCACACGGCGGACATCCTTGCCTTCGCAAGCGCAGATCACACGCTCCCCCCGGCGGTGCGCGCCGCGACCGAGCGTCTGCTGGCAGACACGCTCGCAGGCGGCGCGGCGGGCGCGCAATCGGCCGAGGCGCAGAAGCTGAAATACGCAGTCCGCACCTTCGGCACCGATCCGGCAGCGCGGCTGCTGTGTGGTGGCGAGGCTCCGGCTGCCTCGGCTGCCTTCTTCAACGGTTTCGCGATCCACTGCCTCGAATGGGATGCGGTGCACGAGGGCGCGGTGGTCCACGCGCTGTCGGTGGTGACCGCCGCGGTGATGGCGCAGGTCGACGACAACGGCGGGGTGGACCCGGACGTCGTCCTCACTGCGATCGCCGTGGGCGTCGATATTGCGAGCGGGCTCGGCATCGCGGCGACCGGGCCGATGGCGTTCTTCCGCCCGGCGACCGCCGGGGTGATCGGTGCGGCTCTGGCGGCGGCGCGGCTGGCGGATATCCCCCGCGAGAAATTCGCCGACGTCATGGGCCTCGCCTACTCCTTCGCCAGCGGCACGATGCAGGCGCATGTCGAGGCGTCGATCGCGCTCCCGCTGCAGATCGCCAACGCCGCGCGCGCCGCGATCACCGCCGTGGCGCTGGTCGAAGGCGGGATGGATGGGCCGCACGACGTGCTCGAAGGGCCGTTTGGCTATGCGAAGCTGATCGAGCCGCTCGAACTGACCCGCTATACCGCCGATCTGGGCAAGGTCTGGCGCATTGCCGAAGTCGCGATCAAGCCGTTCCCCTCGGGCCGCGCGAGCCACGGTGCGCTGGGCGAGCTGGAATCGCTCTATCGCGAAGGCGTGCGGCTCGGCGATGTCGCCAGCGTCGAACTCTTCGCCCCGCCGCTTATCCAGCGGCTCGTCGGCAGGCCCTACCTGCCCGAGATGAGCGCGGCCTACGCGCGCCTGTGCCTTGCGATCCTCGCCCCGCTGATGCTGCGCGACGGGCTGATCGACCCCGCGCTCTTCGATGGCGACGCGCTGTACGCGCCCGAGCTGGTGGCGCTTGCGCAGCAGGTACGCGTGTCGCTCGACGGTAATCCGGACGGCAATGCGATGGCCCCGCAGCGCATCGTGGTGACCCTGCGCGACGGCACCACCATCGAACGCAGTATTTCCGCCAATCTCGGCAGCATAGCCCATCCGATGAACGCGGCGCAGGCCAAGGCCAAGTACGACCTGTGCCGCCGCCTCGCGGGCGAGCGCGCCGACCCCCGCATCTTCGACGATCCGATCGCTTTTTTCACGGGAGCCGTATGACTTACCCGACCTATTTCGAAGCCCTCGACCACAAGCAGATGCTGGCCGACTACCCGATCGGCGAGGATTTCGTCGCGCGCTACAAGTCGATGAGCCGCGACGAGCTGTTCGCCTTGCAGGATGCGCAATTCCGCAAGCTGATGGTGCGCGGCTGGCAGGTGCCCTTCTACCAGCGGCTGTGGGGTGCGCAGGGGATCGAGCCGGGCGATATCGACGGGCTGGCCGACATCGGCAAGCTGCCGTCTTACGACAAGTCGGACCTGATGGCCTCGATCGGGGAGCATCCGCCCTACGGCGATTTTCACGGCATGGGCGATGCCGCCACCCGCCCGCCGACCGTGTTCCACACCACCAGCGGCACCACCGGCAAGCCGCAGGTGCTGATGTTCGGCCCCAAGGGGCGCGAGGTCGGCAATCTGCTGGTCGGGCGTATGTACCGCTGGATGGGGCTGGAAAGCGATGACGTGGTCCACTCGGTCTACGGCCACGGCATGATCAACGGCGGGCACTATATCCGCGAGGCGGTGACCCATTTCACCAACGCGATCTTCCTGAGCGCGGGCACCGGGATCGAAACGCGCAGCGTCAACCAGGTACGGCTGATGGCCGATTTCGGCGTCACCGCAATCGTCGGCTTCGTCGACTACGTGCGCAAGCTGGCCGAAACCGCCGAGGCGGAGGGGCTGTTCGACCGGATCGATATCCGCATGATCATCGGCCATCTGGGGACCGAGGATCGCGCCGCGACCGAGCAGGCGTGGCACGGCGCAAAGGCCTACGACTGGTACGGCGTGGGCGACACCGGCACGATCGCGGGCGAGGGGCCCGAGCGCGACGGCATGTATGTGTGGGAAGACGCGCAGTATCTCGAGCTTCTCGACGTCGACAGCGGCGCGCCGGTCGAGCGGGGCGGGACGGGCGACATGGTCGTCACCTGCCTTTACAAGGACGATATTGCGCCGTGTATCCGCTTCAACACGCACGATATCACGCACGAGCTGGATGGGCGCGGCGAAATCGCGTTCAAGCGGATCGCCGGGTTCAAGGGCCGCAGCGACAACATGGTCAAGCTGCGCGGGATCAACGTATTCCCCCATGCGATCGGCGCGATTATCGAGAACCGGCCCGACCTGACCGGCGAATATGTGTGCCACCTGACGCGCGATGCGAGCCAGCGCGACTCCATGCGCGTCACGCTGGAAAGCCGTGGCGGCAGCGACCGGGCGGAACTGGCCGAAACGCTGAAACGCGGGCTGGGCGTCGAGGTCGATGTCGTGCTGTGCGAGCCCGGTGGCACCGCCGCCGCGACCGAGATCGACAAGCGCCAGAAGCCGCTCCGCTTGATCGACGAGCGGCCGAAGGGATAGCCGGAGTGAGCGACCTCAACGCCTTCCTCTACCGCGACGCGGACGCAACGGGCTCCGACGGCCCGCTGGCGGGCGTCACGGTGGGCGTGAAGGCGAATATCGCGGTCGCGGGCATGCCCTTCCACGCCGGGATCGGCGCATGGGCGGATCGGCGGGCGGAGCGCGATGCCGAGGTCGTGGCGCGGCTGCGCAAGGCAGGCGCGGCGATCACCGGCATTCTCAACATGGAAGAGGCCGCACTCGGCGCGAAGACCGATAACCCGCATTTCGGGCCGACGCAGAACCCGCACAGGATCGGGTATTCCCCCGGCGGATCGTCGGGCGGCAGCGGGGCGGCGGTCGCGGCGGGCGAGTGCGATGTGGCGCTGGGCACCGACACGATGGGTTCGGTCCGCATCCCGGCGAGCCATTGCGGCGTCTACGGTTTCAAACCCGCCACCGACCGCGTCAGCCAGGACGGACTGCTGCCCGCCGACCCTTCGCTCGACGCGATCGGCCCGCTGGCGCGCGATCTCGACCTGCTGGAGAAAGTGGCGCGGATCGTCAGCGATTTCGGCGAGGACGCGATAGCAGGTCCGGGCGCGACGCTGGTCGAGCATGGGGTGGAGGTCGCCCCCGAGGTCGCCGCCACGTTCGCACATGCGCTGGCCGCGCTGCCCGACCGACCCGCCGAAACGCGCCTGAGCGAGAGCAATTCGCGCATCCGCTTTGCCGGGTTCATCGAAGTGTCGCGCTGGCTGTCGCAGGACCTTGCGGGTGTGGCGGTGTCGGACCGGCTGGCGCAGCTGCTGACCTATGGTCCTTCGCGACCGGAGAAGAAGCTGGCGATGGACATGGACGTCCTCAACCAGACGCGGTTGGAAGTGCAGCAGATCGTCAAGAAGCACGGCTTCCTGATCCTGCCGACCTGCCCCAATCCGCCTTTCGCGCACACCGAACCCGAACCGCCAGCGCAGGCCGATTTCACCTGCCTCGCCAATATTGCTGGGCTGCCCGCGATCTCGATCCCCGCAGGCTGGACCGGGGACGGGCTGCCCATCGGCGTGCAGATCGTCTGCCAGCAGGGCGCTGAGGCCGGTCTGTTCCGCCTCGCGCGCCAGCTCGATGCCAAACTCGGCGCCTACCGCGCGCCGCCATCCGAAGACCACACGCAAGGAGAGTCGCCATGAGGATCATCTGCCTGTTCAACCTGAAGGATGGGGTCGATGTCGCCGAGTACGAGGAATGGGCCAAGACCCGCGATATTCCGGGCGTCAACGGCCTCGGCTCGGTCACCAGCTTCACCGTGCACAAGGCCACCGGCGTGTTCGGCGACGAGGCTGCGAAGCCGCATTTCGACTATATCGAAATCATCGACATCACCGGGCTCGATGCCTTCGTCGCGGACATTTCGACCGAGGATTTCCAGGCCGCCGCCGCGCCTTTCCAAGGCTATGCCGCCGCGCCGCAGTTCATCCTGACGCAGGACCTGTAAGGTGGCGGGCCAGTTTGCAGGCAAGACGATTATCGTCACCGGATCGGGCAAGGCCAAGGGGCTGGGGCAGGGCATCCTGCAGGCCTTTGCCGACGAGGGCGCGAACTGCGTTGTCTCCGATGTGACGCTGGATGACGAGGCCGAGGCGGTTGCCGAGGATCTGCGCGGGCGCGGCGCCAAGGTCGCCACCGTTTCCTGCGACGTATCCGACGTCGAGCAGTGCCGCGCGCTGGTTGCCGCTGCGGTCGAGCAATTCGGCAGCGTGGACGTGTTCGTCAACAATGCCGGGATCGGCTTCAAGATGAAGCCGCTGCTGGAAGTCGATACTGTCGACGAGTGGGACCAGGTACTTGCGGTCAACCTCTCGGGTGCGTTCTATTGCACGCAGGCCGCCGCGCGGCAGATGGTCGAGCAGGGCCAGAGAAACGGAAGGCGCGGCGGGCGGATCATCAACATCGCCAGCCAGGCCGCCAAGACCGGCTTCCCGCACCTGCCCGCCTATGTCAGTTCCAAGCACGGCATGGTCGGGCTCACGCGGGCGAGCGCGGTCGAGCTGGGCGCGCACGGCATCACCGTCAACGCGGTGTGCCCCAACCATGTGACGACCGGGCTCGGCGCGAAGCAGAACGAGTATTTCAGCAAGCTGCTCGGTTTCGACAGCGTCGAGAAATACCTCGAAAACATGTCCGCCAAGAACCCGATGGGCCGCCCCGGCCTGCCGTCCGACACGGCGGCGGCGTGCCTGTGGCTGGCGAGCGACGCGGCCTTCTACGTCACCGGAGAAGCGCTGAACGTTTCCGGCGGGGAGGAGATGCATTGAGCCTGTCATCCCTCTCCCCTGGCAGGGGAGAGGATACCGCCGCTTGCCAGCTTGCTGGCTAGCAAAGGTTGGAGAGGGGTCGATGGGGCAACGCTTGCCCGACCCCTCACCCAGCTTCGACTAGGCGGCAGAGCCGCCAAGTCTGCGCAACCCTCTCCCCTCGGGGAGGGGAGAGGAGTGTAATGTGAAAGAAGAACGGATCGACTGGCCCGACGGGGCGAAGCTGGCGCTGAGCGTTGTCGTCAATGTCGAGGAAGGCAGCGAGATGACCATCGCGCGCGGCGATCGCGGGATGGAGCCGGTCGACGAGCTGGGCGTCTTCGTGAAGTCGAAGATGCGAAACTACTCGAATGAATCGAACTATCTCTATGGAATCAAGGCGGGCGCGCCGCGCATCGTCAAGCTGCTGAAGCGCTACGACATTATGGCCAGCTGGACGGTCGCGGCGATGGCGCTGGAGAACCATCCCGAAATCGCGCAGGCGATCGTCGAGCTGGGGCACGAGCCGGTTAGCCACGGCTATCGTTGGATCCACCAGTTCAAGATGGACGAGGATGCCGAGCGCGAATTCATCCGAAAGGCGGTCGCCAGTATCGAGAAGACCTGCGGCGTGCGCCCCTATGGCTGGCTCAGCCGCTACCTCCTCACCGACAACACGCGCCGCCTGCTGTCGGAGGAAGGCTTCACCTACCACATGGACGATTACAGCGGCGACGTGCCCTTCTGGGATCGGCAGACCGTTCCCGGAAAGCCGATGTGCATCGTCCCCTATCAGGTCGACAGCAACGACATGAAGATGTGGACCGACCCTGCGCTGACCCCGCACCAGTGGCTCGATTACGCGAAGGCCAATTTCGACCAGCTTTTTGCCGAGGGTGAAGAGGGCAATCCGAAGATGATGAGCCTGGGCCTGCACCTGCGCATCATCGGGCGGCCGGGGCGGATCTGGGCGCTGGAGGAATTCTTCCGCTACGTGCGCGAGCACGAGGGCGTGTGGGTGGCCACCCGCAGGCAAATCGCGGAGCATTTCATGGAGACGCACCCCGCATGACTCTCCGGCTGGAAATCGACGGCGCCACCGCGCACCTGCTGATCGACCGGGCGGAAAAGCGCAACGCGTTCGACATGGCGATGTGGCAGATGCTGCCCGACCTGCTGACGCAAGCGGTGGCGGATGATGCCGTGCGCCTGCTGGTCGTGCGCGCTGCGGTGCCCGGCCCGTTTTGCGCCGGGGCCGATATCAAGGAACTGCTCGCCAACAAGGACGATGCGCAGTGGCGCGCCGCCAACCAGTCGGCGATCAACCGGGTGCAGCACGAACTCGCCCGGCTTCCGTTGCCGACGATCGCCTTTGTCGAGGGCGATTGCGTGGGCGGCGGGTGCGGCATCGCGCTCGCCTGCGATCTGCGCGTGGCGACCGCGAGTGCGCGCTTCGGGATCACGCCTGCCAAGCTCGGCCTCGTTTACCCGCTGCACGATGTGAAGCTGCTGGTCGATCTGGTCGGGCCGGGGCAGGCGAAGCGCATCCTCTATACCGGCCATCTGATCGAGGCGGGCGAAGCGCACCGCATCGGGCTGGTCGAGCTGCTGGCGGACAGCCCGGCGGAACTGGCCGACGCGATTCTCTCCGCGAGCCCGCATTCGGTGCGCGAGACCAAGCGGTCCGTGCGCCGCGTGCTCGACGGGCAGACCGACGACGATGCCGAGACGCTGGCGATCTTTGCCGAAGCCTTCACCGGGCGCGACTTCCTCGAAGGGACGACCGCCTTCGTCGAGAAGCGCAAGCCGGAGTTCTGAGGTGGAGAGCGCTACTCGCCGAGAGACAAACGCGACAACGCGTCTGCGGCGACGCTATGTCGACGGCGCGTGGGGGCAGCTCCATATCCGCGAGATCGGCACGCCCCGGCTCGATCGACCGAGCCTGATCTGTTTCCACATGAGCCCGATGACCGGGCGCATCTACGAAAGCTTCATGGTGCAGCTCGCCGCGCTTGGCGATCGGCACGTCGTGGCGTTCGACACCCCCGGTTTCGGCGCGTCGGATGCGCCGAATGCGCCGCCCGAGATTGCCGACTACGCCGCCACGATGATGGCTGCACTCGCCGCCATGGGGCTGGACGGTCCGGTCGATCTGATGGGCTATCACACGGGCTCCATGATTGCCTGCGAGGCAGCCGCGACCTTGCCCGGGCGGGTGCGGCGGCTGATCCTGATCTCCGCGCCGATCTTCACCGAGGAGGATCTGGAGGAGATGCACGCCGAGTATCGCCCCAACCCGCCGCGTGAGGATGGCAGCCACCTGGTCCATCGCTGGCTGCGCTTCAGCCATCATTTCGGTCAGGGGGGGATGACGATCGACCAGATCAACGATGCGTTTCCCGATGCGCTGCTGGGCCGTAATATCGAACATTGGGGGCACCGCGCCGCGTTCCGCTTTGCGCCGGGCATGCGACTGTCCGAAGTCGAGCAGCCGATCCTGCTGCTCAATCCGCAGGACGATCTGCGCAGCCACACGATGAGAGCGCCGCCCCTGCTGCGCAATGGCCGGATGGTCTTGCTCGACGGGTGGGGGCACGGCTTCCTCGATGTGCACGGCGAGGCTGCGGCGCGGCTCGTCGACAGCTTCGTCGCCGCTCCCGACAACGACCCATTCGGCAATCTGGCTGAGCCATCGCCGCAGCTGAAGAGAGAAACGCAATGACCAACGCCCACTCCACGATACCTCACGGGACCATTCTGGGCGGCCTTTCGACCGTCCCCGATCTCGACGAGGGCCTGCGTGCCTATCGCGACACGCTGGGGCTCGAACTGGTCGAGCAGGGCACGCTCGCGCAGGAGTTGGCGGAAAGCTGGGGTTGCCCGGCGAACGCGGGCGCGCGCTATGCGGCGTTGCGCCCGGCCAGCGGAGAGCCGTGCTGGTTCCGGCTGGTCGAACAGCCTTCGCACCCCGACTTCGTGGCCACCACCAGCTACGGTTGGGCGGCGTTCGAATGCACGGTGGAAGATGTGTGGCACTGGCCGCCGCGCGTAGAGGCTGGCGGGTTCGAAATCGTCGGACCGCCCAAGAAACTGGAGAATGTCTCCGCCGCATTCATCCCGATGCAGGTGCTCGGCCCGGGGCGCGAGATGGTGTACCTGAACGAGGTGCTCAACGACATGTCCGACCTCGACCTGCCGCAGGCACGTTCGCAGATGGATCGGATCTTCATCTGCGTGCTGGCAGCCCCCGATCGCGAGGCGAGCATTGCCTGGTATGCCGACCGGCTCGGGCTGGAGCGCGGCGCGGACTACACGCTGCCCTACACGATGATAAACAAGGCGTTCGGCCTGCCCGACGACACCCAGACCACCATCACCATGGTGCGGCAGGGGCAACTGCCGATCGTCGAGGTGGACGATTATCCCGCCGCCGCGACAGTGCGCCCCCGGCACGAGGGCAAGCTGCCGCCGGGCAATGCGATGGTGACGCTGGCGATGCGCGATCTCGATGCCTGCGATGTCGCGTGGCTTGCTCCGCCGGTAGCGCGCGAAGGCGCGCTCTACGAAGGCCGCCGGGCCGGGTGCACGCTGGGCGCGGCGGGCGAGTTGATCGAACTGGTGGAGGTGGGATGATGAGATATCTGGCCGCGCTGCTCGCCCTTGTGGCTTGGGCCTCGCCCGCTTTTGCGCAGACTGGGGATGCACCGCAGCTCACCCCGCGCGAGGTCGTCGAGCGCGGTGTCGCGGCGCATGGCGGGGCGGGCTGGCTCGATCCGGGTACGCTGATCCTGAGCGGTGAAGCGGTGTTCTACGACCCCGCCACCGGCGCAATTCGGTCGCGCGCGGACGATTACCGCATGTGGCGCGTGTTCGAACGAGGGCGCACCGTGGCGCACGGGGCGGAGGGCAAGGTCCGCATCTTAGCGCGCAGCGGCGACAGCACGATCTTCGAAGTCGGCTACGATGGAGAGACCACGTGGACGCAGGACGGGATCATGCCGAAGGAGCAGGCCGATGCCTACTGGGCGACCAATTTCGGCTTCGGCATCATCCGCTCCGCGCTCGACGAGGGGTTCACGATCGAGCGGGCTCCGTCGCGCGAGATCGGCGGCCACCCGGTCGACCTCATCCGCCTGATCGACCCGCAGGGCCAGCCGACGCTGTTCGGCTTCGACACCGAGAGCGGCTTCATCCGCTACATGGCGTTCAGCACGCCGCGCGGGTTTCACGAGCGGCTGTACGACGATTTCGTGCAGTTGTCCGATAGTGGGTGGGTGCAGGCGCGCGAGGTGACGCTGCTCTACGACGGGATCAAGGCGAACACCGTCTACTGGCGCGAGGCGCGCGTGGGTGAGCCGATCGATCCCGCGCTGTTCGCTTTTCCGGACGAGGCAGGCGCATGAGCGGGCTGTGGGCATTCCACTGCACCGACGGCGAGCATGGGGCCGAGCTGCGCAAGATGCACCTGCGCGAACATCTCGATCATATCCGCACGCATATTGATCGCTACGCGGTCGCAGGCCCGCTCAAGCAGGGCGAGCGGACCGTTGGATCGCTGCTGGTGATCGCCGCCGACAGCGAGCAGGCGGCGCGCAGCTTCTTCGAAAGCGATCCCTATTTCCACGCCGGGGTGTGGCAGGCGATCCGGTGCAGCGCGTTCAACGCGGTGGCGGGCGAGTGGGTCGGCGGAGTGACCTGGGAATAGGCAACCCCGCCGCCCGGCTTCAGGGCAGCAGGATGGTCGACCCGGTGGTGCGGCCCGCTTGCAAATCCTCGTGCGCGCGCGCCGCATCGGTCAGCGCATATTCCTGCCCGATGGTGACCGACAGCGCGCCCTTGGCGAACATATCCCACACGCGCGCCGCGCCTGCCGCGCGTTCCTGCGGGTCTTCGTAATAGTGGAACAGCATGGGGCGCGTGTTGAACAGCGATCCCTTCATGGCGAGCACGCCGACATCGACCGCGCCCACCGGTGCATCGGCATTGCCGAAATTGATGATCAACCCGCGCTGCCCGGTCGCGTCGAGCGATGTCTCCCACGTCGAGCGGCCGATCCCGTCGAAAGTCACGCGCACGCCCGCGCCATCGGTCAGCTCGCGCACCCGCGCCGCCGTATCCTCACGCTTGTAGAAGACGATCTCGTGCGCGCCCGCATCGCGCGCGGCCTGTGCCTTTTCCTCGGTCGAGACCGTGCCGATGACGTGCGCGCCGATATGATTGAGCCACTGGCACAGCAGCAGGCCCGTCGCGCCCGCGGCGGCGTGGACCAGAACCGGCCAGCCGGGCTGCACCTTGCCGCAGCGCTCGACCAGGAATTCGGTCGTGCAACCCTTCAGGATCGCGGCAGCGGCGGTGCGATCGTCGATCGCGTCGGGCAGCGCGAAGAGGTGCTGCGCGCCGACATTGCGATGCGTGGCATAGGCCCCCAGCAGCGGGCCGAAAGTCGCGACCCGGTCGCCTTCTGCGAAGCCTTGGACACCCTCTCCCAGAGCGACGATCCGCCCCGCCGCCTCCAGCCCTAGGCCGCTCGGCAAGTCGACCGGGTAGATGCCCCGGCGATGATAGGTGTCGATGTAGTTGAGCCCGACTGCGCCATGCTCGATGGTGACTTCGCCGGGGCCGGGCGGGGGCAGATCGACCTCTTCCCACTCGATCACCTCGGGTCCGCCAATCTCGCGGATAGTCGCGCGCCTTGCTTTCATTACCTAATTCTCCACCGGGGTGCTGTTGGCCGCAAGCTAGCGCAGCGCTGCGGGACTTGGAAGAGTTGTCCGGACATATTCTGCGATGTGAGCCTTCGTACCTGCCGCTTGAACGCCCCTTCCCCCCCGGTCGATCCGGCCCGCCGTTGTTGTCGGCAGGGTCGGTCAATCGCGGTTCAGCCGCTCTGGTTTCCGAAGCCCCCGCCGCCCGGCGTCAGGATCACGAAGGCATCGCCCGGCTGCATTTCGGCGGACTGGGTGGCGGACAGCTCCTCTCGCGAGCCATCGGCGCGCTCGACCCAGTTGCGACCCGGCTGCGCATCGCCCCCGCCGCAAATGCCGCGCGGCGCGACCCTGCGGCGATTGGCGAGCATGTTGGCGCGCATCTCTTCGAGGAAGGTGATCCGCCGCTCGACCCCGTCGCCGCCCATGTGCGCACCTTTGCCGCCCGAGCCGCGCCGAATCGCAAAGCGGTCGAGCCGCACGGGCAGGCGCGTTTCGAGGATTTCCGGATCGGTCAGGCGGCTGTTCGTCATGTGCGTCTGCACCGCGCTCGTCCCGTCATGATCGGGCCCCGCACCCGAGCCCCCGGCGATGGTCTCGTAATACTGGTGGCTCTCGTTGCCGAAGGTGAAGTTGTTCATCGTCCCCTGCGACGGCGCAAGGCGACCGGTGGCGGCGAACAGCGCATCGGTGACGACCTGGCTCGTCTCGACATTGCCCGCGACCACCGCTGCACCGGGGGCAGGGTTGAGCATCGAGCCTTCGGGCACGACCAGCTCGACCGGGCGCAGGCACCCGTCGTTCATCGGGATCGCGTCGTCGATCAGGGTGCGCACGACGTAGAGCGCGGCGGCGCGCGTGATCGAGCGCGGGGCGTTGAAATTGTTGGGTCGCTGCTCGCTGGTGCCGGTGAAGTCGAACACGGCCGAGCGATCCTCGCGGTCGATCCGGATCGCGACCTTCACCACCGCGCCGCTGTCCATCTCGTAGGCGAAGCTACCATCGTCCAGCTTGCCCAGCAGGCGGCGCACGCTCTCCTCTGCATTGGACAGGACGTGGCCCATATAGGCGCTGACGACCTCGCCACCCTGATCGCGGGCGGCGGCTTGCAGCAGCTCGGTCCCGCGCGTGCACGCGGCGAGCTGGGCGCGCAGGTCGGACAGGTTGCGGTCGGGCTTGCGCGCGGGGTACTTCGCCGCAGCCAGCGCCTTGCGCACCGCATCCTCGCGGAAGGTCCCCTCGTCGACCATCAGGAGGTTGTCGATCATGACGCCCTCTTCCTCGATGGTGCGGCTTTCGGGCGGCATCGAACCGGGCGCGATCCCGCCGATATCGGCATGGTGGCCACGCGCGGCGACGAAGGCGTCGGGCTCGTCGTCAACCTCTTCATTGGGCGCATCGTCGTAGAAGACGGGCACGATTACGGTGATGTCGGGCAGGTGGGTGCCGCCGTGGAAGGGATCGTTGAGCACGTAGGCATCGCCGCGTCTGAACCCGCGCCCGTCCTTGCCGCCACCGCGCTGCTCGATCACGCGCGCGATGCTGTCGCCCATGCTGCCCAGGTGCACGGGGATATGCGGCGCATTGGCGATCAGCGCGCCTTCGCGGTCGAACAGCGCGCAGGAGAAATCGAGCCGCTCCTTGATATTGACCGAAGTCGCAGTGGACTGGAGCACGACGCCCATTTCCTCCGCGATCGCCATGAACAGGTTATTGAAGATCTCCAGCCTGACCGGATCGACCTGCGTACCCGCCGCGCGGTCCCGCTCGAGCGGTGCGGTGCGGGTGAGGACGAGGCTGCCTTCCTCGGCCAGCTTCGCCTGCCAGCCGGGTTCGATCACGGTCGTAGAGCCGGGGTCGATAATCAGCGCAGGCCCATCGACCGCGTCGCCTTTTGCCAAAGCAGCCCGCTCGACCGTGCGCCAGTTCCCCGTGGCTTCGCCTTCGGCAGCGATCGGCTCTGCAACGGCTTCACCGAGCCCGCCCGAAATGCCGCTGGCTTCGACGCTCAGCGCCTCGACGATGATCGGTGCCTCGGCATCCGAATAGCCGAAGCGCTGGCGATGGAGGATGCGGAACGCGGCATCCATCGCCTCCGCTTCGGTACAGTCGACCGTGAGCGTCGAATCGCTGCCCTTGAAGCGCAGGCGCGCGCGGCTGTGCAGTTCGACAGCATCGGCGACGATCCCCTGTTCGACCAGCGCGGCGCGGGCTTCGTCTTCGAGAGCGGATAGCTCCGCTGCAAAGTCATCGCCCAGCTGGCGAACGAGGCTCACCTCGCGGATCGCCTTCACCGGGGCGAGGCCGATCCCATAGGCGGAGAGGATCCCCGCGAGCGGGTGGACCAGCACGGTCTCGATACCCAGCTCGTCGGCGACCTTGCACGCATGCTGCCCGCCCGCACCGCCGAAGCAGGCGAGCGCATAGGCGGTCACATCGTGCCCGCGCGCGACCGAGATCTTGCGGATCGCGTTGGCCATGCTGTCGACCACGATGGCGAGGAAGCCCTCGGCAATGTCCTCCAGCGCCTTCGGCTGTGGCAGCGATGCGGCGATCTCTTCCAGCCGAGCCTTTGCGGCAGCCGGGTCGAGCGGTTGATCGCCCTCGGGGCCGAACACGCTCGGGAAGAACGCCGGGTCGATCCGACCGAGGAACAGGTTGCAGTCGGTCACCGTCAGCGGGCCGCCCTTGCGATAACAGGCCGGCCCCGGATGCGCGCCCCCGCTCTCCGGCCCGACGCGGAAGCGCGAACCGTCGAAAGAGCAGATCGAGCCGCCACCCGCCGCAACCGTGTGGATCTGCATCATCGGCGCGGCCACCCGTACGCCCGCGACCACGCTGTCGCCGGTCAACTCGTACTCGCCCGCATAATGCGCGACATCGGTGCTGGTCCCGCCCATGTCGAAGCCGATCAGCTTGTCGTGTCCTAGCGCCTCGCCGGTCGCGACCATCCCGACGACACCACCCGCCGGGCCGGAGAGGATCGCGTCCTTCCCGCGAAACGCGCCGACCTCGGCCAGCCCGCCGTGCGACTGCATGAAGCGCAAGGTGCCGGTCTCAGGCAGGCCTGCCTGCAGCCCGTCGGTATAGCGGTGCAGCACGGGTGAAAGGTAGGCATCGACCGCAGTCGTATCGCCGCGCGGGATCAGCTTGATGAGCGGCGATACCTCGTGGCTGATGCTCACCTGCGCGAAGCCCAGCTCGCGCGCGAGATGTGCCAGCCGTTTTTCGTGCTCGCGGTGGTTCCATCCGTGCATCAGCACGATGGCGAGCGCGTCGTAGCCTTCCTCGCGTAGCGCCGCGAAGTCGCGCCGGGCGGCGTCGAGATCGAGCGCGCGCAGAACCGTACCGTCGACCGCAACCCGCTCGTCCACTTCGACCACGCGCGAGGGCAATTGCTCGGGCAGGACGATATGGCGGGCGAAGATATCGGGTCGCGCCTGACTACCGATCCTGAGCGCATCGCCAAAGCCGCGTGTGATAGCGAGCGCGAGCCGCTCTCCCTTGCGCTCGAGCAGGGCATTGGTCGCCACGGTCGTGCCGATCCGCATTTCTGCGATCGGCGCTTCGCCATGGCGCTCCATCAGCCGCCGGACCGACTCACTCGCGGCATCCTCGTAGCGGCCCGGATCTTCCGAAAGCAGCTTGTCGGTCACCAGCCGCCCGTCGGGCGCGGTCGCGACGACATCGGTGAAGGTGCCGCCACGATCGATCGCGAAGCGCCAGGTTCCGGGCTGTTCGGGTGGGGGCATGAAGGCTCGGGTGTTCTCCGTGAAGAATGCTCGTCGGAACTACTTAGCCCCCCGCAGGTGCATCGCAAGGCTAGCGGCAGAAGCTCGGCCGACGCCGCAAGGCAGACCGCAGCGCCGACGGGCGAGGGCTGGCGCGTGCGCGATCGGCACTTCAACGGCCAGCGCCGCGAGGCAGACATGTGCTTGAAAAAATGGTGGGCGCGGCAAGGATTGAACTTGCGACCCCACCCGTGTGAAGGGTGGGAATAACCGGAATCTGCGGTTTTCGAGAAGGAGAAAACCTAATAAAAACAATATCTGATGCCCGTGGGTGTTCGCTGCTGTCCACCCAAGTTTTTCATGTTTTTTTCATGGATTTTAGGATAGCGCATCCGGATGCCAGATTTGAGCCGCATCGGGGATCGTGAAAAGTTGAAGCCGAAAGCGGGCGACGAGCCGCATTGGCATCGCCTGCGCCAAGGCGTCTACCTTGGTTATAGGCCATCGAAGAAGGCGGACGGCGGCACGTGGTTTGCTCGATTCTACGACGCGGACACCAATCGTAACAAGCGCAAGCGGCTTGGCGATTACGGCACGCTTACTGGTCATGATGTCTTCAAGCAGGCCAAGACCGATGCAGACGCCTGGGCTTCAACTGTGGAGGCCGGCGGCGAACTCGCTCGCGATATGGTGACGGTAAAGGATGCCTGCCTCGCTTACTTGGAGGAAAAGCCGAACTCTATCGCCGAAGGCGTGTTCCGGCGACACGTCTATGATGATGCCATTGCCAAAGTGAAGCTCGACAAGCTCCGGCGACACCATTTGCGCAGCTGGCGCAACCGACTGGAGCAGGCGCCCGCCTTGTTGACTCGGACCAAGGAAGGCGAGAAGCGCTGGAAAGATCGAGCGAAATCTACTGTTAACCGCGACATGGTCCCATTGCGCGCGGCCCTGGGACGTGTCCTCACGCCCGGTTCTCCAAATACCGATGCAGCATGGCAGGAGGCGTTGAAGCCGTTCAAGGGAGCGGATAAGCGGCGTGAATTGTATCTCGACCGTGACGAACGCCGGAAATTTATCGATGCGACGTGTGAGGAGGCGCAGCCCTTCGTCAAAGCGCTCTGTCATTTACCTCTACGTCCGGGGGCTTTGGCGGGATTGACCGTGCGAGACTTCGATACACGCACGCGCTCGCTCATCGTGGGCAAGGACAAGAACGACAGCCCGCGTCAAATATCCTTACCGCCAGTTATCGCCGACTTTTTCGCGGCGCAGATAAAGGGCAAGCTACCCGTCGCGCCCATCTTCGCGCGTGCTGACGGGCAGGCTTGGAACAAGGATTCGTGGAAAGTCCCAATCAAGGATGCGGTGACAGTGGCGGGACTACCCGGGGCAGCTTCGGCTTACACACTGCGCCATTCCGTGATCACCGATCTCATCCGCGCCGGTCTGCCGATCCTGACCGTCGCGCAGCTGTCCGGCACGAGTGTTGCCATGATCGAAAAGCATTATGGCCATCTTGTTCGCGACGATGCCGAACACGCACTTGCAACCCTAACTCTCTAGATCGGGGTTGGGCGATTTGCGCTGTGAGCTGGTATGAGAAGTTAGGGCAGAAATGCACCTAAGATTGTCGGCTTTGCGCCCTAAGTGCTGCGGGTGGAACTTAGTCATCCTCTGCTCAATACCGGACGATGAGTAGGCGATGTGGCACTAGTCGAGATCGAATGATCGCTTCGATTCAGGTTCCTTAATGTATTAAAAGCGACCGAATGACAGACGCTTGCTCGGCCAGCCTCGTCAACGTTATCCTGTTCCCAGGATATTTACCGACCTTGCGTTTGATGGGTGAGTCGTAGAACACTACGTGGCTGGCCCGTATCGGCTCTAATGGGCTCGTCAGCGAGGAGGGACAATATTGCAAAACCGGCGCAAACAGTCGACCAGCGTCCAATGAAATTGTTTTTCCACTTAGGGACGGTCGCACTTGACGGGGCTCCCGAATGATTCGGCTTCCTGTTCTGCAGCACCTCACCATAAGCGACTATGGCCTGTTTCCCGGCCAGCCCGAGGGTGCTGGACTCGATCACGGTTTCCAGGCCGGCCTAACGCTGATCGCAGGAATCAATGGCCTCGGCAAAACGACGATCTTAACGGCGATCTTGCGTGCTCTGACCGGCCCCGTCGATGTCACCGGCGAGGGTGCGCCGCACGCGCTCGGCGTCTCCGTTCCAGAAAATCCGGTGGCACTGCGGCCAAAGCAGATTGCGTTTTTCGCACAGCGTGTCGCCGATGGTGCACAAGCGGCCCATGTCGCACTGAGCGCGACGTTCGGTGAACACACCTTTCGCGTCACCCGCCGGCTTGCCGATCTGTCCCTGGTCGAATGTCTAATCGACGGAGTCGCGCTACCCCTCGCGGGCGCCCGCGCAGCGCGCGAAGCGAGTTTCCAGACCGTGCTTGCCGATCTCATGGGGCTTGGATCGTTTATCGACGTCCTCCTAGTTCTACACCATGTCCTCCTGTTTCACGAGGATCGGCCTGGGGCGCTTTGGGACGAAAATGCTCAGCGTCAGGTGCTGCGCGCGCTCTTCCTTGAACGGGACGACGCGGCGCGGGTCGCGCAATTGGAGCGGTTGGTGCAAAGCGCAGACAGTCAAGCGCGCAATATTCAGACGCGCATCACCGCGACCGAGCGTGACCTTCGCGAAGCCCGGAAGCGCGAAGCGGGTTCCGAGGGGGTCATCGCCCAGCTTGAGGCCGAGCAGAAATTGCTTGATGCCGAACTGGTCGAGGCGGCGCGGCTCGATAGCGTGCTCGCAGATCTGGAAACGGAGCGTCAAACGGTTCGTCTGGAACATGAAAAGGCGAAACACGAACGCGAAGAAGCGACAGGCGCGGTCGAGCGGCTGAAATACACAGCGCTTCTCAATCTCTATCCGACGATGGACGATGCGGCGCGCCTCGTCGTGGCGCGCATCATGACTCAGGCGAAATGCCTCGTGTGCGATGCCGATGCAGAGGAGAAGCGCAAGGAGCTGGAGGCCCTGGTCGAGGGCGGGTGCTGCCCGGCTTGCGGTGCCGAGCCCGAGAAGCAGGAACGGATTATCCCGCAGCACAAGTTCGAGCAGGCAAGGCTCGATCAGGCACGCAGGCAGGCCGCACTGGCACGGAAAGAGGAAGATACCAAAGCGGCGCGATTGCGCGTGATCGCGGAGAGCTACGCGGAGACAATCGCGCGGGTAGGCGAGCTGCGGCGTTCGATCGCCGATCGCAAGGCGCGCGACCAGAGGCTGCGCGCGAGCCTGCCAGGCAGCACTACGAGCGATCAGTTCGAGAAAACGCTGGTGACATTGCGCGGCCAGCAGCTCGAATGGCGGACGAAGCTCGCGGACCACTTGCTGGAATTGCGGACGCTGCTCTCCGAGAAGGAAGAGTTGGTAACGTCGCGCTCGGCCGAATTGATGGAAAGCTTCGTCGAACTGACCAACGCGCTGCTCGCCGAAGAGGCTCGATTGGTCCAGGTCACAGCGGAGCCACGTTACACCCAGGCGGGAAGGGCAGAGGATCGGCTGCGCGTTCCCGCTTTCCAGGCCGACATGGCGGCCGCCAACCGTCCCGGACTTGTCCGCAGAATCGACCCGTCGGACGTGTCGGAATCCCAGCGCGAATTGATCGACTTGGCCTTTCGCTTGTCGCTGGTCCGGGTCGCGACCCAGGGCGCACCCTCGACGTTCATCATGGAGACGCCGGAGGCCAGTCTCGATGGGTTGGCGATGGAGCGGGTTGGGGCGGCGCTCGCCAAGTTCGCGCAATCTTCGGACAATCGGTTGATCGTCACCAGCAATCTTTCCAATGCCGGCCTGATCACGTCGCTTTTCAATGGTCCGGCAAAGGACGACGCGGAGGTGGATGCGCGGCGCGGTCGGCTCGTCGACCTTCTGCAAATCGCGGCGCCGAACCGCGCGCTCGACCGCGATCGCGCCAAATACGAGCAATTGCTGGATCACGCGCTCACCGGGGATCAGGCGTGACGAGCGGCGGGCTCTCGCCGGACCAGATCGCGCGACTGCGGCGGCGTGGTCGTTTGCTTCTTCTGCTCGATGCCGCGGAGCGTGCCTCGGTGACACCGCTTGCGTCGGCCCGCCTCCATGCCTTTGCCTATCTATCCGATGTCCTCAGCCCGGTCTGGGATTTGCCGGCCTTCGACGGCAAGATTCTGAAGATCGACGGCGGGCCGCACTATCCCGATCTCCAGGAGGAACTCGATCATCTGGTGGTGCTCGGGCTCGTTGAGGTGAGCGATCTCGAATATGTGGGGCGCGGCGAGAATGGCGCGCGCTTGGAAGGCCGATACGCGCTCAGTTTCGCGTCCTCTTTTCTTGCACCGCTGCTCGCGGGATTGGGCGCCGGCAAGGAAGACGAGGCGATCGACGCCGATGATCGCCGGGTGCATCATTTCATGGTCGAACTGGCCGGCGCCCTGGCGACCTTGCCGAACGACGAGATAGACATCGCGGCATCGGTGGACGTGACCTACCGCTCGGTCAATTCACTCAACAATATCGTCGATTTCGCGGAATGGGCCGAAGATACCTGGCAAGCGAATCCGAGTTGGCAGGCTTCGGAGCGCTTCGAGGCGTTCCTGCCGGAAGACGCCGGGCTTTCACCCGGCGAGAAGCTCTACCTCTATGCCACCTATCTCGGACGGGTTGCCCATGCCGCCTGAGCCGCCTGCCAGTGTCGCGGGCACCGACGACGCCGTTTTGGCGGCGGTGGCAGGCATCTTGCCGAAGCTGCCCAACGTGCGGGCCGAAGACCCCGACCGGTTCGCGCAGGCGGCGCGTGCGTTGCTCGAGACGCGCGCACAAGCCGGCTGGCCCGCCGAAGGCGAAGCGGATGTCGCCGCGTTCGTCATGGTCGACCGACCTCGCGAATTTGCAGAACGCTTCACGTCCGATGCGATCATGGACCCGATCGCGACCCAGGAGCCGTTGCTGGGCCGGTTGTTGCTGATGAACCGCGATTGCTCGTCGGGGCGGAGCCTGCCACTGCCATGCGCGCCTGCCAATCTGCTCGACTGGCTCAGCGAAAACGGTCTGGATGACCGTCCGGTGGCGGTCGCCTATCGCACCACCAGCACAATGACGGTGCGACGGGAGGGGGTTGAGGATCTAATCCGGCCGCACAGGATTCGGGACCATCCCCCTGCGGCGACGGTCGAAGAACTGCTCGACGCGCTGAATCATTTTCATCTGACTGGGCTTTTGACGCCGACCTGCTGCGTGTCTGGGGTTTGGGAGCCCAAACGCGCCGCCAAATATGTCCCCGGATCACAGCCGGAGCGCAGCATTCAGGACGCGCTCGCACTCTCGCTCGGCATGTGGTTCCAGGGCCTCGTCCGCGTAGGCGTCGAGGACCGGACCAATATAGGCCGTATCGATGTTCGCCTGCTCAAGCCAAGTGGCGAAGGCCAGCTCGCCTATTGGGCGATTGTCGAACTCAAGGTCATCAAGTCGTTCGCGAACGCGAAAGGCCGAGCCAAGGCGGGGACGGTTTCCCGCACGGTTAATCTCGACGCGATCCAGAAAGGCTTGCGCCAGACCTGGGCGTATCAGAGCAATCTCGAGTCCGAGGAAGGGCTTCTGGAAATCTTCGATCTGCGCGAGGACAAGAGCGAGGATTTGATGGTCGATGGTGATGTCGTGAAGGTGCTGGGGGAGCTTGCTCCGGTGCCGCGTTACACGGTGCGTCCGCTCTTCGGCTCCTCGGAGCACGCCCGGATCGCTGGATTTTCCGGCGTCTAGCGGCGTTCGAGCACGATCAGGCTCTCGGCCAGTTCCGGGCGGCCACCCTGCTGCGGCGACGCGCGCATCGACCGGCAAGGCTCGACCCGCAACGGCTCGAGGCCGAGCCTAGGACTGATCTCGGCGAGGATCGCTGCGATCGGCACGTCGATATTTGCGTAGCGGCTGTCTCCGACGACCATGTAGATGCGGCCGTTCGCGCGCAATTTCTCCGCGAGCCCCTTGAGGATGATCGCCATGTCAGCGGTATAGGCGCCAATCATCGCCGGGATGTGCCGGTTCCAGAGCTTATCGCTCGCCGCCTCCAACTCCTGCATCGTCTGCAGGAGCGTCGTGCTCGAAATCCCGTGGGAGGACATATCCCGGTAAATCTGGACATGGCTGCGAAGCGTCTGCTTGCGCAGCGCCGTGTTCTTCTCCGCGCTGTCGAGATAGCCGAGCGTCCATAGCTCGACATTGTAGACATCCGTATAGTCGAATGAATTGGGATAGGGCGGCGAGAAGACGGCCAAATCGAGGCCATCGATCTCGCCGACCCGCTGCCGCGCATCACCACGAAGCAGCCGGTAATCCCGGCATTTGCGATCGGAAAAGCGCCGCAGGTCATACAGCGCGCGCAGCACGCCATCACGGAACCAGGCATCGATCACGTCGGGACTGGGCCTGCGCGTCTGCCAGCCTCGGCGATACCGCCGTCCCTTGCCGCTGACGATGATATTGCTGGCGGGAACGGTGGCGGAGGCCAGTGTGACTTTGAATAGGCGTTTGACCGCTTCGTCTGGTTCGAGGTCGATTGCGCTGCGGTAAGCAACAAGCCGGCGCGCCACATCCTGCCAAAAGATGAAGCGGCCCTCCACGCCGGGTTCGACGAAGGTGGCAGGCGCCCCGCGAAATTTTGGGATGGTCAACGCCTCGGCTTGGCCGACCCGCTCCACCACACGCCCGAAGGCGACGGCGGCGGCATCGACGTCGATCGGCGCGATCTTGGCCTCGATGAGATCCGCCAGATAGGGATTGACCTCGATGGTGGTCGGCCGAACGCCGAGAAACTGCCCGGCGAGCGCGGTTGTTCCCGAACCCCCGAACGGATCGGCTAGATGATTGATATTACCCGATGTTTCTGTCGCAGCTTGGTCGATCAACTCGGGTGCGAACGCCTCTTTGAACCGGCGCCATTCCTGGAAGGGAAGAGCGATCGCGCCCGTGTTGGTGCCGATGCTCGCGATGGAGCGGTCTCCGGTCCAATCACGGAAGGCGACATGGCGGGATCGAATTTCTGCTGCTGTTTCCATCATGTCCCTGAGTTCAAATCTTGCAGCAGATATGCCAATATGCCAATCAGAAGTAAATGGATGATTCGGTATTTCTCCTAGAATTGGCGAATAAGCTTAAGGCCGTGCGTTCGCGTGGATTGGCTACGCAAATCGAAATCGGGGCGAGGACGGGCGTCGATCAAGGGACGATTTCAAAGGTGCTGAATGGTAAGCGAAGGCGGGTTAATGATCGTATTCGCACTCTCGACCAATATGCCAATATTCTTCTTGGAGGTGTGACACTGTCTCCGCGGGTGAGCGAGGCCGCTCGCGAGTTTTTAGCATTCGGTAGCGAGGCGGAATTGATAGATTCTATTCGCCACTGCACTAGGCTCGTCGCCCACCGGACCCACTAACACCGCGTCCGACCTGAAATGGCAGTTGCCGTGGTGCGATGATTCGGAAGCGGCCAGTCCGCTACCCGCTCTTTTGAGTCCCATCAGTAACGAGGCTGATCGCAACCTCTCCACCCGACGGAGATTGCGTTTCCAGCATCCTGACGGCAGATAGAGGCGATGGGGGAAACCACCGACAAAATTGAAGAATTCATCTCCGCTTGGCGTGATACTGGTGGGTCAGAACTCGCTAACACGCAGAGCTTCATTAACGGTCTGTGTGATCTGATTGGTGTGTCGACGCCCGACGGCAGCAAAGCCGATGACACCGAAAACGATTACGTATTTGAGCGTCGGGTCTTTGCCGACAATGGCGATGGCACCACAAGCTTCGGACGCATAGACTGCTATCGGCGCGGGGCATTCATACTCGAAGCCAAGCAGGGTTCGGATGCTGACCGGCGAGCTGCAGAAGCGGGCGAGGAAGACCTCGATCTGTTCGGCCAGTCCGCCGCCCGCCGCATGAAGCGGGGCACTGCCCGGCGAGGGACTGGTGGGTGGACCGCCGCAATGATCGCGGCGAAGGGGCAGGCGGAACGTTATGCCCGCTGCCTCCCCGTAGACCATGACTGGCCTCCCTTCCTGATTGTCACCGATGTCGGCTATTGTTTGGACATCTGGGCAGATTTTTCCGGCACGGGCAGGGCATACACCCAGTTCCCCGATCGGGCGCGCTATCGCATCATGCTGGAGGACCTGCGCGATCCGGAAGTGCGTGAACGGTTGCGCTGCATCTGGACCGATCCACTCAGCCTCGATCCCGCCGCCAAGGCCGCGCGGGTTACCCGGCAGATTGCGGACTTGCTGGCCAAGGTGGCCAAACGTCTAGAGGCGCGCGACCACAACCCTGAGCGTGTCAGCGGCTTCCTCATGCGGTTGCTTTTCACCATGTTTGCCGAGGACAGCAAGCTGATCCCCGAGGAGAGCTTTACCGGTCTGTTGAAGGCGCAGCGGCAGCATCCCGAACATCTCGCCCCGCAATTGTCGGCCCTGTGGCAGGCTATGGACCAGGGCGAGTTCGCGCCGGCGCTGGGCGTGCCGGTCAAAAAGTTCAATGGATACCTGTTCAAGGATCGCACCGCGCTCGACCTCGAAGCGGATGAACTGGAGGTGCTGATCCAGGCGGCTGAGCACAAATGGACCGAGGTCGAGCCGGCAATCTTCGGCACGCTGCTGGAACGGGCGTTGAACCCGAAGGAACGGGCCAAGCTCGGTGCGCATTACACGCCGCGCGCCTATGTCGAACGGTTGATAGCCCCCACAATCATGGAGCCGCTGAGGGCTGACTGGGATGGTGTCAGGACTGCCGCTGCGAGTCTGATCGATGATGGCAAAACTGATGCCGCACGGTTGCTGGTAGAGCAATTCCACACCCGCCTCGCTGGCACGAAAGTCCTCGACCCAGCGTGTGGCACAGGCAACTTCCTCTATGTCGCTATGGCGCGGATGAAGGAACTGGAAGGCGAGGTGCTGGAGCTTCTAGAGGAGCTGTCGTCCAGCGAAACTGAAAAGCAATACGTCGCCGACCTTACCGGCCATACCATCACACCCGAAAACTTCCTCGGGCTGGAGATCAATCCGCGCGCGGTCGAGATCGCGCAATTAGTCCTGTGGATTGGCTACCTGCAATGGCACTTCCGCGTGAACGGGCAGGAGCGGATGCCGAACGAGCCGATCCTTACCGGCTTGCGCACTATCGAACACCGCGATGCGTTGATTGAGTATGACGAGAAAGTGCTCGAGCGGGACGAAGAAAACCGGCCCATTTCCCGCTGGGACGGCGAGACGACGAAGTCCCATCCGGTTACCGGTAAGCCGGTGCCGGATGAAACTGCGCGCGTGGAAAGCTGGCTCTATCCGAATCCCAGAGCGGCCAAATGGCCCAAGGCGGATTTTATCGTCGGCAACCCGCCATTTATCGGTGGAAAGGACGTGCGCGAGAGGCTCGGCGACGGCTATTTCGATGCCCTATTCAAGGTGTCCGACGTGCCCGAAAGCGCGGATTTCGTCATGCATTGGTGGGACCGCGCGGCCAACGCAGTTCGCGCCGACAATGCCCGTCGCTTTGGCTTCGTCACCACCAATTCCATCACGCAGGTCTTCAGTCGCAGGGTCACTGCAAAACACCTCGACGCCAAGAAGGGCGTCACCCTAACCTATGCCATTCCCAACCACCCGTGGGTGGACGAGAAAGATGGCGCTGCGGTGCGCATCGCGATGACCGTTGGCGTTCCCGCAAACAAGCAGAGTGAGGGCCTGCTGCGCAGGGTAATTGACGAGAGCAGTGCGCCCGACACCATTCTGTTCACAGAGGAAACGGGCCGTATCGGTCCGGATCTGCGGGTCGGAGCGGATGTGACCAAGGCGGTTACGCTGAAGGCGAATGATGAACTTTGTTCGCCCGGCGTGAAGCTGCACGGCTCCGGCTTCATCGTCGCACCGGAGCAAGCTGAGCGTCTCGACCCCTATTCGATTAATATTGTGGGCGGACAAAGTGAGGATAAACCGCGTATCCGTTCGGGTATCGGTAACGAGCCGCAAGTGATTTTCGAATACCGTAATGGCAAGGACCTGATGGCTCGCCCGCGCGGTGTCATGGTCATCGACACCTACGGCCTTAGCGAAACAGAGCTGCGTGAGCGGCACCCCTCAATATGGCAACATATCCATGAGGAAGTGAAGCCGCACCGCGATGCTAATAACCGAGCATCTTATCGAGAAAATTGGTGGCTATTCGGAGAGCAGCGCAGCGAGATTCGCAAGGCTTTACACGGGTGCGAACGCTACATTGCCACCGTAGAGACGGCCAAGCACCGTGTGTTCCAATTCCTCCCGAATGGGACTGTTCCAGACAATAAGCTTATCGCAATAGCCTCGGCTGATGCGTTTAACCTCGGTGTGTTGTCTAGCCGCTTTCATATCCCATGGGCGCTCGCCAGCGGGGGATGGCTGGGCATGGGAAACGACCCGGTATATGTAAAATCGCGTTGCTTCGACCCATTCCCATTTCCGGCCGACGTGCCCGATCCGCTTGTAAACAAGGTCCGCAACGAGGCGGAAGCGCTCGATGCGTTACGCAAGCGTGTGCTCGCCCAGCACGATGATCTGACCCTTACCAAGCTTTATAATGTGCTCGATGCCTTGCGCGCTGGCCGCGCGCTGTCCGACACCGAACGCGACATTCACGACCGCGGCCTGGTTACTCTGATCCGCCGCCATCACGATGCAATCGATACCGCCGTGGCAGAAGCCTACGGTTGGCCAGCGGACCTGCCGGAGGAAGAAATCCTCGCCCGCCTCGTCGCGCTCAACCGCGAACGCGCCACCGAGGAATCGCGCGGTCTGATCCGATATCTCCGCCCCGAATTCCAAGATCCGGGCTACCAGGCTCCCGTCAACGAAAGACTGGATCTGGGCGAGACTGCGGCCCCGCTGCCTGACAATATCATTACTTGGCCCAAGGACCTGCCAGCGCAGATCGGCGCTGTGCAGTCCATATTATCCAGTTCTCCAGAACCCCTCGCAGCGCAGGACATCGCGCGTGCCTTTAAGGGCAAGCGGGCTGCGACCATTCGGCCCGTCCTCGATGCCTTGGCAGGTGTCGGGCTGGCGCGCCGGACAAGCGAGGGGAAGTATGCGGCGTAGAACGGGCATGATCGCGGAGACTTTCCGACCCGCGTTGGGGTAGTTCGGAAATCATCCTAAAAGGCACTTAGAATCCCACGGAGTGCCTTGGAATGTCCTCAAAAAGTGAACGCGAAAGAACGGCTTTCCATCGTCGCCAGATGGATGCCTTACCGACGCTCATTTCAGGGCTGGACCCCGATCCGCCTGTCCTGCTTTGTTCGAGAACCGAAAGGTTCGATGGGCTCGTTTGCCAAGAGCTTCGAGCTGCTGGGTGGCCAGCATCGGGCAAGACTGCGGAGCAACGCAAAGCCAATCCTCCGGCTCCGGTCAAGGGCGCGATTCTGGCGCGAAAGCTGGCCAAAGGGAATGGCTTGGCCAGCAACGAGGTCAAGCTGTTGGCGGAGCGGATCGCGTGGCTGCAGCGCAACTGGTTCCGCTGGTCGGCTCGTGATGGATATCATGTGGTGGCGGCAGCGAGAACGCAGGAGCAAGCGTTGCCAACCGAGCCCAAGGAAGTCGGTCAGAAGCAGCCGCCAGAGGTGATCGGCGAGGCTGTGCAAGCATGTGAGCCCGAAGCTGATGCAGACCCCTGCAGGGATCTTTTCGATGGCACTTCTGCTCGAATTAGTATGGGTTCGAAAGAGGTTCAGACGGCGGAACCTGAGGAGAGCAGCTCGTCAATCTTTGCTGCGGCAACAGGCAAGGGCGAAGGTCAGATCGACGCGAATGAAGGTTCGACCGAGAGGGGCAAGAGGCAAGCCGAAGAGTCCCAAATTGAAGGCTCGGTTGACAAGTTCGACGCCGCTCTCGCTTCTCTTCGAGCCGGTTCCGAAAGCGAAGACGTGCCCTCGTTTGACGACTACGCCAGAGCGGTCGGCGAGGGTGGTTCGGATAAAATGGACGATCCTCTGATCACCCTTCGAACCGGGCACATCAAATCCGTTGAAGGCGACAAGGTTCGGAGCTTCCTTTTCGCGATATACTTCAAGGAGCCGCGTAAAGAGATCGAACGTCGGGCCAGTGCGCTCGCTGCGGACAGAGCTCAGCTATCAGATGCGTTGTCTCGCCAGGACTCGACAAGCCAAGACATCCGGGAAGCCTTCGCCAAACTAGGGCTCGATGCCGATGCGTGATTCAGCACCATACGGCACGCCATTTGAAGGGTGTAGCAATAAGCAGGATGGGAACGGGTCCCGTTCCATGGGGCGTCGTGTCGCTACGCTTCGTGCCGCCCTTGAAAAGGGAAGTGCAGAAAAATGATCCCGCGATCGTCGAAATCTCAGTCCGATCTAAAAGTGAAGCCGGGTAGTCCCTTTCCGAAAGATCGACGCGATCTCTTCATCAAGGTCTTTGTCAACGAGGCAGAAAAGGCGGATATTATTAAACAGAAGGGTCGGCTTAGCTTCTCCGCTTTCCTGAGAGACCGCGGGTTGACCCGGGGAGATGTTTACGACCCCACTTACGCAGCCATTGGCGGCGTTTATCAGTCTGTCCGTAACCTGCGCGACAGCGCTGAAGGGCTTAGGGAAGCTAGCATCGCACTCCAAAATTCTGCGGCAGTTTTCCAGACCTTGCCTGCTTCAGATGTCGACACCGAAAGCAACCGGGCGACATTCGAAGATTTACGCGAGCTTGCGACGGAGCTTCGGGCCAGCGCGGACCGAATGGAGACGCAGGCAAATGCGCTTGGCGAACGGGCCGGCGAACTGGGCCAAAAGCACATGAGTGAAATGCTCAAGCGATACCCGGCAAAGGAACTTGTGCCGAGGAAAGGCCGATGATCGCTAAGAGCATTTCCTACGCGCATCTTTTCAAGGATATCGCGACTATCTCGAGTGGCGACCGCCGGGCGCTGTTCGCCGGTTGGGCGGTAGCCAAATATGTCCTTGGTTTGGAACTGGACCAGGATGAAGCCACGCTTGTCCGTGAGGCCAGTAATATCGGTTCATATGGCCCCGATGATCGGGGCGACGATACGCGCGTTCTCGACGCGGCGATTTTCAATCTCGAAGAGGGCACTGAGCAGGATCAGGCGCTTGAATTTGCCTATCGCGTCGCAGCGTCCGGAAAGACGTCATTGCGGCAGATCGTTGTCGCCTACGGAGACGAGCCCGTAACCAATGAGATGGCGGCTCGTCACAGGGATATTTTTCGCCGCCTGCTGCGAGCCGAAAACAAGCCCATGATTTATTCGAACCATGGTGACACGCGCTTTGGCCATTTTCACCTCGCCGTCTGCACTGCCGATGCCAAGTCGGGCAAGGTCGGCGAATGGGGGCAGGGGAAGGAAATCGAGGCACTGCACATCGCCTTGGCCATCTGCGAGGCACAGGATAATCTGCAGCCCGAACCCAACCGCCGATACGTAGCCGACGAAACAGGCGTCTATCATACTTGGAGTGGCTTCCGAATCGCAGAGCCGAACGGCGACATCATCAACCGCGGTGCGTTCAAAGCGGTCGAAGCAGAACAGGCCGAGTTCGATGCCGAAGTTCTTGCCCCCTCCGACGCCTATGCCGGCCAAGCGCTTCCCAATCCGAAAGCCATCACGCTGCTGGCGCGTGCGGTGAGCCGGCAGGCGAAGAGCTGGGACGAATGGCACCGCGGTCTCGCCCGTGTCGGCATTCGCTACGAACCTTATCGGGTAAAAGGCGAAATTGCGGGCGGTCATCTGGTCGCAAACGGGGTCTTGGACAAGAGTGACGATCGCATCCCCGCCAGCGATGTGAATGCAGGCTACAAGCGCCTTTGCAACAAGCTGGGCAAGTGTCCCTACGAAGCGCCGGCAAGTGACATCCGCGTTCGTTCGTTCGTCGCTCCTGCCTATCGAAAGATGGGGCACGACTTCGGGCACGATTTCTCACGTGATATCGACCTCGCGGAGCAGGCTGAGCGGCAAGCGCAGATCGACAGCGAGTTGGAGGAATTCGAGCGAGCGCTGAGAGACAGGCATGAGGTCATTAGGGGACAGCGTGCGGACGCAAAGAAGGCGCGCGAGAAAATGAAGTCGCGCGATGAAAAACGGCGTCAACATAATTTGCAGCAGAAGCGGGAGAAAGCGAGCCGGGAGGAGGCAGAGAAGATTCTGCGCGAACTGCATTTGTCCTTTGACCGGGAGGCCGGACGCAAACGCAAGGGACCGCGGCCGAAAACCGAACCCGCCACCACGGTCTTGTGGGGTGAATCCCGAGAGTGCTTTCTCGATCATGATGAGAGATCGGGCGACTGGACGAAGCGCTACTCGATCGAACAATCGGACCACAGCCGGACCTACCGGCTGAACGACGAGATTGCATTCGTCGAAACTGCAAACTTTATCGCGGTGTATTCAGGCGACCGCCAGGGAAAGATCGATGCCTTGCGCCGTGCTCACGAGAAGTTCGGAAGAGTAAAGATTGTCGGCCCGGCGAGTTTCCGCCGTGAAATGCTCTTGTTGGCCGCACAGATGCAAATTCCACTCGACTCAAAGCAGGCCAAGGAAGCCGAAAAGCTTCTGGCGAAATCGGGAGTGAAGAAGCATCGGGGTGTTGACGTAATCTATGACACTGCTTGGTTCGACCGACCGAAGCGAAAGAGTGCAAATACCGCACCGCTCGAAGAGCTTCACCAACAACAGGAGCGAGAAAAGCGGGGCGCCCGTTTTACTCCACCGGTGCTGCAGGACTTCCGTAGGCGCAACGCGCGTGACGATGAAAACAGCCGAGAAGGCAAACCTAATGCGGCCAAAATCCCCATAGCCCATCGATTCCTAACCGAGATGAACTGCGATCGGATGCTCTTGTCCGTATCGCGTTTCTCGGTCGACGGAGTCCGCTTTCTCGACGACGAGGAACTGTTGAAAAAGTTCGCTCCTTTGCCGCATGCTTTGGTGCGTCCAGAAATCCAACAGCGTTTGGAGGCAATTAGACGGGTTCAGGAGGCTAAGAGGCAATGGATCTTCACGGGTCTTGCCACGGGTGAATTCGAGCTCCGGGAAGACAAGCTGGTCATACCGGACAGCCACGGCAGCTGGCCAGCCGAATTTGTCGAGGGGCAGCGTCACGATGCTACATTCATTGCCCAGCTGCGGGAAGCGGCCAAGGGAGATTACCCGGGCAAGATAGTCGATCTCGCCGTTCGACCCGAGATCGCGGTGTGGCGACAGGTGCGCGAGGGGACTGATCAGGAGAACTCACTGGCCCCCTTTATCGTAGACGAATGGATGCGCACGAGCGCGCGCACCGATCGCCACGTGATATTCCAGACCATGACATACACAGAGGCGGAACAACTCCGCCGCACTACCGGCCTTGCTGCGGAAGCATACCGGGGATCGTTTTACCAGAAGGACGGCGAGAGCGATCAAGCCTTCGCGCGTCGCCAACGGATTGCGGAACGGAGCAACAGACAGCAGGGCCGATAGCAATTCTCGTTTCTTTCGTCGCGCCTCTTCGCTGCCATGCGCATACGCGCTTTCTTTGCCGCCGCATCGAGAAAAGCCGACCGCTCCTACGCGGCGAGTTGAATTGCTGAAACAGCTGCAGGTTGGCCTGCCGGGTGAAGCCGGCAGGTGGGGTGGAAAAGGAGATGCGAAGTGAGCGTCTCCGCGCCTTGCCGGTTTCACCGAAACGGAGAAACCGAAATGATCGATACAGAACATCTTTCGCCAGACACCGAAGTGCTGGCAACGGAGCTCGCGACCCATGCAGACTACCGCGTGCTGCGACGCGTGCCCGACCCTTACTCATCGATGCCGGACGTGGGCTCTTTGCCCGACGGCAAATGCATCGCCATCGTAGACACGGAAACCAGCGGTCTCAACCCGCAACATGATACCATCATTGAGCTTGCGATCATGCTGGTCATCGTCGACGAAGACAACGAAGTGATCGGCCATGTCGGACCCTTCAGCTGGCTGCAGGATCCAGGCCGCGAACTGGATCCGCGTATCACGCTGCTGACGGGCCTTGGTGCGCAACATCTGCAGGGCCGGGAAATTAACGACCCCTTCGCATTCGGACTGCTCGACAGGGCGGACCTGATCGCTGCGCACAATTCAAAATTCGATCTGGCTTTCATCGAGCGGCGCTATCCCAATCTTGCAGGCCGTGCATGGGCCTGTTCGTGCTCCGAGATCGATTGGCTAAAACTCGGCTTTGAAGGTCGCGCGCAGTCGGCCCTCCTTGCCCACGCAGGATGGTTCAGTGCGGCGCACCGGGCTGCTGCCGATGTTTGGGCATTGTTCTGGCTCTTGCAGCATCGCCAGCGCGGACCCGGCGAAAGCACCGCCCGCACGCATCTTGCACGGCTCCTTGAAGCTTCTGCGCGCACTACGGTCATGGTGCAGGCCCAGCGCGCACCCTATGCGAAAAAGGATCTGCTTCGCGCCCGCGGCTATCATTGGAACCCAGCGGCGGGGTTCTGGCAGATCGAGGTCAAGTCCGGGATGGCCGAACACGAGCAGGCTTGGGGCTATCGCATGGGCCTGCCAGCGCTGACCACGCGTCCGATCACCGCTTGCGAACGTCACCGCTGAATGCGGCACCTTCGGCCTACGATCAAAGATAATGGAAACGCATCGCGTCCCGTCGCTCCTGCGGCGCTGCGCCCGAAAGGAATACTTATGACAGATACCATCATTGCCGGCAGCGATCTCGATCGCCTTGCAGCAAATCTCGAACGTGAGGCGCGCGCCAGCGTTGCTCGCTCGCAATCGGACCACATCGAAAGACCCAAAAGCTGGATCGTCATCGATCTTGAGTTCATTTACGACAGGCTTTCGCACGACGCCTATATGACCTGCGAAGGGAAGGGCGCAGAGCAGGCGATCCGCTGGCCGTTCCACAAGGTCGCGGCGACTAGCTGGATGAAAATCTCATTCATGCCCGGGCAGACCTCACCCGAAATCGAAGGCCCGTTCGTCCGCACCGCCGAGGCGACCGACGAGAAAGCCATCGTCAGCGAGCTATTTGGAGTGCTTGCGGCAAGCCCGGATGCCGTCGTCACGACCTGGGGCGGCGAAGCACGCGATTTTGCTGTCCTACGGCGCTGCGCCACGACCCACGACTTGCAGCTTCCGTCGCAGCTGATCGATGGCTCGCCGAACGCACGTGAAAGGCTTGACCTGTGCCGCGTGACCTGCGTCCAGGCACCGAGCGTGCACCTTCCCGAAATGGCCGCAGCGGTTAGCGTCCCGGCGAAGCCGAGCCCCTCGAAAACGATCGGCGTGCTTTGCGAGAGCGGGGATTGGGGCGCGGTCGCAGAGCAGGTGCGGGCTGACGTGCTGACGACGACGATTCTGACCGTCCGACATCTGGCGGCGCACGGACAGGTTCAATGCCAACGCGGTGACACGATCATAGCCCTTGCCGCCTCGGCCATTCTGGCAGCGCCAGACAGCGACTTCGTGCGCCGGACGTTCGTCCCCTGGGCACGTGGCCAGAAGGCGGCCAGCGGGCTCAGGGGCGCTGTCTATCGCGCAGTCCCGTCACCAATGGCGGAAGCATGAGCGAGAGGGATGTGATGGAAACAGGAAACGGGGAGGAAAAGATGAGCTGAGGATAGCAATAATCGAGGCACGGCACGCAGCCTCGACACAACATCGGTGTGCCAATGTCAGGTCCGCACCGACGCAGGCCACCAGCAAGCCGCTCTCCCACCAGGGTCAGCGGCATTTTTTTATGCTCGATAGGAATCTGAAATGCCCAGAAAGAATTCACCGCCCCGCCGCGCCCTCGCGGCTGCCAATCCCAACACCAACCTGCCTGCCTTGCCAGCGCGCCTCGCCATTGGCGACACAGAGATCAGGCCCGCACAGCTCTTTATCCATACTACCAGACACCCTGTAGCGCCCGGGCCATGGCGCGACGAGCCTGACAAGGTGGCGTGGATCGATGCCCGCACCGGCAAGCATTGCATCCTGCTTCGCCAGTTCGGCGGCCATTGGTCGGGATTCGTCGCGGTAGGTGTCAAGCATCCTCTCTGGGGTTACAGCGCAGATGCCATTCCGGCCTCTGCAGGACTCCACGTGCATGGCCCGATCGATTATGCAGAAGCCTGCGATGAAAGCGGAGCGCTGGAGACGAGCGTCTGCCACGTCACGATCGACAGCTCTAGGTCTGCGCGGCGCTCGGCGCCGCGAACGTCCGACATATCGGGCGATGTCGACCGCACGAACTGGTGGTTCGGGTTCAGCGCCGACCAGGCGGGAGACTACGTTCCCAATCACAAACGGCCGCTCGAACGCGAAGAAGGACAGGTCTATCGTGACATGGACTACATGTTTCATGAGGTAACGAACCTCGCTTCAAAGCTCAATGCGCTGGAGGATCGACATACCGGATCGCTGGCGCCGCCAGCGCTAGGCATACCCGCGCCCAAGCTCGGCAAGTCGGGAGGCGATCATGACTGAGCGCATTCCATACGAACGGCGTCGCAATCCGAATTTGCCGTGGGGATATTGGTGCCGGGTCAACGATACCGAATGGCCGCCCCTCTACGACGAGGAAGGAAACGAATGGCGGAGCGTCCGCGAATACTTCTGGACCGCACGCCTTGGCATGGCGAGCGCCTCGGACCACGACCGCGAGCACGCGCTTGAAGTTCTCCTCTCGGTCCTCGTTGCCATCGACAGGAGGGTGATCGGCATTGAGGAGAAGGTCATCGATCTGTTCTCCAACTCTTGGCAGCTCGCGCGCCAGTTCTGCGGGCCCTGGCTCGAAGGCCTCGGACTTTCAGCCCATGGTCTCTCTGGCGAGCTGACTCATGAGGGCCGAGCCGTGCTGGTCATGCTGGCAAGCACGCGCTCGCGGCAAGCCGCACCGATCCCGCTAGGGCTCCCGGTGTTTCGAGCCACGGACGGGCCTGACGTAGCCGGAAACCCGGCGATGCGCGATCAGATCATGGCCCAGTGCGAAGCCTTTGCCGGCAAGCTCGAGTTGCGGTTCGTGCGCGATGACATGGTTCCACAACCGGCCATCAAGTTGATCGGGCCTCCGAGCGGCAACAACGTCCCGCTCGCCCGCACGCTGTGGTCGATGGATTTTGCCCAAGGCTTCGAACGCGACCGGCTCTATCGCTGGCTGGTTGACCGGATCGACAGATGGGAGAGTTGGGGAGCGCTTGCGCGCGACAAGGGCGCGCAAGCGCTTACGGAGCATCTCTTCAGGCTCCGTTTTGCCGATCAGCCTTTCGAGGAAAGGTAGCCGGCAATCGCACCTCATCATCATGACAGCAACAGGCAGCGGGCGCCGTCGATAGAGGGCCGCCCGCTGCGCATTTTGAAGGACCAAGTCCATGACAACTCACCATCGTAGTGCCATGCCACGCCGCATTGTCGCGCTATCGCTTCTGCCACCACCGGGCCCGCTTTCGCCGCCAGCCCCTTTCGGGTTCGGCGCGTTCGTCATCGACGTCAAGGAGAGGGGTGAAGCATCATTCAGCGTTCATGCCCACGGCTACGGTGCAAAATACGATCCGCGGCGCATCCGTTGCGATATCGCTCGGTTGTTCACGCCTGACACTAGGGGGTTATTCTACGCGCCTGTCCTAACGCACGAGCGGGCAAGCGACATGATCGGCAAGCCATTTCCCGGCAATCTCGTTGATCACCTGCCGCGCATCGGTCATGTCGCGAGCTATGCCGTGCTAGTTCCGCACGATATGCTCGCCGATGCTGCTGGCATCGGGCGCTTGATTGTCCCACCATCACGGGCGTCGCCGTTGCAGCGCATTGCGCGGATCGGCGCCGAAGCGCAGGCTGCCTGGATCTACTGGCTCTTCAGGGCTGTCCGGCCTCGGGTGCGGCGAAACCTGCTTGCAAGTTATCACGCTTGGAGCTTCATCGAAGGCACGCGGCGAAGGCATTAGAAATCTGAGTGAGGGGGCGCGAGAATGTGCCCCCTTTTTGCATCCGCATTCGCAGCACGGATACTGGCGCGTGGTAGTTCGAGCACGCGAGATTCCCCTAAACTGAGCCGCTGCAGCGGCGCGCTTTTGAGGGACCTCTTCGCATT
>CAZNOY010000010.1:0-96790 GCA_964574905.1 uncultured Citromicrobium sp. | reverse complement strand
TTCTGCTACAACAAGATCTGCGACAATCTCGGCTATCTGGAAAAGAACTACGACCTTCGCACCGACGCGTGCGAGATGGCCGACCGGATCCACCTCGATTACCTCGGCCGCTCGATGGACAAGATCTTCGACGATGGCCTGCACGAATATATCGAAGGCTTCCTCGCCGCCAACGGACGCCTCGCCACGCAGATTTCAAACGACTATTCATTCGGGGTCACCTCATGAGGCTGCGTGTCGACCACGAAACGCGCTATTCCTACGACGCGCCGGTTGCCTACGGCCTGCAGCAGACCCGCCTGCGCCCCAAGGATTCGCGCGGGCAGAAGGTGCTCGACTGGAACGTCACAATCGAAGGCGGGAAGATCGAGCTTCATTACGAAGATCACAACCGCAACATGGTCGATCTCGTGGGGATCGAGCCGGGCCGGACCGAGACCGCGATCCGCTGCGTCGGGCTGGTCGAGAACACGGCGAGCGACGGCGTTGTCGGGGAGCATCAGGGCTTCCTGCCGCTATGGCATTTCAAACGATCTTCCCCGCTGACCAAAGCGGGCGAAGGCATCCGCAAGCTCGTCAGCGCGTTCGAGGATGCGGATAAGACCAGCGTCGGTCTGGGGCACGATCTGTCCGCTGCGATCCTCGAAGCGGTCGATTACCAGGGCGGCAACACGCACACCGGCACCACCGCCGAAGAGGCGCTGAAGGGTGGGCAGGGCGTGTGCCAGGACCATGCGCATGTCTTCTGTTCCGCCGCCCGCCTACTGGGCCTGCCCGCGCGCTATGTTTCGGGCTACCTGATGATGAACGATCGGGTCGAACAGGACGCGAGCCACGCGTGGGCGGAAGCCTTCTTCGACGGCATCGGCTGGGTCGGGTTCGACATTTCGAACGGCTATTCGCCCGACGAGCGCTATATCCGCGTCGCAACCGGCATCGATTTCACCGAGGCGGCCCCGATTAACGGAATGCGGATGGGGGGAAGCGGCGAGGGTGTGCTTGTCAGCCTGCGGGTCGAACAATAATCAATCCCTGTCGCCACAACGAGTATGATTTGAAATGACCTATTGCGTGGGCATGCGATTGGATCGCGGTCTGATCTTCATGTCCGACACGCGCACCAATGCGGGCGTCGACGACGTGTCGCAGGTGCGCAAGATGCGCCATTGGGAGAATACCGGAGAGCGGGCGATCACGCTGCTCTCGGCGGGCAATCTTGCGACGACGCAGGCGGTTGTGAGCCTGCTCGACGAACGGACCAAGGCCCCTTCCGAACGCGATCCGTCGATCCTTTCCGCACCCTCGATGTTCCAGGTCGCCACGATCATCGGCAACACGCTGCGCGAAGTGATCGCCAACCTGAAGGGCGAGAAGCAGCGGGCGGCCAGTTCGCCCTTTTCCGCCAGCCTGATCGTCGGCGGGCAGATCATGGGCAGCGAGCCGCGCCTGTTCCTGATCTATCCCGAGGGCAATTTCATCGAGGCGGGCGACGATTCCCCCTTCTTCCAGATTGGCGAGACCAAGTACGGGCGGCCGATCATCGTGCGCACTTTCGACCCGGCCATGCCGTTCGCGGATGCGGTGCGGCTGCTGATGGTGTCGTTCGATTCCACGATCCGCTCGAACCTAGCAGTCGACCTGCCGCTCGATTTCGCGATCAACAAACGCGATAGCTACCGCATCAGCAACGAGCAGCGGGTGCAGGAGAACGACCCCTATTTCCGCCGCATCTCAGAGGAATGGAGCCTGTCGCTGCGCGAAGCGGTCAATCGCCTACCGCCGTTCGAATTCGCGGAGCAAGGCGATAGCGACGACGGTGACGAGGATGGCGACCGGCCCGGCTAGGCCGGGCGCACGCTCGCGCGTTCGACCAGTTTGACGGCGACGCGCTGGCGCGCGCGCGCCTCACCCTCGATAGCAGACGCCAGCAGCGCCTCCGCCGCTTCGGCAAGATCGGGCGCGACCGTGGTCAGCGGCGGGCTGCAGATCGTGCCCGCAGACATCCCGTCGAACCCGACGATGCCGATTTCCTGCGGCACCGGGCGGCCCAGTTCCTGCAAGTATTCGAGTACGCCGAAGGCGAGCCGGTCGCTCGCCGCGAAAAACGCATCGAGCGCGGGCTCGCACTCGAGCAGCGCGCGCGCCGCGTGATAGCCCTGCGCGATCCGGTCTCCATCGGGATACTCGTCGATATGCAGCGCCTCCAGCGAGTGCTCGACCAGCTCTTCGCGATACCCGGAGAAGCGTTCGGCAAACTGGCCGGGCCCGGTGCCGAGCGGACCGACGAAGGCGATCTTGCGATAGCCACGGTCGAGCAGGTGGCGCGTCGCAAGCCTGCCGCCCGCATGATTGTCCGAACGGACCCAACGCGCATCGTCGAACGGAGAGCCCCAGAAAACGAGGTTGTTCTCCGCGCCTTGCAACTCGTGGAAGTAGGACCAGGCGGCGGAATGGCGCGCCGATCCGACCACGATCACCCCGTCGGCTTGCCCGCGCTTGACGTAGTCGCCCGATAGCTGCCCGCTTTCGGACTGGAGCGAGACCAGCGTCTCCAGCCCGCGCTTCGCCGCCGCCTCGCAGATGCTGCCGAGCAGCTCGAAATAGAACGGATTGCCCGAAGGTGCCTTATCTTCGGGCCCCTGCAGGATAACCACCGCGATCGTATCGGTGCGGCCCCGTCGCAGACCCGAGGCGCGGTGATCGACCGTGTAGCCAAGCTCTTGCGCGACCGCGAGCACGCGCTCGCGCGTGGCGGGCGTGACGCGCGGTGAGCCTGCCAGTGCGCGCGACACGGTCGACTGGTTGACGCCTGCGCGCTCGGCCACGTCGAACGAGGTGACGCGCGGGGATTTGCCGTCGGGTGAATCGCCTCTCATCGTTTCGGCAGACTAGCAGCGCACGCCCGCAGGTCACGCATCGGCAGCACGCGAATGCTCAGTTTTCGATCAGCACGAACGGAGCCCACACCGCCGGATTGGCCGCGCCGGGCAGATCAGAGCTGTTCAGCAGCGCCAACTGCGCCTGCCGCAACGCTTCGGCGCGCGACGTTCCGGCTTGCGCTGCGCGCACCGTGCCCACGCTCAGCCTCGCCGCCGCATCGTCGCGCACGCGCCAGTGCGACAGCAGGATCGCGCGCGCACCTGCCTGCGCGAAGGCGGTCGCGAGGCCCGAATAGGTCGGCCCGTCGCCATCGAGCCCCGCGGCGGTGTTGCACGCCGACAGGATCACCCAGTCTGCGGGCAGGCGCATGCGCGCGATCTCGCTCGCGCCCAGCAGCCCGTCCTCGCCCGCGCCGGGATCGTCCGATCCGAGCAGCAGGGCAGGCTCCCACAGGCCGGTCACCTCGCCCGCGACGAGACCGTGCGTGGCGAAGACGAGGATGTCGATATTGCTCAGGTCGGTGTGCTTGACCTTCTCCTCCGCCGCGTCGGACCCGATCAGCAGCACGCTGTCGCGCGACTGGAGCGCGTCGGCCATCTCGCGCAGTTCGCGCGCCGCGCCCGGCAGGTCGGGCAGCGCGGCGATCGACGCGGCATCGGGCCGCCCGCTGCGAAACAGTGCGGTCACGGGGGCACCGCCGCCCGGTGCGCTCTCCGTGCCCGGCAGTTCGACCCCGCCGATCCCGGCGAAGCGCGGCGTCGCGCCCGCGCCGGGGCCATCGCCCGCATTGCCGAACAGCGCGAGGTTGCCGACAACCTGCACCGCGCTGTCGCGGATCAGCCATGGAGCCCCGGCGAGATCGCCCGAGTAGTCCGCCGTGGTCAGCAGGCTCAGCGGGAGCGAGGCGAGCCGCTGCCCGCCATAGAGCAGCACACGCTGCGCGCCGCCGGTGCCGTCGGGAAACAGCTGCGCGTAGAGTCGGTGTGCCGCCGCGAGCGGGAAGCTATCGCCCTCTGGCCGTTCGACCGCGTCGCGCAGCGTGGCGACATCGGCGGCGAGTTGCGCGTCGTCAGCCTCGTTCCAGCTCGCTCCATCGGCACCGACACGCACGATCCAGCTGCTCCGGTCGCCTTCCACCGGCAGCACCAGCAGGTCGCCTGAGTGCAGCCGTGCCTGCAGCGTGGCGAGATCGATCGCGGTGGGGCGGAACCGGCGGACGAAGTCGGGGTAGGCCTGCACCAGCGCGGCCGCCGCCGTGCGCTCGGCACTTTCGGCCTGTTCCAGCTCGCTCGCGAGGTTTGCCGCGAGCGTTTCGTCGCCTGCCTCCTGCGCGGACCGATAGCGGGTGCGCAGCTCGCTGGTCCGGCGAGCGAGGTCGAGCAGTTTTTCACGCTGCCACGTCGCCTCGTCGTCCCCGCCGAAACTCGCGAATTGCTGACCGCGTGCGAGTTCGGAGATATTGGCGACCTGCGCCGCGCGGAACACGCGCGGAGCATCGTCGATTGCGGCACCCAGCTCCAGATAGAGCATCGCCGCCTCGCGCAGCGCGCGTGCCTCTCGCACCAGCGTGGCGTCGGACACCGCGACGTCGGCGAGCCTGCCCGAGATGACCTCCATCGCCGCGTCCGCCAGCGGCAGGTAGCTTGCCGTATCCTGCCCGCCGAGTTGCCGCAGCCGCGCGAGCAGCAGCTCGCTCCAGATCCGGTCCTCGTGCGTTTCGATGAGGGCGTCCTGCACCAGCGGCACCCAGTGCTCGGCCTCGGCCAGCGCTTCTGCGTTCATGCCACGCCGCATCCACCATTCGGCGCGGTGGAGGTGGATCAGTGCCTGCTCGACGCTTTCGTCGTCGATCGCGTTGTCGGCCTGCGTGACGGCCTTGCCCATCAGCGCGTCGTAGCCCGGCCAGTCGCCGCGCAGCGCGTAATGTTCGGCCAGTGCGGTGTACATCGTTGCCAGCGCGAAGGGATTTTCGACCTCGCCGGTCTTCTCGTAGATTTCGACCGCGCGACGTTGCAGCGTCTCGGCCTCTTCTGCCTTTCCGTCGAGCATCAGCGCTTCGGAGAGGTTGCGCAAGCTCACCGCGGTTCCGCTGGCATCCTCGCCCACGGTCGCGACGCGAATGCGCAGCGCCTCGCGCAGCACCGGGATCGCCTCGCCCAGCAGGCGCGCCTGCATCAGCGCATGGCCCAGGTTGTTGACCGCAACGCCGTAGAGCTGGTGGTCCTCTCCCAGGTGTTCGCGCGACAGGCGCACCGCGAGGCGGGCGGTTTCGATCGCCTCGGCATCGTAGCCCGCGCGGCCCAGCACCGACGCGAGCGAGGTCAGCCGCAGCGAGGTGAGCATGTCCTCTGGCCCGAGAAATTCGAAGGTCTGCTCGGCCGCGGGGCGCAGGTACTCGAGCGATTCCAGAATGCGGCCCTGGCGATAGTAGATGTGGCCAAGGCCGAATAGCGAGGAGGCGACGAACGGCCCGCGCTCACCCTCTATCTCGCGCCGGATGGCCAGCGCCTTGCGATGATATTCCTCCGCTTCGGGATAGCGCGCGAGCGAGGCGAGGATCGAAGCCTGGTTGTTGTAGAGCCCGGCAATCTCGTCGCGCGGAGCATTGCCGCGCGTGTAGAGATCGGCGGCGGCATCGAAGTAGGGCAGCGCCTTCTCGAAATCGCGCAGGTAGAAATAGGCCGCGCCGAACTGGCTTTCGAGCACGCCGAGATCGATCAGGGGCACCTTGCCGCTGGCTTGCGCCCGCGCGCGCAGGTCGGCCAGTTTGACCAGATCGCCTTCGGGATCGGCGGAGGGGTCGCCTTCCGCGATCGCGTTGATTTCGTTGACGATCTGCGCCGCTTCGGGGTCGGCGGGCAGAGCGGCCTCGTCTGTGCCCTCTTCGTTCGCAGGCTCGGTTGCGTCTTGGGCGGCATCCTGTGCCGATGCTGGAAGGGCGGGGGCCAGCGCGGCAAGTGCGGCTCCGGCCAGCAGCAGGCGCGCGTTATTCGACCGCCAGGTAATAAACCGCATCCCGCTTGCCCCCGTTGCGAATTTCGATCCGGTATCTTTGCGTGAACACCGGAGTGAACCTGCACACCTTACCATGTGCGGGCGCGTGTTCGCATACCACCACGCTCTTCGAATCGTAAACGCGCAGGCGCAGTGTCGCCGGATTGCGCTCGCCGACGGAAATGGTGGTCTTCTGCCCGGAGAGAAACGCCTGTGTCATCACCGCATTCTCGCCCGGAGAAAGCCGCCCGCGCTGAAAGCCGGGGCCAAGCACGCGGCCCCTGTAGGGCTGCGTCGGCGCAAGGCCCGATGCGGCCTCCCACTGCGCGATAGGATCGCCGTCGCTGGCATCGATCGGGTGTGCCCCCTGCGCGCGCAACCGCTCCAGCAAAGGGCCGAGAGCGGCGGTATCGCCTCGTTCGTAGGCGAGATCGGCGGCGGCGAGATCGGCAGCGACACTCGCGGCGCGATCCTGCGCGGGCGAAGATGCCGGGGGTGCGGTATGCGTGGTGCGTCGATCCGCCACGGGGGCGCATGCGGCCAGCAGGCACACCATCCATCCAATGCGCAATATGGCTGTCACGCGGAACCCCTCCCGACCCGAAAGCTTGCGCCCTTATCAACGGGTTCGAGCGTGATCGTCAATCCATGGCGTTCCGCGATCGCGCTGGCGAGCGCGAGGCCGAGGCCCGATCCGGTCGGCCCGGCCCGGCCGCCATCGCCGCCGCCATTATCGTCCCCGCGATAGAACCGTTCGAAGATGCGTTCCGCATGCGCGGGCGGCACGCCCGGTCCGTCGTCGGCCACCCGCAGGACGGGGCCGGGTTCGAGCGAGAGCGTGATCCGCCCGCCCTCGGGGACATATTTGAAGGCATTGTCGAGCAGGTTGGTCAGCAGGCGCGAAAGCTGTGATTCCTCGCCGTCGATCCAGACGTCGGGGGCAATGTGCCACTCGAAGCTGTGGTTCGATTCCTCGGCGCTGTCGGCATAGAGGTCGCAGATGCGCGTCGCCAGCTGGCTCAGGTCGACCGGGGTGAGTCCATGCCTGTCTCCCTTGCGCGCCTTGCTCGAGGCGATGTCGAGCAGCGATTCGAGCATCGAGACGATCCGGCGGATTTCAGTGCGCGCCTCGACCAGCTTTTCCGCCACGCTGGGCGGCAGCGGCTCGGCCAGCGCCTTCACCAGCCGCTGGTCCAGATGCATCATCGGGGTGCGGATTTCGTGCGCCAGCTGGTCGGACATCTCGCGATAGGCTTCGAGCAGGCGCCGCACCCGTTCGATCGAGCGCGCGCTGTGATCGGCCAGTTCGTCGATCTCGTCATTGCGCCGGGCGCTGCCGGGTGTGGCGATCTTGCCCACGGTTTCGGGCGCGCGGAAAGCGGCGTTGATCTGTTCGATCCGGCATTGCAGCCCGCGCGCGGCGTGGCGACCGAGCAGGCCGACCAGCAGGACGAAGATCGCTCCCCCGGCCAGGAATACCAGCGCTACGCGGTGCAGCAGCGGGTCGGCCTGCCCGCTATGGTAGGCGACTACCAGCCGCAGATCGGGCGCCAGCTGCGTCGCACGCGCGATCGCGGGCACGCCGCCCAGCACCTCGATCGCGCCCTGTTCGGATACTTTGGGATCGAGATCGGGCCAGCGGTCGAGATCGCCGACGATGCGCGCCCCGCTGTTATCGGTCAGCAGGTAATGCGGTTTCGTGCGCACCGCAGGCGTTATCGCCAGCCTGTCGCCCAGCCGCTGTTCGAGTTCGGCCTGTCCGCCGCTGGCATAGATATCGACCAGACCCGCCAGATCGACGTCGACCGCCTCTTCCACCGACGCGCGATTGGCTGCGCGGATGGTCTGGTCGGTCATCGCCCACAGGCCGAGCACCAGCAGGATCGACAGCGCGATCGCCAGCCACACCAGGCGCGAAAAGATCGACGTGTGTGAAACGGGGCCCTACCTTCCGTCGAGCAAGCGGTAGCCCGAACCCCAGATCGTTTCCAGCGCGGGCGTTTCGAACCCGTCTTCCAGCTTGCGGCGCAGGCGTCCGATATTGACGTCGACCACGTTGGTTTGCGGATCGAACGACATGCCCCAGACATCGCGCAGCAGCATCTCGCGCGTTACCGTTTCGCCCGCATTTTCCATGAAATAGCGGAACAGCTCGAACTCGCGCGGGCTGAGCGCGAGGTGGCGGTTCTGGCGAAAGGCGGTGCGCGCCTTCACGTGGCATTCGAACGCGCCGAACAGGATCACCGCGCTGTGTTCCTGCCCCTTCGCGCGGCGGTGCAGCGCCCTGACGCGGGCGAGCAGCTCGTCCGCTTCGAATGGCTTGGCGAGGTAATCGTCGGCCCCGGCATCCAGACCCTCGGCGCGGTCGGCGGTGCGCCCCAGCGCGGAGAGCATCAGGATGGGCGTGCCCACGCCGCTTTCCCGCAGCCGCTGGATGATCGTCAGCCCGTCGAGATCGCCGAGCATGCGGTCGAGGATGATGACGTCGAACCGCTCCATCCCCGCGCGCAGCAGGCCCGCAGATCCGCTCGCCTCGCACACGATCTGGGCTCCACGATCGCGGGCCAGATCGCGCACCTCGGCGGTCGCGCGCGCGTCGTCCTCTATGTAGAGGATGCGCATATCGTCCAGGGCAGCGCCCATGCTCTCTCCCGAAGCGCCAAGCGGCGACACCGAAGGTGCCACCGCCTGAGAGCTCCGACAAGACGATGTTTCGTCGGCCGCCACGCGCTCAGCCCAGGTCCTCGACAGAGACCCAGCCGCGCGTACCGTAATTGTCCTCGACTTCGATGAACAGGCCATCGCGCGCGCCCGTCGGCTTCAGCTCGGTCCCGGCTCGCAGCGAGCGGACTTCGGCTGCGGCGGCGTCGGGGCCTGCGCGCAGCACAGTATCGATCGCGGTGACCGCTGCGGGTTCGGCGGAAGCCTGCGCCACAGCCGGCTGCATGCGCGGGACCGAGGCAATGGTCTGCTTCTGATCGACCAGGCTGTTGAACGCGATTACGAAGGCTTCGACCAGCATCTTGCCGTTCTTGTTGCTGGCGTAACCCGATGCGGTTGCACCGGCGTTCCAGCCGCCGCCACCGCCGAAGGTGATCGAGGATTTCTTCACCTCGCCGCTACCGGTGACGATTGTCATCCCGGTGGCGGGGCTGAGCAGCTTGATCCCAGCGGCGACGCGCTTCTTCTTGCCGCCAAGGCCGCCGAACATGCCGAGCACGGCACCTGCGCCGGGCACCTTGGAGAGCACGGCGCCCGCCGCACCGGAACGCACGAGGCCTTCCATCGCGGCACCCTTGGCCATCTCGATCGACTTGTCGACTTCCTCGCTGTCGCCCGCGATCACATTCATCAGGAAGTCCGCCGGGGCGCCATTGGCGGCGCCCTGCGGCGTGAAGCAGCCCGACTCGATGGCGAGCGAATTGATCAGTTCTCGCGGGCTCCCCAGCCCGTATTCGGACCAGCCCTGCGTATCGCCGTCGACCACCGCGATGGTGCCGAGGCTTTCCTCGCAAGTGGCGAGCGTGATGTCCTCTTTCTTGTCCTTCGCCATGGTCGGCGTGGACGCGGTAAGCGCGAAGACGACGGCCGAAGCGCTCAGTGCAAATGCGGTTTTCATAACTACCTCCCCTGCTTCAGAATGGCTGGCAGCATGCGCCCTCGAACGGCCCCGGCCCACTGACCATGCCTGTCAGAGCCATGACGAAGCCTGTTAGATTGCGCGAAGGGCGGGCCGGAGCCCGCCCTTGCCGGATCACTTGGCCGGGGGTTCCCCGAAGGTGATGAGCCCGCCGAGCAGCTGCTTGGGATCGCGGGCGAGGCCCATCGCAGGGCCGCCTGCCCCTGCCGCTTGGCCAACCGGCGCTCCTGCGAGCGGGGACGTGCCCGTCCAGCGGCTCCAGTCGCCCTGTTCGGGCGGGGTCAACGTGGTTGCGGCGAAGGCGACGCTGCCCGGATCGATCGCGAGCGTCTGGGCGCTCGGGACCGCCGTGGGCATTGTCAAAAGATTGGCGGGCAGGCCGGTGGTCGCCAGATCCGCGCGTCCGAAAATCGCCAGCCCCGATGCGCCGATGGTGGCCGCATTGCTGGCGTCGGTGACGTTCATCACGACCCCCGCGTATCCGGCATCCTGACCGAACATCACCCCGCCGACGTTTACGATGCACGTGCCCGAGCAGGCACCACCTGTCGCGCTGACCGTTTGCGAGGTGCTGGTGTAGGTGCCGCCGAACCTCCAGGAGCTGCCGCTAATGCTCAGGTTGATCTGGCTTTGCTCGGGATTGGCAGCGCCGCCGGTGGTGGACACCGCCCAGCCCCTTCCGCCGACATTCATCGCGAGATCGTATCCAACGAGGCTCGTCGAGCCGTAGGCGATGGCCAGATCGCCCGTGATCGTACCGGGGGCAGAGCCCTGGTTGTCGGTCGCGGGTGTGGTCGCGATCAGCTGGTAATCGACCTTGCCCGAGGTGGGCAGACCGGTGGTGGGCGTGCCGGTAAACACATGGAAGCCGCCGTTGGGGCCGACTTCGACCGCGCTGCCATTCACCTGCACGGTGCCGTTGGTCCAGCGCGCCCAGGCAAGCGAGCCCACGTCGCCCTCGTTTGCGACGGTAGCAGTCCCCTTGCTGGTCGTCCCGAGGATCGACGTGAAGCTGACCGGCGCGCCGTTTTCAAAGTCTGCCGAGCCACCGAAGCCGGTCGCCAGCGATCCGTTGGTGTAGGTGTAGTAGCTGACCGGCGAACGCGTGCCGGTGAAACCGGTTGGGGTTGGCGTCGGAGTCGGAGTTGGAGTCGGCGTGGGTGTCACGCTGCCCGCCTGGAAGATCGCCAGACCGGACGCCTTGATCGTGCCTGCGGAAGAGCCGCGGTCTTCGACCCCGACGCCAACCCCTGCATATTGCCCGCCGGTGCCGAACAGCACGCCTTCGACCTGCACTTCGCAATAGTCGGCGCAGGCACCTCCGGTGCCGGTCACGTTGCCTGCATCGCTGGTGAAAGCTGTGTCGAAGCCGACCTGCAGCGTGCTCGATTCAAGCGCGATCCCGCTGCCGGGATTGGCCGCACCGCCGGGTGTGGAAACCGCCCAGCCCATGCCGCGATAGGCCATTTCGAAGTCGAAACCGACCGTGCTCTGCGCGCCGTACTGCACCGCCATGTTGCCGGTCAGCGTGCCCAGTTCGGGCCCGTTCAGCTCGGCGACCGGAGTCGTCTCCAGCAGCTCGTAGTTCACGATGCCAGTGGTCGGCAGGTCGCTCGCCCGGTTGCCAGACATGACGTACCAGCCGCCATTGGCCCCGAGCACCGTCGGGACGGTGAACGGCCCACTCCGCTCGCTGACCGTGCCGTTGGTCCAGCGCGCCCAGGCAATATCGCCCAGATCTCCGGATTCGGCGACGGTGGCGGTGCCGATATCGAAGTAGCTGGTGCTGTTCATCTCCAGCCGGCGCAGCTCACCATTCGCATAGGTGCCGGTCCCCGCGAAGGAATTGCCGAGCCCGTTGCCGGTGCGACCGAGATAAAGCGGCTGGTTCGCCCGCGTGCCAGTAAAGCCGGTCGGCGTGGGAGTAGGTGTTGCGTCCCCGTCCGCCACGAAGGCGGCTGCGCCATAGGTGCGCAGGGGCTCGTTGCCGGTTTCGCCGAAATTGTACGAGATCCCGGCGACGCTGCCGCCTGCGCCGCCGACAATGCCGCGCACGCTCGCCTCGCATCCGCCGGTCGGGCACACCGTACCGGTGCCGGTCACGGCAAGATTGTTGCCGCCGAACTCGCCGAAGAAATCTCCGCTGGTCTCGACCGGCCGATCCGTGGCCCCGAAGGTGTACGAACCGCCGTCGATACCGACATTGAAGGCGAAATCGGCGGTGGCAGTTGATCCATAGGTGATCGCAAGCGACCCGTCGAAGGTGCCGGGCGCGACGCTACCATCCTTCACCGTGGGCGAAGTCGCCCCGGCAAGCGTGTAGTTGACCGTACCGCTAGTCGGCAGGTCGGTCGCCCGGACCACGCTGACCAGATGGAACCCGTCGTTTGTGCCGAGATCGAAGGTCGGGGCGCCGAAGTAACGTCCGCCGGTCGTTCCATTGTGCCAGCGCGCCCAGGAAATCTCGCCGTCGGAGGCGCTGCCGCCGTCGGCGATCGATGCCGATCCGATCGTGGGTCGCTCGCTCTCTCGCGTGGAATCGTTGAGCGTCCAGATGTAGGCGATGGGCAGGCCATCGTTGTCGTACGCCACATCCGTTTGGCCGCGTGCGTCGAGCCCGACGTCTTTGCCCGCATAGACGACCGCACGACCGCTATCGTAGGTGAAGGTGGGTGTCGGCGTAGGGGTTGGAGTGGGCGTTGGGGTAGCACCCGCGGCGCGGAAGCCCGCGACGCCGAAGATCGAGCGCTGCAACCCGCCATCGTCGCGGATCTGGTAAGATAGCGCGGCGTGACTTGCGCCGTCGCCAGCCAGGAATCCTTCGTACTCGAAGCGGCAATTGCCGCTGTCGCACGCCGGGCCCTGGTTGTCGGGCAGGTCGATCGGGCGGTTGGCCGAACCCGAGGCGGTGAGGTTGGTGCCGGTGAAGATTCCGCGCGGCGCGATGTTGATGCTGGGCGCGTCGAGCCCGCCCGGCGACACCACGTCGTAGGTGTAGCCGCCGATGGTGATGTCGAAGTCCATCCCCAGCGTGGGCGAGGTGCCGAACTGGACGGCCATGCTGCCGGTGAAAGTGCCGGGATCGAGGCTGCCATCGGCAATGGTCGGCTGGGTGGCGAAGGCGAGCTCGTAAGCGACCGTGCCTGTCTGCGGGATATTGGCGGCGGGCAGACCCCAGATGAAGTGGCGCCCACTGCGCTCGTTCGCTTCGGTCAGCAGCTGGCCGGTGCCGCCTGCCACGCGCACGGCGGAGAGGATCGCCTGGTCGGCATAGGCCTCCACCTCGAACACGCGGTTGCCGAAAGTGTCTTCCGCATTGTCGTCGGCAATCCGCGCAGGGAACCCGCCCGACGTCGTGTAGCCGACGAAGGTGCCGTCGGTGGCGCGCAGGATGCGTACCTTTTCGGCATAGTCGGTGTCGTTGCCGACGCCCGACAGCGCGAGACTGACCTGCCCCTCCTCATTGACGGCGACGCCATCCGAATTGTCGGTGGCTACGGGGCCGGTCGGCGGCGTGGGGGTGGGGGTAGGCGTGGGGGTTGGTGTCGGAGTGGGCGTCGGTGTCGGAGTTGGAGTTGGCGTGGGGGTTGGTGTCGGAGTGGGCGTCGGTGTCGGAGTTGGAGTTGGCGTGGGGGTAGGTGTCGGCGTAGGGGTTGGCGTCGGATTGGGATCGAAATCCCCCGGCTTGCCGCCCTCGGCGAGGAATTCGAGGAACGCGACCGCAGTCTCCGCATCGCCGAACAGCTGGCCACCGGTCAGGCCGGAGATCTGTTCGAGATAGTCGAGCAGCAGCTCGAGGTCGGCGGTCGGCAGCGCGCCCACCGCAGGGTTGGCGGCATAGGCATCCACCCGACTTGCGGCGGCGAGGATATCGCCCGAGGCACCGATTGCGGCGAGTGCCTCGCCCAGCACAACGGGCACGCCGTTCTGCGCCGCGCGCACCGGGCCGCTGGTGCCCGGGCTCGATTGCGGTCCGGTCGCCAGCGTCTGTTCGATGCTGCCATCGGCGATGGTCCACTTGTCTCCGGCGGTGAAATTGCGTCCCGAACCGCCGAGGCCGATCCGCACCTTGCCGGTGATCGCGTGCCCTTCGACACTATCATTCTCGGCGGAGAACCCGGCGGAGGACCCTGCGCCGAGCGAGGCGAGCGCGCCGCCAGGCAGCCGCACCGAAGCGCCCGCGCCCGGAGGCGAGACGACCGTGATATCGCCAGAGATCAGCTCGAACAGGCCGCCCGTACCGATCCGGTAGCTGGCCTCGCCGACGATGGAGATAATCGTCCCGTCGTCGAGCTTGATCTGGGTGACCCCGCTACTCTGCGTGGCGGTCTCGCCCGGCGGCGGCAATTGTGCCGAACCGCTGTTCGAAAACAGGATCGTTGGCTCTGCCGCCGCGTGTGCGGCAAGGCCGATGATCGAGGCCGAGACCAGCAGTGCCCGGCAGCCGTTGCGAAGCGATGAGTTGCGAACCAGCATGTCTAGTCTCCCCCTCAGAATTCAAACCGCAACGCGGCCGAGGCGGACCAGCGTTCGTAGTCATACAGTGCGATGTTGCTCCAGTTGCGCGTGAAGGTGGCGCGCGGCTGGAACAGCAGATTGTCGGTGATCGCGATCTTGAGGCCGAGCGAGGCATCGACCCGCTCGTCCTCGCGTTTGGTCATGAACAGGATGTCGGGTGCGTCGTAACGGCGCAGGTCGAACCCAAGCCCGCCGATCAGTGCGATCCGCTCCGCCACGGGCACTTCCGCGCCGCCACCGAGCTGGAAGAAGGTGTTGGACTGCGCATCGCCCAGCGGGTCGCGCGTTTCCTCGTGCCCGACATTGCCGTTGATCGAGGCGCGCGGAGTTACGTAGCCGATACCGAGCGAATAGCGGTCGGCATCGCGCAGCGGATCGGTATCGTAGTCGAGCCGGGTCCATTGCGCGGAAAGGGCGATCGCGTTGCCGCCGTCGAGCAGGTGCGTGTACTGGCCGATCGCGCCGAACGCGGTGCGGTAGCCATCCTGGCCGAGCCAGAACTTCTGCACCTGCCCCGAGAGCGAGATGACGTCCGAATTGCCGAAGCTGTGCGCGTAGCCTGCCGTGCCGGTCAGGCTGGCGATATCGAACGGATTGCTGTCGAAATTGTTGCGCCAGTTGAACAGGGCAGAGGCGAACACGCGATCCTGCCTGCCGACTGCCGAAACGATGCTGGCACCGCCGTTGATCTCGTAGAACCCGTCGTCCTGCGCGCGCGCCGCCGCGCCGAGCGTGCCCGGCCCGAGGAAGGCGAACAGCGGGATCGTGATCTGCGTCAGGTCGGTCGCGGCGTTGATATTGCTGTCGTAACCGACGCCTGCCTCCAGGAAGCCGGTGAAATCGTCGCCCCCGCCGTCGATCTGCTTGTCGAGCTGCTGGATCAGCCCGGTGAACCGCTGGCGCACCGGATCGGGCAGGGTTGGGTCGTTGACCACGGTGCCGAACTCCTGCCGCGCGGTGTCGATATCGCCAGACATGGCATAGGCGCGGGCCAGTTCGGCGCGCGCCGGAGCATTGTTGGGCTGCACCGCGAGCACGCGTTGCAGCGCCACGATCGCCTCGCCGTAATGGCCGGCGTCGATCGCCACGGTGGCAAGCGCGTAGTCATAGGCCGGATCGCCGGCGCGGGTGGACTGCTGCGCGGCCAGTTCGGCGTATTGCGCCTCTGCCGATGCCCCGCCCGATTGCGCGACTGCTGGCGTCGCCATGGCGAGTGCCAGGACGCACAGCGAAGGACCTGCCAGCTTGTTGAATTCGAACCGCATTTGCGCACCCCCGGAGCACATGAAAATCCAGAGGTCCGTATCGCGCACGCGAAAGAGGGTGTCCGCTGACAAGTTCGGTTAGGGCCATGACAAGCGCGGTTAGGTGCGCAATTTCGGCGATTTTGCCGCCTTGGCGCGCAGCGCAGGGGTAACAGCGGCTGTCATCCTCCTGTCGGCCTTTTTCAATTCTGTGTCGCGGCCCCGGCACCTAGGGATGGTGGGGTTCAAGACAGGGATAGAAACATGCTTTTGAAACCATCCGCCACGATCGCCGCGGCAGCCGCAATCCTCCTGCTTGCCGCTCCGGCGAACGCCAAGGATCCGAGCCCCAAGAAGCTGATGCAGATGGCCGCAGGCTGCGCCTATGTCGTCAGCGTCGCCGAGGGGAGCAACGTGCAGCTCAATTATGGCTCGGGCGACTGGCTGGGCGTGGTCGAGCTGCTGCAGGAACGCACCGGCATCGACGGGGAGCATGCGCTGGCCGAGGCAAAGGCGAAATACAACAAGCGCGCGCGGGTGATGGGGGCGGACGAGGCGTACCGGCACATGCTCGACCGCGCAAAGGACTGCGACCGGGAGATGGCGGTCCTGATGTCGTGATCTGCGGCAGGAACAAGGGGAGTAGCGCGATGAAGTGCACAGGCCGGGTTTTGCCGATGACGCTGGTCGGGGTGCTGGGTTCGGCGATGGTGGCGACGCCCGCCATGGCGGACACAGGGGATTCCGAGCTGATCTACGAATGCGCGCTCGCGCTCGATCACGCGAAGAGCAAGGGCGTCAACCTGCCCGTATCGGGCGGGCGGGCGATGGCGCAGTTCGGCGAAGTCACGGGCAATGATCCCGCCTTGCGTGAACAGGCGAAGCAGGCCGTCGACACGTTCTGGAGCGATTATCGCAAGGAACATGGCCGCAAGGCGCTGGACCAGTACATCCTCGGCGTCGCTCAGGATTGCTCGGCCCTGTATGTCGAACTGGCTGAGCGCGATGCAGCCGAGGTCGAAGGCCAGCTGAATTCGCTGGGCACACTGTCGGCAGCGGCCCTGCGATCCTACGCCACGCGCACCGGCGATTATGGCGAAGTCGCCAACTACCTCGTCTATTACTATCCTTACGGCAAAGACCTGTTCAAACCGAACGAGGATGGCGAACTGCTCGGTCAGCTGATCGTCGAGGCTGGCGCGGCTGGCCTGCGCAAGTGGAGCGACGAAGCGATCTACGCGATCGCGAACAAGTATTACTGGCAATATAATCCGCCCGCCACGCGGCTGGTCTTCGCCGAATACCAGCGCCGCATGCGGGTGAAGCGCCAGACCGAGGCAGAGGCGCAACGCTGGGCGCAGCGCGCCGCGGACGACCGCGCCGAGAAGGCCCGCCAGGCCAATGCGACCTATGTCGGCTCGCTCGGCACGGGCAAACCCTACAAACCGAAGCAGGGCAGCGGGATCGTCGTCTGCACGACCTACAAGGGCACCGGCGGCGGCACAGTGTGCAAGGAAGAATGATGATAAACAGGAAATTCGCAACCGCGGCACTGCTGGCTTGCCTTGCTCCGAGCGCTCTTGCAGCGGGCACGCCCGAAGCCGATGCGCTTGCTCACAACGCGGCTTATGAGGATGGAACGAAATTCGGCACCTCGCCCGTGACCATGTCCGAAATGCTGATGTGTGCGGCGGTGTGGGACCGGTGGGATTACGCCGTCAGCAGTGCGGCGGACCCGAAGTTCACTGGCTCCCTTCGCAGTGAACTGTCGTCGGCCCATGCCAAAACACGCAGCCTTTATTGGCAGCGCCAGGCACGCAGGCAGATGACAGAGGACGACGATGCTGCTTATTTCAATGAGGCGCGCGGTGAAGAAGAGTCCAACGCCGACGAGGTCTATGCGGATTACATGAATAACGAGGAGGGCGGCATGGCTACGTTCATGGAATGGCTGGGCATTTGCTGATGAGGGCCCGGATAGGTCTGACCCTGCTGCTGGTACTTGCCGCGTCCCCGCTCGCCGCAATGGAAGCGGCACCCGGCGTGCCCTTTCAGCTTGCGGCGGCTGTCGCTCAGGATCTGGCGGGTTCTGACGCCGAAGCCGACACCGATGAAGGCGATCTCTACGATCCGCAGGTGCGCGTCTGCCCCGACGGCGGGTACGAGAGCGGCTGCGATCGCGAGGATATCGAGCATGCCATGAAGCTCGACGAAAACCTTCCGCAAAATCTCGCCGCGGAGTGCCTGTTCGCGACGAAGGCGGAGTGCACGCCGATTTCCTACGGCACCTTGCTGCCGACCGCCCAGCCAAGCACGATCGTCTGGCAGCTGATGTCGATTCAGCCCGCAGACGGGCCGCAGATCGAGATGCTCGCGATGGTCGAAACCGAGGGCGCCATTTCCAACCTGCTCGCGGCGGCACAGACCGAGGGCTGGTACGATCCGCCTGCGGTGGTGCGGGATAGTGAAGACGTGCTGATGATCCACGCGCCCGGGCGATCGGGCGGCACGGGCATGGGCAATGTCGACGTGCTGCTGACCCGTCATGGGGGAAGCTGGACGGTCTTCGACGTGAACGACCTGCTGGAAGAAGCTTCAGCGCTGCTGCCCGAAGGCTTCTCGCTCGCAGGCGGGGTCGATTTCGACTTCCGCGAAATGTTCGCCTCGGTTCCGGTGAAACGGGCGGGTGACGGCGGTTGCTGCGCGACCGGCGGGGTCGCCTATGTCGATTTCGCGCTGCCAGAGCCCAACTGGATGGAGGTCGGATCGATCACCTTCAACGAAACCAGGCCGGTCGAAACCCGCCATATTGAGCCGGGCGAGAGCGCGGACGAAGCGCAGGACGACTAGGCCTGACGCGCAAGCTCGATGACAACTGCGCGGGGCTTCTCGCGCGGACGCTTCCGTTCGCGGCGGCCAACTGCCTCGATCCGACCGCGTTCAAAGTCGCGCTCGCATACTGCAACGCTCCCCAGTTTCGCTGAGCGAACGCATGCCTATGCGCGCTGCGGTTCGATACCGTTTCCCGCGTGGCGCGCGGAAACGGGGCGCTGAGCACGCCCGCAGCCACCTTCCGGGCGACGCGATTGATCGCGCCCCTTTGGGATCGTTAACGGAATCGAAGCGTCTATTCGTCCAAATGATTGGTAATATTGGCCGCAGGATTGCTCGACAATGATCTTGGTTGTCGAAGATGAGGCTGACGTCCGCGAGGAGTTGGTCGAAATGCTCGAACTGCGCCGTTTCGCTGTCTGCGGAGCGGGCAGCGTCGCGTGCGGCCTCCAAAAGGTACGTGAGGCTTCCGAGCCGTTGGTCCTGTTGACCGACCTGCGCCTGCGCGAAGGGAGCGGCCTCGACCTCATTCGTGCGCTACGATCCGATCCCGAACTGCAATCCAAGGTCACGCGCTCGATACTGATGACCGGGCATATCGACCTGACCGAGCAGGTTCAGTACGAAATTGCGAAGCAGGATCTGCCCATCCTGTTCAAGCCGGTCGATTTCAATGTGTTGCTGCCGATGCTGGCACAGGACGCGCTGGCCTCATGACGAGCCTGTTTTTCCGCGCGCCTCCTGGCATGGAGGCTGCGAGCAGGCCGGTGTCGTTTCGCAACATGACGCCCAGGGGCTGGCTCCTGGTCTTGGTGTTCTGCGCGCTGGCGCTCGCCGCGAGTTCCTTCCGGATCGTTTTCGCTCCCGGCTTCGAAGTGTATTTCGGGCCGCTGTTCTACCTGCTGGCGTACCGGATCGGGGGGCTGCGGCTGGGCATCCCCATGGTGCTTCTGACCATGGGTCCGTCGGTGTTCTGGTGGGGCCACGCCTACACCATCCTGCTGTCGGTGGCGCACGTCATGTTCCTGTGCCGCTTCCGTTCTCCCGGCCGGCCGCTTGCTCTTCCGTCGCTGATTTTCTTCCTCACGTTTGGCGCAGCGGGGCTGGGCGTGTTCCTGGTCCTCTATCACGACGCCTCGCTGACGATCGTCGCGCTGAAGATCATCCGGAAGCTCCTCAACGATGTGCTGATGGCGGCTCTGGTCGATCTGGCCGCGTCGGTGCTGGTTGTGAATATCCGCACCGGTCGCGTGTTCCCCCGACGGTCGGTGAGCCTGTCCGAGCTACTGCCTGCTTCCATTACCCTCATCGTGCTCGCCTCTGCGCTGGTTCTGTTCGTGGGCAACGTCAGCCGCTTTCCGCGGGACTTCGAAGCCTATCAGTCCGACACGAGGCTGCAGGTGCGCTTGCGGATCGGACGCGGCGTGTTCCGCAACGAACCTTATCTGGGCCTGGCGGAGGTGGATCATGCCGGGATCGACCGCCAGAAGGTGCTGATTGCGAATCGCGAGGAAGAGCTGCGCACGCCGGCCGCGATGGAGCTGTTCGGGTGTACGAGGATTGATGACGGTTCGGACATCCCCGGCCCCAATGATCGCAGGACGTTCGCTTACTGGGTTTCCGCGTGTCAACTGTCCGAGGTGGAGGTGGTGGGAAGCCAGTTCTTCTACCTCTTTTCGACCCGCCCGCTCGCGGAAAGCGCCTATCGCAACGCGCTTCTCCAGATGATCGCTCCCGCGATGATCCTGGCGTTCGCCATCTTGCTGCAGTTGCTGCTCACGCGCGCGCTCCACCGGTCGCTCCGGGCGTGGAAGGAAGTGGCCGAGGGCTTCGGCCGCCCCGGTCTTGAGGCCCCGGGAAAACTCGAGTTCAGCGAATTCGAGCGGCCGATTGCCGCGATTGTTGCGGCAAACAACCGCTGGGCCGGGATGGCGGAGGAGAAAAAGCGCCTCTCTTTGGCGGTTGAAGAGCTCAAGACCGAAATGGACCTGACCCTCGCGGCCAACATCAGTTTCGATCCGGCGACGTGCACGCTGCGGTTCCAGGATATCAGCTCGGACCGGACTGCCCGGCGGCGTACCGAACAGGTGCATCCCAACGATTGCATGGCCTTCGCCGAAATGCGCAACGAGCCCGAGGCTTTCGTCGAGTTTCGCATGGCGGGCGACAATTCGAGCGACTGGTACCTGCTTGTCGCCCGCGATCTGCGCGCGCCTGCCCGCTGGCGTTCGGGCTGGATCGTGCGCTTGCGCCAGTCCAAGCTGGCCCAGAACCGTATGCTCCAGCAAGCGCGCCTGGTCGAACTTGGCGGGATGGCTTCGGCGCTGAGCCACGAACTCAAGCAGCCGCTGTTCACCATTTCGCTGTGCGCAGAGAACGGGCGGCTGCTGCTCGATCAGGGCGACAGCGAGGGTGTGACGCGTGCCCGCGGCAAGCTGGACCGGATCAGCGACCAGGTGCACCGTGCGCGCGACATCATCGGCCGGATTTCGCGCTATGCGCGGATAGAAGACAGCGAGCCCGAGGCGCTCGACGTGGCCGAGGTGGTCGGGACGACCCTGTCCTTCATGCGCCCGCTGCTGGTCCAGCACGATGTCGGCGTGCAGGTGACCCTGCCCCAAGGCCCGCCGGTGCGAATGCTAGCGCCGCGCGTCGGCCTCGAACAGGTCCTGGTCAACGCGATCCAGAATGCAGTCGATTCCATCGCAATGCTGCGCGAGGCGGATCATTCCGGGCTGGAGGGTTCGATCGACCTGACCGTCGAACTGGTCGATGGCGGCCTTCGGATCAGCATCGTCGATAATGGAGCAGGGCTCGCCCTGAGCCATCCGCAAACCGCGTTCGACGCCTTCACGACGACCAAGGATTCCGATCGCGGCACCGGGCTCGGCCTCTACATCTCTCGCCAGATCGTCATGGAGATCGGCGGGAGCATCGACATCAGGTCGCGCCCACGGCCCGAGCACGGCGCGATCCTGACGATCGACTTCCCCGACTTCGCCGTGATAGCGCTGGACGCGGACCATTCGGGTGAGGAAGAGGACGCGGTGCATGCCTAGGCCCAGCGTGCACATCATCGACGACGACGAAGATATCTGCTGCGAGATATCCAGCGCGCTGCTTGCCTCGGGCTACGACTGTTCGTGGGCGACGTGCGTCGACCGCGCGGACCGGCCCGACAAGCCTGCTCCGGACATTCTTCTGCTCGATCTGAACATGCCGAATCTCGATGGCTTCCAGATCATCAGGAAGATCGCCGACGAACAGCACAAGCCGCATGTGATCGTGGCGAGCGGCCACGAGCAGAGGATTATCGACGCCGCCGTGCGCTACGCACGCGAGGTTGGCCTGAATGTGCTGGGTTCGCTGGGAAAGCCCTACTCGGTCGCCTCGCTGCTCACCCTGGTCGAAGGGTCAGCGATCAGCGCACCCAAGGCTCCGTGCAGTCAGACGGCATTCGTGCGCGAACTTGCGCGCACCGATGCGCTCGAACGGCACATGAAGACCGCCTTCCAGTCGAAGCGTCGGCTGTCGGATGGCGCGATCGTGGGCTACGAAGCTCTGCTGCGCATGACGATCGGCAATTTGTCGATCAGCCCGGAGACGATCTTCGAGCCTGGGGTGGAGCTGGAAACGCAGCTGGCGCTGACGCAGATGGTGCTGGACGATGCGTTGCGGTTCGGATCGATCTTGCGCGGTGCGGGCACCCCCGCCACGGTCTCGGTCAACTGCACGCCCGCGATTTTCTGCGCACCCGAACTGCCCGACATGGTGTTCGATGCCCTGGACCGCTGGGAGATGCCTGCGAACTCGCTGACGATCGAAATCACCGAACATCCCACGGGGCAATCCTGCGACGCGGTAACGACGGCGGCCTGCCGTCTCGCCATGCGCGGCTGCGGCATTTCGATCGACGATTTCGGGCGGGGGACGACCAGCCTGGAACGTCTGTTCGACCTGCCGCTTACGGAACTGAAGATCGACAAGGAAATTTTCTGGAAGTGCAATGATGGGCGCGAACCGTCGCGACTTCTCAAAGAGGTTGTGAGTTACTGCGATGATCGCAATATTTCATCGGTAATCGAGGGCATCGAGACGACCGAACACCTCGCCCATGCGGCCTTGCTTGGTGCCCGGCTCGGGCAAGGCTACCTTTGGGATCGACCGGCCACGGACGATCGCGTCGTCGGACACCGGTCGCAAGCACGGTCGGCCCAGGTGGCCCCGCCATGAACCTGAAAGCGAACCCCCGGATTTGAGAATGTCTTATGCGTAGCATCTATATAGTCGATGACGATTCAGAGGTGCGGTCGGAGCTGTATTCGCTCCTCTCCGTCTACCGCAACACGCTGCTGCGCTCGTTCTCTTCCGGCGACGAATTCATCGCGGAACTCGATGACCTTTCGTCGGCCATAGTTCTCCTCGACATGAACATGCCCGGCGCCAGCGGCCTCGATGTGCTGGCGGCTATCCACGATCGCCGCGATCTCTTGCCGATCGTTCTTACCGGCGCAGGCGACACGCGGCTTGCCGTGAGGGCGATGAAGGCGGGCGCGGCAGACTTCCTCGAAAAGCCGTGCGAGCCCAAGGACCTGCTGCAAACGATCGACCTTGCCTTCGAAACTCTGGAAGAGACCGAACAGGTCATCGCCCGCACCGGAGTGGCACGCGACAAGCTTTCGCGCCTGTCTGCGCGTGAGCGGGACGTGCTCGAAGGCCTGATCGAGGGGAAGTCGAACAAGATCATCGGCTACGAACTCGATATCAGCCCGCGCACCGTGGAGGTTTACCGCGGGAAGATGATGGACAAGCTCGAAGTACAAAGCCTGCCCGAAGCATTGCGGATCGCCTATTCGGCAGGTCTTATCGACGCCTGACCGTACCCTGCGAAAATAGGGCATTTTCAGCCAGTCAGCGACTTTCCCCGCCGCAAAGCGCCGCGAAGGATTCTCTCGTTCTATAATTAGAGCCAAGCGGCAGTCTCGTGCGAGCGGCCAAGTGACCTCGGACTCCGCCCAAGCAATCGCGAGGATCCTATGCACTGGTTTAGAACAATTGCCCCGATCAGGCTGAAGCTGTTGGTAGCGTTCGGCTCTCTCACCGCACTGACCGCGATGGTCGGCATCGTCGGTGTGATCATGGGGGACATCATCACCATGGTTACCGGCGCGGTAGCCACCCTTGTCGCAGCGGGACTGGGTGCGATCTATCGCGCCAATATCGCCGATCCTTACGTGACCACCGTGGTCCGTATGGAAGGCCTTGCCGCTGGCGATCTCGATTCTCCGATCGAGTTCGTCGAATATCAGGACTGCGTTGGCCGTATCACGCGGGCCATGTTCACCTTCCGCGACGCTGCCGTCGAGCAGAAGCGGCAGGCAAACGAGCAGGCCGAAGTCGTGCAGGTTCTGGCCGCGCAGCTGGCCAAGCTGTCCGAGGGAGACCTGACGGCCGAAGTGGACGCGGAATTCCCGCCCGCCTACGCCGAGCTCAAGACCAACTACAACGAGGCGGTCATGCGCCTGCGCGAGATGATCTCGGCAGTGGCCGACAGCGCCGAAGCGATCGGCACCGGCTCGCGCGAAATTGCGCAGGCATCGGAAGATCTTGCCCGCCGCACGGAAAGCAACGCCGCCAGCCTGGAGGAAACCTCCGCGTCGCTCGCGCAGATCGACGAACGGCTGCGGGCAACCGCAGGCTCGGGCCAGAAGACCGTGGAACGCGCCGACTCGGCGCTCACCGTGGTCAATGGCGGCCGCTCGATCGCCAACGAGGCGGTGCAGGCGATGGGCCGCGTCAGCGAAAGCGCCAAGGGCATCGACGCGGTTATCGAAGGTCTCGACAAGATCGCCTTCCAGACCCGCGTTCTCGCCATGAACGCCGCCGTTGAGGCGGGCCGTGCCGGTGAGGCGGGCCGTGGCTTCGCAGTCGTCGCCGACCTGGTGAGTGCGCTCGCCATGCGCGCCGAAGAAGAAGCCAAGCTTGCCCGCGACCAGCTGACCGTGACGCAGACCGACATCGGTACCGCCGTGAACGCGGTGGAACGCGTCGATGGCGCGCTGCAGGAAATCACCGAGGGTGTGAGCGAGGTACACAACCTGCTCGGCACCATGGCGGCCGACAACCAGACGCAGTCTTCGTCGGTCACCGAGATCACCTCGGCTATTTCCAGCATGGACCAGTCCACGCAGCAGAACGCCGCGATGGTGGAAGAAACCTCGGCTGCGGCGCGCAACCTGCTGAGCGAGGTCGCCTCGCTTTCCGAGCGGGCCACGCTGTTCCAGACCGGCAAGCCGGGTGCGACCAGCAAGCCGAAGGTGACGGTCACTGCGCCGGCATCGAAGGCGCGCTCGCTTCCGGCCTCTTCGGGCAAGCCTGCCAAGAGCTACGTCTCGCCTGTCGCGGCACTGCCCGCGAACGGTGCCGGGCACTCCTCGGGCGCGGACGACTGGAACGACTTCTAGGCCAGCACCCTACCCGGGAAGGGTCAGAGAACGGGCCGTCGCTTCGAGAGAAGCGGCGGCCCTTTTCGTTTCCCGCGTGGCACAGCCCCCGGGCCAGGTCCTGCGCCGGTTCGGCTTGGCCATCGCGGTTGGCCTGCGTCCCAACCGCAACGACCCACGGCGATGACGGACACAAAAAAGGGGAGCGACAGACTGGCTGTCGCTCCCCGATCTTTATGCGGAGGGGTCGTCAGGCGTTGACCAGGCGGTGCGCTGCGAGACCTTCCATGATGGTGCGGTTGACCTCGATCAGGTCTTCGATGCTCTCCCGCCCGGCGATGACCTCGCTCGAGAAGCGATTGACCCACAGCGCGAGGGAGATGATCGATGCGCGCAGCTCCTGCGGGAGTTCGTTGCCGGGCGAAGTGCAATCGGCGGAGAAGATGTTCCACATCTCGCGATTGCGATGCAGCGGCTCGGCCAGTTCGGCACCTTGCCTTTGCGCATCGCGGGCAACGATCATCTCTCCGGTGATCTGCCCCATCAAGCGATGCTCGATGTCACGGGGCGCTTCGGAGAGCCGGCGAACACTCTGGTAAGCGGCAAGCGACATGAAAGACTCCTTTGTCGGTCTGTTCCTATTTTAGACGGTGCGCCCCTTTCCCCGTGTCCTGCGGGCCATTTTACCGCGTGCGTCGCCGTAAGCCCCTGCAATTCTCCTATAATCCAAAGGTGCGAGCCGTTCGCACGATAGTGAGGATTTTCCCATGGATCTGCCGACCGACCCCCTGGCCGGGATGCGCCTTGCGATCAGCGAGACGCTCGACACGGCGGGAGTGGAACGGGTGTGCACTATCGGGCGGGTCGATCCGCTGACGCTGGACATTCTCGCCCGGTTCGAAAGGTCGGGCGGCACGCTTGAGATTCTCGACTGCGCCTGCGGTGCATCCGCGTTCCCGAGACATTCGGGCCCGTGCGCATGGATCATGCCGGCGGTCGCGAACTACTACCACGCCTATCGTCTGCTGCACGGCATCCGCGCGATGTGCGTGAGGCAGTCGACCCCGTTCCTGGTCCTGCGTCCCCAGATCGAAAGCGCGATCGCACGGCGGGACTATTACGGCGACCTGCACAAGGTTCCGGCAGCCTGGCGGCACTGCACCGAAACCTGCCTGGTGCGCGGAGAAGCGATCGAGCGCGCGACCTTCAGGGGTGGCCAGCGCAACGGCGTCCTGACTGCGATCGAGGATTTCACGCAGGAGATGTGGGACGAGGGTACGGCGCTTGCCTACACCTGCCTTCCCGCGATCGGCGGCTTCTGCGCGCTGTTCGATGTCGATGCCGACTGGGCGGCCGAACTCGCCCATCGGCTGGCCCGGTTCCACAACAGCGCGTCCGTCGCCGCGATGAGCGAGCAGGAACTGCAGGATTACCTCGACATCATCGAACGTCCCCGCAGGCACCCGGGCGGGGCCGCACAATAAACCGGGCCCGCTGCGCCCGGCTTCAGTGACCCCGCACTATAATTCAACACAGACCCCCACGTTCACGAAGGCGACTGAGAAACCATGCTCAACGGCATCGGCCTTATACTGATCCTGGCTTGCGTGTTCGGCAGCTTTATCATGGCTGGCGGCAAGATGGACATCATCTCGCATGCGTTGCCGCATGAGATGATGGCTATCGGCGGTGCAGCGATTGGAGCCTTCCTCGTCGCCAATTCGATGGCGGTGGTGAAGAAGGCAGGCAAGGGCATCGTGCGTTCCTTCAAGGGGCCGCGCTGGAAGGAAAGCGATTATCGCGACCTCCTGGCGATGCTGTTCACCCTGCTGACCACCTTCCGCAAGGGCGGCGCCACCGCGATCGAGCCGCATCTCGACAATCCGGAGGAAAGCACGCTCTTCAACCGCTATCCGCGCATCCTCGCCGACCATCACCTGGTCGAGTTCATCTGCGACTACCTCCGGATGATGACGGTCAACTTCGAAGACCCGAACCAGATGACCGAGGCGATGGAAAACGACATCGAGCGGCATCACCACGAAGAGCTGGAGCCGCAGCACGCTCTCCAGACGATGGCGGACGGCCTGCCCGCGATCGGCATCGTCGCCGCTGTGCTGGGTGTGATCAAGACGATGGGTTCGATCGACCAGCCAACCGAAATTCTGGGCGGGATGATCGGCGGCGCGCTGGTCGGCACCTTCCTCGGCGTGCTGCTGTCCTACTGCCTCGTCGGCCCGCTGGCGGCCAAGCTGCACGAGACGATCGAGGCTGACAGCAAGCCGTTCAACATCGCGAAGACTGCCATCATCGGCCACGCCCAGGGGCTGCCGACGCAGGTGGCCATCGAAATCGCCCGGCGCATGACTCCGTCGAGTTACGCGCCCTCCTTCCAACAGCTCGAGACCGCACTTGAGGAGGCGAACAGTGAACTCAACGCCCAACCCGCCTGAGAAGAAAAAGCCCGCGCGCCCGCGCAAGAGCAAGGTGCAGCAGCACGTCACGCTGCCAGCCAACGGCACCACCGCGAGTGCGGAGGAGCTCCGGGTTCAGCTGGTGCTGGCGCTCGACAGCGGCAAACCGGCGCAGATCGACGCCAGCGAGGTGGAGAATGCCGGTCAGGCCGTCCTCCAGCTGCTGGTCGCCGCGCAGGCGGAGGCGCGCAGCGCCGGCCGTCCGCTGACCTTTCCCAATCCCAGCGCGGCTTTTCGCGACCGCGTCGAACGATGCCGACTGACCGACCAGATCGGCCTGGAATCCGAAGGAGTTGCCGCGTGACCAAACGCATTCTGACCGTCGACGATTCGGCGAGCATGCGGATGCTCTTGAAGGCATCGCTGACCAAACAGGGTTTCGCCATCGAAACCGCTGATGACGGCGAACACGGCCTCTCGCGCATGTGCGAACTGAATCCCGATCTGCTGATCACCGACATCAACATGCCCAAGATGGACGGCTTCGAGCTGATCGAGGCGGTTCGCGGCATGCAGGAATTCCGTGGGACCCCGATCCTCGTCCTGTCGACCGAGTTTTCCGACGACAAGAAGGCGAGGGCACGCAGCGCGGGCGCGACCGGCTGGATCACCAAGCCCTTCGACCCCGACAAACTGGGGGCGGCGATCCGCCGGGTGTGCCCATGAGCGACGATCTCGACGATATCCAGGCAATCTTCTTCGAAGAGTGCAACGAAGGTCTTGCGACCGCCGAAGCCGGTCTGAGCACCATGGCCGACGGGGATACCTCGGCCGATGTGATCGCGGGCGTATTCCGCGCGGTGCATTCGATCAAGGGCGGCGCGGGTGCCTTCGGGCACGAGGCGCTGCAGAGCTTCTCGCACATCTTCGAAAACCTGCTGGACGAAGTGCGCGCGGGCCGGATCGAACCGACAGCCCACATCTGCAAGAACATGCTGCTGGCCTTCGACGTGCTCTCCGATCACGTACAGGCCGCGCAGGGCTTTGCCGACGTGCCCGACGATGCCGCGATGCTCGCCACGCTCGAAGCGCTGCTGGTCGAAGGGGCGGGCGATGCGCCTGCCGCAGACGCAGCCGCCGAACCGAGCGCACCTGCGCCCGAAGGCGAAGCGGATGAGTTCGGCTTCATGCCGGTGGTCGTCGATATCGCAGATCTCGACCAGGATGCCGATCCGTTCATGGATCTGGGTGATAGTGACGCACAAGTTGCGGCGGCCCCGACAGGCTGGTCGATCCGCTTTGCGCCCTCGCGCGAGGCGATGGCCAATGGCAGCGAGCCCCTGCTGGTCCTGCGCGAGCTGGAGCGGATGGGCGGCGAAGTCGTCGGCGTCGAAACCGCTTCACTTCCGCCGCTGCGCGAGCTGGACCCGGAAGGGGCCTATCTCGCCTGGTCGATCAATATGCCCGCCAGCGTGACCCGGTCGGACATCGAGGAAGCGTTCGATTTCGTCGCTCCCGATTCTGTGGTCGACATCGTTGATGACACGGCATCGACCGCGCAGGAGAGCGGCCCCGAGCAGCAGCCCGAACCCGCGCCCGAAGCGGACGATCAGCCTGCTCCAGCAGACGCCGCACCGAGCGCGCCGGCAGCCGAAGACCAGCCCTCTGCGCCGCCGTTGAAGGCCGTGCCATCCGCTCCTCCGGCCGAGGCCAAGGCGATCGAGCCGCCGCAGAACATCCGTGTCGACGTGTCGAAGCTCGACATGCTGCTCAACCTGGTGGGCGAGCTTGTCATCCGCAACTCGATCCTGGCGGACCGTCTCTCGCCGGCGGACCAGCAGCGGGTCGAACTGCCCGAACTGGCGCGGCTGACGCGCGAGATTCAGGACAATGTCATGGCCCTGCGCGCGCAGCCCATTCGGCAGGCTTTCTCCCGCGTGCCGCGGATGCTGCGCGAACTGTGCGCGGCGACCAACAAGGACGTGGCGCTCGAAATGTCGGGCGAGTCGACCGAAGTCGACAAGAGCGTGATCGAGAAGATCGGCGAACCGCTGACTCACATGATCCGCAACGCCGTCGATCACGGTATCGAGAGCGCGGAAGAACGCATCGAGAAGGGTAAGCCCGCTCAGGGCAACCTGAAGCTCTCCGCAGAGCAGCGGGGCGCGCGAATCTTCCTGCGCGTCGCCGATGACGGACGCGGCATCGATCGCGAGCGCGTGCTCGCCAAGGCGGTCGAGAAAGGCATCGTGGCTTCCGACGCGACCCTGAGCGACGAGGAGATCGACAACCTGATCTGCGCCCCCGGTTTCTCCACCGCCGAAACGATTTCGTCCATTTCCGGACGGGGCGTGGGCATGGATGTGGTGCGCAGCAATGTCGAGGCGCTCGGCGGTCGGATCGAGATCACCTCGGTCCCCGGCAAGGGCACCACCTTCACCATGATCCTGCCGCTGACGCTGGCGATCCTCGATGGCATGGTCGTGCGCCTGTCCGGCCAGCGCTACGTGCTGCCGCTGTCCAACGTGGTCGAGACCGTCCAGCCCGAACCGGGCCAGATGCGACCGGTCGCCAACAGTTCGGAAGTGATCGACATGCGCGGCACCTACGTGCCCGTGAAGCGCCTGTCGGAGCTGTTCCAGCTGCCGGCCGCCGCACGCGAGGACGAGGACAGCGTCGTCATCATCGTCGAAACCGACGCGGGCAATGTCGGCCTGATGGTGGATACCATCGAGGACCGCCGCGAAGTGGTGATCAAGAGCCTCGACCAGAACCTCTACCCGATCCGCGGGCTGGGTGGTGCCACCATCCTGGGTGACGGCTCGATCGCACTCATTCTCGATATCGAGGCTCTCGTCGCCTCGGCCAACTCCCCCAACAAGTTCGTCCTGAAAGGAATGGCAGCATGAACGCGACCGATACCGCCGATCTCAACACCATGACCGCTGCGTCTGTGCAGGCAAGCGACGCGGAGTACACCGATGACGCCGAGCACAAGATCGTCACCTTCCTGCTCGGCAAGCAGACCTTCGGCATCGACATGTCCGCGCTGATCGAGATCCGCGAGTGGGAAGATCCCACCCCGCTGCCCAGCGTGCCCGCCTACATCAAGGGTGTCACCAACCTGCGCGGCCATGTCGTGCCGGTGGTCGGCCTCGCCGAACGTCTCGGCTGGCAGCCCAGCGTGCTGCATGCGCGCTCGTGCATCCTGGTGGTCAACATCGGCGGCAAGCATGCCGGCTTCCTGGTCGACGAAGTGGCCGACATTGTGTCGGTTGCGGACAGCGCGATCCAGCCTGCCCCCGAGGTCGAAGTGACCGAGACCAGCGTGATCCGCGGGCTCGTCGAAATCGGTCAGCGCAGCAAGGAAAGCTCCGAGCAGAAAGATCAGATCATGGTCTCGCTGCTGGACCTCGAAAAGCTGAGCCCGACCCGCCACCTCGATCTGGCCGCCTGATGACGCTGGCGTTCCCCCCTGTCGGCCAGTCGCCCGGGTCTGCCCCCGAGGAAGCGCAGCTCGATCCGCGCGACTTCGCACGGGTGGCCGCCATCGTGGACCGCGAGGCGCGGATTGCGCTGCAGCCCACGAAGGCGACGCTCGTCTTCTCGCGCCTGAGCCGCCGCTTGCGCGAGCAGGGGTTGGATACTTTCGGCGCTTACCTTTCGCTGGTAGAATCCGACCCGGTGGAGCGCGCCGCGATGGTCGAGGCACTGACCACGAACCACACCCACTTCTTCCGCGAAAGCCACCACTTCGATCACTTCAAGCAGCACGTCCTCGGCGAACTGCAGGCGCGTGCGCGCGCCGGGCACCCGGTCAGGCTGTGGTCGGCCGGTAGCTCGAGCGGCGAGGAAGTCTATTCGCTGGTCATGTGCATGCTCGGCACTTCGCGGGCCGAGGCGCGCTGGGTGACCGATGGCGACGTCAGGGTGCTTGCGACCGATCTCTCTGCGAAGGTCGTCGCTGCGGCGGGCAGGGCGGTCTATTCCGAGTCCACCGTCAAGCCGATCCCGGAAGAGTATCGATGCCAGTGGCTGCGCGAGGAAGGCGCAGACTTCGCCGTCGTCGACCAGGCGCGTGAGCTGGTGACCGCGCGCGAGCTCAACCTGTTCGGCGAGTGGCCGATGCGCCAGCAATACGACGTCATCTTCTGCCGCAACGTGATGATCTATTTCGACGATGCTGCGACCTCCGAGCTGATCGCCCGCTTCTCGCGGCTGCTGCGGCCCGGCGGGTACCTCTACATCGGCCATTCGGAACGCCTGATCGGCCCCGGTGCCGACGTCCTGAGCGGCTGCGGCCAGACCATCTATCGCAAGGAAGGGGCCAGCTGATGACGTCTCCCGTACGAACCCTGGTGGTTGACGATAGTGCCACGATGCGCACGATGCTGTGCGCCGCGCTCGATGCCGATCCCGGCATCAAGGTGGTGGGCGCCGCGCCCGAGCCGCATGCAGCGCGGCAGATGATGCGCGAGCTCGACCCGGATGTGGTCACGCTCGACGTCGAGATGCCGGGCATGGACGGGCTTTCCTTCCTCGAGAAGATCATGCGCCTGCGCCCGACGCCGGTGGTCATGTGCTCCTCGCTCACGACGCACGCGGCCGAGGTCACGATCGAGGCGCTGCGCCTGGGCGCGGTGGACTTCGTCGCCAAGCCGACGGGCGCGGGTGCCGACATGGCACGCGCTGCGGCAGAGCTGTGTGAAAAGGTCAAGGCGGCGGCGCGTTCGAAGGTGCGCCATTCGGCACACGCCGCGACCGCTGTGCCTGTCGCCGCTGTCGGCGGCGGGTTTGCCGAAGATCGCCTGATCGCCATCGGATCGTCCACCGGCGGTGTCGATGCGCTGTTCGCGATTCTGCCCAGCCTGCCCAAGGATGCGCCCCCGGTGCTGGTGGTCCAGCACATGCCGCCAGCCTTCACGGGCAGCCTCGCGCGGCGGCTCGACAGCATGTGCGCGATGACCGTGAAGGAAGCGTACGACCGCGCCCCGATCGAGCGTGGAACCGTCTATATTGCTCCTGGAGGGGAACGCCACATGGTCCTCTCCGGCAGGACCGTTCGCCTGATCGAGGGCGATCGCGTCACCGGGCACCGTCCGTCGGTCGACATGCTGTTCCGGTCGGTCGCGCCTCTCGGTCGCAAGGCCGTGGGCGTCATCCTGACCGGCATGGGCGAGGACGGCGCGGCCGGAATGCTCGCCATGCGCGAAGCGGGTGCCCGTACCTTCGGCCAGGATGCGCAATCCTGCGTCGTCTACGGGATGCCCCGCGCCGCCGCAGCATTGGGTGCGGTGGGAAGAGAATTGAATCTGTCTGCGATGCCGCAGGCCATCATCGGCGCCTGCCGCAGCAAGTAAGGGGATCGGTTATGCCGGCAGCGTCCGCAATCAAGGTAATGGTGGTCGACGACCAGACCAGCATGCGCGCGATGATCCGTCGCACGCTTCAGGATCTCGGCTTTCGCGATGTGCGCGACAAGGCGAGCGCGACCGACGCGCTCGACGATGTGCGCGCCAACCGCGTCCACCTGATCATTTCGGATTACAACATGCCCGAAATGGACGGGCTCCAGTTCCTGCAGGAAGTGCGCAAGGACTCGGTGATCGGCAAGACGGTCTTCATCATGCTGACCGCGTCTGCGGAAAAGGAGATCGTGCAGAAGGCGGCCGAGATGGGCGTCAACAACTACGTGGTAAAACCCTTCACGCCCGCCGCTCTCAAAGAGAAGATCGAGCGCGTCTTCGGCGCGCTGACCTGAGCCGATGCGCCGCGTTTCCATCATCCAGGGCGAACACCGCGTTCTTGCCGAGCCCGACGTCATGCTGACGACCGTGCTGGGATCGTGCGTGGCCGTGTGCCTGCACGATTCCGTCGCCCGCATCGGCGGGATGAACCACTTCCTGCTCGGCGAACCGACCGCCGGGCACGATCTGCGACCCGAGGAAATGCAGCGCTATGGCGTGCACGCGATGGAACTGCTCATCAACGCGATGATGCAGGCCGGTGCCGCACGCGAACGGCTCTGCGGCCACCTTTACGGCGGTGCAAACATCATTGCGGGGCTGGGGTCTATCGGCAGCAGCAACGCCGCCTTCGCCCGCCGCTTCATGGAAACCGAAGGTCTGCAGATCAGGCATTGCGACCTTGGCGGAAGCCAGGCGCGCAAGGTCGAATTCCTGCCGTTCGACGGCAAGGTGCGCTCGATCAAGGTGAACGACGCACCGCCCGAACAGCGCCCGCAGCGTATCGCAACCAATGATGTCGAGTTGTTCTGAGCCTCTCGGTCAGAATGTGCTTCTGTCTTCCTATGATGAACTATGAACATTCTCGAAAATCAAACCGCCGAACTCTGCCGGGCCATCGCTGACGAAATCCGTCAGGTTAGCCTGCTGGTGGAAGAACTCGCCGAGGTCCTCGTCGACGACGAGGATGTCGCCCTCAAGCATATCCATCGCCTGCAGGCGTTCGATCTCGTCATCCAGCGTGCCGGGGAGAGCGCCCGCGTTCTCGATCAGCTGGCGTCCGGGGTGCATTCTCACCAGGCGATCGATACCGTCTGCCTCGAAGCGTTGCAGGACCGCTTGCGTGCGGCAACCTGTTCGAACTGAGCATGGCGACGCAGTTATCCGATCGCCCCATCGTTATCCGGCGGGTGAAGAAGGTCAGCGGCGGCGGGCATCATGGCGGCGCATGGAAGGTCGCGTATGCGGACTTCGTGACCGCGATGATGGCATTCTTCATGCTGCTGTGGCTGACCGCCAACCCCGACAAGGAGATGCTCAAGGGCCTGGCGGAGTACTTTACGCCCTCAGAGCCGGGCGCCGTTGGGCCGGGCAGCAGCGGTTCGGCTGCGGGTGCCGGCAACAGCCGCGCTGCGCAGTCGAGCGAACGGCAGCCGTCCGGCACTCCGGCGATGGAAGCGGCGACCGCGGGGGCAGCGCGCGGAGGTACCGCGAACGTGCCCGATGCCTCGCTGCGCGTGCTCGCGCAGGAACTGCGCCTCGCGATCGACAGCACGCCCGACAACAATGACGCGCAAAACGTCCAGATGGAAGAGAAGGCGGACACGCTCACCATCAGCCTGATGGACACCGCCAAACGCCCCATGTTCAAGGACGGGTCGGGCGAGCCGAACGCTTATGCCGCCAACCTGCTTTCGCGCATCGCGCGCAAGGTCGCAGGAACCGGCGTCAGCATCGCTCTCGAAGGGCATACCGATGCAGGCGGCGGGCTCAGCGAAGCAAACTGGAAGCTCTCGGGCGACAGGGCGCAGGCCGCGCGCCGGATCATGCTCGGCGCAGGCCTTTCTTCGGATCGCATCACGCAGGTCTCCGCCATGGCGAGCACGCGCCCCGTCTATCCCGACCAGCCCATGCGGCCGGAAAACCGCCGGATCGCGATCGTCATCAAGGCCGAAGGCTCTGCCCTGCCGCCCGACACCAGTTTCCAATTCTAGCGAGTGAGCGCCGATGCCGGGTATCAAGAAGATCATCATGCCGATTGCCCTGCTGGTTGGCGGCGTGGGGACGGGAAGCGGCGCCGCCTATGCGACCGCCATGTTTTTCGGCCCCGCCGACGCCAATGCCCAGAGCGCTTCGAAAGAGGAGCCCACCACGCTGGTCGAGGTGGACGATGTGATGGCTCCGCTGGTGCTGCCCGACGGGCAGCGCCTTGCCGGATACGTATCGTTCCAGCTCGCCTTGCAGGTGCCCGAGGAGCAGGCGGAAGAGGTCGCCGCGCGGCTTCCGCTGCTGCGCCACGAGATCAACATGCGCACCTACCGCAAGCCCATGGCGAGTGGCCCTGACGGGACTTTGCCCACGCTCGAGGTCTTCCGCGACATCGTGCAGGAAGCCGCCGATGTCGCTTTCGAGAAAGGCACGGTAAGCGCGGTCGCCATCGCCAGCGCGAGGCCCGCCTGACATGCCCGGCGAAGCGATCAGGGAAACCCGCCAGATCGGAACGCAAGGCCTGCATTCCAGCATGGAATCCGCTGACGGCCGATCCGTCATCCCGCGGCTCGAACGCACCGTCACCCTGCTGATGCTGGGACGCTTGCGGCACCGGGGCAGCGATACGATCTGCCGCATCCGCAACGTGTCTGCGGGCGGCATGCGCATCGATACCGGCACCCCGCTGCACAAGGGCGTCCCCGTGTCGATCGAGGCGCGTAGTGGCGTATCCATCGAAGGCCATGTCGCGTGGACCAGCCAGCTGGCCTCGGGCATCGCCTTCGCGCGCAACGTCGATCATCTGGAACTGCTCGCCCCGCCGACGGGCCCTTCGGGCGCGCGGATGGCGGTGCGCAGCCCGCGCTTCAGCGCCACGGCGCGCGCGCGGCTGGATATTGGTGGCCGCTCGCTGGAGCTTCGCCTCGTCGATATCTCGTTGGGTGGCTGCCGCGTTGAGTGCGAGGCGAACCTCCCGCGTGAGGTTGTCGGCGGCCTGACCATCATGGGCTTGCCTCCGCTGGCGTGCTCCAGCCGATGGGTGAAGGGCAATGCTGCCGGGCTGATCTTCCCCACCAGGCTCGACTTCGCGAGCTTCGCCTGCTGGCTGGAGCGGACCGAATTCCGCTTCGGCTCCGCCCCCGCGCTCCAGAACGCAGCGCAAGACTGCGCTCTGGGTGCGCCTGTGCGGATGCCGTTCAGCCGCCCCCGAAGCTCTTGACCAGCGATCCTGCGACCAGCGCCCAGCCATCGACCAGTACGAAGAAGATGATCTTCATCGGCAGCGAGATCGTTGGCGGTGGTAGCATCATCATACCCATCGCCATCAGCACGGCGGAGACCGCGAGGTCGATGATGAGGAAGGGCAGCAGCAGCAGGAAGCCGATTTCGAACCCGCGGCGCAGCTCCGAAATCATGAACGCAGGCACCAGCGTCGACAGGGCAAGCTCGTCGCGGTTCTTCGCCGGTTTGCCGGAAAGTTCGACGAAAAGTTCCAGATCGCTCTCGTTCACCTGGCCGAGCATGAATTGCCGGAACGGTGCCGCTGTGCGCGCGAAGGCCTCTTCTTCCTTGATCTCTCCCTGCGTGTAGGGCGTCACGCCGTCCTTCCATGCCGCCTCGAAGGTCGGTGCCATGACGAAGAACGACAGGAACAGCGCGAGGCTGATGATAACGGGGTTGGGCGGCACGCCGGGCGCGCCGATCCCGGTGCGCAGCAGCGACAGCGCGACCACGATGCGGGTGAACGAGGTGACCGTCATCAGGATGCCGGGCGCAAGGCTCAGCACGGTCAGCATCAGCACCAGCTGGATCACGCTGCCCGACATCGAACCGCCGCTGCCCAGATCGATCGTGGCGGATTGCGCCAGCGCATGGCCGGGGATCAGCAGCACGGCCGCGCCAGTCGCGGCGCGGATGAAAAAGCGCAAGGTCATGTCAGTGCTTTCGCTTCGAGGCCCGGCTCGCATCGCCGGGACAGGTGCGGGGCGGGTCCGTCAGATCGCGATCGAGCAGCGCGGTGAAAGAGGTCGGCAGGCGCCGCACACCGTCCAGCTCGCCGCGCGTTTCCGCTCCGGCTTCGCCGTTCTTCGGGAGGCATGGCAGCGTCTCGACCATCACGTGGCCTTCGGGCGAGATGATCAGCAGATGCTCGCGGTCGTCGCGCCGGATCAGGATCGCCGAGCGGCGCTGGTCGATGCCGAGCCGCTCGACCAGTTCGAGGCGCCGTTCGGGCTGGCGCGTCACCGCGCCGGGCAGGCGGATATCGAACCGCCGCACGGCCCACAGCGCGCCCGAAAGCAGGCCGAGCAGCAGGGCGAGGGCGCCGAAGGTACGGATGAGGACGAGGCCGTCCATGTCAGTGGCCCCGCTTGATGAGGTCGGTGATCTCCAGCAGCATCTTGTCGCCTTCGACCAGGATCTGCCCCTTGGCGATCGGCTGGCCGTTGATGAAGATGAGCGTGGGATCGTCCTCGTTGCAGTCGAGCGGGATCGTCGCCCCGCGCGACAGCTTGAGGATCTGCTTGATCGGCAGGGTCGTCGAGCCGAGCGCGATGGTGCAGTCGACCGGAACATCGTTGAGTACGGACATGGCAACAAACTCCTTGCCCGCATTCTAGGAAGAAAAGTCCTGCCACCCGGCCCGGCCTAGGCAATATTTTCCTATCAGTAGGGAGACAGCGCCGCCCGGCGCACCACAACTGGGGCCACACCATGTCTCTTGAGAATTCGATTGGAGTATCCGCAGCGGGCCTTCGCGCCCAGTCGCTGCGCATGCGCGTGATCGCGGAAAATCTGGCGAATGCCAATTCAGTCGCCGACACGCCCGGCGGCGATCCCTACCGGCGCAAGGTGCCGACCTTCAAGGCCGCGATGGACCGGACCAACGGCACCACCACGGTCGAGATCACGGGTATCCAGGCCGATCAATCCGATTTCACGCGGGTCCATCAGCCGGGCAATCCGGCGGCGGATGCCGATGGCTATGTAAAGATGCCGAACGTCAATTCGCTGGTCGAAAGCGCGGACATGAAGTCCGCCCAGCGATCCTACGAAGCCAATCTCAACGCCATCGAAGCGGCGCGCAGCCTGACGATGCGCACGATCGACCTGCTCAAGTAAGGAACGCATAAATGTCCATCAGTGCTTTCGACGCGGCGACCGCCTACGGCGGTGGTCTTGGCGGAATTCCTGCTTCCAAGATCGGCGGCGGTGCCGGCGCGCGCCCTTCGGGCGGCGAGGACGGCAATTTCGGCGACCTCGTATCCGGACTCGTCGCGGATACCTCCGACAAGCTGCACGCGGCCGAGCAGGCGAGCATTCGCCAGGTTGCGGGCAAGGGTGATCTGATCGACGTGGTCACCGCCATCGGTGCGGCCGAGACGGCGCTCGACACGGTGGTTGCCGTGCGCGACCGCGTGGTCAGCGCCTATGGCGAGATCATGCGGATGCAGATCTAGGCGCGTTTGAGCCAGCGGCCATGAACTCGACCGACGCCATCCAGATCGCCCATGCGGCGCTGATCGTTGTCCTGACGATCTGCGGGCCCATGCTGCTCACCTCGCTGGTGATCGGCGTGGCGATCGGCCTGCTTCAAGCGCTCACGCAGATTCAGGAAATGACGCTCACCTTCGTGCCCAAGCTGTTCGTGATGGGCTTCGTCCTGCTGCTGTGCCTGCCGATGATCGGCGATGCGCTGTCGAATTTCATGGCGCAGGTATCCGACCGGATCGTGTCCGGCTGAACCGATGGAAGAGCTGCCCGCCCAGGTAGAGGGCTTCCTGGTGGTCTTCGCCCGCCTCGGGGCCGTGCTGATGGTGCTGCCCGTCTTTTCGGACGACGCGGTTCCCGTCCGCATCCGGCTGCTGATCGCGCTGGGCATTTCGCTCGGGTTGTTCGGGCTGCTCGGCCCCCAGGTACCCGCCACGGGCAACGCCGTAGGCCTGGTCGCCACGCTTGTGGGAGAACTGATGACCGGGCTGGCGCTGGGCGTGATCGTGCGGATCATGTTCCTCGCCATCACCATCGCGGGCTCGATCATCAGCCTGCAAACCGGGCTCACTTCGGCAGTGATGCCCGATGCGGCGCTGGGCGGGCAGCTGCCGGTGATGGCCAAGCTGGTCAGCGTGGCGGCGGCGGTGGTGTGCTTTGCGCTTGGCATCCATCACCTGTGGATCGCGGCGATGGTCAACAGCTACCTTGTCTTCCCCGTCGGCGGCCTGCCGCCCGCGGCCGATTTCGCGCAGCTGGCGATCGCCACCACCGCGCGATCGATGGAGCTGGGCTTCTCACTCGCCGCTCCGCTGGTGGTCTACGGCATCGTCTTCAACGTGGCGCTGGGTCTTTCGGCGCGGCTCGCGCCAACCATCCAGGTCTTCTTCATCGCCCAGCCGCTCAACATCCTGCTCGGCCTGGCGCTGTTCGGCGCCATCCTCGGCGCGGTGCTGATGGGTTTCGCGACCGCCATGGCGGACTGGCTGCAGCAAGGCTGGGTCTGAGCCATGTCGCAATCCGATTCCGGCGAAAAGACGCACGACCCAACAGACAAGAAACTCGACGATGCGCGCAAGAAGGGCGACGTCGCCAGCGCACCCGAAATGCGCCACGCCAGCATGTTCGTTGCCGCAGTGGTGGTGATGGGCGGCATCGGCGCGTGGAGCGTTTCGCGCATGCTGACGATATTCGTCGGGCTGTGGGGCGGGGCGGACGATCTGGAACTGCGCGGTGGCGGGACGAGATTTGCCGCCATGGTGATGGGCCAGGCCGGGCTGGCACTGGGCCCGTTGCTCGCGATGCTGCTCTTCTTCGCCGTGCTCACGCTGTTCCTGCAGGGTCGTCCGACACTGGCCTGGTCGCGGATGAAGCTGAAATGGAACAAGCTTTCCCCGGCGGCGGGCGTCAAGCGTCTGTTCGGCAAGCAGGGACTGGTCGAATTCGCCAAGACGCTGGCGAAGTTCGGCCTGGTCACGGGCGTCGCGCTGATCGTGGTGTGGCCGCACGCGCGCGGGATAGAGACGCTGGTCGGTGCCCCGTCGCACGCTGTCGGCAGGGTCGCGGCAGATCTGGTGTTCCGGATGGTCAAGGCCGCGACAATGCTGGTCGCGGCGCTCGCGCTGTTCGACTTCGTCTATCAGCGCCGTGCCTTCCTGAAGAAAATGCGCATGTCGCTTCAGGAGATCAAGGACGAGCACAAGGATGCCGAGGGCGATCCGCTGATCAAGGCCAAGGTGCGCGCGATCGGCATGGAACGCGCCAAGCGCCGGATGATGACCAAGGTGCCCGACGCGAGCGTGATCATCGTCAACCCGACGCACTATGCCGTGGCGCTGAAATATGATCATGGCGCGATGGCGGCCCCGGTCGTGGTCGCCAAGGGCGTCGACGCGGTGGCGCTGAAAATCCGAGAGATCGCGAAAGAGCACAACGTCCCGATCGTCGAGAAACCGCCGCTCGCTCGCGCGCTGCACGCCAGCGCCAAGCTCGATCAGCCGATTCCTGCCGAGCATTATCTCGCAGTGGCCGAGATCATATCCTACGTGATGAAGCTCGCGCGCGGGGCCAGATAAGGACTGCGCATCGCCGCACCGGCAAAATGCCCGGCGCCGCTAGACCTCGATATCGAATTTCGCCAGTTCCACGCGAACGCGCAGTTCGATTTCGCCCATGATCGCAGCAAGCACAGGATCGGCGGGCACCTCGACCTGAGAGACCCATTCGGCCAATTGCTCGAGCCGCTCGGGCGAGGCTCCGCCGGCGGCCAGTTCGACCTGCAGCGCTTCGAGTTCGTCGAGACCGTTCGATCCCTGCTCGGCCATCTGCCGCCTCCGTTCGCGATCCGGATCGTAGGCGGCAAGCGTCACCAGCATCTGCACCGAACCGAGCGGCTGGCCCGGTTGTACGGCAGGCTGCGGCACGCTTGCGGTGGGCGCAGCCTGCTCCTCCCCGAGGCCGAACAGCTCGGGTTTGCGGGTCAGTGCCGCAAGAATGGTCGGGGCAGGCAACAACGCGCCGATCTGCACGATAAACTCCTACCGCTGTGCAATTCTCCTACCCCTCTATTCTATAAGAAAAGGAAGCCATTAGGGTCATCAGGAGCGAGTTTATGCGGATCGTGACAGTGCTTGTCGCCGCTTTGGTGCTGATTTTCGCACCGCCAGCGGAGGCGCAGGCAGGTTCGCGGATCAAGGACATCGTCGATGTCGAGAACGTGCGCACCAACCAATTGGTGGGTTACGGGCTCGTCGTTGGCCTTGCCGGGACCGGAGACCGGACCCGCAACGTTCCCTTCACCGAGGAATCGCTGCAGGCCATGCTCGAACGCATGGGCGTGAGCGTGCGCGATACGCAGTTGCGTACGAAGAACGTCGCGGCTGTTTCGATCACGGCCACGCTGCCGCCCTTCGCCCGCGCGGGATCGCGGATCGACGTGCAGGTTTCCGCCATGGGCGATGCGACCAGCCTTCAGGGCGGCACTCTGCTGATATCGCCGCTGCGCGCGATGGATGGCGAGATCTATGCCGTGGCGCAGGGGCCGCTCGCGCTGTCGGGCTTCAAGGCGCAGGGCGCTGGCGCGAGCATCAGCCGCGGCGTCTCGACCTCTGCACGAATTGCCTCGGGCGCCATCGTCGAGCGCGAGGTGCCTTATGCGCTGGGTTCGGCGGACACGCTCAAGCTCGCGCTCAAGAACCCGGATTTCACCACCGCCAAGCGCATCGTGCAGGCGATCGACCAGCGCTTTCCCGGCGCGGCGCGGATGCTCGATTCGGCGACGGTCGAATTGCGCGGTGGGGCGGGCTTCACCGGATCGCTCGTCGAACTTCTGCCCGAGATCGAAAATCTGCCCATCGATGTCGACCAGCCCGCGCGGATCGTCGTGAACGAGGCGGCGGGCACCGTGGTGATGACGGCCGACGTGAAGGTCAGCCCGGTCGCGATCGCGCAGGGCGGGCTGACGATCAGCGTCGCCGAAAGCCCGATCGTGTCGCAGCCCGCGCCGTTCTCCCAGGGAGAGACGACCGTGGTGCCGCGCACGCGGATAGAGGTGGACGACGGTGGCGGGGCCTCGCTTGCGCTGCTCGATCAGGGGACCTCGCTCCAGTCGCTGGTCAACGGGCTGAACCGCCTCGGCGTGTCGCCGCGCGACCTCATCACCATCCTCCATGCGCTCAAGAGCGCGGGAGCCCTGCAGGCGGAGATCACCATCCAATGACGATGACTTCCGGCGCAATGCCCAGCCTGCCGGCTGTGCCGCCCACTCTCGAACCATCGGGCACCTCGCGCGCCGATTTCGCCAAGACGGCGGAGGAGTTCGAGGCGGTCTTCCTGGGCGAAATGTCCAAGCTGATGCTCGAAAGCGTCGAGATGGGCGACGAGTTTTCCGGCGGCCATGCCGAACAGATGTTTCGCGGAATCCTGGCGGAAAAGCTGGGTGGCGAAATCGCGCGTCGCGGCGGCGTAGGGCTCGCCCCGACGGTCATGGAACAGATGATCAGAATGCAGGAGGGTTCGCAATGATCGACACCATTCTCGATATCTCCCAGTCGCTCTCCTCGGTCATGGCCGAGGAAACCGGCGCGCTCGACCAGCGCGGCCGCTATGCGGACCATGCGGAAATGGTCGGTGCCAAGCGTCGCCTGGTGGCGCAGATGGAAGCCGAGATCGTCCGGCTCAACCGCGAAGCGCCCAACTGGCTGCGCGATCTGGACGAAGAGCAGGACGCCGCCTTGACCGAGGCGATGGGCACGCTGCGCGATGCGGCGATCTCCAACGCGCGGGTGGTGGATCGCCATCTGTCGCTGTCCAACGACCTGATCGATGCAGTCGCGGCGGAAGCACGGCGGCTGACCGGAAATGCCGGTTGCAGTTACCGCGATACCGGTTCGATGATGTGGCGCGACGGCACGAGCCCGATCTCGGTCAACACCCGCCTTTGAGGCACAATGAAAAAAGGGGGCGATCGCACGCAGCGATCGCCCCCCTTCTCTTGCTCCCGTCCGGAGCCTAACCGTTGCCGCCGCGCCCGGTCGCGGTCTTCAGCAGTTGCATCTGCTTGCGATAGAGGTTGGTCAGCGCCGCGAACTCGGATTGCACGGAGCCCAGCTTCAAGACCTGCTCTTCCAGCGTGACGTTATTCCCGTCGGGCTTCGTCTCGACGGTATTCTCGTCGAGCACGATCGTGTTCGGGGTCTGCGGCCTCGCGCCGAGCGCACGCATTTCCGAACTGATCTGGACGGTGGGCCGCGCCACGCGCGCCGCGCCCCCGGCATCGACCATGCCGGCAAAGCTCGGTGCCTCGACCTCGCGCGCCTTGTAGCCCGGCGTATCGCCGTTGGCGATGTTCTGCGCGATCACCTGCTGGCGATCCGAAAGGTGTCGCATGGCTACGCCAATGCCGCGCAGCAGGGCTGGATCGGTGGAGTTCATTGCCAAGTTCCCTGGTCTCAATTCTCAGAAGAAACCGCCGGTATTGTAACCGAAGGTCAGGCTGCTGATGCGGGCAAGCGCATCCTGATAGCTTGCGATCTGCGCGAGCTGGCGAGGGGAAGCGCCGCCGCTGGCGGATGCGCCGCCGTTCACGATCGAGGCTTTCCCGGCGTCCCAGTAGAGCGAACGGTAGGCCGTCTGCGTCATCGAGATTGCGCTCTTCACGCGGCCCAGCGCCAGTGCGGCACCCTCGCGCGTCGAAATGTCGAGCGCGTGCGTAAGTCCAAGGCCATAATTGCCACCGGGCGTCACCTTGGGAGCGCCCGCGTCGTAGGGCGGCGGGGCGACCAGACGCGCTGCGGGCAGGCCGAGCTTGGAAAGCGCATCGCGACCCTCGCCGCCGCTGATCAGTTCGATCGAATGGCCGGGCTTGGTCGCAATGTTGAGCGTGCGCCCATCATCGCCCGATGGCGTGGTGACGGTCGCCTTCGTGCCGGTGATCCGGCTGACCTTCTGCGAAAGCGTGGTCAGCGTTTCCTCGGCATCGATGGTGATCCGCCGCGCGACGCCATCGTTCACCTTGATGGAGAACTGGTCGCCCGCGCGCAGGCTGGTCTGCGCGGTCAGCAGGGTGGAATCGGTGTCGTCCAATCGCCCGCGTTTGAGGCCGAGCGCGCCGAGCACGGTGGAGCCATTCGCGGCGGCGGCGATGCGGACCGGTTCGGTCTGTCGGGTGGCCAGGCCGAATTGCTGGATGCTGGCGACCGCGCCGGTCCCAGCGTCGAGCCGGGCGACGAACCCGTCGCTCGTGCCGCGCCGCGTCCCGGCAAGGTCGCCCGTCGTCCGCCCGCCCGCGTAGAGATTGCCCCCCAGGAAGGTGAGGCTGTCGACCCGGTCATCCGCCCCGGTCCCGATATAGCTGACGTCGCTGCTTGCCAGATCCGAGCTGATTCGCGCGACGAACCCGTCGCGTCCGCCGCCCATCGCATTGACCTGATTGCCGGACACCGCCGTCGAGGAAGATCCGCCGACCCCGATAGTCCCGTCCGAAGCGACCGCAAGCACGCGAGCATCGACCTGGCCCAGAGAAATCGAACCCAGATCGTTGACCAGCGATGCGCTGTCGATCCGCCGCAGCGTGCCGACGCCACCCTCGCTGGTGAGCGCCAGCAGTTCGCCGTTGCTCCCGATGGCGAGCGCGTTGAGCGTGTCGCTGCCCCCGCTGTCGATCCGGCGGCGTTCGCGCAAAGTCCCTTCGGCATCGAGCCGCGCAATGAAGGCGTCGCCACCCCCGGTTGCGCCGCGGCCGCCGACGAAGATCGACCCGTCTGCGGCTACGGCAAGGGCGTTGGCCGTGTCGTTGCCGACAGCACGGATCAGCGTAGAGGATAGTTCCGCGCCTTCGGCATCGAAGCGCGCGACGAGCATGTCGCCATCCGCATTTGCGCCATCGAAAGCGCCCGTCACCGTGCCCGCGACCACGACCTGCCCGTCGGGCCCGAGCGCGACGGCGGCGCCGCTCGCAGAGCCGCTCGCGCCGAGCGCGCGTTGCCAGACGACTTGCCCTTCGCTGTCGAGCTTGGTGAGGAACAGGTCCTGCGAACCGGTGACGCGATTGGCGTCGAGGTCGCCTGCGGTCGTGCCGACGACGAAGCTGGAGCCATCGGCTGCCGTGACGACCGATTGCGCCGAGGTGGCGGCGTACCGCTCTGTCGAGGGTTTCTCGACGCCTTCGATCGGGGCATATTTAGGCGCATTGAGTGCGGCGCGCTCGCTCGCCAGCCTGTCGAGCCCGGCGATCTGCGCCAGTGTCGAGCGTTCGGCAGTCCCCGCCGGATCGGATATGAGCATGACCTGCGTCGATGAGGGCTCGTCGGGATCGGTCAGCCCGGTGACCACCATCAGCGCATCGGGCGCGTCGACCTGGTCGATCGAGACCTCTTCCATCCCCGGGTTCTCGATCTTGAACCCCCAGCTGCCGGTGCTCTTGTCGGGTACGAAGCGCACCAGCCAGCGGGGCACCGGATTGCCGTTCTCGTCCAGATTGACGCTGCCATCGGGCGCGCGGAGCGGGACTGCGGCAATCGCGTCGTTGATCGACGTGGAGATGGAATCGAGCGTCGGCGGTTGCGGCCCGCCGGCAAGGTCGACGCCGATCGTGTCGGTGGCATCGCCGCGCTTGATCGTGATCGAGAACCGCTCGGTTCCCGTAAGCTGCGTCAGCGGGGCGTCGCGCGCCTCGGCCACGCCCTTGCCCGCGATGCTGCCGACGGGGCTGCCCGCAGAAATGGCGACCGAGCGCGTGCTGCTGCTGGACTTGTCGAACGCCAGCGCCAGCTTGTCGCGGGGCGAGGAGGCTACGAAAGTCTCGAGATCCTGCATCCCCTTGGCGAAGACGCCCTGCAGCGTTTCGCGCACCGAGTCGGTCGGCCCGGCGACCGCAGCTTCCGCCAGCACGCGCAGCCGGTCGAGCGCGCGGTAGGTGGTGAAGGCGGATGCCACGTCTTGGGGCAGCTTGCGCCCACCGGCAGACCCGGCATCGATGATCGATGACAGCCGTTTGATTGCGGAGACCTGAGAAGACAGCGAGCTGACGCGCTCCGCCTGCTTCCACGGCGGAGTGGTGTCCGGAGTGGTGAAGGCCGCCTTCGCCCGGCGAACCGCCAGCGTCTCGAACCCCGGTCCGCCACCCGAAAAGGTCGCGAAACTGTTTGTTCCGCTGAGCAGGCTGAGCCCGGCGAGGCTGCTGTTGAGGTTCGTTGTCACCTTCTTGCTGCTTTCGTCCAATCGGCGTTTCTTGCCTCTATAATAGGACATGCGCCGCCATCATGCGGGCGATGCGCGCAGAATCTTTCGCTGGGGAGTACTGACATGTCGATGGCCGCCAATCTCGTGGAGCCGGCCGAGCTCAAGAAGTTCTCGGGGCCGCAGCGCGCTGCGGCGCTGATGCTGGCGCTCGGGCAGGAATATGGTGCGCCGATCTGGCAGCAATTGAACACCGACGAGATCAAGGAGCTTTCGGCCGGGATCGCTCAGCTCGGTCGGCTGCCTGCCGTCGCGGTGGAGCACCTGCTGGTGCAGTTCAGCAGCGAAGTTTCCAGCATGGCATCGCTGCACGGCTCGTTCGAGACGACCGAGCGGCTGCTCAGCGGCATTCTCGGCGAAGACAAGGTCAGGGAAATCATGGAGGACATCCGTGGTCCCTCGGGCCGCACGATGTGGGACAAGCTTTCCAACGTGAACGAGTCCGCGCTCGCCGCGTACCTTCGCAACGAATATCCCCAGACGGTATCGGTGATCCTCACCAAGCTGCGGCCCGAGCATGCCGCGCGGGTGATTGCCGAACTGCCCAACGACTTCGCCATCGACGTGATCCAGCGGATGCTGCGGATGGAGCCGGTGCAAAAGGAGATCGTCGCCGAGATCGAGCAGACGCTGAAGAGCGAGTTCATGACCAATCTGGCGCGTTCGCAGAAACGCGATCCGCACGAGGTGATGGCCGAGCTGTTCAACGCGCTCGACCGGTCGGCGGAGGAGCGGATGCTCGGTGCACTGGAGGCGTGCAACCCGGAATCGGCCGAGCGCATTCGCGCGCTGATGTTCACCTTTGAGGATCTGGGCAACCTTCTGCCCGCCTCGATCGCGACCGTGGTCAAGAACGCGGACAAGCGCGAAATGGCGCTGGCGCTGAAGGGCGCGCCGGAGGAAATGCGCCAGCTGTTCATGGGCGCGATGACCGAGCGTGCAGCCAAGATGCTGCGCGAAGACATGACCGCGATGGGCCCGGTGCGCGCGCGCGAATGCGAGGAAGCGCAAACCGCGCTCGTCCGCCTGGCCAAATCGCTCGCCGACCGGGGGGAGATCGTGCTGGTCGATCCCAAGTCCGACGAATCGATGATCTACTGATCCCATGTCGCTGCACGAAAACATCCAGGTTCGGCCCTTCGCCTTCGACCGCACCTTCGCGCTGCCGGTCCGCGAGCCCGCGCGGCATTATCGCCGCAAGACCGATGCTGCCGAGCTGGGGTTCGAGGTGGATTCGCTCCGGAGCGAAATCGCCCGGATCGAACAGGCGCACGAGGAAGAGCTGGCCCGCACGCGGACCGAAGCGTTCGAGGCAGGGCGCAACCATGTGCGCGCGGAACGCGAGGCGGCGATCCTCTCGGCACTCGATGCCCTGCAGGCGTCGCTCGACGATTTCTCCGAGCAATATGGCGAACTGCGCGCGCAGGCCGAGGCCGATGCCATCGAAGTGGCGGTGGCGGCGGCAGAAGCGCTCGCCGGGCACGCCGTCGTGCAGCAGCCGGGCGGTGCCGTGGACGAGGCGATCGGACGGGCCCTTGCGCAGGTTGCGCGCGGGCAGGAGATCGAGGTGAAGGTCCATCCCGATCTGGTCGAGGAAATAGAGGCGCGGGTCGCGCAGCGGCAGAGCCAGGATCGCCGCCGCCTGGCGCTGATCGTATCCCCCGATGCTGCTCTTGCGCCGGGCGATGCGGTGCTCAGCTGGGATCGTGGCGGCGTGGTCGTGGATGCCGATGCGCGGCGTCAGGCGGTGCTGGACGAACTGGCCCCGCTGATGTCGAAGACATCGGACTGAGCGGACCCGGCGCGCATTTTGCCGACCCGGCAATAATTTCCCACCGGCAGAAAATGCCGACCCTCCACCACTCTATAATGATCCTGAAGGCCGGCAATCATGCCGGCGTTATCCAACGGGGTCACAGTGGAAGCATTGCGCAACTTTGCCGGGCAGCTCGGTCCGCGCCGGCTGCTGTTGATGGGCGGCGTCGCGCTCGCCCTGCTTGCCACGCTGGGCGTGGTCGCGATGAGCAGCGGCTCATCGGACAAGATGGGTTATCTCTACACCGATCTCGATCCCACTGCGGCGCAGGCGATCACCGAAAAGCTGCGCGCGCAGAACGTGCCGTTCTCCCTCTCGGGCGATGGCACCGCGGTGCTTGCCCCCGAAGACCGTCTGCCCGAATTGCGGATGAGCATGGCGGGCGAGCAGTTGGGCGGTGCGATCGGCTATGAGGTGCTCGATACCCAGCAGCCCTTCGGCGTCTCCTCCTCGCGTGAGAAGCTGAACGAAACCCGCGCGATCGAGGGCGAGCTGGGGCGTTCGATCGCCACGCTGCAATCGATCGTCAACGCGCGGGTGCATATCGTCATGCCCGAACGCGCGCTGTTCGCGCCCGAGGCACGCAAGGCGAGTGCATCGGTCACGGTGAAGACGCGCGGCAAGCTGTCGTCGGGCAATGTCGAGGCGATCCGCTATCTTGTCGCTGCGGCGGTGCCCGAACTTTCGCCGGAATCGATCTCCATCGTCGACCAGACCGGCGCGCTGCTGGCGCGGGCCGGGGAGGCGGGTGCGAGCCAGGCGGACGAACGCCAGATCGCCACCGAAGCGCGCATCCGCAGCCAGATCGAGGCGCTGGTCGAACCGATCGTGGGCGTGGGCAAGGTGCGCGCGGAGGTTTCCGCCGAGATCGACCGCGACCACACCCGCGAAGAAGCCGAGGTGTTCGACCCCGATACGCAGGTGATCGCGCGCCAGATTTCTGTCGAATCGGGCGACCAGAACCGCGAGAACGCGGGAGCGACGCCGGGCGTGACCGTCGGTGCGCAGCTGCCCGAGGGCGGCGACGTCATGGGCGGCGGTGGCGACACCCGCGAGAGCGCGCGCAACGAAACCTCCGAAGACATTACCTTCCAGAACAGCAGCCGCCGTACGCTGACCACCCGTTCGCCGGGCAAGGTCTCTCGCCTGACGGTGGCGGTGATGGTCGACGGCGGCGCGAAGGGCCTCCCTGCCGAACAGGTCCAGCGGCTGACCCGGCTGGTCGAAAACGCGGTCGGCTTCAATGCGGAGCGTGGCGACAGCGTGATCGTGGAAAGCATGGCTTTCGCGCAGCCCGATGAAATCGCAGATGCCGAGGAGGGCCTGCTGTCCAGCCTGCCGCTCGGCCAGCTGTGGGATCTGGGCAAACTGCTGGTGATCGCGGTGGTCGGCCTGCTCATCCTGCGGATGCTGCGGCCCAAGTCCGACCCCACGCTCGCCGCCGGTCAGCTGCCGTCGCCCGAACAGCAGATGATCGACCTGACGGCCCAGCCGCGCGACGGCGAAGCTGCCGGTACCGACCAGCTGGAGAATGGTGGGACACCCGTGCTCAGCGGTCCGCAGCTCGAAGATGAAATCGCGCTCGCCCAGGTCGAGGGCAACATCAAGGCCTCGGCGCTCAAGAAGATCGGCGATGCCATCAGTTCCAGCCCGGCTGAATCCGCCGCCGTGGTTCGCCAGTGGCTCAGCGCCTGAAGGAGAGTCTCATGACCGAAGTCGAAAATGACATCCCCGCCGCTCCGATCGAGCAGAATGCCGCAGCCTTCGTGGACCTGCCGTCGCTCGGGGACCCGGCGGCTCCGGGGCCGCTGGAAGATCTCGCCGCCTACGAAGGGGACGGGGGGCAGCTCGGGCTCGACGCCGTGCACGAGGTGCCGGTGAAGATGCAGGCCGTCCTTGGCCGCGCCCGCATGACCGTTGCCGAACTGATGCAGGTCGCTCCAGGCCGCGTGGTCGAGCTTGATCGCAAGGTCGGTGAGCCGGTCGATATCTTCGTGAGCAATCGCCTGATCGCCCGCGGCGAGGTCGTCCTGATCGACCGCGCGCTGGGCGTGACCCTGACCGAGATCGTGCACGAAGACGACTGATGACCGGAACGCTCTCCACCCCCGTGCGCATGACGCTCGTCGGCGCGCAGCACTCGATCTTTCGGCAGGCTGCGCAGATGGCGCGCGAAACAGGCGCTCTCGTCACCATGGCGGATGACGAGCAATCGGCCATGGACCTGCTGCGTCGTGCTGGCGGGGATCTGGTCATGATCGACGTTGCGCTCGACGTGCCGGGGTTCCTCTCCGCGCTTCGCGCAGAGCGCATGACCGTCCCCACCATCGCCTGCGGCATCGATGCGACCGCAGAGCGGGCCGTGGCCGCCGTGCGCGGCGGCGCGCGCGACTATCTGCCGCTGCCGCCCGACCGCGACCTGATTGCCGCCGCCATTCTCTCGGTCGCGCGTCCGTCGCGCCAGATGATCGGCGACAGCGAGGTGATGCGGCAGGCGACCGATTTCGCGAAGTCGATGGCGGCAACCGCCGCACCGATCCTGATCCGCGGTGAGCCGGGTACGGGCAAGGAAGTCATGGCGCGGTTGATCCACGCACATTCGGGACGGACGGGCCATTTCGTCACCGTCGAGTGCCACGGCGTTGCGCCCGAAATCCTCCAGTCCGAGCTGTTCGGTCACGAACCCGGCGCCTTCCCCGGCGCGGTCGCGCGCAGGGTGGGCCGGGTGGACGAAGCCGAGGGCGGCACGATCTTCCTGCGCGGGGTGGAAGCGCTCGGCCCTGCATTGCAGGCACGGCTGCTCGACGTGGTGCACGCAGGGCAGGGGCGCGCGAACGCGCTGTCCGCCAGCACCCGGCAGGGCGCGCGCCTGATCACCAGTTCGACCTCCGATCTGCGTTCGCTCGTCACGCAGGGGCGGTTTCGCGCCGACCTGCTCGCACGGCTCGATCTGGCCGAAATCGGCCTGCCGCCGCTGCGTGAGCGGGGCGAGGACATCATGGCGCTGGCCCGGCATTTCGCCATGCAGTTCGCGCGCCTTTACGAAACGCGCGTGCCCGATTTCGACGACGAGGCATTCCGGGTGCTCAGCGGCTACGCCTGGCCCGGCAATGTCAGCGAGCTGGAAACGACCATTCACCGCGCCATCCTGCTCGCGCGGTCGGGCATCATCGGTGCCGACGCGCTGGTGCACACCGACGGCTCGCCGCTCGCGCAATCCTGCGCAGATCACGAGGACGCGCTCCAGGTCGAACAACTGGTCGGCCACACCGTGGCCGAGGTCGAGCGCGAGCTGATCCTCCACACGCTCGAGAGGTGCGGCGGCAACCGGACCTCTGCCTCCTCGATCCTGGGCATTTCGGTGCGCACCATGCGCAACAAGCTCAAGACCTTCGTGCAGGCGGGCATTAGCGTCGCCCCGTCGAAATAGTCTCCTCTAGTCAGGCCGACACTTCCATGCTGACCAGCTTCCTCCAGCGCATCGGTGCCAATCGCGATCTCGCGCTGGCGATCGGCGTGATCGGCATCATCGCGATGTTGATCCTGCCGATGCCCGCGTGGCTGCTCGACTTCGGCCTCGCCATCTCGATCACGCTCTCGGTGATGATCCTGATGACCGCGCTGTTCATCGAGAAGCCGCTGCAGCTGTCCGCCTTCCCGACGATCCTGCTGATCGCCACGATGCTGCGGCTGGGGCTCAATCTGGCCTCCACCCGGCTGATCCTGGGGCATGGTCACGAGGGGCCGCAGGCGGCGGGCGGCGTGATCGGCGCTTTCGGGCAGTTCCTGATCGGCGGTGAGACCGTCATCGGGCTGACCATCTTCATCATCCTGGTCGTGATCAACTTCGTCGTCATTACCAAGGGCGCGGGGCGTATCGCAGAGGTTGCCGCGCGCTTCAGCCTTGATGCGATGCCGGGCAAGCAGATGGCGATCGACGCCGATCTGGGCGCGGGCATGATCAACGAAGAGCAGGCGCGCTCGCGTCGTCAGGAGCTGGAGGCCGAGAGCGGCTTCTTCGGCGCGATGGACGGCGCTTCCAAGTTCGTGAAGGGCGATGCGATCGCCGGGCTGCTGATCACCGCGATCAACGTGCTGGTCGGGCTGGTGGTCGGTGTCGCGATCCACGGCGTCGAGTTCGGCGAAGCGGTGACCACCTACACGCTGCTGACGGTCGGTGACGGCCTCGTCAGCCAGATCCCCGCGCTGATCGTCTCGACGGCGGCGGGTCTGCTCGTCTCCAAGGGCGGCATGTCGGGCAAGACCGGCAACGCGCTGGGCGAACAGCTGGGCCGCTACCCCAAGGCCTTTGCCATGGTGTCGGTGCTGATGGGCGCCTTCGCGCTGCTGCCCGGATTTCCCTTCCTGCCTTTCGCGGCGGTGTCGGCAGCGACCGGCTATTACGGCTGGTGGGCGAGCCGCAAGCATCGGGAACAGGTTGCGCGCGAGAAGGCGGAGGAGGCGCAGGCCGAAATCGCATCGGCAGAGACCGAAGAGCCCATCGCCAACACCATCGCCATTGACGCGGTGCGGGTGGAGCTGGGTTACGGCCTGCTCCCGATCATCAAGGGTTCTGCCGCCGAACCGCGTCTCGACGATCAGGTGCGCGCGCTGCGCCGCCAGATGGCGAGCGACTTCGGCTTCGTGCTGCCCGCCGTGCGCATCATCGACAATATGGCGCTCGGCGCACACGACTACCGCGTGTTCATCCGCGAGACCGAGGTTGCCGCAGGCGAATTGCGGCTCGACAAGCTGATGGTGATCAATCCGGGCGGGGCCGATGTCGGCCTGCCGGGCGACCCCGCGCGCGAGCCGGTGTTCGGCCTGCCGGCGCTGTGGATCGACCGCGAACTGCGCGACGAGGCGGGCCTGCGCAACCTCACCGTGGTCGACTGCGGCACCATCGTGACGACGCATCTGGCGGAGCTGGTGAAGGACAATATCGCCGAACTGCTATCCTACACCGAAACGCAGAAACTGCTCAACGAAGTGCATACCGAGGCGGAAAAACTGGTCGCCGATCTGGTGCCTGCGAAGATCAGCATTTCGGGCATCCAGCGCATCCTGCAAAACCTGCTCTCCGAAGGCGTGTCCATCCGCGACATGGCCACGATCCTGGAGGCGATCGCCGAGACCGCGCCGCTGACGCAGAACCTGACGCAGATTACCGAGCATGTCCGCGCCCGGCTGGCCCGGCAGATCTCGGCCCAGCAGACGCGTGATGGCTCGATCCCGATCCTGACGCTCTCGCCCGACTGGGACCAGCAGTTTGCGGAAAGCATCGTGGGCGAGGGGGACGACCGGCATCTCGCGATGGCTCCGTCGCACCTGCAGCGCTTCATTTCACAGGTGCGCGAACTCTACGACACGCTCGCCGCGAACAACGAGATTCCGTGCCTTCTCGTCAGCCCGTCGATCCGGCCCTTCGTGCGCTCGATCATCGAGCGCGTGCGCCCGGCCACCGTCGTTCTCTCGCAAAACGAGATCCATCCGCGCACCCGCGTTCGCTCGGTCGGCAGCATCGGACAACAAACTGCACTCGAAGCGCCCTGATCGATTTTGCCCCTCTATAATAGGTTCAGGCGCCCCCCGGGTGAAAGGATCGCATGACCCAACTCCTCTCGCTCGCATTCGGCAACAGCTCCCCCTCTGGTTTGTCCGGGGGCGCCGCCCCATTCGCTGGCCAAGGCCCCTCCTTTGCCGCATTGCTGACTGCGCAATCGCCGCAGGAGGCAATGCCGCAGCCGGGCCTGGCAGGTCTGCGCGCCAGCACTGCGATGATTCCTGCAAGTGTTGAACCGCTTGCCAGAACCAGTCCCGTTCCCTCGACCTTTGGTGCGATTCCCGTGCTCGAGGGAGCGGTGTTGCGACCGGCTCCCACTGCACCGCAGCCCCCATCGGCACGCATGGCGGGGTCGGTGCCAACCGCCATTTCGGTCGAACCCACGGTCGTTCCTTCGCAAGCGGTCGAAGCCCCGATCGCAACCGACCAGCCGCCGATCGCAGAGCGCGCCACCGCGCCTGCCGAGCGCGAGGCGATCCAGAAGGCCAAGCCGACCCCGACAGCGCCAGTCGAACTGGTGGAAGATACCGACGCGCCCGCAGCGGTTCCTGCGTCCGTGCCCGCACCGGCTCTCGCTGTGCCTCCGCCGTCAGCGCAGGCTCCGCAGGCCGAAACCACACGGTCGAGCGAGCCCGCTCCTCTCGAGCCGGAGCAGCACCCAATTACTCGGGCTCAAGCTCAAACGGTTCCTGAGCCGGTCCGCGAAACCGCCGAAAAGCCGGCCGAGCAAGCGCCTGAGATGGAGCAAGCGCCCGACAACACGCCCGAGTTTGCGGACACGAAGACTGCGCCGCTCGAACAGCCTGTCGACGAGCCCGCATCTGCTCCGACCGAGGCTGCTGCTCCAGAGATTCGCCCCGCTGGCGAGCCTTCGCCCGCGACCATCGGTGTCGTCCTGCCGCACGCAGCCGCTCTACGCCGTCCGGTCGAAACTGGTGGCGACCCAGCGCCGATGGAAATATCTGCCGGAAGCAGCCAGCCGTCGCCAGTGACAAAGGATATTCGTCAGGCTTCCGAAGCGGCGTCGCCCCGTCCTTCGCTGGCGATGGCTCCCGAGACCGGGGCCACGCGTGATTTCGCGCAAGCGCTGCAAGCCAATGCCGGAGAAGCCGCCGCACCTGCGGCCGAGGGCGGGGCGGCCACTGCGGATCTGCTGCCGCAGATGCGCACCGATCCGGCCAGGCATTCGGTCGAAACCGCCCGACCCATGGCAGCAATTCCGGATACCGTCTCGGCCAGGCCGGGAGAAATCGGGCGTCAGCTCGGCGTAGAGATCGTGCGCCACGGCCTCGATGGACGCGACAGCCTGACCATCCGGCTCGATCCGGTGGAAATGGGCGAGATTCAGGTGCGGCTCCAGTTCGACGACAAGGGAACAATGCGCGCGCATGTGACGGCGGAAAGCAGCGTGGCGCTGGAAATGCTCCGGCGTGACAGCGGCGATCTGGTTCGTGCGCTCGGCGATGCGGGCGTTCGCACGGATGCGCAGTCCTTCCAGTTCGAAGCGCGCAGTCACGGGCGCGACGAGCAACAGGGGCAGCACGCCCGCCCCGAAAACCCGTCTGCGACAGACACCGCGCACACCGAATCCGATGCGGATGACGACGCGCAGCCCACCCGGGCGAAGCTGCGGAACAGCGGCAGCCTAGATCTCTTCGCTTGAGGACCAAGACATGACAGCAATTTCATCGCTTACGCCCGGTTTGACGGGCTCTGCCGGCGACACCAAGGCGGGCGCCGAGCTGAACGCCAATTTCGACATGTTCCTGAAGCTGCTGACCACGCAGATGCAGAACCAGGACCCGCTCGATCCGATGGAAACCTCCGAATACACGCAGCAGCTGACGCAGTATTCGCAGGTCGAACAGTCGATCCAGCAGACCGCCGCGCTGAAGGACATCCTCTCCGCGCTTTCGACGCAGGATCTCGCCCAGTCGGCGAACTTCCTCGGCCAGCGCGCCGAGCTCGACAGCGCCACCGCCGGTCTGTCCGATAATGCGCCCGCGCAGTGGAGCTGGCAGGCCGATCGGCCGATCCAGACGCTCACCGCGACGATTACCGATGCCCGTGGCCGCGTGGTCGAAACGCGCTCGCTCGATCCGGCGAACGCAGGCCGCCTTGCGTGGGATGGCTCGCTTTCCGATGGGGGCAAGGCTGCAGCAGGCGGCTACACCCTCGCGCTGAGCGCTCAGGATGCGGCTGGCCAGCAGGTGCCCGTCGCCGTGCACGCCACCGGGATCATCAACGAGGTCGCCACACGCGATGGCTCGGTCGTGCTCGGCATGAACGGCCAGAGCTTCCCCGCAGCGGCGCTGATCCGGGTTCTCGCTGGCGAATAATTCTCTCCGGTAAGCGCCACGGCGCCCCGGAGCATCCTATAATAATATCAGGATCGGCAGTCAGATAGTCTCCCACTGCCTGGTCGGACTTCCGGGGCTCCCCCCCCTCCCACCCAGCGACACCAAACCCTGTGTGTCGTGGTAGCCCCCGGAAGTCCGACCCCCCTCATCCTTCTTCCCCTTTCACACACTCGTCGGGCCTCGCACAGGCGCACGCAGTCGCGCGCGCCTGCACCGGCGTTTGCAGCCCGCAGTTCAGGGGCCCTCAGTTCAGGGGGGATTGCGGCCGACGGCCAAGCTCCCGCGCATGGGCGCACACGATGCACAGATCGGCATAGACCCGATCCCACAGGGCTGCCGGTATCCTGAGCGGAATTTCGTCGTTGAGCTGGTCGATGATGACCGCGGCGGCAGGCTCGGGTTCGAGCTGGAAGCGGGTCGGGAAGGCGCCGCCGATCTCTTCTTCGGGCATTTTGCCGGGCACCGCCAGCCGGGCCGACATGATATAGCCGAGCAGAATATCCACGCCGTAGGCATCGAGCATGACCTTGCCCGAGCGTTTGGCGTTCGGGCGGTCGATCAGCACCAGCGCACCGCCGGGATGCGGCTCTACACTGATCCTCACGACCTCGCCGAAGGGATCGGCGATTTCGCGGACGCGGGGGAATATCGTAGCCACCTATATGGATACCTGTCTGTCTTTCACGCGGCCGCGATCGGCAGCGTGGGCGGCGCTTCATGCATCGCGCGGCGCGAAAACAAAAGGGGCCGGACTTGCGCCCGGCCCCAGGGTGCTTTTCCCAACCGGGGAAGAGCTGCGTCGACCGGATTAACGGAAGAGCGAGGTGATCGTCTGCGGCGCCTGGTTGGCGATGGACAGAGCCTGGACACCCAGCTGCTGCTTGACCTGCAGGGCCTGCAGCTTGGCCGATTCCTTGGCCAGATCAGCATCGACGAGGTTGCCGATGCCGCTCTCGATCACGTCCGACAGCTTGCCGTTGAACTCCAACTGACCCTCGATCTTGCGCGAAGCGGAACCGAGAGTGCTGAGCGTCGAAGTCACCGTGGCGGTCACGGTATCGATCTCGGTCAGCGCGGTGTCGGCATTGGCCTTGGAATCAAGGCCCGTGCCCAGGGCGGTGGTGACGTTGGTCTCGAAGGCCTGGTTGGCCACGCTGATCGTGCTCGAGGTGTCGAGCGACTGCAGCGCGGAAACCTTGCCGGTCGAGGTCGCGTCATCCTTCAGCAGGTTCGTTCCGTTGAACTCCGAGGAAGCGATGATCGTGGTGATCTGCTCCTTCAGGGCCGTGTAGTCGGAATTGATCGCGGTGCGGCTGTCAGCGTCCAGGCCGTCGTCCGACGCCTGGATGGCCTTGGCCTTCATCTGGTTGAGGATGTCGGAGATCTGTTCCGTACCCGCAACCGCCACGTCGACGGAGCTCTTCGCCCGGCTGAGCGAGGAATTGACCGCCGAAAGACCACCCACGTCGCCGCGGAGAGTCTGCGCAATCGTGAACGATGCCGAATCGTCCTTGGTCGATGCGACGTTCAGGCCGGTGTTGATGCGGCTCTGAACCTGCGCCAGACCCTTGTTGGTCTGGTTGAGGCTCTGCAGAGCCGCCATTGCACCGACATTGGTATTGACTGAGAACGCCATTCTTCATTTCCTTCTGGGATAGACGAACCGCCTTCTGCGGTCCGGGCCAGAGGCGCTGGCCACGACGCACAACAAAAATCGCGGTGCGCCCTTCATTCTGGAAAGAAATGACACCCTATCCCAAACGGATCGGCAGATTTATTTGCGTCCGCGGTTTCGAGGGGCGTCAGAACGGGAACAGCGCGTCGTAGATCTGCTGGCCCCAGCGCGCCTGCTGCACATCGGTCAGCTGGCCACGCCCGCCATAGCTGATCCGCGCCTCGGCAATCTTGCCGTGCTGGATGGTGTTGCCCTTGCCGATATCCTGGGGGCGAACGATGCCGGTGACGATCAGTTCACGCAGCTCGAAATTGACGCGCATCTCCTGTCGTCCACGGATGAGCAGGTTGCCGTTGGGCAGAACGTCGGTGACGATCGCCGCCATCTTCATGTTGATCGTCTCGCTGCGGCTGGTGCGGCCCTGGCCGCCCGAGGCGGATGTGGTCGAGGTATCGACCGCCTGCGCCGGGTTGCCGGGAAGGATATTCTGCAGCCCAAGCAGCGCTGCGATGCCCACGCTTTCCGAGCCATTGCGCGAACGCGAGGTCGAATTGCCGAACTCCGCCTTGTCGGCGATGTTGATTTCCACCGTCAGGATGTCGCCAACGCGCGAGGCGCGCTGATCCTGGAAGAGCTCGCCGGCACCGGCACGAAACAGCGAGGCGCTGGGCGCCTGGCTTGCCGGAGCGGGAGCAACCGGAGCGGTCCCGCGCTGGCGGGCAGGGTCTTTGCTGGCGATCGAGGGTTCGTAGGCCGGGGCGGTGAAATCCTCGGTCGGCGACATCGCGGGTGCCTTGCCGACATTCTTGAGACGGTCGAGCGTGCCACATCCCGAAAGCAGCGACGCCGCGACGACGAGGGAAACGTACTTCTTCATCGGAGAATTCCTTGCTGGTGGCTCAAGGGGCCAGAATGCGCACGACGCCCGCACCCTCGACCACACCGTCGAGCGTCTGGTTGGTGGCTTCGCTGAAGACGCGCACCCGCTCGCCGAGAGCGGCATCGCCAAGCGCGCGACCGATCGCGCTGATCGTCAGCGCGCCATCGCGCAGGCTGATCTTGACCGGCTCGCCGCGCTTGACGAGGCGCGGCTCGGCGAGGTCGCTCGCGCGCACTGGCATGCCTTCGCGCAGCGTGCGCCGGGCCTCGAGCCCGTCTGCCTCCTCTGCAGTGAGGACGCTCCGGGCCTGCGCGGCGGTGATTTCCCCGGCGGCGAAATCGCGCGCCGAAACCACATCGCCGCGCTGGATCGTGCGCGCGAGAACGTCGGCGACGACGCCGTTGCCCGTGTCCTGCGCGGCGAGCGATCCGCACGGGACAAGCGCCAGGCCCGCAAGCAGCGGGGCGGTGAAGAGAAGGTGCCGGGCCATCAGCGCAGCTGGCTCGTGGTGCCGAGCATTTCGTCGGCGGTCTTCACCACACGGCTGTTCATCTCGTAGGCGCGTTGCGCGGTGATGAGCGCGGTGATTTCCGCGACAGGATTGACGTTGGATGCCTCGACGAAGCCCTGCGCCACATTGCCGAAGCCCGGTTCGCCCGGTGCCGCGATCGTCGGCTCGCCCGAAGCCGAGGTGGCGAGGAACAGGTTATCGCCCTTGGCTTCCAGCCCCGCTTCGTTGACGAAGGTGGCCAGTTCGATCTGGCCTACGGTCTGCATTTCGGCTTCCCCGGCGACCTTGATCTGGACCTCGCCCGTACGCGAGACCACCACGTCGACCGCGCCCTGCGGCACGGTGATGCCCGGCTCCACCGGCAGACCCTGCGAGGTGACCAGTTCGCCCTGGTCGGACAGCTGGAACGTGCCATCACGCGTATAGGCGATCTCGCCCGAGGGCATCTGGACCTGGAAATAGCCGAGGCCCTGTATGGCGAGGTCGAAGCGGTTGTCGGTCTGCACCAGAGCGCCTTGCTCAGCGATGCGATAGACGCCGCCGGTGCGCACACCCGCGCCGATCTGGATGCCCGCGGGTACGCGTGCTTCGGGCCCGTTCGACGCGGCGCCGGGGCGCGAGACCTGCTGATAGAGCAGGTCCTGGAACTGGGCGCGCTGCCGCTTGAACCCGGTGGTGTTCATGTTGGCGATGTTGTTGGAGATCACGTCGACATTGGTCTGCTGTGCGAGCATCCCGGTGCCGGCGATCGAGAGAGAGCGCATGGGTCTTTTCCTTTGCGAGTAAGAATGTGGGGTGGATCAGCCGACGCGGCCGAGCCGGTCGAGCGCGCGCTTGCGCATGTCGTTGAGGCTTTCGGTCATGCGGACGCTGTTCTGGTAGGAACGCAGGATGTCGATCATCGCGGTGGTTTCCACGATCGGCTGGACGTTCGATCCTTCGACTCCGCCGCTGCGAAGCTTGGTTTCCTCGGCTGCCAGCACACGGCCCTGCGCGCCCGAATAGAGCCCGTCGCCCCTTGGCGCGAGCCCGCTCTCGTCGTCGAACACGGTCACCGCGAGGCGGCCGAGCGGCCCGCCGAGCCCCATCACGCTGCCGTCGCCGGCAATCGAGATGCGTCCTGCCTGTTCGGGCGGAACGACGATCGGCTGGCCCGTCTCGTCGAGCAGCGGCTGGCCACCGGCGGTCGCCAGCTCGCCGCTCTGCAGAATATTGACGAAGCCCGCGCGCGTATAGGCCGTGCCCGCACCATCGGGCAGGCCCACCGCGAGGTAGCCGGGGCCTTCGATCATCACGTCGAGCGGATTGCCGGTCGGCTGGAAGGCACCCGGCGTCATGTCGTGGAGCGCGCGGAAATCGAGCACGAACGAGGTCGGCTTTGCGTCGTCGACGATCGCCTCGTCCGCGCGCTCCACAAATTCGCGGAACATCGGCTGTTCGCGCCGGAAACCGACGGTCGAGGTGTTGGCCAGATTGTTGGCGACTATATCCAGCCGCCGCCTCAGCGCCTGTTCCTGACTAAGCAGGACGTAAGAGGAAATATCCATCGGCTTGCCGCTCCGAAAAAACTGCTTCGAAAAAGCGCACCAGGCAAATCTTGCCGGGTGACGATCCTATAATAGGAGAAAATCCCAGCTGGCGGAGCGACCGCCGGCTTTTGGTAAAGGAAGGCGACAGAGCCGTGAGCACCGCGACCGAGACCGAAGACCAGACCACGCCCGGCGAGGTCGAAAAGGCCCCGCGCTTTTCCAAGAAGAAGAAAATCATCGCCGCTGCCGGTGCCGTGCTGCTGATCGGCGGCGGGGCCGGGGCCTTCATGATGATGGGCGGCAGCGAAGAGGGCGGCGAGGAGTCCGGCCACGGCAAGGCTGCGAGCGAAGGGCACGGATCCGCCAAGGGCGGCCACGGTGAAGAAGGCGGGGCCGGTCTTGTCGAAGTCGACCCGCTGATGGTGAACCTGCGGACCAATGACGGGCAGGCCCGCTTCCTGAAGCTGCGCATACTGCTCGCGCCCGGATCGCCCGAAGATGCGGCCACGATCGAGGCCCAGCTTCCGCTGATCATCGACCGCTATCAGCCGTTCCTGCGCGAACTGCGCCCCGAAGACCTCGCCGGATCGGCGGCGGTCTACCGGTTGAAGGAAGAACTCATCCTGCGCGCGGCAGACACCGTGGGCGAAGGCGTGGTCGCCGACGTCCTCATCCAGGACATGGTTCAGCAATGATAACCGACGACGACTTCGAGGAGTTCGAACTTCCCGACCCCCCGGCAATGGACATGCCGGAGGGCGCGACGTTCGATCAGGCAAGCATCGATGCCCTGTTCGGTGACTCCAATGCGGATATTCCGCAGAAGAGCGGCCTGCGCGCGGTGATCGAATCGCGCGTGGTCAGCCATGCGCGGTTGCCGATGCTTGAGGTGGTGTGCGAACGCATGGTCCGCTCCTTCGCCACCAGCATGCGCAACCTCACCTCTGACGCGATCGAAGTCTCGCTCGACGAGATCGCCTCGGTGCGGTTCGGCGACTTCATGAACCGCGTGCCGCTGCCTTCGATGCTGGCGGTGTTCAAGGTTCCGGCGTGGCAGGATTACGGGCTGGTCACGGTCGAGGCGAACCTGATCTACGCGGTGGTCGATGCGCTGCTCGGCGGGCGCAAGGGCGCTGCCCCGCGCAAGATCGAAGGGCGTGCCTTCACCACCATCGAAACCACGCTGGTATCTAAGATGATCGAGCTGGTGCTGCGCGAATTCAGCACCGCGTTCGAACCGATCGCGCCCATTTCGATGGAGCTGGAGCGGATCGAGACCAGTCCGCGCTTCGCCGCGATTGCGGGCCCCACCAACGTTGCCTCCGCCGCGACCTTCGCGGTCGACATGGACGGGCGGGGCGGCAAGTTCACCATCCTGCTGCCCTTCGCCACGCTGGAGCCGGTGCGCGGCAAGCTGTCGCAGCGTTTCATGGGCGAGAAGCTGGGCGGCGACACGACCTGGCGCGACCACATGCGCGCCGAAATCCTGCGCACCGAGGTCGAGATCTATACCGTCCTCGGCGAGCGCGAGATGCGTCTCGCCGATGTTCACTCGCTCGAAGTGGGGCAGACGATCCCCTTCGACGTCACGCCGGACGATCCTTTCGAAGTCTGCTGCGGCGGCGTGCCGCTCGCGCGGGCGCAGATCGGGCGGCAGCGCAACAATATCGCCATCGGCATCGTCGACACCATCGCACAGGGTCAACCGCAATGAGCTTCACCGTCTTTACCAACGTCATCACGATCCTCTTCTGCATCGCGGTGCTGATCCAGAGCGTGCGGATGATGCGCAGCCTCAACCAGGTTCGCGAAGGCCAGCTCGATCGCACGGTTGGCGCGCTCGACACCGCGACGGCGAAGGCGCTCGGCGTACTGTCGGAGCTGAAGGCCACGCTCTCGACCGAAGGGGCGGCCAATGCGCGCACGCTGGGCGAGGCGCGCGAGGTGCGTGAAGAGCTGCATGTCATGATCGGCATTGCGAATGCCATGGCGGAGCGGCTGATCGAGGCGGCTACCAGCCGACCGGCTGAGGCTCCGACGCAGGACGCAGCGCCTGAGATGCCCGCGAACGAGACTTACGAACTTGCCGAGAAGGAAGTGGCATGACCATCAAGCGCCCCTCTCTGCTGATGCTGATGGCTGGGGCCGCGGCGCTGTCCACGGTCGCCCACGGCGTCAGTGCGTCCGGCACCGGTCAGGAGAAGGACGGCAAGGCACCCACCACGCGGCTCGGCTCGGCCATTCAATCCGAAATGAGCGAGAGCAAGAAAACCGCCCGCGAGCGCGAGCGCGCTCTCGACCTGCGCGAACAGGCGCTCCGCGCGTCGGAGAAGCGGCTAAAGGCCAATCTGGAAAGCCAGCAGCAGCAACCCAGGGCCACGCAGCCCGACGCCAGCAGGACCGGCGAGAAATCGGCCAAGGAAGCCGAGGAGGGCGAGAAATACGACCAGCTCGCTCGCATCTACCAGTCGATGAAGCCCAAACAGGCGGCGGTGGTGTTCGAGCAGCTCGACATCGATGTGCAGATCGCCGTGGCGCGCAGGATGCGCGAGCGGTCGACCGCGCAGATCATGGCGGCGATGACGCCAGCGGGTGCCGCCCGGATCAGCATGGCGCTGGCCGGAAAGCGGCAGGCACCGCCACGCGCAAAGACCCAACCCGCCGGGTGACCGGCGGGTTGGGTTGCGCTTGAATAAATTGCGCTCGAATAAAGGGTGACGTCAGGCCGGTTTGGCCGACACTTCTACCAGCAATACCCGCGACACACCTTCGTCGCGGGCGTGCAGCGCCTCGGTCAGATCGGCCGACAGCCTTCGCGCGTCCACCGCCAAGAAGGGCGAAGCGCGCAGGCGGGAGAACTCTACCCCTGCCATTAGCGCTTCCGAACGCAAGCCCGGCAGATCGCCTGCAAGCCGTTCGGCAGCAGCGTCGTCGTGCGCTTCGAGCACAAGGCGGAAATGCAAGGTTCCCTGCACCTTGGCACCGTCGATGATCGGGACGGAAATCGCCTCCATTTCGACCAGACTGCCATCGCCACCCCCGCCGCCGCCCGATCCAGCGGCGCTGCTCAGGGGCAGGGCCGCGAGGATAGCGCCGCCCAGCAGAAGGGTTTTTCCGTTCATGTCGCGCCGCCATTCCGTTCGAAAAAGGGAGTTCGCACACGGCCCTCGGGCCAGTCTCTACCCTATAATAGAGGATATCCCGAGCGGAGCGCACATGAGCTACGACCAAAAACCTTCCCGCATCAAACTCGTCAGCAGTGGCGGCCCGGCGCGTGCGCCCGAAAATGCACTCGTCGACACAAAGCCGATAGAGCAGGCGATCGAAGATGCGCAGCAGGCCGGCGCAGCGACCGCAAAGCGTTTCCCGCTCGTGTCGGTAATCGTGTTCCTGTCCGGTTCCGCAATCGGCGGCGCTGGCCTGGTCGCCTGGCCGCATCTGGTGGGCTGACCGCTCCGTGCGCAAGATCGTCACCCTGTCCGCCGCCTTGGCTTGCGCCTTGAGCGCTACGGCATTTGCCGAAGACGGCCACCATTCCGAGGAAAAGCCAGCCAAGGCCGAGGGCCATTCGGACACCGATGCCGATGCCGACGCTGGCGCCCACGCAGAAACCGACGAAGCCGGTCAGGATCACGAGCGTCCCCCTGTCGCCGTCCTCCCCGGCTTCGCCGCCGTGCTGGCCAACCAGCCGCCCATCGCGGATGCCTCCGGCTGGAAGGTCGTGTCCGACAGCGACGCATGGAAAGCGATCTCCGGCAGCACCATCGAGACGCGTCAGTCGGCGCGCTGGAGCTATGCGCGCAGCCTGATCGGCAAGGGGCGCTCGGCAGAGGCTTACGGCGTGCTCGTCACGATGGCGCAGGATGATCCCGACCTTGCGCTCGTCGCGGCCTACAGGCTGGCGCTTGGTGTAGCTCTGGTGGGGCTCGACCGGCATGATGAAGCGATCGATGCCCTGTCCGCCGACCAGCTGACACAGAATTCAGAAGCCTGTGCCTGGCGCATGCGCGCGCTGGCGGCGCAGGAAATGAACGCCGAGGCGATCGCGCAATGGAAGTGCGCGCGCCAGTCGATCGCTGCACGCGCAGGCGCGCAGCGGGCGCCCTTCCTCCTTGCCGCAGCGCAGGCTGCGCTCGCCGAGGAAAAGCCCGACGTCGCCTTCGACCTGCTGAAGGCCGTTTCCGATACCGATGCGGCGGCCAACCTCGTTCGTGGGCGCGCGCTTTTCCAGCTCGGCAAGGAACAGGAAGCGCGGCTTAGACTGGACCGGGCGGCTGACAACGGCACGGCCGAACAGCGGATCGATGCCCGCATCTCGTTGCTCGAAGGGCTGGTGGCGCACAAGCACGCGAACCCGCGCAAGGCCGCCGCCGAACTCGAACGGATCGGCTATTCGTGGCGCGGCGGCTCGCTCGAACGGCGCGCGCTTACTCTGCGGTTCAAGCTCGCCGAGGGTCTGAAGGATGATCGGGCGGCGTTGGCCGCAGGTGCGGCGCTGCTGCGCTATCACCCGATGGCGGGCGATAGCGGCGCATTGCTGAGCGCGCTCCAGGGGCGGCTCGAGGCGATCCTGTCGCCCGAAAGCAAGGTGCCGCTGCCCGAGGCGGCGGGCCTGTTCTGGGACTATCGCGATCTCAGCCCCGGCGGGGCGGGCGGGGATTTTCTGGTCAGTCGGCTCGCCGATCGGCTTCAGGATGCCGGGCTCTACAAGCGCGCGGCGGAACTGCTCGACTATCAGTTGATGGCGCGCGCCAAGGATGTCGCGCAAGGCCCGCTCTCCGTACGCGTGGCGAAGCTCTATATTCTGGCAGACGATCCCGAAGAGGCGTTGCGGGCGCTGCGCGCGACCGACGATAATGTCTATCCCGATCAGATGCTCTGGGCCCGTCTGCGAATAGAGGCCGTCGCGCTCCACAAGCTGGGGCGGACCGACGAGGCGCTGGCGGTGCTCGATGGCGTTCCCGATGGCGGTGCCATTCGCGAAGAGATCGAATGGGGCCGCCGCAACTGGCAAGCCCTCTCGAGCGCGGGCAACCTGCCGGCGGCGACGGGCGGACGCCTGAGCGAAGTCGAGCAGACCACGATCCTGCGGCGCGCCGTTGCGCTCGCCATGCTTGGTCAGGAGACGTCGCTCGAAGGCCTGCGCGCCCGCTATGGGCGGGCCTTTGCCGATCAGCCGACTGCCGCCGCGTTCGACATGCTGACCGGCCCGGTCGAGGATCTGGACCCTGCCAGCGTCGCGCAGGCGATGGCCGCCTTGCCTGCCGCCAGCCCCGCAGGCGATCTCGCCGATCTGCTGGCCGGCGATACGCGCAAGGGCAAAGGCAAGGCGAAGACCACCAAGTCCTAGCGCTCGGCGAACCGCGCGTGCGGGCTGGACCCGCAACGCGCGGATGGAGTGCTACCCGAAAGCCTAGAGGTACTTCGTCAGGTTCAGCTGGCTGAGCTGTGCGAAGACCGAATAGCTCGCCTCCAGCGTCGCCTTCTGCTGCGCGAGGTCGACCGCGACCTGCCCCAGATCGGCGTCCTCGTTCGCGGCTATGATGTCGTTCAGCACCAGCGCGCGCTGTTCGGCACGCTCACCCAGCGTTTCCACGCGCGACTGCCTGCGGCCGTTTTCGGCGTTCGCGGCGCGCAGCCCGACCGAACCCGTATCGATCTGCGCGACCGCATCCTGCAGCGCCGTTCTCTGCGCATCGGTCAGCCGATCGCCGATCGGACCGGCCGCCGCCAGCGTACGGAATGCCTCGTAGATTTCGGCACCAAGTTCGCTCGCGGTGAGGCCGTAGGTCACCGACGTCCCTTCCGCGAGGTGGGCGACGGCTCGCACGTCGTCGTTCTGGAACGCATCGGTCGCCGGTGTCGCGGCGACATCGTCGAGGGTTTCGGGAGTGAAGGGCAGCACGTCGGTCCGTGAACCGCCGAAAAGCGCGATGCCGCCTTCCCTCGCATTGAGACTGCTGCGGAAGTGATCGAACGCGCCCTTGATCGTTTCCTGCAAGCCCGCCGTATCTTCCGTGCCGATTGCGGTCACCATGCGGGTGCGCAGATCGATCATGGCATTGTCCAGGCCCGTGACATGCGCGTCGTAGATGGCGAGCGTGGTGGTCACGTGTTTGGAAACGACCGCCTGTGCGTTCTGCTTGGCCAGCATGGAATGCGCCGACATCGTGCGCACCGCTTCGCTGCCGAGGCTGGCATAATCCTGCGCCTTCTTGCCGGTGGAGAGCGCCGTCTGCGTCGTCGCGAGCTTTTGCTGCGCGCGCTGGATGGCATCGGCCATCGTCCTTTGCAGCGGAATGGTGGCAACCCGGTTCATCACGTGCCCTTTCAGCGGACCATATCGAGAAGTGTGTCGTACATTTGCGTCGCGGTCGTCATGACGCGCGCGGCGGCGGAATAGCTGTTCTGGAGGACCACCATCTGCGACAGTTCCTCGTCCAGATTGACCCCGGAGAAGCTGTCGCGGCGGTTCAACGCGTCATCGCGGCGTGCAGAGGCATCGGCCAGCAGATCCTGCGCTCGCGCCGCCTGCGTTCCGGCGCGGCCCATCAGCAGGCTGGAGAAACGCTCGATCGTTGCAGTTCCGTCTTTGCCGAAATCGACCGACTTGCCGAGCGCCTCCACAAAGGCGCCCGCAACGCGCGTGTCGCCGCCTCCCAGCGCGGGCTGCCCGATCGCCGCGTCCATGCGCAGGCGAGAGAGCGGCAGCTTGTTCGGATCGGCCAGAACCTCAGTCCGCACGCCCGCTTCGCCAAGCCCGCTTGCGCTTCCGGTCAGCCCGGCAAGCGCCGTGAACGATACGCCGGTGCCATAGCGGTCGGTCGAATCCGTCGGGATCGAGAGCACCGCACCGCTAGCAGCGGGAGTGGGGGTGAAAGCTATGCGCCCCCGGTCGTCTATCGCGAAACTGCCGAAAGCGGCGAGTGGGCTCTGCTCCAGTTCGCTGACCACATCGCCGAACGTGGGGCCGAGCGACCCTGTAATCGTGGTCGTCGCGAGCGAGCGGCCGGTCGCATCGCGCAGCACCAGTTGCGCGGATTGATCCGTACCGAACCCGTGCGGATCGCTCGCGACAAAGCCGGGTGCGACAAGCGTCGCGGAATCGCTGCGGATGATGTCGTTGAGGCCGAAATAGTGCGAGAAGCCGTTGCCTGCCCGCGCGCTCGGCGGGTCGCCTTGCGCCACTGCGACGCCGTTGCTGCCGTTGGCGGCGGCGAACGACAGGCGACCGTCCTGCAAAGTGACGCTGGCATTGCCCGCCAGACTGGCATTGATCGCGCCAATCGCATCGTCGAGCGTCGCCAGTGGACCCAGAGCGTCGAAATCGACCGTGGTGCTCGCCACCAGAATGCCGCGCTGATCGGTGACCGCGAAAGTCGCCTGCCCGGTGAAGCCCAGGCGGTCGCTGCCGATCAGCCCGGTCGGCCTTCCGTCCAGCCGGCTGGGTGGGGGAAAGCCGGTGCCCGAGTTGGCCACGGCATTGATGGTTTCGGCGAGGCCACCGAACAGCGAACCGAGCTGGTCGGAGAATTCGGGCAATGCGCGATCGCGCAGGTCCAGCAACCCGCCAAGCTTACCGCCCACCGCCGCTGAATCGAGCTTCTCGCCGGTGGAGGTGGTCGGCTCACCTGTCTCGTTGGTGAAGCGGATGTCGATCACCGGGTAGGAGGACTGCGCCACGCCGTCCCCGGGGCTGGGGTAGGACAATTGGCGGAGCCGCCCGTCGAGCAACACCGCGCCGCTGGCGGTTTCGATATTGACCCGGCCATCGGGCTGTTCGCGGATGGCGACCTTCATCATGCCGCTCAATTCCTCGAGCGCGGACATGCGCTGCCCCTCGGCCCCGCCTGCGCTGCGCCCAAGACCCTTGAGCTGGGCAACCGTGGCATTCAGCCCGTGGATGCGTTCGAGCAGGTTGTTGATCGATTCGACCGCGTAGCCGACTTCCGATTCGACATCGCCGCGCAGCACCTGCACGTCGTCGTCGAGCTGGCGAAGGGAGCCGATAGCGTCCTGCACTTCGGCAACGAAGGCAGACGCGTTCTGCGGCGAGCTTTGTCCGCTCGTCAATGCGATCGCCGCCGCGCTGATCGCGTCGATCCGCGCGGGCACGCCGCTTTCGGTCCCCGGCGCGCCGAGGAACGCCTGCAACCGGTCCATGTAGTTCGCGGTTACCTCCGCCCGGCCCATATCGCCCGAGCGCAGGTAAACCGTCTGTTCGAGGAACCGGTCGGCAACCCGGGTGGACTCGCCGATGACAACGCCGTTCACGCGACCCTGGGTCACACCGGTCGCCAGAGATACGCGCTCTCGCGCGTATCCCGGCGTGCCGATATTGGCGATATTGTTGGATATCGACTTCATGCCGGCCTGTGACGCCGACAGGCCGGATATCGCCGATCCCAGGATGTTGCTCAGCGACATTCAGTCAACTCCGCCGAAACGAATGCTAGCGTTTCAGACCGCTGACTTCCTGCAGCATGTCGTCGACCGTGGTGATGATCTTGGACGATGCGCTGTAGGCGCGCTGGAAGCGGATCATGTTGGTGAATTCCTGCGCCAGATCGACGTTGGAAGCTTCCAGCGTACCAGCCGAAATCGTGCCGCTGCCCAGTTCGCCCGGGCGGCCGATGACGACATTGCCCGACTGCTGCGAGACGCTGTAGGCATTGCCCGGCAGGCGTGCGAGCCCATCCGGGTTGGCGAAGGTTGCCATCGGCAGCTGGAACACCGGGCGCGACGTGCCGTCGTCGAAGATGGCGCTGACGATGCCTTCCTTGCTGACTTCCACCGACACCAGGTTGTTGAGCATCCCGCCATCGGAGCTCGACGCGATCAGGGCCGAGGCGCTGCCGAACTGGGTGAGCCCGTCGAGCCCGTCCTGGCTGCCCAGATTCAGGCTGATCGGCGAAGAGCCCGCCTGGTTGGTCCATGCGACATTGAGCGTGCCGAACAGCGCGGGCGAGGAATTGGCGAGATCGAGGCTGCCGTCGGGGTTGAACGCAATCGCGCCGCTGGCCAGCAGGCCGTTGGCGGCGGTCACCTCGGCGGGGTCGCCGTAGATTTCGGCAACCCACTGGTTGGGTCCGGTCTTGGCAAAGCCCATCGTCACCTGGTGGCCGCCACCCTGCGCATCGAAGATCTCGAAGGTGCGGGAGAAATGCGGCTCCAGCGCGCCGCTTGCCATGTCGCCTGCGGCATAGGGACCGGTGAGAGGGTCTTGCGTCGATTGCAGATTGGCGCGCACCTGCAGGCGGGTGGTCGCCGCTGCGGTGCCGGTCAGGCCGTTCAGGCGAACCGGTTCCAGCTCGCTCAGCCCGCCGGTGCTGGTGTAGCCGCCGGTGGTATCGAGCCGCCAGCCCTGCAGATAGTAACCGCTGGTGTTGCGCAGGTAGCCCTGCTCGTCCGGGCGGAAGGCCCCGGCGCGGGTGAAAGCGACGCCGCTATCGGCGGTGTCGCCCTGGCGCGTGACGAAGAAGCCGCCGCCGTCGATCCCCAGATCGGTCTGGCTGCCAGAGGCCTGCAGCAGGCCCTGCTTCGAGATCATCGCGCGCGGCGCGGCGGCGACCCCGCCTGCCGAATAGTTGCTCTTCAGGCGACCGTCGGTGACGAGCGAGCGGAAATCCGCTTCCACGCCCTTGTAACCCACGGTGTTGATGTTGGTGATGTTGTCGGCAACCGTTGCCATCGCGCTCGATTGGGCACCGAGACCGGACACGCCGGCGTAAAGGGCGGAATATAGGCTCACTGAATTGCAACTCCTGATTGTGGGGCACGCGCGCCCGATCACAATTGCATTGTAGGAGAGCAGCCGGGGCAAACCCAAAAGGCGGCAATTTTTTCCGCCTCCGCACCGGGCGAGCGCCGCACCCCTCTATAATGGCCTCATCCAATCAAGGGGACATGCGATGCTCCACATTACTCTACGCGACGGCGAAAAGGTCGTCATCAATGGCGCGGTGCTGCGCGCGACCGGTCGCGCAGAGATCGTGGTCGAAAATGCCGCCGCGATCCTGCGCGGGCGCGACGTCATGTCGCCCGAGGAAGCGGACACTCCGGCCAAGCGGCTCTATTTCGCCTGCATGCTGGCCTATCTCGATCCGCCGAACCTGACCCAGTACCAGAGCCGCATCCTCGCTCTGTTCGAGGATTTCGTGCAGGCGATCGAAGCACCCGAAGCGAAGGCGCAGTGCCTCTCCTTCGCGCGCAACGTCGCCTATTGCGATTTCTACCGCGCGCTCAACGATTGCCGTGCGCTGATCGCCTACGAAGCCGAGGCGCTGGCCCGGCTCGCCCCGGCGGACGCGGCCTGACGTCCTTGCGATGCAGACGCTCGCCTCCGCCGCGCGCGCGATCCGCGCGATGCCGCCCGATCGGCACTTCGGCTCCGTAGCGGCAGTCCGTGGTGCGCTGATCGAGGTGGACGGCCTGCTGGGCGCGGCGCGCATCGGTTCGCGCATTGCCATCGAATGCGAAGGCGGGATCGTCGATGCAGAGGTTACCGGGCTCGACCGGCAGACCGCGCATTGCCTCTCGTTCAACGAACCGCAGGGAATTGCGACCGGATCGCGCGCGAACCTGCTGCAGCGCCAATCGGTGCTGCGCCCGACCGACCAGTGGCTGGGCAGGGTGGTGGACGGTCTCGGCCGGCCCATCGACGGGAAGGGCCCGCTCTCGCTCGGCCCCGATGCCCGCCCCTTCAAGGCAGACCCGCCCGCCGCTGCCCACCGCACCCGAGTGGGGAGCAGGCTCGAGACCGGCATCCGCGCGCTCGACATTTTCGCGCCGCTTTGCCGGGGCCAGCGGCTCGGCCTGTTCGCAGGCTCGGGCGTGGGCAAGTCCACCCTGCTTTCGATGTTGGCGCGCTGGGTAGAGACCGACGTGGCCGTGATCGGCCTGATCGGGGAGCGCGGGCGCGAGGTGCAGGAATTCATCGAGGACGATCTGGGGCCCGAAGGTCTGGCGCGCAGCGTCGTCGTCGTGGCGACTTCCGATTCACCCGCGCTCATGCGTCGGCAAGCCGCATGGACCACGCTGGCGGTGGCGGAGCATTTCCGCGATGCCGGGCGCGACGTGATGTGTCTGATGGATTCGGTCACGCGCTTTGCCATGGCGCAGCGCGAGATCGGCCTCGCCAATGGAGAGCCCCCCGCGACTAAGGGCTACACCCCCACGGTCTTCGCCGAACTGCCGCGGCTGCTCGAACGCGCCGGGCCCGGCGGGCCGGGCCAGGGTTCGATCACCGGACTGTTCAGCGTGCTCGTCGATGGCGACGATCACGACGAGCCGATCGCCGACGCGGTGCGCGGTATCCTCGACGGGCATATCGTCATGTCGCGCAAGATTGCCGAGCGGGGCCGTTTCCCCGCGATCGACATCCTCAAGTCGGTTTCCCGCATGCTGCCCGATTGTCACGAGGCGGAGGAGAACCGGCTTCGCCTCGCCGCGCTCGCGCAGCTTTCGACCTACGGCGACATGGAAGAACTCGTCCGGCTCGGCGCGTACAAGGCCGGAGCCGATGCCAGCGTCGACGAGGCGATCCGCCTCGCCCCCACGATCGAGGCGCTGCTGAAGCAGTCCAAGGACGATCGCGGGTCGATGGCGCAGGCCTTCGCCCAGCTCTCCCAACTGATGACGGAGGCCCAGCCGTGAGAACGCCTTTCGACACCGCGCTGCGCATGCGCCGCCGGGAAATCGACCAGACGCGGATCGCGATCCACGCCGAAACCACGCGGCTGGTCGAGATCGACCGGCAGAGCCATGCGCTGGAGCAGGAGCTTGTGCGCGAGTACCAGGCCTGTGCCGAAAGCTGGGCCTTCTCCGCCGAAGCATTCGTAAAGCGCAGGATGTCCCAGCAGGCGCAGCTCGTGGCCCAGCGCGTTGCGGTGTCGCAGGAGGTCGAACGCCTGCGAGGCGAGGCGATCGACGCCTATGGTTCGCGGCACGTTCTGGAAATCGCTGCCGAGTCCTTTCGCACCGAGCACACGCGGCGAGCATCGCGGGCCGAGCAGCGCGAGGCCGACGATCTGCGTGCAGCGCGAATCGCCGCAGCCCTCCACACGCGGGCCGAAACAACGGTTCCCCGGCTTCCGTCGCGGTAAGACGCCATGCACCAGATAGGTCTCGAATCCCTCTCTCCGCAGGATCGTGCGCGCGTCATCTACACGCAGGCGCGGTCCGAGATGAACGCCCGCCTCTGGCAGGCGGCGATCGGCAATGCGCAGGACGATCGCTCTGGCATGCAGGCACCCTGTCGCCATGGCGCGACGATGCTCCCGATGGGGATGATGGATCTGCTGGGCACGGGTCAGGATGCTGGCGCGCTGAGCGGGCTGCTGGGTGCCATCCCCTCCGCTACAGGAAAAACGGGCGCCGAGATCGAGACCGGTCGTGCGCCCGTAGCAAGGCCGGAAGTCCGCATCGATGCGATCATTCCAACCGTGACGAAGCCGGGGCTCGGTTTCGAAGTGCCTTCGACCGCAGGGCCCGCCCCGAAAGGCATCTATGCCACCGGCCCGCTGGGCAGTCTGGGCGCGAATTCGCGCTATGCCGGCACGCTGCAACAGGCCGCCGAACGCAGCGGGCTCCCCGCGACCACGCTGGCTGCCATCGTCGATGCCGAAGCGGCCAAGCGCCCCGATGGCAGCTGGAACCTGATGTCGCGCAACCCCCGCTCCAGCGCGGCGGGGCTGGGGCAATTCCTCTCGGGAACGTGGATCGGCATGGCGCAGACGCCGGGCAACTGGCTGCACGACGTGGCCCGGCAGAAGGGCTGGCTCAACCAGAGCGGGCGCGTCGACCCGGCTGCGCGCGGGTCACTGCTCGCGCTGCGATATGACGCGACGGCTTCGATCAACAGTATCGCCGACTATGCGAGATCGAACATCGCCACCATCCGCAGGGCCGGTGTTGCGACGGGCGACGACCCGCAGGGGCTCGCCAGGATTGCCTATCTCGGCCACCATCTGGGGCCGGGCGATGCGATCCGGTTCTTGAAGGGTGGTCTGGGAGAGAGCCGGGCCACGGTCCTCCTGAAGGCACAGATCGGTTCGACACCCGCAATGCAGAGGATCGCCCGCACAGGCGACGCTGCTGCCGCGCACCGCGAGTGGCTCAACGGCTATATCGCCAAGAAAATCCGGCCCGACCGCTTCGCCGGTCTGGCGCAGACGATCAGCACCTGATCCCCCCACACCCAGCTGGCCTGCGACGGTTCTGCGCATGAGCGATTGCCCATCGCAGCCCCTCACGACCGAGCGTCTGTGCCGGGTCGCGCCGGGGCCGACCAGCGGGTTTCGAGCCCCTCCGTCGCTCCCCGTAGCCGCCCTTCCGTAAAGTTACCGAAGGGGGCCTTGGTACCATTGCTTAAAGGAGAAAACCCGAACAGCTGAGCAAGGTGTCTTTTATAGGCGGCCCCCTATCCATCGGTCAGCAAGATGCTGAACTAGTTAGATGGGGAATGAGAAATGTCGAAGAGTACTGAGGCACTCGAAGTTGCGGTCGCAGAAGTAATCGCGAACACCAATTCGGATGGTTCGCGCGGGTCGGCACGTCAGCGCGCGAATATCGATCGCGCCTTTGTGCGTATCCTGAAGATTGCTGCTCCGCGTATTCGGCATTTCATCCGTCAGTACGGCCTCGCCGCCTATCACGAGGACGCCGAGCAGGTCTGCGCCATTGCAGTGCATCGCGCAATCGAAGCTTACGACCCGACGAAGGCCAAGTTCACCACCTTCCTCAACTGGCAGATCCGTGGCGAATTGCAGAGCCTGCGCTTCCGCCTGATGACCGACCAGCGGCCCTCTGCCCGCAAGGTCGAGGCTGTCACGATCGCGCTCTCCACCGGGTCGGTCGCTCTGGACGGCGAGGAAACGAGCCTCGAGTCGCTGATCGAAGACGAAGAAGCGCTGGACCGTACCGAAGAAGCAGCGTCGGACCATCTCGCGGAACAGACCTGCCGGGCGCTGGTCGACGCGTATATCGAAGCCGAACGCAAGGCAGGGATCGAACAGCTGCGCAAGCGCGCCCGGACCCGGCGGCCCGAACGCGATATTCGTGAAGTCCGCCCCGATCTTCCGGCGAGCTTCCGCGCACACATGGCCGGCCCGGACCCGGTGGAACTGGCGCGGCTGCACGAACGCCTCGAACGCGATCGTGCGATTATCGAGCGCAGCATGTTCTCCGGCGATACCCGACTGGCATTGAGCCTCGACACCAGCCTGACCCGCGAGCGGATCCGCCAGATCGTACGCCGTGCCAGCAAGCAGATGGCGCAGTTGGTCCGCACCGATCCCCGCTTCGCCATGCTCGCCGAGCAGGCCGGACTGCAGCACGAGAGTGCCAAGGCGGAACGCCCGGCCACCGCGCCTGCCCCTGCAGGCATGCTCCCGGCGATGCACCAGCCGCACAACCGGGCGATCACGGTCTCGCGCCCGACCGAAGACGAGGACGATCGCAACCCCGCGATCAACCTTCCGATGGCGGTCGTGCAGCGCCCGTCGGGCAGGCTGTCCGCCTGAGCGCCACACCACAACGGCCCCGCCGAAGCGAGCTTCGACGGGGCCGGACGTTAAACGAAAGAAGCCGATCCTTGATTGGGCGAGCAGCGCCAAAGGGCCCGCGCCGTCTACTCCGCACTCCCCTCCGCCGATTCCAGGAATACTGCGCCCGTCTTGGAGAGCAGCAACAGGAGTTGGCGCAGGGGCTTTTCCTGTGTCGGGTCGGGAAGCAGGCTCACAAGCTGTTCAAACCTGTGAGCGCGATAGCTGCGCAATGCGCGCAGTGCGGGCAGCAGGGTAGAGGCACAGGGCCAGTGTCGACCTCCAACGATCACACTGGCGCTGCTGCCGTCGTCATCAGTCAGTCGAATACGGCGGTTGCTCGCCAGACGAATGGCGGTTTCCGGCAGGATTTCGGTCTCCGTCTCGGCGAGTTTCGCGAGATTGAACTTCGGACGCGCCGGACGTTCGGCCTCGCGTGCCTCGGCGAAGGGCTCAGAGATTCCTGCCGCGAACTCTTCCTCGATTGCGCGTAGCAATCGGGCGAGATAGGCGGCGCGCGCCTCGGGTTCCGAGGGGGGCGGCATGTCGGCCCGGCCGACCTCCTTGCGCTCCATCCTGTCGGCCAGCCAGGTCAGCAGGTTGCGCGCGGTCGGCGGTGTCAGCGCCAGCGTCATATGCAGGCTCTCGCCCTTCATGGGCGAGGCGTGGTGCCACCAGCCGCGCGGCAGGAACAGCAGGTCGCCATCCTCGAGCACTAGGTCGTGCTTGGGCTCACCCTCGGGGCGGGGCGCCTTACGGGAGGTGGAGCGCGTCGGGCTGGGAAATGTCGGGTCGTAGATGCGCCATCGCTTGCGCCCGCGCAGCTGCAGAACCAGGACATCGTGATTGTCAAAGTGCAGACCGAAGCCGTCTTTCTCGCCCCAGCTCGCATAGAGGTTGGCGTTAACGTAAGCGCCCAGGGCCTCCTCGGCGCTTTCGGTCAGGTCGCGCACGCGCGGGAGCAACTCCTCCGCGAGACTGAGGACGAGCGAGGCGCCCTGGCGCAGCAGCATCGTGGCTGCCCCTGCATCAATGATCCGGGCTCCCAGTCGCTCCTGCGTGTAGCGTTCCGGAGAGACGAACTTGTCGTCCATCACGATCTGCAGGCGCGGCGGATCGAGCCGGTTCGACTGCAGCGCTGCGTCCAGATCCGCCCAATCGAGCAGCGCCCGATAGCGACCCGGACCGCCCTTCATGTACAACATGTCGCGGTTAAAATGGTCGCGGATGAAAACGTCCCGGCAGCAGGGGGCGATTGCCTTATCGAATGGGTCGTCAACCCCGGCGTCGCATGCCGGCGATCCCGGCCGCCCCGATTTCATCGTGTCGTCCACGATCCGGAAATGCCCACAATAGACTGATTATGCAAGCGCTTGCCGGCCTTTCAATCCACTTGTGGAAATGGTAGGTAACGCAACGGGTTAGGATGCAGAGCGACGGAATTAATTCCGCGCAATGCGCTACGCGCATGAAGGGTATTTCTATGATCGCAGACACGGCCATCATCTCACGTGGCGACACGGCGCTATCGAGCCGCGTCGAGGACAGCGTGGTGATGATGGATATCGAAAGCGGCAACTACTACGAGATCGACACGACCGCCGCGCAAATCTGGGAAATGATCGATCCTCCGATCGCCTTTTCCGAACTGTGCGGCTCGCTGGGCGAGCGCTACCAAGTCGATGCGGAACAATGTCGGCTCGAGACCGCGCAGTTCATCGAAAAACTCCAGGCACTCGGTTTGGCCAAATTGTCCTGAAATGGAGACTTGGTGCGTACCGCGCCAAGTCGAAATCTGTTGCGTTCCCGTGTCGGTGGGAGCAAGATTTGAATAGTTATTGTGAGGTTTATGATGAACAAGAATCCGCAGTTGAGCGATACTCCAACGCAATATGCCGAAATCTGGACCACGCCGGTGATCCGATCGGTCATCCCGGTGGAACACACCCGTGGCGGGTTTGGTGACGTCCAGGATCAGGATGATGTGCATTACACCCTTATTTCCTGATCGCAATTTTTGAGAGTCGCGCCCGAGCGCAAGGCGGTTTCTTTCTCACGGCATTGCTGGTGCTGGATGGCGCATCGTCGGTCGGGGGCGGTTGGCGATGGCCCGCCGCGCCGATTGCAGCACGCATAGAGTCTGGCACATGCCCGCGATAATCGGCCAGTTCGGCGACAAGGTTGAGACTACCCCTGCCAATCTGGAATGCATGTTAGCTGCGATGGCGGAAGCAGGGGCTGGCGAAAACTGGACCCGAGCCGTCGGTACCGGGTATTGTCTGGGGCAATCCGGGCGCGCGGGCGGGGCAAGGTCGATTTCCGCTGCCGAAGACGGCCTCGTCATCGTTGCCGATGCGCGGATAGATGGGCGTGATGATGTTTGCCGCGCATTGGGCGACCCCCAGCTTTCGTCAGATGCCGACGATACCGACCTGATCCTCGCAGCCTGGCGAAAATGGGGTAGTCGCTGCCCGGAATGGCTGATCGGAGATTACGCCTTCGCGATTCTCGATCCGCGCCGCAAAGAGCTGTTCGCGGCGCGCGATCATGCCGGTGCCCGGCCGTTCCTCTACTCCGAACTCGCGGGAAGCTTCGTCTTTGCAAGTGATGCGGCGGCCCTGCTCGCGCTACCCGGCTTTGATACCTCGCTGGACGATCGCATGGTTCTGACCAGCCTCCTGTCGCGCCACTACTTTTCCTTTGACCGGACCTTTCACAGCGCCGTTCGCAAACTGCCGCCGGGGCACAGCCTTCAAGTTGTTCGCGGTCAGGTGGAATTACGGCGCTACTGGAAGCCGGGCCGCCGACCGCCGATCCACCTGCCCACACCGGAAGCCTATGCCGCGCGGCTGCGCGAACTCGTGGAATCGGCCGTCGCCGACCGGCTCCGCGACGTCGGCCGACTCGGTGTTCACTTGAGCGGCGGTCTCGATTCGAGTGCGGTTGCGGCGCTCGCCGTTCCAGCAATTCGGGCCGCGGGCGGCCCCGACCCGATCGGCTTCTCGTGGCACCACGAGGATCCGGAGGCTGACCCGACAAGTGAACCGGGATGGACCGAGGCGATCCGCGCTGCGCTGGGCATCGAGCTCGTCGCGACCGTCCCCGATCGCGAGACCATCGCGCAGCTGCTGCGGCGTGACTGGACCAGAAACCCCGATCCCAGAAATCTGATGCACGAATCGATGGTGCAGCGTGCTGCGTCATCGCGGGGTGTCGATGTGATCCTGTCGGGCTGGGGCGGCGATCAGGCGGCATCGTTCGAGGGACGAGGCTACCATGCGGGGTTGCTGCAAAAGGGACGGTGGCGGACCCTGTGGCGCAGCGTTGGGCCGGGGAGCCCCGCTCGAAAGCTCAGACGGGTCGCGAATGTCGCGGTTGGACTAATGCAAGACATCGTGCGCGACAGCGACCATCGCCAACCCGACTTCGCCGCCGCCGCGCTTCGTCGCCGGGCGCGTCCCCTGCCGGTACCGATCGTGCGAAAGATCAGCGCGCGTCGCACAATGTTCGATCTGTTCGAGAAAGGCCCGATCACTTCGCGCCTGGAAACCTGGGCCTCTTCCGGCGCGCGTGTGGGAATCGAATACCGCTATCCGCTGCTTGATCGCCGGATTCTGGACTTCTGCTATGCGATCCCAGACGACTTTTTTCACTACAAGGGCGTGCGCCGGTGGCTCTTTCGTACCGCGATGGCGGACCTCCTGCCCGACGTCGTCAAACGTCACGCGTCGAAGCTCGAACCCGTTCGTGGGGCAGACATCGAACCTGAAACGGCTGCGGCGCTGAAGGTGATGGCCACGGAATTGCGCCGGTCCCGGGCGTCGATCTCGCGATCCGACTATGTCGATCTGGATCGGTTGCAGGCATGGCTCGATGCGATGGGCACGCAGCTCAGGGGGAGTGCGCCGGCGCGGATTGCGTTGCAGTTGCTGGACTTTCCCGAGCCGCCGACGCCGGACTGTCAGACGCAGGCCGAGCAACCGGCGGCACCTACGGAGCACGCCGCGTGAGTGATCTGCCGCTGCCCGCCACGCTTCGCGCGGTTCGCAAACCGAAGGCCTATCGCGACCTGGGACCCGTCGCGATCGACGAATTGAAGCGGTTGGTCTCGCGGATCTCGGAGCGGACCTGGGACGAGGAAGATCGCCGCAAGGAGAATGATTTCTCCGTCTTCCATCATACCCGTCACCTCGTCTTTCGCTTCACTCCGAACAACCGTACGCCGCTCGACTTCTATTCCACCCCCGCATGGGAAGTTTGGTCTCCGCTTCTCCTGCCGGTCATGACTAAGGTGATACGCCCCTATGGTTTTGCGCTACCCGAGTTCCCGAAAGTGATGCTCGCTCGCCTGGCGGCAGGGCACCGCATCGATACCCACCGCGACGGGGCGGGATCGAATCTGCTTACGCACAAGATCCATGTGCCGCTGCAAACCAACCCGGATGCGCTCTTCGAATCCGGCGGAATCGTCCGCCACCTCCCTCTCGGCGAGGCAATCGAGGTCAACAATATCGGCAGGCACGGCGCCATCAACAACGGCAGCGAGGACCGAATCCACCTGATCTTCGAAGTGTTCGACGCACAGGATGCGCAGAGCGGGCAACCGCCTCGGCCCGACGTTTCATGAGCGTCCCCCCATATCGCTACCGCGTGTTCGGCCTCGAAGCGCGCTCGTCCATCTGCTTGCCGATCATGGCGGAAGGCGGTGCGGGCGAACCAGACATCGAGATTGCGACCGGCCCGATCGCAAGCGACCTCGACGATGACGAGGCCGTTCATTTCCGCAACTGGTCGGCACGGCCAGGCCGCCTACTGCTCGATGTCCGGGGCATGGGTCGCTTTCTGATCAGCGACGGGAAGAAGATCCTGGTCGAGCCCAGCCAAGGCGTAGCGGAAGACGCGCTCATCCCCCATGTGCAGGGATCGGCGCTCGCAGCCTTGCTGCAACAGCGGCGGCTTTTGCCCATGCATGCATCCTGCATCGAGACCGATCGAGGCACTGTGCTGGTGGCCGGCCCTTCGGGGAGCGGAAAATCGACCCTGCTCAGCGCCTTCCTGGCGCGGGGCTACCGCATGCTGGCCGATGACGTGACCGCGATCGGGTTCGACCCCAGCGGAAGACCTCTCGCGTTTCCGGCATTTCCGGGCGTTCGGCTATGGCGCGACAGCGCCGAGGCCGCCGGCCACGATGTTGCAAGCCTGAAGCGGGTCCGCCCCGAACTCGACAAATATTACATTCCGATCAGCCAGTTCCGCGATACACCGCAAACGATCGACTCGATCATCGTCTACGGGCGCGCCGCCGACACGCAGCCTGTGCTTCGCGAGATGCCCGTCGAGGAGCGCTTCCGTACCCTGGCAAAATTCGGATTTCGCAAACATTTCCTGCGCGGTCAGGGGCTGCGCGACCTGCAGTTTGCAACGGTCAGCGCGCTGGCGGCGCAGGTCCGCGTCAGGCGGCTCCATCCACCCGCGAGATTGGCCGGTCCCGAGCCGCTCGCCGACCTCGTCATCGGGGAACTGGGCCTCTCTCCGAAACCGGCCGGGAACTCCGGATGAGGCGGTCAGAGGAGCGCCAAGCCTCGCTCGCATTGCTCGCGTCCTATCCCAAGTCTGGAAGCACCTGGATCCGCGCGATTCTGACCAGCTATCTTCGCGACGGGGACGTTCCGGATCTCGCCGACCTTATCGGGCGGCCGATTCTGAGTTCGCGGTATCGGTTCGACGACCTGACCGGCGTGGCATCAGCCGATCTGACCTTGCGGGAGATCGATCTTGTCCGTCCACGGTTCCACCGTGCGATCGCCGACAGCTTCGTTCCGCCACGTTTCGTCAAGGTACACGACTGCTGGTATCGCAACGATGCGGAGGAGCCGGTGTTCGCCCGCGACACCTGTTGCTGCGCCATCTATATCGTGCGTCACCCGTGCGCGGTCGCGGTCTCCTGGGCACATCATCTGCAGATCGACGTCGAGACAATCGTCGGGCGAATGGCGCGGACCGACGATATGCACGAGGCGCATGCCACATCGAGCGGCGATACCATCACCCAGCGCCTGTCGAGCTGGAGCGAGCATTCACGCAGCTGGCTCACGCAGGACGAGATGCCTGTGCTCGCCCTGCGTTACGAGGATCTGTCGCGCGAGCCGGTGCGACAAGTGGCTCGCCTGCTCGAATTTGCCGGCATGCCGGTGGATGTCACGAGGTTGGAAGCCGCCGTCGACGCATGCTCGTTCGCTCGCCTTCGGGACCGCGAGCGGGCGCACGGATTCCACGAGCGTGAGGGTGAGCACCCTTTCTTCCGTTCGGGCCGCGCCGATGGCTGGCGCGACGAACTGACCACCCATCTGGCCAATCGGATCGCGCAAGATCATGCGGGAGCGATGTCCCGTTTCGGATATACGGTCTGAACCGAAATGATCGTTTCATTCAGCAGAAACTTTGCCTTCGTCGCGGTGCCGCGGACCGGCACGCATTCGATCCGCAGCGCTCTCAGGCCGTACCTTGCTGCCAACGACTGGGAACAATGCACCCGCTTCGAACGGCGGCTTTGCCCGGTCCCGCAAATTGCCGCTTTCGGGCACGGACACCTGACGGCCTGTCAGCTCGCCGAATTCATGATCCCCGGGCTTTGGCGAAGCATGTTCGGCTTTGCCTTCCTGCGCGATCCGCTGGAGCGGTTTCAATCCGCATATTACCAGCTCCACGGCCTGCGCGGACTGGCACCCGGTAAGATATTGCAAGACATGAAGGCAGCCTTGAACGATCCCGAACGTCGATCGCACGTGCTCTTCCGTCCCCAGAGCGAATTCATCTGCGACGACAACGGCGAGGTCGCAGTCAGCTTCCTCGGCCGCTTTTCCCATTTGCAGCAAGACCTCAATTCGGTTCTGGCGCAGATCGGCTTGCCGCCTACGGTGCCGCCGCGGGTCAATGCGGCCACCTATGCTACCGGTCTCGAACCCGACCAGGAATTGCGCGAACGTGTCGCTGAGTTCTACGGTCAGGACTACGATCTCCTTCTCGCGCGTGCAGGGACCGCCGCATGACTTCCACCGGCAAAGCCCGGTTCGCCCTCGTCACGGTGTCGTCCGACGGTTTCGCGACGGGAACTGCAGCGATGATCGCGTCCTTCAGGCGGACCAACCCCTGGTTCACCGGCGACATCGTGATCGTCGCAGACAGCCTGCACGAGGGAGCGCGCCGATTGCTGACCTCCGATCGGGCCGTTCGGATCGTGGCGGCAGAGCCTTTCTGGCGCGAAGCGATCGACCACCTCTGCGTTGAACGCCCCCAACTTGCCAAGAAGCGAGACCGCTTCCTCTCGCTCTCCGCACTAACCCTTGGCGGTTATGACAAGCTCCTGTTTCTCGACAGCGATACGCTGGTGGCCGGCGATTTCGGTGAGCTCTTCGCTCGCCCCGAACCCCTGCTCGCTTGTGCAGACAGCGCGACCCTCCGCGGCGAGCGACGCGACGCCGGGCGGTTCGTGCGCATTGATGCCGATAGCAAGGATGGCATCGCCAGCTTCAATGCCGGCATGATGCTGGTCGATTGCACGCTGTTGACCGACGCGATTCGCAACGCGCTGCTTGCGGGGCTTGCACCCGGGGAATGGGACCGGGTCGAAACCGGTCATACCGATCAACTCATCCTCAATCGCGTACTGGCCCCTTCGGTGACGCTGGTCCCATCGTGCTTCAACCTGCTGCTCGGCCAATATCGTCGCGGGATCGCGCCGCCGGCGATCCGGGCCTCCGAAGTGCGGCTGTTCCACTTCAACGGGCCGGCAAAGCCATGGGATGCCAGCCGCATGGCGCCCGCGGCAGCCGAACGATCACTGATTTTGTACGCCTGGCGAGCGTGGCACCGCGCGCTCGAGGATCATCTCGCAATGTTTCATCTCGCACAGGCCAAGCAATGACAGACTCCGCCATCAACGAGCCGCTGTGGCTGTTCCTTCATCTGCCGAAAACCGGCGGGACTACGTTCAAGACCCATCTCGAACGCCATCTCGAATGGGATGAGGAACTGATCGAATTCTCCTATTGGGGTCGTGAGGCCCGACGCCGCGCGGGCCGCCCCGAATTCGCCGAGCGACCGGAGAGTGAGCGGGCGAAGGCGCGCGTTCTCGTCGGACATCGAGTGTACTGGAACGACCATTGTCTGGCAGGCGATCGTGAGGCGAGGTATATTACCTTTCTGCGCGATCCCGCCGAACGCTGCGTTTCGCTCTACAATTTCCGCCGTAGCCGGAACCTGATACGAGTGGAATTCGAGGAGTGGTACGAGACGACCTTCCTCACGAAAGATCGATGCAGTCTGATCGACTTTTTCGCATCACGACTGGCACCCGAGGCATTTCTGGAAGGTACCGATATCGAACGCCGCCTGAGTCTTGCGCGGTGGCTCCTGTCACGCTGCTGGCATGTCGGCCTGACCGAGCGGCTTGACGAAAGCCTGGACCTGCTGTGCAAGGCGATCGGAATCCCGGCCGACTGGACGCGACAGAGAGTCGCCGGCAGCGGCGAAGCTCTGGAATCGCCGACACACCCCGATCGCGGAGAGCGTATCAACCGCTACCTCACGCTCGACGACACGTTGCGCGACCGAATCCACGCAGACTGCCGGGAGGACCTCGCACTTTACCGCTGGGTCGCCGAAGGCATGCCTGCACTCGACTAGCGCGTGCGACCTCTCGCGTTACAGGGTGACGCGGGTGCAGTTGCGAAGTAGAGCCCCCGCCTGATGCCAACGCTACAGCACATTCGGCGATCGCCACCCTGGAGGATGATTGCCATCCTGCTGCTGGCGTTCGGCCTGAATGTGCTCTCCCCAACGGGTTACATGATCGCCGTGGGCAAGGGCGGTCTGCCGACCATCTCGGTCTGCCCCGAAACGCATCCGCTTGCGCGCGCGGTCGCAGCATCTCGCGAAGGGCATGCGGCGCATGACAGCATGGCGATGGACCATGCAGACATGGACCATGCGTCGATGGACCATGCTGCGATGGGACATGGTGACGACGGAGATACGTCTCCATCTGCCGCGAACAACGGCCACTGCGCGCTGGCAGGCGTCGCGAAGATCGCGCTCCATTCGATCGATGAAAACCTGCTGGCAGAGGAGGCGGCGCACGTCGTCCTGCTCGGCCTCAAGGCCATTCGGCCCATTGCGCTTCCGGCGCAGCCCTATCTACGTCCGCCATTGCGCGGGCCGCCTCCGGCGATCTGACACCACCAATCCATTCAGATCACGCGCGCCGCGCCCGGGCAGCAATGCCCGGTCGTGCCGCGCATCGGAGAAAAATACGTGAAGATTTCCCATATTGCGCTGGGGGCCGCCATGCTGGCGGCCGCCTCGCCTGCCCTTGCGAAAAATGAAGACACCGCTGCCGCCGACGCGAGCGGAACGGCAAATTCGGAAAACCCTGACCGCACGATCATCGTGACCGGAGAGCGCGCTGCTCACGAAGCAGAAGAACGTGCCTCCCAGACACCCGGCGGCACCGATGTCGTCACCTATGACGAGTATGCGGACAAGTCGCTCGTCAGCCTGCGCGACGCTCTGGCCTATTCGCCGGGCGTCTATCTGCAGCCGCGCTACGGGCAGGAGGTGCGCATCTCGATCCGTGGCTCGGGCCTGTCGCGCGGCTATCACATGCGCGGGCTCACGCTGTTGCAGGACGGCGTGCCGATCAACCTCGCCGACGACAATGGCGATTTCCAGGAACTGGAGCCGATCTTCTTCGAGTATCTCGAAGTCTATCGCGGCGCCAATGCGTTGCGCTTCGGGTCGGGCACGCTGGGCGGCGCGATCAATGGTGTGACACCGACGGGGGAAACGGCATCGGGCCTCTACCTGCGCGGCGATGCTGGGAGTTTCGAGACTTTTCGCGGCCTTGCCTCCTACGGCATCCAGAGCGGGCCGGGCGATGCGTGGGCCGCCATCAGCTACGACAGTTCGAACGGCGATCGCGACCATGCGGAGCGCAATTCGCTGCGCTTCCATGGCAATGTGGGCCTGCAGATCGCCGACAATATCGAAAACCGCTTCTACGCAAGCGTGAATTCGATCGACCAGCAGCTTCCGGGCGCGCTCACCCTCGCCACGGCGCTGACCGCGCCGGAGACGGGCAATTTCGCGGGCGATCAGGGGCGCGACATCGATTCGATCCGCCTGCAGAACCGCACGCGGTTCTCGTTCGACGGGGGCCAGCTCGATGTCGGCGGGTTCGTCAACGCAAAGTCGCTCCACCACCCGATCTTCCAGGTGCTCGATTACAAATCGACCGATCGCGGCGTCTATGCGCGGCTCGACTATGCCACGGGTCCGTTCGAGCTGACGCTGGGCGGCGAGACGCGGCTTGGCGACACCAACGCGAGGCGTTTCGTGAACATCAACGGCGAACGCGGCGCGCCGACCTTCAACGCGGATCAGCGCGCTTCGACGTCCAACATCTATGGCGAAGTGCGCTTCCGTCCGGTCGAACCGCTGCAACTGATCGCAGGCGCGGTCTATGCGGAGGGCTTCCGCGAGCAGCACCTGCTGTTCGACAGCTTCGGGGGCGGGGCGGTCGACATCACCGGGCGCGCCGATTTCGACGGGTTCTCTCCCAAGTTCGGCGTGCTGTTCGAGGCGAACGAGAACATCCAGCTGTTCGCCAATTACAGCCGCTCGGTCGAATTTCCCGGCTTCGCCGAAGTGGCGCAGGTCGCCAGCTTCGTGAACCTCGACCCCCAGCGCGCGTGGACCGCGGAGATCGGCACGCGCGGGCGCGCGGGCATCCTGGAATGGGATCTCGCCGCCTATCGCGCCAACATTGCGGGCGAGCTGCTGCAGTTCAATGTGGGGCCGGACATTCCCGCGTCGACCTTCAATGCAGGCAAAACCCGCCATCAGGGGATCGAAGCGGCGTTGTCGATCGATCTCACCACATGGGCACGCCTGCGGCAGATATACACTTACAGCGACTTCGCCTTCGAGGGCGATCCGCAATACGGCGACAACCGCCTGCCGGTGGTGCCCGAACATCTCTATCGTGCAGAGCTGCGCCTTGGCACCGACGGCCTCCACATCGCGCCCAATGTCGAGTGGGTGCCCGACGGGCCCTTCGCCGACTACACCAACAGCCTGCAGGTCGATGGCTATGCGCTGGTGGGGATCACCGCCGGGGCCACGCTGACCGACGGGATCGACCTGTTCGTGGATGCGCGCAACCTGTTCGACAAGAAAGCGGTGGGCGACATCAGCGCCGCGATCACCGCGACGCCAACTTCGGCGATCTTCTACCCTGTCGAGCGTCGCGCCGTCTTCGGCGGCGTGCGCGCGCGCTTCTAGGGGAGGGATGATGATGGCCGATACCGCGACCTATCGCACGATCTGGCGCTGGCATTTCTACGCCGGATTGTTCGTGCTCCCCTTCGTCCTGCTGCTGTCGGTCAGCGGGTCGATCTATCTGTTCAAGCCGCAGATCGACCGGTGGGAGGAACGCGATTATCGCGGCCTCTCGCTGGAGGGCGCGGTGTCGGCCGACCGACAGCTGGAGGCGGCGGAAGCGGCGTTTCCCGATGCCTCATTCAACCATTACCGCCTGCCCGAAGAACCGGGCGATGCGGCGATGGTGCAGATGGGGCTGCCGGACGGATCGCTGACCGAAGTGTTCGTATCCCCGCAGGGGAAAGTGCTCGGCACGCTCGACCCGGCGGAGCGGATTTCCAACACGGTCTCGCGCTTCCATGGCTCGCTGATGATGGGCGACTGGGGCGATCGGCTGGTCGAACTGGCCGCAAGCTGGACCATCGTGATGATCCTGACCGGCCTCTATCTATGGTGGCCAAGGCCTCTGCGTGCCGCCGGAACGCTGTGGCCGCGGCTTTCGCTGAAGGGCCGGCCACTGATGAAGGACCTGCACCGGGTGATCGGCTTCTGGATCGCCGGCTTCTTGCTCCTGATGCTCGCCAGCGGCCTCCCCTGGGCGGGGACCTGGGGCAGCGCGTTCAAGTGGGCGCGGGGCGAACTCGGCCTCGTCGAAGGCGTGCAGGAGTGGAAAATCGGCGCGGAGAAGCGGGTGCCTGCTGCGCCGATTGCCCACGATCACGGCGCGGCAGGCCATGCCCCATCACGACAGGCCCCTCGGCCCGATATGTCATCGCAGTCGCTGCCGCTCGCCGCATTTGTCGAGCGGGCAGAGGCGCAAGCGATGGCTTTTCCGGTGCTCGTCCTGCCGCCCCATGCGCCGCAACGCTTCGGGCCACCGACCGGCAATGTCTGGACCGTGAAGTCCGAGGCACAGAACCGCCCGCTCGTGCGCTCTGCAACCTACGATCCGCAGACCGGGGCCGAGCTTTCGCGCAGTGGTTTTGCTGACAAGCACCCGATCGACCGGGCGATCAATGTCGGTATCGCGTGGCACGAGGGCGCCTTGTTCGGCCTCGCCAACCAGATCATGGGCCTGATCATCGCGATGGCGCTGATCGCATTGTCCGTGCTCGGGCTGCTCATGTGGCTGAAGCGCAAGCCGACCGGGCAATTGGGATCGCCACCACGAGGCGGGACGCTTCCCCTCAAACTCGTCGCCGTGGCGGTCGTGCTGGGTCTGCTCCTACCGCTCTTCGGCATCTCGCTGATCGCCATCCTGCTGGTCGAGGGGGCGGTGCGGCTGCTCTCACGCCTGCGCAGATCGAGCCCATCCTAGCCTCAGGATGCGCCGTCGACCCCCCGTGCCCTAAAGCGGCGCGCGGATGCCGGCGGCGCACCGTTCGGCTGTAGTCGGAATGCTGGGGTGCTCAGAAGGCGGAGATCGACCGCCGAACCGCCGCAACGGAGCATGTCGAGGAACCCGAGGCTCACGACGGCTCACCGTCGTTCGTTGCAAATCGCCAAAAGCGAGGAAGGTGGCGGAGACGGAGGGATACTCAACCTCTGGATTATATCGCTTTAATAACAGAGTTTCAGAGAATTTTGACCTACTGAATTGTAGCAAAGATTGTAGCGCCGGCAGATCGCTTTTTTCAGTCTTCTTGCGGCGATCTCTGCACAAAAACCGAAATTTGGGTTCCTACCGAAGTGCGGACATTCTGCGGCGCGCTTACACAGGTCCGCTTCACGCCCCAATCCCGGTGGTTAGGCCTCGGCAGACCTTTCCCCAAAAGCAGTCTTTGATGCGAACTAGCGTCGATGGTCATCTGCCTAGTCCGTATGTCGGCACCGTTTCCTGACTATTTTCGCGGTTTGGCCAGCGGGCTGTCCGCGCTCGTCAACTTGCTCACATATCGGGCAACCGCTGGTCGGCGAAACCCCAGCCGGCGAGAGACTTGGACTGCGCGCGGTCGTGCAGGCGCTTGGCATCACCGATGGTGAAGCCGTGTGCGTCCTCCAGATCCTTCAACTCGTTCCAGGCTACCGGTGCTGCAACCGGAGCGCCCTCGCGTGCGCGGGCCGAGTAGGGCATCACCGCCGTGCTGCCGCGCTGGTTGCGCAGCCAGTCGATGAAGATGCGTCCCTTGCGCTTGGCCTTGCTCATCGTGGCGGTGAAGCGGTCGGGTTCGGCCTGTTCGAGGGCCCGGGCAAAACGCTCCGCGAAGCTCTTGTGCGCATCCCACGAATGGCCGGGGGTGAGCGGCACCACGACATGGACACCCTTGCCGCCGGTCACCATCGCGAAGCTGGTGAGGCCGATATCCGCGAGGTGCTTTCTGAGGTCCATTGCCGCATCGCGCACATCCGCGAAATCGAGCCCTTTGTCGGGATCGAGATCGAACACCATCCTGTCGGGTTTCTCGACCGCGCCGCTGCGCGCGCCCCAGCCGTGGAACTCGATCGTGCCCATCTGCACGCACTGGAGCAGTCCGCGCGCGTCGGTGACGAAAATATAGTCCTCGGTTCCGCCGTCCTTCTCCTTGATCGGTACCGCCTTCACGCTGTCGCCGAAGCCGCCATTGTCGTGCTTCTGGAAAAAGCACTTCTTGGCGCGCCCCTGTGGGCAGCGCACGAGGCTGAGCGGACGCTCGGCGGCGAAGGACAGCATCAGCGGTGCGATCGCCTCGTAATAGTCTGCGAGGTCACCCTTGGTTTCTCCGCTTTCGGGGAAGATCACCCGGTCGCGGCTGGATATTTCTACGCTGGCGGCGGGGGAGGGGGCGGTGCTTTTGCTTTCGTCGGCGACATCTTGCGCGTCCTTGTCCTGCCGTAGCCCGAGGAAGCTGGCGTGGCGCACGCGGCCCTCGGCCGTCAGTTCGGCATAGGCGATTTCGGCGACGAGGTTGGGCGTGACCCAGTGCGCCTTGCGCGCGTCGGCCTTGGGGACGTCGAGTGGCGGGGTCTTGCGCTCCAACCGTTCGAGCTTGCTGGCGAGGCGGTCGAGATCGTCGCTGTCGAACCCGGTGCCCACCTTGCCGCGATAGAGCAAATCCTCGCCGTCTTTGGTCGCCAGGAGCAGCGAGGCGAAGGGGCGTGCCTTGGCCGAGCTTTCGGACCAGCCGACGATGATGAATTCCTGCCGCTGAATGCACTTCACCTTGACCCAGTTCTTGGTCCGGCTGTGGCGATAGGCGGCCTCGATGCGCTTCGCGATGATCCCTTCCTGCCCCGCCTTGCACATCTGGTTGTAGAGCTTCTCGCCTGCGCCGACGATGTGGTCGGCGACGTGGATCGGCGGCTCTGCATCGCGCAGCAGCGCTTCAAGGTGTTCCTTGCGTTCGATATTGGAATGGCCCGTCAGGTCTTCGCCATCCACTTCGAGCACATCGAAGGCGAAGAAGGCCAGCTTGTCCTTCGGCCCTTGCGCGCCATGCCCGCGCTTGAGCACCGATTGCAGGGTCGAGAAGTCGGGATTGCCGTTTTTGTCCAGCGCGACAATCTCGCCGTCGATCAGCGCGGGGGGCAGGTCGAGCGCGGCGATCGCCTCCACCAGCGGGCCGAACTTGTCGGTCCAGTCCTTCTGGTTGCGGGTCCACACTGTGACATCCTTGCCCGAGACCGCGATCAGCGCGCGATAGCCGTCGAACTTGATCTCGTGCATCCAGCCATTGCCGGTCGGCACTTCGTCGACCAGCGTGGCGAGCTGCGGCTTGGCGAATTTCGGCGGCTTGCCTGCCTTCTTGCTTCGGCGCGCGTGCTTCATCTTGGCGAGCGGCTCGACCGCCTTGTCCTTTCCGGTCGCCTTTTCGGGTTCGCGCCCTGCGGCGATTTCGGCCATCGAGCGTCCGGTATCGATGCTGGTCAGGGCCTGTTCGACCAGCGCATCGCCTTCCTCGGCGTACTCGTCGTCCAGCTTGCGCAGCAGCCAGTTCTCGCGCTTTTCGCCCTTTTTCGGCTTCATCCGGATCAGCAGCCATTCGCCCTTCATCCGCTCGCCTTCGAGCACGAAGTGCAGGTGGCCTTCGTCGATATCGTCGGCGCTCTTGCCCTCGATCGGGTGCCAGGTGCCGCGATCCCACAGCATCACCGTGCCCCCACCATATTCGTCCGCCGGGATGGTGCCTTCGAACGTGGCGTAGTCCATCGGGTGGTCTTCGGTCCGCACCGCGAGCCGCTTGATATCGGGATCGGGCGAGGGGCCCTTGGTCACCGCCCAGCTTTTCAGCACGCCATCGGCCTCCAGCCGCAAATCCCAGTGCAGCCGCGTCGCGTCGTGCTTCTGGACCATGAAGATGCGGTCCTTGCCGCTCTTGCCCGCTTTGCCGGCAGGCTCCCTGGTGCGGGTGAAGTCGCGTTTCGCGTTATATTCGGAGAGCGGATCGGCGTTCCTTGCCATGGCCTAGGCGCTCTTTTTCTTCTTGCCCTTCGCGGGCTTGTCGCCGTCGACCGACTTCTTCAGCGCGGCCATCAGGTCGATCACGTTGCCCGAGCCACCACCCGATGGCTCGTCCACATCCTCGAGGATCTTCTTGTTGCCCTTTGCCTTGGCCTTCTTCTCGATCAGCTTGTGCAGCGCCTCGGCGTAGCGATCCTCGAACTCGCCCGCGTCGAACGGCGCGGACTTCTTCTCGATCAGCGTGCTGGCAAGGTCGAGCAGCTCGTCGTCAGGCTTGTCATCCCCGATGCTGGCGAAGAATTTCTGCCCCTCGCGCACCTCGTCGGCATAGCGGAGGGTCTCCAGCAGCATGCCCTTCCCGCACGGCTTGATCGCGACCAGCTTCTCCTGCCCGCGCACCGAGAGCTGACCCAGCGCGGTCTTCTTCGCCTTGCGCAGCGCCTCGCGCAGCACGATGAAGGCTTCCTCTGCCAGATCGTCCTTCGGTACGACGTAATAGGGCTTCTCGAAATAGAGCGGGTCGATTTCCGACTGGTCGACGAACTGGACCAGCTCGAGCGTCTTCTTGCTCTCGATTTTGACCGCCTCGATCTCCTCGTCCTCGAGCAGGACGTAATTGTTCTTCGACAGCTCGTAGCCGCGGATGATATCGTCGCGGTCGATCGGGCCGACGCCCTCGACCACTTTTTCGTAAGAGATGCGCTTGCCCGAAGGCTCGTGGATCTGCCGAAAGCTGATCTTGGCCCCGCTTTGGGAAGCGGAGTAGATTTCCACCGGGATCGACACCAGCGCCAGCCTGATCTGCCCCTGCCAATATGCGCGCGCGGCCATGCAACCTCCTTGCCTTGGCTCCCGAACGAGCGAGAACGGCGAATGGTTTCGAAAGCTAACCGATGATGGCCCGCACAGATATTTGCCAAGGATAAGATCGGAACGGGTCGCGCGCCCACCCGTAATTGCAACAGGTGTCGGCCAATAGGGGAGTGCATCCATGAGTTCCGCCAACACGGTCAGCATCAATGGACAGCCCCATACGCTGCCAGACGATCCGCGGGTCAGCCTGCTCGATATGCTGCGCCATCATCTGGGCCTGACCGGCACCAAGAAAGGCTGCGATCATGGCCAGTGCGGCGCGTGCACCGTCATAGTCAACGGCGTGCGGATCAATTCCTGCCTGACGCTGGCAGTGATGCACGATGGCGACGAGGTGACCACGATCGAAGGGCTGGGCACTGCCGAGGCGCCCTCGGCGCTCCAGCAGGCGTTTGTCGATCGCGATGCCTACCAGTGCGGCTATTGCACGCCCGGCCAGATCTGCTCGGCCACCGCGATGCTGGACGAGATCGCTGCCGGATGGCCAAGCGATGCCAGCGACAGTCTCGACGGTCCGATGGAGGTCTCGGCCGAGGAAATTCGCGAGCGGATGAGCGGCAATATCTGCCGCTGTGGTGCCTATGCCAATATCGTCGATGCGATCCGCGATGTCGCGGGAGAGCCTGCATGAAACCGTTCGACTACCAGCGCGCCGAGGGCATGGACCATGCGGGCCAACTGGTCGCGGCAGAAAACGCCACCGCGATCGCCGGCGGGACCAACCTGCTCGACCTGATGAAGCTGCAGGTCGAAACCCCGCAGACGCTGGTCGATGTCAGCCGTGTCGGTCATGCCGAGATCGAGGATAGCGGGGATGGCGGACTATGGATCGGTGCGCTGGGGACCAATACCAATACTGCGATCCATCCGCGCGTGCGGGCCGACTACCCTGTGTTGGCCCGCGCGATCCTGGCCGGCGCGACCCAGCAGCTGCGCAACCGCGCGACCACCGGCGGGAACCTGTGCCAGCGTACCCGCTGCTACTACTTCACCAATATCGACCAGCCCTGCAACAAGCGCGATCCGGGATCGGGCTGCGGCGCGATTGACGGCATCGCGCGGCTGCATGCGGTGCTAGGAACCAGCGACCAGTGCATTGCCACCTATCCGGGTGACATGGCGGTAGCGCTGAGCGCACTCGACGCGACGGTTCACATCGCGAGCGCAGACGGCAAGGCCCGCACAGTCCCGGTGCGCGATTTCCATCGCCTGCCGGGTGACACCCCGTGGAAGGACAACGTGCTCGAGCCAGGCGAGCTGATCACCGGCGTGAGCCTGCCCGCGCCGGTTGCGGGCAAGCAAATCTACCGCAAGGTGCGCGAGCGGTCGTCCTACGCTTTCGCCCTGTGCTCCATTGCGGCGATCGTCGAGATGGATGGCGACACGATCACCCGCGCGCACCTCGCGTTTGGCGGGCTCGCGCACAAGCCGTGGCACGACCCGGAAGTGAGCGAGGTGCTGGTGGGCCAGAAGCCCGACGCCGCGTTGTTCGACAAGGCAGCCGACGTGCTGCTGCGCGATGCGCGCGGCTATGGCGAAAACGACTTCAAGATACCGCTTGCCCGGCGCACACTAGCCGCCGTGCTCGCCGAAGCGACGGGAGCAGAGCTGTGAGCGCCTATCTCAAGCAGGACGAACCCGACACCGCCAATCGCCTCGACGGCATGCGACAGGGCGTGCTCGGCACCGACGCCTCGCGGATCGAGGGTTTGCTCAAGGTCACCGGGACCGCGCCCTACGCCGCGGAATACCAGCTGGACGATTGCCTCGAAGGCGTCCTGGTGACGGCGACGATCTCCAAGGGCGAGGTGACGGCAATCGACGCGGATTCGGTGCTCTCGATGCCCGGCGTGGTGGCGGTGATCGACGATCCGGCCCTGACCGCGCGGGCCGCTCAAGGCACCGCCGGGGAGGCTCCCGCTCAGCCGGCGCGTGAGGTCGGCTATTTCGGCCAGCCGATCGCGCTGGTGGTCGCCGAAACCTTCGAGCAGGCGCGCGATGCGTCCAAGCATCTCAAGGTCAGCTACCGCGCGGAAGACGACGTCGCGTTCGATCCCGAAGCGGTCGAGGCCGAGCCGCAGGACGGTGCGACCTCGCAGGGCGATCTCGCCCACGCGATGAAGGAAGCGCCGTTCAGCGTCGACGTGACCTACACCACCGAGGGCCATTCCTCCGCCGCGATGGAACCGCATGCGGCGATCGCACAGTGGGATGGCGACACGCTGACCGTCTACGCCTCGCTGCAAATGCTTAACTACAACATCGCCGAACTGGCGGATTCGCTGGGACTGGAGGAAGACAAGGTGCGTCTGGTTTCGCGCTATGTCGGCGGCGGCTTCGGCTCCAAGTTGGGCATCAGCGAAGAGACCGTCGCGGCCAGCGTCGCGGCGATGAAGCTTGAACGCCCAGTGCGCGTGGCGATGCTGCGCCAGCAGGTGCTCCAGTGCATCATGCGCCGCTCCGAAACGCGGCAGCGGTTCCGGCTGGCGGCGGGCGAAGACGGGAAGCTGACTGGTTTCGGCCATGAGGCGCGCGTGTCCAACCTGCCCGGGGAGAGCTTTGCCGAGCCGGTGCTGCAATCGAGCCATTTCCTTTATGCAGGCGAAAACCGCGAACTGAGCATGGAGGTCGCGCGCATTCACCGGATGACCGCGGGCTCCGTCCGCGCGCCGGGGGAAGCGGTGGGTATGCCCGCGCTCGAATGCGCGATGGACGTGCTGGCGGAGAAGTGCGGCGTCGATCCGGTCGAGCTGCGCCTGCGCAACATTCCCGATAAACACCCGGCCAACGGGCTGCCCTTTTCCTCCCACAAGCTGGCCGAATGCCTCAAGCAGGGCGCGGAAGCGTTCGGCTGGGACGGCGGCCCCCGAAGCCCGCGCCACACGCGCGAAGGGGAATGGTGGATCGGCACAGGCATGGCGAGCGCGGCGCGCGTTCACAATGTCGGAGAAGCCAAGGCGCGCGTAACGCTGAAGGCGGACGGTACGGCTCTGGTCGAAACCGACATGACCGATATAGGCACCGGCACCTACACCATTCTCGCGCAGACCGTGGGCGAAATGCTCGGACTGCCGATTGCCAAGGTGCTGGTCGAGCTGGGCGACACGCGCCATCCACGCGGACCGGGCTCGGGCGGAAGCTGGGGCGCATCATCGATCTGCTCTGCGGCCTATCTCGCCTGCCTCGCGCTGCGCGAGACGCTGGCGAAGCGGGCGGATGTTTCCGAGGAGAACCTGGAACTGAAGGACGGCGCAGTGGTCGGAGGCGCCTCGCTAGTCGACCTGCTCGGCGGTAAAGATCTGGCCGAGGAGGGGCATTACGAACCGGGCGATATCGCGGACGATTTCACTGCCGCCGGGTTCGGTGCATTCTTCGCCCGCGTGCGCGTCAACCGCTTCACCGGAGAGACCCGCGTGCAGCACATGACGGGCGCGTTCGGCTTCGGTCGCGTCCTCAATTCCAAGACCGCGCGTTCGCAATGCCTCGGCGGGATGACCTGGAGTATCGGCGCTGCCTTGACAGAGGCGATGCTGTTCGATCCCGTGGACGGCCACCTCGCGAATTGCGACCTTGCCGAATACCACGTGCCGGTGAACCGCGACGTGCCCGATCTCGACGTGCTGTTCGTGGAAGAGCGCGACGGCGCGGCCAGCCCGATCCAGGCAAAGGGGATCGGCGAACTGGGCATGTGCGGCGGCGCGGGCGCGATCGCCAACGCGATCTACAATGCGTGCGGCGCGCGGGTAATGGAGTTCCCGATGACGCCGGACCGGGTTCTCGCGGCGATGCCCGATTAACCATGCCTCTCTCACAAATTCTCGATCCGCCACCCGGAGCCGATCACGAAGCCCTGGCTGCGGCGTGCGATCCGGGTGTTGGCCTGTGCACGATCGTGGGCATCGAAGGCGGGTTCTCGCGTCGGGTAGGGGCACAACTCGCAGTTATGCCTGCAGGCGCGACAGTCGGTTCGCTGTCGGACGGGTGCCTCGAAAGCCAACTCGCGGTAGATGTGCGTGAACAGGAAGGCCCCAAGGTCGTTCGTTACGGCAGGGGATCTTCCAGGATCGATTTCAGGCTGCCGTGTGGAGGCGGGATCGACATCTTGCTCGATCCGGCACCCGATCGTTCGATGCTGCAAAGAACCATGGGACGGCTCGCAGACCGAAAGGTATCGCGGCTGACGCTCCCGGCGCAATCGCCGCTCGCCGAGCGCACATACTTGCCGAACCTAAGATTGCGAGTGTTCGGCGAGGGACCGGAACTCGATGTGGTGGGACAGATCGCCAGCTGCGCGGGCGTGGAGACCGAGGTGGTCTCCAGGGATGCCCTATCGCTCGGTCGGGGGAGCAAATTGCCCCCGGCCGATGCCTGGACCGCGATCCTGTTGCTGTTCCACGATCATGAGTGGGAGATGGCGCTGATCGAAGAGGCGCTGTCGAGCGACGCATTCTACATCGGCGCGCAAGGGGGCGAGAACGCGCGCATGGCCCGCATGGGCGAGCTGATGCGTCGCGGTATTGATGAGGGGGATCTCGCGCGTCTTCGCAGCCCGGTGGGCGTGGTGGCGGGCTGCAGGACTCCGCAGTCGCTTGCCCTATCGGCCTTGGCCGAAATCGTCGGTCGGTACGAAGCCCTGCATGACCGCCATTGATCCTTCGGTCGCGTGTATCCTGCTCGCTGCGGGCAGCGCGAAGAGGTTTGGCGGCGGCAAGCTTTTCGCGCAGCTTGGTGGACAGCCATTATGGGAGTGGGCGGCCAAAAGGCTGGAGCAAGCGGGTTTCGAGAGCCGCTACCTCGTCGTCGATCCTGGGGTTGAGGCGCAGCCGACGCGTTCCGGCTGGCACCGGGTCGAAAATCCATTGGCGGATGAGGGAATCGCAAGCTCGATCCGCGCGGGCGTGCAGTCAGCGTCAGGCCGGTCGAGGATTGTGATTGCGCTGGCCGACATGCCCTTCGTCGATCCCTCGCACCTTGCGGCACTCGCGTTCGGTGATGGAGTGATTTTTACGCGATTCCCCGATGGCCAACCCGGATGCCCAGCAGCATTTCCCGCCGGTGCCTACCTTAGCCTGCTTGAACTGCGCGAAGACCGTGGCGCGGCGGCGCTTTGTTCGACGCTGGGCGGCGCCATCAAGGCGCCGCCAGACTGTGGGCCGACAACCTTTGACGTCGACAGGGATACGGACCTCTCCAAAGCGGAACGGATGCTCCGGCACAATCCAGGCCTTCTGCTTGATTAGGTGAGCATGGAGCAGCCGGTCATTCTCAGCGCTGGCTCGGGGATTTTGTCGTCAGCGATAACTCGCCGATTGAACGGCTGCTTGTCGGCATGGTGGTACAGAAGGCCAACCGTCACGAAACGGCCTGAAGACGCTGGACTGCGTGCGGAGGGGTTGCCCGACAGGAAAGCGCCCTCATGTCGGACATCGAAAAACGACTGGCACCAGTGCCCATTCTGCTTCCCGGTTATCGCTGCCACCATCTTGTCTTAGCTATGCTTCAATCGTTTTGGCCCAATTGCCAACCGGCGGCTATTCCACCGGTCGTCTGGCACAGGATTAGAACTCCCCCGCGACCCCGACCCTTGCTGCCGTATTGCGACCGCCGCTGTAGGAGACACCGGCGGTGATGGCGAACG
>CAZNOY010000009.1:0-122003 GCA_964574905.1 uncultured Citromicrobium sp. | reverse complement strand
GGTCGTAGTTCTTTTCCAGATAGCCGAGATTGTCGCAGATCTTGTTGTAGCAGAATGCGAGGCTGCGCGGCATCTGCTCGTGCAGGATCAGGAATTGCGCGATGTCGCGCGGATTGACCGTCGCGCCGTGCAGCCACTGGTAGCTGCGCAGCGCGGAGACCGATCGCAGGATCGTCTCCCACTGCTTGATGTCGAGCGCCGACCCGACCTGGCTGATCGAGGGCAGCAACAGATAGTACTTCACGTCGAGGATACGCGCGGTGTTGTCCGCGCGTTCGATGAAAGTGCCCAACCGCACGAAATTGTAGCCATCGTTGCGCAGCATCGTGCCGTTGGTCGCGCCGCGCACCAGCGCGTTCTGCTGGCGGATCGTGGTCAGCGTGTCGGGCAGGTCGGCTTCGGGAATCTTGCCGGTGAGCAGCTTGTCGAGCGTCATCCAGCTCTCGTTGGTCGCTTCCCACACCTCGCGCGTCAGCCCGATCCGCACGCCGCGTGCATTGTCGCGCGCGGATTTGACCATCGAGATGATGCTCGACGGATTGCTTCGGTCGGTGAGCAGGAATTCGATCACCCTGGAGGAGGTCGCCTCTCCATGGCGCTGGCGGAAGGCCTGCAACTGGCCGACCGTGGTCAGCACCGATTCCCATTCCGAGCGCGAGGAGCCGGCGCGCGTCAGCGCGATGCGGAAACCTGCATCGAGCAGGCGCGCGGTCGATTCCGCCCGTTCGAGATAGCGGAACATCCAGAACAGGCCCGCAGCGGTCTTACCCAGCATCGCGCGCCTCCATGATCGTGGAGCTGTCAGTCATCGAGCACCCAGGTATCTTTCGTGCCGCCGCCCTGGCTCGAATTCACCACCAGCGATCCTTCGTTCATCGCCACGCGGGTCAGCCCGCCGGGAACGATGTCGATCGAATTGGGCGCCATCAGCACGAAGGGGCGGAAGTCGACATGGCGCGGGGCGAGGCCCTGCTCGGTAAAGATCGGCACGGTCGACAGCGCCAGCGTGGGCTGCGCGATGTAACCTTCGGGGTTTTCCTTCAGCTTGGCGCGAAACTCCTCGATCTCGGCCTTGCTTGCGGTCGGGCCGATCAGCATGCCGTAGCCGCCCGATCCGTGGACTTCCTTGACCACCAGCTCGTCCAGCTTGTCGAGCACTTCGGCCAGCTGGTCGGGTTCGGAACAGCGCCAGGTGGGCACGTTCTGCAACAGCGGCCGCTCGCCGGTGTAGAATTCGACGATATCGGGCATGTAGCTGTACAGCGCCTTGTCGTCGGCGATCCCGGTCCCCGGCGCGTTGGCGATGGTCACGCCGCCCGCGCGATACACGTCGAAAATCCCCGGCACGCCGAGCATCGATTCCGGGTTGAAATTGAGTGGATCGAGAAAATCGTCGTCGATCCGGCGGTAGATAACGTCGACCGGTTTGTAGCCTTGCGTGGTGCGCATCGCGATGCGCCCGTCGACCACGCGCAGGTCCGATCCCTCGACCAGTTCGGCGCCCATCTGGTCGGCGAGGAAGCTGTGTTCGAAATAGGCCGAGTTGAACACGCCCGGCGTCAGCACCGCCACGGTCGGCTTGTCGAGGCAGGCGGCAGGCGCGCACGCCGAAAGCGATCGGCGCAGCCAGGTCGGGTAATCGCTCACCTCGCAAATCGGGATGTCCGCGAAGAGTTCGGGGAACATCTGCAGCATGATCTCGCGGTTTTCGAGCATGTAGGACACGCCCGAGGGGGTCCGCGCATTGTCTTCGAGCACGAAGAACTCGTCGGGCCCGGTGCGCACGATATCGGTGCCGATGATGTGCGTGTAGATGCCGCCGGGCGGATCGAAGCCCATCATCTTGGGCAGGAAGGCCGCGTTGTTGGCAATCAGGCTGGCGGGGACGCGGCCAGCGCGCAGGATTTCCTGCCGGTGGTAGATATCGTGCAGGAAAGCGTTGATCGCCTTGACCCGCTGCTCGATCCCCTTGGACAGCTTGCGCCACTCGTTGCCCGAAAGCACACGCGGCACCACGTCGAACGGTATCAGCCGCTCGTCCGCCTCTTCCTGGCCGTAGACGTTGAAGGTGATGCCGATCTTGCGGAAGAAATTCTCCGCCTGTTCGGACTTACGGGCGACACGCTGGTCGGGTTGCGAGTCCAGCCACTTTCGAAATGCCTGATAGGCAGGTCGGATTTCACCCGACTTGCCCCCATCGTGCCCAAGCATTTCGTCGAAGCTCAAATCGGACCCCGGCCTTCCTGTTCGCTCTTGCGCTGCCCCTGCACTCGTCGCGAGCAGGCATTAGTCCATCAACCGGCGTGTCCCGTCAATCGTTCCGAAGCGCGAATTCTTCACGCTCAGTTATCCACCCGTCCCTCGATCAGACGCTCGACCAGCGACGGATCGGCGAGCGTAGAGGTATCGCCCAGCGATCCGTAGTCGTTCTCCGCGATCTTGCGCAGGATGCGCCGCATGATCTTGCCGCTGCGCGTCTTGGGCAGGCCATCGGTGAAATGGATCCTGTCGGGCGTCGCCACCGGGCCGATTTCCTTGCGCACCCACTGGCGCAACTCGGCGGCGAGATCGTCGGAGTATTCCTCGCCCGCATTGAGGGTGACGTAGCAATAGATGCCCTGCCCCTTGATGTCGTGCGGGAAGCCGACCACCGCCGCTTCGGACACCTTGGGGTGCAGGACCAGCGCGCTCTCGACCTCGGCAGTGCCCATGCGGTGGCCCGAGACGTTGATGACGTCGTCCACCCGACCGGTGATGCGGTAGTATCCGCGCTCGTCGCGCAGGCACCCGTCCCCGGTGAAGTACTTGCCCTTGTAGGTGCTGAAATAGGTCTGCACGAACCGGTCGTGGTCGCCGTAGACCGTGCGCGCCTGCCCCGGCCAGCTTGCGATCAGGCACAGGTTGCCTTCCGCCGCGCCGTCCAGAACCTGCCCCTCGTTATCGACCAGCTGCGGCTGCACGCCGAAGAAGGGCAGCCCCGCGCTGCCCGGCTTCATCGCGTGGGCATGCGGCAGCGTGGTCAGCATGACGCCGCCCGTCTCGGTCTGCCACCAGGTGTCGATCACCGGAACGCGGCCCTCGCCCGGCACGTCGCGATACCAGCGCCACGCCTCGGGATTGATCGGCTCGCCCACCGAGCCGAGCAGCCGCAAGGAGGAGCGATCGTGCGCGGTGACGAAATCGTTGCCCTCGCGCATCAGCGCGCGGATCGCGGTGGGTGCGGTGTAGAAGATGGTGACCTTGTGCTTGGCGATGGCCGCCCAGAACCGCCCATGGTCCGGGTAGTTGGGCACGCCTTCGAACACCACCTGCGTCGCGCCGTTCAGCAGCGGGCCGTAAACGACGTAGCTGTGCCCGGTGATCCAGCCGATATCGGCCGAGCACCAGAAGATGTCGTCGGGCTTGTGATCGAATACGTAATGGAAGGTGGTCGCGGTCCACACGCCATAGCCGCCGGTCGTGTGCAGCACGCCCTTGGGCTTGCCGGTCGATCCCGAGGTGTAGAGGATGAACAGCGGGTCTTCCGCGTTCATCGGCTCGCACGGACAGTCAGCGTCGGATGCGATGTCGGCGTACCAGTGGTCGCGACCTTCCTTCATCGGAATGTCCGCGCCGGTGTGCTTGACCACCAGCACGCCCTGCACCGGCGTATCGTGTTCGTCGACGGCTGCGTCGACATTCGCCTTGAGCGGGATCGGCCTGCCGCCGCGCAGCCCCTCGTCCGCAGTAATCACGAAATGGCTGTCGCAATCGATGATCCGGCCCGCCAGCGCCTCGGGCGAGAAACCGCCGAAGACGACCGAGTGGATCGCGCCCAGCCGCGCGCAGGCGAGCATCGCGATCACGCCCTCGGGCACCATCGGCATGTACAGCGTGACACGCGCGCCCTTGGTGACGCCCATCGCCTTGAGCGCGTTGGCCATGCGGATCACTTCGGCGTGAAGATCGGCGTAGGTCAGCGTGCGGCCTTCGCCTTCAGGATCGTCGGGCTCGAAGATCAGCGCGGGCTTGTCGGCCTTGTCCGCCAGGTGGCGGTCGACCGCGTTGTAGCACAGGTTGAGCGTGCCGTCGGCGAACCATGCGATTTCGACCGGGTCAAAGGACCACTCGCCACCCTTCGTGGGCGGGTCGATCCAGTCGAGCCGCTGCGCCTGCTCCAGCCAGAAGGCATCCGGCTCTGCCAGCGAACGGGCATGCATTTCTGCGTATTGATCGGCGGTGCAATTTGTATCGGTGGTCTTCGGCAGCTCGATATATTCGCTCACGGCACTGTCTCTCCCAAGGCGTGTCGAAAGCGATCGCTAACCGATCGGGCACGGCTTGGCGACCATCTAAGCGGTACGGCGGTGCGCATAGGATTGTATGCGGCGCGCGCAGTGGCGCTCCCAGGGAACGCCTCCTGCCGAAAGTCGCAGGGCAGAAGGGCAGTTCGATCAACGACATGGGCAACTCTTGCGCAGCCGCGCCAAGCCCAATAACGGGTGACCCTGTAACATCGGCGCGGGCACTGCGTCGTTGATCCAGACAAGGAGCCCCATGCGTAACAAAGCCATTGCCATCGCCGTCCTGCTGGCGGGCGTCGCCGCCCAGCCGCTGGCCGCCAAGGAGGGGATGTTCACCCCCGACCAGCTGCCCGAGATCGCCGACGACCTGAAGGAAACCGGGCTGGAGCTCGATCCCGAAACGCTTTCCGACCTGACCGAATTCCCGATGGGCGCGATCGTCAGCCTCGGCGGATGTTCGGCCAGCTTCGTCTCGCCGCAGGGCCTGGTGGTGACCAACCACCACTGCGCGCGCGGATCGGTGCAGTACAATTCGACCGCCGAGAACAATTATCTCGAAAACGGCTTCCTCGCGAAGAAGATGAGCGAGGAACTGCCTGCCGCGCCCGGATCGCGCATCTATGTCACCACCGAACTGACCGATGTGACCGACAGGGTTCGCGCCGGCACCGCCAAGATGAAGCCGAACGATCGCTACGACACGATCGAGCAGCGCGAGAAGGACATCGTGGCCGAATGCGAGCAGGAGGCAGGCTATCGCTGCCGCGTCTCGTCCTTCTACGGCGGAGACCAGTACAAGCTGGTCAAACAGCTCGAAATTCGCGACGTACGGCTCGCCTACGCACCCGGCGACAGCATCGGCAAGTATGGCGGCGACGTCGATAACTGGATGTGGCCGCGCCACACCGGCGATTTCAGCTTCTACCGCGCCTATGTCGCGCCAGACGGTTCGCCTGCGGACTATTCGGAAGACAACGTGCCCTACAAGCCTGCGCATGTGCTCAAGGTGAGCGCGGGCGGCCTCAAGGAAGGCGATTTCGTGATGGCGGCGGGTTACCCCGGCTCGACCGAACGGTACGCCCGCCTGGCCGAGGTCAAGAACACCTTTGACTGGAGCTACCCGACCTACGTTGCACTGATGAACGAATGGATCGACACGATCGAGGCGAACGCGCCCGAGGGGTCGGACGCGCGGGTCAAGTACGAAAGCCGCCTGGCGAGCCTCAACAATTACGAGAAGAACCGGCGCGGCCAGATCGAGGGTGCGCGCCGCGTCGGCCTGGTCGATCTGCGACGCGAACGCGAAGCTGAGCTCGACGCATGGATCGCGGCGGACCCGGCCCGCGCGAAATACGGCAAGGCCATCGCCCAGCTCGACGCGCTGACCGAGGAAGAGGCTGCGGCCGACCGCGCCGACATGTGGTATCAGTACGCCACCAATTCGCAGCTCCTGAACGCGGCGCAGCGGCTTTATCGCCTGTCGATCGAACGGCAAAAGCCCGATGCGAAGCGCGCGCCCGGATACCAGGACCGCGACATGGCCTTCCTCAAGCAGAGCCTGCAGGCGATCGACCGCCGGTTCGACCCGACCGTCGACCGCGCGGTGTGGCTGCTGATGCTGGGCCATTACCTCGACCAGCCCAAGGAACAGCGCGTCCCCGCGCTCGACCAGGCACTCGGCCTGACGGCGGACGTCGATGTGGACTCGCTCGCGAACAAGCTGGCGGGCTTCTACACCACGACCGCTCTCGACGAATCCGCAACCCGTCTCGCGCTGCTCGACGCCAGCCCGGAGGATTTCCGCGCGAGCGAGGATCCCTTCATCAAGCTGGCGGTGGCGCTGTACGATTACGACCGCAAGCTCGAGAGCGAAGGCGACGCGCGCAAGGGCCGCGAACTGGCGCTGCGCCCCGCTTACATGGATGCGATCGTCAACTGGCAGCGCAGCCGGGGCGAGGTTACCTACCCCGACGCCAACAGCACGCTGCGCGTGACCTACGGCACCGTGATGGGCGGATCGCCCAAGGATGGACTGATCTACACCCCCTTCACCACGCTCGAAGGGATTACCGAGAAGGATACCGGCGAAGACCCGTTCAACGCGCCGAAGAAGCAGCTGAAGGAAATCCGCGAAAAGGATTACGGACGCTACGCGCTGGACAGCATCGGTTCGGTCCCGGTCAACTTCCTGTCGGACCTCGATTCGACCGGCGGCAACTCGGGTTCGGCCACGCTCAACGCGCGCGCCGAGCTGGTCGGGCTGCTGTTCGACGGGACGTTCGAAAGCGTCAATTCGGACTGGTATTTCGACCCGCGCACCACGCGCACGATCCATGTCGACACGCGCTACATGCTGTGGGTGATGGAAAAGGTCGACGGCGCGACCAACCTGATCGAGGAAATGGATATCGTCGACTAGGCGACCATGCAGCGAACACCGAAAGGGCGGCCCGCGGGTCGCCCTTTTTTATGCGCCCCGACCCTGTGCGAAACGGGGTACGCGCCGAAGTCATCCTGCGCGCCTTTACCTTTCCTACGCAAAGGCGCGTTAGGCTTGCCCGATGACGTTTTCCGATGCCCCTGTCAGCCTCTCTCCCGAAAGGCCGCTGGGTCGGCTCCAGGCGAGCCGCGGCTTACTCCCGTGGCTGATGCGCTGGGGCATGGGCACACCCGGGCAACTGCGCCTCGCGATGAATGGTGCGCTGCTCTCTTCTCCCAACGCTGTCATCATGGGCGCGCTCAACGGCCTGTTCGTGGCCGGGCTCGCCCACTACGCGATCGGCGGGCTCGCCTTTCTGGTCATCATGGGCGCCGAAGTGGTCCTGCTGCTGGTGCGGCTCGCCAGCCTGAAGCGGGTAAGGATAGCCTGCGAGAAGGGCGAAATTCCGCAGATCGATCTGCCGGTCACGCTGTCGATCCTGTGGTGCGGCCTGCAAGGCGCGCTGTTCTTCTTCGCCATGCGGAGCGGCAACACCGCGATCATGGTGATCTCCGCAGCGCATTGCATGGGGCTGGTAGGGCCGCTGTGCGCGCGCAATTATGCCGCCCCCCGACTGGCATTGCTGCTGGTGGGGCTGTGCGTTGGGCCGTTCGTGCTTGGCGCGGCCACCACTGGCCAGCCGCTGATGCTAGCGCTGCTCGCGCTCGTTCCCGGCTTTCTGATCGGTGCGCTCCAGGTGCTGTCGAATTATCGCAGCGCGATGCTTTCCGCGCTGAGCGCAGAGATGGTCAACGCCGAACGTGCGCGGCACGATCCACTGACCGGCCTGCTCAACCGACACGGGCTGGAGAGCGTGATTCATGACCTGTCGCGCGACGGGGTCTTCTCGCTCGTCTGCCTCGACCTCGACGAATTCAAACCGATCAACGATCGCTTCGGCCATGCGGCGGGCGACCTGCTGCTGCGCGAAGTGGCAAACCGCATGCAAGAGGGGCTGTCCGAGGGAGAGGTTCTCGCGCGGATCGGTGGGGACGAATTTATCGCGCTGCTCGATGGTCAGGACTGCGCCGCCACCGACGCGAAAATCGAGGCGCTGATTTCCCGCGTATCGGGCAGCCCCTACGTGGTCGACGGCAAGAGCCTGGTCGAAATCGGGGTGAGCGCGGGCTTCGCCTGCTACCCCGACGATTCCAAGAGCATCGCGGAACTGCACGTTCTCGCCGACCGCGCGCTCTACGCGGCCAAGAAAGCGGGCAAGGGAATCAGCACGCGCCACGTGCCTTCGCTGGCAGCCTGAGGCGACGCACTACCGGCCTCAGTTGCGCAAAGCGCAACTCAGCATGTCCGATCCGCGCTGGAGGTTGCGCCCGCGAACCGATATGGGGCGCGCATGTTCGACACCGTCGACGCCATTGTGCTCGCCCGCATCCAGTTCGCCTTCACGGTGAGCTTCCACTTCATTTTCCCGGCATTCTCGATCGGGCTGGCGAGTTACCTCGCGGTCCTCGAAGGACTGTGGCTGAAAACCGGCAAGCCGGTTTACATGAACCTGTTCAAATACTGGCTGAAGATCTTCGCCATCGCCTTCGCGATGGGCGTCGTCTCGGGCATCGTCATGTCCTACCAGTTCGGCACCAACTGGGCGGTCTTCTCCGACAAGGCAGGCCCCGTGATCGGCCCGCTGATGGCCTACGAAGTGCTGACCGCGTTCTTCCTCGAGGCCGGTTTCCTCGGCGTGATGCTGTTCGGCATGAACCGCGTCGGCAAGAAGCTGCACTTCGCCGCCACGCTGATGGTCGCGGTAGGCACCTTCATCAGCGCGTTCTGGATCTTGTCGGTGAACAGCTGGATGCAGACCCCCGTCGGCTACGAGATGGGTGCCAACGGACAGTTCCTGCCCGGCGACAGCTGGTGGGCGATCATCTTCAACCCCAGCTTCCCCTACCGCCTCGTGCACACCGTGCTCGCCGCCTACCTGACAACCGCCTTCGTGGTCGGCGGGGTGGGCGCGTGGCACCTGCTGAAGGACCGCACCAACCAGCACGCGCGCACGATGTTCTCGATGGCGATGTGGATGGCCGCGCTGGTCGTGCCGGTGCAGATTTTCGCGGGCGACGCGCACGGGCTCAACACGCTGGAGCACCAGCCGCAAAAGGTGATGGCGATGGAAGGCCATTACCAGAGCCACCCCGACGGCGCGCCGCTGATCCTGTTCGGCATTCCCGACAGCGAGGCGCGGGAAGTCAAATACGCGGTCGAGATTCCCAAGGCGTCCAGCCTGATCCTCAAGCACTCGCTCGACGCCCCGCTCGACGGGCTCGACACGGTTCCCGAGGACGAGCAGCCGCCGGTCGGAATCGTGTTCTGGAGCTTCCGCATCATGGTCGGGCTCGGCTTCGCGATGCTCGGCGTCGGGCTGTGGAGCCTGGTCGCACGCTGGCGCGGCAAGCTGTACGAATGGAGCTGGCTGCACCGCTCCGCACTGGTGATGGGGCCCGCAGGCTTCATCGCGGTGATCGCGGGCTGGATCACGACCGAGGTCGGTCGCCAGCCCTACGTCATCTACAACCTGCTGCGCACTTCCGAGGCGGCGAGCCCGCTCGACGCGCCTGCCGTGGGCGCATCGCTGATCGCTTTCGTGGTGGTCTATTTCGCGGTGTTCGGCACCGGCACGTGGTACATCCTGCGGTTGATGAGCAAGCCTCCGCAAGCGCATGAAATGGGCGTGAAGCGCGGCGACACCGGGCCGATCCGTACCGCCGGGATTACGCCGGGGCCAACACAGGACCCGGGCAATCTCAGCCCGGATTCGCTCAGCTCGATCAAGTATATCGAACCCGACAGCAAGGAGGACGATCAATGATCGACCTCACGACGATCTGGGCCTTCATCATCGCCTTCGCGATCTTCGCCTACGTGGTGATGGACGGGTTCGACCTCGGCATTGGCATCCTGTTCCCGACCTTCGAAGTGGGGCCGGAGCGCGACCGCGCGATGAATTCCATCGCGCCGGTGTGGGACGGGAACGAGACCTGGCTGGTGCTCGGCGGCGGCGGGCTGTTCGCGGCCTTCCCGCTGGCCTACGCGGTGATCCTCCCCGCGACCTATCCGCTGATCATCGCGATGCTGCTGGGTCTGGTGTTCCGCGGGGTCGCGTTCGAATTCCGCTGGCGCGATCCTTCGCACCGCAAATTGTGGGACATCGCCTTTACCGCCGGATCGGTGATCGCCGCACTGGCGCAGGGCATGATCCTGGGCGCGCTGCTGCAGGGCATCGAAGTCACCGACCGCGCCTATTCGGGCAGCTGGTGGGACTGGCTGACCCCCTACACGCTGCTGACCGGTCTCGGCACGCTCGCGGGCTACGCACTGCTCGGCGCGACATGGCTGGTGTGGAAGCTCGACGGCGACGGGCAGGCGCACGCCCGCAAGCTCGCCAAGCGCGCCGCGCTCGCCACGATTGCGCTGATGGGCGCGGTGAGCCTCTATAATCTCGTGCTGCGGCCCGAATATGCGGCGCGCTGGCTGAGCACTCCCGAACTCTACTGGGTCGCGCCGATCCCGATCGCCACGCTGATCGTCGCCGGATTGCTGTGGCGCGCGCTTTCCGCCGATCGGCACTCGAAACCCTTCTGGCTCGCGCTGGCGCTGTTCTTCTTCGGCATGGCCGGGGTCGGCGTGACCATCTGGCCCTACGTCGCCCCGCCCAGCGTGACGATCTGGGATGCCGCCGCACCCGAACGCAGCCAGATATTCATGCTCGTCGGGGTCGCGATCACCATGCCGCTGATCATCGCCTACACCGCATGGGCCTACTGGGTGTTTCGCGGCAAGGTGGGTGACGAGGGATATCACTGATGTCGGAAGGCGAGATCGATTCGCCGCTGTGGAAGCGGCTCGGCTGGATGGCGGCGATCTGGGGCATGAGCGTCGCCGCGCTGGGCGTGGTCGCGTTCCTGATCCGCTGGTGGCTGATGCCGTAAGGGCGCGCTTAGGCGAATGGCCGGTCCGATTGCCCAGCGGGCTCTGACGCAATGAAGCCGACGCTACGATAATCGCCGCGACGATATGGCGGAATACCTGCTCCCTTTGGCGGGCAGCGCGTCTGTCAGAAGAACTTGCGCCGGATCAGCAGGGCGCCCGCCGCAAGGGCGAACAGCGCCACGATCGGCGGGGCGGGCACTTCGATCGGCGGGTGCGGCGCGTCATCCGGCACCGTGGTCTGCGCGATCTGTTCCGCGGGAGGCGCCTTTGCGGTCGGCGCAGGCGTGGCGATGGCCATGACGGCAAGTCCTGCCTGTCCCATCACCATTTCGCCATACCCCTCCCCTTCGTGGTCCCGGATCGCAGGGTTGAAGTGGCCCCCCAGCCACCCCTGCGGAGACTTTGGCGGAGCGCACCCGGCAAGGGCACGCTCCAGCTGCGATCAGGCGTTTTTGCGCCGCATCATGACCGCGCCGGCCGCGAGGCCGAACAGGATTACCACCGGAGGTGCGGGAACCGGCGTCGAGCCACCGCCCGACGAACCGGTGCGGTCGCCATGCGGGTCGCTGCTCGGCGGATTGTCATAGGCCGCAGCCGGGGTCGCGAGCGTCATGAGCGCGATGCCAGCCACTGCGAGAAGCGTCTTCATTTCTGTTCCTCCGCGTAAATCCGCCACCACCCTGCGCGATCGAGCACGCTTGTCGAGCGCGGGGGCGGGACGTGACCTGATTTGACACGTTCGGAGAGGCAATTATTCCGCAGCTTCGGCGGGCACGCTTTCGGATGTGAGCGGGTGATCGAGTTTGTCGAGCATGTCCTTCGGGCAGACCTGCCAGATGTTCGCCAGCGTATCCTCCCAGCGCTCCAGCAGATCGCGCGCATAGCGGCTGCCGGTCAGCGCGACGTGCCGCTCTACCGCCGAATGCAGGAGATCGCGCCAATAATCGCTGGCGACCCGCTGCCACATGATCGAACCTGCATTGGCCATGGTCGCGAACCTGTCGTCCGGATCGAACACGAACGCCATGCCGCCGGTCATCCCGGCACCGAAGTTGCTGCCCACCGGGCCCAGGATCACCGCCGCGCCGCCGGTCATGTATTCGCAGCCGTTCGCGCCGCATCCCTCGATCACCGCCGTCGCGCCCGAGTTGCGCACCGCGAACCGCTCGCCCGCCTTGCCCGCCGCAAACAGTGCGCCCGACGTCGCGCCATAGAGTGCGGTGTTGCCGATGATCCCGTTCGCCTGGCTTTCGCGCGGGGCGTCCGCCGGGGGACGCACCGCGATCTCGCCGCCCGACAGCCCCTTGCCGACATAGTCGTTGGCATCGCCTTCGATCGTCAACCGGATTCCGCGCGCGAGAAACGCGCCGAGCGACTGCCCGGCATTGCCGGTCAGCGTCACATCGAGCGTTCCTTCGGGCAGCCCGTCCGGCCCGTGGCGGGTGACGACGTGCGAGGAAAGCCGCGTACCAACCGCGCGATGCACGTTGCGCACAGGCATGTGCAGCTTGGTGGGCGTGCCGTGCTCGATCGCGTCGCGCAGATCCTCGAGCATTTCGGCATCGAGGCTGTCGGGCACCGGATTGCGATGCTCTTCGATGGCGAAAACGCGCGATTCGTCGGTCTGCACCTTCTGCAGGATCGGATTGAGGTCGAGATCGTCGAGATGCTCTGCCCCGCGGCTGACCTGCCGCAGCAGCTCGGTCCGCCCGATCACTTCTTCGAGCGTCGCGACGCCCAGCTTGGCAAGGATGCGACGGACATCTTCGGCGAGGAAATCCATCAGCTGGATGACCTTTTCCGGGCTGCCGCCGAACATCGCGCGCAGACGCGGGTCCTGCGTACACACGCCCACCGGGCAGGTGTTCGAATGGCATTGGCGCACCATGATGCAGCCCATCGCGACGAGGCTCATCGTACCGATGCCGAACTCTTCCGCGCCCAGAATCGCACCGATCACGATCTCGCGACCGGTCTTGAGCCCACCGTCGACGCGCAGCTTCACCTTGTGGCGCAAGCCATTGAGCGCGAGCACCTGGTTGACCTCTGCAAGGCCCATTTCCCACGGGGTGCCGGCAAACTTGATGCTCGTCTGCGGGCTCGCGCCCGTGCCGCCGGTGTGGCCCGAGATCAGGATCGCGTCGGCATGCGCCTTGGCCACGCCCGCCGCGATCGTGCCGATGCCCGCCGCGCTGACCAGCTTCACGCACACGCGCGCACGCGGGTTTATCTGCTTGAGGTCGTAGATCAGCTGCGCGAGATCTTCGATCGAATAGATATCGTGGTGCGGCGGGGGCGAGATCAGCGTCACGCCCGGCGTCGAGTGACGCAGCTTGGCAATCACTTCGTCAACCTTGAAGCCGGGCAGCTGCCCACCCTCGCCCGGCTTGGCCCCTTGCGCGACCTTGATTTCGATCTCTTCGCAATTGTTGAGGTAGTGCGCGGTGACGCCGAAGCGCCCGCTCGCCACCTGCTTGACGCCGCTATTGGCCAGATCGCCATTGGCACGCGGGGTGAAGCGTTCGGCGGACTCGCCGCCCTCGCCCGACACCGCCTTCGCGCCGATCCGGTTCATGGCAATCGCCAGCGTCTCGTGCGCCTCGGGCGACAGGGCACCCAGGCTCATCCCCGGTGTCAGGAAGCGCGTGCGGATTGCCTCGCCCGGTTCGACCTGGTCGAGCGGGAGCGGCTCGGTCGCCTCGTCGATCCCGAGCAGATCGCGCAGGTAGATCGGCGGCTGCTTCTCGATCACGTCGACGAAGCGCTGCCACTGCTTTTCGCTGCCGGTGGCGCATGCGGTTTGCAGCGCGTGCATTCCCTCGGCACCCCAGGCGTGCGTCTCCTCGCCCGACCGCTGGCGGTAGAACCCGCCGATCGGCAGTTCCGCATGGCGCAAGCCGTAAGCCCGCGCATGGCGGTCCCGCGCGCTCAGGTGGAGCGAGGCATAGCCCTCACCCGAAATCTTGTTCGGCATGCCAGGGAACAGATCGTCGGTGATCGCCCGGCTGAGCCCGACGGCCTCGAAATTATAGCCCCCGCGATAGCTGGAGATGACCGAAATGCCCATCTTGGCCATGATCTTGAGCAGCCCGTCCTCCAGCGAGACACGGAAATTCTCGATCGCCCGGTCGAGCGGCAGGTCGCCATAGAGCCCGCGTTCGTGCCTCTCGGTCAGAGCCGCTTCCGCGAGGTACGGATTGACCGTGGTCGCGCCGACCCCGATCAGCACGGCGAGCGTATGCGTGTCGAGGCATTCCGCCGACCGTACGTTGACTGAGGTGAACGAACGCAGCCCCTTGCGGGTCAGGTGCGTATGCACCGCAGCTGCGGCGAGGATCATCGGCACGCCGATGCGGTCAGGCCCGGTGGCTTCGTCGGTCAGGAAGATTTCGGCCTTCATGCCCCTGGCCATCTCCTCCGCCTGGTTGCGGATCCGCTCGATCGCGTCGCGCAAGTCGCCGGCGTCGCCGCCGGCCGGGAAGGTGCAGTCGATCACGCCGACCTTCTCGCCAAAACCCGCCTTCAGCCGCGCCCATTCGCGCGAGGTGAGGATCGGGCTTTCGAGCACCAGCACATTGTCGTTCTGGTCGTCTTCCTCGAGGATGTTGGCGAGGTTCGCGAAGCGCGTGCGCAGGCTCATAACGTGCCGTTCGCGCAAGCTGTCGATCGGCGGGTTGGTCACCTGCGCAAAGTTCTGGCGGAAGAACTGGCTGACGCTACGCGGCTTGGCGCTGATCACCGCGAGCGGCGTGTCGTCGCCCATCGAACCGATCGCTTCCTTGCCGTCGAGCGCCATCGCATCGAGGATCAGGTCCATATCCTCGTTGGTCATGCCCGCCGCACCCAGGCGGCGGGTCAGCTCTTCGGTTTCGAAGGCAGGGCCTGCAGGCGCGTCGATCGCGGGCAGATCGCCGAGCCCGCGAAAGCCCGATACCAGTGTAGCGTAAGGCGCTTCGCGCGCGATCTGCGTCTTCAGTTCCTCGTCGCGCAGCAGTTTGCCCGCGCTCATATCGATCGCGATCATCTGGCCCGGCCCGAGCCTGCCCTTTTCGACCACGTTGTGTTCGTCGAGCGCGACCATCCCGCTTTCCGAACCGACCACCAGCAGGCCATCGTCGGTTCGCGCGAAGGCGAGCGGGCGCAGCGCGTTGCGATCGAGTCCGGCAACAGCCCAGCGCCCGTCGGTCATCGCGAGCGCGGCGGGTCCGTCCCACGGTTCCATCACCGACGCCATGTACTGATACATCGCGCGCGTTTCGTCGGAGATGTCGGGCGAAGCCTGCCACGCCTCGGGCACCAGCATAGACTTGGCCGTGGGCATCGCCTTGCCCGAACGAACCAGCAGCTCGATCGCGGCATCGAGGCTGGCGGTGTCCGACGCACCGACCGGGATCACCGGCTTGATGTCGTCGGCCACGCCGGAGAAGGCGAGGCTCGCCATCTTGATCTCGTGTGTGCGCATCCAGTTCTTGTTGCCGCGGATGGTGTTGATCTCACCATTATGCGCGAGCGTGCGGAACGGCTGTGCCAGCCACCATTGCGGGAAGGTGTTGGTCGAATAGCGCTGGTGCAGGATCGCCATCCGGCTGGTCACCAGCGGATCGAGCACGTCGGGATAGAAGGTCGCAAGGCTCTCTGCCAGGAACAGGCCCTTGTAGACGATCGAACGCGCAGACAGCGAGCAGATGTAGAAATCGCGCAGCTGTGCTTCGACGATGCGCCGCTCGATCCGGCGCCGCACGATGTAGAGCTGCTTTTCGAACTCATCGAGCGATTGCTGGTCGGGCGTCGGTCCGGCGATCATCACCTGTTCGATCTCGGGCCGGGTTTCCTTGCCCTTGCGCCCGATCACCGACGGGTCGACCGGCACCTGCCGCCAGCCATAGACGAACAGTCCGGCGCGGATCAGCTCGGCCTCCACGATCGTGCGGCAGGCATCCTGCGCGCCCAGATCGGTGCGCGGCAGGAAGATGACGCCGACCGCAAGCCGACCGGGGCGCACATCGTGCCCGCTCGCGTTGATCGCGCTGGCGAAGAAATCGACCGGCAGGTCGAGCAGCAGGCCCGCCCCGTCGCCGGTCATGCCGTCGGCATCGACCGCGCCGCGGTGCCAGATAGAGGACAGCGCCTCGATCGCCGCATCGACCACGCGCCGCGTGGACTTGCCCGAGGTTTCGCCGATCAGGCCGACGCCACACGCGTCGTGTTCGCTGTCGGCATGATACATGCCATCCCGCGCGAGGCGGAGAGCTTCCAATTCTTGCTGGGTCATGCTGCTGCCGCGCTCGGCTTGCGTTGGGTGTTGAGGTAGGTGTCGATATGCTCGGCGACATCGCGACCGTCGCGCACCGCCCATACCACCAGGCTGGCGCCGCGCGCGATATCGCCGCCCGCGAATACGCCGGGGAGCGATGTCATCATGCTATCGTCGCAATCGAGCGTACCCCACTCGTCAACCGCAAGACCGGTCTCGCCGAAGATGGCGGGCAACGGTTCGGGTTCGAACCCGAGCGCGAGGATCACCAGATCGGCATCGAGCGCGAAGCTGCTCGACGGGTCGACCACCGGGCGGCGACGGCCATCGGCGTCTGGCTCGCCCAGCTGCATGCGGTTGGCCTGCACCTTCTCGGCGCGCTCGTCGCCTTCGATCGAGGCGGGGCCCGAAAGCCACAGGAACTCGACGCCTTCCTCTTCGGCATGGGCAACCTCCGTACGGCTGCCGGGCATGTTCTCGCGGTCGCGGCGGTAGAGGCACTTCACCGACTTGGCACCCTGACGCACGGCGGTGCGCACGCAGTCCATCGCGGTATCGCCGCCGCCGATCACGACCACGTTGCGATCCCTGGCGAGCAGGCTGCCATCGGCATGCGCCGGAACCTCGTCTCCCAACCCGCTGCGGTTGGAGGCGGTGAGGAAATCGATCGCGCGCACCACGCCCTGCTTGTCTGCGCCTTCCACCGTCAGCTCACGCGACTGGTAGACGCCGGTGGCGATGAACACCGCATCGTGCCGCTCGCGCAGCTCGGCAAGGGTCACGTCCTTCCCGACTTCGACCCCGCGGTGAATACGTATGCCGCCTTCCTCGATGCGCTGCACCCGACGGTCGACCACGCTCTTGTCGAGTTTGAAATTGGGAATGCCGTAGATCAGCAGTCCGCCCGCGCGGTCGTGCCGGTCGTAGATATCGACCTCGTGTCCCGCATTGCGCAGATATTCGGCTGCGGTCAGCCCGGCGGGGCCTGCGCCGATGATGGCGACCGACTGGCCGGTCGGCGTGCCTGCCTCGATCGGGCGCACCCAGCCGTTTTCCCACGCATTGTCGCCGAGATACTTCTCGATACTCCCGATGGTGACAGCGCCGTGGCCGGAAAATTCGATCACGCAATTGCCTTCGCACAGGCGGTCCTGCGGGCAGATGCGGCCGCAGATTTCGGGCATTGTCGAAGTGCGCGAGGAGATATCATAGGCCTCGCGCAGACGGCCCTCGGCGGTCAGCCGCAGCCAGTCGGGAATGTGATTGTGCAGCGGACAATGCGACTGGCAGTAGGGCACACCGCATTGCGAGCACCGGCCCGCCTGCGATTGTGCTGCGTCTTGCGCGAAAGGCGCCCCGATTTCGAGGAAGTCGGCCCGCCGGGAATCGGGGGACCGCTTCTCGGGATAGGCCTGCGCGCGTTCGACAAACTTATTGGTGGAATTACGTTCTATCGGACCGGCCTGCTTGGTGTTTCGGAAAGTTTGAGCCCCGTTTGGCGCACAACATCGACAGCATTGGCCATGCCACGCGAAATATCAATGCAAAATTGTTGCGGGTGCGAAGGCCAAGGCCCCCATGCCGGGCCTTGCTCGCGAGATCAAGAACCCTGCGCGCGCTGCCCCGTCGAACCCACCTGCGTATCCTGCGGATTGTTGGGCACCAGCACCAGCGTGCCCTGCTCTACCCGCCATTGCGCCAGCCGACTGAGCAGGTTCATCCCGATCACGTTGGTTTCGCCGATATTGGGCGCGATCACTGCGTCGAGCCCGAAGGCCGCGACGTTGCCGAAGCGGATTTCATCGACCGAGGTGGTCCCGACCGTGATCGTGCCGTTGGCGGTGGTCATAGTCACCGGCAGACGGTCGCGCCGTTCTTCCAGCCCCGCCCGCCTGGCAGTGTCGGCGGAAATCGCGGTCAGCGTGGCCCCGGTATCGACCAGGAACAGCGCGGGCACGCCGTTGACCTCGGCATTGATCCAGTAGTGCCCGTCCGGCGCGATCGCGACGCGGGTCTCGCCGCCGACCACGCTCTGTTCGGGCAGACCGACATCGGACATCGCGACATCGAATCGCGGGTCGAGCCGCGCGAGCTGGAGCACGATCAGCACCAGCACGCCGCACAGCGCGAGCGTGCTGCCGGTGCGCATCAGCCGACCGACCAGCAGATCGTGCCGGGCAAGAGCGCCGCCGATCCAGCCGATCAACAGCGCGGCCACCGCGACGACCAGCAGCCCGGTTTGCGGGATGGCGGCGATGCTCGCGGCGAAATGGTCGAAGACGGCCTTCAGGTCCATGGCGCCATTATAGGGGTGCCTGGCGGACTAATCCATGAATGGAGTTGCGCAGTGCCCCGCGCCATCACGGCGCGCTGCGGGCGACGCTCGCTTCGGCGAGGACAACGCTGAAGCGTTCCTGCGAATCGAGCCACCGGCCGACCGGGGTCCATTCGCCCGCGAGCAGCTGCTTGTCGGCGCTGCGGGTATCGAACTTGTGGCTGTTTTCGGTGTGGATCCACTCGCCAGCCGCCATGGTGAAGGATTCGCCCGCAATCTCGAACGCGATGTCGGCGGTCGCGACCAGATGCATCTCGACCCGCGCGAACTGATCGTTCCACAGCGCGCGGTGCTTCAGCTTGGCGATGGGAATCGTTCCGCCCAGCTCGCGGTTGATCCGCCGCGCGAGGTTGAGATTGAACTGCGCCGTCACCCCCTGCGCATCGTCGTAGGCGGCTTCGAGCACGGCGGCGTCCTTGATCAGATCCATGCCGACCAGCAGCAGCGATCCCTCGCCCAGTGTTTCGCGCATCGCGCGCAGCAGGTCGGTCGCGGTGCGCGCGACCATGTTGCCGATCGTGCCGCCGGGGAAGAAGCCGAGCTTGGGCATCTCGGCAACTTCGGGCGGCAGTTCGACCCGGCGCATGAAGTCGGCCTCCACCGGATAGACCGGCAGGCCGGGGAATTTCGCCGCGAGGTCGGCGGCGGCGGCGCGCAGGAAATCGCCCGCGATATCGAGCGGGACGTAGGCCGCAGGCTTTATCGCTCTCAGCAAGGCGGGCGTTTTCACCGACGACCCGCTGCCGAACTCGACCACCGCGCGCCCCGGCCCGATCGCTTCGGCAAACTCGGGCCCGCGCGTCTTGAGAATCTCCGTCTCGGCGCGCGCAGGGTAATATTCGGGGATCTGGGTGATATCCTCGTACAGCTGCGATCCCGCATCATCGTAGAGCCAGCGCGCAGGGATCGCCTTTTGCGGCTCGCGCAAGCCCGCAAGCACATCGGCGCGGAAGGCGGGGTTGACCCCGTCCTCGTCGAAATCGAGGAGCTGCAGCCCGGAATTTTCCTGCATCAGATATCCTTCGCGAGCCGCAGTCCGGTGAACTGCCAGCGTTGGTGCGGGTAGAAGAAATTGCGGTACGAGGCGCGCGAATGGCCGCGCGCGGTGGCGCAGCTGGCACCTTTCAGCACGAACTGCCCGCTCATGAACTTGCCGTTGTATTCGCCCACTGTCCCGGCTGCGGGCTCGAAGCGCGGATACGGAAGGTAGGCACTGCGGGTGAATTGCCAGCAATCGCCGAATAGCCCTTCAGAGCCGACCGGTTGAACCGGCCCTGCCGCATCGAGCTGGTTACCGGCAGCCGGATCGTGCGCAGGCGCAGCCTCGGCATGCTGGCCGCGCGCGACCGCTTCCCACTCGAACTCGGTCGGGAGCCGCATGCCCGCCCACGAGGCAAAGGCGTCGGCTTCGTAATAGGAAATGTGGGTGACCGGCGCGTGCGGATCGCGCGGCTGCCATCCGGCGAGCGTGAAGTGCTCTGGGCCATTATCTTGATCGCGCCAGTAGAGCGGCGCAGCGATCGCGTTGGCCTGCACCCACGCCCAGCCGTCGCTCAGCCACAGCGCGGCGTTTTCGTAGCCGCCATCGGCGATGAAGGCGGACCACTCGGCGTTGGTGACGAGGCTGTCGGCAAGCGCGAACGGCTCCAGCAGCACTCGGTGGCGCGGACCTTCGCAGTCGAATGCAAAGCCCTCTCCATTGTGACCCACCGCACCGATCCCGCCGGGATGCTCGGTCCACTTCTTAGTCCCCTCTCCCTGAGCGCCTGACGGCGATCTTCCCTCTCCCGCAAGGGGAAAGGGAGAAGGAGACATCGCGGGACCGAGCGGATTCTGGAACAGCGCGTGCTTGATGTCGGTCAGCAGCAGCTCCTGGTGCTGCTGTTCGTGCGCGACGCCGAGTTCGATCAGCGGGGCCAGAGTGGTATCGTCGAGAAGGTCGCCCATCGCCTCGGTGACATGCGCACGCCAGCCGAGCACTTCGTCGACATTGGGACGCGACAGCATGCCGCGCGAAAAGCGCCCGATCCGCTCGCCTTCGGCCTCGTAATAGGAATTGAACAGGAACGGCCAGCGGTCGTCGTGCAGCTCGTAACCGGGCACGTGGTCGCGCAGCAGAAAGGTCTCCCAGAACCACGTCGTATGCGCCAGATGCCACTTGGCGGGCGAGGCGTCTTCCATCGACTGAATGGTCGCGTCGCTTTCCGAAAGCGGCGCAGCAAGCGCCTCTGTCAGCGCGCGGGTCGCAAGGAAACGCTCCTCGAGCGGGGTTTTGTCCGCCTGTGTCCGGAATTTTGTCGAAGCCACGGATACTCTCCCACCTGGCGAGCAATCCTGTCCCACCCTAGAGACAGGAATGCCGCAGGGGAAACCCGGTTTCCGGAATTATCCTTTGTGTGGCCCAAAGGATAGGGTGCGAGTGCTGGTCTTGGGCCTGAAAACTACGCCGCTGCGGCGGAGCGATCGACCTGCGGCTGGAGCATCTCGGCAATCGCGAAGGCCAGTTCGAGCGCCTGCGCCGCGTTGAGACGCGGGTCGCAGTGCGTGTGGTAACGGCTCGAAAGCTCGGCATCGGTGATCGCCACCGCACCGCCGACGCATTCGGTTACGTTCTGGCCGGTCATCTCCAGATGCACGCCGCCAAGGTGGCTGCCTTCTGCGCGATGGACCGCGAACACGCTCGCCAGTTCGCCCTTGATCCGGTCGAAAGGCCGCGTCTTGTAGCCGCTTTCGGACTTGACCACGTTGCCGTGCATCGGGTCGCTCGACCACACCACCGGGTGCCCTTCGCGCCGCACAGCGCGGATCAGGCCGGGCAGGTGCTTTTCGACGATGTCGTGGCCGTAGCGGGTGATCAGCACGATCCGTCCGCTCTCGCGGTCCGGGTTGAGCGTGTCGAGCAGCTTGAGCAGTACCTCGGGATCGAGGCTCGGCCCGCACTTCACGCCAATCGGATTGCGGATGCCGCGCGCGAATTCGATGTGCGCGCTCCCTTCGAAACGGGTGCGGTCGCCGATCCAGATCATGTGCGCGCTGGAATCGTACCACTGCCCGCTCGCCGGATCGCGCCGGGTCAGCGCCTGCTCGTAAGGCAGCAACAGCGCCTCGTGGCTGGTGTAGAAGGTGGTGCCCTGCAACTGCGGCAGCTCGCCCGGATCGATCCCGCACGCCGCCATGAAATCGAGCGCCTCGGTGATCCGGTCGGCCATCGCCGAGAACTTTTCCGACCACGGGCTGCGGCCCATGAAATCGAGTGTCCAGTCGTGCACCTGGCGCAGGTTGGCGTAGCCGCCGCCCGCGTAGGCGCGCAGCAGGTTGAGCGTGGACGACGCCTGGAAATAGGCGCGCACCATGCGCTGGGGATCGTTGCGCCGCGCTTCGGGCGTGAAGTCGATGCCGTTGACGTTGTCGCCGAAATAGCTCGGCAGCGTCACATCGCCCTGCGTCTCGGTATCGCTCGAGCGCGGCTTGGCGAACTGGCCCGCCATGCGACCGACCTTCACCACCGGCAGCGATCCGGCATAGGTCAGCACGACTGCCATCTGCAGGATCACGCGGAAGGTATCGCGGATCGTGTCGGGCGCGAATTCCGCGAAGCTTTCCGCGCAATCGCCGCCCTGCAACAGGAACGCCTCGCCCGCTTCGACCCGCGCGAGTTCGCTCTTCAGCGCGTCGGATTCGCCCGCAAATACCAGCGGCGGGCATGCGCCCAGCTCTGCCTCTGCCTTGGCGAAGGCTTCGGCATCCTCGTAGGCGGGCAGGTGCTTCGCCTCGAACTTCGTCCAGCTATCGGGGCTCCAGGTGGAGGCCATCGGTCTCGCTCTTTTCTCGTCAATCTCTTCGCTAATGCGAAAGGATTGGCGGTTCGCCGGGGCGGGCGCAACCCTAATTGTCGTTCGCGGCTGCCCCGCTATCCTTTGTTGCATTCGATGTCGCGTTCTGGGCCAACTCGGTTCCTTCGGGCACGATCGCGATTTCGAAGGGTTCGCGGCTGGCCAGATATTCCGCCGCCAGCGCCTTCATCGCCTCGGGCGTGGTGACCGAATAATCCTCCAGCAGCGATCCCAGTACGCGCAGCCGCCGCGGATCGTGCGTCGCGCCCTGCAACTGCCACATCCAGAACCCGTTGCCCGTGGTCGCGCGCAGGATCGTCTGCCGCAGCGGCTCGGTCACCCGGGCCAGTTCGTCGGCGCTGGGGCCGTTCGCCGCCAGATCGGCCACGATTTCATCGGCGGCAGCGTAGAACTTGAGCACATCCTCGGGCCGCAATTGCGCGAGTGCGATCAGCGTGCCCCCGCCGACATCGTCGGACGGCCAGTCGACCCGCACCTGCGGGGAATAGCTCGCGCCTGCGCGTTCCCGCATCTCGTCGAACAGGCGGTTCATGAACAGCTGGCCGAGGATTTCGAGCTGGCGGCTGTCGTGCACCCTGTCCAGGCCGCTGCCCACCGGCCATGCGACCACCGCCGCCGCCTGATTGGCATCGCCGCGGTGATGGAGCACCGCACGCGCGCCTGCTTCGGGCGCCTTGGGTTGCGGAGCGAAGCTCGCCGGGTCGAGTGGTTCGCGCGGTGCCAGTGCGCCCAGACTGGTCTTGAGCGCCTCGACCGCCGCATCGCGATCGAAATCGCCGAAGATCAGCACCTCGACCGGGCCTTCTTTCAGCAGCGGCTCCCACACCTTGCGGAATTGCGCCGCGCTGGTTTCGTCAAGCACAGCCGGGCTCGGTGTCGCGAAGCGCGGATCGCCATCGCGGATCAGCGTTTCGAGATCGCGATTGAGCAGGCCCGCCGGGCTGGTGGCATAGGTGTCGTAGGCGATCTGCGCGCCAGCCTTCACCCGCGCGAAGGGCCGTTCATCCCATTCCGGATATGCCAGCTTGGCAGCGAACAGATAGAGCTGGTCCGCCAGATCGGCCTGCCGCGTCTCGGCAGAAAAGGTGAAGCTGGCGAGATCGACCGAGAAATCGAAGCCGAGCTTGCGGCCCGTGGCCAGCCGGTCGATGTCTTCCTGATCGAGCCCGGCAAAACCCGAACTGACGAGGACCGCCTCGCCCAGCGGGATGTAGGCCGCATCCTGCGCGTCGAACGCCTGTAGCCCTGCCCCGAAATGGACGTTGACCGCGACCCGGCCCGGCTCGGCCTGGTTGGGCCACAACAGGGCGGTGGTGCCGTTCGCAAACTCCACGCGCTCGACATCGAGCACGCCGAGCGGACGGGCCGAAACCACTTCGCCCGGCGGGCCGATCTTTGGCAATTCGGAAAAATCGACCGTCTTGGCGGCGATCCGCGCGGAATCGTCTGCCTCGACCGGGGCCAGCAAGGCTTCGCGCAGATCCTCGTCGCTCGCCTCGCCCGCCTGCGGGGTGACGTAGAAGCCACGGATCACGTCGCCTTCGAACAGCGCCTTGGTGCGCGCGAGGATCGCTTCGGGAGTGACCTTGTCGCGCATCCCGCGAAACACATCGAGAATCGTCTGCGCCGAGGCGACCGTCTCGCGGATATCGACCGCGTTGATCAGGCTGTTGGCCAGATCCGCCCCAGCTTCGACCTCGGCTTCCTCGACCCCGGCGACGAAGCCGACTTCGAATTCCGAATATTCGCGCGCGATCTCTTCCTCGGTCGGCGGGTTGGTGGTCGCATCGGCGATCACCGCGCGCACATCGGCCAGCGCGGCCTGCCAGTCCGAGGTCAGCGGCGCGAAGCTGACGAAGGTCGTGTCCGCACTGCGGCTGACATCATCCTGCTGCACGTCGGCATAGAGATAGTCGCCGCCACCGCGCGCGCGCGCTTCGAGCCGCCGGTTGATCAGCGCCTGCGCCAGCGCGTCCATCAGCAGGCCTTCGTTATATTCGATCGTGTCCTGCACCGGTTCCCACTTGCGCATCACCGCGTAGGTGAGCGAGCGCGGCAGGTCGGGCTCGACCATCACGGCCGTTTCACCGACCGGATTGTCGGCCGGAGCGTCCCTGGGGGCCACCGGATCGCCGAAATCGGGCTCGGGCGTGACATCGCCCGCGACCTTCCAGTCGCCGAAATATTTCTCGACCAGCCGCGCCAACGCGACCGGATCGGCGTCGCCAGCAACCGCGATGACCGTTTCCTGCGGCCGGTACCAGCGCTTGTAGAACGCCTCGACCCCCGCTGCATCGGCGGCCAGCAGCGTCTTCTCGGTGCCGATCGGCATACGCTCCGCAAGGCGCTGGCCGTGGAAGAACACCTCGCGGCTCTTGATCGCCGCGCGCTCGTTCGGCCCGCCACGCTCGCGCTTTTCGGCAAGCACGATCGGCACTTCGGTCTGCACGTTGAGCTCGTTGATGACCGGTGCCTCAATCATCCCCGAAAGCAGCTTGAACGCCTCGTCGAGCTTGGCCGGATCGGCGTCGGGCAGGTCGAGCTGGAACACGGTCTGCGTCGCGCTGGTCACCGCGTTGGTATCATTGCCGAAGGTCGCGCCCAGCCGTTGCCAGGTGGGGATCGTCTCACCCACGCCGAGATAGCGCGACTGGCGGAACAGCAGGTGTTCGAGCAGGTGGGCAAAGCCGCGCTCCTGCTCGGTTTCATGCAGCGAACCGGCATCGATGCGGATGCGAATGGAGACCTGGCCGGGCGGCACGCCGTTGGCGCGGGTGGCATAGCGCAGACCGTTGTCGAGCACGCCGAAGCGCCAATCGCGGTCGACCGGGACATTGCTGCCTTGGTACAGCCACGGCGTCTCGTCGACCGGCTGGAGCGAGGCGGGCGGCTCGACCGGGGTCGCATCCGGCTGCGCCTGCGGCTGGACCTTGAGGCTGTCTGCCTGCTTCTGCGTATTTTCGTGCTGCGCCTCCGCCTGCATCGGCTCCTGCGGCGGGACGATAATCGGGTCGGTTTGCGGCCCGGGGGTCGCGCACGCCGCTGCCAGAAGAGGAACAAGCAGGGCGAGAAAGCGCGGCGCGCGGAAAGCGAGAATCATGGGACAAGCCTATAGGGGGCGAAGAAGTGAAGGCCCAGTGAACAGCAGGGCCCTATGAATGGGGGTGCGCAGAAAGCGTGCGCGGACAATTTCAGGACGAGCCACGGCTTGTGACGTTCCCGCCCCGCACTTACATGCGCAGGCGCAATGTATATCGAAACCGAAACCACGCCCAACCCCTCCACCCTCAAATTCCTTCCCCAGCGGCAGGTGATGCCGCAGGGAACGCGCGATTTCCCCGATCCCGAGGCTGCCGAGGCGAGCCCGCTGGCGCAGGCGCTGTTCGACACCGGCGAGGTGACCGGCGTGTTCTTCGGCCATGATTTCGTCTCGGTCACCAAGGGCGAAGGCGCGCAGTGGACCGATCTGAAGCCGCAGGTGGTCGCGGTGCTACTCGACCATTTCGTCTCCGAGGCTCCGCTGTTCCACGGCGGCAGCGCCGCGGACATCGCAGTCCCGGCGGAGGATACGCTGGTGGTGGATGCGGACCCGGCAGATGCGGACATCGTCGACCAGATCAAGGACCTGCTGGAAACGCGGGTGCGCCCGGCGGTGGCCGGTGACGGCGGCGACATCGCCTATCGCGGGTACAAGGAAGGGGTCGTCTATCTCACCTTGCAAGGCGCGTGCGACGGGTGCCCGTCGGCAACCGCCACGCTCAAGCACGGGATCGAAGGGCTGCTGAAACATTACGTGCCCGAGGTCGTTGAAGTCCGCGCGAGCTGATCGCGCGCACCTCAACCCCCTATCCCAAGATTAAAGAGGCCACCCCGCCCATGACCAAGCAATTCCACGGTAATCCCCTGTCCGAAGAAGCGCTCGAACAGCTGTTCCTCGAAGCGCGCAGCTATAATGGCTGGCTCGAGAAGGACGTGACCGAGGATCAGGTGCGGCGGATCTACGACCTGCTCAAGATGGGGCCAACCTCGGCCAACCAGCAGTCGGCGCGCTTCGTGTGGTGCCGTTCGGACGAGGCGAAGGAAAAGCTCGCTTCGCACGCAATGGAAGCGAACAAGAAGAAGATCAAAACCGCACCGTGGTGCGTCATCATCGGCTACGACATCGATTTCCACGAAGAACTGCCGTGGCTGTTCCCGCACACCGACGCGAAGAGCTGGTTCGTCGGCGACGTGGAAGGCCGTATCGAGCAGGCGAAGCGCAATTCGGCGCTGCAAGGTGCCTACCTGATGCTTGCGGCGCGCGCGCTGGGGCTCGATTGCGGGCCGATGTCGGGCGTCGATCTCGACAAGGTCACCGAAGACTTCTTCGCCGACCAGCCGCAATACCGCGCCGACTGGATCTGCTCGATCGGGTACGGTGACAGGGAATCGATCTTCGACCGCAGCCCGCGTCCCGATTTCGACAAGTTCAACCGGATCGCCTAGGCCACTCCTGCTAGGGTCGAGCGACGCGCTGCCAGCGCGTGCTGAGGGGGAGCAGACAATTCCTGTTGGGCGCACACTGGTGATCGACTGTGCCACTGCGGCATGCTCCGTCGCGCTGTTCGAGCGTGGCGCGCAGATCGCGGGCGACTATCGCGTGCTCGGGCGCGGCCATGCCGAACATCTGGTGCCGATGATCGCTGCCCTGCCCGAACGCGGGCGGGCGAACCGCATCGCCGTCGCGCGAGGGCCCGGCAGCTTCACCGGTGTGCGGATCGGACTCGCGGTCGCGCGCAGCCTCGCCTTTGCATGGACCGCCGATCTGGTCGGCTACCCGACGCTGGCGCTGGTCGCCGCGATGGCGCGCACCCGCCACGATGGCGCGGCGGTGAGCGTGTGCATGAACGGCGGCCATGGCGAGTGGTTCGTGCAGGATTTCGATGCGAACGGCCTGCCCGAAGCCGAAGTGGTCTCGCTCCCCCCCGAAGCCGCAGCCGCGCGTGTGAGCCATTCCCTCGTCGCCGGAGACAGGGCGAATGATCTGATCACGCTGCGCGGCTCGCCCGGCATAGAGGCGATCGACCTGCTGCCCGATGCGCGTGCCTTCGATGCGCTGCCCGCCTCGCTGGCAGGGGCCGGAACCGCGCCGATCTACGGTCGCGGGCCAGATGCCAAGCCCGCTGCGAACCCGGAACCTGCGGCATGAACGAGGATGCGCTCGATGCGATCATGCGGATCATGCAGCGCGCGTTCGATCCGCAATGGGGCGAGGCGTGGACGCGCAGGCAGGTCACCTCTGCGATGCAGCTGGCGAATACGCATGCCACCTTGCTCGCACCCGACGGCAGCGCGCCCGCCGACCCTGCCGATGCGGCGGGCTTCGCGATCGTGCGCGCGGCTCCGGGCGAAGAGGAAATCCTGCTGATCGCGGTCGATCCACCAATGCGCCGCAAGGGGCTGGGCGGCGCGCTGATCGCTGCGCTTGCCGCCAATGCCCGGCAGCGCGGCGCAGAACGGCTGTTTCTCGAAATGCGCGAAAACAACCCCGCGCGCACGCTCTATGAAGCGCAGGGTTTCACCCCGATCGGGCGGCGGAAGAACTATTACTCATTGGGCGACGGCGCACGCATGGATGCGATCACCTTCGGGTTCGACATCACCGATGTTCAATGATCATGCTTGAGAAAAGGTATAGTAAATACCATTTCTGCGTTGCATTTCATAAATCGATAAGACAGGGAAATCTGCGTATGCAGTCCGTATCCCCCGCGGCTGTCATATGTAAACCACCAGAGGAAATTGATGGAAGACCAAGATACCGAGATGACGCAGACGCTTATCGCGTTCACGTCCAACATCGTCGAAGCCTACGTCGCCAACAATAGCGCCGAACTCAGCGAAGTCCCCGTGCTGATCAACAGCGTCTATTCGACTCTGTCGAATCTTTCGGGTGGCCAGCCGAAGGAAGAAGAGCGGCCCGAACCGGCGGTATCTGTCCGCGCTTCGGTGAAGCCCGACTATCTCGTGTGCCTCGAAGACGGCAAGAAGCTGAAAATGCTCAAGCGTTACCTGCGCACGAACTACGACATGAGCCCGGAAGAGTACCGCGAGCGCTGGAACCTGCCGAGCGATTATCCGATGGTTGCCCCCAACTACGCCGAAAAGCGCCGCGAACTGGCGAAGAAGATCGGCCTCGGCCGGGCGCCGGGCCAGAAGCGCGGTCGTCGGAAAAAGACCGCCGAATAGGTTTGGTCCCCGCCGGTCGGTCCGACGAACGGGCCGACCGGCGAGGCTTGAGTGGGCGGCACTCCCCGCCTATGCCCGGAGCGACAGCTCAAGGACGTAGTACGTGCCCCACAAAATCGATCTCGAACAACTCTGCGCCGACAAGGGCCTGCGCATCACCGAACAGCGCAAGGTCATCGCGCGCGTGCTATCCGACAGCGAGGATCATCCCGATGTCGAACAGCTGCACGAGCGCGCATCGAAGATCGACTCGGGAATCTCGATCGCAACCGTCTATCGCACGGTCCGCCTGTTCGAAGAGGCAGGCGTGCTCGACCGGCACGATTTCGGCGATGGCCGCTCGCGCTACGAGCCCGCGCCCGAATCGCACCACGATCACCTGATCGACGTGGAAAGCGGCAAGGTGGTCGAATTCGTCGACCCCGAACTCGAAGCCCTGCAAAAGCAGATCGCGGAAAAGCTTGGCTATCGCCTCGTCGACCACCGGATGGAATTGTATGGCGTCCGCCTCGAACGCGACAGCTGATCCCAATCCCGACCTGGGCCCCGAGTGGGCCAGGCGTCAGGCCGCCGCGCGCGGCGAAAAGACCACCCTCTCGTTTACCGAGTGGGTGCGGCTGTGGGTGCGCACGCTGGCGCTTGGCATCGGCCTGCTGGTCACGGTGCCGTTCCACTACATCTACCGGGTCATTTCCTACGGATCGCCTTTCCCCAAGTGGTTCCTGGGCTACGCCGCGTGGGTGGTGGGCGCGCGCGTCCAGCGCCACGGCGTGCCGCTGCGGCGCGATGTGTTCTTCATCTCCAACCATGTCAGCTGGGTCGACATCCTGACGCTGGCAGGCGCCAGCGGCACGGCCTTCGTCGCCAAGAAGGAACTGGCAAGCTCCCCGCTGGTCGGCTGGCTGGCGGGGCTCAATCGCACGGTTTTCGTCCAACGAGAGGATCGCCTCGGCGTCGCCGCGCAGATCAATGCGCTGCGCGAGGCACTGATGGACAACTGGTCGGTCACCGTCTTCCCCGAAGGCACCACGACAGACGGGCACTCGCTGCTGCCGTTCAAATCCTCGATGCTCAGCGTGCTCGAACCGCCGCCGCCCGGCGTGCTGGTGCAGCCGGTGGTGCTCGACTACGGCAAGGTCGCCGAGTGGATCGGCTGGATCGGCGAGGAAGACGGGCTCAACAACTACAAGCGCGTGATGGGCCGCAAGGGCACCTTCCCGCTCGGCGTGCACTTCCTCGAACCCTTCAGCCCCGCCGAATTCCGCGGACGCAAGGCGATTGCGGCAGAGGCGCGCGCGCGCATCGAGGAAACGCTGGTGCGCGAAATGGGCCACGGGTTGCGCCCGTTCGACCATGATGTCGCGCCGATCCGCTACAGCAAGGCGAAGCTGCCGCCGATGCCGGAAACTCCCGAAGGATCGTAGAGCTGATCGCAGCGCGCCGTGCTGCGGAAATCCTATCCAAGGTTAAATTCGGACTCTCGCCAGCCGGGCACAAGTTGGTCTCTCCATGGAGAGTACATGCCTCACGGACCGCGTTGCAGACGAACGGGTCGCGCAATTCGAAGACGTCATCAAGGGACGCGACTTCCCCTGTGTGGGGGCCAAGTCGGCGCTGGCGACGGGGAACATGGAGTTCGTGCTCGCGCGCGACCTCACCAGCGCGTGGAACGACCTCAAAATTCATGAGGCACTGATGCACTGGGCGAAGCGCGACCTGCCGCCCGACCAGTTGCGCAGTCTGGTGGTCATTTTCGATTCTCCACTCGATCTGGACGAGTTGCAGTTCGAACAGGCGATGTGGGAGCGATTGCAGTCGCTGTCCGACAAGGACGAGTGGCTCTCGCAAAAGCCCGACCCGAGCGTCAGCAGCAATCCCGCGGAGCCTGACTTCTCGCTCAGCTTCGGCGGGCAGGCGTTCTTCGTCGTGGGCCTGCATCCCAATGCCTCGCGCCCGGCGCGCCGGTTCCCGAAGCCGTCGCTGGTGTTCAACCTGCACAAGCAGTTCGAATGGCTGCGCGACAGCGGCGTTTACGAAAGGATGCGCCAGCGCATCCTCGACCGCGACAGGTCGCTCGCGGGCGATCTCAACCCGATGCTTGCCCGGCATGGCGAGAGCAGCGAGGCGCGGCAGTATAGTGGGCGCGCGGTCGAAGCGGACTGGGCCTGCCCGTTCCGGGGGCGCGCATGAGCCAGACCATAGAGATTCCGCCCCGCAGCGGTGCGGCCTTCGTCGTGCAGCAAGGGCAGGCCTTCACCGTGATCGATCCGCAAGGGTCGCAGGTGTCGGACATGATCGCCTTTGCCCGCGACGACGTGCGCGAGGTCATGTCGAACGGGCGAACCTTCGACTACGAAGAGACGATCCGCCTCGGCAAGGGCAACCGCCTCTGGTCGAACCGATCGAACGTGATGCTGACGATCGAGGAAGACAGCCTCGGCCAGCACGACTACCTGCTGACCCCGTGCAGCGAGGATACCTTTCGCCACTTCTATCCCGACAAGCCGGTCCATCGCGGATGCATGGGCAATCTGGCCGAAGCGCTGGCGCCCTACGGGATCGAGCGCGATGCCATCCCGACCGCGTTCAACGTCTTCATGAACGTGCCGGTCGATGGCGGCTCGGGCACGCTGTCGGTCGACCCGCCGACCAGCAAGCCGGGCGAGGCGGTTCGTTTCCGCGCGCATATGGATCTGGTGATCGGGCTGACCGCATGTTCGGCCTATGCCTCGAACGGCGGCAGCTTCAGGCCGATCCATTACCGGATCGAGAGCTAGCGCCCCACCGGGCGGCTACGCTAGCTGTCGCCGGACGACGCCGGCGCTGGTTTGGCGATCCGTGACAGCGTCAGCGTACTGGGCGTTTCCATGCCTTGGGGCCCGGTATATACCTCTGTCCGCGCCACCGATCCATTTTCGAGTGGTGCAAATTCCAGCGTGAAGGTGTGGCTTTCGCCTTCGTCCAGATCGGTGATGTCCAGGAAACGGAACGCGATGCGATCCTCGCCCCCGGCGATTGATTCCAGGCGCGGCTGATTGCCCTGTGGGCAGTAATGCGTCGCGATCACCCGATTACCGTCGAGGTGGTAGACCGTAATGGAATGGAGGCCGGACGCGGTTTCCCAGCGTTCCACCATGGTGTGACCGCGCGCCGTTCGCTCGAAGACGATTTGCAGCGCATCGTTCCCCGCTACCTGCCACCGACCCTCCAGCGACGCGATCCATGCGAACTGCCGCTCCGCTGGTGAAGGTGCCGACTCCTCGGCTTCGGCCCCCGCCCGGACGAACATGGCCGAAAGCGCAAGCGCGGTGAAACAGAGTAGAATGTGCTTCATCGGCACACGAACTCGCCCGCCGACCGCTGATTTGCAAGCTGCAACTTTGTTGAGCCCGACGATGCCAGTCGCTATAGGCGCCACTCCCATGAAACCCATGACTCCTCCCAAGACCTACCGGGTCAAGAGCTTCGGCTGCCAGATGAACGTCTATGATGGCGAGCGGATGGGCGAGCTGCTTGCCGCGCAGGGCATTGTGCCCGCGCCCGAGGGCGAGGATGCCGATCTGGTGGTACTCAACACCTGCCATATCCGCGAGAAGGCGACCGAGAAGGTCTATTCGGACATTGGCCGCCTGCGGCGCGAGGACGGGTCGAGCCCGCTGATCGCGGTCGCGGGCTGCGTCGCGCAGGCCGAGGGTGCGGAGATCATGGCGCGTGCGCCCGCCGTCAGCATGGTGGTCGGCCCGCAAGCGTACCAGAACCTGCCCGCGATGCTCGAACGCGCGGTTTCCGGCCAGCGCACGACCGAAATGGATCTTGCCGCAGAGGCGAAGTTCGCCGGCCTCCCGCAACGCCGCACCGCGCCCCCGGCGGCGTTCCTCACCATACAGGAAGGGTGCGACAAGTTCTGCACCTATTGCGTGGTCCCCTATACGCGCGGCGCGGAGATCAGCCGTCCCTTCGCCGAGCTGGTCGCCGAGGCGCAGCGGCTGGTCGAAGGCGGCGCGCGCGAGCTGACGCTGCTCGGCCAGAACGTTTCCGCTTGGAGCGGCGAGGACGCCAAGGGCCATCGCACCGGGCTCGCCGGGCTGGTCCGCGAGCTGGCGAAAATCGACGGGCTCGCGCGCATTCGCTACACCACCAGCCACCCGGCGGACATGGATGAAGAGATCATCGCCGCGCATGGCGAGGTCGACAAGCTGATGCCCTTCCTCCACCTGCCGGTGCAGGCAGGCAATAACCGCGTGCTGAAAGCGATGAACCGCAGCCACACGGTCGAAAGCTATTTGGCTCTGCTCGAACGCTTCCGCGCCGCGCGGCCCGATCTGGCATTGAGCGGCGATTTCATCGTCGGCTTCCCCGGCGAGACCGAGGCCGAATTCGAGGATACGCTCAACCTCGTCGACGAAGTCCGCTACGCGCAGGCGTTCAGCTTCAAATATTCACCCCGCCCCGGCACCCCCGCAGCTGGCATGGACGGGCAGGTCGCGCCGGACGTGATGAAAGATCGCCTCGCCCGATTGCAGGATCGCCTCAATCGCGATCAGCACGCGTTCAATACCGCGAGCGTCCGCAGGACCTGCGAAGTGCTGGTGGAGCGCAAGGGCAAACTGCCCGGCCAGTGGCTCGGCAAGTCGCCGTGGCTGCAATCGGTGTTCTTCGAAGGCGATGTAGAGATCGGCGATCTGGTGCCGGTTACGCTGGCCGAGGCTGGGCCCAACTCGCTGCGCGGCGAGCCCCTCCCCGCATACGAAAACGCCTGACCCCAACGGGGCCAGGCGCTTCGCCATTCTTCGGGCAACACCTTACCAGAAGAACTGGCTGTAGACCGCGACAACGCGCCCGTTGCGGGTGTTGATCAGCAGCACATCGTTGCCGTAGCGGATGTAGCGCTGATAGCTGTAGCGCGGCTGCGGCAGGTAGTAGTCGTGCGCGTTGATCCAGTAGCGCGAACCCCAGAACAGGTTGGAGGTCAGCCGCGCGCCGACCCGCACCGGGCGATAGCGCTGTCCGCGCGGGGCGACGTAGGCACCACGGCGGAAGGCATTGCGGTCCGCCTGCCGGTAGGCACGCCAGTCGCGATAGTTCTGGCGCTGGGCCTGACGATAATCGCGGCGATCCTCGCGCCGGTCCTGCCGCGCATCGCGGCGGTCTTCGCGGCGATCCTGACGGGCATCGGCGCGGGCATCGACCCTGGCTTCGATCCGGGCCTGCTGGCGATGTTCGGGGGTGGGTTTGGCAAAAGCTGCGGTCGGCAGGACAAGCCCTGCGGCAACCGCCAAGATCACGACATTACGCATTCCGGTTACTCCACAAAACATGCCCTCATCGAGCACGTGTTCAGAAATAACCCCTTCAACCTGAACAGTGGGCGCATCGTGTCGTTCATCTTGGCGGGAAAATTGTCGCGATGTGTATCGGCGGGCGCGTGCGTGACAGCGCGATGACTTTCCACCGCGCCGAAAGCCTCGTGCGCTTGCCTCCCCCCGTGCGGAGCCTACACTCGCGACTCGCAACCGCCTTTCGCCAAGGAGACGCATGGGCCGCAGACCAACCCGCGCCGGAGAGCCCCGGCTCTCCCCGCCACCGCACCCCCAGCGCGAGGTACGCCGCGCACGGGCCGAGATGAATTTCGAGAACCAGTCGCTGCTGGTCCCGCTGTTCGGCCAGTTCGATGCCAATCTCGTGCAGGTGGAAAATCGCCTGTCGGTGTTCATTTCGGCTCGCGGCGACAAGGTGATGATCGAAGGGCCGGAGGATTCGGTCGCCCGCGCGCGCGATGTGCTGCAATCAATGTACGACCGGCTGGCGCTGGGGCAGGATCTCGACGAAGGCGCGATCGAGGCGATTATCGCGATGACCAACGAACCCACGCTCGACGGGATCATCAAGGGGCAGAAGGCGGGCGAGAACGGCGCACCGCCGATCATGATCCGCACCCGCCGCAAGACGATCGTGCCGCGCAGCGCGGTGCAGGCGCATTACATGCGCAGCCTCGCGCGCGACGATATCATCTTCGCATTGGGCCCGGCGGGGACCGGCAAGACCTACCTCGCGGTCGCGCAGGCGGTCGCCCAGCTGACCAGCGGCAGCGTGCAGCGCCTGATCCTGAGCCGCCCGGCGGTGGAAGCGGGCGAGAAGATCGGCTTCCTGCCCGGCGACATGAAGGAGAAGGTCGATCCCTTCCTGCGCCCGCTCTACGACGCGCTGTACGACTGCATGCCGCCCGAACAGGTCGAACGGCACATCGCCAGCGGCGTGATCGAGATCGCGCCCATCGCCTTCATGCGCGGGCGCACGCTGGCCGATGCCTTCGTGATCCTCGACGAAGCGCAGAACACCACGCGCGAACAGATGAAGATGTTCCTCACCCGCTTCGGCCAGAACAGCCGGATGGTGATCGCGGGCGACCCTAAGCAGGTCGACATCCCCGGCGGCGACCGCATGAGCGGCCTTGCTGACGCGGTCGAGAAGCTGGAGGGCATCGAAGGCTTCGGCACGATCCGCTTCACCAGCGCCGACGTGGTCCGCCACCCGATCGTGGGTCGGATCGTGGATGCGTATGAGGGAACGGGGGAGTGAAAACCTCAGTCACCCCCGCGCAGGCGGGGGTCCCGCTTAACTGATGGCCAAGGGCGGTTGGGTCTACCTCATGGCCGACCGCTATCGCGGGACGATTTACATCGGCGTGACTGCCGACCTTGCAGCGCGCATTCACCAGCATCGGACAGGCGAAGGCTCCGATTTCGTCAAACGCTACGGCCTCGACCGACTAGTCTACGCCGAGCGCCACGACCGGATCGATGACGCCATTGCGCGGGAAAAGGCGATGAAGAAGTGGCGGCGCGAGTGGAAGATCCGCCTCATCGAGGAAAAGAACCCGGACTGGTTCGACCGGTATTCGGATATTCTGTGAGGCGGAAGGGAGCGGGATCCCCGCCTTCGCGGGGATGACGGTGCAGGGATGAAAAAGGGGCGGACCTTCCAGCCCGCCCCTCTCATCTATCAGCCGCCCATTCCGTCGACGGCCTTGCTGACGAGGATGTTCACCGCAACGCGGCGGTTTTGCTGCTTGCCGTAGTCGGTGCTGTTGTCCGCCACCGGATCGGCCTGAGCCATGCCGGTCGGCGTCAGCATGCGGTACGGCTTCCAGCCGCACTGCTGCTGCAAGTAGTTCACCACGCGTTCGGCGCGCTTCTCGCTCAGTTCCTGGTTGATTTCGTAGCTGCCGGTCGAATCGGTGTAGCCGACCACCAGCAACAGCGCGTTGTCCATCTGGTCGGCCTGCGCGGCGGCGCTGCACAGCTGCGCCTGCGCCTGACCCGACAGCTTGTATTCGCCGGTGTCGAAATAGACGTTGGTCGTGCCCTTGACGTTGTAATTGTCGATATCGGCCACGCGCCCGCGCAGCGCCTCGGTCGCGGCGGTCTGTTCGGCGAAGCCCTGCTCGGTCCCGGCGGCGATCATCGCCGCGGTCTTCAGGTCGCTGCCCTTGGTGCTGATCTTTTCGGCGATCAGGCCCTGGTCCCACTGCACGGTGCGCACGCTCACGGGCAGGCCGTTATAGAGCTGGTCATTGTCGAGCGAGGTCCGCCCGAGGCCGAGGAAGCCGCCGCGCGCCTTGATCTCGGTCGCCGCGCTGACGTGCACGATCATCTGCGTGCCGTCCTCTGCGGTCACCTGCAGGCGGTTGCCGTTGCGCGCGGAGATGAAGCCTTCGATTTCGGGGCCTTCGGGCAGGCCGGAAATATCGGCGGGAACGTTGCCTGTGGCGGTGGCGAGCACGCTGGCGTCGGTCGTTTCGGCGGCGGGCCACTGCTCCTGCGCCGAAAGGCTGGCAGGCATGGTGATTGCGGCAATCCCGCACACGAGCGCGATCCTGGTGGAGGTGAAGGTGCTTTTCATCATTACGACTCCATCAATTGGGCTCGCGCGCCGAATCCCGGCCCGCGAGAGTGATGCCGGACGCCTCGAAGCGAGAGACCGGCGATTGAAGCCCCCGTCAGTGTGGTGACGAACGTCGACTGACAGGCCCACCCAATGCCGCCCCCCGCAGCACGGTTCCGGCTCGATCGGATTGCAGGCACGGATTTACGACGGTGCGAGACGAGGAAGGGACAGGGCGAGCGACCTCCGCACGCGCATTTTCAGGCTGCACGGCGCTTTTCGCGCGCGGTGCGATGCGGCTAAGGCAGGATATCAGCCGCTACAGGACGAACCGCCTTGCCCATTCCCGCCGCCCGTAACGATCATCCCGAAATCCGCGACGCGGTGCGCGCTTTGGTGCGCGGGTTCGGCGACGCCTATTTTCGCGAGAAGGACGAGGCGCGCGAATATCCCGAGGAATTCGTCGAGGCGCTGACCAAGGAAGGCTGGATGGCCGCACTGATCCCCGAGCAATTCGGCGGCGCGGGGCTGGGCCTCACCGAAGCCAGCATCATCATGGAGGAGATCAACCGGGCAGGCGGCAACTCGGGTGCGTGCCACGGGCAGATGTACAACATGAACACGCTGCTGCGGCATGGCAGCGACGAGCAGAAGGCGCGGTACCTGCCCCAGATCGCAAGCGGGGCGTTGCGGCTGCAAAGCATGGCGGTGACCGAGCCGACCACCGGCACCAACACAACCGACCTGAAGACCCGCGCCACGCGGCACGGCGATACCTACGTTGTCGAGGGGCAGAAGGTGTGGATCAGCCGCATCCAGCATTCTGACCTGATGATCCTGCTCGCCCGCACCACCCCGCGCGAGGAGGTGAAGCGCAAGGCCGACGGGCTCTCGATCTTCCTCGTCGATCTGGCGAAGGCGATCGGCAACGGCATGGAAATCCGCCCGATCCGCAACATGGTCAACCACGAGACGAACGAGGTGTTCTTCGACGGGCTTGAACTGCCCGCCTCTGCGCTGATCGGCGAAGAGGGCAAGGGTTTCCGCTACATCCTCGACGGGCTGAACGCCGAACGCGCGCTGATTGCAGCCGAGTGCATCGGCGATGGCTACTGGTTCGTCGAGAAGGCGGCCGAATACGGCAGCGAGCGCGTGGTGTTCGACCGGCCCATCGGCCAGAACCAGGGCGTCCAGTTCCCCATCGCGCAAGCCTATATGGAAGTGCGCGCGGCAGACCTCATGCGGTACGAAGCCTGCCGCCTGTTCGACGATGGCCTGCCGTGCGGGGCGGAGGCGAACATGGCCAAGCACCTCGCGGCGGAAAGCTCATGGAAGGCCGCCAACGCCTGCATGCAGACCTTCGGCGGGTTCGGCTTCGCGGCGGAATACGACGTCGAGCGCAAGTTCCGCGAGACGCGGCTCTATCAGGTCGCGCCGATCAGCTCGAACCTGATCCTGAGCTATGTCGGCGAGCACGTGCTGGGCATGCCGCGCTCTTTCTGACGCCGCTACCCAACCTGCAAGGCTCAGCCATGCGCGCCGAACTGGTTGGCGATGGCGGTCGAGATGCGCAGGCACAGGTCGTAGGCGCGCTCAATCGGTTCGATATAGTCGCGCCGGATCGCAGCGTAGCCCTCTCCCTCGCCGGTCGGGTAATCGCCCGGTTCTTCGACGGGAAAATCGCTCTTGCGCGCGATCTCGCTCGGGTAGGCACGGCGCAGCTGTGCCAGCGCTTCGTCGACCCTCAAGGAGAACACCATTTCGAGCACGTCGGTGCGGCTGATGTCGTTGGCGCGGCTGAAGGCCGGGACAGAGACGACCTTCAGGAACATGTGCTGCAACAGCGCGAGCCGCAGCGCCTGCAACGCCCCGATCGTGCGTCGCACGTTTTCGCGCGAGGGATCGTGCTCCTCCTCAGGCAGCAGATCGAGCAGACGGTGGAATTTGAGCGCGTCGACCCTGAGCCGCGAGGCGAGCCGCCGGAACACGCCGGTCCGGTCGTCGCCGATCAGGTATTCGGCCAGCGCCTCGCAGCTGCGCGCCAGATGGTCTTCGGTGCCGCGATAGGTGCGGCTCGCCCAGTAGGCCGAATTGAACAGCTCGCCATGCGCGGCGACCGTCTTGATGCTGGCGAGCGCGTCCGAGGCACGCGCCAGCCGCATGATCTGCCGCCCGCGCGCGCTTTCGGCGAGCAACGTGGCGAGGTCTTCGTAAGCGCCGTCGGCGGCGCTGCCGATCCCGGCGATGATGTTCACCGGGTAGCCGAGCTGCTGGAGGATCGCGTTGTGCGGGATCGCGCGGATCTGCCGCAAGCTCATCTCGCGCTCTGCATTGAGGTCGGACTGGCGGCGCGACTTGCGGCTGCCGGTCTGGTTTAGCAGCCCCAGCCCGAAGCTGGTGATCGCGCGCGAATAGGTGCGGCTTTCGAGGTGATCGTGCTGGTGTTCCTTCACCGCGCGATAGAAATCGAGGCTCAGGTCGGTGCGGCGGTAGAACGGATCGACGGGAGCATCGGTGTCGCCGATCTCGGGCGTCAGCGCGGCGACCTGCGTCAGCGTGGAAAGCGCCAGTTCGGGCCCGGCGAAGAACAGATAGCCGTCACCCCCCTGGAAGCTCGCCTCGGCCTCCAGCCGGATGCCGGAGCGCGCGAAACGTCGCCGCGCCCACGGGCTGAGCGGCCATTCCAGCCGGTCCGCGAAGCTGGCGGGGTGCGCGCCGCGCCCCATCCCTTCGCCGTGCGTGTCGAACACCAGCGCTGCAACATCGGTTAACCCGTTTGCCGCCATCGCCTCGGCCAGTCGGCCCTGCAACCGCTCGATCGCGAGGCTGGCGGGCACCTGCCCTACGAACCGCCCCGCGTCGGAAAAGCCGGTCTGGATCGCCACCCGCCCGCGCGTTCTCGCGTAGGAGCGGTAGCTATCCTCTGCCAGCAGCGCGTCGAGGAAGCGGCCGCCGTGCTCCAGCGCGCTCTCGGTCTCGAACAGCGGCGAGATGTCGATCCGGTCCTCGATCCCGAACAGCCGCGCGAAATAGAGCGCGGCGAGCATCGTGGCGGGCTGTTCGCATTCGGCGACCAGCATGCGGATCGGCGCATCGGCGTCGATATGCTTGAGGATCTGCGCCATCGCGAGGAACTGGCGCACCGCAGTGCTGCTTTCGACCGCGAGGCTGGCGAAATTGGCGCGCTGCGGCGTCGCCTTGGCGAGCAGGTCGCGCAGCGCCGCCATTGCCCCGCGGCTCGACAGGTCGATCTCCGGATCGTCCAGCTCGCGCCGGATCGCGTTGTGCAACTGCTTGGCGTTCACGCGGAAATGGATCCAGCCCATGCCCAGCCCGTCGGCGCGCATTGCGGCGGTCAGCGTGCGCAGCGCGATCGCCTGTTCCGCGTCCGCCTCGCGTGCCTCGCGCTCAAGCTGCTCGATCAGCGGCGCGAGCGAGAGCAGCTTGGCGGGGTCGCCGCCGGTCATCCGGTCGGCAGCAGCGGTCAGCGCGGCGGGGTCGGACAGGTCGCCCGCAAAGCTCTGCGCGAGTTCCTCCGCCCGCGCCCGCGCACCGCGCAGGGTGGCGAGCAGTTCGTGGCCGGGATCGATCGCGTGCAGCGCGGCCTCGTAGCGCGCCAGCCGCTGCGCCTTCTCGGCCAGCCGGAAGGCGATCGAATTGTACCAGGTGATGTCGGTCCGCCCGTCCATGTCGTAGCCGACCCAGGTGGCGAAGCGGAACGGCAGCGGCTGCAGCTCGGTCCAGCGGTCGGGCCACTTCGCCTGCGCTGCGCGCAGCACCGCCGCCACGATCGTGTCGCGCGCATCCTGCGCATGCGCCATCGCCGTCATCGCGCGATCATGTTCGTAGCGCAGCGTGATTTCGGGAACCTCGGCCTCTCCGTCGACCGGTGGAGTCGTGCCGGTCAGCGCACCGGCGGCGACCGCATCGGTCTGCGCGGGGGTCAGCAGGAAGGTGGGGTGCGCGGTGAAAACCACGTGCATGCGCGGGTGCGCCCATTGCTCGGCAAAGGCATCGAAATCCTCGCCCGTCCGCTCGGCGAGCCCGGTCAGGCGGGACTCGCACTCGGTAGGCGCAAGCAGACGGTGCAGTCGTTCGGCCCGCGCGCCGAGCGACTGGTCGACCAGTTCGTCGACCAGCCCGTCGATCGCGTCGAGCGACAGCTCACCGCTTTCGAGCGCGCGGGAGAGTTCGTGCGAAAGCTGGAAGACCGGGTTGAACAGCGGCGTTTCGCGGGTGCGCTGGTGGAGCCCCTGGAGCCGGTCGGTAAGATCGTGCAGTTTCGCCAATGCGGGTTGCTCTGTCATCATTTTCCCCATGCCTCGCTCTCCCAACGGCTACGGCCCGGCTCGGGTCCGAAGTCAAGGAAAGTGCCGGAATGCGGGCGAGACATTCGTCTGCATGGCAGACGCGCCCGCCGGTGCGGGATCAGTTGGCCCAATAGGCGTATTCGTCGCCGGGCTCGTATGTGTCGGCCAGCGTCTTGTCGATCATCACCGGCAGATGCGCCACCGACGGGTAGAGCGGCGGGGTACGCCCGCGATGATGTGCCGCGAGCAGCGCGCGCAGCCGCTTCTCCTCGCGCGGGCGCTTGCCGATCAGGTTGTGCCGCTCGGTCGGATCATTTGCCAGATCGTACAGCCAGGCGGTCTTGCGCACGCCGTCGACCTGAAATTTCCAGTCGCCCGCTCGCACCGCGCGGATCGTGCCGCTCTGCCAGTAGATCGCGTCGTCGGCGCGTTTCAGTGGCCCGGTGCCTTCCGCCACGGGCAGCAGGTCGACCCCGTCGATCGGCCGGTCGGGCAGCGCCGCGCCGGTAGCGGCGGCGATGGTGGTGAACAGGTCGACATGCGTTGCCGGATCGTCGACGACCTTGCCCGCGGGGATTTTCGCAGGCCAGCGCAGCATGAACGGCACGCGCACCCCGCCTTCGAACAGGGTCAGCTTCCACCCGCGATAAGGCGCGTTGACATCGGGCAGGCCGATATAGCCCGGCGCGCCGTTATCGCTGGAGAAGACCACCAGCGTATTATCCGCCAGCCCCTCTTCCTCCAGCTTGTCGAGCACCCGGCCCACGCTGCGGTCGAGCGCGTGGATCATCGCGGCATAGACCCGCAGGCGATGCGGCTTGATATCGCCGACCGCCTCGTAATCCTCGCGCGTCGCCTGCAAGGGCGAGTGCACCGCCCAATGTGCGAGGTAGAGGAAGAAGGGGCGATCCTTGTTGGCGTCGATCGCAGCCAGCGCCTGGTCGGTCCAGTAGTCGGTCAGGTAGCCGCCGGGGGTGAATGCCTGCGACCGGTCGAAGCGGTTGCCAAAGCGCGTCCGCGCCCAGAGGAAGCGGTCGATCGGATCGAAATCGACGCGCGCGTTGACCACCCGCGGATCGTCCTTGGGCAGATATCCCAGCTCGCTCAGCACCAGACTGTGGTCGAAACCCTGCGTCAGCGCATCGAACTCGCGCGCCTCGCCCATGTGCCACTTGCCGATATGGATCGTGCTGTAGCCTCTTGCTTTCAGCAGTTCGGCGATGGTGATCTCGCTCGCAGGCAGGCCTTGCTCGGCAAAGGGCGGCGCGTCGTCGCTCGCGGCGCTGTCGTACTGGATCGGCGGCAGATCGGGGCGCATGTCGCTGGTGACCGTGGAGACCACGCGCGCCATGTTGTCAGGCGTCGGGGTGAATTCGAACCCGGTGCGCGTGGGATAACGCCCGGTCATCAGCATGGCGCGCGAGGGCGCGCAGGTCGCGTTCCCGGCATAGCCCTGCGCAAAGGTGGCCCCGTCGCGTGCGATCCGGTCGATATTGGGGGTCGGCACCAGACCACCCGCAACCCCGCCGCCGAACGCGGTGATATCGTTGATGCCCAGATCGTCGGCCAGGATCAGCACGACGTTGGGCGGGCGCTCGCCAGCCGGTTGCGGGGCCGTATTGGAAGGCACGCGCCAGTCGAGAGCGAGAGTTTCCTCCGCAATCGGCCCGCTGTTCTGCCGCGACGCCGCCCACAGGATCAGGTCCGTGCGGAAATACCAGCCGAGCGCGCCAAGCAGCACGACTACGCCGATCACGCCGATCAGCGCCTTGAGCCAGAGCTTCACGATCCCTCCCCCGTGCGATTGCCCATGCCTTTTGGCACAGGAACGGCGGCGGGGGGAGTCGCCGCGCGCCTGCGTTCGGCCTTCGCCTCGAAAAAGCCCCCTCGGTGGCAATCCGGCAGAGTGCATTGATCCAGATCAAGGCAGCATCCGGGCCGCCCGGCTAGTCCGATTCCCATGAGGAAAGGACTGGCGATGAACTTCCCCGACCTGTTCGACGCGTTCGACGCACGCGCCCTGCCGCCCGGCTTGACCGATGCGGCGATCCTGCGGCTGAGGCACGAGGCGTTCGCGAAAGATCTGGCGGCGGGCGAGCAGCTCGATCTCAATCCGGGCAAGGCATTCTTCGTCTTTCTGGGCACGGGCGCGTGCAAGCTCTCGGCCTTCGTTTCGAGCGCGCGCGAACAGATCGTCAGCTTTCACCTGGCAGGCGACGTCGTCCACGTGCCCGCGCAAGGCCGCTACGGCTTCGCGCTGACCGCGCTCAGCAAAACGCAGGTACTGGCGATCCCGGCAGAGAGCCTGCGCCGCTCGAACGCCGAGGACATCGGCATGCTGCGGCTGGCCTCGCGCGAGACGGAAAAGGCGCTGGCGAAAAGCCGCGAAACTTCGATCATCCTCGGGCGGCGCTCCGCGCGCGAACGCGTCGCTTCGTTCATCATCGACATGTGGGAACGGCTGAGCGCGGGCTCGCAGACCGATGGCTGGGTCGATCTGCCGATGTCGCGCGGCGAGATTGCCGACAGCCTCAGCCTCACCATCGAAACGGTCAGCCGACAGTTCAGCGAACTGCGCGATCTGGGACTGATCGAGACCGAGGGGCGATCCGCCCTGAGGGTCCTCGATCTCGCCAATCTCTCACGCTGCGCCGGGCAAATGCCTGTCGCGGCATAATTCTCTCTAAAATTGATCTCGATCAATGCGTGTAGGTCCGGGCCACCCTAGTCGGCGGCAAAACCGAAGGGGCAATCAATGAGAATCGAAGCAGCGCTGGGACGAGTCGCATTATGGTTTGTCCTGCTCCTCCTGTGTCTGGGTGCCGCAGTTTCCGCGAGGGACGCAGGCTTCGCCGCGCATGCGGTAATCGTCGGGGTCATCGCATTCGTGATGATCTGGGTCACCGCGGGCAGGTTCGATCCGGTCGCGGGCGGACGCACCTTTTTCAAGATGCCGGACACGCCGTCGCAGTACGACGACGAGATCGTGCGCTGGGGCGCCATCGCGACGATGTTCTGGGGCGTGGTCGGCCTGCTCGCGGGCGTGTTCATCGCCTCGCAGATGGCGTTCCCCTGGCTCAACGTGGAACCCTACCTCAATTTCGGGCGCCTGCGCCCGCTGCACACCTCGGCGGTGATCTTCGCCTTCGGCGGCAATGCCCTGCTCGCGACCAGTTTCTACGTCGTGCAGCGCACCTGCCGCACCCAGCTGGCCCTGCCCAGCCTCGCGCGGTTCGTGTTCTGGGGCTACCAGCTGTTCATCGTGCTCGCCGCGACCGGCTATGTCCTGGGCGTCACCCAGTCCAAGGAATATGCCGAGCCCGAATGGTACGTCGATATCTGGCTGACCATCGTGTGGCTTGCCTATCTCGCCGTGTTCGTCGGCACGCTGCTGAAGCGTGACGAACCGCACATCTACGTCGCCAACTGGTTCTACCTCGCCTTCATCGTGACCATCGCGATGCTGCACGTGGTCAACAACCTGGCGATCCCGATCAGCTTCCTCGGCTCGCGCAGCTACAGCGCCTTTTCCGGGGTGCAGGATGCGCTGACCCAGTGGTGGTACGGCCATAACGCGGTCGGGTTCTTCCTCACCGCCGGGTTCCTGGCGATGATGTACTACTTCGTGCCCAAGCAGGCAGAGCGGCCGATCTACAGCTATCGCCTGTCGATCATCCACTTCTGGTCGCTGATCTTCCTCTACATCTGGGCCGGTCCGCACCACCTGCACTACACCGCGCTGCCCGACTGGGCGCAGACGCTGGGCATGGTGTTCTCGATCATGCTGTGGATGCCCAGCTGGGGCGGGATGATCAACGGGCTGATGACCCTGAACGGCGCGTGGGACAAGGTCCGCACCGATCCGATCATCCGCATGATGGTGATGGCGCTCGCCTTCTACGGCATGAGCACCTTCGAAGGGCCGATGCTGTCGATCAAGGCGGTCAACAGCCTGAGCCACTATACCGACTGGACCATCGGGCACGTCCATTCCGGCGCGCTGGGATGGAACGGGATGATCACCTTCGCCTGCCTGTACTACCTGTTCCCGCGCCTGTGGAAGCGTGAGCGGATGTACTCGCTGCGGATGATCAACTGGCACTTCTGGCTCGCGACGCTGGGGATCGTCTTCTACGCCTCCAGCATGTGGGTGGCGGGCATCACCCAGGGCCTGATGTGGCGCGAATACGGGCCCGACGGGTACCTGGTGAACAGCTTCGCCGACACGGTCGCCGCGCTGCACCCGATGTACATCCTGCGGATGACGGGCGGTCTCATGTACCTCTCCGGCGCGCTGGTGATGACCTTCAACGTCTGGATGACGCTGGCAGGGAAGCTGCGCGACGAAGCGCCGATGACCAGCCCGCACTACGACCCCGCCAAAGACAAGCCGATCGTCGATGCGCGCCCCGACAGCGTGCCGGCCGAATAGGAACCTGTGATGAGCCTGACCGAGCAACACAAGAAGCTAGAACGCAACATCACCCTGCTCGCCGTGGCGACCCTGGTTACGGTCGCGATCGGCGGGGTGGTGGAGATCGCACCGCTCTTCTGGATCGACAACACGATCGAGGAAGTGCGAGGCGTGCGCCCCTACAGCCCGCTGGAACAGGCGGGGCGCGACATCTACATCCGCGAAGGGTGCTATTCGTGCCACAGCCAGATGATCCGCCCCTTCCGTGACGAGGTGGAGCGGTACGGCCACTACAGCCTCGCGGCCGAGAGCATGTACGACCACCCGTTCCAGTGGGGTTCCAAGCGGACCGGGCCCGACCTTGCCCGCGTGGGTGGCCGCTATTCGGACGAATGGCACATCCAGCACCTCACCAACCCGCAAAGCGTGGTGCCCGAAAGCATCATGCCCAAGTACGGCTTCCTCGCCGAGCGCGATCTCAAGATCGCCGATGCCGAGGCGATGCTGCACACGCTGCAGCTGGTCGGGGTGCCCTATAGCGACCGCGACCTCGAGCAGGCGCAGCAGGATCTCTATGCGCAGGCAGACCCTAACGTCGACGCGGGCGATCTGACCCAGCGCTATCCCAAGGCGCAGGTGCGCGACTTCGACGGCAATCCCGATCGGGTGACCGAGATGGATGCGCTGATCGCCTACCTCCAGATGCTCGGCACGCTGGTCGATTTCGAGGCCGGTGCCCCGCTCGAGGAACTGGCTCAGGAGAAGGGACGATGACCTTTTACGAGGAACTGCGTCACTTTGCCGACAGCATCGGCCTGGCTGCCATGCTGCTGTTCTATCTGGCCTTGTGCCTGTGGCCGTTCCGCCCTGGCGGGAAGCGCAGCACCAGCAAGGCTGCCCATTCGATTTTCGAGGACGAGACCGATGGCGAATAAGCGCATCGACGCACCGACCGGAACCGAGACCGTCGGCCACGAGTGGGACGGGATCGAGGAACTGAACACGCCGCTGCCCCGGTGGTGGCTGTGGACCTTCTACCTGACGATCATCTTCGCGATCGTCTATGTCGTGCTCTACCCGGCATGGCCGATGGTCGACAAGGCGACCGCCGGCGTGCTCGGCTGGTCGAGCCGCGGCGAACTGGCCAAGGAAATCAGCGTAGCCGATCAGGCGCAGCAGAGCTTTCGCGACCAGCTGGCACAGATCCCGATCGAGCGACTGCCCGATGACAGCGATCTGATGGCGCGTGCCGTCGCAGGCGGGCGCGCCGCGTTCCAGGTCAACTGCACCCAGTGCCACGGCTCGGGCGGCGGCGGCGACCAGAAGCTCGGCTACCCGAACCTCAACGACGATGCCTGGCTGTGGGGCGGCGATCTGCGCGCGATCGAATACACGATCACGCACGGGGTGCGCTGGACCGACGACGACCAGACCCGCCAGAGCCAGATGCCGCCGTTCGAAGGCGTGTTCGACGACGCCCAGCTCAATGCGGTGATCGATCACGTCCTCTCGCTCAGCGGGAAGGCCAAGCCGAACGCGACGGGCGCCCAGATCTTCGCCGACAACTGCGCGGCCTGCCATGGCCCGAACGGCGGCGGCGGGCGCGAATTCGGCGCGGCGCGGCTGAACGATGCGATCTGGTTGCGCGGCAGCGAACGTGACGCCCTGCACCGCCAGATTCTCGCACCGCGCATGGGTGTGATGCCTGCGTGGGGGCAGCGGCTCGATCCGGTGACGATCAAGATGCTCGCCGCCTATGTCCATTCGCTCGGGGGAGGCGAAGACTTCGTAGAGGTCGCAGAAAAACCCGAGGTGCAGGTCGATGAGCAACCCTGACAACACCGATGAAGGACACGACCCTGCGGTCGTTCTGGAAGACGGGATCGCCAAGACCAACCAGCCCGTCTCCGGCGCGGTAGCCGAGCCGGGTGCGGCAACGCGGCGGCACGAACCCGGCGAGCCGCCGCGAACGAAGATGCCCGAGAAGCTCTACGAGAAGCGCAAGGCGGTCCATAACAAGCGGATCGACGGGCCCTTCCGCCGCTTCAAGTGGTTCGTCATGTTCGTCACGCTGGCGATCTACTACGGCACGCCGTGGATCAGGTGGGATCGCGGGCCGTTCGCGCCCGACCAGGCGGTGCTGGTCGATCTCGCCAACCGCCGCTTCTACATGTTCGGCATCGAGATCTGGCCGCACGAATTCTACTTCGTCGCTGGGCTGCTCATCATGGCGGGGATCGGCCTGTTCCTCGTCACCAGCGCGGTCGGCCGGGCGTGGTGCGGCTATGCCTGCCCGCAGACCGTGTGGACCGACCTGTTCCAGCATATCGACCGCTTCGTCGACGGCGATCGCAACGCACGTGCGCGGCTCGACAAGGCCCCCTGGGGCCCCAAGAAGATCGCGCGGCGCGGCTTCAAATGGTCGATCTACCTCGCGATCAGCCTGGCGACGGGCGGCGCGTGGATCCTCTACTTCGCCGATGCGCCGACGCTGTTCAGGGACTTCTTTACCGGGCAGGCCGCGCCGGTCGCCTACATCACCGTCGGTATCCTGACGCTCACCACCTTCACGCTCGGCGGCTTCATGCGCGAACAGGTGTGCATCTACATGTGCCCGTGGCCGCGCATCCAGACCGCGATGCTCGACGAGAAATCGCTGATCGTCACCTACAAGGACTGGCGCGGCGAACCGCGCGGCAGCCTGAAGAAATCGCTCAAAGACCCCGAGCATTTCGGCGACTGCATCGATTGCAACCAGTGCGTCGCGGTGTGCCCGACGGGGATCGACATTCGTGAAGGGCCGCAGATCGGCTGCATCACCTGCGCGCTGTGCATCGATGCTTGCGACCGGGTGATGAAGGATATCGGGCGTCCGCGCGGTCTGATCGACTACGCCACGCTGGAGGCGTGCCGCGAAGAAGCGCAAGGCCACCCCGCCCAGCCCGCATGGAAGGCGCTGCTGCGCCCGCGGACGCTGCTGTACTTCTCCGTCTGGGGCGGAATCGGTGCGGGCCTGCTGTTCGCGCTCGGCACGCGCAGCCATACCGATCTGACCGTCTCGCCCGATCGCAACCCGCCCTTCATGCTGATGAGCGACGGATCGATCCGCAATTCCTACACGCTCAAGCTGCGCAACATGGAAAGCCGCCCGCGCGAGATGGAAGTTTCCATCGAAGGGCTGCCCGGCGGGCTTATGTGGACCGACACGATCGGCAAGGAAGACGCCGCGCCGAGCCAGAGCTTCAACGTGCCGGCCGACCAGATCCGCACCGTGCGCGCCTATGTGGTGGCGCCCAGGGACGCCATCTCTCGCGAGTTCGCCTTCAAGCTGACCTCGCAGGACGAACAGCGGGAAACCGACACCGTGGAAACGCGCTTCGACGCACCGGCAGGGGGATCGTGATGAACCAGAACCAGTTTACCGGCAAGCACATGGCCGCCGTGCTGTTCGCGGGCTTTGGCATCGTTTTCGCGATCAATTTCTACATGGCCTCGCTCGCCACGGGCGGGTTCGGCGGCGTGGTGGTCGAAAATTCCTACGTGGCGAGCCAGAAGTATAATGGCTGGCTGGCAGAGGCAGCGCGGCAGGAAGCGACCGGCTGGCAGCTGGACGCGGCGCGCAACGAAGATGGGTTAGTAGTCGTCGAGACGCAGGGCACGCCCGAGACGGCGACACTCACCGCCGAAGCGCGTCACCCGCTGGGCCAGAAGACCACGCGCATGCTCACCTTCACGCGAACCGCAAATGGCGAGTTCGTGGCGAACCAGCCGCTCGATGCGGGCCGCTGGACGCTGCGCCTGACGCTGTCGGATGGGGATCGCAAACGGGTATTCGAGGCGGCGATTCCGTGAACGCGACGGTCGCGATTCCTGCGGAGGAAGCACCGCCGATGGCCCCGCCGCGCCAGCAGACGACCAGGCTGACCGTGCCCGGGATGCGCTGCGCCGGGTGCATCGCCAAGGTCGAACGCGGGCTGCTCGAAGTCGATGGCGTTGCCGCGGCGCGGGTCAACCTGTCGGCCAAGCGGGTGACGATCGAACATGCAGCGAATATCGACGATCTGGCGCTGGTCGCCGCGCTCGACCGTCTGGGGTTCGAGGCACAGGCCATCGGCGCCGCTCCCACCGAGGCCACTTCGTCCGATCGCGACCTGATCAAGGCGCTCGCGGTCGCGGGCTTCGGCATGATGAACATCATGCTGCTCTCGGTCAGCGTATGGTCGGGGGCAGACGGGGCCACGCGCGAGCTGTTCCACTGGCTGTCCGCGCTGATCGCATTGCCAGTGATCGCCTATGCCGGGCGGCCCTTCTTCGGTTCTGCGCTGAGGGCGCTGCGGCGCGGGCGGACCAACATGGACGTGCCGATCTCCATCGGCGTGCTGCTCGCCACCGGGCTCAGCCTCTACGAAACCGCGACCGGCGGCGATCAGGCCTTCTTCGACGGCGCGACGATGCTGCTGTTCTTCCTGCTCGCGGGCCGCGCGCTCGATGCGGCGATGCGCAACCGCACGCGCGCAGGCATCGCCTCGCTGCTGAGCCGGATGGGCCGCCATGCGACTATCGTGCAGCCCGACGGATCCACGCGGCGCGTTGCGACCGAGGATCTGGAGCCGGGCATGACGATGCTGGTCGCTGCAGGCGATGCACTCGCCGCCGACGGCACGATCGAGTCGGGCGAGAGCGCGATCGACAACGCGATGCTGACCGGTGAAAGCGATCCCGAAAGCGTCACCGCCGGGCAAGTGGTCCATGCGGGCGCGGTCAATCTGCTCGCACCGCTTCGCGTCAGGATCACGGCGGCGGCGCAGGACACGGCGATTGCAGAGATTGCGCGGCTGATGGACGAGGCCGGGCAGTCGCGCAGCCGCTACGTGCGGATCGCCGACCGTGCTTCGCGGCTCTACGCCCCGGCGGTGCACACGCTTTCGCTGCTGGCGTTCGTCGGCTGGATGATTGCCGGTGCGGGTTGGCACCATTCGCTGGTGATCGCCATCGCGGTGCTCATCATCACCTGCCCGTGCGCCATGGGGCTGGCGGTGCCCGCCGCGCAGGTTGTGGCATCGGGCGCACTGCTCAAGAAGGGCCTGCTGGTGAAAGACGGCAGCGCGCTCGAACGGCTGGCAGAGGCCGATATCGCACTGTTCGACAAGACCGGCACGCTGACTTTGGGCGAGCCTGTCGCGCAGCTGGCGCATGTCGATGCGCATGCCCTGCCCGTCGCGCTCGCGCTCGCGCAATCGAGCCACCATCCGCTCAGCCGCGCGCTCGCCAAGGCGCTCACCGCGCAAGGCGTGAAACCCGCCGACATCAACCATCCTGAGGAGATCGCGGGCGAAGGCGTGTTCGCGATGGTCGACGGGCAGCGCGTCAGCCTGACGCGCCCGCTGGCCGATGGTGGCTCGACCGCCACAGATCTGCGCATCGGCAACCAGTGCTTGATCATCCCCTTCCACGACGCGCTGCGGCCCGATGTGGGGGTCACGCTCGCCAGGATCCGCGACGCGGGCCTCGAAAGCCGCATCCTCTCGGGCGACCGCGCGTCGGTCGTTTCGCAAGTGGCGGCGGACCTCGGCATTGCGGGTCGCGGGCGCATTTCCCCGCAGGAAAAGCTCGCCGAGCTCGAACGCCTCAAGGCACTGGGCCACCGCCCGCTGATGGTCGGCGACGGGTTGAACGACGGGCCTGCGCTCGCCGCAGCGCACGTCTCGATCGCGCCCGGCACGGCGAGCGACGTGAGCCAGCAGGCTGCCGATGCGGTGTTCGTCGGCGAGCGGCTGATGCCCGTCGCCCTCGCAGTGGTCGCCGCGCAGCGGACGATGCGCGTGGTGCGGCAGAACTTCGCCTTTGCGATTCTCTACAACCTGCTCGCCGTGCCGCTGGCGCTGTGCGGGGTGGTGACCCCGCTGGTCGCGGCCATCGCGATGTCGTTCAGTTCGCTGATGGTGGTCGCCAATTCGCTGCGGCTCGCACGGGCGGCACGATGAGCGGGCTCACCTTCCTGATTCCGATCGCGCTGGGGCTTGGCGCGCTGGGGCTGGCGGCGTTCTTCTGGGCGGTCGGCAACGGCCAGTACGATGACATGGAGGGGGCGGCCAACCGCATCCTGATCGACGAGGAACCCGACGATGATCAGGCCTGACTGGCTGGCGCTGATCGCGCTCGCCCCGATGATGATCGGCCCGCTGCCGTCCGGGCAAAATGCCATCACCGCAAGCCTGTGTGGCGGCGGCACGATCCGGATTCCGATCGACGGCGACGATGATCAGCCGACCGAGCAACCCTGCTCCAAGGCATGCCACGCGGGCGCGTGCCGCAAACGCACCGGCAAGGGCGACATACTCGAAGTCGAATAGGGAGGACCCGGATGCCGCGCTGCGGTGCCCCTCCCAGGGATACTCCGCAGCACGACCCGGGGAGGCTAGACGGCGGAACTGAACTGCCGCGCCGAAACCGTGCGGTAGGGGTCGAACAGCGCAGCAATGGTCCGCGCATAGGGCAGGCCGTCGGGTTCGATCGAGAGCCATTCGCGGTCGATATGAACCAGCCCGCGCTCGATGAACGGCACCAGCAGCGGGGCGACCTCGCCCAGCAAGCGGGCGCCGATCTGCACGCGCCCGTTGCACAGCAGCCGCTCGATAATCGCGCCGCGATAGCGGTCGTCCGCGCTGCGGTGGATGCCGCGCGTCACGGTCAGCTGGCCCTCGCCCGCCTTCATCCTGTAGCGCCCCGAGTTCTTCTCGTTCTGCGCGAGCAGACCAGGGAAGCTGCTGATCGCGGAGGCGCCGAGGCCAATCAGCACCTCGCTCGGATCGTCGGTAAAGCCCTGGAAATTGCGCTTCAGCCGTCCGTCCAGCGCTGCCGAGGCGAGCGGATCGCCACCCGCCTTGGCGAAGTGATCGAAGCCCACCGGCAGGTACCCGTGCGTCAGGAAATAGCCGAAGCCCGCCGCCGCCATGGCGAAGCGCGCATCGCGATCGGGCAGGTTGCTCGCGTCGATCGCGCGTTGCCGCGCGACGATATGCGGGACGTGGGCATAGCCGAACAGCGCGACGCGGTCCGCGCCGAGCACGCGGGTGCGGTGCATCGTGTCTTCGAGATCGTCGAGGGTCTGCCCCGGCAGGCCGTACATCAGGTCGAAATTGAGCGAGGAGACGCCCGCTTCGCGCAGCCAGTCGACGGTCTGCACGATCAGCTCTTCGGGTTGTTCGCGCCCGATCGCCTGCTGGCAATGCTGCGCGAAGGTCTGCACTCCCAGGCTGGCACGCTCCACCCCGACCGCGCCCAGCACCTGCGCCCATTCCCTGCTCATCGTGCGCGGATCGAGCTCGATGGAAAAGTCCGGCGCGTCCATGTCGAACTGGATCGTCAGCGCATCGACCAGCCGCAGGAACTCGACCGGGGCGATGGCATTGGGGCTGCCCCCGCCAAAGGCGACGCGGCGCACGCGCGTGCCCTTGGGAAGCAGGGCCGCCACCGTCTCGATTTCGCGATGGAGCGCGTGCAGGTAGCTTTCGAGCCGCTTGCGTTTGTTCGCCTTGCCCGTGTTGCAGCCGCAGTAAAAGCAGATCTGCTCGCAGAACGGGATGTGGAGGTAGAGCGACACGTCGCCCTGCACCCGCTCCAGCTCGGTGCGATAATGGCAGGCGGGCAGGACGTCGAAGTCCGCCGCGGTCGGATAGCTGGTGTAACGCGGCACGGGCGTTTCCAGCAGTTCAGGATAATAAGGCCACATGCCCCGCAGCCTAGCGATCGGGCACGCCGCGTCTTTGCGCTGGATCAAATATCGGCGGAATACATGCGAATTGCATTTCTTGATCTGCATCAATGCGGCGCTGTCTGTTCGGGACCATCTGTGCCCTCGCCGCTCGAACCGGACGGCTGAATTGCACTTCGAGAAGGACCGTAGAGATGAAGCGTCTGCTTGCCGCATTGCTTGTTGGAACCGCCGTGATGGCCAGCCCTGCCGCGGCGCAGGATGAACAGGGCAGCCTCCAGGTGAAGCTGCTCGGCACCGCCGTGCTGCCCGACGGGGCGATCACTTCGGTCAACGTCGACAACGTCGGCCTGCCTGCCAACACGCAGACCGAAGCCAACGACAACGTCGTACCGACCCTCGCGATCGAGTATTTCCTGTCCGACAATTTCTCGGTCGAAACGATCTGCTGCATGACGCAGCACGATGTCGACGGGGTAACCGGCCTGCCGGGTGCCGAACTGGTTTCGAACGCGAAGCTGATCCCCGCGACGGTAACCGCCAAGGGCCATGTCGATCTGGGCGCAGTGAAGCCCTACGTCGGTGCAGGCCTCACCTACTTCCTGTGGGTCGATGTCGATCCGGGTGCCGCCACGATTCCGCTGGGCGTGACCAAGACCGACCTGTCGGACGAATTCGGTTTCGTGCTGCAGGCGGGCGTGGACGTGCCGCTGGGCGACAAGGGCTTCGGCCTGACGCTCGACGCGAAGAAGTACTGGGTCGACACGACCGCCACCTGGTACGCAGGCAACACGCTGGCCATCGAGACCGAGCACAAGCTCGATCCGTGGGTGCTGAGCGCAGGCGTCAGCTACCGGTTCTAGGAAGATGGGCTCCGCCCAGCGCGGAGCCTAACCGGCCAGGTCTTCGAGCGCCTCGCGGCTCTCGATGGTAACCTCCCGCCGATTGGGGAGGGAGACGACCCCGGCCTTTTTCAGCTTGGTGAACTCGCGGCTGACGGTTTCGATCGTCAGCCCGAGGACATCGGCAATCTGCCCCCGGTTCAGCTGCAACTCGAACGTCGCCGAGGACTGGAGCCTGGTCGCTTCGGCACGCGTGAACAGGTCGAGCAGGAAGGTGGCGACGCGCTGCTCCGCGCTCATCCGGCCAAGGATAAGCATCCATTTGCGGGTCCGGTCCAGCTCGTGCAGCGTACGTTCGAGCAGCTTGTGTTCCAGCCGCGGATGTTCGCGCGCGAAACGATCGAAATCGACCCGCCTGAACACGCAGACCAGAACGTCGGTCAGCGCCTCGACCGTGTAAGGCGTCGCCTGGCCGAAAGGCCGCCCGATGAAGTCTGCCGGGAATGCGATCCCGAGGATCTGTTCCTTCCCGTCGACCGTGCTGGTCGACAGCTTCAGCATGCCATCGACGACATTGGCGACCACGACCGCTTCGTCGCCTTCCCACAGCAATTGCTCGCCCATGCTGAGCGTCTTGCGCTGGCCGATCGCGTTGAGCGCGGCGAGCTCGTCATTGTCGAGATCGCTGCAGATCGCGCGATTGCGCACCGTGCAGGCGTCGCAGAAATTCGCGTTTCGAGTGAGGAATGGTTCGTTCATCGCTTCGCCCGACCTAACGCAGTTGCTGCGCGCGGTGAAGGGCCGAGTGTCCAAAAGGGTGCCACGAGGCACTCATTTCGGGCCGGTGCGCGTGGCGACGACTACCGATCATATTGCCGGATAACCTCCAGAAACGCGTCGCCATAGGCGTCCAGCTTCTTCGCCCCGATGCCGGGCAATTCGCCGAGCAGCGCGCGGGTTTGCGGGCGCAGCCCGGCCATGTCGCGCAGCACCGAATCGTGGAAGATGACGTAGGGCGGAACCTGGTTCTCTTTCGCCAGATCGCGCCGCAATTCGCGCAGGGCATCGAACAGCGGATCGCCGACCGGGTTGAGTTCCTGCCCCGATCCGGCCCGGCTACCCCGCTTTCCGCCTGTCCGCTTGGGCGGGATCACCAGATCGAGCGGCTCCTCACCTTTCAGAAAACCGCGTGCCTCGGGCCCCAGCATCAGCCCGCCGTGCTCGGTCGGCAACAGCGCGCCGCGCACCAGCAGCGCACGGTGGACGGGCTTGAGCAGCGCGGCCTCTTCGCCATCGACGATCCCGAATACCGACAAGGCATCGTGCCCGCGTTCGCGGCTGCGATCGCTCGACTGCCCGGTCAGCACGCTCTCGATATAGCCCGCGCCGTACATCTGGCGTGTCCGCGCGACGGCGGAGAGGTATTTTTGCGCCACCACCGTCGCATCGACTGCCTTGGGCGGATGCAAGCAATTGTCGCAATTGCCGCAGGTTTCGGGCGGGTTCTCGCCGAAATGGCGGAGCAGGATCGCGCGGCGGCAGCCAGCGGTCTCGACCAGCGCGCCGAGCGCCGACAGCCGCGTGCGCTCGCCCTGCTGGCGGGCCTCGCCCACCTCGCCGATCCGCATCCGCGCCCGCGCGAAATCGTCCGCCCCCCAGAACAGGTGCGCCACCGAGGGGTCGCCATCGCGGCCCGCACGGCCCGTTTCCTGGTAATAGGACTCGATCGACTTGGGCAGGCCAGCATGGGCGACGAAGCGCACGTCGGGCTTGTCGATCCCCATCCCGAAGGCGACCGTGGCGCAGATCACCATGTTTTCGCTCTCGACAAAAGCCGCCTGGTTCGCTGCGCGCACCTCGGGCGGGAGGCCTGCGTGGTAGCAGCGCACCTCGCGTTTCCCGTCGGAGAGGGAGGCGGCCAGCCGCTCGGTCGCGGCGCGGGTCTGCGCGTAAACGATGCCGGGGCCGGGGTTCTCGGCGAGCAGGCGGCGCAGCTGCTGAGTCAGCGAGTCGCGCGGACGGATCGTGTAGCGGATGTTCGGGCGGTCGAAACCGGCGACGATCAGCCCCTCGGGCGCTATCCCCAGCTGGGTCAGTATGTCGCTTCGCGTGTGCGCATCCGCCGTCGCGGTCAGCGCGAGGCGCGGCACCTCGGGAAACTGATCCATCAGCGGGCGCAGCAGGCGGTAGTCGGGCCGGAAATCGTGCCCCCATTCGGAGACGCAATGCGCCTCGTCGATCGCGAAAAGCGCTATCCGGCATTGCGACAGCAGGTCGCGGAAATGGCTCTGGCTCGCTCTTTCGGGCGCGACATAGAGCAGGTCGAGTTCGCCCGCGCGCAGCCGCTGCACCGTCTCGGCGCGGTTCTCGTCCGCGCTGGTCAGCGTAGCGGCGCGGATGCCGTTGGCGCTGGCGCTGCGCAGCTGGTCGTGCATCAGCGCGATGAGCGGGCTGATAACGACGCAGGTGCCCTCCAGCATCGTCGCGGGCAGCTGGTATGTCAGCGACTTGCCCGCGCCCGTCGGCATGACCGCCAGCGTCGACTGGCCCGCCATGATCCGGTCGACGACGCGCTGCTGCACGCCCCGGAACGAGCGGAAGCCGAAGACCTCGTGCAGCTTGCCCAGCAGGTCGGACGGTTCGGGCACGGGCAGAGCGGGATCGCCGATGCCGGGATTGCACGTTTCGACAGTCATGCCACCGGCCATGGCAGATCGCCTTGCGGCAGAGAAGGACCTGCCCGCAGACTGCGCCATGCCTGTGGAAGCACAGCCCGTCTCGTTGTGAGTGGACAACTTTCATAATCGTACCTATAGCCCTTCCCCGGAGAGAGGATTGGCGAATGGTAACGATCTTAGGTGGCTGGCAGAGCGACTTCTCGCGCAACTGGGCGCGCGAGGGAATGGAGATTGCGGACGGCTTCGCCGAAGCGCTCGCAAACGGGCTTGAGCAGACCGGGATCGAGCCGGGCGAGATCGAAACCGGGCACGTCGGCAACTTCGTGGCGGACATGTTCGCAGGCCAGGGCCTGCTCGGCGGCTTCTTCGCACAGGTCCACCCCGAACTCGACGGCCTGCCCACCTCGCGGCACGAGGCCGCCTGTGCAAGCGGATCGATGGCGATCCTCGGCGCGGCGGCGGAGATCGAGGCGGGCCGGTACGAGACCGCCTGCGTCCTTGGCATAGAGCTGATGCGCAACGTCCCCGGCCAGCAGGCGGCGGAAAACCTCGGCGCGGCGATCTGGCAGGGCCACGAATTGCAGGATGCGGTCTTCCCCTGGCCGCGCGCCTTCAGCGACCTCTCCGAAGAATACGAGAAGCGCTACGGCCTCGATTACCGCCACCTGATGCGTATTTCGGAGATCAATTTCGGCAACGGAAAGCGCAATCCCAACGCGCAGACACGGGGCTGGAACTTCACCGACAAGAGCTTCACCGCCGATGACGAGGCGAACCCGGTGGTCGAAGGCCGCACGCGCAAGATGGATTGCGGGCAGGTGACCGACGGCGCGGCGGTTGTGTTCCTCGCCTCGGACAAATGGGCCGACGAATGGGCGCGCAGGCGCGGCATCGACCCGTCCGCCCTGTCGCGCATCGCAGGCTGGGGCCACCGCTCCGCCCCGATATCCTATCGCTCCAAGATCAAGGCGAGCGAGAACGCGGAATACGTCTTCCCGCAGGTGCGCCGCGCGGTGATGGATGCACGCCAGCGCGCCGGAGTCGACCTCGACGGAATCGACGCGTTCGAAACGCACGACTGCTTCGCGATGACCGAATATATGGCGATCGACCACCTCGGGCTGACCAGGCCCGGCGAAGGCTGGAAGGCGATCGAGGACGGCACGATCGAGATTGGCGGTGCGAAGCCGATCAACCCCTCGGGCGGTCTCATCGGCCTTGGCCATCCCGTCGGCGCGACGGGCGTGCGCATGCTGCTCGACGCGCACAAGCAGGTCACCGGCACCGCAGGCGACTATCAGGTCGAAGGCGCGCGCCGCGTGCAGACGCTCAATATCGGCGGGTCGACCACCACCACCGCCAGCTTCATCGTCGAAAGCGCACAGGCGGTGTGATCGCGCGTCGCCACCTGCTTGGCGCCTTGGCGCTGATTTCGATCCCCCTACCCGCACCCCTCTTGGCCGCAACAAGGAGCCGCCCGATGTCCCGAATGGAACAGTTTCAAGCCGTTATCGACTCCTGGAAGCGCAAGGATGTGGAGGCCGTACTGGCCGCGATGACCGACGATGTCGTCTGGCATTTCGCCGCCGCCATCGCCCCGCCCGCACGCGGCAAGGCCGAAGCACGCGCCTTCATCGACCAGTTCGGTGCCAATATCGGCGAAGTCCGCTGGCGCATCTTCCACCACAGCGAGGATGGCGACCGGCTGTTCGTCGAAGGGGTGGACGAATACACCACCAAGGACGGCATCGACATCGCCGCGCCCTATGCAGGCGTGATCGAGTTTCGCGGCGACAAGATCAGCGGCTGGCGCGACTATGTCGACCGGGGCGTGATCGACAGCCAGAAGGCGGGCAACGGCTGGTCCGACCAGGTCAAGGAGCTTGCCGGGCGGCCTGCACAATGAGCGCGACCGACTCCCTCGAACGGACCGCCGATGAAAGCTGGCGGCAGGCACCGTTCCGGCACGCCGAGTTCCTGCCGGTCGATCTCGACCTGCAGGAAGATGCGGACGGGACGATCCGGCTGACGACCAAGGCGCCGTACGAACCGATCGATTCCAACCTGGCGCGCGCCTTCCTCAAGACCGCCGCACGGCTGGGTGATGCGCCTGCGCTGGCCGAAAGGGGCGCGGATGGCGAGTGGGACTATACCAGCTTCGCCGAGCTCGCCCGCGAAGTGCGCGGGGCGGCGCAGTGGATGCTCGACACGCTGCCGCGCGGCGGCGTGCTGGTGCTGATGGCGGAAAACAGCGTCGCGGTCGCCGCGCTCAGCTTCGCCGCCTTCGCGACTGGAACGATCCTGTGCCCGGTGAGCCCGGCCTACGGCGTCGCCGGGGGCGACCACGCGCGGCTTCGCCACGTGTTCGACCGGGTCGCACCTGCCGCGATCTATTGCGATCCGAACCCTGCCTACGCCAGCGCGCTGCAGGATATCGGCTGCGAAGCCACGATTATTTCGAGCGATCCGGGTGTCTTCGGCGACGGAGCGGTCGCGGTCGCCGATGTCTTCTGGACCGAGCCGACCGACGCGGTCGATAGGGCGATCGAGAGCGTCGATACCGAAACGGCGGCGCAGTACATGATGACTTCGGGCTCGACCGGCCTGCCCAAGGTCGTCCAGCAGTCGCTCACCGCGCTCGCCGCGAACACCGCGCAGGGCCTCGGCCTGATCGGCCGCGCGGCGGGGTGGGACGACGTGATGCTCGACTGGCTGCCGTGGCACCATGCCGCCGGAGCCAGCGTGCTACGCGCCGGGCTGATGCTGGGCGGCACGCTGCACATCGACGCGGGCAAGCCTGCGCCAGGCCTGTTCGAGACGAGCATCGCCAACCTGCGCGACATTTCCGTTCCCTATTTCAACAATGTTCCGCTCGGCTATTCCATGCTCGTCGAGGCGATGGATAAGGACGCGGAGCTGCGCGACACCTTTTTCGCCAAGATGCGGTTGATGCTCTACGGCGGCGCGGGTCTGCCGCAGCATGTCTACGACAAGTTGCAGCGCCACGCGGTCGCTGCGACCGGCCACCGCATCCACATGACCACCGGCTACGGCATGACCGAGACCGTCTCGGGCTGCTGCGCGATCCATTACGAAACCGACAAGGTTGGCATCGGCCTGCCCGGCCCCGGCGTGGAGCTGAAGCTGGTGCCCTCGGGCGACCGCTACGAAGCGCGGCTGCGCGGCCCGATGCTGATGATCGGCTATCTCGACGAGCCGGAGAAGACCGCCGACGCCTTCGACGAGGAAGGCTTCTACCGCACCGGCGATCTGGTGGTGTTCCACGACCGCGACGACCCCGCACAGGGTCTCGCCTTCGCGGGCCGCATGGCCGAGGAATTCAAGCTGTCGAACGGCACCTGGGTCTATGGCGGGCAATTGCGCGAACAATTGCTCAAGGCGCTGAGCGACGACATCGCCGAACTGGTGCTGGCGGATGACGGTCGCCCGTACCTGGGCCTGCTCGTCTGGCCCAAGCCGGGCGCGACGCTCGATGGAATTGCCGCGAAGCTCGCCGAATTCAACCAGGGGCAGCGCGGCGGCTCGGCGAAGATCCGCAGGGTCAGGCTGCTCGAAACGCCGCCCGCTGCCAATCACCACGAGATTTCGGACAAGGGCACGATCAACCGGCGCGCGGTGCTCGACAACCGCGCGCACGCGCTCGACGCGCTGTTCGCGGACGAACCGCCGGCGGACGTGCGCGAAGTCTGAACCAACACATCATACTTCTGGGGGAAATCGAATGTCAGTCTGGGCGCTGCTCGCCATCAATGCTGCAATACTCGTCGCCTGTTTCGTGGGGCTCTGGCTGATTTGCCTCAAGCCCAAGGACGTCACGCCGGTCGATAGCTTCTGGGCCTTCGGCATGGTCGTGATGGCGATATCGAGCTTCATCTTTGCCACCGGCGACCCGCAGCGCAAACTGCTGCTGCTCGCGCTGACGGCGGTGTGGGGCGTGCGACTGGGCAGCTACATGCTGTGGCGCTGGCGCGATCACGGATCCGACCGGCGCTATGTCGCGCTGCTGGGCAAGGCGCAGGAACGGCGCGGCTGGTCCTTCGCCAAGGCGAGCGCGCTGCTGGTCTTCGCGACGCAGGCCCCGCTGCTGTTCATCGTCTGCCTGCCCGCGCAGCTTGGCCAGGTGGATAACGCCCCGCCCATCGGCACGCTGGGAATCATCGGCGCGTGCGTCTGCCTGTTCGGCGTGCTGTTCGAGACCGTTGGCGACCTGCAGCTGGTCCGCTTCAAGCGCGATCCGGCGAACAAGGGCCAGGTGATGGACCGTGGCCTGTGGCGTTACACGCGCCACCCCAACTATTTCGGCGATGCCTGCGCGTGGTGGGGGATCTGGCTGGTCGCGGCCGAAACCTCGACCGGTATCTGGAGCATGATCGGCCCGATGCTGCTGACCTGGACGCTGATGAAGTGGTCGGGCGCACCGACCATCGAAGGCAAGATGAGCCGGACGAAGCCGGGATACGCGGACTATGTCCGCCGCACCTCCGGCTTCGTGCCGTGGTTCCCGAAGCGGGCGTAAGGGCGCCTAGCGGCCGAACTCGCGCAGCTTCGCGCCAGCGGCGCTGTCGAGATATTCGTCGAGCCGCTTGATCTTCCCGTTTTCGAGGCTGACGACGACGCACGCATCCATCTGCCACGCTTCGCCATTGGGCAGCGTGGCAGACAGGATGTGCTGCTGCACGAAGCCGTTGGGAATGACCTCGCGCCGCAACACGTTGTACTTGCGATCGGGCAGCGTCTGCACGAACCAGTTGAGCGTCTTCACATTGTCGTCGAGCGATTGTTCGCCATTGGTGTTGTGCCAGATCACCCCGTCGGGCGCGTAGCAGGCGCGCATCGCCTCGGCGTCGCCGCGCTGCACGGCGTCCACGAAGTGAGCGGCGAATTCTTCGATTTCCTGATCGGTCATTTCTCTCTCCCGAAATTGTGAAGTCTGTCGCGGGCGGCGTTCCAGCCGGTTTCCAGCGTATCGACGATATCGGCCAGCGGCTCGGTATCGGTGATGGTGTGCAGGCCCTGCCCGGCGGCCCACAGGTCGCGCCATTTCCTGGCCGCGTCGCCGCCGTAATCGCGCGTGGCGGGCTTATCGAGCGCGTCGAGATCGTAGCCTGCCTTGACCAGCGAGGGCTTGAGCCAGCTCGCCGCCGTGCCAGTGATCGCGGGGCTGACGACGAGGTCTTCGGCGCGCGAATCGACGACCATCTGCTTGTAGGCGGGCTCTGCCATGCTTTCCTCGGCGGCGAGGAAGCGCGTGCCGACATAGACGAGGTCCGCCCCCGCCGCGACCGCTCCGGCCACACCCGCACCGTCGGCAATGGCACCGCCAACGCATACGATCCCGTCGAAGAATTCGCGTAGCACGCTGATGAAGGCGAAGGGCGAAAGGCTGCCGGTGTGGCCGCCCGCCCCGCTCGCCACCGCGACCAGCCCGTCGGCTCCGGCTGCAGCAGCCTTGCGCCCCAGCTTCTCGTTCACGACGTCGGCCAGCACGATGCCGCCGTAGGAATGCACCACCTCGATCGCGGGCGCGGGGCTGCCGAGCGCGGTGATGACGATCGGCGGCTTGTGCTTGGCGACCATCGCGAGGTCGTCCGGCAGGCGCGGGTTGGAGGTGTGGGTGACGAGGTTCGCCGCCCACAGCCCCGGCGCATCGGCGGTCTCCGCGACGATCCGCGTCATCCACTCGTCCACCTGCTCGGTCGTGCGGCAGTTGGGTGTGGGGAACGCGCCGACAATGCCCGCACGCGCGGCGGCGATCACCATGTCCGGGCCCGAGACCAGGAACATCGGGGCCGCCACCACGGGCAGCCGAAGTCGGTTCAGTATTTCTCTGCTCATCCCAGCCTTTCGACGATCATTGCTGCGCCCACGCCCTGCGCCCCGGTGCACACGACCATGCCCAGCCTGCCGTCGGCCTCGTCGAGCACGTCGAGCAGCGTGGAGGTGAGGATCGCGCCGGTCGCGCCCATCGGGTGCCCCTTGGCAAGGTGACCGCCCGAGACATTCACCTTCGCCGGATCGACCGGATAGTCGCGCAGGAACTTGGCGTAGGTGACCGCGAAGGCTTCCATGAATTCGATCCGGTCGAGCTGATCCAGCGTCAGGTCCGCCCGCTCAAGCGCCTTCTCCATCGCGACGAACCCTGCGGTGAGCGAGGCGCGCGGATGGCCGCCCATCTCGGCGTAGGAGACGATGCGCGCCCTCGCCCCGTCACCATCGGCGGAAAGCAGCGCGAGCCCTGCCCCGTCCACGATCGGCGGCGCATGGCCGACGGTGTGGCGGTGCACCGGATCGCGGTCCAGCGCGTGAGCATATTCCTCACCCCACTGGGTAAAGGCGTGCGGCAGCTTGGCCAGCTTTTCGAGCGTGGTCGGGCGCAGCGGTTCCTCGCGGTCGAGCCCGGCGACGGCGATGCGGCTGGCGTTGTAGGCCGGATGGCTCTCCGCCCCGGCGGCGAGCCGCTGCGAGCGTTCGGCAACTTCGTCGAGCGCCTCGCGCGAAATCCCTTCCGCCTCTGCAAGCAGGTCCGCCGCGAGCCCCACGGGGATGTAGCGCCGCTCGGGCGGAAATGTCTGGTCGGAGTAATAGTCCGCACGGTCGGCCATGAAGGGGACGCGGCTCATCATCTCCACCCCGCCCGCGAGCGCCCTGGTCGCCTGCCCGGCCTCGATCGCGTTCATCGACAGGCCGATGGCGGTGAGGCCCGAAGCGCAGAAATTGTTGATCGAGTGGACCACGCAAGGGTCGGGCAGTTCGGCTGCCATCTTCGCGACCATCGCGATACCCCCGCCCTGCGCACCCACCTGCCCGACACAGCCAAGCGTGAAGCGGTCGACCGCGCGGGCATCGCGGCCCCGTTCGTCCAGCGCATCGACCAAGTGCGTGACGAGGCCGTGCGGCGTCTCGCCCGCCAGCGCACCCTCCGCCTTCGCCTTGCCGCGCGGCGTGCGCACGGCGTCGTGGATATAGACAGTCATGCGACGCTCCATGCTGCGGGGGGATGGAAGGCAACCAGGCCCGGCGGTGCCGCGACGACATGCGGGATCGCGTTGATCGCGACCGCGATGGTGGCGTCGGTCAACGCGCGGCTCGGCGGCTTGGTCGGGTCGGCTTCCTCGATATCGAGCGTCATCTTGATCACCGGGCGGCCATCGAGCCGGATGGTCCAGTGGCCCTGACGGTCCTCGCCGTGCAGCGAGGTGTCGGCGGTCCACAGGATCGACAGCAGCAGTTCGGGGCCGAGGTCGGTCTTGGCCAGCCAGCGCCACTCGGTCGCCGCGACGTGCCCGGGGCGGATCGGCCCGGCGGCGGTCTCGATCTGCTTTTCCGCCAGCGTCAGGCGATGGTCGGGGATGATCTCGGCCACCTTGCCGCCCAGCTCGGCGGCGAAGAAGTGCAGCACTTCGGAAAACAGCGTGCCGTAGAGGTCGGCGAGCGGCCCCTCGCGGATGTCGCGTTCGGCGGGATCGCTGTCGAGCCCCATCAGCCCGAAGACGAATTCGGGGCTCGCCATGGCGGAGGCATCGACCGTTTCGAACACCGATACGCGGTCGAGTTCGTGGCTCATCGCGGTGGCCGCCATGGTCAACCGTTCCACCACCATGCCGGGGTTCACGCCGACCCCGGCCAGCGTCACCCCACCGCGCAACGCGGCATCCTGTAGGCGACTTGCATAACCGGCACCATGGGCGGCGGGCCAGTGGAAGCCCGCTATCGAAACGACGTTCTTGCCCGATTCGAGCAGCGCCACCACATCGTCGACCAGCGCATCGTAGGGTTGCGTGATGCGCGGGCAGTGGAGCACTACGTCCGCATCGAGCGCGAGGATTTCCGCGCGGTCATTGGTGGCGAGGACGCCGGTATTTTCCCGCTTCGCCAAGGCCCCCACATCGGTGCCAACCTTCTTCGAGCCATAGACGTAGGCCCCAACCAGCGTTAGCTTCTCCGCATCGATGATGCGCCTCAGGCCAGTCCTCCCCATTGATCCGGTTGCCCATTGGATCACACGCATCATCGATAGCATCCCCCTTTGAATTGACGTCCTAACCATTCTCCCCGATGATGTCAGTACATTTATGAAAGTTATAAAGTGGAGAGAGAGCGATGTTCCTGACGCCGACCGATAGAGTGCGCGATTACGAGGATCGCGGCTGGTGGAGGGGCGAAAGCGTCGACGCGATGACCCGCCGCGCCGTTGCCGGCGGGCAGGACAGCGATGCTCTTGTCGATCCGTTCAACCGCGCTGCACTCGACGGGCGCGAGCCCGAGCGGCTGACCTGGAACCAGCTCGACGAGCGGGTCGACCGGCTCGCTGCGGCGCTGCTCGAACGGGGCCTGGCAAAGGACGACATCATCCTCGCCCAGCTTCCCAACACGGTCGATGCCGTGCTGTTGTTCCTCGCCTGCGCGCGCGTCGGCGCGATCCTCTCGCCCGTCGCCATGCCGTACCGGCGGCACGAGCTTGAATTCATCGCCGGGCAGCTGAAGCCGCGCTTCTTCGTGACGGTGGACGTCTTTGCAGGTTTCGATCACGCCGCGCTCGCCCGCTCGCTGGCCAACAGCGGCGGTTTCGAAGTGCTTGTTTTCGGCAAGGGCGATGGCGACCTGCACGCACTCGCCGCCGCCGCCGATCCCGCGCGCACGGGTGCATATGCGCAAGCCAACCCGGTCGCGGGCGGCGAAGTGCTGACGATCTGCTGGACCAGCGGGACCGAGTCGCGCCCCAAGGGCGTGCCGCGCGATCACAACCACTGGGTGCTCAATGCCGAAGTGGTTTCGGACGGCACCGGTGCGCAGGATGGCGACGTGCTGCTCAACCCCTTCCCGCTGGTCAACATCGGTTCGATCGGCGGGCTGGTGCTGCCGTGGCTGCAACTCGGCACCAAGCTGGTGCTGCACCACCCTTTCGATCTTGGCGTGTTCCTCAAGCAGATCGAGCAGGAGAAGGTCAGCTACACCATCGCCCCGCCCGCCGTGCTGACCGCGCTGCTCAAGCAGCCGGAGATCCTCGACTCGGTCGATATTTCTTCGCTCCACACCGTCTCGTCGGGGTCCGCGCCGCTTTCGCCGTGGCTGATCGAAGGCTGGGCGAAGAAGGGGATCGAAATCACCAACGTCTTCGGTTCGAACGAAGGCGCAGGGCTGTTCTCGAGCGCAGCGAGCGTGCCCGACTATGCCAACCGCGCGCGCTACTTCCCGCGCTTCGGGGCCGAGGGGCAGGATTGGCAGGCGCGCAGCCACGAGGTGTCGCAATCACGGCTGGTCGATCCCGAGACCGAGGAGGAGATCACCGAGCCCGGCCGCCCCGGCGAACTGCGCCTCGGCGGTGGCAGCATCTTTTCAACCTACTGGAATGCGCCCGAAATCACCGCGTCGGCCTTCGACGACAAGGGGCATTACCGCACCGGCGACCTGTTCGAAATCGTCGAGGAGGACGACCGCTTCTACCGCTTCATCGGGCGGTCGAAGGAGATCATCGTGCGCGGCGGGATCAACATCTCCCCGGCGGAGATCGACGATCTGCTGATCGGATTCCCGCTCGCGGTAGAGGCCGCGACGGTGGGCTTCCCCGACGCGCGGCTCGGCGAGCGTATCGCGGTCGCGGTGGTGCCCGCGCAGGGGGCCGAACCGACGCTGGAAGACGTCACCGCCTTCCTCTCCGAACGCGATGTCGCGATCTACAAGCGGCCGGAAAAGCTGATTCTGGTCGACAAGCTGCCGCGCAATCCGATGAACAAGGTCATGCGCAACGAGTTGCGCGAGATCGTGCTGGAAAAGCTGGAGGACTGACCGCCGCTCAGGCGGCCAGCGCCTCGCGCTTGCGGGCCTTGGCCGCCTCGAGCACCTCGGTATCGACCCAGGTCGAATGCGTCCCGCTCGAAAGCTTGTGCGGCAGCGCGATCCGGCAGACCGGGCCTTCCTCGAACTTCTTGCAGTCGATCAGGATGCACTCGGACGTGCCCTGGTTCTCGTCGATGATGAAGCTGACCAGATAGCCGTCGTCTTCGTCGGTCGAGCCGATGCGCGGGACGAAAGGCGATTCCGACGCATAGCGGCCCGGCTCGAGATTGACCTCGATCGTCTCGCCGGTTTCCAGATCGTGCTTCACATAGCCCTGGAACAGGAACCATCCCGGTTTGGCGACGGTCGAATAGACGTAGCGATATTTGCGCCCGGCGAACTTCTGGTTGATCATCCCGAACTCAACCGTGCGATCGTAGAGCCGTTCTTCCTTCGTCGTCCCGTCCTTCAGATTGAAGCGCCAGCGGTGCAGCTTCGAACCGAGGCTGTGCTGGTCGAGGAACGCCATCATGTGCGCGTCCTTGCCGTATTCCTCGAAACCTTCGGGACGCGGCGTCGGGTTTTCCTGAAAATAGCCATCCATGATGACCTCATCGCCTTCCTCATAGGCGTTGAGCCAGTGGAGGACATAGGTCGGCTCCGCTTCGAACCAGCGCACATCCTCGGCAGTGCCGTGGCGCGGGATCAGCGCGAAGCGCGAGGGCACGCCCTCGTGCAGGCGCACCGCGTGCAGGTTGCGGTGCTTCATCAGCTCCTCGTCCCAGAACACCGGCAGATCGTTCAGGATCGACCAGTTTTCCGAGAAGATCATGTCGTGCGGCAGGCGCGGTCCCGGCAGTTCGATCGGGACGTAGGTCTTCAGCTTCCCATCGGCGTCGACGACCCCGTAATGCATGTAAGGTGGGTGCTTGGAGTAGTTGAAGAACAGCAGTTCGCCGGTCGATTCATCGACCCGCGTGTGCGCGGAAACGCCGTCGATCGGCACCCACGGCGCAACGCCCTCGTTCTCTAGCGTTTCGGGGTCGAGCACATAGCCTTCGCCGCACTGGTAGAAGGTGGCGATAGCCTTGCCCGCGTGGACGACGATGTCGGTCGATGCGGCGTCCTTGATATCGCCCTTGGCGCAGAAGCCGGGGCGCTTGGAGACCCCCGGACCATCCGCCAGACCACCCCACAGCGCGCCGCCTGCAATCTGTTCCGCCTCGAAGCAGCGGGTGCGCACGAAGCGGTTGCGATAGGTCGCCTTGCCGCCCGAAAACGCGATCTGGTGGATCATGCCGTCGCCGTCGAACGGGTGGTGCTTGCCCAGCGGCTCGTGCACCGGGTTTTCCGTATTGCGCAGGTAGATGCCGTCGATATCGTCGGGAATCGCGCCTTCGAGTACCTCCAGATCGAACGCGTTCACCTCTTCATGCTGCGGCGTCCACGGGCCGGACATGTAGGGATGGTTCGAAGGGCGAAGGGTGGTTTTGACCCGGGGCAGCTTCTCGACACGCATGGCAACTCGCTTCCACAAATTTGGCAGTGAAGGTTCGATAGCGCGACTCGGTATTGTTTTGCAAGTGCACTGCCTGCGGGTACGAACTAGCGCTTGACCAACCCGTCACGAACGGTCATCCCTGACTTGCATAAAAATACCAAAGGGGAGAACTATGTCCTTGAGCCTGATCCTTTCCGCGCTCGCGCTCGCGGCGCAGGCCCCTGACGGTGCACAAATGCCAGCGGAGCCGGTCGACGAGCCCGCGAGCCAGGAGGAGAGCGAAATGCAAGACAAGGCCGAACACAACATCGCCGTGGTGAAGAAGATGATCGCCGCGTGGGAAGCCCGCGACGCCGAAGCGATCACCAACATGTTCACCGAGGATGGCGTGCTCCATTCGATGATGATCGACCCGATCGTGGGCCGCGCAGAGATCCTGCCGCGCATGCAGTTCCTGGTCGACAATGCCAGCCACATGCACCTCAACGTGCGCAACTGGGCGGTGACCGGCGATACCGTGTTCATCGAACGGCAGGACGAATTCACCTTCAAGGGCCACGAAGGCAAGGTGCCGGTCGTCGGCGTGCTGGTGGTCGAAGGCGACAAGATCAAGGAATGGCGCGAGTACTACGACCGCGCCGAACTGCTGGAGGCCATGGGGGTCGAAGGCGATTTCTGAGGTCGCTGCGCCGGCGGCGATCCGCACCGGGCGGACGCCGCTGAAGGCCTGGCTCATCCTGGCGGCGCTGTTCGCCGCCTATATCTGCAGCTTCATCGACCGGATGATCGTCAGCCTGCTGGTCGACCAGATCAAGGCCGATCTGGACATAACCGACTTCCAGGTCAGCATGCTCCAGGGGCTGAGCTTCGCGATCTTCTTCACTTTCGCTTCGATCCCGATCGGGCTGCTGATCGACCGCGTGAACCGTACGCGTGCTGTCGCGGTGGGGATCGCAGCGTGGAGCGCGGCGACCATCGCCTGCGGGCAGGCGGCCAGCTTCATGGGGCTGTTTGTGGCGCGCATGGGTGTGGGCGTGGGCGAGGCGGTGCTTTCGCCAGCCGCCTATTCGATCATCGCGGACAGTTTCCCGCGCCGCAGGCTGGGGCTCGCGATGGGCCTGTTCGGCCTCGGCAGCGCGACGGGCGCGGGGCTCGCCTTCATGATCGGCGGCGGCGTGGTCGCGCTGGTCGCGCAGGCCGATACGATGAGCTTGCCGATCTTCGGTGCGGTGCGCCCGTGGCAATTCGCCTTCATCGTCGCCGGAGTGCCCGGCCTGCTGATCGCGCTCGCCTTCCTCTTCATCCCCGATCCCGGCCACGCAGAACGCAAGGCCAAGACCAGCGGCGTGCCCGTGCGCTCCATATGGCGCGAACTGAGCCAGCGGGCGGGGTTCTACTGGTCGGTCTTCGGCGGTGTCGCGGCGGTCAACCTGTCGGTGCTGGGCACGGTCAACTGGCTGCCCGCGATGTATATGCGCGGCTTCCAGACGGACCTTGCGACCACCGGCTACATCGCCGGCGGGCTGCTGATCGCGGGCGGGCTGCTCGGCATGGTGGGTGGCGGTGCGATCATGGACCGGTTCGGTGGCGGCGTCCCGGCGGCACGCATGCGCTTTTGCGGCTGGGCGGTCGCGATCGCGATCATCCCCGCGGTTGCCTTCCCGCTGGTGCCCAACATCTGGCTGGCGGGGCTGCTGTTCGTCGCCTTCTTCACTGCCGCCGCCGCGGTGGTCAGCGCCGCGCCCAGCGTGTTGCAGGAACTGGCGCCCGAAGGCATGCGCGCAACGATTGCGGCGGTGTACGTCTTCGTCATCAACGCGGTCGGCATCGGCATGGGCCCCAGCGTGACGGCGATGCTGTCCGATGCGATCTTCCCCGGCGGAGACGGCATTCGCAGCGCGATGGCGATCGTGGCACCGTTCGGATATGCAATTGGTGCGGCCCTATTTTTCAACGCGGCGAAGCATGCTAGGCGCTGAGCCCTATGAACGCTCCGGCCCGAATTCGTACCTGTTCCATCTGGCGTAGCCTGGAGGTTGTCGGCGACACGCCAACACTGCTGGTAATCGAGGCAAGCTGGCTGGGAGAGCGGAGGTTCGACGGGTTTCGTCAGCGTACCGGCCTGCTCAAGGCGCTGCTGAGCGACCGCCTGAAAAAGCTGGTCGCGGCGGGACTGTTCGAAAAGCGCCAGTATTGCGATGCGCCGCCGCGCTTCGAATACGTGATGACCGCCAAGGGCCGCGACCTTTACTGGACATCGCTGATGATGCTGCGGTGGGAATCGGGCTGGGCGAAGTCGGGCAACATCACGGTCGAGCTGACGCACAAGACCTGCGGCCACCGCTTCGTGCCCGAACCGGCCTGCGGCAGCTGCGGCGAGACGGTGAGTGCATTCGAGGCCGATTGGCACGAAGGGCCCGGTGTCGGGCTGATGGCGCCGATCTACAGCCGCCGCCGCCAGCAGCGCCACTCGCCGGAGACCGCGACATCGCTGATGAACGAGTCGGCGCAGCTGATGGGCGACCGCTGGGCCAGCCTGATCATGCGGTCGATCTTCACCAACCTCTACCGCTTCGATGAAATCCGGCAGGATACCGCGATTGCGACGAACATCCTGTCCGAACGGCTCAAGTGGCTCGAATCGATCGGGGTCATCCGGCAGAGGCCCGATCCGGCGTCTCCTTCGACCACGCAATACCGCGTCACCCGCAAGGGGGTGGAGTACTATCCGGTGCTGCTGATGCTGATGATCTGGGGCGACCGCTACTACGCTTCGCCAGAGGGCGCACCGGTCGTGCTGTTGCACAAGGACTGCGGCGGGCCGCTCGATCCCAAGGTCGTCTGCTCGCATTGTCGCGAGCCGATCGTCAGCACCGATGTCGAGTTCAAGATCGGCAAAAAGGCGCCCTGATTGCACTTTCATTATCGAACCAACCCGGCTAGCCTCCGGGCATGACAAAACGTTCCACGATCGTGACCGGCGCGGGCGCCGGACTGGGTGCCGCATTCGCAAAGGCCGTTGCGGCGGGGGGCTCGCAAGTGCTGGTCAACAACCGCCGCCACGCGGACCGGCCCTACCCTGCACAGGATGTCGTCGACCAGATCGTCGCCGCCGGTGGCACCGCCGTTACCGACGAGCACGCGGTCGATGCGCCCGACGGCCCCGAGGCGATCATTCAGGCGGCGCTCGACCAGTTCGGCGGTCTCGATGCGCTGGTCCTCAATGCCGGGATCAGCGGCCCCGCGATCAAGGTCGGCGATGGCGACACCGAGGTGCGTCAGGTGCTCGAGATCAACTTCTTCGCCAACACCCGCCTGGTCGAGGCCGCGCTGCCCCACCTGCGCCAGTCGCCAGCAGGGCGGATCGTGATGGTCTCTTCGACCGGCGGTCTGCACGGAGTGCGCGGGCGCAGCGCCTATGCGGCCTCGAAAGGTGCGGCGACGGCCTATTCGCTCAGCCTAGCGGACGAATTGCGGCGCGAGGGGATCATGGTCAACGTGCTGACCCCCTACGCGCAGACCAAGATGACCGCGCAACCCGGCCGCGAACCCGATCCGCGCATGGCACCCGAAGGGGCCGCCGAAATTTGCGCCTGGCTCGCCAGCGAGGCGTGCGAGCGGACCGGAGAGATCTGGGTTGCGGGCGGCGGACACGTTCGCGCGGCCAAGGCGGTGGAAAGCCGCGCCGCGCCCTTCCGGCCCGACGGGCTGGATGAGCTGGCGGCGCTGCCCGAACCGCGCGGTTTCCGCGGCGGGGAAGCCGCATTTGCCGATTTCTATCGCGACGCATTCGGAGAGGATTGATGAAAGTAGAAGGCTGCACCGCTCTTGTGACCGGTGCCAACAGAGGCATCGGCAAGGGCTTCGTCGAAGAGCTGCTCGAACACGGGGCGCGCAAGGTCTATGTCGCTTCGCGCAAGCTCGAGGACGCGCAGGAGATTGCCGAGGGCGACGACCGGCTCGAAGCGGTGCAACTCGACGTGACCAACGAGGCGGACATTGCCGCTGCTGCTGCCAAGTGCACCGACCTCACTCTGCTGGTCAACAATGCCGGGGTCTTCCACCTCGGCCAGACCCTGCTCGGCGCGGAAGACGAAAGCTCGATCCGCGAGACGATGGAGGTCAACTTCTTCGGCCCCGTGCGGATGATCCGCGCGTTCGCCCCCGTGCTCAAGGCCAATGGCGGCGGCGCGGTGGTCAACGTGCTGTCGGCGGGCGGCATCGTGTCGGTGCCCTCGATGGGCGGCTACAGCCCGTCCAAATTCGCGATGCGCGCGGCGGGCGACTGCCTGCGGCCCGAACTCGCCAAGCAGGGCACCACGCTGCACGCGCTGATCGTCGGATCGGTCGACACGCGCATGGCCAAGCATGTCACCTGGATCGAACAGGCATCGCCGCGCGATATCGGCAAGGCGGGGATCGTCGCGGTCGAGCACAATATCGAGGAACACGACACCGATCCGCACGCGGTCTCGGTTCGCGCCTTCCTCGCGCGCGATCCGGCGACGCTCAAGGCATCGATGGCGCGCGGGCTCGACAATCCCGACGGGAGGCGCTGAGGTGGCCCACGCGAACACGATCAACACGCTGCTCGCCAAGCAGGACATCCACGATTGCATCATGCGCTATGCGCGCGGGATCGACCGCGGCGACGAGGAACTGCTGCTGAGCTGCTACTGGGACGATGCGCACGAGATCCACGGCCCGGCGTATAACGGCCCGGCGGTCCCCTACCTGAAGGAAGCCGCCAAGCGGATGAAGGCGAACAAGCCGGTGATGCAGCACTTCATCGGCAATGTTCATATCGAGATGGACGGCGATCACACCGCACGGGTCGAAAGCTACATCCTCACCTTCGCGCGCTTCGCCAAGGATGGGCAGGATTACGACACCTTCACCGGCGCGCGCGCCTACGACCGGTTCGAAGAGCGCGACGGCGAATGGCGCATCGCGCATCGCCAGGCGGTGTTCGACTGGAACCGCGATACGCCGAGCGCCGAGACCTGGTGCCTCGGCCTGTTCGATACGAACCACGAAGACATGGTGATGGGGCAAAAGGCGCCCGACGACCTGACCTATTCGCGCAAATAAAAACTCGCCCGGCGGATGAGAGAGAACCCGCCGGGCGATAGAACTTCATCAAGGTGACGAAGAAAGGGCCGGGCGACGCCGCAATGGCATCGCCCGGCCCCTTTTTTATTCAGAACCTTACCGAGACTTCCGCGCCGTAGGTCCGCGGTGCGCCGAGGCGCGAGGCTTCGTCACCGAAGAAGGCGATCGCGTTGGCGCGGTACTGCTTGTTCGTCAGGTTGCGACCCCACACCGAGAAGGTGAGATCGGGCGTCGGCGAGATCGAAAGGCGCGCGTCGAGCAGGCCGTAGCCCGGCTCGTTGGCCGATCCTTCGGGGTTCCAGCTCAGCTTGCCCTGCTGGTTGAAGTTGACGTTGGCAGAAAGCCCGTCTTCCCAGCTGCCCAGATCGGTGACGTAATGCGCCCCCAGGCTCCACTGGTAATGCGGGGTGCGCTGCAGGAACTTGCCGTCGTTGACGTTGCCCACCGAGTCGGTGAAGTCGATATACTCGGTGTCGAGCAGGGTCAGCGCGCCGCTGAAGGTCAGCCCGTCGAGCGGGACGACCTGCGCTTCGGCTTCGATCCCGCGGATCTTCGCGTCGGCTGCGTTATCGGTGATGTTGCACAGGCAGACATCCGAAGTCTGCGTGACCTGCAGATCCTTGTACCGCATCGAGAACGCGGCGATGTTCAGCCGGGCGTGGCGATCGAAGAACTCGAACTTGCCGCCGATTTCCCAGTTGGTCACGGTTTCCGGATCGTAGCTGCTCTGCGCGGCCGCGGGGTTGGCCGGGTCATCCTCGAAACCGCCGCCCTTGAACCCGTTGGAATAGGTCGCATAGAGCAGGATGTCGCGGTTCGGCTGGTATTCTAGCGTGACCTGCGGGGTCAGTTCTTCCCAGCTGTTGCCATAGTCGGTGGTGTAGCCGCCCCCCTCGACATAGGTCGGCGACAGCGGAGAGGACGGGACCGGATCGTCCGGCGTGAACTTGTCGCCCGTCTCCAGCGCAAGGCCCTGCACCGTCCCGCTCTTCTTGTCGTGCGAGTAGCGCAGGCCGCCGACGATGCGGATGGCATCGTTGAAGCGGTAACCGAGCTGTCCGAAGAACGCGAAGGATTCGTTGGTACCCTTGTTGAACCAGGCCGACTGGCCGTTGAGCGTCGAGATGACCGGGGTCTTGATCTCGAACGAGATGATGTCGTCCTTGCCGACCTTGTCGTGCTGGTAATAGGCGCCGAGGATGTAATCGAACCCGCTTCCCTCCGCCTCGGGCGAGACGAGCCGGATTTCCTGCGTGAACTGGCTGATGTCCTCCGCCTCGCGCACCGGCGAACGGAACAGCAGCGGCACGGTGACGCCGTATTCGTTGCTCGGCCCGATGCCGGTCTGGTCGTACACGCTGAAGGCACTGCCGTCGCGATAGCCGGTGATGCTGGTCAGCGTGGCGAAGTCCATGTCGTAGGACATGTTGAGCGTCAGGCCGTAGGCTTCGCGCTGCAATTGCTGCGGCGTGGGGGAGACATCGCCCTTGTAGGTCTGGAAGTCGGGCAGGCTCTCACGGTCGGACAGGCCTTCGGGACGCATTGCAGCGACCAGTTTGCGCGCCGCGCTCCACGGGCCCGAACCGGCTGCGGGGCCATCGAACACCACGCTGTGGAAGCCGTTCGACTTGTCGTTCGTGTAATCCGCGATGAAAACGGCGGAGAACGGCGAGCCGACCGGGTTGAAAGCCAGCTGCCCGCGCATCTGCACGCTGTCGACATTGTCGAGGTCGACATCATGCGCGATGTCGTAGTTGAAGCCGTCGCGGTTGCGGACCTGGAAGGCGAGGCGCGCGGCCACGCTGTCGCTGATCGGCCCGGTCACATGCCCGCGCACCAGCTTTTCGTTGTAGTTGCCGTAGGACGCGGTGAGGCTGCCGCCGTAATTGCGTTCGGGCCGCGCGCTGTAGATGCTGATCGCACCGCCGACCACGTTCTTGCCCAGCAGCACGCCCTGGGGCCCGCGCACGACTTCGACGCGGTCGATATCGTACATGTCGAAGTTGAACAGGCCCGAACGGCCGACATAGACATCGTCGACGAAGATCCCGACCGATTGGTCGGCAGAGGGCGAGTCGAGGCGGGTATTGGTGATCCCGCGAATGTTGAATTCCTGGTCGAGCGGCGAGAGCGCGGTGAACGACATCGACGTCGCCTGGCTCGCCAGATCCTCGAAGCTCATCACCCGGCTCTCTTCGAGCGATTCGGCAGAGAAGGCAGAGATCGCAGCCGAGGTATCCTGCACGCTCGCCTCGCGGCGCTGCGCGGTCACGACGATCGTTGCAAGCCCGCCGCTGTTCTCTTGCGCCTCGGTCTGCTCCTCGGCCGCCTCGTTAGTGGCGGCGGATGAATCCTGAGCGAGCGCCGGCACCGCCATCAGCGATGTTGCCAGAGCCAGTGAACTGCATGCGAAAAAGCGGATCATTCTCTCTCCCCTCGATATGGCAGCTCTTGCTGCTCATTGGAGAGAACAGTTAGATCACGATGGTAGGTTCGTCAATGCAAGTTGCGTTCGCGCAAAAATGGCCTTGCGCCCAGCCACTCATATCGGTTGCTTTCCGCTACGTTTTTCTGGCCCTCAGGTGATTTGACGATTCCAGTGAGCGGCACAAGGGAGCGAAGTACCTTTCTTTCAAAAGCATACCAACACGGATGTTCGATGTGGGGAACGACCTACCTTATCCGCCTCAATCGCCTTCTACGCAATGCTGCATATGCAGCCCGCTCGCGACCATGCGCATTGCAGCCAAATAGCCACGGCCGGAGAGGCACGGGCGGCGAAAGCGGGCGCGCAGTCCGCGCTTCCGCTCCTCGCACGCTTGGTGCTAGAAAGCCGGGGTGACCACTCGCACCGCCCTCCTCGCAATCTGCTGCCTCTCGCTCCTCGCCTGCGCTTTCCCGCAGGATGCACTGAAAGCCGAGGATGGCGAGGCACAGACCGGGTGCCCTTCCCTCGTCGAGCCCACCGATGATGACATCAGGCGGTTTCGCGAGGCGGAGAATATCTCACTGACACGCGAAGAGGTCGACGATCTCGCCCAGGTTTTCGATGAGGTCGAAAAATGCCGGAGTAACGGGACCATAGCGCTCCCGGATAGGAAGGTAGATTTCTCGATGGGGTATGATTTTCACGAAGCCCGATATGGAAAGGGTGATTTATTCTTTGCCTTCGTGTCTGACACGCCAGGCATGTTTCTCGCCTTCATCGTCTATGTTCGACATGACGATGGCAGTTCGAAGTACTTTCGGACCATAGCCGACGCGCTCTACGCCGTGAAATAGCCGGGACCGCCCGCGTCCCCCTCACCCCTCGCTCTCCAAACCCGCCAGGCGCTGAGCATAGGCGGACACATCCTCGGGCCAGTCGCCGACGTTCTCCGCGAAGGCCGCAGCGTCTCCGGCGAACAGCGCGCGCAGCGCCTCCTCGTAGCCCGGCAGATCTCCCGCGAGGCTCGCCATTACGCGGTAGGCGCGTTCGGCGCGCGCCTTGCGCGAAGGGGTGCCATCGGCCCCGCCCTCTGCGCGCCGCGCCGCGTCGATCAATTTGCGGATCACCTGAGAGGCGCTGTCGGGCTGGCTCTCCAGCCAGTCCCAGTGGCGCGGCAGAAGGGTCACCTCGCGCCCGACCACACCAAGCTTTGGCCGCCCGCGTCCGCGCGGCTTCGCCGGGCGTTGCTCCGAAGCGGGCAGCGACGCGCCGCGTGCCTCGATCCGCCCAAGCACCTCGGCCTCGCTGCCGCGCAGGTCGAGATCGATCACGCGCCCGCTCGCATCATCGAAGACGAGCAGCGCGCCATCGGTGCCGCCGCGCTCGGCTGCACGCACCGCCAGCGCCACTTCGGCAAGCGGCCCGGTCGCGAGAAGTGTGTCGCCTGCAAAGGCCGTGGCGGGAATGTGCGCGAAATCGGTCATGCGCGATTATTGCCCGGATAAAATTCTTGCGTCAATATCATCCGGGTAATAATGGGCGCGCCGAAAGGAATGAGACAATGAAGAGCGAAGCCCGCAAGGCCGCGATTGCGGCATACAAGGAACGCACGATCGCGACCGGCGTCTACGCGCTGCGCTTTGCGGGCGGGGAAGACGTCTGGGTTGGCGGCGTGAAAGACCTCTCGGGGATCGAGAACCGGCTACGCTTCACCTTGCGGATGGGCAGCCATCCGCGTCGCGAACTCCAGGCCGCATGGAACGAGCGCGGCGAGGAGGCCTTCGCCTTCGAAGTGCTCGAAACGCTCGACCTGCCAGACGACGTAACCGATTTCGTCCGCGCCTCGCGGCTCGACGACCGCATCGCCCATTGGCGCGAAACGCTCTGTGCCGCGCCGGTCTAGCGCGATGGGCCACCAACGCGCTTTCCTACGCCGGGGCGGCTGCGCTAGTCAGGTGCCATGATTGCTCGCCATCTCCCCATCGCGCCCCTGCCCAGCCTCGCTTTTTTGAAGGGCCGATTTTCTGTTTCAGGACTGTGTGTCAGGTGTGTCAGGCGTGCCATGCGCGCGACGAGTGGAGGCGTCGATCATGGAGCTTGAGGTCGATGTCGAAGGCTGGCCTCCGGGCCCGTGGGAAGACCTCGCCATCCGCGCCGCGCAGGCTGCCGCCGCGGTCGAGCCCGCGCTCGCCAATCAGCGCCTCGAAGCGAGCATCCTGTTCACCTCGGACGCCGAAGTGCACGAACTCAACCGCGGCTGGCGCGAGAAGGACAAGCCGACCAACGTGCTCTCCTTCCCGATGCTCGAGCGCGACGAACTGCTGGGTCTCGCCGCCGACGGCCCGCCCGCGCTGCTCGGCGACATTGCGCTCGCACACGAGACCTGCGCGCGCGAGGCGGCGGACAAGGGCATCGCTCTGGAAGCCCACGCCAGCCATCTGGTGATCCACGGGCTGCTCCACCTCGCCGGGCTCGACCACGAGATATCGGCTCGCGATGCAGAGGAAATGGAGGCGCTGGAGGTGAAGGCGCTTGCGAATCTGGGGCTCCCCGACCCATATGGGGACCGCTAGGCAAGAGGAGTGCAGCAAAGGGCCATGCCCGAAGGTGATAGCGATAGGGGTGCTGGCGCGGGAGACGCGGACAGTAGACGCGGGCTGTGGCTCGCAATGCGCAGGTTTTTCGACCACAACGGCGGCGAGCGGAGCTTGCGGCGCGAGATCGAGGACAAGATCAACGAGCGCGATCGCGAGGAAAGCGGCGAGGAGGCGGCCGGCGCCGATTCCTCCGACGATGGCGACCTGTCGCGCGAAGAGCGCGAGATGCTGCGCAACCTCCTCCATTTCAGCGAACACGATGCCGACGACGTCGCGATTCCGCGCGGCGAGATCATCGCGGTGGAAGCGGGCTCATCGTGGGAAGAACTGCTCGGCGTATTCTCCGAACACGGCCATTCGCGCCTGCCCGTCTATCGCGAGCAGCTCGATGAAGTGATCGGGATGATCCACATCAAGGACGTGTTCCCCTTCCTCATCAACGGCACGCCGCCGCCAGAGGACTGGACCACGCTGATGCGCCAGCCGCTCTACGTGCCGCAGAGCCGCGGTGCGCTCGACGTGCTGGCCGACATGCGGAGCAACCGCATGCACCTCGCGATCGTGGTCGACGAGTTCTCGGGCACCGACGGGATCATCACGATCGAGGATCTGGTCGAGGAAATCGTCGGCGAAATCGAGGACGAGCACGACGACGCGCCCGAGGAATGGATCCAGTCGCTCAGCCAGGGCGTTTGGGAAATCGACGCGCGCGCCGAGCTGGACGATATCGCCAAGCGGATCGACCCGGCGCTGGCCGAGGTCGAGGAATCGGTCGACACGATGGGCGGGCTGACCTTCATCCTCGCCGAACAGGTGCCGCAGGTCGGGACGATGGTCGAACACCCCAAGGGGTGGACGATCGAGGTGATCGAAGGCGACGAAACGCATGTGAAACGCGTCCGCCTGCACGCGCGGCAGGAAGCGGGCGCGGAAGAGGAATAAGGCGTGCGCGGGCGATACCGCCTAAAATAGGGCTTTTGTGCGACGCGGCATTTTGCAACAGTCGCGCCGATGCAAAAGCGCCGCCTTCCCCCGTTACGCTCGCTCGAGGCGTTCATGTACACCGTGCGGCTCGGTTCGGCGCGCGCGGCGGCGAACCAGCTGTCGCTCAGCCCGTCCGCGCTCAGCCGCCGGATCGCGACGCTGGAGGAGTTTACCGGCAAGAAGCTGTTCACCCGCGCCCGCCAGGCGATGCAGCTGACCGACGAGGGCGCGGCGTTCCACGAAGCGGTGCTGCCGCATTTCGAGGCACTGGCACGCGCGGTCGAAGGCCAGTCCGAAAGCACCTCCTTGCTGCGGTTGCACCTCGGTGTGCTGCCGTTGTTCGGCAGTCAGCGGCTGTTTCCCCGCCTGGTAGAGCTGCGCCGCCTCCACCCCATCCTGCATATCGACATCGACACCGGCCCGCATCTGGAAGACCGGGTGGGCGATACGCTCGACGCGGCGATCATCCTCTCGCGCGGGCCCGCCTCGGGCCTGCACGCGGTGCGGCTGGACGAGAACAAGGTCCACGCGATCACCAATGCCGAACTGGCGAAGTCGCTGGGCACCCAGCCCGATCGGCAGCTGCTGGAGCGCCAGACCTTCCTGATCCACAACGAAACGCCCGAGAGCTTCACCGCGTGGAAGGCCGCCCTCGCGCTCGAAGACCTCGAGCCTGCGGCGATCGACCACTACGATTCGGGCCAGCTCATGCTGGAGGCCGCGGCGCAGGGGCTGGGCATCGCGATCATGCACGACGACCACCGCCGCCGCGCGTCGGACAACCGGCTGGTCACACTCTACGACGCCAACGTCGAAAGCCCCTATTCGTACTGGTTCGTGTGCAAGCCGGGCGCTCTGGAAGAACGCCCGGTGCGCATGTTCCACGACTGGCTGGTGAAGGCCGGGCTCTAGTTCGCCTGGGCCTGCGCGGTCTCGCCCGCGCTCTCCATCTCGAAGGTCCGGTTGGCGAGCGTATCGTCGGCGAGCGCGCGTACCATTACCGCCGCCAGATCGCCGCGCGCGGTGGTGCCCTTGCCCTCCACGTCGTCGCCCAGCCGCACATCGCGCTCGCCGTCGGCATGGGTCAGCGCGCCGGGGCGCACGATCGAAAACGGCACGCCCGATGCGACCAGGTAGTCATCGGCCGCCTTCTTGGCCTTCGCATAGTGATAGAGATCGCTGTCGGGATCGGGATCGTCGACGCCGCGCGCGCTGAGCATTACGAAGCGGTCGACACCGGCCGCCTTGGCGCGGTCGACCAGCGCCATCGCGCCGTCGCGGTCGATCTTGTCGGTCATGTCGGGTCCGGTGCTGCTACCCGATCCGGCGGCGAACATCACCGCGTCCATGCCCGAACACACATCTTCGGGCAGATCGGTCAGGTCGCCGAGCCGCGTCTCGCAAGCCTCGGGCAGGTCGGACGTATCGGAACTCTCGCGGACCAATGCGACGGGCGTGTGCCCTGCGTCGAGCAATTGGGAGACGATGCGCTTGCCGGTGTGGCCGGTCGCGCCGGAGACGAGTACTTTCATGGGGGGATTCCTTTGTCTGGCTTCACCCAACCGACGCAGGCCGACGCCGGACGTTCCCCCAGCGCGGCCGAAGCACCACGAAAAAGGGGCGCCGCAGCGCCCCTTCCCCTTACCTGTGCCCCCCCGATCAGCCGACCGTCGCCTTGACGATCTTGCCCGGGTTTGCGGGCGGCTCGCCCTTGGGCAGTGCGTCGATGTGGTCCATACCGCTCTCGACCTGGCCCCACACGGTGTACTGCCCGTCGAGGAACTCGGCGTCGTCGAAGCAGATGAAGAACTGGCTGTTCGCGCTGTCGGGAACTTGCGTCCGCGCCATCGAGCAGGTGCCGCGCGTGTGCGGCTCGGAATTGAACTCGGCCTTCAGGTCGGGCTTGTCGCTGCCGCCCATGCCGGTGCCGGTCGGGTCGCCGCCCTGCGCCATGAAGCCGGGGATCACGCGGTGGAAGATCACTCCGTCGTAGAAGCCGTCCTTGGCCAGCTCGGTAATGCGCTCGACATGGCCGGGCGCAAGATCGGGGCGCAGCTTGATCACCACGTCCTTGTTCTCGCCATCGCCGGTATCGAGCGTGAAGGTCAGTTTGTCGGCCATCGGGAATCTCCTTCGAATATTGACTTGGCCCGTGCGCTAGCCGCCCCGCGCGCTCCTGTCACCCCGACTTGCTTTTGCAGTTCATACGCCTAAGCGCCGGGGGCCATGAGTGCCGAGCCCGCCCTTGAAGATGTCGCCGAGACCAAGGCCTTGCCGCCCGAAGAGGCAGGCCGCCCGGACGACCGCGTCGACGACGCGCGGCACGACGAGGAAAACCGCCTCAAGCCCGAATATGTCCGCGCCGTTCGTGCTGCGCTGGAGGAAGACCGCAAGGGCGAAGTCTACGAACTGGTCGAACCGCTCCACCCCGCCGACGTAGCCGACCTGCTCGAACTGCTCGACAACGACGAACGCGGCGCGCTGACGATCGCGATCAGCGATCTGATGAGCGGCGAGGTCGTTGCCGAGTTGAACGACTGGGTCCGCGAAGAGATGATGGAGGGGCTGCCCGCAGAGGCGGTGGCCCTGATCGCCGAACAGCTGGAAACCGACGACGCGGTCCAGATGATCGAGGATCTCGATGCGGAGGAACGCGAAGCCGTCCTCGCCGAGATGGAGGCGGAAGACCGCGCCGCGATCGAAAGCGCGCTGTCTTACCCGGAGGAGACCGCCGGGCGCCTGATGAGCCGCGATTTCGTGGCCGTCCCCGAGCATTTCACCGTCGGCGACCTGATCGACTACCTGCGAATTCACGGCACCTTGCTGGGCGATTTCTTCGAGGTGTTCGTGGTCGACGAAGCGCACCACCCTGTCGGCACCTGCGCGCTGAGCTGGATCCTCACCACCCCGCGCCAGATCGCGCTGACCGATGTGATGAAGCGCGACCAGACCGTGATCCCCGTCCTGATGGATCAGGAAGAGGTCGCTCTGATGTTCCAGAAATACGCGCTGATTTCCGCCGCGGTGATCGACGGAACCGGGCGGCTGGTCGGTCAGATGACGGTCGACGACGTGGTCCACATCATTTCCGAAGAAGCGGGCGAGGACGCGCTGCTGCTCTCGGGTGCGGGCGACGGCGACATCAACGAACCGATTCGCGAGGCCTATGGCAGCCGCGTTCGCTGGCTGGTCGCGAACCTCGGCACCGCACTGGTCGCCAGCCTCATCATCGCGGCCTTCGGCGCGGCGATCGAGAAGCTGGTGGCGCTCGCGATCCTGATGCCGATCGTCGCCAGCATCGGCGGCAATGCCGGCACGCAGACCATGGCGGTGACCGTCCGCGCGATCGCGACCAACCAGCTGACCAAGGCCAACACGGGCAGAATCCTGTGGCGCGAGGCACGCGTCGCGATCCTCAACGGCGTCACCATGGCGGTGCTGGTCGGCACTGCGACCGGGCTTGTGTTCGACATGAAACTGGGGGCGGTGATCGCGCTGGCGATGGTCATCAATGTGGTGACGGCGGGCCTGGCGGGGGTGCTGGTGCCCGTGCTGTTCGAACGCGCCAAGCAGGACCCGGCAGTCGCGAGCAGCGTGTTCGTGACGATGGTGACCGACTCGATGGGCTTCTTCGCCTTCCTCGGGCTGGCCGTAGCGAGTGGATTGGTGGGATGATCCTTCTCCCAATGGGAGAAGGATGGCGCAGGTTGTTCGCGCAGCGAGCTACCGGAGCCTGGATGAGGGTGGAATACCTCCGTAGCGGCAGACAACCACCCTCACCCAACTCCGCCTAACGAGCAGGCTCGCAAGGCTTCGTATCCCTCTCCCATCGAGAGAGAGGGACTTGAGCGGTCAAACACGGATAACCACCTATAGCCCCCCATGCCGCTCAACCTGACCAAGATCGCGTTCGGCGCGCAGTCCTATGCGGACCTCGAAAGCTGGTACGCCAACCGGCGCAGCCCCAACCTGACCACCCGCTATCGCCCGACGCGGTGGGAGGAATGCATCGGCGGATCGCTGTTCTGGATCCACCAGCACAACATGGTAGCGCGCAGCGAAATCCTCGGGTTCAGCCAGACCAAAGACGGGCGCTGGTCGATCGACCTCGAACCGCGGCTGATCCCGGTGTTTCCCAAGCCCAAGCGCGCGCACCAGGGCTGGCGCTACCTCAAGGGAGAGCCACCGCGAGATCTGGCCGAGGGCGAGGAAGTGGGAGATGTGCTGCCCGGCAAGCTCGCGACCAAGCTGCAACGCCTCGGGCTGATCTGAAATCGCTTTGCCGCGTCGGGGATCGGTGGCAATTATTGGCGATGCGCAACCTCGTCCTCGCCCTGGCGGCGGCTCTCGCCCTCTCCGTCCCGTCTGCCGGGATCGCCCAGACCGATACCGCTGACGCGATCGGTGATCGTAGCGATGTCGTCGAAACCTCGCCCGACGATCAGGAAATGAATGCCGCCTACGCGAAGGCGCAGGAGACTTTGCCCGAATTCATGGCGGTCCTCGCCGATCCGCCTCCGGGCACGGGTTCGCTCGCGATCAAATTCCCGCTGGCCGGCTGGGAGCATATCTGGGTGAGCAACGTGAGCTACTCGAATGGCGTCTTCACCGGCACGCTCGACAATGTTCCGCTGCAGGAAGAGTGGTCGTTAGGCGATCGGGTCGAAGTGCCGATGGAGGATGTTTCCGACTGGGGCTATTTCGGCACGGATGAAACAATGCATGGGCATTTTACCACTCGCGTTCTGCTGACAAGGATCGATCCGCAGACCGCAGCCGATATCCGCCGGGAGTTCGGCTGGGATTGAGCGCCAGAGCGTAGCTTCGGAACATCGCCCCCTCCTTACCCATTGATAGGGAAAGGAGATTTTTTATGCCCGAACGCCAATCGCGTCACCCCGACAACGACCTTATCGACCGCATCACCGAAGAAGCGACGCCCTCGCAGCAGGGCCGCGCCCAAGGCGACGTCAATCGCCGCGTCGGCGCGCGCGACGAACTCAACCGCGCGACCGACCCAGACAATCGCGAACCCGCCGTCGGCTCGGACAATCCCGAGCAGGACGCACGCAAGGGCGACAAGACCATGCGCGCGATCAAGAAGGGCAACCAAGCCTGACCAGCAGGTCCTCAGTGGGTGCGCCTACGACATTTGCGCACCCACTCGTCCAACCTCATTCACGGCCCAGCGCGCTATGGTTGATGTTGCGCTGCGCCATCCCGACGTGCGCGCCCGTATCGATTCATACGAACGGGAGACCCCCATGAAGCTTCTACACTTCACGATCGCCGCCGCATCCCTCGCCATCGCAGGCCAGCCCGCCACGGCCCAGCAGGCCGAAGCGCCCGCCGCCACGCAGATGGCGCCTGTCTCCGACGCCGAGCTCGAGAACTTCATCATCGCCGCCTCGATGATCGGGCAGATCCAGGAAAACGCCGAGATCGACAAGGAAGCGAAGAACCAGGCCTCGATGAAGGTCCTGAAGCAAGCCCAGATGACGCCGCAACGCTTCAACAGCATCGGCGCGGCGCTCCAGACCAACCAACAGCTTCAGGCCCGCGCGACGCAGACGATGGACCGGCTGCGCAAACAGCAGGCCGAAGGCTGATCGACCGCATAAGGAAAGCCCCGCCTCGAATGGCGGGGTTTTTTTTTGAATCTAACCGCCCGCCAGCCAGGGCGAATCGACGCTCCAGAAAATCACGTCGACGCCGAGGTAATCGCGCGCGAAATCGACGAATTCGGCGTGGGTGAATTTCGTGCCCGTGTCGGGGTTGGTATAGGTCAGCGTCGGCTCCTGAATCGCCATCGCGATCAGCGGCAGATCGTCCTTGTGGCGATGGAAGAACGGATAGGAGTTCTTCATCTGCGCGCGCTTGTGCGGGACGATGTCCGGTCCGCCCACACCGATACCCTGCTCCACGGCGAGCGCGAAGGCGCGCTCCATATAGCGGTGGTCGTTGTCCCACTCGCACGGCCAGAAATTGATATACTGGACGACCTGCGTGTTTTGAAAAGCGGCACGTGCGGCGCGCATATTGTCGAGCGTCGCGTCGAAATAGGCGTCGCAGGTAAAGCCGTTCTCGTCCCCGTCTTCCTCCAGTGGATCGAACGCGGACTCGGGCAGATTTACGCCATAGAGGCGACCGTCGAACCGCTCGGCCAGCGCAGCGAGCAGCGCTTGGAAACGCGCGCGGACGGCGGGGTTCCACTGCATCGTGGTCCAGCCCTGCCCGACCGGCTTGCCCTCACCCGGATTGTCGTACTGCCGCGCGAGCCCGCCGCCATACTCGGGATCGTCGAGCAGGTATTGCGGCACATTGCGCGCATCGGGCAGGAAGAAGCGGTCCTGAATCTGCGCGAACAGTTGCTTGCCCGCCGCATCGGTGAGCGCCAGATCGGCCTCGATCGCGCTGAAATCGTACACGCCCTTCTCGGGTTCGAGCATCCGCCACGGATAGACGACCTGCGCGCCCTCGATATCGGGGCGCTCAAGCAGGTCGAGGTGCTCCGCCAGCTCTCCGGTATAGATGAAGTTGCGCGGTTCGGCGGCGTGGGCGGGCGCGGCGGCGAGAACGCCGAGCCAGCACAGCAGCGCGACCCCGATGCTACGCATCTTGCAGCTTCTCCACCACGCGGCGCAGCGCGTTGACGTATGCCTCGGCAGGCTGCGCGCCGGGGATCAGGAACTTGCCCGCGATCACCATTGCGGGCACGCCGGTGATGTTCATCTCGTAGGCAGAGCGTTCCTCGGCGCGGACCTTCGCAGTGTATTCGTCGCTTTCGAGCGCGGCCTGCGCCGCCGCCCGGTCGAACCCGACTTCCCCGGCAATATCGAGCAGCACCTCGGACTCGCCGATCCTCCGACGCTGGTTGAAGTGCGCAGCGAACATCGCGAGCTTGAGCCGCGTCTGCGCCTCCGCCCCCTGCGTTTCCAGCGCCCACGCCAGCAGTTTGTGCGCCGCGAGCGTGTTCCACATCATCGCATCGGGCGCGGGCTCCTCGCCTTCATACTCGAGCGAGACGCCCGCACGCTGCGCCGCTTCGCGCATCTCGTCCTGCACCCCGCGCGACTGCTCCATCGAGCGGCCATACTTGCGGGCGATATGCGCGGTGCGTTCCTCGCCCTCTTCCGGCATGTCGGGATTGAGCTCGAAAGCGTGCCAGCGAATCTCGGCCTCGATTTCTCCGTCGAGCTGGTCGAGCGCTTGGCGCAACCCACCCCAGCCGACGAGGCACCACGGACACATCACGTCGGACCATATGTCGATTGCGAGCCTCGTCATTGGGCAACCCACCAGCGAAAGAGCTGATGCGCGATCGTGTGCGGCGGCGGCGCGACAATCGGCGCGTCGCTTCGCCCATCCAGCGCGGCCTGCACCTGATCGCGGGTAAACCAGCCTGCCTCGGCCAGTTCGGTCTTGTCGAGAGTGATCGCGTCATCGTCCGCATAGGCAACACAGCCGAGCATCAGCTGGCTCGGGAAGGGCCACGGCTGGCTGAGGATGTAGGATACGTCGCGCACCACGATGCCGACCTCCTCCAGCACTTCGCGCGCCACGCCTTCTTCGATCGTCTCGCCCGGTTCGACGAACCCTGCGAGCGCCGAATAGCGCCCTTCGGGCCAGCCGAGCCCACGCCCGAGCAGCACCTTCTCGTCATATTCGACCAGCATGATCGTGACCGGGTCGGTGCGCGGAAAATGCTGCGCGCCGCAGCCCTGCTCGGTGTCGCAATTGCGCTGCCACCCACCCTTGGCGATATGCGTCGGATGGCCACACTGCGCGCAGAAGCGGTGCCGCGCGTGCCAGTCGACCAGGCTGCGCGCCCCGCCGTAGAGCGCGAGCTGGTCGGGCGCGAGACTGGTCATGATCGACCACAGCTGCGGGTTCGCCATGCGCGGGCGCGCATCGCCTTCGGGCGGGACGGCGGCGAAGCAGGCCTTCTCGCCGCCCTGCGACCGGTCGAGGCCGAGGAACACCAGCTCGGCATCTTCCGGCGCATCGGCGAGCGTGCCCCACGCGAGCAGCCCCTGATCGTCGAGCGAAGGGATCAGCCCGTCGAGCAGCAGCAGCCGCGCCTTCCAGTCCATCCGCGCCGCGAGCGCATCGGGATCGGCGCGCAGGTTGTCCGCCCGGTCGAGCGGGTTGCCGGAGAACGCGATCGGAGCCCTTACGGCATCAGCCATTGAGCTTGGCGGCCAGATCCTTGGCAACCAGATCGGGGAATTCACCCTGGATCGGGTAGGCTTCACTCGGCATGTACTGGGTGAAGAACCCGGCGCGCAGGCCCGATGCGAAATCGACGAAGGCTGCCGTGCCAGCCGCACCGCCCCAACCGAAGGCCTTGCCCACCACGCGGCCGCCCGCGCCGAAGCCCTGCCCTTCGACCCACGATCCGGTGACATCGACCGTATCGGGCAGGATGTTCGACGTGCCCACGTTCACGGCCGCCTCGCTCAGCACGCGTGTGCCGTCGATCATGCCCTTGCCCAGCAGCATGCGCAGGAAGCGGTCGTAATCATTGGGCGAAGTGACCAGCCCCGCGCCGCCGAAGGGGAAGGCGGGCTTGTCGAGATAGATCGACGTGGCAGCGGGATCGATCGGGAACATCTGGCCCCCCAAGACACCGTAATTGGTGGTCAGGCGACCGACTTCGCTCTGCGGCACGGTGAAGAATGTGCTGGTCATGCCGGCGGGGCCGAACATGCGCTCCTGCAGCACGGTATCGAAGGGCTTGCCTTCGACCACCTCGATCACCCGGCCCATCAGGTCGAGCCCGACCGAATAGGACCACTTGGTGCCCGGCTGGTAGACCAAGGGCACCGTGGCCAGCCGGTCGGCGAAAAGTTCGAGGCTCTCTGCCGGCTCGATGGTGGGAATGCCGGGGATGGGAATGCGACTGACCTGACCGGGGGCAAGGCCCAGCCGGTAATACTCGTCCATCAGTGCACCCTTCTGGATGATCTGGTAGCCGAGACCGGCCGTGTGCGTGAGCAGCTGGCGGATGGTGATCGGGTTCTTCGCAGGTTCGAGGTTATCCTCGGTGATCGCGCCGTCGTATTCCTTCTGCACCTGCATGTCGGTGAAGGCGGGCAGGATGTCGGACAGCGGCTGATCGAGCGCCATCTTGCCTTCTGAAATCAGCTGCATCGCCATCATGCCGGTGATCGGCTTGGTCATCGAATAGATGCGGTAGAGCGAATCCAGATCGGCCTTGGTCGTGCCACCCAGCGCGAGCGTGCCACCACCGACCGAGTGCGACTTGGGCTGCAGATTCCAGCCGAACGAGGCGACCGCGTTGGCAAGCTTCTTTTCGGACAGATATTTCTCGATTTCCGCCGCGACATGCGGCCAGTCCTGGCCGACGTCGTGCGCCAGCAGCGCCTGACCGAAGGGCATTCCGGCCAGCATGCTGCCGCCCGCCAGCAGCGCCCCGCCCCTGAGGATGCTACGACGGGAAAGCCCGCCCTCGTTGAAATCGGTGTAGGCCATCTGTGCTCTCCGGAAGGTGCGTTTCTGCGCGAAACTTACCCTCGCGGTGGGCCGCGTCAATTGCGCATTTGTTTGGCCGACCCGGTTGGTCGCGCGCGGCGCACGAGGGCGCGCCATTTACCATCTTGCCATAGCCCGGTGCGTTAGCCATATAAGACACATGCTCAATATTCTTTCCTGGCTGCTTGGCATCATCGGCCTCATCATCGTCATTCCCGCAACCATCCCGCTGCTGGGCTGGGCGAACTATTTCGCCATGCCGTTCCTGATTCTGGGGATCATCCTCGGCTTCCTGTCGTCGCACACCAGCGGGCGCACGTTTTGCATCATCGTCACCATCCTGGCGGTTATCCGCCTGATGATCGGCGGCGGCATTTTCTGATCGCCTGACAGCGTAACCGGCTCAGAGCAGGCGTTCGTGCGCCGCTCTGGCCAGCCGCGCGGCCTTGGCGAACAGCGTCGGCAGACCCGCCTCGTCGATCTGTTCGACCGGCCACCATTCACCTCCGACGGCCAACGGACCGGATGCGTCTTCGTGGCGCAGCACGCTCAGTTCGATGGTGAAATGGGTGAAGGTGTGGCGGACCAGCCCCGCATCCGCCCATGCCCCACCCACCGGCGGCTCGCCCGATCCGTCGCCTGCCGCAGACCAGCCATCGTCGGGCAGCGCGCGCATTCCGCCGAGCATGCCGGAACCGGGGCGGGTGACCAGCCAAACGCATCCCTCACGCTCGATCCAGAACGCCCTGCCCTGCCGCACCGGCTTGGGCTTCTTGACTGCCTTGACCGGCAGCCGCTCGGGCGCATGCTCGCGCGCGGCGCAGTGCGCGGCGAGCGGGCAAGCCTCGCAATTCGGTGCGCGCGGCGTGCAGATCCGGCTGCCCAGGTCCATCATTCCTTGCGCGAAATCGCCGCTGCGTTGCTCCGGGGTGATCGCCTCCGCCCCCTCGCGGATCGCCTTGCGCGCGCCGGGTAACGGCTCCTCGATCATGAACAGCCGCGCCACCACCCGCTCGACATTTGCATCGACCACCACCGCACGCCGTCCGAAGGCGATCGCGGCGATCGCGGCGGCGGTGTAGGCGCCCACACCGGGCAGTTCGCGCAGCCCCTCCTCGCTATCAGGGAAACCGCCCATCGCGGCGACGACGCGCGCCGCCTTCACCAGATTGCGTGCCCGCGAGTAGTATCCCAAACCCGCCCACGCGGCCATCACGTCCTCCTCGGGCGCGGTGGCGAGCGCCTCTACGCTCGGCCAGCGCTGCACGAAGGCCGCGAAGTAGGGCTTCACCGCCGCCACCGTGGTCTGCTGAAGCATGATTTCGGACAGCCAGACTCGATAGGGGTCGGGCCGCTCCTCGCCGGGGAGCGCGCGCCACGGCAGCGCGCGCGCGTGGGCATCGTACCAGGCGAGCAGGTTTGCCGGGATCAGATGGTCGGGGCGGGTGGCGATCACGCCCGCGCTATGGCATCAGAGCGCCTCCAATGGAAAGCACCCCGCCCCCCAAACCCACCAGCCGCAAGCCCGCTGGCAAGAAGTCCAGCGCGAAGGCAAGCCCGAACACGGGAAACGTCCGCCCGTTCGAGAGGCCGCGCGGCGGCGGCGCGAAGCCGGTCGGCGACCTGATGCCGCAGGTCGGGCGCACCGCATTTCGCCGCTACGGCTTCGTGCAAAGTTCCGTCGTGACCCGCTGGCCCGAGATCGTCGGGCCCGAACACGCCAAGGTGTGCGCACCCGAAGCGATCCGCTTCCCGCCCGGCGAACGCTCCGACGGGGTGCTGCAACTGGTGGTCGCGCCCGCGCATGCGCCGATCATCCAGCACGTGATCCCCGAGATTATCGAGCGGACCAACCGCTTCTTCGGCTATCGCGCGATCTCCAAGGTAAAGATGCGGCAAGGCCCGGTTCAGGCGCGCGCGATAGAGGGCGGAAAGAGCAGCCGACCGCCAGAGCTGAAGCCGATTCCGATGGAATTGGGCGAAAGCTTGCGCGATATCGGCGACCCGGAACTGCGCGCCGTGCTCGAAGGGCTGGCGCGCACGCTGGGTGACGACGGGCAGGAGACGGACAGGTGAGGCGGATTATTGCGGGACTGCTGGTCGTTCTCGCCGGAGTGGCGAGCGTCGCGGCGGCGAACAACTGGCTCGCCACGGTCGAACGCACGCCGGTGGCGCATCTGGTCGGCAACCCCGATGCGCCCGTCACGCTGACCGAATATGTCAGCTATACCTGCCCGCATTGCCGCGATTTTGCCGTGCAGGGCGAAGGGGTGCTCAAACTCGGCTACGTCCAGACGGGCAAGCTGCGCTACGAATACCGCAATGCGATCGCCAATCCGGCAGACCTTGCCGCGACGATGCTGGCGCGGTGCGGCGATCCTGCGAAGTTCCCTGGCAATCACGCCGCGCTGATGGCCGCGCAACCGCAGTTCAACGCGCTGCGACGGCTGGCAACGAAAGCGCAGCAGGACCGCTGGAATTACGGCGACAAGGCCGCGCGTCGCAGATCGGTCGCCAGCGACCTGCATCTTTACGAGATACTTGAGCGGCGCGGCTATTCGCGCGGCGAGCTGGACCAGTGCCTCAACGATCAGGACCTCGCCGACCAGCTCGAAGCCGCAGCAGACGAGTACTGGGAAAAGATCGGCGGCACCCCCGCTTTCGCAATCAATGGCGAAATCCTGCCAGACGTCCACAACTGGGCCACGCTGAGCCCGGCACTGGCGGGACCGATTCCGATGCTGCAACAGCAAGACCAAGAGCAGACCCAATAGCGCGAAGGGGAGAACGCCGGTGGAGAACCGGGGGCCGCCCCTTCCGAATCGCTGGCCAGCGCGCCTATCCTTCCCAATCGGCTCGAAAAAGGACCGTCCGATGAGTGCCTTCAAACACGCCAAGACCTTTGCCTTCGCAACACTTGCCCTCCCCCTTGCACTGGGGCTCTCCGCATGCGGCGGCGACAAGGACGACGAAGCCGCACTCTCGGGCGAGCCGGTGGCCGCTGTGCCCGCGCCCGAAGGCAAGACCTGGACCGAGACCGCGACGATCACCGATCGCAACGGCTACCTCGTCGGCAACCCCGACGCGCCGATCAAGCTGATCGAATTTGGCTCGCTGACCTGCCCCGCCTGCGCCGCCTTCTCGGTCGAGGGCAGCGAAGACCTGCTGCGCGATTACGTCGACACCGGCCGGGTCAGCTACGAATTCCGCAGCTTCGCGATCCACGGGCCGATCGACCTCGCGCTGACCCGCCTCATCGATTGCGGCTCGCCCGAACAGGCAGTGCCGCTCGCCGATCAGGTCTGGGCCAACCTCGACACGATTATGCCTCAGGTGCAAGCGAACGCCGCCCAGCTCGACGCCGCGCTGAAGCTGCCCGAAGACAAGCGGTTCGTCGCTTTTTCCGAAGCGGCCGGGCTGCTCGATTTCTTCGCCGCACGCGGGATCAGCCGCGATCAGGCGCGCACCTGCCTCGCCGATACGAAGCGGCTGACCGAGCTTGCGGAATATTCCGAATCCTATGGCTCGCAGGACGACATCCGGGGCACGCCGACGTTCTTCGTCAACGGCGCGCAGCTCGATGGCACCAGCTGGAACGTAGTCGAAGCGGCCTTGCAGCGCGCGGGCGCTCGCTAGGACGTAGCAGGGCTCGCGGATGGAGATACGGCGACTTCGCCTCTCTGGCTTCAAGAGCTTCGTAGAGCCTGCCGAACTGCGCATCGAACCGGGGCTGACCGGCGTGGTCGGCCCCAATGGTTGCGGCAAGTCCAACCTGCTCGAAGCGATCCGCTGGGTGATGGGGGAAACCTCCGCCAAGTCGATGCGATCGGGCGGGATGGAAGACGTCATCTTCGCCGGGACCGAGCAGCGCCCGCCACGCCAGTTCGCCGAAGTGGTGCTGACCGGTTCGGATGCCGAAGGCGACGAGCTGGAAGTGGTCCGCCGGATCGAACGCGGCGCGGGTAGCGCCTACCGGGTCAACGGCAACGATGTGCGCGCAAAGGATGTCGCGCTCGCCTTCGCCGACGCTGCCACCGGCGCGCACTCCCCTGCCCTCGTCAGCCAGGGCAAGATCGCGCACATGATCGCCGCCAAGCCGGTCGAGCGGCGCCAGATGCTCGAAGAAGCGGCGGGAATCGCAGGGCTGCACGTCCGCCGGCGCGATGCCGAGAGCAAGCTGCGCCAGACCGAAGGCAATCTGGCGCGGCTGGAAGACCTGCTCGCCGGGCTCGACAGCCAGATTTCCAACCTGAGGCGCCAGGCCAAGCAGGCCGAACGCTACGCGAAGCTGACCGACGAGATCGGTGTGGCAGAGGCGCGGCTGGTCTTTGCTCGCTGGCGCGATGCCGCTGCCAGCGCCGAGGCTGCGCGCAAGGCAGCGGGGCAAGCCGAAGAAGCGGTCACCACGGCGAAGGCGCGCATGGGCGAGACCGAGACCGCGCAGCGCGAAACGGCGGAAAAGCTCGCCGACGCGCGCGACGCACTGGTCGCCGCGCGGACCGATGCGGGCGCGCAGGAGCAGCGGCTCGCCAGCCTTGTGAAAGAGCGCGATGCCGCGCTCGCCCGGCTTGCCGATCTCGACCGGCAGGCTGAGCGGCTGGAGGAAGACCGCGAGGATTACGGGCGCACCGGACGCGACGCCGCCGACGCACTGCAACGGCTCGAAGCCGACCTCGCCGCGAGCGAAAAGGCACGCGACGAGGCCGAGGCCGCGCTGCCGCAGGTGATTGCCGAGGCCGAGCGGGCCGAGGGGGCGGAGCGCGCGGCGGAACTCGACCTCGCCCGCGCCAATGCCGATCACGCCGCGCTCGATGCCGAATGGCGGGTCGCGCGCGCTGCGCTCGAACAGGCAGAACGGCGCGTGGCGCAGCTTGCGAAGGAGGCCGAACGGCTCGAGGAGGCGGCGCGCCAGCAGGACGGCGGCGAGGACCCTGCGAAGGTGCTGGAAACCGCGGAGCAGGAGGCGAAGGACGCCTCTGATCGGCGCGAAGCACTCGCCGGGAAGATCGCCTCGGCCCGCGAAACGCGCAATGCCGCGCGCACCGACATGGAAGCCGCGCAGGCGGCGCTCGCCGAAGCACGTGCCGAACTCGCCGGGGTCGAACGCGAACACGCCGCACTCGAACGCGACCGGCAGGGGCGTGACAAGGCGCGGGCCGCGAAGGCGGGTAAGACCGTCGCGCTCGACAAGGTCCGCGCCGAGCCAGGTTACGAAGCCGCGCTCGCCGCGGTGCTCGGGCGCGACGGGCGCAGCCCGCTGGGCGCAATGCCGGAGGCGGAAGACGGACGCTTTTGGACCGGCGCACCGCAGCCCGAACCCGTCACCGACAACCTGCTCGACCATCTGGCCGACTGCCCGCAGGAACTACGCGCCCGCCTCGCGCGGGTGCAGGTGTGCGAGGGGGATGACGGCCGCAGCCTCGACCCCGGCACCTGGCTGGTCACGAAGGCCGGTGCGCTGCGCCGGTGGGACGGATTGGTGGTCCGCGGTGAAGGCGGGGCCGAAGCCGCGCAGCTCGAAGCCGCCAACCGGCTCGCCGCGCTGGCCGATCGTCTGCCCGACTTGCAGGCTGCAGTAGCTCGGGCCGAAGAGCGCTCGAGCGAAGCGCGTGCCGCACTCGACGCCGCGCAAGGCGCGTTCTCTCGCGCCGAGAGCGAGGCCGATGACGCCGCGCAGGCCGAGCGCGAGGCGCTGCGCACGCTCGATCGCGCCGAGGCCGCGCTCGCCAGCCATGCCGACAAGGCACGCCAGCTCGAACAGGCGCGTGCTGATCTCGCCGATCAACGCGCCACCGCTCAGCGCGAAGTGGAAGCCGCGCAGGAAGCGATTTCCGCATTGACCGATCCCGAGGCACTTGCGAGCCGCCGCGATGCCGCGCGCACCGCGCACGAGACGGCGCGCGCGCAACTTTCCGCCGCGACCGCGACGCGCGCCGCGCAGGAACAGGCGCTGGCGGTGGCGAAGGAGCGCGTCTCGGCACACAAGGCCGACCGTGCACATTGGGATCGCCGCGCGGACGAGGCTTCGCGTCGCCTTGCCGAGATGGATAGCCGGGTGGCCGAGATCGCGACCGCACGAGAGGAGATCGGCGACCAGCCCGAACGCCTGCTTGCGGATATCGAGCGCGCGCGCACCAGCCACGCGGAAACTGCCGCCAGGCTCACCGCGCTCCAGCAAGCGCTCGATACCGCGCAAGAGGCCGCCGAAGCCGCCGATGCCGCACAGCGCGCGGCCAACGAGACGCTGTCAGAAGCGCGCGAGCGACGCGCGCAGCTCGCCAATCAGGCCGAGAACGAGGATGCGCGCCGCGCGGAGATGGCGCGCGTCTCGGGCGAGCGGTTCCACAAGCCGCCGCCGCTGCTGCCCGCGACCTTCGGCTTCGAGGAAGGCGATGTGGCGGACCGTGAACACGAGGCCGAGGCACTCGAGCGACTCAACGCCTCGCGCGAACGGATCGGGCCGGTCAATCTGGTGGCGGCAGAGGAACTCGCGAAGATCGAGGAAGAGCACGGCTCGACCGCCGCCGAACGCGAGGAACTGACCGAAGCGGTGCACCGTCTGCGCGGTTCCATCGGGCAGTTGAACCGCGAAGGACGCGAACGACTGCGCGCCGCGTTCGAGCAGGTCGACTCGCATTTCCAGAAGCTGTTCGCGCGGTTGTTCGAGGGGGGCAGCGCGCACCTCGCGCTGATTGACAGCGACGATCCGCTCGAGGCGGGGCTGGAGATCTACGCCCAGCCGCCGGGCAAGCGGCTGCAATCGCTCACGCTGCTATCGGGCGGCGAGCAGGCGCTGACCGCGATCGCGCTGACCTTCGCGCTGTTCCTGACCAATCCGGCACCGATCTGCGTGCTCGACGAGGTCGACGCGCCGCTCGACGATGCCAATATCGACCGCTTCTGCGACTTGCTCGAAGCGATGACGCAGGAGACCGCGACGCGCTACCTGATCGTCACCCACAACGCGGTGACGATGAGCCGAATGCATCGCCTGTTCGGGGTGACCATGATCGAAAAGGGCGTCAGCCGCCTCGTCAGCGTGGACTTGCAGGCCGCCGAACTGCTGGCGGCAGAGTAGCGCCTTCCATGACGATAGAGGCGAGCGCCCGGGCCGAGATCGAGCGGCGGCTCGAGGCCATTCGCCGCGAGGAGGGCATAACCTACCTGCTGGCCATCGAGTCCGGCTCGCGCGCGTGGGGCTTCCCGTCACCCAACAGCGACTACGACGTGCGCTTCATCTATCATCGCACGGCGCGCGAATATCTTTCGCTCCAGCCCCGACGCGACGTCGTGGAGCGACCGATCGTCGACGATTTCGATGCGAATGGCTGGGATATCGCCAAGACGCTTCGCCTGATGCTGAAGCATAATGCGGTACTCTCAGAGTGGCTCGATTCGCCCATCCGATACCAGCCCGAAGCGCCCTCTGTCGGGCACTTGAGAGCGCTGCTGGACCGTTTCTTCAATCCGCGGGGATACGCGCTGCACTATGCACAGCTCGCCGCGACCCAGACCGAGCGCTGGGCACCGGACGACGCCACCGTTCCAGCCAAATCGTACTTCTATGCGCTTCGGCCCGCGCTGTGCATCCGCGCGCTTCGCCTCGATCCCGAGCGTCGGCCGCCGATGCGGTTGCAGGATCTGATGGCGTCGACGGCTCTCGATCCCGATGTGGTCCGCGTTATCGAGGAGCTGATCGAAATGAAGGCTCAGGCGCGCGAAAAGACACCGGCGCAAAGATCGGCCCGGTTGGAGGCGCTCATCACAGACGAGCTGCAGCGGGCCAGAGAAGTGCCGGAGCGACGCGACGATGCGGCCTTCGCCAATGAGGTCGACGCGTTTTTCGCAGAACTGGTTTTACCCGGTGGCTAATCCGCAATCGCGGCGGCCAGCCCCTCGCGGATCGCCCTGAGTTCCTCGATCAGCGCCCTGTCGGCGGCGCGGCGTAGCGGCGGATGGGCTTGCTTGTCCGCGGGATCTTCCCGGTCTGGCAGGTCGCTTGCGGTGAGATAGCGGCGCATGCCTTCGCGCGGTTGTTCACGCGTGTCGTCTTGCGCGGATTCGATACCCGCCCGCCCCTGCGAAATCGCGGCGCGCGCACCCTTCAGCGTGTAGCCTTCCTCGTTCACCAGCCGGTCGATCGTTTCGACCAGCGCGACGTCTTCGGGCCGGTAATAGCGGCGCCCGCCGCTGCGTTTGAGCGGTTTGAGCATGGGGAACTGTTCTTCCCAATAGCGCAGTACGTGCGGCTTGATGCCGAGCGCCCGGCCAAGCTCGCCAATGGTGCGGAGCGCATCGCTCTCTTTCCCATCGTCGAACCCCCAGCGTTTCATGGCAGCGCGATCAACTCAGTTCCCGTTCGCGATCCGGTCGCGCAGGGTCTGACTGGCGCGGAAGGTCATCACCCTTCGCGGCGTGATCGGCACCTCTACCCCGGTCTTGGGGTTACGCCCGATCCGTTCCTTCTTGTCGCGCAGGATGAAGCTGCCGAAGCCCGAAATCTTGACGTTTTCGCCGTCTTTCAGCGCATCGCACATATGCGCGAGCACCGATTCGACGAGCGCGAGCGATTCGACCCGGCTGAAGCCGAGCTTGCGATTGATCGTTTCGGCCAGATCGGCCCTGGTCAGCGTACCCGCCGAACGCGACATGGTCTGGAACCCCCTTTTATGTTCTTCGGTTCTTGTCGTGCGACCCGTTGCAGGAGCGTTTATTGTCTAACGATTATTGCGCAGAGTCGCAATCCGGCTGCCCGATTTATGCCCCAAAGGCAATGCCCAAGCTTACATTCGGACGAGGCTTGCCCCCCAGGTAAAGCCACCGCCCATCGCTTCGAACAAGACCAGATCGCCGGGCCGGACGCGTCCCTCGGCGCGCGCAGCAGCGAAGGCCAACGGCACCGATGCGGCCGAGGTATTGGCGTGCCGATCGACCGTGACCACCACTTTCTCCGGCGGCAGACCCAGCTTGCGCGCGGTCGCTTCCAGAATGCGGATATTCGCCTGGTGCGGCACCACCAGATCGATCTCGTCGACGCCGATGCCTGCCTTGGCGACCACATCGTTCAGCACCTGCGCGAGGTTGACGACCGCGTGGCGAAACACCTCGCGCCCCTTCATCCGCAAGTGGCCGACGGTCTGCGTGGTCGAGGGGCCGCCATCGACATAGAGCAGGTCGTGATGCCTGCCGTCCGCATGCAATTGCGAGGTGAGGATGCCCGGCCCTTCGTTGTGGCCGACATCGCCGACATCCTGCGCTTCGAGCACGATCGCTCCCGCTCCGTCGCCGAACAGCACGGCAGTGGTGCGATCTTCCCAGTCGAGAATCCGGCTGAAGGTTTCCGCGCCGATCACCAGCGCGCGTTTCGCCTGCCCGCTGACCAGCATCGCGTCGGCGGTGCTCATCGCATAGAGGAAGCCCGAGCACACCGCCGCGATGTCGAACGCGGGGCACGGGCCGCAGCCGAGCGCGACCTGCACTTTGGTGGCAGTGGCAGGAAAGGTGTTGTCGGGCGTCGCCGTGGCGAGCACGATCAGGTCGATCTCGCTCGCGTCGATCCCCGCATCGGCCAGCGCGGCGCGCGCAGCATCGGTCGCCAGCGTTGCGGTGGTTTCGCCCTCGCCAGCAATATGGCGCTGGCGGATGCCGGTCCGCTCGACGATCCATTCGTCGCTGGTATCGAGGCGCGCGGCCAGTTCTGCATTGGTGACGACGCGCGGCGGCAGGGCCGCGCCCGCGCCGCGAATGACGGAACGGATCACTTGGCCTCGCTCTCGATCTTGCTTGTCTGGACGCCCTTGCCGTTCGCCATCAGATGCTCGCCCAGTTCGGCAAGGTCGTGGGCGATCCGTGCGGTGAGGTCTTCTTCGAGCAGTCGGGCTGCGACCGCCACAGCATTGGCCACGCCCTTGGCGTTGGCGCTGCCGTGGCTCTTCACCACGACGCCGTTGAGGCCAAGGAATACCGCACCGTTGTGGTTGTTGGGGTCGAGATGGTGGCGCAGCAGCTCGGTCGCCGGGCGCGAGACGAGGAAGCCCACCTTCGAACGGAAGGACGAGGCAAAGGCACTGCGCAGCAGGTCGGTCACGAAACGGGCGGAACCCTCGATCGCTTTCAATGCGATATTGCCGGAAAAGCCGTCGGTCACGACCACGTCGATATCGCCGCGGTTGATCTTGTCGGCCTCGACGAAGCCGTCGAAGTCGATCTCCAGCGTCTGCGCGGCGCGCAAATGCTGGGCGGCTTCCTGCACTTCCTCGGTGCCCTTGATCTCTTCGGTGCCGATGTTGAGCAGCCGCACGCGCGGGCGCGAACGCCCGGTGGCGATCCGCGAATAGGCCGCGCCCATGATCGCGAACTGGACGAGGTTGCGTGCATCGCACTCGGTATTGGCACCGAGGTCGAGCATGATGACGTCTTGTTCTTCGAGCGTGGGCAGCAGCGCCGCGAGCGCGGGGCGGTCAATGCCGGGGAGCGTGCGCAGCGCGACCTTGCTGATCGCCATCAGCGCGCCGGTATTGCCCGCGCTCACCGCAGCGCCGGCCTCGCCGCGCTTTACCGCAGCAACCGCTTCGCCCATCGATGTGCCCTTGGAGCGGCGCAATGCCTGCGAGGGTTTGTCTTCCCCCTCGATCACCGAATCGCAGTGGCGAATCTCCGCCGCGCCCGCGAGGCCCGGATGAGCTTCGAGCGCGCGTTCGATCTGATCGCGGTCGCCCATCAGGAGGAAATTGAACTTCTCGTGCCGACGGCGGGCCAGCGCGGCCCCTTCCACCATCACGCGCACGCCTTCATCGCCGCCCATCGCGTCAACGGCGATACGCGGCAAGCTCATATCAATCTCCGAGATGGGTCAGGTGCGACGGTCAGAGACCGACGGCGACGACTTCGCGACCATTGTAGAAGCCGCAATGCGGGCACAGATTGTGCGGGCGCTTCAACTCGCCACAATTGTTGCATTCGTGGAAGGCTTCGACCTTCAGCGAATCATGCGAGCGCCGATTGCCCCGGCGATGCGGCGATACTTTTCTCTTTGGGACAGCCATGGCGGCACCTGTTCTAAGCGTTTGTAATCGAAACTTGTGAGCCGCCTTAAGCGAGTGTCAGGGCCGGCACAACGGCTATGTCGTGCGGCGCTTACGCTCCGTCAATGGCGGTAAGAGGCGCGCGCTATACCGATTCTCGCGAATGATGCAAGCAATGCGTGGTGTCCTTCGCGCTTGGCGGCCCGCGCAGCCGGGGGCATACAGCCTGCAAAACCGATCGAGGGGAGCGTGATATGGAAATTGAGATGCCCGTGGCGCTGACCAGCGCGGCGATGCTGGGCCTGCTTTCGCTATGGCTGGCCGTGCGAACCGGGCGCGCGCGCATGAAGGCCAAAGTCGGCCATGGCGACGGCGGCGATCCGCTGCTTGCCCGGCGGATGCGCGCGCAGCTCAATTTCGTGGAGACTGCGCCCTTCGTGCTCGCACTGATCGTGGTGATAGAGCTGGTCGGGCGAGGCGGCGTGTGGCTGCAGGCGGTCTCGATCCTCTACGTCATCGGCCGCGTGCTGCACGGTATCGGCATGGACGCGGACAAGGCCGGACTGCCGCGAGAGATCGGCACCGGTGTGACCTTGCTGACGCTACTCGGGCTGAGTGTGTTCGCAGCGTTGGCGGGTGTCGGACTGGTCTAGTTCTTTGGCCTTCCGGCCCTCAACCAATTGTCATCATGCGTTGCCGAGCGCCGCATCGCCCACGAAGGGATTGGTGCGGCGTTCCTGCCCGAAGGTGCTGGTCGGGCCGTGGCCGGGGATGAAGGTCACGTCGTCGCCCAGCGGCCACAGCTTCTTGGTAATGGCGTCGATCAGGCTTTGGTGATCGCTCATCGGGAAGTCGGTGCGCCCGATGCTTCCCTGGAACAGCACGTCGCCAACGATCGCGAATTTCCGGTCGCGGTTGAAGAAGATCACGTGCCCCGGCGTGTGGCCCGGGCAGTGGATCACCTCCAGCGTCAGGTTGCCGACGGTGACGGTGTCGCCGTCCTTCAGCCAGCGGTCAGGCTCGAAGCTGGCGGCTTCCATGCCCCAGCGCGCACCGTCGTCATCCAGCCGCGAGATCCAGAACCGGTCTGCCTCGTGCGGGCCCTCGATCGGCAAGCCCAGCTCCTTCGCCAGCATCCCCGCCTGCCCGCAATGGTCGAGATGGCCGTGGGTGATGAGGATCTTCTCCAGCTCCACCCCCGCCTTGGCGACACCCGCCTTCAGCTTGTCGAGATCGCCGCCGGGGTCGATCAGCGCGGCCTTGTTGGTCTCGGTGCACCAGATCAGCGAACAGTTCTGCTGCAACGGCGTCACCGGCAGGATCGCGGCTTTCATGGGGGAGGTGGTTTGGGTCATGGCCCCCGAAATGGAACACCGATTGATTGCTGGCAAGGGCAGCGGTACCCTTCGAAGAGCGTTCAAGGAGATACCGCCCACCATGAAATCGCACTTCCTCCTGCTCGGAGCAGTCGGCGCGTTCGCGCTGGCGGCGTGCCAGTCGACCGAGCCCGCGCAGTCAGTCGCGTCCGCCGGCGTGGCGACCGGCGACGCTGCGCTGGCCAAGCCCGACGCGGATGGCGTGCCGATGCTGGTGGGTGCGGTGTGCGGCAGCTGCCACGCGGTGACGCCGGGTGCGGTCTCGCCCTTGCCGCAGGCGCCCAGCTTTCCCTCGATCGCGAACCGCGAGGGGCTGACCCGCGAAACGCTGACCACCTACCTGCGCGATGCGCATAACTATCCGGACATCATGGATGTCGGCCTGACCGACGAGGATGTGCGCCTGGTCGTCGACTACATGATCTCTTTGAAAGACCCGGACTACCGCGCGACGCCATCGTGAGGGCGGTGCCATAACCGCCCGGCGCGCTTCCTATGGCAGCGTCGCGACTTTCATGGGCGAGGCGGCAGGTCGCAGGGCTTGAGGCACGCCGATAAGGTTGTTGGATGGAGAACTAAGCTGCCTCAGCGAGTTCTGAAGTGTCATGCGCGCGCTGCGGAAATTCACGATCTACGAACTGAACGTAAGCCTGTGCTGCATCGTGATACCCTCGCCAGATTTCGCGTAGGCCAAACTTGCCGGCGATTTTCCATCCGCCGAGAAGATCGCGGGCACCCGGATGGCCCGCTTGCGAAGCTCTCTCGAGCAATGGTCGCAATTCTCGTGCGGTCGAGCGCGTCGGGGAACGCTTATAGGAATACCATGCCAGCCTGAACGTCGAGGGGACGAATCCTGCTGCATCCCCGTCCTTAAGAATGGCCTCCCACTCTTCACTGATCGAATGGCTGAAAATCAGGCCTGCAAGATCGCGCGAGCCCATCCACGAACCCGCATGAAGGGCCTTGTCGTAATAATACTCGGCCAGCTTGATATCCTGATCGACCCCGTAGCCATACCGGTAGTTTCCGCCCAAATGTCGAGCCGCCCAGGCCGAACCCAACTCCGCCAATTCGACAAGCTCGTTTATCCCGGCAGCCGGATCGCTTCTGAGGATTGGCGCGAGGGCTTCTACCCGATCCCAAACCTCGTCACTGGGGTGCCAAGGCTCCCAATCTCTGGCAAAAGCCACTTCCCATTCATTGACATACCGCCAGAATGCCTCCCGACTTCTCTCGGGAGGGATCAGGCGATCGCAGATCAAGCGGCAGAGCAGACAAGCCATCCAGCTAGTCTATCACAACCGCCCACTTTTCCATACGACGCGGCCCAGCACCTCGATCTCGTCTAGCGACACTTCCACCGGCGGGTAGGCGAGGTTCTGGCTCAGCAGCGCGATGCGTCCCGCGCCCGCGCTCGCCAGTCGCTTTACCATCAGCGCATCGCCCATGCGCACGACGTGCACCCCGTCGCGTTCGAACCGCGAGCCGCGATCGACCAGGATCTCGTCGCCGTGGCGCAGCAGCGGCTCCATGCTGTCGCCCTCCACGGTCAGCGCGGAGAGCATCTTGGGGTCGAAGCCGTTTTCGCGCAGCCAGCGTCCCGAGAAGCCGAAATTGTCGAACGGAGTTTCTCCGCCCGCGAATTGCCCCGGCCCGGCGGCCGCGGCGAGCGAGAGGCGCGGGATCGCGTGAAAATCTTCGTCCGCACGGTCGGCGATATAGGATTTTTCCTCCGCTCGATCCTGCACCCCGCCCAGCTCGCTTTCCTCGACCCCGAAAAACTCGGCGAGCGTCTTGCGATCCTGCTCCTCCAGCTTGCGTGGACTTCCCTTGCGGATGAATTGCTGGAGATAGCTCGAATTCCGGCCAATTAGCGCCGAAAGCCCGGCAAGACTGGCCCCCCGCGACCGCGCCAGATCGAGCAGGCGGGCGCGCGCATCGCCGTCGCTATCGGTCGGCTGCGGTGTAGGATCGTCGCTCATACGCATTTCCCTATATCAAAGATTTTTCCTAGACAAGTAGGATTTCACGCGCGAGCAATCCTTCACCGCGGTGCCGATTCGACCCATCTTACCATCTGTGAGGGAAATTTATGCTGATTCGAAGGATAGAGAGGTTCCTGCGCGAATTCGACATGCCCGCGACCAAATTCGGCAGGCTCGCCGCCCACGATCCGCGCTTCGTGCTCGACCTGCGTAACGGGCGCATGCCACGCTCGGGCACCGAGCGCCGCGTCGACGGATTCATGTCGCAATGGCGGGAGACGCAGGATGCGAGCTGAACCGCTCCCGCCGCCCACACCGCCCTCGCTCCCGCAACGGCGCGGCGCCGCCGCCCGGCTCGAACGCGCGGTGCTTGCGCTGGCTGGCGGGCATGGTCGCATCACCCAGCATCGCGAACGTAGCTGGGCGAGCATCACCTTCGCCGGCACGCGCCACACGCTGCGGATCGTGTTCGACACGTCCGAGGCCATCGAAGGCGGCGAGGAACTGATCGCTGCGCTACCCGACCACGAGTTCGCGCTCCCCGGGCGGCTGGTCGCCGATGCCACGGTGAGCGCGGCGGATCATGTCCTGGAGCCTGCCCCCCAGCTCACCGTGACCTGCGAATTGCTGCTGCTGGAGGACGGATAATCCGCTAGACCCGTCACACGGCGCAAAGCCGGTTGGGAAGAGGGGAATACCGATGCGCAATGCGTGCTTGTTGCTGGCCTTGCTGGCCGTGGCCACCCCGGCGATGGCGCAGGATCTCGAAAGACAGGAGATCGTCGTCACAGGGTCGCGGATCGAGCAGGACAACTATTCGGACACGATGCCCGCAGTGGGCCTGCGCCGACCGGCAGACTTTCTGGTCCAAAGCGTCGTCATCCGCGGTGACACCCGCGACCAGACGCAGCGGCGGCAGGAAATTCGCAAGATGCTGACCGACGCCGTGCGGCGGGCCGACGCGATGGGCATCGAGCTTGCCTACGGCAACTACATCCTGACCCGGCTGACAGCCGCCAATGTCGACGAGATCGGCCTGCAAAGCGATAACCGGCCCGATAGCGAGCGCGTGGTCTTCCTCGTCAAGGCACGGCTCGGCGGGACGCAGAGCGGCGAGGCGGCCGAGGCGCAGATCGCGCGCTACATCGACTCGGTGCCCGAAGTCGGTCGCGCGCAGATGGACGAATGGGGCGACAGCACGCTCTCGATCGTCGGGCCGGATAGTTACCGTCCCCAGATTGCCGAGAAAATTGCCGAGGATTCACTCGCGATGGCGGCGCGGCTCGGCGATGGTTACGGAGTCGAGATCGAGGGGCTGAACATGCCCGTGCAATGGGCGCAATCGGGACCCGGCGAGGTGCTGCTGTACATTCCCTACCGGCTGGTGGTGGTACCGCGCCCCTAGTACCCGAGCGAGAGATCCATCTGCGGCGCGACCGGTTCGCCCGCGTGCCACTTGTGCAGGTTCTCGATGAAACGGTCGGCGCTGCGGCGGAACATGCCGGTCTGCGCGCGGCCCGACAGGTGCATGGAGATATGCGCGTTGGCGAGGCCCCATAGCGGGTGATCGGTGGGCAGCGGCTCGGGCTCGGCCACGTCGAGCAGTGCGGCCTCGATGCTCTTCGCCTCCAGCGCGGCGACCAGTGCCTCCTGGTCGACCACATCGCCGCGCGCGAAATTGACCAGCACGCCGGTGCTCTTCATCGCCGCGAGTTCGTCCGCACCGATCATGTGGTGCGTTTCGGGCGTGGAGGGCAGCGCGAGGATCACCCAGTCGAAATTGCCCAGCTGGCCGCGCCACTCGTTGGGGCCCAAGGCCCCGTCGGTGCCCGAGCGGCGCACGGGCACGACCTCCATCCCGAAGGCTTCGAGCCGCGGCTTGACCAGCGATCCGATCGCACCCAGCCCGAACAACAGCACCCGCTCGCCGTGCAGCTCGCGCTTGCCGGGGCTGTCGAGCAACCACTCGTGCCGCGCCTGCGCGTGAACCACTTGCGCATAGCCCTTGGCATGCGCGAGCATCACCATCACGATGTACTCGGCAATCGTGATCGCGTTGATGCCCGCCCCGTTGGTGACGATGGTGCCGCGCTGGTGCAGCAGGTCGAGCGGCAGGAAATCGAGCCCCGCATAGATCGAATTGAGCCATTTGAGGTTCTCGGCCACGGTGACGACCTCGCACATCGGCGAAGGCTCGTTGAAATCGAACCAGCCGATTTCCGCGCGCGGCGCCAGCTCCAGCGCCTCCTCCTTGCTCATGAACCACAGCGGCTCTACCCACTCGGGCAGACGTGGTTCGACCAGCGGGCGGATGAGCGTGGAGAGAACGGCGGTGGTCAATTACTCCCCTCCCGCTTGCGGGAGGGGCCGGGGGTGGGCTCTTCTTGGAGCGCGGTGCGGATGGTTTCGATCACGCCTTCCGTGTTGGCGAGTACATCGGCATTTGAAAAGTGCAGAACGCGATATCCTTCGCTTCGCAGGGGCGCATCGCGCGCTTCGTCACGCTCCGGCTGCACATCGTGCGAACGGCCGTCGACTTCGACGATCAGCCTGTGAGAGCGGCAAAGGAAATCGGCGAAGAATGCCCCGACCGGCATCTGGCGACTGAATTTCACACCGAGCTGGGACTTCGCGAGATGCGTCCAGCACGCGCTCCGCAGGCGTTGCGGCATTGCGCAGTTCGCGGGCGCGTTTGGTGTCACGGTCGGTCCAAGTCGGCACGGGCGCATTTTTGCCCACCCCTAACCCCTCCCGCAAGCGGGAGGGGGATTGTCAGCCGAGCTTCCATTCCCAGCCGAGCGGGTCGCCGTCCATCACCTCGACGCCCTTGGCGGCGAGCTCGTCGCGGATCGCATCGGAGGTGGCGAAGTCCTTTTCCGCGCGCGCGGCCTTGCGGCGGGCGAGTGCGTCCTCGATTGCAGCTTCGGTAATGGTCGCGTCCTTCGGACGGATGCGCAGGTCGGCGCGCGTGAGGCCGGTCAACCCAAATCCCAAGACTGAGTCGAATCGTTCGACCACCTCTCGCCGAACAAGATTATGAATATCGGGAAGTGCGACAAACTCTTCGAGGGCCGTTAGCGCGACCGCAGTATTAAGGTCATCAGAAACGCACGATTCAAATTTCTTTAAAAGCTCAAATACGATTTCTGGGGGCTTTATTTTTTCATCGATTGGCCATTTGCTCAATGCAGCTCGATCAATCGTGTCTGATGGGATTAGTGACATCTGATCTGGGCCAAGTGGTGATGCTTCATCCGCAAACCGGGATACGCTGATCACCATCCGCTTCAGCCGGGTCAGGGCAGCCTGAAGACCTTCCCACGAAAACTCCAGCTCGCTGCGGTAGTGCGCCTGCAGGCACATCATCCGGTAGGCGAGCGGGTGGTAGCCCTTGTCGATCAGCAGTTGCAGCCGCAGGAATTCGCCCGACGACTTGCTCATCTTCCCGGTCCGGTCGACGAGGAAGTTGTTGTGCATCCAGATCTTCGCGCCCGAATGCGCCGCATCGTCCAGCCCGCCGCAGCCGCAAAAAGCCTGGTTCTGCGCAATCTCGTTGGGGTGGTGGATCTCGCGGTGGTCGATCCCGCCGGTGTGAATGTCGAACGGGAAGCCGAGCAGTGCCTCGCCCATGACCGAGCATTCGAGATGCCAGCCGGGCGCGCCGCGGCCCCACGGCGAATCCCACTCCATCTGCCGCGTCTCGCCCTCAGGCGTGGTCCGCCAGATCGCGAAGTCGGCGGCGTTGCGCTTGCCTTCGACCGTATCGATCCGGCCCTCGCCTTCCTCGGTCACGGCACGCGCCAGCCGTCCGTAATCCTCCACTGTCGAGACATCGAAATAGAGGCCACTCTCCAGCTGGTAGCAGTGCTTCGCCTCGATCTTCTTCGCGAAGTCGATCATCTCCGCGATGTAGTCGGTTGCGACGGACCAGTGCGCCGGTTGACGTATGTTGAGCGCGCTTATGTCGTCCTTGAACGCCTTGGTGTAGTGCTCGGCAATATCCCAGATCGACTGCTTCTGCTTGGCAGCCATCTTCTCCAGCTTGTCCTCGCCCGCATCGGCATCGTCGGTCAGGTGGCCGACATCGGTAATGTTGATGATGTGGGTCAGCTTGTAGCCGCGCCAGCTGAGCGTGCGCCCCAGCACGTCGGCGAACACATAGGCACGCATATTGCCGATATGCGGGTAGTTATAGACCGTCGGCCCGCAGGTATAAACGCGCGCCTCGCCCTTGTGGATCGGAACGAAGGGTTCGAGCTGACGGTTGAGGCTGTTGAACAGCTTGAGTTGCGGCGCATCGGTCATAGCCCGCGCAAATGGGCCAAGCCGCGCGGCTGCGCAACACCGGAGCGATCAGATCGGCAAGGATTCAGGCACCGAACCACTTTCACGCGCGCTGGGCGGCGTGGCCATCGCGGGCTGCGCGATTGCGGTCGCGTGCGACCTGCTGGGCGCAAGCCTTTCGGACCGGATCGGCCTTGCCAGCGACACGATCAGCAATCTGGCCGCGGGCAAGTGGGACATCCTCTCCGACCTCGGCATCTACGCGTTCGTCGTCGGCGTGATGACGGTGACGGTGGGGCTCATCCGCTGGCGCGTGTCGCGCTGGGACTGGCGGGTGGGCACGGTGCTGCTGGTGGTGCTGGCGGTGGATTACACGCTGATCGCTGCATACGAGGCCTATTCGACCGGCGAGGGGACGCAGATCCACTACAAGCTGGTGTACCTGATGGGCGTCGCCTTTCCGCTGACCGTGCTGCTGACCGCAGGCCAGTTCTACGAACTCAACCGGCGGCTGGGCATCGCGCTGTATGTCGGCGGCGTGCTGTGGGCGCTGGCCGCGCCGTTCCTGTTCTTCGTGCCGACTGCGTGGGACGGGCTCTACGAACGCGCGTTGGCGCTCGGCAAGCTCGGCTGGTTCGTCACGATGGGCGTGATGATCTGGCGCGACCCGGACATTGTCCGGCGCGTGCCCGAGGACGAGCGAAGCTAGACCTCGCTGCAATAGTCCGGGTTGTCCGACGTATCGCCGAACTCGCACCCGCGTTTCAGCTCCTCGCGGATCATCTCGCACGAATTCTGGATATTGCACGGAGGCCGCGTGGCGGGCGACATCGCGTAGCACTGCTTGGACAACGTCTCCGCCTTCTCGCGCCCCAGTTCGGCGAGGCACGAACCTTCGGTCGGCTGCGCCCCGCTGTTGTCGAGCGGGGGACGACCATCTTCGATGGCGCCGGGCTGCGAGGTGGCGGCGGCATCGGGAGCGGTCGACTCAGCCGTCAATGCGGGATCGGACGACTGATTCTCCGTCGGCTCAGGGCCGGGCGCAGCAGTCTCCGGCGCATTGCAGGCAGTCAGCGCGGCAAGAGCCGCCATCGTCGAAATCCAGCCGATCTTACGCATGCTCGCTCCTCAGGCCCGGTGCAGTCGTCGAGAGATCAAGCGTCCGGCACGCAGCGCGGTTCCGCCTGTCAGCCGCCCATCGCCGCAATGGTCGCGAAAATGACGATGCCGATGCCCGCAATCCCGAGCACCAGCGCAACCCCGCGCGGTATAGCCCCAACTTGCGCGCCACCCTCGCCCCTGCCTGCTGCCAACACAGCCACACCCAACAGCACGGCCAGCGCGGTACCGAGCCATTCGAGCGTTTCCAGCAGCGCCGACATCGGCACCGGCGTCACCGGGAAGATCGCGAACAGGTCGAGCAAATAGACGGCCGCAAAGCCGACCGCCGCCGCCATGCTCCACACCCGCCGTACGCCGCCGCGCCAGGTTAGCCAAGCCAACACCAGCGAGCCGAGGCCGAGCACGGTCAGGAAGATGTTGAAGCCCGCCAGCACACTCGCCGGATAGGCGCTAAAATCGCGCGTCTCGACGAAACCGCCGGGGATCATCAGCGCAAGGTTGATTGCCGACAGGGCGAGCAGCAGAGCGACGAGATGGCGCGGGTTCATTTGTCAGGCGTTCCTATTCGAAACCTTCGAAGCGGACATGCTCTTCCAGCGGCACGCGGTTGCGATCGAAGCTGTTTACCGGCGCGTCGGGATCGCGATAGCCGATGCCCATGCCGCAGAAGAAGCGGTGCGTTTCGGTGCTCACGCCGATATGCTCCATGATCGGATCGGCATAGTAGGCCATGAATTCCTGCGGGCAGGAATCGAGCCCTTCCTCGCGCAGCAGCAGCATGATCGTCTGGAGCCACATGCCAGTGTCGGACCACTGCGCCTCTTTCATCAGCCGTGGGAAATAGCACAGCAGCAGCACGGGCGCGCCGAAGCTGACCACGTTTCGCCCCATCGCGGCGGCGCGGCCCGCCTTGTCCTCGCGCGCAATGCCCAGCGATTCGAACATGCTGGCGGAGAGTTCGTAGAGGCGGCGCTTGTAGCGGTCCTCCTGCTTGGGCGCGTCCCAGTCGTAATCGGGCTGCTTCATTTCGGAATTGCTTAGCTTCTCGCGCAGTTGTGCCAGAGGCGCACCGGTCAGGATCGTCGCTTCCCACGGCTGGTAGTTGCAGCCCGAGGGGGCCCAGCGCGCGTTGTCCATCACGCGGCGGATGGTCTGCAGTGGCACAGGTCTATCGAGGAAGTCGCGTACCGAACGGCGGCTGCGGACGGCTTCGCTGACGGACATCTTGCTATTGCTCATGCCGGATCGGCTAGCGGTTGCCAGGCCGCGCGCCAACCCGGCGCGACCGAATTCGGGCTGTCCTACACGTAGCCGTCCGTATTACGTACCCGCCCGCCTTATGACACACCACGCATGGGGTCGCATTTGCGAAGAGGGAGGCCGACATGGGCAATCCGAAAACCTATCATTTCGACTTGGACCCGGCACATCGCCCGCGCTTTGCCTCGATCGAGGAGCGCTGGTGGCCGGGCATCCGCGATGCGGCGCTGGCTGCGTCCAGCACCCGCATCTACGACCCGATACAGGGCGTGCGCGCGGTGGTGATCCACGCGACGGCGGGCAGCAGTTCGGCGGGCGCGGCGAGTGTGATCTTCGGTGGCAAGGCGAGCTTCCACTGGCTTGTGCCCGACGAAGACGAGCCGCAGCACGGGCAATTCGTGTGGGCGACCTGCCACGAAGCGCGCGCGGCATGGCATGTGCAGAATGGCTGTTCCCATCCGAAGATCTGGGGAGGCCGCAGTCGCATCAACCACTGGTCGCTCGGCATCGAGGTCGTCAACGCGCAGATCGGCTCCGACTCGTTTTCAGACTGGCAGGTCGACGCGACAGCGCAGATCGTCCGCTATGCCTGGGCAAAATACCCCAACCTGCGTCACGTGGTCAGCCACGCCATGCTCGATCCCGCTCGCCGCAGCGACCCAGGCAGCCTGTTCCCGTGGGAGCGGTTCAAGACGGCGGTGCTTGACGCGCCCGCCGAGAGCGCGCCAAAACTCGTGGCGAGCGCAGCAGACATGGCCCCGATCACTTCGGGCGAGCCGTGCTGCATGCACAGCTGATGGAGTTGGCGGAGGGATTTGCGATGATTGGTTGGTCGAGTGCGCTGCTGGCCCTCGCGGGTACCACCTCCGCCAACCCACCGGTCGAGAGCGCGCCCGTCTGCCTCGGGCCCCTCACCTATCGATCGGCAACAGTCTACGCAGGCTCGACCGATTACTACTTCGACAAGCGCACCGGCGAGCAGCTGCGCATCCGGGTGAGCAACCTCGAAACCGAAGGCTCGGGCTTCGAGTCTCTCACCGCGCTCGACGATACCGAGGAAGGCCCGCCGAGCGAGAACCCCGCGAAGGTCGGGCTGGCATTCGACGTATGCTTCGAAGGGCTGGCGATCAAGGCGGTGCCGGCGGCGCGCGAGTAAACCCTGCTCGCCCCGTCAGCCCTTCGCCGGGCGCGGGAAGTGCTGGTCGACCAGGATCGGGTTGCCGTCCGGGTCCTCGATCACGAACGACGCCGGGCCATCGCCCTCAGCACGCTGCTTGAAAGCGATCCCCTTGGCTTCGAGATCAGACTGGAGTTCGCGCACGTCGGTAAAGTCGTCGAGCGGGGCGAAATTCGCGATCCGATCTGCATCATTGGTGAGGCCGGGATTGAAGGTGAGGATGTTCTTGTCGAACATCTTTTCGAACAGGCCGATGATCGTGCTGCCGTTGACGAGGATCGCGTAGCCACCTTCGCCCCCGGTCTTCTCGAACCCCAGCTTTTCATAGAAAGCCTGCGAAGCCGCGATGTCCTGCACCGCCAGGCTGATCGAAAATGCACCCAGTTCCATTGCCGCTCTCCCACCGATTTGTGGGTGGAGACTATCGCAAAGCGGGTGCGCGCGCCATCGGGGGTGGTACGGGTGCCTCGCCCTGTGCCGCCGCGCCGTTTCGCGTGGGTCCACGAGAAGGCATCTTCGCGCGCTGCATCAGGTGCCCTCCCCGTTCCCCGCAGAAATTGGGCGGAAGAGCCGACCGGACAACTCGCCAACGACGGCAGCCGGGATCGACAGAAGAAACAGAAACAAGAGCCCCACTGCGATGAGCGGTCCGATCGCTCCTCCAGCCAGCATTACGGCCAGCATCGACCACATTGCTATCGCACCGATCCGCCAGCCACCTCTCCCCGATCGCCAGGCAAGCGCGGCAATAAGGACCAGCAATACGAGATAGGCTGCCCCGAAGCGTTCATGGTCCCACGGTTCGGGCACACCAAAGGCAAGGTTGAACGAAGTCCAGAACAGGCAGCCGCCAAAAAGGGCAAGGAGCAGCCGGATGCGATAGGACACGCCTTCAGTCCTCATCATCGGCTGAATATCGGCGAATGGCATCTTCGCCATCCCGCCGAGCTTGCTCATACGCCGCCTCGCTTGCGAGCCGAAGATAGGGTTGCGCAGGCGTAGCACCTGCCGGGCAACGCTCCAGTCGATCGGGATCGGAAACCCGCAAGATATTGAAAGACCCTGCCGAATTGCGGCGAAGATAGAAGGTCCTCGTCTTTTCCGGGTAGTGCGTGTGTAAGATTCCCAGGGTCTGATGCCGACCTTTCTTCATGTCGCCGTCGATCACGCGACGCACGTCGAGATCGACGAACCAAGGCCAGGTAATAGGAATGTAGCCCGGATGATCGAATTGCGGGAGGACAGTAGGCACTTGCGCGAGGGGTTTGGCGCGCACCTTGGCGTCGTAGCATTCGGTGTCGGTCGCTGCCGCCACCGACGGAAAGCAGGCAGTGGAGGCCAGCGCCAGCAGCACGAGCAACCTCACCCCTGCACCCCGAAAAGCGCGACAATTCGGCGCGCTATCGTCCGTGCCAAATGCCCTACAGCCATGATGGACACCTCGCCTCGAAATGGCAGTCTAGATCAGGCCAAGCGCTCGGTGAAGTCGGGATCAACGCAAGATCGCGACCCCGATCATGCAAGCTCCGCAGAGCATCATTAGCGCGCCAAACACCGCGATGGTGCGCGGCGATCGATTTACCTTGGGAGGGTATGCCTCCAGCGCCCGCCGTTCCTCGAAAAAGCTCTCGGGCGCCCCCGCATCAAGTTCCCGCATACGCCTCTCGCGGTTTTCCACCGATTCAAAATAGCGCTTGTGCGGCCTAAAGAACGCAGCAGCGCCCGAGATCAGCAATACCGCGCCTGCGCCGATCGTGCCGCCATCCATCTCACCCCTCCACCTCGAACAGGTCCGCCATCTGCCCGATCATCGTACCGCCGAGCTGCTCGACATCCATGATCGTCACCGCGCGTTTGTAGTAGCGCGTCACATCGTGGCCGATGCCGATGGCGACCAGTTGTACGGGGCTCGCCTTCTCGATCCATTCGATCACCTTGCGCAGATGCGCTTCGAGATAGCCTGCGCGGTTTACCGATAGCGTGCTGTCATCGACCGGGGCGCCGTCGGAGATCACCATCAGGATGCGGCGATCCTCGGGGCGGGCGAGCAAGCGCGTGTGCGCCCACATGAGCGCCTCGCCGTCGATGTTCTCCTTCAGCAGCCCTTCGCGCATCATCAGGCCGAGGTTGCGGCGTGCGCGGCGCCAGGGTTCGTCGGCCTGCTTGTACACGATATGGCGCAGGTCGTTGAGGCGGCCGGGCTGCTGCGGCTTGCCGTCGGCGAGCCATTTCTCGCGCGTGTGCCCGCCCTTCCATGCGCGGGTCGTGAAGCCGAGAATTTCGGTCTTTACCCCGCACCGCTCGAGCGTGCGCGCGATGATGTCCGCGCTGATCGCGGCGATCGAGATCGGTCGTCCGCGCATCGAGCCCGAGTTGTCGATCAGCAGCGTGACGACCGTGTCCTTGAACTCGGTCTCGCGCTCGATCTTGTACGAAAGCGAGTGGCCGGGGCTGACGACCACGCGGGCGAGCCGCGCGGCGTCGAGCATCCCCTCTTCCTGGTCGAAATCCCAGCTGCGGCTCTGCTGCGCCATCAGGCGGCGCTGGAGCCGGTTGGCGAGACGGGTGACGACATGCTGCAACCCGGTCAGCTGGCTGTCGAGATAGGCGCGCAGGCGATCCAGCTCGTCGGCATCGCACAGCTCGGTCGCGGCGATCTCCTCGTCGAACTTGGTGGTGTACACCTTGTAGTCGAAATCGTCGGGAATGTCGGTCCAGTGGCGGTTCGGGCGCACGGGCATCATGCCCTCTTCGCCCTCGTCGCCCGCGTCGTCGCTGTCGCCGTCCTCTTCGGACAGCTCGCCCTCGCCATCCTCGTCCGAATCGCCTTCCGACATTTCGGAGGCGGCTTCGGGCGATTGCTGCGGCGACTGGTCGCCGCCGTCTTCCTCGTCGGTATCGTCCTCTGGCGATTCGCCGTCGTCTTCGTCGCCCTCGTCTTCGGAATCCTCCGGCGAGGAATCGATACCCTCGATCAGGTCGAGCTGCCGCAGCATCTCGATCGAGAGGTCCTGAAAGGCCTTCTGATCGTCGAGCTTGTCGGCCAGCGCTGAGAAATCGCCGCCGGTGCGCTCGTTGACGAAGTTGCGAACGAGATCGACGCCCTTCTTCGCGCGTTCGGGGATCGGCTTGCCGGTCAGCGCCTCGCGCATCATCAGCGACACCGCGGTGGAAAGCGGCACGTCGCGCGCTTCGGTGGCGCGGGCGATCGGGTCGCTGGCGGCGCGCAGCTCGGTCGCGGCGGCGAGGTTCTCGCCCACGCCGGCGAAGCCTTGTGCGCCCAGCGCCTCGTAGCGAACCTGCTCGACCGCGTCGTACACCGCACGCGCGACCGGATCGCCGGGAGCACCCGAATCGTGCAGCGCATTGTCGTGCAGGCGAATCTTGAGCGCGAAACTGTCGGCAAAGCCGCGTGCTTCGGCAGCCTGTTCGGGCGGCAACTGGCGTCCGGGCAGCGGCACGCGGAAGTTCTTGCCCGCCGCGCCTGGGCGGTCCGCGCTCCACGCGACTTCCACCTCGGGCTCGCGCGCAATCGCCCGCGCCCCGCCGGTGAGCGCGCGTTTGAACCGGTCGAGAGGAGTTTCTTCGCTCATCGTTCCCTAGTGCGAGTCCCCGCGCAGGCGGGGACCTTTCTCGGTTGGGCGCTTGACCTGATCGAGGTCCCCGCCTGCGCGGGGACTCACGCTGGCGGCGCTCACAAAATGCTCTGCCCGGTGGACTGCCAGTCCTTCAGGAAGCCTTCGATCCCCTTGTCGGTCAGCACGTGGTTGACGAGGCTGCGGATCACCTTGGGCGGCGCGGTCATCACGTCGGCGCCGATCTTCGCGGCTTCGAGCACGTGCGTCGCGTGGCGCACGCTGGCGACGAGGATTTCGGTTTCGAAATCGTAGTTGTCGTAGATCAGGCGGATATCGTCGATCAGGCTCATCCCGTCGAAGCCGTTGTCGTCATGGCGACCGACGAAGGGCGAGACGAAGGTCGCGCCGGCCTTCGCGGCAAGCAGCGCCTGATTGGCGGAGAAACACAGCGTCACGTTGACCATCGTGCCATCGTCGGTCAGCGCGCGGCAGGTCTTCAGCCCGTCGAGCGTCAGCGGCACCTTGATGCAGACATTGTCCGCAATCTTGCGCAGCTTTTCGGCCTCTTTCATCATCGTTTCGTGGTCGAGCGCGACCACTTCGGCGCTGACCGGTCCATCCACGATGCCGCAGATTTCGCGCGTCACCTCGATGAAGTCGCGGCCCGACTTGTGGATCAGCGAGGGATTGGTGGTCACCCCGTCGATCAGCCCGGTTTCGGCCAGTTCGCGAATATCCGCGATGTCGGCGGTGTCGGCGAAGAACTTCATCTCTGTAACATTCCTGTCATATTGTGTAGCGGTGCCCGCAAGCGCCAAAGCGCGCATTCACGAATACCGGGAGAGCCCATCATGAATCGCTCGCGCCTTGCGAAACGTCTTGTCCCACTTGCCGCCGCGCCCCTGCTTTTGCAACCGAGCGCAGCGCTGGCGGATGACAGCGAATTCTGGATCGAGCTGAGCGCGAAGGGCGATATCGCCCCGGAGACCAGCCTTAAGGTCGAAGTCGAACAACGCCGCAAGGGCGGGCCCGACGAATACATCGTCGGCGCGGTGGTCGATCGGAAGGTGGGCGACGGCTTCACCATCGGCGGCGGGATGGAAATCCACGATGTCGACGGGTTCACCGAAATCCGCCCCTATCAGCAGGTCGGCTATTCGACCGGCATCCTGTCGCTGCGTTCGCGGATTGAGGAACGCTTCTACGACAATTCGGACCGGATGGCGCTGCGCCTGCGCCAGCGCGTGCAGTTGAGCGACGACATCGCGCCCAAGCTGAAGGCGGCAGGCTCGGTCGAGCTGCTCTACCAATTGCGCGATCGCAATGATGGCGGGCCGCAGCGCGTCGACCAGTGGCGCTTCAATGCCGGGCTGACCTACCGCGCGGCGGACAAGCTGGAGGTCACGGGCGGCTACCTGCTGCAACTGCGCCCGCGTCTGGGCGGCGACACCTATACGCACGTGCCGCAGCTGACGGCGACTTACCGCTTCTAGAGCCGCGAGCCGATCCCGAAGGCGCCGATCAGGACCGGATCGTTGGTGCTGCGCGGGTCGGCGCGGATGGCTGCCTCCTCGCGCCCAATCTCGGTCCAGATCGTATCGTTGACGCTGGTCGCCACGCGGTTCGCCGCCGCATTCACATCGACGCCGACCGCGGCCGAGAGCAGCTGGCCCACCAGCGGGTCCTGCGCGACGCGCATCGCCTGACCCAGTTCGGGCACCATCGCATCGACCACGCGATTGCCTGCCTCGCCGCGAAGGTAGCTGGTCGCTGCCGTCGGCCCGCCGGTGATCAGGTCGATCGTGTTGCGCACCCCGATAAGCTGGATGGTATCGTAGATGACCGGCGCGGCACGTTCGCTCGCATCCACCGCAAATCCGGCGAACTCGCGTTCCAGCCGTGCCTTGACGAGGCCCGAGGTCAGGATGTTGGCAAGTACCGAACCGCGCGCGCCCAGCATATTGTCGAGCCCGATGGCGGCGACCTGCTCGTCCCAGAACCCGCCGGGTGCGGCCAGCCGGTCGAACGCGCGTTCGCTGGCGACCAGCAACAATCGCTCGATCACGTTGGTCACGCGATCCTCGTAGGTCATGCAACCGCTCAGCAGCAGCGCGCCCGCGCCGACGCCCAGCGAGCCCAGAAGGCCACGCCGGTTGAGGCTCGTTTCCAGAATTCCGGTCATCATCTCACCTTCCATGCTTGTGGCGAGGGAGCCCCCGCGCCCATATTGCGGACCAGCTCATGTGCCGTATCCGCCTCCTCGTCTTCAACGCCGCGCTTGGCGTGCTCGATTACCGCGTGCCAGATGGCATGGCGGTCGAGTTCGGTAACGTTGTGCTCGCCCCGCTCGGCCCGCGCCAGATCACCGGCATCGTGTGGGAGGAGGAACGCCTGCCGGGCCAGTCGGTGCCCGAAGAGAAGCTGCGCCCGATCCTCTCGGTGCTGCCGGTGCAGCCGGTTCGCGCCGAGCTGCGCCGCCTGATCGAATGGACCGCCGACTATTACTGCGCGCCGATGAGCGCGGTTGCGCGAATGGTACTGGCGAGCGGCGGGGCGCTGAAGGGCGGCGTTACGGTCACCGAATACCGCCTGACGGACAAGCAGCCCGACCGGATGACCCCGCAGCGCGAACGGGCGCTGGAGAAGCTGGTCGGCGCGCAGGGGACGATCCGCGAACTCGGCGCGCTTGCGGGTGTCTCCGAAGGTGTGCTGCGCGGGCTCGTGTCACAAGGCGTGCTCGAACCCGAAGAGGTCGATGCGGACCGGCCCTACAAGCGCGCGCAGCCCGACCATGCCGAGCCGATCCTGTCGCCGCAGCAGGCCGAGATCGCAGACGAACTGGTCAAGGCGGTCGAGGCGGAGGAATTCGCGCCCATCCTGCTCGACGGGGTGACCGGCTCGGGCAAGACCGAGACCTATTTCGAACCCGTCGCCGCCGCGATCCACGCGGGCAAACAGGTCCTCGTGCTGCTGCCCGAAATCGCGCTGACCGAGAATTTCCTGCGCCGGTTCGAGGATCGCTTCGGTGCCCAGCCGACGCTGTGGCATTCCTCGCTCAAGTCGTCCGAGCGCCGCCGCGCGTGGCGCGCCATCGCACGCGACCCAATGGATGGCGGCGCGCAGGTGGTGGTGGGTGCGCGTTCGGCGCTGTTCCTTCCCTATGCCAATCTCGGCCTGATCGTCGTCGACGAAGCGCACGAGATCAGCTTCAAGCAGGACGACGGCGTGCGTTACAACGCGCGCGATGTTGCCGTGATGCGCGGCCATTTCGAGCGCATTCCGGTGATCCTAGCCAGCGCCACCCCCGCGCTCGAAAGCCTGCACATGGCGGAGACGGGCACCTACCGGAAGCTCGACCTGCCGAGCCGTTTCGGCGGCGCAACCATGCCCACGATCCGGCTGCTCGACCTGACGCAGGAGCCGCCCGAGCATGGCCGCTGGCTCGCGCCGAGCCTCGCGCGCGAGCTTTTCGCGCGGATGGAGCGCAAGGAACAGACGCTGCTGTTCCTCAACCGGCGCGGCTATGCGCCGCTGACTCTGTGCCGCAATTGCGGCTACCGCTTCCAGTGCAAGCAATGCAGCGCCTGGCTGGTCGAACATCGCTTCACCCACAAGCTCGCCTGCCATCATTGCGGGCACGAGGAGCCGACGCCCGAGGCCTGCCCCGAGTGCGGCGAGAAGGACAGCCTCGTCCCTTGCGGCCCCGGCGTGGAGCGGGTCGCCGACGAAGTCCGCGAGATCGCGCCCGAGGCACGCATTGCGGTCGCCACCTCGGACACGCTCAATACGCCCGCGCGCGCCGCCGAGTTCGTCGCCATGGCAGAGGCAGGCGCGATCGACGTGATCGTGGGCACGCAGCTGGTTACCAAAGGCTTCCACTTCCCCGACCTGACGCTGGTCGGCGTGGTCGATGCGGACCTGGGGCTGGAGGGCGGCGACCTGCGCGCTGCAGAGCGCGTGTACCAGCAGATCGCGCAGGTCGCGGGGCGCGCCGGGCGGGCGAGCAAGCCGGGTGAAGTGCTGATCCAGACGCGTCACCCCGACGCCCCGGTGATTGCCGCGTTGGCGGCGGGCGACCGCGACGCGTTCTACGCCGCCGAGCTCGAATCGCGCCGCCACGCCAACGCACCGCCCTTCGGGCGCTGGGCGGCGATCATCGTATCGAGCGAGGACGACAAGGAGGCCCGCTCCGCCGCCGCGCGGATCGGCGACTTGCGTCCCCGGCTGGATGATATCGCCATTTTCGGCCCCGCCCCCGCTCCGCTTGCGCAGCTGCGTGGCCGCTATCGCTATCGCCTGCTGATCAATGCCAAGCGTACTGCAGCGCTGCAGGATGCGATCCGCGACTGGCTGGGCCCGCTCGACCTGCCGCGCGGCGTGCGCGTGGGGATCGATATCGATCCGTATAGCTTCGTCTAGCTGGCTCCCCTACCCCTGCCCCAAAGGCCAGCCGAACGAATGCATTGCATGCGCGTTGTGCGTGCATGACAGAACCGCAAGACGGCCCCGTCCTCGTCCCCATTCTCGGCGACCAGTTGACCCGTAACCTCGCGTCGCTGCGCGGACGTGCGAAGGACGACACGATCATCCTGATGATGGAGGTGTGGAACGAGGCGACCTACGTGAAGCACCACAAGCAGAAGATCGTGCTGGTCTTCTCCGCGATGCGTCACTTTGCAGCCGAACTGCGCGATGCGGGGTGGCAGGTCGACTACGTCAAGCTGACCGATCCGGATAATGCGGGCAGCTTCACCGGCGAAGTCGCGCGTGCGATCGAGCGGCATTCACCCCGCGCCGTTCATGTCGTCGAGGCGGGCGAATGGCGGGTGCAGCAGCAAATCGAGGAATGGCCCGACAAGTTCGACTGCGAAGTCGAAATCCTGCCGGACGATCGCTTCGTGTGTTCGCTCCGTGAATTCCGCGAGTGGGCGGAGGATCGCGACAGCCTGCGCATGGAATTCTTCTACCGCGAGATGCGCCGGAAGACCGGGCTGCTGATGAATGGCGACAAGCCCGAAGGCGGCGAATGGAACTATGACAGCGAGAACCGCAAGCCACCCAAGGAAGGCTTGGAGGCGCCGCAACGCCCGCTGTTCGAGCCGGACGATATCACGCAGCAATGCATCGATCTGGTCGCGGAGAAGTTCGGCGACCATTTCGGCAGCCTTGAAAGCTTCGGCTGGCCGGTCACGCGCGACCAGGCGGAGCAAGCCACCGACGGGTTCTTTGCGGAGCGTATCGAATGCTTCGGCCCCTATCAGGACGCAATGGTCCATGGGCAGGACGACCTGTTCCATTCGATGCTGTCGACCAGTCTGAACCTCGGCCTGCTCGACCCGCTCGATCTCTGCCGACGCGCAGAGCAGGCGTACCGGGATGGCAAGGCCCCCATCAACAGTGTCGAGGGTTTCATACGCCAGATCATCGGCTGGCGCGAATATGTGCGCGGGTTCTACTGGCTGCACATGCCGCATCTCCGACGCGCCAACGCGCTCAACGCACAGCGCGGCCTGCCCGAGTTCTTCTGGACCGGCGAGACGGACATGCGCTGCCTTGCCGACTGCATCCGATCGACCCGCGACAATGCGCATGCGCATCATATCCAGCGGCTGATGGTGCTCGGGAATTTCTGCCTGATCGCGGGGATCAATCCGCGCGAGGTGCAGGACTGGTACCTGGTGGTCTACGCCGATGCCTATGAATGGGTCGAGCTACCCAATGTGGCGGCGATGGTGCTCTATGCCGATGGCGGCAAGCTTGCCTCCAAGCCCTACGCCGCGTCGGGCAACTACATCAACAAGATGAGCAATTACTGCGCCGACTGCGCCTACTCGCCAGCCAAGAAGACCGGCGAAGGCGCGTGCCCGTTCAATTCGCTCTACTGGCATTTCATGGACCGCCATCGCGACAGGCTGGTGGCCAATCACCGGATCGGGCGGATCTATTCAAACTGGGACCGGATGGGCGAAGACAAGCAGAGGGCATATTTGGAAACCGCAGAGGAATTCCTCGTTTCGCTTGTACCCGCCAACGACGGGTGGGCACGTGTAACGGATTGAAGCGATGGCCGAAGAACTCGAACCAGCTCTCCCGGACGACATTGTCCACCGGGCGCACGAGGTACTCAGCAGGGCCTGCGACGCCGAATTACGGCTGGCGACCGCAGAGAGCTGTACCGGCGGTCTGCTTGCCTCCCTGCTGACTGACATTCCGGGTTGCAGTCACGCCTTCGAACGCGGCTTCGTATCCTATTCGGACGAAGCCAAGTGCGATCTGCTGGGGATCGAGCGCAAATTGGTCGACGATTGCGGCGCGGTGAGCAAGAACGTCGCTCTGGCGATGGCCAAGGGGGGGCTGGAGCGATCGGACGCGGACATAATGGTTTCGATCACTGGCTTCGCCGGTCCGGGAGGTGAGGACGACGAGGAAGGCCTCGTCCATTTCGCGCTGGCGCGGACAAGCGGCGAGCCGGTGCACCGCGAGGAGCATTTCGGCGCCGTCGGACGCGATGGGGTGCGGCTGGCCTCGCTCCGTACAGCGCTGGAGATGATCGAGGAAGCGTTGGACGAGGCCGCTAGCGCTTAGGCAGGTTGCGCTTGCGCATCCTCGCGCTTGGCCACCTTGTGCTCATCCTCGATCAGCCCGGCCTTCCAGTAGCTGGAGATGTATAGCGAAGGGCCACGCAGGCCCAGCTCGTCGCGCAGCAGCGCGCGCAGATTGCGCATCGAGGAAAACTCGCACGCCGCCCAGCCCGCGATCCGCCCCTGCGGCAGCACGGCGGTGCGCAATTCGTCGGCCAGCAGATCGGGCTGCGTGCCGGGTTCGCGATTGACGAGCCAGCGGATTTCCACGCCCTCAGGCTTATCCAGTTCGATCCTGTCCGCATCGTTCTGGATTTCGATTGCCGCCACGCCGCGCGCGTCGGGCGCAAGCGCCGCCAGATTGACGCTGATTGCCGGGAGCGCGGTCATGTCGCCCGCGATCAGGTAGAAATCATGATTTGAAGGAAGCGGCTTGGCGGCACCGGGGCCGCCCACCTCAATGGTCTCGCCCGGCTCGGTGGTAAGCGACCAGTGCGTCGCCGGACCCGCCGCTTCGCCGCCATGCAGCGCAAAATCGATATCGAGTTCGCCGGGCCGCTGGTGACGTATGGTGTAGGTCCGCACGATAGGCTTGCCGTTCTCGCCTTCCCCCAGAAACAGCTTGAGATAACCGCCCTCCTGTCCCTGAGGGAACCCTTCGAGACCCGGCCCGCCGATGGTGACGCGCTGGAGGGACGGGGTGATGCGAGCGCGGCGGAGGACTGTCAGTGTGCGGGGGGCTGGTCTTTGGTTCATGCCTCGCCACTTAATGCGACTGCATCGCATATGCAATACCGCGCTAGATCGTCGCCGCATGATCTGCGCGAGGCGTACCGGCTTTGGTGCGGGGTCGGAACGGGTGGCAGGGGCCACCCATTGGAAGGACAAACCCCCTTTCAAGAAAGTCCCCCAAATGGCCGACATCACCACCATCAACCCCGCCACCGGCGAACGGATCGAAACCTACACGCACATCAACAAGGACGAAGCCTTCGCCAGGGTCGATGCCTGCCACGAGGCGTTTTCGAAGTGGAAGCTGCACAGCCTCGAAGACCGGGCCGAAGTCATCAAGGGTCTCGGCAAGGCGCTGCGCGACAACAAGGAAGAACTGGCCCAGTTGATGACCGCCGAGGTCGGCAAGCTGCTGAAGGACAGCCGCGACGAGGTGGAGCTGTGCGCGGCGATCTGCGACTACACCGCTGCAAACGGGCCCAAGGAACTGGCCGACGAGCCGCACGACCCGAACAATGCGGGGCGCGGCATCATCACCTATTCGCCCATCGGCGTGGTCTACGGCATCCAGCCGTGGAACTTCCCCGCCTATCAGGTAATCCGCTATGCCATCGCCAACCTGATGACGGGCAACGGCGTGCTGCTGAAGCACGCAGCCAACTGCACCGGCAGCGGGCTCAAGATCGCGGAGATATTCCAGAAGGGCGGCCTTCCCGATGGCCTTTTCACCGCGCTGGTGATCGACCACG